>UCML01000018.1:0-394231 GCA_900473675.1 Hyphomicrobiales bacterium | reverse complement strand
CATTGGCATGCCCCTCCCCGTCGCGGCGCCACGTCCGGCTCGGCCGCCTCCTCTTCGGCAACCAGTTTGTGGTAGCAATCTTCGATATCCTGGGCGATGCCGTCCGCACCGTAGAGGTAGCCGTCCGTGCCACCGTCAGTCTCGATTATCTCGGCAATCGAGTTCATCAGCGCGCGGCCGAGGCGCTGCAAAGCGTCTCGATGCAGATCGGCCCCCTCACTCACGAAGGCGCAATTGGCCTCGTCCAGTGCCTGGCGCATTGCCTGAAAGGATCCGTCGATGTGGAGTTTCGCGTTCATGGCATCACCCTCCTCTCGTGGCCTGATGCTATCGACTGCTCTAACGCAATACTCGTGGATAGGTTCACTCTACTCTCGACAACCCATCAAATGCCACAATTGATTCGCGTATTAGCCGGAACAAACGTAATCTTCTTCCGTTGAAGTCGGGTTCATCGGGAGATGATCGACATGGCCGGACGTGCTCTTTGGAAGGGCTTTCTCAAATTTGGCGAAGTTGCCTGCCCCGTCGCGCTGCACAGTGCAGGGTCGACTTCGGACCGCGTGACCTTCAACACGTTGAACCGGAGGACGGGCAATCGAGTGAAGTGAGAGTTCGTCGACGCAGTAACGTATGAGGTCGTCGATCGCGCCGACCAGGTCAAAGGATACGATGCTCGCACATCAGTGTTTCGTGTCCGGCCGGATTTTTCCGCCCTCTGAACGAATTTGTTCCAGCCTTGCCTTGCCATAGTCGCGCGCGTCATTCTCGTTGCGAAACGACCGGTGTTCCGTTTGCTCACCATTGAAAATGGTCACCACCCAGACGCCTCTGACGAGACTGACGTCGAGCCTGATATTCGGTCGATGCGTGAAGACCATGGCAGCCCTCCCGTGCTCAAAAGCATTTTGAACGAGATTCAGGGAGACGTCGTCACCTGTTTGGAGGATACCGCGTGGTGGTGCCGTCCAGACCCGTCGTGTGTTAAAAATTCGCCCAGGGACCAGCACCCCCATTGTTCGTGGAAAAAACGGTTACGTACCTCACGTGAAATGCCCCATTTTCATCTTGAACGCCTACTGCGTTAGACTAAAGTTGCATGCGCTGGAGGCCGCAGGGAGGCGGCTTCTCACAAAAAAGATGTCAATCCTTGGGAGGGAAATGATGCAGAAATCTGATATCGCAATACCACCAAAAGACCTCAACATGCTCCAGTCGGTTCTTGACGCTTGGTGCACGCAGCAACGCATTCCACGCAAGGATGCAACCGCAGAAGCGAAGATATTAATCAACGAGTACAAGCGCGGCACTCGTTCGCAGATCGCACTCATCGACGCGCTTATAAACAGCACCACGCACTAGCGGCTCAACTGTCGCTTCTAGTCGAGAACCCGGCCTCAGCAGCCGGGTTTTTCATGCAAGTCGCACAATCGTCACCTCTTGCGAAGCCGAGAAACCCTCCCAATATTTTACCGGTGATATGGTTTCGCTGGGGAGTGGGAGCATGTTCGACTTTCTTGATTCGGAGGATATGGAGAAATTGAGCCGCGTGATCGATGCCCGCTGCAGAGAGCTGAACATTCGTCCCGAGAGCATTGAGGCGGAGATGGTTGCGAGCCAGCTCTTGGGTATGTTCCGAAGCGGTGTAACGGACGAAGCGGAACTGACTACGCGTCCGATCGCGATGGAGATTGCTCACCGCCAAGGGTGACGGAGTAACGCGCTGGGAACAAACGACCGCGGTTGGCGGTTCGCCGTCGCGCCCAACACCGCCAAAACAAAAAAGCCCCGCCGCCGGTTAGGGCAGCGGGGCTTGGTGGTGGTGGTGGAGAGGCCGGTGAGAATCGAACTCACATTGACGGATTTGCAATCCGCTCCGTAGCCATTCCGGCACGGCCTCAATTGTCACGTCATCGCGAGGAAAGCATTCGCTACCGGCGGTGCAAGCGCAGACGCCAGCATATCCATACCAGTCTGGCCCGGATGCGTTCCATCGCTGGAAGTGTAGCCAGAGCCGCCGCCTGTGAGCGTATATGCGCCGGTCGCACGGAAGTCATAGAACGCCACGCGGGTCGGATCTGACACAGCAGCATATCCTGCCGCAATAGCCGTCGTGCACGCATTGGATGATGTCGTGTCGGCGTAGGGGCCGATCCCGACGATCCGGAGCTTCGGCAGGCCCGTCAGCAAAGCATTGAGGTCCGCGGTCACTTCGGCCGTCAGCGCCGCCCCCGTGATCGATGCGAACTGAAACATGTCGTTGATGCCAAGAGGCAGGACGAGCATGTCTGGCGCTTCGGAGATGATAGCCGCCAAGTCGAGCGAGAACACGGTGCCTTTGAGGAAGCCGCGCCCGCTGGTGCCGTATTGAACAAACCGCTCTTGCAGTCCAAGCATATAGGCAAGTTGACGAGACCAGTTGCCGGCCGCCCATGTGTTGTGAATGCCCTCGATGAAGCTGTCACCAGCCACCATCAGCTTGGCCTTGTCGGTGTTCTCAGGCCATGGCAGGACGCTGATACCGCCATCGACGTTGATGCCGGCGAAACGAACACCGAAGCCGAGGACGATCTCGACATATCTCATTCGTTTCGCGGTATGCAGCTTGCCGAGCGCCACGGTGAATGTCGCACCAGTGCCAGAACCCGTTGTCGACCCCTGCGTCATCGTAGCAGCGGAGACGGAGTAACTGCCAGCTAGATATACGGCAGCAGCTACCACAGCCCCGGAGCTGACGGCCGTGACGCGAACCTGCGCGGCCGTCGTGAATGTACCGCCAGCAAGCGTGATGACGTCACCGACAGCATAGCCCGATCCCGCAGCAAGAACGGCGGCGTTGGCAAGCTCATAGGTCAACGTCTCGCCGCCGAAGTCGTAAAGCACAAAATGCTCGGTATCGTCATTCAACCCAGGCTTCTCAACAGAGAACCGAGCCTTCGATACCGGCTTGCCGTCAATGAATACTGACCACTGGCTTTGCCCAAGGTACGATCGCACACGCATATCGAAGCGATACCCATCGGTGACGAACCGATATCTGACCCCACCCTTCGTGCCTCGCTTGTAGACGCCGCTGTCTTCGAACGCGCCGCCAAGCTTCGTCATGCGGGTATCGTCCTTGCCTATCCCGACAGAAGTTGAGCCGCCAATCGTGCTGTTGCCACCGGCCGCACCCACGGTCACAGTCGGCGGTGATGCCATCACATCGGGGATGGAACCGAAGCCGTTGAACCCGGCTCTCCATCGATGGAACCGCGACAGGGTTGCATACTGAGCCCGCTGAAGCGCTATGTCGTTAGCGCCGAATACACTCGCAATTTCCATTAGGCGGCCCTCAGATAATAGAAGTTCCTGCCGTCATCGAAGACGGTGGCGCCGTTGAAAGTGACGGAAACGCCGTTGTAGGTGGTGCGGGTGTAGCCGTGCGGTACGCGCGATCCTGAAAATCGGGTCACATCTCCCGTCACCACCGGCTGAAACAGCGGAACAAACAACGACTCAAGCACTGAACGCCCCGCACGTTGCGCCTGCGACGCGCGTTAGGCGGTAGGTGCCGGCAAGACCCAGGCCCAAAGCAGGACGCGCTGGCGTCAGTTCGCCGATATCGAAATAGGCGCCATCTTCGTCCTTCAGGAGAATCCGAATGCGCGCGTCGGCGGCGACCTGGTCCTTCATCATGACGATGACGGGTGCGCTGGCATCGACGACAACGTCAGCCGAATTCGCCGCCGTAGAGGCGGTAGCAAGTAGTTCGGTAGCCATTACGGCCTCCTGTGGTGGTGGTGCCCGTTGGGCTATGTGGCGCGGCGAGTGGCCGTCCGTTCAAGCACGCGGTCAAGCCGCTCGTGCACGCCGTCGATGCGACCGCCCACGCCTTCGATCGCTCGCAGCAACTGCGCGGTCTGCTCGTGCATGCCCTGCTTGGTGGCAAATACTTCCGAACAGTGAAGACGATGGGCTGCGAGATCTTCAATGGCCTTCTCGCCCTTGGCGGCGGCCTCTTTGGTCTTGCCTTCAATGCGCCACCAGACACCAGCCACCGTGCCGAGCAGGCCAATGAAGAAAAGCACCTGCTCCCACGTAATCGCGCCGCTCAAGGCTTCACCCCGCAAAGCTTCGCGAGCTTTTCGTTCTCAGCCAGGATTTGGCGTTTCGTTTCGGGTGTCAGGCTATCGACAACAGAAGGCCGGATAGCACGGGCCACATCGCAATAATTACCGCTTGCCGTCACGCATCCACTCGCCAAGGCGCTGATCAACAGAACCGTCATCAAGACCGTTGATTTCATTTTCGACTTCTTTCGATTGTGTTCGTGCGCGGGCGTTGGCTTTGTTCTGTGCCGCCTGTTCGGTTTGCCTGCCATCAGCGCGCCCGTAGAGGAAAGCGCCGACCACGATACCGAGCACGACGCCAGCCGCAGCCAGATATCCAGACAAGCGAGCCCAGAGGCCCGCAAAGAATAAAGTCATCCCCCACTCCTCACCCGGCGCACGAAGTACCAAACGCCCACGGCAACACCCGCCACAAGCGCAACGGCAAGCGCCCACTGCATCGGCCCGCTACCAGCAGCAATCGCGCCACCGGCCGACAGCAGCCCACCCAGCGGACCCCATGCTTCAGGCTTCTTGAGGATTTCCGGCAAGCCTGTGTTCTTCGCGTCGGCCTTGGCGCCAGCCTCGACGGGCGCGTCAACCTTGACTGGAGCGGGACCGGCGGCTCGCGTCAGCCGCAGAGCGTTGCCAATAACGCCAGGCTGGTCTTTCCACTTCTTGAGTGGATCCTTGCCGGTGACGCGAATGGTCCAGCCGCGACCGTTCGGGCCAAAACCCGTCTTTCCGCCCAGCGTCCTTAAATACGCCATCCGCTCATCGCAGAACGCGATAATCAGCATCCGCACGCCGCCGGGATAAGCCGCCACCCCCGCGATCGTCTGCTCTCCAGCGTGTCCGTCGATCTCGCCGGAATAAACGCCCTTGGCGGCAAGTACGGTCTGCAGCTTCTTGATCGAACGCGTCGGACTAGAGTTCACGCCGAAGTCAAACGCCGCATAGTCGAGGCCCGCCGGCAGCACATCGCCACCGGACTGAGCCCAATACGACCGCTGGTAAATCGCGGTCGCTTCGGCCAGCGTCATTTCTTTCACGTCGGAAGCCGTGACCGACTTCAGACCACGATGCGCCGCAAGCGTCTTATGCGTAATCCCGTATTTCGTCGGGCCGCCGCTGTCCGTCTTTACATTCGAATAGCCGCCCTCGTGACCAAACATAAGGTCAAGGGCGACGGGAAGAGTTTCCCGAGCCATGTGGGTCTCCTGTGTGGTGGTTGAGGAGTTTGAGATTCTCAGCTATGCATTGATCGATCTTGGGGAGACCGAATGCAGTGAAACCACTTGCCGATCTCATCTTAGAGATTCAGCACGCCACGGGGCACGACAGGCAACTGGATATCTCCATCGGCCTCGTCATGGGCTACAAACGCCAGGTAACGATGGCGCGTGGCAAGGGCGGCTCAAAAGAGCGCAAGGTGGTTTGGCTATATCCTGCGGATGGCGGGCAGAGCCGTATCCCCTATTTCACCGGGAAGATCGACCACGCTCAGCGGCTCGCCATTGCATTGATTCCCGGATGCACCGGAGGCTACCGATGGAGCCCTCGAAATGCGACTGCCAAGATTAATGACGGTCCTGCTTTCTCGGCGGCAACTCCTGCTCTTGCAATCTGCGCTGCTGCACTAAGTGCGAAGTATGCCATGTCGCAAACAGATTTGGATCCCGTTGATTTCGACGCATAATGAATGTGAGACCTTGCATGACAGCACACGCTAAAGCCATCGAGATACTCGCCACCGACGGAGTATCAAATGACGGGGATGCTCTGAGTCCGCAGGCAGATATCTCAAGCACTCCCAATGAATTGGCTGGACCAAATTTTCAGTTTTTACCAAAGGAAGGCTCGACAAATCTCGTCATCTATTTCTCCGGGACTGGCAAGAACAACGGACGATTTGACTTCTGGGGCGCCGGCCGATTGGTCGAAGAAAATCTCCTCTTTGTAAGCGACGGACGCAATTTTTGGTATCAGGCGGGCGTCCCGGGTCTAGGCGAGACGACCGACGAAACCGTGGGTTTCATTCAAAATCTTTGTAATGAACATGGCATCACCAAGATCACAACGGTTGGCGCCAGCATGGGCGGTTATGGAGCAATCCTCTATGCGGCATTGCTTGGAGGCCAAGCTCTCGCTTTTAGCTTCGACAGTGTCCTGAAGCTTCCCACCAGTCCGAGCGAAAAGCATATGCCGGATGATGCGCCGCTCCACTTTCCGGATATTGTTCCGGTCGTTGAAGAAACAGGTACGCGCGTTCACATCTATGCCGGCGAGATGTACCCAATGGATCTGGTAGGCGCCCTTCGTCTCGCGCATCTCCCAACCGTCACCATCGACACCTTGAGAGGCGTTGACCACAGCAGCGCCCGCTTCGTTCAGCAGGTTGCCGGGCTGAAGAAGGTAATTGCGGCTTTCATCGAAGGTGCTCCTATGCCTCGGTTCCGCGAGGCGGGCACGATTATCTCCCAGCCTGAACTCGTTGACCTATTGCACCAGGCGCACCGCTGTTTCTCAGAGCAAGACTACGCACAGTGTATTGCAGTTGGACGCAAGGCCATCCACCTGAGCCCGTACAACGAGGCGATTCATTATCTCGTCGGCCGGTCATATCTGATGAGGAAGAAGATCCCTGCTGCCACCCGCCACTTGGCGTTCGTCGCCGCGGCCCTTCCTGACTTTGAGGACGGACAATTCTACTTCGCGCACGCACTTCGGGTGGGTAGAGAGACCCGTGCTGCGGAGGACCTGTTCTCACGTCAACTCGTAAAATGGAACAAGTCAGCACGCGTACTCTACAACCTCTCGAAAGCTCAAGAGTCGATAGGTGCGCTTACCGAAGCCCGCGCTTCGATGAAAAAGGCGGTTGCAATAGAGCGTGCCTACCGCCCCCGATTTGTCGACCTTCTCGCGCGCATCGCGGACCTGACTGAAACAGAAAACCGGCCCCTAAACGAAATCCCGACAAAGGCCGCATACCGAGCGCCCAAAACCAATCTACCCAAGAAACCCGCGAAACCGAAGACCCCGCCTAAAGCCAAAAAACCCAAGACCCTTTACGGGCGAGGTCGCTCGATCATGCGCAAGGTTTACAAGGCGATCACAGGGCAGACCGGCAAGTGAAGCTATGCAAACCGCTCTGTTCGCCAAGCGATCCGGTCACGGCGTCGTCAGGAGCGGCGTAATGCCAGACTGCAATGCAATCTCCTCGGCCTGAGCAACGAGATCTGCAAGTTCGTCCGTATCCGGCACGCTATTGAAACGAAGAACGAAAGCGATCTTTTTGGTCGTCGCGGCCGTGTAATTGGTGCCGGTGGTAAGCCGTCCACCGATTGTCCAGCGCTGCCCACCCTTCCGACGTCCGCCGGTCAGCGTGACCTGCGTCGGATCTGGAGTCGAACCATCGGCGCTCTTGTTGGTGAGTTTCAGCGTGGAGCCGGTGCGCCCAAACCAAATCCGCCATTTGGCCAAATCATTGTTCGCGGTCACGACTGAGCACGTCACGGCAGTGGTTGGCGCCGATGCTGCAAAGTCGATGACTCGCGCCGCCCCCGTCGCCCAATTGTTGAACTCAAAACCGAAGCCGCCGTTCTGGCTATTCCCGTAGGTTCCACAGACGAAGCCACGATCCTGTGCGCCAGCGCCGATGGAACTGTCCGCGGTGCAGGCAAGAGTCAGAAAACAGCCGCCGGTCGTTTCGAAGTCGGTCAGGTCCGTGACAAGCGGCTTGCTGTTCGGAAATGTGGCGTAACCATCGGTAAAGTCAGGCGCACCCCCGGGCCACTTGCGGGCGGAACGCGCATTGCTTGCACCCTCCGCCCAATTCCAAGAGCACCGATCGCCCGCCTGATCGTCCGTCTCCCCGGCGAATTGGTTGAAAAACCACGCGCCGGTGATGCTGTCTGCAAGTGCGTCGGCTAGAAAAATGCCAGCCTTCGCAAATGCCGTAGGCGGCGCCACGATGGAAAGTTTGTTCTCAGTAGTGATTGCCATTTAGCTCTCCAGTGGGGCCATGGTGAAGCTGCAGATGCGAACCGGATTCCCCCAGTCGATCTTTCCAACAAACCCAGGAATGTCTTCGTAGTGACGGCCATAGCCGTTGCGAGTAACAGGTTCGACATAACCACCTACGGCGCGAGTCTGGTCGGCCGTGAACGGTATTTCGACAGGCAAGTTGCAGGTGAAGTTGTCTTTCACATTGACAATACCGAAGTAACTGGATCCGTCATTTCTTCCCGTGCGCGCTACCGTGTAGTCGGACAGATCACCTTCTTCGGTCGTGCCTTCGATAAGGTCATAGCCGGGCACGACACGCAGCGATGTGATGGTCGCAACGTTGCCCGTCGGAGTTTCGAGGCTGAAGCCCCAGTTGTCCTGAATGGTCGGCGTTACACCGACGTTGACCGGCGCAACGTGCAATCCTGCAGTCTTACCGCAAATCGGAATCAGGAATTTGTTGCCGTCCGTCTCGCCGGCCAGCGGCTTCGGCATCCAGAAGTTTTCGCCGCGGTCCAAAATGTAATGCTCGGCGATACCCTGCCGGCAGCCCATGAGGATGTTGCCGCCAATCAGCGGATGACCGTTGTGCGCGTCGGGATGCTCCGCAGCGGTGAACGTGTTCGTGGAGACGACAGTCTGCGAAGGACTGACGGTGTAAGTGCCGGTTCCACCGGCTCCCGTTCCGAGGGCGGTAATTTTGGTGCCGCCGGTAACGCCGGCTCCCTGAAGCCACTGCCCTACTTCCAGGGTGCCACTGCCTACGGCGGTTACCGTCAGTGTCGCGCCGGCAACGGAGCCTGTAAACGTCGCCTCAATAGGAATGTTTTCGAAGGACGGCGTGTCCCACATAGCCCCAATAAGGAAGATGTACTTGCTGCCTCCCGTCACATCGTCCGCCATTGCGCTCATTTCGTCGCAAGTGACGTTCGTTGTCGTCGCCCAGCCAAGAGCGCCGGGCTGCATCATCGTGAAGGCAAACGGCTCGCTTTGATTGAGCCCGGTCGTCGGATCTGCAAGTGCCGCGGCGAAGTCGGTGATGAAGGCCTGAATTGCGGCCTCATAGCCCGTGGTGCCGTCGGTGTTCGGCCGCTGACCGTGGAGATTATGGAAGACCTCAACCGCCTTGGCCGCGCCCGCTGAAGGCAGCGTCAGCGTTTCTCCGGCACCAACAGCGTGGTTTGCGATCGCTTCCTTGAAGACGCGAATCATATCAATGGCGCGGGCCTTGCCCGTGCCGCCGTACACATCTGCCGTCGTGCCTTCAGACTTCGCGGCGGACATTGGGACGTCGATCACGCTCGTCTGCGCAACATCACCAAGACCGAGCCATTCGCGCTGCAGGTACTGCCGTGCCCACGTGGACGTGACCCCCGGCCATCCACCACGGGAGTTCTGAGTGAACGCGCCGTCGATCACTTGCTGCGCCGTGTAAACGGTGTCGCTTCCTGTGCCGCCGACCCATTGCTCGCGAAGACTGAAAAAGTCACGATCATCGCTATTGAAGGTGACGAACGTCGATCCGTCAGTCATGCAACGCGCATCAGGACCGACAGACGCCGCATAAAAATTGAACTTGCCAAGCGTCAGCCGGGCCGCGTTGAGGAAAAGGCGCGCAATATTGTCACTCGCTTCGAACGACTGGCCTGTGCGGGGCACCATGCGCCAGCCCGCGGTGGAGCGCTTCAAGGCGGACAGGTCGAGGCTCATCAGGCGCTGACGCTCGGTCTCAACACGTGTCTGCGCGGCGTCATAGACGGCCTGAGTAAAAAGCGCGCCGTCTTCGGGAATGTCGAGCGGGTCGACGGGCGGCTGTGCGATCAACATCGCGCGTCCATCTGGCCCCTTGAGCGCAATACGGGCCGGGACACCCGGAGCACCTTGCGTGATCGCGAACGACCAATTTGGAGTCGTGACCGTGCCATCAGGCTCAGCGCGAACACCACCATCGCCAAGTCGATATGCTCTGCCATCCGGACCTTTTAGAACGGCGTCCGGAACACCTTTGCCAGTGAGTAGCGTCAAATCGGCGGTGGCGGCCAACTCCAGTAGGACATCGATGTCGTCTGAAAAGTCCTCTGGCAGACCACCAATGCGCCGCCAACCGGCGAGGCTGACCGACCACGCATATTCGCCCGTGTTTGCAACCGTGCCGCCAACAACCGGATCTGTGTGCGTGCCGGCATCACCTTTGACATAGGCAGTTTGGCCGCCAATGGTTCCGGCGATCGCTGCTGCAGCCGTCCATGTTGCAAATGTGAGGACGCCGGCCGCGGCCGCGTTTACGGCAGATTGAATCACCTCACCCGCCGCGCGAACCTCCCTCTTCTTGACCTTGTTAGCGCCGGAGCTTGGAACACCGTCGGTCGTGTAGTCGCGAAACGCAGTGTCGAATGCTGTTTTGATCTCGTTCGCCATGCCGATTCCTCATGCGAAAAAGGCCCGCGTGAGCCTTTGATTGGATTTTTATGGTGGGAGGCGTCAGATGACGGTTATGGTCAGCGGGCCGGATACGGTCGCAGCCGGTATGGCTGACCCGTTGACCGGAACGGCACGATAATCCCAGACGCCGGCTGGCTCCTGGTCGATCGTGCTGATGAAGGCGGTGACGTTGTCGATTTGAACAACGGCATTGGTGCTTGCCAGCATGCCGAAAGTGTTGTTGCCGCTTACCGCAGTGAGCGAACCAGACTTGAACCCCGAGGTGGTAAGTGCCGTGCCGGTAACTGTCGTGCCGCCGGTAATGCGAGGCGTCAGCGCGGCCGAGGCACCAGAGATGCTGTTGATCGTGAATCCGTAGCGGATGACGTTAGCCACCGCCAACGTCAGACTTCCCCACGATATTGACCCGCCGGTTCCAGCCGAATGATCAGCGTGGCCAGCAGTAATCGTCCAGTTCGGTCCCAATGTCGGCGGCGGCCCAGCGACCGCGAAATCGCCGTTGGTCGCCAGGTTCGTTGGCGCGTCGCCCAACGTTGCGCTGAACGTCATCCCCGGCAATGCTGGGATCACCTTCACAAAGTCGGTGTCTGGATCAAACGCGCCGCCCGAGGCCGTGCGATAGATTGCGATGCCAGCAAGGTGGCTGTCGCTTTTTGTCGTGAAGGCAAATGGCGCCTGACCGTAATGCGGGCCGATGCTGGCTGCTGTAAACGAGGTCAACGTCTTAGGCGCAACCGGATCGATGACAACCGTCAACGTCTCGTAATCTGTCCACTCCGACTGAGTGCCGCCGCCCCAAGCCCGAAGGCGGAAACGATACTGAACGCCGTCCTTGAGATATCCAGAGCGAACTTCATCCTCGCCAGGCTCGGACATCAGTGAACGCGGCGGCTCGCTTTCATCCGTCGGCTGCCATTGGAATTCGTAGGTTAGATCGTCATTGACGTGTGTCCACGTCGCCAAGCCGTATCCGGCTTTTGTCGTGCCGCTGACCACATCCGCCTGAATTACGACGTCAAAGTCGGTCGGAGTCGGAGCGCCGCCGTTCTCGAGCAAAACGATATCGTTGCCGGGATCGCCTTCCTCCGTGAGAGCGTCGAACGCATAGAGGTTGGCGGGCACGATGATGCCCGAAAAGTCGATCGTCAGATTCCGCAACGACAGCTTCGGTGTCTCGGTAATCTCAACGATCACATTGTCCAGCTTCGGCGGAATATTGACTCGCACGAACCGCCTGTAAGGCACGTTCTCCGCGGGCTCATAGTGAGCCTTGATCGCAACGCGAGGTGCGTTGGCACGAATGAAGGCGATCTTCTGCAGCCGCTGCACGTGGTTGTGCGACTGAACGGCGCTATTTTCGGTCGTCTTGGTGCGCTCGGTGTCGTCACCGTCAATGTAGGGATCGCCATAAATGGCAGCATCAGAGAGGTTATAGTCGAGGTCCAGGCGCGAATACCGACCGCGGACAGCCAGCACATTCGACGTGTCGCGCGCGTTGGCGTCCAGTTGGAAGCTGATGACGTCGTTTCGCGTGAGCGTAATGTCGGGCTCGACAAACTCGCCGGCGTGGATGCCCACCAGCCCATCGGGACGCTCGTAGACGACGAGTTCGCCGGCCTGGTCGATGATGCGACCAACCTCAGTTGGGTCATTATTGGCGCGAAACCAGAACCCGCCGTAATATCTGGATTCGTCGTCACCGTCGCGGTTGACGACCGTCTGGTCGCAGACATTGGCGGCGTTGATGAAGTCCGGAAGGTACATCTCATCGAGCGACAGTTTGCCGCCGACCGGTCTCGTCAGGTGCCAGAAGCGCATCAGCGCAAGATTGCGGCTAAACGTGGTGAGCGAGGTTCTTGGGTCGTAAAGCTTGGCGCCAGCCACAACACCAGACCACTGTGGCATCTGGTTCGGGTACACCGACATATAGTCTTTGGAGTCTGACCCGCGGCACGACATCATGATCGACGCCAGGCCATCGCCCCTATGGTCGTTTGACCAAATCTCCGGAAACGTCATGACGATGTCGGAATAAGCGGTCCCTGCCGACAGGCCAGTCCGCTCAAGGATTTTGACGAATGGCGTACTGCCCGGCTTGAAATGGACAGGCGAAGTCACATAGCCATCGATGTCGAGAGTAGTTTTCTCGTCGTGCAGGTAGTGCTGAATATAGCCATCGATCTCATGCGAGGCGGCAACAACGATGTGGTAGGCCGTGCCGTTGCGCTCCTCGAGAAAGACGTAGTCGCCGCCCTTTTTCGCCCATCCGAGGACGTAGGAATCCGACGGCACGCTCTGCTTGAGGTTGTACGAGCCGTCTTCCGGCTTCGGGACAGACGGCTTGCTGACCAGCAGAGACGAACCGTAGGCAAGGCCTGCGAGTGCCAGCGCCTGGATGCCGAAATAAAGGATGTTCGACGCCAGAACGCTGGTCGTGCCGATCGACGCGATAATCGCGAGCGTTATTGTTTCAAGTCCCGGCATCAGAAGCTCCAGATAGCGAGCGGCGACGCGACCATGCGATGGACCCCATCGATGAAGCGCACGTTCCAGCCCTCCCCGTCGTGGATGGCGCCGAACTGCCTGTGAATGTTGGATTGACTGCCGATTACGCCGATGCTGCCGCACAGCGGGCGCTGCACGCGCTTGGCGTTGATGGATGACGCACAGAGGCCGACAACAGCCGCAACGCCTCCTGCGGCTTCAATGATGCGGCGAAACCCGTCGTCGTCGTGGTAGGTGCCTCGAAGATGTGCTGCCGGGTCTGGATAACCGAGACAGACGGCCCAATCGGCAAGGAAGAGGCAGCAGTCGACCTGCCCCGGTTGCCATGGCTTTTCGCCATGGAAGCGGAGAAATTCCGCCAATTGTTCCCGCATCACCACTTCGGCCAGCGGATCGCTTTGCTAAGGTAAATGATGACCCGCTCGCAGAACTTATCGACCGCAGCCAGGGGATTTAGGAACGCCGAACGCGCCTTCTGATTGGTATCAGAAAGCACACCGCCATTCGACTGCTTGCGCAGCGCAAATCGGTTCGTCACCTCCACGGTGATGATCGACCGGATTTCCTCGTTCGAAGCGTTGTCACCGAAAATCAGGTTGTCGATTTTCCCGGTGAACTTGATTGCCGGAGCGCCAATGGGCTCCTCGTATTCGTTGCATTTTTGGATCATCAACCGAAAGCGAGAGCCCTTGATGGTGCCCGCCTGATAGTCGGTCCAGATTTGGTCGGATGTCGCCCCGTCGATGCCGGAGATCGTCAACGAAAGTGTGAAGGCCTCGGCGTTGACCGCGAGTTCAATCTGATCGAGCGCTTCTTCAGCGACGACGCAGGAGCGGTAAATGTGCCCGTCACTATCGACAAACGGGCCGCCGCATCCGTCGTACCAGCGGAGCGTGCCGGATGGCAGGTCAACCTGGCAGAGGACTCGCAATGATTTTAACGTCATGCCGCCACCGCCAGTGCATTCCAGTAGTCGGTCGCCTCGACGAAGGAGACGGACGGCTGCGCGTTTTTGCTGATGGCGTCCTGCCCAACATCCATGCCGCGGTCGTCTGCGAGATGGCAAAGGCAGGTCGGCTGGTCGAACTCGAGAGTGGCGCCGGCAGGTATTTCAGCGCGGATCGATGGGGAGATTGGAACCGTCCAAACGTCGCCATCAATATCGATGACCGGGCCGGTTTCGTAGAGGGCGTGATTATAGGAAAAACGCACGCCGACCAGATTATCGCTGGCGGCAAGAACTTTGAGTTTTATGGTTGTCGTGCTGATGGGCGTGACGTCTTCAGTGATGACCGAAATGGCGCCCTGCGTGTAGGGCGTGTCATCATCGAAAAGCGTGTCGTCGTCGTGCTCGGTCTCAATCACCGGCTCGAACGCGCCAGTCGCGTATGGAGCCGACAGAGACGAGCGAACACGAACGGCGATCAACCCTGAGCGACCGGACAGTTTCTGCCGAATAGCCTGCCACGTTTGCCACTGCTCGCGCTTGCGGTTCTGCATGACCACGTTACCGTAGTCGATGGCCCAATAGCCCAGGTCGGTACGAGTAACCGGCTCGACGCCACCAAGGGAGCGGCCACCGGAGCGGCTGAACGGGACAAGGTTCGCCGAAGCCCTCTGCGGCCGAAGCACGCAGAGAGGCCATTCAATGATCTCGGTCATTATTGGTTCCTGTAGTCGCCGCCGGCCTTCTGGCCCTGGTACTTCGCCATCGTCGGGACGACCTGCTGGTTCGCCGCGGCCACGATTCTCGGCGACGCCGTTGAAACCGTCTGTTTGCTGACGTTCTCGACAAACGGCAGGAGGTTGCCGTTGTTGCGGCCAGCCTCGACGCGCCGATAGAGAAGCAGCGCAGGCAGGAGATCGTTGTTTCCTTCGGCGAGCAGCGCCTTGATGATTGGCAAGGAGACGTTGTCGTTGTCTGGCTTGCCATCCCACCCGTCAGACGGTTTGTTCCGCCGTGCCAGGCTGCGCTTCAAGCTGGCAAGCGTTTTCCCCTCCGCCTTCACCTTGGCTCTTACCCTTGAGCGCGCCTCTGCTCGCTCGGCTGGCATACGTTCCGGAACCGGCTGACCCGTTGCTTTGCTTTTGGCCGGCTGGTTGTCGTTGGCTGAGAAATACTTCAAGCGGCGTCCTCCGTCTTGGTGGTCGGGGTGTTGTCGTTGGCGGCAACGAGGCTGCCGGCATCGGTGGACACCATCGGACGAAACGCCGCCCGATCACCTAGCCGATCAATGGCGGTGCGTTCGCCGCGGGGGAGATGGAAATCGTGTGCCATGCTAGGCGCACTGCCGCGGCCTGGAAATGGGCCGCCGATGTTTCGGTACGATGTGCGAATGGGTGTCATGGGGTTCCTCTCTGTTTTCTTTTCTGGGCGTGGGAGCGCACGCTGGATTCCACCAGCGTGGGGTGCTTCCACCCCACTGGGGGGTATAAGGGGGGGGGTGGTAGCAGAGTGGTGGAAGGGGGTGGTAGGCTGGTGGAACGAGTTGGTGGAAGACCTATTTTCCATCTTTGGCGCCATAGTCATCGGCCGAAACAATGAGCCTCTGGCGCTGCCTTGATGCCGGCCCTTCCCACACCAGTTTGATGGCGTCGCGCTCTAGAAGGCGCTGCATCGCGTCCTCTAGCGCTTTCTTGGATACGCCATTGCTCGCGCTGTGCTTCGCCATTTTTGAGGGCGCAAAGTTAGTGCCTGGCGTCACACCGACGTTCTGCCCCGTCCTAGTGAAGAGACGCAGGAGATCAACGAATGTCGTCTCCGCTTTACGGTTGAGCAAGTTGATCGCCGCGGTAGGTTGGCCACCGTCGGCAACGAAAACCCCCGCCTCCCACCGTAGTTTGAGTTCGCCCCCGACTTTTCCGTAATTGATCTTCTTCGTCGAAAGTACCCGCCCGTCAGGGTCAGTATCTTCTTTCCCCTCCTGGCGAGTGAAATACAGCATCGACCGGGAACTGTTTTTCCAGCCGGTACTACCGCTTGATCCGGTACCTGACCGCATCCCCTCAACGCTTGGATGGGCCAGCAGAATGACCGCTGCATCGATTTCGATGGCAAGCCGCCTGAGCATCCCGATAAATTGCCTCGCCTGCCCTCGCTTAATCTCATCGCCACCAAACAAGTCGGCAACGGTATCGAGGACCACGAGACTTGGTCTGAACGAACGGGCCACCTCGGCGAACTGATGCCAGACGGCGGTCGGCTGCATGACACCTGCCTTGTCGGGAATGGACAAGAGTGCGTCCATGTCGGCCATAGGGATCAGCCTGAACTGTTCGAGGTCTCTAAGTTGCCGATCTTGATGTCGAACGATATCGAATAGCCGACGGTGAAACTCGTCCGCCTCATCCTCCGCGCCGAGATACAGCGCGCGCCCTGCTTTGAGCTTTAGACTCGCTGTATCGCATCCGAGTGCTGACGCTGCGCCGAGTTGAAGTGCCAGAAGGGATTTGCCGACGCCCCCATCACCTGCGAGGATTGTAACCTGCCGCAATGGAACGAGTCCTTCGATGAACCACTCTCTGACCGGAACTGGCTTCCCGTGCCAGTCCGCCGGATTTACGAACGGCAGATCGATGCCTTCCTCGGGCACATTGTCATTCGCAGGCGTCGGCGGAGCATCGATGCAGAGTGCTTCGAGCTCTTCTTGGGTATGGCCAGCGTCCAGCCAATCGCTGACGTCACCCTTCTCAGGAAGCCCTGGCAGATCGATGCGCGCGACGGTCGCAATGCCTTGAAGTAGCTCGACGGCGGCGTTGGCCTTCTTTTCGCCCATGGTGTCATTGTCGGCCAAAATAAAAATCTTCCGCCCCCGCAAAGCTGAAAGGTCGTTGGGCCAGGCACCCTGAGGCGCCGTGGTTGCGAGGTACCCGAACGATGCAAGGCGGTCGGCGTCTTTTTCACCTTCCGTGATGAAAATCGGGTCGACGGTGTTCGCCAAGATATCGTGCAACCGATACAAGACAGAGTCACCGCGGCCAGCAAACCAGCCCCCGTTACCGTCTGGTCGCCGCTGTGTGAATGTCTTCGGTTCGGTCGGGTGTTCGTAGCGAAGCACCTCGAATAGCACTTCGCCCGACCCGTCGACATAATCGTAGGTGGCCGCGTGGGCGTACCCTTGCCGCGTCAGGTGATGATCGGTGAATGGCTTCGGCGGCTCCGCGACTTTGACCAGACGAAGGTGCGATGTTGGCGCCGTGTTCACACGGCGTTCTGGCTCCCAGTCGGGCAAGCCGGCTTTCGTGCGAACGTAGTCGCGCAGCCCGAGCGGATCCTCGCCGGCGAATCCGTTGACGACGAACCCCTCTGGGGCCGACGGGTCAATCCGAACAGAAAGCGAGCGGTCTTTTCGGGAATGTCCTGGCGCCGGCGCCGAAATCTGATTGCCGCGAGCTGTGCCGCCCAAGGACTGCGCAATTTGGCGAGGATCAAGCTGTACGGCGTTGCTGCTCATTGGCGGTTTCGTGCCCCTTAAGTTGCTGAGTTGCGGCTGCGGTAATGGCTTGCGCCATCGTGGGGGAAAACGTCGCGGTCCTTCGCCCACCGTTGGCGTTGGCGGCATAGACCAACCGTCTGCCATCGGCGGCCTCCATCAGGCGAAGGCCGAGCAGCCTGACGTCCGGTGAAAGCTCGAGGTCGAAATTAGCAACGAGCTTCACCGCCCCGCCCCCGTTTCCGCAGGCGGGTTTCAGATCAAGGATTCTCATCAGGCAGCCTTCGCCGGACGGAAATCTACGGACCCGCCAGGCAGTTCTTTGAAGGAAGCGCGGCGCCCGTTGAGTTCCTCACAGTCGTCGATTTTGGTAATGCCCGCAGCTTTGCACAGTCGATTGAATAGGTACTGACCAGCCGTCTGGCGCGATGGGTCCGCGCTTTCCAGGACAATGTCGAAGGTCAGGGTCTGACTGTCTCGAGTTCTTGTCGCCGCAAGCTTCAACGTAGCTTCGCCGTCAATCTCGCAAACGTCGGCGCCGAAAATCCGGAACGAGTTAGCGGCCGCTTCCTGCGCGTCACGCGCAAGCTTCTCGCGGATGGCTTGCCAAACGAAGGTAGCGGTGCCGTGGTCGGCAACGAACACATCGCCGATAACCCGTCGGCAACGAGTGGTATCCAGGCGCGCACCGGGGTTTTCGATGAACTGGAATTTTCGCGGCTGATTATCGTTGGATACGACGTGCTCCGGCGACAGCACCGGAGAGCCATCAAGGAAATAGGCGTTGTCTCGGGTGTGGTCGATTGCCAGGGCGTAACCACGAATGCGTTTTGCTGAAGTCAAGTATCCTCCTCCGCCGGCGGATGGCCGGACGCTTGTTGATGGCTGTTGACGGGTGCCGGAATCCTCTTCCGGTGTGGAACTCAGGGCTGATGCGAGCGTTTCCTCCAAGGAGGAAACTTCGATGTCACACCAACCCACTAATCGTCAGATCCGCATTCCAGGTCCGAACGACCGGTGCGTAGCCGAACACTGCAAGAAGCTCGGAATCGGTCCGGCCGAAGAGCGAAAGCTGCTGAGAATTCTGGGCAAACATGCCCCGCTGCACGAGATCAAGCACAACGCGCCACCAAGGCCGCCGCGGTTTCGGTGATAGTGGTGTTGATATGTCGCCGGACCCATTAACGGCAACGAGTCGGATTCCGTCAATGCCTGGCGCACAGGGTCTCCTGAGATGGGTTAGCGCGAACGCGATCCTTCAAAAAGTCGGGATGGATCTCCCCGACAATGGTCTTGGGCAGAAAGACCGCCGTTTTGATGCGGATCTGAAATTCTTCCCAGAGCTTTTCTGCCTCGGCATCGTTTCCACTATTTCGAGCGACCCATCGTGCAACAGCGACGGGGTATGGGCCGTCCGTCCTCACCCAACGTGATTCATCACGAGCCTTCCTCCAGTATGTTGGTGTATCCAGGCCCATCAACATGCTCTCTGCTTTCTCGGCCGAAATAACCGCGCATCGCGCACTGGTCCGAGACCAGTCACCTTGTTCCCTGGCCCGAGTTCTGCCGACAGCGTAAGAGTGCAGGTTTGTAGGATTGTAGAGAACGAAGGTTCCTCTCTGTCCGCTAATGAACTCAGAGACCCATCCGGCGGCATCCCCAACCTTTCGAAGCGACCGCAAAACGGAAACACGGTGCTTCTTCAGGATCTGATGCTCATCGGGGAAGCATGCAACAACGAGCTCGTCCGCTGTGAAAGCAGTATGAGGGTGCTCGCACAGCATCTGCTGAAGTGTTCTCTCGATGCGCCCAGGTCCGCGGCTCATCGTTCGCCACCTAAGTGTTTCCCCTTCGCAATAAATGCGGACCGGAAACACTTATTCATAAGTAAGTGTTTCCTCTTGGACAAGTTGTCTGACCGGAAACACTTAATCATGCCGCAGCCCTCGCGGCGGGAAGTCCAGCTATCCATGACTGAACAGCGCTCATTCTCCAGCGGACGCACGCCTCGGACAAAATCAGCGGTTGGGGAAAGGTGCCAGCCGCGAGTCGTCGATAAATTGTCGAGGCGCCAAGAGACGTCATTTCCCGCACCTCTTTAAGTTTTAGGAGCCGCTCTGGTTGGTTGTCATTTGCCGCAGTCATTTTTCCTCCATGCTGTTCCATCTCAAATCACAGTATGCTATTACATAGTTTATCTTTACAAATTTGTCAAGACAATAGATTGTTTGAGGTGCTTATGTCGCGTTTGAGTCAGATGATTGTTCATGAGTTGAAGAGCCGCGGACGTAGCGAACCTGACATCGCGCGCGAATTCGGATGGGGGCAACCAGCCTTCAACACATGGAAAACTGGGGTGGTACCCCGCGCTCAATTCCACGAGCGACTTGCCCGCTTCTTGCATATCAGCCTTGAGATGCTCGAGGAGCTGGTGGAGGAGGCGAAGATCAGCACCGGAAGCACAAAGCTTCCCGACATGGGTTCTCCGATCAAAGGCAGGGGCTCACCAGACTCAATCACTATCGACGAGTTTCCGATCGGCTACGCGAAGCCGCAAATCGCTGGCTGCTATTGCGTGCGGATCGACGGCAAGGTCATGTGGGTAAACCCGCACATGAGCCCCGCCGCCGGAAATACGGTGTTGGTTCAGAAAGATGGCGTGGGCCGCCTGGAAAAATGGCCCATTAAAGTCGATGGCGAAGCTCACGTGGTTGTTTTGGCTGAGATGGCGTGATGCAATGTCGCGAGATAACGCACCGGCAAGCAGTTGCAAATCTGTAACATTCGCATCGGCAAGCGTAGCAGTGCGATTTGTGACATAGACGCCGGACGATAATTGACGCCTATAGTATGACTATTGGGGGGGCACACGTTTATGCACATAGATCGATTTAAAACTGAGATCATTCGCCAACTTATTGCAGCAGAGCAACTTGGGTTGCAAGCCATCCAGATAAAAGCGGGTGAGATTCACAACGAGGTGGAAGGTGCCACGGGCAGCAATAGAATTCCGATCTGCTGCAGCGCCATGTACGCACTAAAGGGCGCCGCTGATCGGTTGATCTCGGCGCCACCTAAAGGCAAGGGCTCATCATTGACCATCGAGTACGCCCTGCCCCGGCCGGCACGATTTGCCGGCTAGTACCCCGGTCGTGCCGCAATTATTTCTGATCACTTCCGTGGTCCTACCAACAACTCCGCCGCCGGCTTCTTCCCGTCGAGAATGATATCTGCCCATAGCTGGGCCAGCTCTTTTCGACGGTTTAGGTGAAGTGCGCGGTTGTATGCGCCCTCGACCCGGTCTTTCGGCACGTGCGCCAGCATCAGGTCGATAATCGCCCTGTCGGATGGATGAGCCTCGTTCATGACGCTGCTGAAGGTGGAACGCCAGCCATGCGGAACATGTCGGTGGTGGTACCCTGCCCTGTTCAGCAGATAGCCAATCGCATTCTCGCTCATGGGTTTGTGGGCATGGCGCGAATTCGGAAACACCAGTGGGCCGGCGCCGGTGAGTGTCCGCAAGGCGGCGATGACCTCAAGTGCCTTCGTTGACAACGGCACAAGATGGTCCCTCGCCTCGTCGTCTTTCTGGCCCTTCTTCAGCTTCATCCGGCCAGCCGGAATTTGCCAAATCGGATCCGCCGGGTCGATCTCGTTGAACTCGGACCATGGCGTCGTAATCAAGGTCCCTGGACGGATGGCCGTAAGCGCCAACAGGCGATGCGCCAATTTGGTGACCGGATGCGCTGCCTCGGCCTCGACTTTGTCGATTATTACCTTTGCTGCGACCAGATCCGTCACCGCGGGCTGCCGTCCCGGTTTCAACGGTGCCATCGCCCCGAGCACCACGGCGGCTGGGTCAGTGTCGGCGCGTCCAGACGAAATCGCGTAGACAAAGACAGCAGACATCCGCTGCCGGACACGCCGCGCGAGGTCGACCGCCGGACGCTTCTCGATCAAGCGAAGAACGGCGAGTACGCTGGGAGAGGAGATAGAGCGAATTGGCATGGACCCGATATGCGGAAAGACATCCTTCTCGAGGCTATGAATGACGTCGCCCGCATGATGCTCTGACCATCTCGATTTCTGGAGGTGGAACCACTCACGAGCAATTACCTCGAAGGTGTTCTCACCATCAGCGACGGCAATGAGGCGTTTGAGCTTCTTGGCGACCGACGGATCGTCCCCCGCCCTTAAAACCGCCTTGGCATCGTCTCTGGCCTTCCTGGCGTCCAAAAGGGAGATGGCGGGATACGGCCCGATCGAAAGCAGCTTCTCAGTTCCATTGAACCTGTATTTCAATCGCCATAGCTTTCCGCCTGCCGTGGAGACATATAGGAACAGCCCGCCACTATCGGCGAGCTTGTAAGATTTTTCCGCCGGTTTGGCTTTCTTGATCTGGGTATCCGTAAGCATCTTTCCCCCGATACCCCCAATTTCTTTGGCGACACCCCCAGAGATACCCCAAAAATCGAGGGCATGGGTGGCAAAGCATGGGAATGCATGACAACGAAAAGAACACCAAAGCCCTTGTGTTACAAGGCCTTGCGGCATTCTATGGTTTAACATGGGAAAGAATAATGGTGGGTGATGTAGGGTTCGAACCTACGACCCGCTGATTAAGAGTCAGCTGCTCTACCAACTGAGCTAATCACCCGCCGAAACCGCTTCGCTGCGGCCCCCAGAACCGCATTGCTGCGGTCTGATGGGGCGTATAATGGCGTTCGCCGGGCTTGTCTAGTTCTCCCGGCGATTTTCTTTCGGATTTCTCGAAAAAATGTGTGTGGGCTGTTTAAGGCCTGTTTTTCAAAGATAAAGTTCGCCGGCAGCAATCTTCACCGCTTGTCCGCCAATCCGGGCCGTAGCGATTTCGCCGCCGGAGACGTCGATATGAAGATGCAGCAGCGAGGGGCGGCCCATTTCGACGCCCTGCTCGATCAGGAACGGATGATGCCCGTCGATGAGTTGATCGAAGCGGTGGATGGCACCGGAAAAGGCCGCGACCGCCGAGCCTGTCGCCGGGTCTTCGACGATACCCATGGCGGGCGCAAACATGCGGGTATGGAAGCGGGCGACATGATTGACGCCGCCGCGACAGTAGATGTAGGCGCTGGCAAGCCGCCCCTCGGCCATCGGCGTAATCTGCTCCCAGAGCGCCGCGTCGAACTCCACGGCGCCTGCCGCGCCCACGTCGTGAACGGGGATCATCACGAAGGGCACGCCGGCGCTCCAGAACGAAGGCACATGGTTTTCGAATCCGATCTGCGATGCCTTCAGGCTGAACGCATCGGCAATCGCCTGCCTGTCGAATTTAGCGTCGAATTGTACCGACTTTCGTGGCACATCGAATTCCGCGAAGGTGGCGGACCCGGCTCTGCGCCGCACGGCACAGCGCACCGGACCGACATTTTCTTCAAGCATCTGGACCAGGTCATACTCTTCGTCTTCAGAAGCCCGCGCGGCCTCGGCCAGGGCAATCGCCGCACCGACCGTCGGGTGACCGGCGAACGGCAATTCGTAGCCGGGCGTGAAAATCCGCAGCCGTGCCGCGTGTGCCGGGTTCTCCGGCGGCTGCACGAATACGGTTTCTGACAGGTTGAACTCGCCGGCAATCGCCTGCATCGTTGCATCGCTCAGGCCATCACCGTCAAAAACGACGGCGAGCGGGTTTCCCTGCAGCCTGTTGGCGGTGAAAACGTCGTAGATTGCATAGCGACGCGCCACGATGGTCTCCCTCTCTGTTTCCCTCTGCCAGACCTTGCACGACAGGCAATCGGCGGCAAGCGCAAAAACATCAGCGTGTATTCTTGAAAACCCAATCCAGGATCGGCGGCATGAACGGCAGATAGAGGTGCTGCATCGGATCGGCGGTGCGGATGGCAAGCGCCTCGTCGATTTCCGGCTCCGGATCCTCGGCGATATGCGCGCCGATGCGTTCGATCAATTGATCTGCCGTTTCGGCGAAACGATAGCTACGGAAAACCGTCACGACACCCCTGTCATGCAGCGCATGAATTCCCGACACACTCTGCGCGTCGGACAATTCCACGCCGGTTTCCTCCAGCACTTCCCGCGCCATGTTGCCGTCGAGATCGCAGATCCCGTCACGAACATCCTCCGGGTCCATGGACCCCGCCGCGCAATAGACCCGACCGGGATTGGAGGTGTGCTGCCCCATGCGAATGGCAATCACGGCGCCATCGGATGAAACCATCACCGGCAGGCCAAACAGATGGACCGCGGAGGCGACGGGACGGGTCTTTCGCCACATCAGAAAAGCCGAGAAAGGCACGACATGGCTTTCTCCCGAAATCACGCCGTCACGGATCTGGATCGCACGCGGCAACATCATCTGGCCGTCATACAGGGCTGGATTTGCCGCAAATTCCTCAACCCAGTTTGCCGCGATTTGTGCCTGCTCGGAGAGACAATAGGGATGCGGCCCGTCTTTCACGCGCAACTCGATGCGGGCAACGGGAAAGATTACCCGTTCTGGCGGCCATTCGGCCATATTGCTGGTCAGTTGCGCGACGGGATTGTGCATGGGAAGTTTCACACGTTGAGGGAAATGACGACGGGGCAATGATCGGAGGCTTTCGGCCGGTCCCAGCCTGTCCTCGGGTAGCGCTCGACCTCCTGCCCCTTCGGGAAGATCGTGCGGTAAGGCTGGCCGCCACGGATGATCTCCGGCACGCTGGCCGGATTGCGCTCCGCCAGCGCCCGCGACAGCCAGATGTAATCGAGCTGACAAAGATGCCGCTCTTCCGGTCCGCGACTGTGGAACAGCGTCCAGCGGTCGAGTTCCGGACGGCGGCGCATGGTGTTTTCGGCAAAGCCATCGCGGCTCAGGATGTCCAGTGCGCTCACCGCCTCCCGTTGCGGCACGAAACTGTAGCCGTTGCGCCGATCACCCAGAACATCGACACGCTCCTGATAGTCGTTCATGTCGCCGCAGATGGCGAACATCTTGCCTGCAGTATTGCCGGCACCAAACCGGTCCTCGATGATGCGCCGGACAGCTGCGGCTTCTGCGGCTCTGACCGGCATCGTCGCTGTGCGCCCGTCAAGACCTTCGCGCGCCGGACCCATTGATTTGAAATGCACCACGAACAGCGTGAAGGGGCGCCCGCCGATGCGGAAATCGAGTTCCAGGCAATCCCGCTTGAAGATGCGGTCGCCCGGCACGTTGGTCGCAGCCAGCGCGTCGTTGAACAGGTCGAAATCGGCATAGGTGACGCCGGCATGCGATTTGACGTCGACACATTCGATCTTCTGCCCGTCGCGGGTTTCTTCGCGCACCAGCACCGCCACATCGATGCCGCGGCTGTCATTACCCTCGATCAGGTATTTCTGCCGATAGCCGTTGCCGACCATGCGGAAGAGGTATCCATATTCGAACGCCTGCAACGCCGCCATGTTGTCGGCCTCCTGCAGGCAGAGGATATCTGCGTCGCAGTCGGCGATCGCCAGTGCCGACATTTGCCGCACATCATCGGTATGCGCGATGGTGCGGGCTTCTTCCAGCCGCTGGTATTCCGCCTCGCTCTTCACATCGAAAAGACGGAGCACGCGATCCTGTTTGAGGTGATTGCGAAAGCCCGAGAAATCAAACCTGCTCATCAGGTTTTCGATATTGAAGGTGGCAAGACGTAAGGACATCAGCAAGTTCCGAATGCAGTCGCGCCGACTTTAGACAATCGCCGGCAAAAGTCGAAGGTCTTTCTCCGCGCCGCCACTCCGTTCCACAACGGGTCGCTTCGCGACCAAAATTGGGGCGATCACGCCCAGACGAATAATCGATCTTGATGAGCCGTTTCTCATGAGCAAGATCGATCGGAAGGGCGCGAGGAGCGCGGTTGAGGGGGGAGTGAGAATGTCAAATTCGAAACGGATCATGAAATCTGCGCTGGTGGCGGTGGCTCTTCTCGGCGCCAGCGCGGCGGCGGCTCATGCCGACAGCTTCGGGGCGATCTCGCTTTCGCCCGCGACCGGGGCGACGGGTTGGTCGCACGGCTACAGTTCGCGCTGGGAGGCCGAGGACGTGGCACAATCCCACTGCTATAAAAATGCCGGCGATTGCCGTGTTGCCATCTGGTTCAAGAACGCCTGCGGTGCGGTGGCACGTGGAGATGATGGCTGGGGCGCGGAGTGGGCGACCGGACGCCGACAGGCGCAACGCGCAGCTCTGGCAGCCTGCTCCAACCATACCTACGGCTGCCAGGTGATCCGCTGGCACTGTTCCGGCGGATACTGACCCGGGCTTCCGAGAGCTCAAAGCAGCCATCCCTGGCGGATTATGAACCGCCGTAGAACACCGCATGCCATGGCAGTCTTGGAATAAGCCCTGAGGCTTTGTCCGCCCGCCGTGCGCAGCGACAGCGAAAACCGCTCGCCCTCGAAGACGCAGGAACTCACCTGCAGCATGATCCCTTGCGGATCGGCAACGACATGTTCCGGGCGCACCAGCATGGGGCGGCTAGGGCCTTCGGTCTGCCGGAAGGCCGCCTCGATCGCCGGCCAGGGTACCAGGCGCGGGCCATGGTCGGCCAGCGCCAGATCGAGGATGGCCCCCTGCCCGACCAGACCGCCGACGATCCGTCCTTCGGGCCGCGCATAAATCTCTTCCGGCGGCGCTACCTGCATCAGCCTGCCCTCGGACATCACGGCAATATCCGTTGCCAGCGCCATCGCCTCGCCTTGGTCATGCGTCACATAGATCATCGTGGCGCCGGAGCGAGCATGGAATTCGCGAAACGTCTCCTCCATCGCCGATTTCAGATGACGGTCGAGATTGGCCAACGGCTCGTCCAGGAGAACCACATCGGGTGACGTCACCAGGCAGCGGGCAAGCGCCACGCGCTGCCTCTGGCCACCGGAGAGATCGGCTGGACGGCGGGTGGCAAACTCGTCGAGCCGGACGACCGAGAGCGCATCCCTGACGCGGGTCTCCCATGCCGCACCGGTGACGCCGCGCACTTTCAGCGGATAGCCGACATTCTGTGCGACCGTCATATGCGGCCACAGAGCATAGGACTGGAACACCATCGCCATGTTGCGTTTTTCCGGCGGCAGGGACCCACTGCCATCCGCAAGCGTCCGCTCGCCAAGCATGATCGAACCATCGGTCGGCTGCTCGAAACCCGCGATCATGCGCAGGACCGTCGTCTTGCCGCATCCCGATGGCCCGAGCAGCGCGAGAAAGCCGCCTTCGCGCACCATCAACGACACATCCGATACGGCGGGCCGGCCGGTACCGAAATCCTTGCTGAGATGATTGAGGATCAGTTGCGCCATGGCAGCACGCCTCTCGGAAGGTGTCTCGCCAGCATTTCAAGCAAAAGCATCAGCAGGATCACCATGACGACAACGAAGACCGATAGCGCCGAGGCAAGATCGGAACTGCCGCTATCGTCGAGATTGAAGATCGCCACCCCGAGCGTCTGCGTGCCCGCCGACCAGAGCAGCGCCGAGACCGTCAGTTCGCTGCAGGCGATGAGGAAAACCAGGATAACGGACGCGCCGGTTGCCGGTGCGATGAGGGGCACGAGAATATCGCGCATGCGGCGACCGAAGCCTGCGCCAGAAAGCCGGGCGGCCTCCTCCAGCGATGGATCGAGTTGCAGGAAAGCGCTTGCGACCGGCTTCAAACTGACGGCGAAGAAGCTGGAGAAATAGGCGATCAGGATGATCCAGATCGTTCCATAGATCGAAACGTTCAGCAGCGGCAGAGGTGCTGCGAACAACAGGATGAAGGCGACGGCCAGCACGATGCCCGGCAGCGCATAGGGAACGTCGATCAGGCTGGTGATGACATTCGCCAGCTTCCCCGGACGGCGGGCCAGAAGATAGGCCGTCAGCACTGTAAACAGCAGGAGCCCGCACGCCGTTGTCCCGGCCAGAAAGAGTGAATTGGCAAATGCCGTCAGCGTGACGGATTGGCGGAAGAGGATTTCGCGGTAGGCATCGAGCGACACCGTCTGGAAATTCAGCGGCACGCCATAGGCGGGCACGAGGGAACTCGCGACAAGTGCCGCCAGCGGCGCGACGAGAACAAGGAAAAGCACGAGGCAGAATCCGGCCTCCGCTGCCAAGCGGAACTGCCCGAGTGAGAAGGCTGCGTTTTTGCCTGATAGGCCGATGATCCGGTAATCTTTGCCCTTCAGCGCCCATTGCTGGACTGTCAGGCCCAGGCCGGCGATCACGGCGATCACCATGGAAAGCTGCGACATCTCGGCGAATGTGCCGGCGCCGAAGCTGGAGAGACGGCTGTAGATCAGCGTCGGCAACACGAAGATCGACGCGGGGATACCGAGAATGGCCGGAATGCCGAAATTGCCGACGCCCGAGACGAAGGCAATAGCAGCGCCCGCGATCAGACCCGGCACGGCAAGCGGCAGAATAATGTCTCGAAACACCCGCCACGGTGACGCGCCTGCCAGACGCGCCGCCTCGACACCATCGCGCGGCTGGGCGGCAAGTCCGGCTTTCAGTGCCAAAAAAACCAGCGGTGCATGCTGGACGCCAAGCAGAAGCGCGATCCCGCCCAGCGAATAGAGCGGCTGCGGGCTGCCGAGCGGCGGCGCGATCCCGAGCGTCTTCAACAGCGGGCTGGCCGGCCCCGACATCTGCACCCAGGCAAGTGCCGTCACCTGCGGCGGGACCATCATCGGCAGCACGAAGGCGAAGCTGAAAAAGCCCTTCCCTCGCAAGTCGGTGAGCGTGACGACAAAGGCGAAGGTTGCGCCCAGCAGGACCGAAATCGCCATGCCGCCAACGGATGTCGTCAGCGTGTTGCGGATGGCAGCCCAGGTCGCAGGCTCGGCGAACAGACCGGTCGCCTTGCCCTCGAGAGAAAAGCGCAGCCCGGCATAGAGCAGACGCACCAGCGGCAGACCACTCAAAAGGCAGACCACGACAATAACGAGAGGAAGCAGCCAGACAGGCTGGCTGCTTCCTTGAGTAGGGAACTTGGGCATGGGCGCCGATCAGTTGGTGCCGAAGATGCCGGAGAAGGTCTTCAGGTCAGCGTCGGAGTTCTTGACGGCTGCGGCCGCATCGATCGGCAGGACCTTGATGCTATCGCGTGCCGGAAAACCTTCCGGAAGGGCGATACCGTTGCGCGCCGGGATGTAGCCGAGCTTGACGGATACCTGCTGGCCCTGCTCGGAGAGCAGGAAGTCGACGAATTTCTTGGCGGCATCGACGTTCTTGGCAGTCTTCAAGATGGCAACCGGCTCGGTCACGGCACTGACGCCTTCCGCCGGAAAGACGAACTCGACTGGCGCGCCCTTGGCCTTTTCGCGGATCGCCATGAAATCGACCACCATGCCATAGGCCTTCTCACCGGTGGCGACGGCCTTCAGCACACCGCCATTGCCGCCGGCGGCCGTTGCGCCATTCTCGGCGATCGACTTGTAGTAGTCCCAGCCGAAGCCCTCGATACCGGTCAGCGTCTGGGCGTGGATCAGGGCTGCGCCCGATGTCAGGGGGCTCGGCATGGTCATCAGGCCCTTGGCCTCCGGCTTGGCCAGGTCCTTCCAGCCGGCCGGCTTCATGGAGGCCGAAGTATTATAGATAATGCCGGTGGTGATCATCTTGGTGGAGTAATAGGCGCCATCGGCGTCATAGAGCGCGGCGTCGTAGTTTGCAGCTTCTGGCGACTTGTAGGCGAGAAGCTGGCCGGCTTCTTTCATGCGCTGCAGCGTCACCGTGTCGGCAATCAGAAGCACGTCGGCGACGGGATTGCCAGCTTCGATCTCCGCCATCAGCTTGGCCATGATCTTGGTGGTGCCATCGCGCACCCACTCGACATCCACGCCCGAATTGGCGGCCTTGAAGGCGTCGACTGTCGCCTGCGCGTCTTCGTTCGGCTGGCTGGTGTAGAGAACCAGGTTTTCGGCATGCGCCGAAACGGCGATCAGGCTGGCGGCAACGAGCGCGGTGAACGCGCAAAGCAACTTCTTCATCGGTTTGATCCTTCGTGAAAAGATGGACCGATGGATAGTGACGGCATTTGACACGCATGTGACATCCGCAGGCCCCACAGCCTGCGGCAAGGCTCTTCTGGATAGATAGCCGACTGAGCAGGTGAACATATCTGGGCTGATTCGCTTTCGGCGGCCTAAAGCTATTGAATATATTAGGAATATCTGCGATGCGGGTGCCACGCTGCGTATCGCAGATCAGGGGGAATCGATGAGCAAGGGTACGGCATGGGGCGCACGGCTGCGCTATGAGTTCGACAAGAGCATGGCTGCGGGACCGATCGCGCTGATCGGCTGGCTGGCGGTCATTTCACTCATCGTCATCATCGTCGCCGGCGCCTTTCTGGCCATCACCAAGATCGCGCCGGAAGGCGGCGAGCCCGTCAGCTTCATCGAAGGCACATGGGAATCCTTGATGCGGACATTCGATGCGGGCACGATGGGCGGCGACACCGGTTGGGGATTTCGCGGGGTGTCGCTGTTCGTCACAGTTGCCGGCATCTTCGTCTTCTCGGCCTTGATCGGCGTGCTCAGCTCCGGCCTTGAAAACAAGCTTGATGAACTGCGCAAGGGCCGTTCCCAGGTGCTGGAGAACGACCATACGATCATCCTCAACTGGTCCCCCTCGATCTTCGACGTCATTTCCGAACTGGTCATCGCCAATACCAGCCGCAAGAAACCACGCATCGTCATCATGGCCAACAAGGACAAGGTGGAGATGGAGGACGAGATCGCCACCAAGGTGGCTGACCTGCGCAACACCAAGATCATCTGCCGCAGCGGTGATCCGACCGACCTGTACGATCTTCACATCGTCAATCCGCAGACCTCCCGTTCCGTCATCGTGTTGTCGCCGGAAGGCGACGATCCGGATTCTCAGGTGATCAAGAGTGTTCTGGCGCTGGTCAACGATCCGAACCGGCGGACAAAACCCTACCAGATCGCCGCTGAAATCCGCGACAGCAAGAATGCAGACGTCGCCCGTATCGTCGGCGGCAATGAACTCCAGCTCATCCTTGCCGATGACCTGATTTCCCGCATCGTGGTGCACTCCAGCCGCCAGTCTGGCCTCAGCGCCGTCTATTCGGAGCTTCTCGATTTCGACGGTTGCGAGATCTACACGCTGGAGCAGCCCGACATCACGGGCAAAAGTTTCGCCGCTGCGGTTATGGCCTATGAGACCTCGACCCTGATCGGGCTGTGCGACGAAGAGGGCAAGGTCCACCTCAACCCGGCACCGAGCCGTATCTTCAAGGAAGGCGAGCGTGCCATCATCATCTCGGAAGATGATGCCGCCATCAAGTTCGGCAACAACGAGATCCATATCGAGAAGGACGCCATCCTGCCCGTCGAAACACGCGATCAAGGCCCCGAGCGGACCCTGATCCTCGGCTGGAACCGGCGCGGACCGATCATCACATATGAACTTTCACGCTACGTAGCGCCCGGCTCGCTGCTGACGATCGCCGGCGATACGCCCCAACTCGAGGGCGAAATCAACGCTCTCAAGGTGGCCAGCGGCAACATGTCCGTCGATTACCGCATCATCGACACGAGCAGCCGCGCCGAGCTCGATGCGCTCGACATTCCGAGCTACGATCATGTGCTTGTTCTCGGCTACAGCGACCATATGGCGCCGCAGCCGGCCGACACCCGCACCCTGGTAACGCTGCTGCAACTGCGCAAGATCGCCGAATACGCGGGCCGCCATATCAGCGTCGTCAGCGAAATGACCGATGTGCGAAACCGGGAACTGGCGGAAGTCACTCGCGCCGACGATTTTGTTGTCAGCAACAAGCTGGTCAGCCTGATGCTGGCACAGGCCTCCGAAAACGAACGGATGGCGGCGATCTTCGACGAACTTCTCGACGAGGATGGATCGGAAATCTACATGCGCCCGGTCAGCGATTATGTCGCCATCGGCGAGCCGGTCACCTTCTACACGATCTGCCTGGCTGCACTCCGCCGCGGCGAAGTCGCTATCGGTTACCGCCGGCAGCGCGATGACGATCCGGATCTGCGCAGGCTCGGCGGCGTCACCGTCAATCCGTCGAAATCGGAAAAGCAGCTCTACAACACAACGGACCGCGTCATCGTGCTTGCGAAAGACTGAGCAGAGACGGCACAATCAGGGCGCGGTTATCCAGCCGCCCCCTCTTCCCTTTTTGCTCTCCGCGACTAGCTTAGCCCAAGCTCCGCAATTCAAGCACATCGGGAAATCATCATGGAATATCGTCTTCTCGGCCGTTCCGGCCTCAAGGTTTCGACACTGACCGTGGGCACCATGACCTTTGGCGGCAAGGGCTGGGCCAAGACCGTCGGTGATCTCGGTGTCAATGAGGCCAAGAAACTTGTCGATATGTCTCTGGACGCCGGTGTCAACCTGATCGATACGGCGGATGTCTATTCGCAGGGCGTGTCCGAAGAAATCGTCGGCGAGATCATCGGCGGCAAACACAGGAACGGCGTCCTGATTGCCACCAAGGCACGCTTCCCGATGGGCGACGGTCCGAACGATGCCGGCTCCTCTCGCTATCACCTGATCCGCGCCTGCGAGGCGAGCCTGAAGCGCCTGAAGACCGATGTCATCGATCTCTATCAGCTGCATGAATGGGATGGCCAGACGCCACTGGAAGAGACGATGGAAGCGCTCGACATGCTCGTGCGCCAGGGCAAGGTGCGCTACATCGGCTGCTCCAACTTCTCCGGCTGGCACATCATGAAGGCGCTCGGCGTCAGCGCCGCTGAGCATCGCCAGCGCTTCGTCAGCCAGCAGATTCACTACTCGCTGGAATCACGCGATGCCGAATACGAGCTGTTGCCCGTGTCCATCGACCAGGGGCTCGGCGTGCTTGTCTGGAGCCCGCTGGCCGGCGGACTTCTCTCCGGCAAACACCGGCGCAACAAGACGGCGGAAGGCTCGCGGCAACTGGCCGGCTGGGATGAGCCGCCGATCCGCGACGAGGACCGCCTATGGAATATCGTCGATACCCTCGTCGATATCGCCGAAAGCCGGAACATTTCTGCCGCGCAGGTGGCGCTCGCCTGGCTGATCGGTCGCAAGGCCGTTACCTCCGTCATCATCGGCGGTCGTACCAAAGCGCAGTTCAAGGACAACCTCGCCAGCGCCGAACTCGTCTTGTCTGCCGAGGAACGCCAACGCCTCGACAAGGTCAGTGCCCCTCCTATCCTGTATCCCTACTGGCACCAGGTTCGCACGGCCAAGGACCGGCTGGGAGAAGCGGATTTGTCGCTGCTCGGACCGCATACATAAGACCGGCAGGCAACCGCCCGTTTCAAATCGTCGTCAGCAGCAAACTCGTTTCCGATTTCGACACGCCGTCCATTGCCCGGATATGGCGCAGCACGCGGTCGAATTCCGCGAGGTTTTCCGTCTGGATTTCGGCGACGAGATCCCAGGCGCCGTTGGTCGTGTGTAGCGCGCGGATTTCGGGAATTCCTCGCAGCGTCTTGATCGCCGCGAGGGTCTTCTGACCCGTGATCTCGATCAGCATGACGGCGCGTACCGCATGCGGATCCTCGGCCGCCGTGATGCGGACGGTGAAGCCCGCAATGATGCCGTCGGCGGTGAGCCGGTCGATCCTGTTCTGGACCGTGCCGCGCGATATTTTCAACTGCTCGGCCAGTTTCGAAATTGAGGCGCGGCCATCAATTCTAAGGATCGCAAGCAAACGGCGGTCGGTACTGTCCATGAAATTCCACCTCTATCATTATGCCAACATATCCTGACATTTTGGCAAATATATCAAGCAAATTTCCATAATTTTGCCATTTCGCTTTATTGCGTGACCCACTAGAGTTTTGTCAGCCTCACAACGGAGGCTCACACGAATCTCCAGAGGATCGCTCACATGCCGTCTGCCAACCGCCCATCCATCCGCAATTCGCTGTCGCGCGCAGGCGAACTCTCCATCGAAATAACGCGCTGGCCGAGTGTCACGGAAAGCGACGATGAAGCCGCCTTCTCCGGTCGCCTGATGGAACTGCTCGGCGGCACGCCATACTTCCGGCAGCATCCTGAAAACCTGCTGGCGCTGGATAGCCACGGCGATCCAGCCCGGCAGAATGTGCTGGCGCTGGTGCGTGGCAAGGGTCGACGATGCCTGGTGATGGCGGGCCATTTCGATACCGTCTCCATCGCCAATTACGGTTCGCTGGCGTCGCTCGCCTGTGAGCCGGAAGAGCTGACAAAGGCACTGATCGATGAACTGGCGGCAAAGCACCGCGCCCCGGCCGAAGACAAGGCGCTCGATGATCTCATGAGCGGCAATTTCCTGGCCGGTCGGGGGCTACTCGACATGAAGAGTGGCCTTGCGGCCGGCATCGCCGCGCTGGAGCGTTTCGCCGAACTCGACGAACCGCCCGGCAACCTCCTGTTCGTCGCCACACCAGATGAAGAGAACCGTTCGCGCGGCATGCGCTCCCTGCGAGACGCCCTGCCCGCGATCGCCAAAAAATTCGACCTCGACGTCATCGGCGGCATCAATCTCGATGCCAGCGGCGATGACGGCGACGGCGAGGAAGGTCGGGCCGTCTATCTCGGCTCAGTCGGCAAGTTCTCGCCGTTCGCCTTCATCGCCGGCCGCCCCACCCATGCCGGCTATGCCTTCGACGGCATCAGCGCCCATCTGATCGGCGCCGAGATCATGCGCGCCATGGAGATGAACAGTGCACTCTGCGACGAAGCGCATGGCGAAATCTCGCCGGCGCCGGTTTGCCTGGAGGCGAAAGATGTGCGCCACGGCTACGAGGTAACGACGCCGGCCCACGTCTGGCTGTCGTTCAACTGGCTGACGCACCGGCGCTCACCGGAAGACGTTCTCACCGAGTTTCGCGCGCTTGCCGCGACCGCCATGCGCACGGCACTCGATACGCAGATGCAGAATGCAAAGGCGTTCTTCGAGCGTCAGGGCTCAGGTCGTGCGGAAGCCCATGAGGGGCAGGTTCTCACCTACGCTGAATTGCACGAGCTTGCCGTATCCCATGGCGGACGGGCCGCGACTGAGCGGCTGAAGGCGCTCGATCAGTCCTTGTCTGGCGGCGAAGACCCGCTGTCGATCACCCGCCAGATCGTCGCCGCAACGCTTGCCGAAGCAGCACTTGAAGGCCCCCTGGTCATTGTTGGATTCTCGACCCTGCACTATCCACGCGTCCACCTGGACAGCGCCGGAGCTTCGGGCAGAAACTTCGAACGGAACATGATGTCGGCTGCCAACACATGCGCGAAACGGCACCGCACGCGCATCAAGGCAAAGCAGTTCTTCGCCGGCATTTCGGATATGAGCTTCTTCGGACATCGCCCGGCGGCGGGACAGACGCAGCTTCTGTCCGACAACACCCCCTGCTCGGCCTTCGTCGACAAGACACCGGACGGACTTCTGTCCTATCCGGTGGTCAATATCGGTCCATGGGGACGCGACTACCATCAGAAATGGGAGCGCGTCCACATGCCCTACGCTTTCGACGTGCTGCCGGATGTGATCTACGAGGCGACTCTCGCCTGCCTCGTAGATGAAGACTAGGCGGCAATCGCCGCCTCTTCGCCAATCAGGCGGCCGAGACGGGAGATACCCTCCTTGATCATCGCTTCATCCGCGCAGGAGAAGCTGACGCGAAGTGTGTTGGCGCCGGAACCATCGGCGAAGAAGGCCTTGCCCGGCACGAAGGCGACCTTTGCCGACACCAGCGATTTTGCCAGCAACTCGGCACCGTCCATGCCTGCCGGCAAGGTCAGCCAAACGAACATGCCGCCTTCCGGCGCCTTCCAGCTGACGCCTTCCGGCATGTATTTGGTCAGCGCCTTCAGCATCGCATCGCGCCGCTTGCTGTAGACGGCGCGGATCTTGTTCACCTGCGCGTCAAAACCACGCTCAGCGACATGGCAGATGGCCATCTGGTTGATGGTCGAGGAATGCAGGTCGGCCGCCTGCTTCATCAGGACCAGCTTGCGGATGACGGTGTTCGACGCGCAGACCCAGCCGACGCGAAGACCGGGCGCCAGCGTCTTGGAGAAGCTGCCGCAATAGATCGTACGGGTTTCGTTGATCGAGCCCTTGCGGGCGATCTCCAGCGCCAGGATCGGCGGCACGGCTTGTCCGTCGTAACGCAAGGACTGATAGGCCGCGTCCTCGATAAGGGCAATGTCGAGTTCCTCGGCGAGGTCGAGGACCTTTTCGCGCGCGGCGAGGTCCAGCGTTTCGCCTGTCGGGTTGGCAAATTCGGCCGACATATAGGCGAACTTCACCCGGCCGCCGGCTTCCGTCGCCGCATCGCGATATGCCTGTGGTGTACGGTTGCCGGACGGCGACAGCTGGTCGTAGGACGGCTCATAGGCATTGAACGCCTGCAGTGCGCCAAGATAGGTCGGCCAGGTTACCAGCGCCGTGTCGTTCGGCGACAGGAACAGCTTGCCGAGATAATCCAGCGCCTGCTGCGAGCCCGAGGTGATCAGGATGTTTTCCGGTTCGCACGCGATGCCGATGTCGCCCATGCGGCTGGCAAGCCACTGGCGCAGCGGCAGATAGCCTTCGCTGACGGAATATTGAAGGGCTGCGCTGACCGTCGGTCCACCGAAGATGTCCGCATAGGCGGTCTTGAATTCTTCATCCGGAAACAGCGCCGGGTCCGGAATGCCGCCGGCAAACGAGATGATGTCCGGCCGGTCCAGCAGTTTCAGCAGTTCACGGATTTCCGAGGCGCGCATCCGTGAAGACCGCGTCGCGAAGATATTTTCCCAATCCAGCATGGAAGTTTCCTCAGATTATGCTTTTTCCGGAGCACATCACGCTCCGCTTATTAAGTCAACAATGCTGACCTATATTTTGGCGAACAACCGCATTTTCTGCGTCAATTCGCGGCTTGCAACGACTGCAGGCGTTTGATGACCACCTCGCCCAAACTATTCTCCGCGTAGCGCGCAAGCAACTGCTTACCCTGCGCCAACGTGATATCAGCGTCGGAGTGCCCCCGGCGCAGCCAAATTCCGTCGAGCATCGCAGCAAATCCTAGAACGAAGGGGGCGATCTCCTCCGCCGTCAAGACCGGCTTCAGTGCTGAAGCAAGATTGGAATGAAGCCGCCGGTAGAACAGCCGCTGCAGCCGCGCGTAACGCTCGTTATGCGCCGCCTCTGCATAGAAGGAGACCCAGGCATTGGCGGTATTTCGCTCGAAACGAGTCTCCGGGAAATTGCCGTCGATGACCGCGATGATCCGATCCCAGCGGGTGCGCGCGTCGCGCAACCGCACCACCACCTCATCCATCAGGATGCGGTTGGCATGGCGAACCATTTCGAACAGAACCTCGTCCTTGTCCTTGAAATAATAGGTGAGAATCCCCTGCGACATGCCCGCCTCGTTGCATATCCGCGTAGTCGTCAGGCCCTTCAATCCATCCCTGATGAAAATCCGGTGCGCCGCCTCGATCAGTTCGATCCGGCGGATTTCCTCAATGCGTTTCTTTTGCTTTTTCGGTTGTGCGCTCATATGTTTTCAATAGCCGGAAAATTTTTTGTACGCTCTAACAAATTTTTATTTTGACAAAAAATTTCGATTGCCTATCGTTTCCTCAATATCAAAAAAGGGGAATGGATATGAACGCATGCAAGTTTGCCCTCGCCGCGCTCGGCGTGACCCTGTTGCCGTTTTCAGCTTATGCCGCAGATGCTGAAAGTTGTCGTGCGGTGCGCATGTCGGATCTCGGCTGGACGGATATCTCGCTCACCAACACCACAGCGGCCGTGATACTCGAAACGCTCGGCTACCAGCCGACGCAAACCCTGCTTGGCCTCAACGTCACCTACGAAATGCTCAAGAGCAAGCAGCTTGACATCTTCCTCGGCAACTGGCGCCCGGTTCAGGACGAGCAGTTCAAGGCCTATTTCGACGACAAGTCGGTCGAGCCGCTGGCGGTCAATCTGGAAGGCGCCAAATTCACCCTTGCCGTGCCGAAATACGTCGCCGATGCCGGCGTGAAGTCCTATGACGATCTCGCCGCTTATGCGGACAAGTTCGAGAAGAAGATCTACGGCATCGAGCCGGGATCGAACCAGCCATTGCTCGACATGATCACCGCCGGCAACCATAAGCTCACCGGCTGGGAAGTCGTGGAGTCCAGCGAAGCGGCGATGCTGATGCAAGTCGCCAAAACGACAAAGTCCAAGGACTGGGTCGTGTTCCTCGGCTGGGAACCCCACCCGATGAACCTGATGTACGACCTCACCTATCTCTCCGGTGGCGACAAGGAATACGGCCCGAATTTCGGCGGCGCGACGGTGCGCACGATCGCCCGCGGCGGCTATGCCGCTGAATGCCCGAATGCAACCAAGCTGTTCAGCAACCTGGTTTTCGACCTGAAGTATGAAAACATCGGCATGGACATGATTTCGAACAAGGGGCTGTCGGCCGAAGACGCCGCCAAACAGATGATGAAGGACAATCCGGAAAAGCTGGACGCCTGGCTTGCCGGCGTCACCACTTTCGACGGCACACCTGCTCTTCCGGTGGTTCAGGCCGCGCTGGGGCTCAAGCCGTGAGCTTCATTCAGGATTTCATGAACGCGGCGGTGCTCGAGACCTATGACGCACCGCTGCAACAGCGCAAAGTGCCCGTACCCAAACCCGGCCCCGGCCAAATCCTCGTCAAGCTGAAAGCTTGCGGCGTCTGCCACTCCGATGTCCACATCTGGAAGGGGCATGTCCGCCCGCCCTCCGATCCAGCCCCCTTCATCCTCGGTCATGAAGGCGTCGGCACCGTTGTCGCCGTTGGTCCGGATGTAACTGGCTGGACGATCGGTGCAAGTGCCGGCGTTCCCTGGATCCACGACACCTGCTGCCATTGCGACGAATGCAGCGACGGCATGGAATCCTTCTGCCAGAACCAGCGGGCGCATGGGTTGAACGTTCCCGGCGCGTTTGCCGAATATGTGGTGGCAGATGCGGCCTTCGCCGTGCCGCTGCCGGATGGCCTCGATGCCGTAGCACTTGCACCGATCATGTGTGCCGGGGTGACCGCCTATGGCGCGGTCAAGCGCTCCGCCCTGCGCGCAGGCGAAACCTGCGCCATTTTCGGCTGCGGCGGACTGGGTCTCTACGCCGTCCAGATAGCCGCTCGCTTGGGTGCACGCGTCATTGCCATTGATCGCGATCCGGCCAAGCTCGAACTCGCCCGCCGCTACGGCGCTGCCGAAACACTCGTTGCAGATGGCAAGTTGGCGGAAACATTGAGCGCGGAAATGTATAAAAGCCACGTCTGCATCAATTTTGCACCGACCGCCGCTACCTGGGCGCCGATGATCGCCGCCATCAGACCACGGGGCCGAATCGTCGCCGCGGCGCTGGTGCCGGATCCGGTTCCCGTCAGCCAGGAATGGCTGACAGGGACGGGCGTCGTCATCACCGGAACAAGCGTGGGAACGCGCGCGGAAATGCGCGAGGTGGTTGAAATTCATGCAGAGAGAGCGCTGGAAAATGACATTGTGCCGATCACGCTCGATGGCGTGTCGCACGCGCTGACCGAACTTGACCAAGGTAAAGCTGCGGGCCGCTTCGTCATTGCCTTCTGACGTTCGCTTCCGAAACCTACGGGTCGAAAAAGCAGTCTTATGCTTCGTGGTGTCCAAACAAGCTGAAGGCCAACAGAAGCACGATGGCTCCCAAAATAAAGGCATCGAAGAGAGCGAAGTGATAGAAGAATGTTGTCATTGCATTATCCTCCTGGCCAAGAGAATACTGCAAAAGGGAAAATGTTCCAAATATTACAGCCAAAACTCCGCTGAAATGAGAAAAGGCCGGAGATTTCTCTCCGGCCTTCCAGTATTACGCAATCGCAGCACGCTAATTTTGCTACGCAGCAAAGATTAGTTCTTGGCCTTGTCGACCAGCTTGTTCTTGCCGATCCACGGCATCATGCCGCGCAGCTTGGCGCCGACTTCCTCGATCTGGTGGTTATCGTTCAGGCGGCGGATACCCTTGAAGCGGGCAGCACCGGAACGGTATTCCTGCATCCAGTCGGAGGTGAACTTGCCTGTCTGGATGTCGGTCAGCACGCGCTTCATTTCAGCCTTGGTTTCAGCCGTGATGATGCGCGGGCCTGAGACGTATTCGCCCCACTCGGCCGTGTTGGAGATCGAGTAGTTCATGTTGGCGATGCCGCCTTCATAGATCAGGTCGACGATCAGCTTGACTTCGTGCAGGCACTCGAAATAGGCCATTTCCGGCGCGTAGCCGCCTTCGACCAGCGTTTCGAAACCGGCGCGGATCAGCTCGACGAGACCGCCGCACAGAACGACCTGTTCGCCGAAGAGGTCGGTTTCGCACTCTTCCTTGAAGTTGGTTTCGATGATGCCCGAACGGCCGCCGCCGACGCCGCAGGCGTAGGAGAGAGCAAGGTCAAGCGCGTTGCCGGAAGCGTTCTTCTCGACGGCAACGAGGCAGGGAACGCCACCGCCCTTCTGGTATTCGCCGCGAACCGTGTGGCCCGGGCCCTTCGGTGCGATCATGACGACGTCGAGCGTGTCCTTCGGCTCGATGAGGCCGAAATGAACGTTGAGGCCGTGGGCGAAGGCAATGGCTGCGCCGTCACGGATGTTGCCGGCGATATCGGCCTTGTAGATGTCGGCCTGGAGTTCGTCAGGCGTTGCCATCATCAAGAGGTCGCCCCACTTGGCGGCTTCTGCAACGGTCATGACCTTGAAGCCATCAGCTTCGGCCTTCTTGATGGTGGCGGAGCCGGACTTGAGAGCGATGACGACGTTGGTGGCGCCCGAATCCTTCAGATTCAGCGCATGGGCGCGGCCCTGGCTGCCGTAACCGACGATAACGACGTTCTTGGACTTGATGAGGTTGAGATCGGCATCACGATCGTAATAGACGCGCATTGTAATTTCCTTCCCTTTGCTTGTCTTCTAAAACTCTTCCGGCCGTCCTCAGGACTGTGCCGAACTTCTTTCACTGCCGTAGAGCCGAAGAAAGGCGGACACCGCCTTCTCCGCCCTACGGCCGAAATCCTTGACCATGCGGCCACTGTCCTCGCCGAGCAGCATGCGCAGATGCAGGTCGGAAACGATCAGACCGTATAGCGTATCATAGGCGTCGTCGCGGTCGTCGAACACCAGAAGTCCGGCATCGCGCCCAGCTTCCAAGAGCGCCCCTGCCCGTTTGCCGATCTGCCGGCGGCCGCGCTCCTGCAGCATCGAACCGAGCTTGGAGCCGTCCCGGCTCGCCTGCCCGATCGCCAGGCGATTGAGCGCCAGCGAGACGTCACCGGCCAGAACCTCCAGCAGGTCGCGCGCAAACAGCACCAGGTGCTCCTGCAGCGTCGCAGCCGTCAGCGTTTCGGCCGTATCGTCGAAAGTACGGACCTTGCTTGCCTGGAAGCCGATCATCGCCGACAGCAGCCCGTCGCGATCGCCAAACCATTTGTACAGGCTTTCCTTCGAGCAGTTGGCGGCCCGCGCCACGCTCGCGGTCGTCAGCGCCTTCTCGCCACCATCGACAAGCAACCGCAACGCGCTGTCCAGAACATCGTTCTGGCGCGGCGAATAGTCCGGCTGTTGCGGGTGGGCGGCAAGTTGCAAAATCAATCTCCATTCACAGTACCGTACGGTACGGTTCGCCGCTTATGCCGCAAAGCCGGGAAGCGGTCAAGCCTGATTGCCAAGGATTTTAAATTGCGTTCGCCTGCGAGGATAAGCCTCCCTCACCTCGAATATTGCGGAGCAGCCAAACGTCATGAGGAGAACCACACGCACCCCAAAATGGATCCCCCCACACGTCCCGCCCCCGTTCCGTTTCCAAAGGTGCTCCGCTATTGTACCGCCACCATCACCCCACTGCCTTGGAGTTTTTATGCTTCGACTGAGTAAAGTCGCCCTGCTTTTCGCCACGCTCGCACTTCTGCCAGTTTCAGCGTCCGCCCAATCCGATGAAGAGGTCTATAACCGGATCGAATCCCTGCATGGCAATGCCGGAGACCTGAACGAGCCGCTGCTTAGCCTGGTGGAGGCCATGGGTAACGGCGATGCGGCAACGATCGCCGGGCTTGCCGAATATCCTCTGCGGGTCGCGGCCAATGGCGAAAGCTATGACATCCAGAGCGCGGATGACTTCGTTGAGAATTTCGACACTCTGGTGACCCAGGACACCCGGGACGCCGTAGCCGGACAGACCTACGACCAGCTCTTCGTCAACAGCGACGGTGTGATGCTGGCGGATGGTGCGGTCTGGATGAGCAATGTCTGCGACAATGGCGATTGCAGTTCATCCCACTGGGCTGTGATCAGCATCAACAACTAATGATTGGAGGCAGGAAATCATGCGCCTTGACGTCATTGCGGCGACAGCCGTCATTGCCCTTGCAACTGCGACGCCCGGCTTTGCCGGGGACGACGCTCCCTATGCCGGCAGCTGGGATTGTGGCGTCGCCACGTTCAGCTTCACCAAGGATACCTATGATGCCGGCGAAGGGCCGATGCCGATCCGCAAGGTCGAAAAGGAGGATGGCAACTACATCCTGTCTTTCGACGATAACTATCAAATCGGTCTTTCGAGCGTGACGCAAACGTCGATGCAATGGCTGTCGATGGAAAGCGGCGACATGTTCGATTGCAAGCGCCTGAAACCCTGATTTTTCGTCGCCTGCCCGGCAAAGGACATGCCCATGAAGCTCACCATTGCAACTCTCCTGATCGGTATTGCCGCCGCCTCGCCGCTGCTGGCGGCAGAAACCCGCTGTGGCTGGTTACAGAACCCGACGCCCGCCAACTGGTGGCTTGACGATGCCGATGGCAGCTGGACGATCATGTCGCAAGGCGGTGGCGACGGCCCTCAAGGCATGGATCTGATCACGGATATTTCCGAACGCGACTATGTCAGGACCAACGGCAATTACGGTTATGCCTGCGCCTGCCTCTCGGTCGAGACCGACGAAAACGACGAAAGCATCACGGAAATCCTGTCGTTCCGGCAGCTGGCGCTGTCCAAATGCGAAAACGACCGCAACCTGTCAGCACCGCAATAAACGCCTCAACCGACGCGGCAGTACTCGGCGAGGAAATCGAGAAACACCCTCACCCGTGCCGGCATATGGCTGCCCTGGCCAAGGAAGATCGCATGGACCTCTTCACTGTCTGACACCGTGAAGGGTTCGAGAACCGGTACCAGTGCTCCGCACGCAAAATCATCGCGAACCTGAAAATCAGCAAGTCGCGCCAGCCCCGCGCCGGCCAGCGCAAGTTCTCGCAGCGCCTCCCCGTCGCTCGCCTGAATATTGCCGGTCGGCTTGATCGTCAGGCCGACCCCGTCGCAGACGAAAGGCCAGCCGCCTGTGGCGCGGACATAGTTGGGTGCAAGCAGATTATGCCGCACCAGATCGTCCGGATGCTCTGGCGCGCCCTTGCGCTTGAGATAGCCGGGCGCCGCGGCGATGTGCATCTTGACCGTGCCGAGCTTGCGCGCCATCAGCGCCGAGCTTTTGAGCGGCCCAGCCCGCACCGCCACATCAGTGCGGTCTTCCAGGAGATCGACGACATGATCGGTCAGCGACAGGTCGAGTGACACATCGGGAAACAGCGCAACGAATTCCGGCAGCGCCGGCAAAAGGACGTGCCGGCCGAACGGAACGTTGCAGCTGACGCGGACGCGCCCGGCCGGGCTGTCGCCGAGCGCCGCAGCACTTTCCGCCTCGTCAAGATTCGCCAGCACCCGCACACCATGTTCGTAGTAGCGGCAGCCTTCCGGCGTCAGTTGCAGCTTGCGCGTCGAGCGGTTGACCAGCCGCGCGTTCAGCCGCGCCTCCAGCCGTGTCACCAGCTTGCTGACCGCCGAGGGTGTCAGAGCGAAATCGCGAGCGGCAGCCGAGAACCCGCCGAGATCGACGACCCGCACGAACACTTCCATCTCGCCTGAGCGATTGACATCCAGTCGCGCCATTGTGCCCTCATCTCACAAATCCTGTGCCTTACTGTTGTCTAGTTCTCAAATCGGCGCGCGTCCATATCTCATACATCGACACATCAGGAGACACTCATGCACAACCCACACAAAACCGCCCTCATCGTCGGCGCCAAAGGCGTCATCGGCGGCAATCTCGCCCGACATCTGGAAACATTGGAGGATTGGTCGGTCATCGGCCTGTCGCGGCGCGGCGGCCTATCGACGGACAGAATCCGGCATATTTCCGTCGACCTGCTCGACCCGACAGACTGCGTGAACAAACTTGCCGATCTCACGGATGTGACTCACATTTTCTACGCCGCCTATCAGGACCGTCCGACCTGGGCGGAACTGGTCGAGCCCAATCTCGCCATGCTCGTCAATGTCGTCACCGCCATCGAACGTGTTGCGCCCAACCTCGCGCATGTCAGCCTGATGCAGGGCTACAAAGTCTATGGCGCCCATCTTGGGCCCTTCAAGACGCCAGCCCGGGAAGACGAAGACAACCACATGCCGCCGGAATTCAATATGGACCAGCAGGCATTTCTGCAGAATCAACAAAAGGGCAAGTCCTGGACCTGGTCGGCGCTCCGCCCTTCCGTCGTCATCGGCGTCGCCACCGGCAATCCGATGAACCTTGCCATGGTTATCGGGCTTTATGCTTCGATGTCGAAGGAGCTCGGGCTACCCCTGCGCTTCCCCGGCAAACCCGGCGCTTATGATACGCTGCTTGAAACGACCGACGCCGGATTGCTGGCGAGGGCAACAGTCTGGGCCGCCACCAACCCGCAATGCGCCAACCAGGCCTTCAACATCACCAATGGCGACCTGTTCCGCTGGAACGAGATGTGGCCGAAGATCGCCCGCTTCTTCGAAATGGAAACAGCCGCTCCCTTGTTGATGTCGCTCAATGTCGTGATGGCGGACAAGGCGGCACTTTGGTCGAAGATGAAGGAGAAATATGCACTCGCCGATCACCCCTATGAGGCCGTTTCCTCTTGGGGCTTCGGCGATGCCGTCTTCGGCTGGAACTACGACTTCTTTGCCGACGGCAGCAAGGCCCGGCGGGCGGGCTTTCATGACTATGTGCAGACGGACGAAATGTTCCTGTCGGTGTTCCGCGAGATGCGCCAGCAGCGGATCATTCCATGATGAACCGGCCCGGGAACTGACTTTTGCAGGCGTGGCTATTTATCCTCCTCGCCATGCGAAGGCGCGGTGCGGAGTGTTTCCTTCTGGGTGATCAACCGCGCCGTATGCTGGCCGCTGAGATAGATCCATAGCCAGTTCCAGGCCACAACAAACCGGCTTCGGGTGCCGATCAGGAAGTAGATATGGGCGATGCCCCAGATCCACCACGCCAAGGCACCTTTCAGCTTGAACCGGCCGAAATCGATGATCGCCGACCGCTGGCCGATGGTCGCGAGACTGCCCTGATGGCGGTAGCGGAAGGGCGGCGTGCTTTTCCGCGTAAGCCGCGCCCTGATGGCCTTTGCGACATAGGCACCCTGCTGCTTGGCGGCGGGCGCGATACCGGGAACCGGCTTTCCGTCCTCCTGGAAGACCGAAGCCGTATCGCCGACAACGAAGACATCCGGCAGGCCAGGCGCGCTCAGATCCTTTTCCACGATGACGCGTCCGGCCCTGTCGGCCGGAACACCCAGCCATCCTGCAGCAGGAGAAGCCTGAACGCCCGCCGCCCAGACAATCGTCCGGCTGCCGATGAAGCGTTCGCCGATCATCACGCCCTTAGCACTGCACTCTGTCACCGGCTCGCCGAGATGAACCTCGACACCGAGCTTCTCCAGCGCCTTGTGTGCATAGACCGAGAGTTCCTCGGCAAAACTTGCCAGCACCCGTGGCCCCGCTTCGACCAGAATCACCCGTGCCTTGCGGGTGTCGATATTGCGGAATTCCTGCGGCAGGGTGACATGCGCCAACTCGGCGATGATACCGGCAAGCTCGACGCCGGTCGGGCCTGCGCCGACGATGGTGAAGGTCAGCAATGCCTCCCTCGCCTCGGCATCAGTCTCCATCTCGGCCTGTTCGAAGGCGAGCAGCATGCGCCGGCGAATGGTGGTGGCATCCTCCAGCGTCTTCAGCCCCGACGCGACAGGTTCCCATTCATCATGTCCGAAATAGGCATGCGTCGCACCCGTCGCCAGCACCAGCGTATCGTAGCCTATGCTCTCGCCGCCCTTCAGTCTCACAGTCCTGGTATCCGGATTGACGCCATCCACTTCGGCCAGGAGCGTGGTGACCTCCGGACGGTCGCGAAACAACCGACGGATCGGCCAGGCAATCTCGGAGGTGGCCAGCAAGGTCGTTGCCACCTGATAGAGAAGCGGTTGAAAGAGATGATGGTTGCGCCTGTCGATCAGCGTGATCATGACGGGCGCACCCTTGAGATCCTTGACCAGTTGCAGCCCACCGAAACCGCCGCCGACAACGACGACATGGTGAAGGTTCTCATGCGACACGATCGTATCTCCTGTTTTGGAGCAGCCTCTACCCTTCACCGCAGATCCACAACTGCGCTTTCGGCATGGCTACCGTGCGTGCGGATGCCAACGTTTCGTTACGCAGAGCCGCTTTCCCTCACCGCGCATATTCCACCGGCACCGACATGCCGCTTTTCAGGATTTCCATCGAGATCGAGGCCGAGACATCGAACAGTTCGACCTTGCGGACGATCTGCTTGTAGATGACGTCGTAGTGCTCGACACGTGGCAGCACTACTTTCAGGATGTAATCGTAATTGCCGGTCAGCCGGTGTGCCTCGACGATCTCAGGAATATCGGCGATCACCTTGCGGAAGACGTCGATCCAGTCGTCGGCGTGGTGTGCCGTCTTGATCAGCGCAAAGACCGTGGTCGGTACGCCCATCTTGTCGCGATCAAGAACCGCAATGCGGCGGGCGACATAGCCCGTTTCCTCCAGCCGCTGGATACGCCGCGAGCAGGCGGAGATCGACAGGCTGACCTTTTCAGCGAGATCACCGACCGAAAGACTGGCGTCCTCCTGCAGCAGCGACAGAATCTTCCGGTCCCTTTCGTCCAACACGCCCCGTTCTCCCATGTCCTTGGGCGCAGACAGGAACAGTTTGCGCCTGAATTTGATAACACGCAAAAAATACGCGCAAACTCCATCAATGTCACCAAACAAAGCGAACACTTTCGAATGCTTCAGGGCGACAATCACCACATCAGAAAACACAGCGGAACAGGAACAGCATCATGCGCAAGATCGGTCTCATCGGTGGAATGAGCTTTGAAAGCTCGGCAGTCTATTACCGGATGATCAACGAGGCCGTGCGTGCGCGTCTCGGGGCCTTGCATTCCGCCGAAGTCATGCTGCATTCCGTCGATTTCCAGACCATCGTCGACCTGCAGAAGGCCGGCCGTTGGGATGACGCAGCCAAGCGGCTCTCCGAAGTTGCACAGGGTCTTGAGGCCGCAGGCGCTGCCTGCGTGCTAATCTGCACCAACACGATGCACCTGATCGCCGACGAAGTTCAGTCGTCGATTACCGTTCCGCTGATCAACATCATCGATGAAACGGCCGCCTCCATGAAGGCCGCCGGCATCAAGCGTCCGCTGCTGCTGGCGACGCGCTACACCATGGAGCATGGCTTCTACACGGACCGAATGGCCGCCGACGGCGTCGATGTCATGGTGCCGAACGCCGAGGATCGTACTCTCGTGCATGACATCATCTTCAACGAATTGTGTGCTGGCGCCATTCTCGACACGTCGCGGCAGGCCTTGATGGCAGTCATCGAACGCGCGAAAAACCAGGGGGCGGATGCCATCATCCTCGGCTGCACCGAGATCTGCCTGATCCTCGATCCGCACAACCTGCCCCTGCCCGGCTTCGACTCCACCGCCATCCACGCACAGGCGGCAGTCGATTTTGCGCTCGAAGGCGTATCGCAGAGCAACCGGCGGGCGGCCTGATACCATCTATTTAGTTGACTGAGTCAATTAAATCATGGCAATTTCCCAGCGGGAGATTGCCATGACAAAACACGTGACTTTACAAGACCGGCAGCCGGACGATCTGATCGAGACCGTGCGCGCCTTCAACCGGTTCTACACCAACCAGCTCGGCCTTCTCGGCCGCGCCTTCCTCGATAGCCGCTTCACGCTGACTGAAGCTCGGATCATCTACGAACTGGCAGCGCGACCCGGCCTGCCGGCAAAAAAACTGATCGACGATCTGCACCTCGACCCGGCCTATCTCAGCCGCATCCTGAAGAAATTTCGCACCGACGGATTGCTCACCACCCGGCCGGACCCGCAGGACCAGCGCAGCCAGCTGCTCGAATTGACCGCGGAGGGATATTCGCAGGCCCGCGCCCTCGCCAACCGTTCGCGCCAGGAGATCGCCGAGATGCTTGCGCCTCTCGCAGCAGTTCAACAGGAGACCGTCGCCAACGCGATGCGGCGGATCGAGGCGCTGCTTTCGACGTCAAGCAGAGACTTTACCATTCGCCCGCATCAGCCCGGCGACATCAGCTGGGTACTCAGCCGCCAGGCGAAATTATATGTCGAGGAGTATGGCTGGAACGGCGAATATGAAGGGCTGGCGATGCAGATCGCCGCGGATTTCACAAAGGATTTCAAACCTGGCCGGGAGTTCTGCTGGATTGCGGAATCGGGCGGCAACATCGCCGGTTCGGTTTTCCTCGTGGATGCAGGCGACGGCACGGCCAAGCTGCGGCTGCTCTACGTCGAACCTTTCGCCCGCGGGCTCGGCATCGGCCGGGCGCTGGTGCGCACCTGCATCGCCTTTGCCCGCGAGGCCGGCTACGAAACGCTTATGCTGTGGACCAACGATGTCCTCGTCAGCGCCCGCAGGATTTATGAGACGGAAGGCTTCCTGCTGGTTGCCGAAGAGCAGCATCACAGTTTCGGCAAGGACTTGAACGGCCAGACCTGGCAACTCGTTCTGTAGCTTGCAGATCGGTGCTGGAAGATTCATCGGCGGCCAACACCGCCCCGGGTCATGCCATGCCGCTGAACAAACCCGGATCTCCCTGCCAGTCGTATTCCATCAAACCCGCCGACGTAAACGGATCGATCAACGTGCCTGCGACGATCGCGGCCAGGAGCCCTGGCATCGGCGGCACCTTGGCAATGGTCGAGACCAGCCTGTCGCGCACCCAGGCGATCGCGCTGGAATCCGACTGGTAGAACGGCGTAAAGGCAAGCGACAGCAGCTGGAACAACCGCACATGATTGCGGCGGGCCTGGCCGTAGGCCGCGAGCGCGGATGAAATATCGTCGGACCTGGCCAGCGCATGGCTGAGCGCCGCCGCGTCGAGAAGCGCCATATTGGCGCCCTGTCCCAGTTGCGGGCTGGCGGAATGGGCGCTGTCGCCGATAAACACCAGCTGGCCGGCATAAGGCGGAAGTGCCGTGCGATGGGCATAGCGTGCCAGCGTCAGCCTGTCCCAATCGTTGATCTGGTCGAGAAATGGCGCGCAATCCGGCCAGTAGTCGCGAATGATCGACTTCCAGCGATCAAGCCCGGCTGCCTTGACCGCCTCGACATCGGCAACCTTCAAGCTCCAGAAGAACGCCACCTGATCCGGCTCGCCCAAAGTCGCGCGGCCTGCCGGCAACAGGCCGATCATCACCTTCGCCTTGTCATAGCGTTGCGACAACGCGCCTCGATCATAAACCGCACCTGCACCATCAAGAGTCGCCCAGAAAGCACCGTAGGTGAGATCGCGAACGGCCCTCGATGAAGCGGAGCCGGCAGCCAGCATCGAGCGTGCACCGCTCGCGTCGATCACCAGATCGAAGTCTCCGACCTCCTCACGCCCCACGTTCTTCAACACAACGCGATCTCCGCGCTGTTCGGTCGAGGCGAGATTGACGCCCGTTCGAATAGTGATGCCGTCGGCGACAGCTGCATCATGCAATGTATTGAAAAGGGCTGCCCGCTGCACCGCGAGGCCATAGCGTCCGCCCGGCGCCGCATCGTAGCGCACGTCGAGAACTGTTCGCCCGCTGACGGCATCCGCGCCGTGCAGCCGGTCGATGCGGTTGCCGAGCGCATGGATTGTGTCGAACAGGCGGAGTGCTGCCAAAACGGTGAGGCCCGTCGGTTGCATCAGCAGGCCGGAACCGACCGGCGCCGGCGTCTCAAAGCGTTCGAGGATTTCAACGCGATGACCGGCACGCGACAGGAAAAGTGCCACTGCCAACCCCGCCGGGCCGGCTCCCGCAACGCCAATGTCGAGCAGCCTCATCAATGCCTATCCGGATCTCGTCCCCTCCGGCATCTGTAACAGCCTGCGCAACGAACCGTCCAGTCAAGCGATTGCGGTCATATCGTCACGCGGCTGCGTCATATTCCGCCCGCGCCGCCCGGATCGCCTCATGATGCGCCACCGACCAGTCGACCAGCTGCTTGACCAGCACCAGGAAGGACTGGCCAAGCGGAGTAAGACTGTATTCGACGCTGGGTGGCTGGGTCGGGAAGACCTCGCGGCCGATATAGCCGTCCCGCTGCAGGTCACGCAGTGTCTGGGTCAGCATGCGCTGGGAAATATCGGGAATCAGCCGCCGCAACGCGGAAAACCGCATCGGTCCGTCGGCCAGCGCCAGGATCATCAGCGTGTTCCACTTGCCGCCGATATTGTCGATGACATCGCGCACCGGGCAATCCTGCCGTCTGAATACCATGCCTGCGAAGACGATCACCTGCTCGCCCTCTGCCTTGCCTGCCATTTTGTTCATGGGGTTCGGTTCCCTTCGCGTAACCACCGCAGAAAAAACTGCCTCCTTTACATCCGCCAGCAGATGACGAAATAAGAGAAGGTCTCATTTAGGAACCATATCTCAAACCGGATGTTTCGGCAACAAACCGGACGTCATTTGACACGCAAAGGAACCACCATGTCCGAAACCCTTCTCGTCACCGGTGCCACAGGCAAGCTCGGCCGCCTCGTGCTCGACGAACTGCTCGCCTCCGGCAAGGTCTCGCCGGCCAACATCATCGCCACCAGCCGCGATACGGAAAAGCTCGCCGACTATGCTGCCAAGGGCGTTCAGACACGGACTGCCAGCTTCGATGACGCCGCATCGCTCGATGCTGCCTTTGCTGGCGCCGATCGCATCCTGATCATCTCCACCGACGCACTTGACGAGCCGGGCAAGCGCCTGCGCCAGCATCTCGCAGCTGTCGCCGCCGCTCAGAAAGCCGGCGCCAAGCACATCCTCTACACATCGATGCCGAGCCCGGAAACGTCGGTCATCCCCTTCGCGCCAGATCATCTCGGCACCGAGAATGCAATCAAAGCAACCGGCATCGCCTACACCATCCTGCGCAACGGCTGGTACATGGAGAACCTGTTCTTGGCCCTGCCGCATGCCGTCGCCGAAGGCAAGTGGTACAGCGCATCCGGCGAGGGAAGGATTGCCCATATCGCAAGGGAAGACATCGCCAAGGCAACGGCAGCGGCCCTCGCTTCCGGTTCGACCGAAAGCGCGACCTACACGCTGACCGGCGCGACGAAGCACACGGTTGACGAAATCGCCGCCACCGTATCGAAGGTCACCGGCAAGCCGCTTGAAGTCGTGCATGTCACTGACGAGCAACTCGCGGGCGGCCTCAAGGCAGCGGGTCTTCCGGACTTCTTCATCCCCGTTATCGTCTCCTTCGACACCAACACGCGCGAAGGCCATATCGCCATGGTCACCGGCGATGCCGCCACGCTTTCCGGCGAGAAACTGACAACACTCGAAAGCTTCCTGAGCACCAGCAAATCAGTCCTGCTCGGCTAAAGAAAGTTAGGGGCTGGGTTCACGTCCAGCCCCTAAGGACTGACAATTTTATCGCGAAGTTTAGGAACTTAGCGATATTCCAGTCGTCGCGTACGTATGCGTGTGGATCAGTTCTTCAATGTCATCCGGCTTCACGAAAATCCTTGGCCAAATGCCGGATAGGCCGCCAGCGTGCTGCTGTCTGACCAGCGCTCACGCAGTCTCGCGAGCCACGTTGTCATGACCGAAGACGTGCCAGGCAGGACGCCAGCTTTCCCACACGCGGCAATCGCCGACTCAAGATACCAGAGGATGCGACTGCGACGGCTCGCGAGACCCCACGTGGTGTCTTCGATCAATGCATTGTCCAGCAACCAACGTCAACTGAAGAGAGTGCGTGCAACATGGATGATCGCCATCTCGCTCAAAAACAGCCGGTCATCGGCAATTTCCGGAAGGACGTTTTCCAATTCGCGTCGATAGGCGGCGTCCAGTCGGCCCACAAGAGCCTCAGGAACCGTTCCGGCACACCAGCATGTCGGAAAGCCGATGTGCCAGTACACCGCGTCGAGAAGCATGTGCCCCGGAGACGAAAACTCAAAATCCAGCAGGCAGGCCTTTCCGCTCTTGAAAAGTACATTGTCAGGGCAGCTATCGCCGTGAACCAGCGCCTGCCATTGGTTCGGATGAGCGAGGCGTGATCGGATGAATTCGACCTCCTCCTCGGGAAGCGTTAATCCATCGACGGCGGGAATGGTCTCCGAGAGCCAATCGCTTCCCGCAGACAGCGGCATCGATGCTCGTGGGAACCTTTCTCGAAGAATAGCTGCGTGCCGGCTGGCGCACCCGACGGTCGCCGCATGCAGCCGACCGAGGCTTCTCGCATACTCAATCAGACCCGTTTCGGCCTCCTCGGGGAGATCATTGAGAAGCGAAACATCCAGTGAGATCAGGTTTGAGCCAAGATCCTCGAACATGATCAGTCCATGCTCCGCATCACCGGCCAAAAGAGCTGATGATTGATGACCCACGCATTGCTTGAGGAGTTCTCGCGCGGTCCATTCCTTGATCAACCCTGAATTGGCGAAGGATTCAGGGTTATTCGGAGCGTAGTCTGAAGAACATGTGGTTTTAATGATGATCGAAACGGCAGTTTCGCCGATCGATGCGACTGCACGCAGGACGAGATTCCGACGACTACCTCCCGTCAGAGGTTCGACGGCAGACAGCACCACAGACTGGTCAAATGCTCGCGCCAGGGCTGCTTCGGCCAATTGCGCAGCGTCCTGTTGATTGAGTCGGCGATAGACGTCCATGTCAAACCTCGCTCAGTGACGCGGACGGGCATGACCGGCCGATTACCTTGGGAATTAGATCGCCTCAGATATCCTGCCCGCAAGCGCGACGAAAACGGCGAACGGTTTCCGCCATCCCGTATTGCAGCGCGTCCGCGGTCAGACCGTGACCGATCGAAACTTCGGCAAGGTTGGAAATCCGCGCCGCCAGCGCCGGCAGGTTGGCAACCGTCAGATCGTGGCCGGCATTAACCTCCAGACCAAGCTCAGCCGCCAGATCGGCTGTCCGGCCCAGTTCCTCCAGCAGAACCGCGCCCCGCTCGGGATCGTCGTAGCAACCGCCGTAAGGCCCGGTGTAAAGCTCAATCCGGTCTGCGCCGGTTTCTCTGGCGATCGTCAGTGCCTCGAGGTCCGGGTCTCCATCGGTAAACAGCGACACCCGAAACCCACCCTTCTTCAGCCGCGCGACGACACTGCCGAGGAGATTGTGGTTTTTTCGGAAATCCCACCCATGGTCTGACGTCGCCTGCGCCGGATCGTCGGGGACCAGCGTCACCTGCTCGGGCTGATGGCGCTCGACAAGCTCCAGGAACTCCTCGTTCGGAAACCCTTCCATATTGAATTCGGTCTGCGGGTAGAGATCGTCGATCAGCGCGCGGATCGGCGCCAGATCGGAAAAACGAATGTGCCGCTGATCAGGGCGCGGATGCACGGTCAGGCCACTGGCGCCTTCCTCCAGCGCAATTTGCCCCAGACCGGTCACCGACGGCCAGGGAACGTCGCGCCGGTTTCGCAGCATTGCGATCGCATTCAGGTTCACGGAGAGTTTCGCAGGCATTTCAGCACTTTCCAAGGGATATCGCCGTCGTTACGGCGCCCTTTCTATCGGTTCCTCGACATCCCCGCAACAAATCGGCGGCGGCGAAAGCGTCCCCGTTACAATAATCCCTCAGTCCATGTTCAGCGTTTATTTCAGACAAAACTCAAGTTTAATGGATGCAGCACCTGACAAACAGCCAAAACTCCGGTTTAATAGAGACTCAAGTACAAGCTATACGCTCCCCAAAGGTGAGCGGCGGTGCTAGAACCCCATGAAACGACCCAAACCGGAACCAATGAACCCTCGTTTTTGCCTCGACACGACCGAATCGATGATCGCTTCCGATAGCGGAACGCGGGCGTTGATGGGGCTTTCGGGGAGAACACGTTGATGGCACAGCGCGAGAGACCCGACGACGACACGATCCGCCAGTCTTTGGACGGCATTTTGTCGAGCGCTCTTTTCTCCCGTTCCGAGCGCCTGCGCGCCTTCCTGAAATACGTCGTCGACAAAGAGATCGAGGGCACCGGCCATCAGTTGAAGGGCTACACGATCGGGATTGATGTCTTCGATCGGCCGCAGGCATTCAATGCCGATAGCGATCCTCTGGTGCGCGTCCATGCCGGCAAGCTCCGGAAATTGCTGAGCGCCTATTACGCCGGTGAAGGCGCCATGGACGAATGGCGCATCGACATCCCGAAAGGCACCTATGTGCCCGAATACCGGCGCCAGCACATCTCGCCTTCAGCGACGGCAAAAGCAGGGCATGCACCCGCACAGCCGCGCCGCGCCGGGAACACGCGCTTCTCCTGGCTGCCTGCTCCACTGTCATCACCCCTGGCCCTGCTGTCCGCCCTGCCACTTCTGATATTCATTCCACTCTCGTCGCCGGCCATGAGCGTCAATATCCCCACGCAATCCCGCCTCCACGGTGCGGTATTGGAACGCAAGCTTGCCAACGACCTGCCGAGAATAACGGTCGGATCGCAATGGCCCGGCAACGGAAATGCGGCGCGCTTTGCCGATGCTCTTCGCAACGCCGCCTCCCATTATCGCACGGTCGCGGCCGTGCCCGCCTCGGCGCTCTGGCAATCGCCCTCAACGGCGGCAGCCGACCCGTTGGCTTTTACCATTTCCGTTTTGCAGCAGAAATCGCCGGCAGGTCTTCGCGTTCTGATCACCAACGATGCCTCGTCAGACACAGTCTATGACGTCTTCATCGGTAGCGAGCAGTTGGCCGATGAGGCGGATATCCTTTACGAGAGCCTCGCTCTCGCAGCCAAGATGCTCTCTGCGGACGGCCATATCTTCCGCTACGCCAGCGCAGCCGAGATCGATAGCCCGCTGATGAAATGTATGGTGCTAACAGACACCTACCGCCACCAGCAGACGCGGCAAGCCTTCCAGGACGCAAAGTCCTGCCAGGAAAAGCTCTCGGCCGATCACAGACGGAAGCTGAAATTCGCCATCAGCGCCGGCGCCCTGCCTTCAACGCTTATTCGGTAAGCGGATTCGGCTACTGTGGCGAAAAGAACCAAAACTGCAATAAATCGCCTTTAAAACTTGTATTTCGCGGCGTAAAAACCGCAAAACTGCTCAAAATCCTCGGCTTTCATCCCTAATCTTACTAACTATTCATCTTCACGCCCCGCGTGTATCCTGACTGTGTAAGTGGGGAAATGGCCTGGCCGCTCATTAGGCAAGCACAGTGGTATCGAGTATCCATCCCATCCGGGTGGCGTGCATGACATCGAGGGGCAGCCCAAGGAGACGGCCGTCGCGTCTTGGTGCGCAGCAGGCAGATTGCCGTCTCCAGGACATTTCTCTCGCCGGTCGACCAGCGAGGGCTATTTCACAGCATGCCAGAACAGACAAAGACATTTCTCTCTGCACCGGGCGGCCGAATAGCGTCCGGCTTTCTGCCGCATCTGCCTTTGCCGGGAACCATTCCCGACAACCATGTCGCCATCGCCGATATGGCGGATGCCTTCGGCGTCACGCACCGCACCTTGCATTTCTACGAGGAAAAGGGGCTTCTTTCCGCCGAAAGAATGGGTCCGATGCGGGTCTACGGACTTGAAGACATCAGGCGAATGACCGTCATCAATGCCTGTCGCGAGATTGATATGCCGATCGCCGCCATCCAGGATCTGATGGTGGCGCTCGGAAACTCGGCCAGCCAGGAAGACGCGGCACAAATCTTCCGGGATGCGCTGCAGGCCCGCAAGCGCGAACTCGCTGCCCAGCAGTCGATCCTGCGGCGCCAGATGCAGCGGATCAGCGAATTGCTGGAATCGGCTGCCGATGGCGATACGTCGCAGCGCACTGCCTTGCCGCCCATCCACCTTTCACCGATCGAGACGAAATGCCTTGCCTTCATGGCCGAAGGCTATCCGGCAAACCGTATCGCCACGATGATGGACATGGACCTGACCGCGGTGCTGACGCTCGAATCCGATATCATCCGCAAGTTCAACGGCCACAATCGCTTCCAGGCCGTCGCCAAGGCGGTACTGATGGGCTTTGTTTCGGCCGAGTAGCGGCTATCGCACGATCGTCAGCGTTTCGGCGGCGCGGGTGATCGCGGTATAGAGCCAGCGTTCGCGGGTGTCACGAAACGCCCAGCTCTCGTCGAACAGAACGACATCGTTCCACTGGGAGCCTTGGGCCTTGTGCACCGTCAGCGCATAGCCGTAGTCGAACTCGTCATAGCGCTTGCGCGTCGACCACGGAATTTCTCCCTCGACATCCTCGAAGGCGGTTTTCAGTAGCTTGATCTTGGCAGCACCCCGATCCATGTCGTCGTCTTCCGGACGAATCATCAGATTGATACCTGGCTTCACCGTTTCTTTGGACGAGGTCATCACTTGCCAGAGCGAGCCGTTGAGCAACCCCTTTGCCGGATCATTGCGCAGGCAGACGAGCTTGTCGCCTGACTGCGGATATTCGGTCGTAAACCCTTTGAGCTCACGCAATCGCATATTGTAGCGCCGCCGCGTCTTGTTGGTGCCGACCAGCACCTGATCCGCGTCGAGCACCAGGCTCTGCGTCACCTCGTTCTTCGAGATGACCCTGGCAGTCGAGCCATAATCACCGTGCATGATCTCCTTGCCTTCGCGCACGTGCATGGCGAGCTGGATGATCGGATTATCGCGCGCTTGCCGGTGAATGTCCGTCAGCAGGTAGTCCGGTTCCTCATTGGTAAAGTAGCCGCCACCGGAAACCGGCGGAAGCTGGCCGGGATCACCGAGCACCAGGATCGGCGTTCCGAAACTCATCAGATCCTTGCCCAGTGCTTCATCGACCATCGAGCATTCGTCGATGATGATCAGCGCCGCCTTGGCAACGGGCGACTGCCTGTTGATGGAAAACATCGGTGCGATCGAGGTCTTGCCGGTCTCTTCGTCTGAAACCTCTTCCTCGCCACGCGGTCGGTAGATCAGCGAGTGGATCGTCCTGGCGTTGGTCGCTCCCTTGGAACGCAGGACCTGCGCCGCCTTGCCGGTGAAGGCGGCAAACAGAACCTCTCCATCGACGTTCTCGGCGAAGTGACGCGCAAGCGTCGTCTTGCCGGTTCCAGCATAGCCGAACAGCCGGAAAAGCGGCGAGCGCCCTTCCTTCAGCCAGCGCGACACGGCCTTGAGGGCCTCATCCTGTTGCGGTGCGAATTCCATCTTTGTTCTATTGCCCGATTCGCGCGGACATGTCGCGCTTGGTGCAGCGACACGAGGTTTGCGGCAGCCTCGCCCACCTCGTTTTTTTTGCTCCGAACCGCCGCCGACCGCAAGAAACCGCCACACGGAACGCGTATCGCAGGGTAGATACCCATGATAAAACGCCCTCTGCTTCGCCTCCCAAGCGCTGCCTCACTTTTGCTATCCGAAAGTACTGATGTGACGTCTGCCCCTCCCGAAGACCCGTCCGCTCCCGTGGCATCGGGCATCGGCCGCTGGAATATCGCATCTCAATGGGGCTTTCTGCTGCTGCTCTCGGCGGCGCTCGCGACCGGCCTTGAACTTACCGGCATTCCCGCAGCACTACTGATGGGGCCGATGGTAGCAGGTGCCATTGTCGGCATGAATGGCGGCACCATCCGTCTGCCACGCCCAGCCTTTCTCTGTGCCCAGGCGCTGATCGGCACGATGATCGCCGAAACCATCAGTCCGGGCATTCTCGTAACCTTCTTCGGCAACTGGCCGCTCTTCCTGGCCATTGTGCTCTCGGTCATCGCCATGAGCACGCTTAGCGGTTTCGTCATGAGCAAGCTCAACATCCTGCCCGGCACGACAGCGATCTGGGGTTCGTCGGCAGGGGCCGCCACCTCGATGCTGGTCATGGCCGATGCCTATGGCGCAGACGTCCGTCTGGTCGCGTTCATGCAATATCTGCGCGTCGTCTTCGTGGCTGCGGCGGCCTCGCTCGTTGCGCGCTATTGGGCCGGTATCGACGGACCGGGACCCGAAATCGTCTGGTTCGGCCCGATCCAGCTTATCCCCTTCCTCGAAACGCTTGCTGTCGCCATTGTCGGCGGCTGTCTCGGCAAATGGCTGCGCATACCGGCTGGCGTGTTTCTCCTGCCGTTCCTGCTGGGATCCCTGCTCAGCGTCGCCGGCGTGCTCACAATCGAGATTCCCGAATGGCTGCTGGCGATTAGCTACGCCATGCTCGGCTGGAACATCGGCCTCGGCTTCACTCGCCCGATCCTTGCCCATGCCCGCCGCGCCCTGCTGCCGACGATCGTTTCCATTCTGGTGTTGATGAGCTTTTCAGGTCTGCTTGCCTACATCCTCGTCAAGGCGGTCGGCATCGATCCGCTGACGGCCTATCTCGCCACCAGCCCTGGCGGTATGGACTCGATCGCCATCATTGCCGCCTCCAGCAATGTCGACGTGCCCTTTGTCATGGCGCTGCAATCGGCTCGGCTGCTGATGGTCATGGCTGTCGGCCCGTCCCTCGCCCGCTTCGTCGCGTCCCGGACAAGGCCTCCCGATAAGTTTTTGCGTAACCCCGGGAATAAGAAGAGGCCCTGATGTGTCTTATGTTCGAACCGGCTGTAACGGCGGTTCGTTCGGAAAACTCGAGAGAGGACACCTCCAATGAGACTTCTGCCGCTTGTAACAGCATTCTCCGTGATATCAGCCGCCGCCGCCTTCGCCGCCCCGGCGGTCCAGACCATCGAAACCGACAAGGGCGAGGTGATCGCCGCGGAAAACGGCATGACGCTCTATACCTACAAGAAGGATGAAAAGGGCGAATCCTACTGCTATGATAAATGCGCTACCAACTGGCCGCCCTACCTGGCGGAAGGCTCCGCCGCGGCCGACGGTGACTATACCCTGGTCGAGCGCAAGGATGGCAAGAAGCAATGGGCTCTGAAGGGCATGCCGCTCTACTTTTGGGTCAAGGACGCCAAGAAGGGCGACGCCACCGGTGACGGCGTAGGAAAGGTCTGGGATGCCGCGCGCCCCTGATCAAGAATCTCGCGCGAAGGGGGAACGTCCCCCTTCCGCAGATACGTTCGAAAACCAGATCCTGTCGCTGGTGCCGTCGCTGCGGCGCTATTCGCGCAGCCTTGCCAGATCCGACAGCGATGGCGAAGACCTTTTGCAGGATTGCGTCGAGAAGGTGCTTGTTCGCCGCGACCAGTGGCGCGGTGTCAACCTGCGCGCCTGGGTCTTCACGATCATGACCAATCTGTACCGCGACCGGCACCGCCGCGTCAGCCAGCATCCGTCGGTCGAACTGAACGAAACGCTGGGCTTGACGGCGGAAGACGTGTCGGGCGACCCCTTGGAAAAAACCAGGCTCCAACAGGCGCTGAATGCGCTCAGCCCGGACCATCGTTCGGTGCTCATGCTCGTCGTTGTCGAGGGTTACGGCTATCAGGATGTCGCAAACATGCTGGCGATCCCGATCGGGACCGTCATGTCACGCCTGTCGCGCGCGCGCCGGCAGATGGCCGTACAGCTCGCGCAGAACAACATCGTTTCGCTCCGGAGACCAAAATGACAGACGGCCACAACACGGTCACCGAAGCCGACCTGCACGCCTTCGTCGATGGGTTTCTCGACGACGGGCGCAGACAAGAGGTCGAACTCTGGCTGAAAGACCACCCGGAAGAAGCGGCCGAGATCCTTCAATGGCAGGCACAGGCAGCGGAGCTGAAGACGGCGTTTTCGAACTATGCCCGGCCGAGCGAAAACGACGGCATGCTGTTAAACGCCGCGAGCCCAGCCAGGACATCATCGATACTTTGGCGGAGGTCCGCCCTCATTGCCGCATCGTTGATGCTTTTCCTGTCGGGTGCGGCGGCGGGCGTCTATGGTGAACGGCTGATCAGCAAACCTGCGCCCATCGAAAACACAGCCGCCCTCGAAAGCCTGCCAGGTCAATCCAAGACGGCATTCCTCGTCTATGCCAGCGAAAAACGCCATCCGGTCGAGGTCGGCGCGGATCAGGAGGAACATCTGGTCACCTGGCTCGGCAAGCGCCTCGACTACAAGCTTGTCGCGCCCGATCTGAAAGGTTTGGGGTTTTCTCTCGTCGGCGGCAGGCTCCTGCCCGTCAACGGCAAGGCGGGCGCCATGCTGATGTATCAGGATACGGCCGGGCAAAGACTGACCGTGCTTCTCGGGAAAAACCCTGAAAACGGCGAAACCAGCTTCCGTTTCGAATCCGCAGGCGCGCTGGAAACCTTCTACTGGATCGACGGGGCGATCGGATACGCGGTCACCGGCGAAGTCAGCCGCGCAAAACTGCAGGAGATCGCCGAGGAATGCTATCGGCAGTTCGAAACCTGACGCACGGTCAAGGAAAAGGTGAGGGCAGGATGCGAAAGCACCCTGCCCTCATCAGTTGTTCGCGGTGCTCAGGCTGCCTGCTTGGCGATATCCGGTAGCATCTCTTCAAGCCGGTCGTAGCTTGCGGCAACGCCGGATTCCATCGGCGACTTCAGCACTGCATCGCGCGCCGCGCCTGACGCATAAAGAATCGTGGTTGTCACGGTCGTCTTGCCGCCCGCATCCAAGAAGGTTGTCGTCACATCCGCCTCGCCGCCGGTCCAGTCCTCATCGAAAAGCTCAGTATGGACGATGCGCTTCGGCGCTTCGATTTCACGGTAACTGCCGCCCATGCCCATATCGACACCATCGGCACTGCGCCGCCAGACATAGCGGAAGAGCCCGCCGACCCGAAGATCGATCTCGCAAATCGGCATTTCCCAGCCATCCGGCCCCTTCAGCCATCGCTTGACCAGCTCCGGCTTGGTGAACGCGTCGAACACCAGATGCCCCGGCGCATCAAATGTACGTGTCATGACGATACGGCGCTCGCCATCGGCGGTGATTTTCAAAGCTCTGGCCTCAGTCATCGGTCCTCTTCTCCTTGCGTTGCGACGCCCGGTTGAATGGCCTTCATCTCGTCCAGCAAGGCGTCGAGACGCTGGAACTGGCCCTCCCATAAACGGCGATAGTTTTCGAGCCAGGCGGTGGCTTCCGACAACGGCCTGGCCTCCAGCCGGCACGGGCGGCGCTGGGCATTGCGGCCGCGGGAAATCAGCCCGGCACCCTCCAGCACCTTCAGGTGCTTGGAGATGGCCGGCTGACTCATCGCAAACGGCTCGGCAAGTTCCAGCACCGAAGCCTCCCCCGTTGCCAACCGGGCAAGGATTGCTCGGCGGGTCGGGTCGGCAAGGGCCGAGAACGTCGTGTCGAGATGATGAGCAGCCTGCATTTTCAATAACCAATCAGTTCTAAAACCATTTGGTTATATATTGATCAGAAACCTGACAACGCGCAAGCCTCAAATCGATTCTGATACCAGATCGGCATGCAACATCTTGAATTTATTGTCGATTAAAACGCGCAATCAGCGCTCTGGATCGTTTTCCAGCAGAATAGGCTTGCCATGCGGTGTCGCCTCCGCAGCTCTCTGCCAGCTTTGCGTCAACTGATCGAGGTTTTCCTGCGAGGTGATCGACAGCTCGGTGACGAGGCGTGAAAGGGCTGCCACCCAGCAATCGAAATAGTCGCTGGCATCGGCCAGGCGGCCCGGCTTGTACAGTTCATGCGACAAGGCTTCGGCCCATTCGCTCCAGGAAAACACGCCCTTTTCATGCAGACGCACGGTCATGGCAAAGGCTTCCGCCTGCCAGGGCTCGGCGAAGACGGGAACGCCCTCGTTCGATTTCGGCAATCCCGGAGATCCGGCAAGCGAAGGTTCATGCGCGTTCAAGATAACTCTCCCAGGCATCGATCGAAACCGTCAGCGACGGGTCGGCGCCCTCGCCCCAGATTTCACCGGCATCGAAAACAACGGTATAAACCCATTGCGGGTTTTCACCCTTGCCGTGCGCGTTGTCGTCGGGAAAGACGAACGAGCCCTGTACCGCCTCGACGATCCCCGTCCTGGCGCGGGCATAGCGCGGCAACCTTGTGTGGGTTTCCGGATTGAAGTTTTTCGTGCGCACCCGCTCGCCGACGGCAAAGACAGGGCCAGCGGGTGCCGGGCGGTCACATGGCCCGCCCCTGGCCAGCACCGCCGGCACCATATCCGCTGTCAATATGCGCTTCGGCTCCCTGCCCTTTTCGAGCATCTGACCAGCGGCCAGTTCGGCAGCGGAAATGAAACCGTGCCGCTTCAACAGAGCCTCCAGGGCGCGGGTCCAGATTTCGTAATAGCTGGCCGAGAGATAGGTCGCCGGCGGCAGGCTTTCGCGCGCATGCCGGCTCTCGTCGATCGTCCAGGCACCAAAGGCACCGCAGGAGAGCGTCAGGCCGAGCGCCCGCTTTTCCCATTCCGCGTGAAAATACGGCTCGTCCTTCTCCGGCGCCACCGGCCCCATGCCATGCTGTCCGCCAAGATCCTGCGCACCGTTCATCGTGTGCCTCCGGCAGCTATCGCCAGCCCCGTGCCGATCATCGAATCGCGCGTCACGAGATCGGCAAGCGCCTCCTGATCGAGACCTTCGGTTCCGGCAGGACGCGCGGGAATGACGATATAGCGCAGCTCAGCCGTCGAATCCCAGACACGGATTTTCTTGGTCTCAGGCAGCTTTACGCCGAATTCCTCAAGCACCCCGCGTGGATCTATCACGGCGCGCGAGCGATAGGGCGGCGCCTTGTACCAGACCGGCGGCAGGCCAAGAACGGCCCAAGGATAGCAGGAGCACAGCGTGCAGACGACGAGGTTATGAGTCTCGGGCGTATTGAACACGGCACGCATATGTTCGCCCTGCCGTCCCGTATAACCGAGGCTGGCAATCGCCGCCGTTGCATCGCTGCGCAGCCAGTCAGCAAAATCCGGCTCGCTCCAGGCCTTGGCAACCACATGCGCCCCGTTTCGCGGGCCGATCTTCGTTTCATAGGTCTCGACGATCACATCGATCGCCGCCGGATCGATCAGGCCTTTCTGCGTCAGCACCGTTTCGAGCGCCTTCACCCGCGCCTGCATATCGGAAAAATGGTTGTCGTGATGATGATCGTCATCGTGATAGTGCATGGGGTCCTCGGATGTCATTGGCTGGAATCTCCACCCGGTATAGCGGCCGGCAAGCTCCTGCCGATATCGCCGCGCAGCAGGTTCTCGAAAGCCACAGGTTCCAGCTTTCCCGGCTGCTCGAAGGGATTTGAAAAGGCGAAGATGAAGAAGAGAACCACGCCCGAATAGGCCCCAAAAATCGACAGCAGGAACATATGCGTGCGGGTCGGGCGATAGACATAGAACGGGATCGAAAGCAGGGAGAGCCCGATCAGTGCCGGCGCCCAGAACAGTCCGCCGAACCCTCCGGCAGCGGTTTCCTCGCGGATTTGACGGAAGCGTGCGATGGCAGTCGCCCGGTCGCGCATCCGGTTGCCGAGATAACGCTGGCGATCCGTTTCAGGCGTCAGATCAAGCAGACGATCATAGACATCGTTCCATAGCGCCCACGCCTTTGGCGACAGGCCCTGACGATGCCCGAGCATGTCCCACTCCTCGCCGACAACGGTAACGACATAGTTGGCCAAGCCATGCTGCACCGGCGCAACCACCGCACCGCCATACCGCGCGGCATCATTGTAGATATCGGAGATCGCCACGGCCTCTTCCATCAGATTGTTGCGGATGCCTTTATAGTCGTCGAGTTCCTGGGCATAGACCAGGGCAAGGATAAGGCCGTGCAAAGCGGCGATACGCACGGCAATCGTCGCTGCAGCGTCGTGGGTTCGATCGCCTTCCGCACCGGGGTTTAGAATTCTCCGCGCCGCGAAATAGCAACCAAAAACGATTGCAAGCGCCATGGAAATGAACGCGACGCCGGCAATGACCGAATTAACGAAGCCAGCCATGCCACACCCTCATTTTGCCCAACGGTGATCCATCCGTTAGCGCAGCATCGGCCAAAGACTGAGAACGAGCAAGACCGCCATAGTGATGTTGAACCATTTCAGGCGGACCGGATCTGACAGCCATTGCCTGAGCGCCGAGCCGAAGCCGGCCCAGGTCGAGACGCTGGGAACGTTGACGATCGCAAAGATGAGGCCAACGATAAACACGCTTGTAAGATAGCTTTGCTGGGTAGTGTAGGTCGCCATCGCGGTGACCGCCATGACCCATGCCTTCGGATTGATCCACTGGAAGGCAGCCGCCTGAAGAAAGGTCATCGGCACCGCCCCCGCCTTGCCTTCCGACAACGTCCGCGACGAACCGATCTTCCAGGCGATCCAGACCAGATAGGCGCCGCCTGCAAATTTCAGCGCGGTGTAGAGCGTTGGCATGGAATGGAGCAAAGCACCGAGCCCGAGGCCGACGGCGATCAACAGCGTCAAGAAGCCGGCACCAATGCCGAACATGTGTGGAATGGTCCGTGAAAAGCCGAAGTTCACCCCCGATGCGAACAGCATCATGTTGTTCGGCCCCGGCGTGATCGATGTCGTGAAAGCAAAAAGAAACAACGCCAGAAGCGTGTCGGCCTGCATGGAATCCTCCCGAATTTTAGGTCAATCTAGCTGACCTATCGGCGAGGACCACCCGAAACTTGTCATGGTGACAAGAAGCATTGAGCCTTTCAGGGGGGCGATCATTTCCGCTAGTCTCGCTCCATGAACATCCTGATTCTCGGCGCAACAGGCTTCATCGGATCGACGATCGCATCTCGCCTTCTTGCGGATGGCCATCTGGTGACAGGCCTTGGTCGAAATCCTGCACGCGCTGCGTTGAAGCAACCGGATATTCGTTGGCTTCAGGCCGATCTGGCAACGATGACGGAGCCTGGCGACTGGGCCGGCATCCTCAAAGGCCACGACGCAATCATCAACAGCGCCGGCGCCCTTCAGGATGGCTTGGCGGACGACGTCACTGCAACCCAGGCGAAAGCCATGCAGGCACTCTATGCCGAGGCCAAACAATCGCCCATCCGGCTGATCGTCCAGATTTCAGCGAGAACCCAAGGCGCTGCGGCCGAACTGCCTTTTCTAGCTACGAAACGCCAGGCCGATGAGGCGCTGGTTTCAAGCGGCATTCCTTATGTCATTTTGCGCCCCGCGCTCGTTCTCGGTCGCAACGCGCACGGCGGTTCGGCGCTTCTGAGAGCGCTATCGGCGTTCCCCGCGGTTCTGCCGCTCGTCTATGCAAAAAGCCACATCGCGACGGTATCAGTGGAGGACGTCGCCACAGCCGTCGCTGAGGCTATAACCGGCGATCTTTCACCCGGAACGGATGTCGGGATTGCGGAGAAGGAACCGCTCACGCTCGCCGAACTGGTGAGCCTTCACCGGCAATGGTTGGGCCTGCCGGCCGGACGCGTTGTCGCCATCCCTGCCATAATGGGCAAGCCGGTAACGTGGCTGGCTGACATCGCAGGACGCCTCGGATGGCGTTCGCCGCTTCGCTCGACCGCAATGAAGGTGATGTCTGAGGGCGTGAGAACCGATAACGACAAGAGTGTGGTGCTGCCAGCAGCAACGGCCGCGGCCGCCACCCTGTCGGCCAATCCATCCGGCGTGCAGGATCTCTGGTTTGCCCGTTTCTATCTTTTGAAGCCGCTTGTCATCGTTGGCCTTGCATTATTCTGGCTTTTGTCCGGGGTTGTCCCGCTGATCGACCCGGAACGTGCGAGCTCGCATTTCCTGCCTCTTGTGGACTCCGCTCCGGCGACAGCTCTCACCATTGCCACATGCCTGATCGACATCGCGCTCGGCCTTGCCGTTACTGTTCGGCCATGGACCCGAAATGCCCTTCTCGGCATGCTTGTCGTAACCTTCGCCTATCTCGTAGGCGGCAGCCTGCTCGAACCTGCACTCTGGCTTGACCCTCTCGGCCCCCTCGTCAAGGTCCTGCCATCGATCCTGCTGATCTTGGTTGCTCTTGCCACCCTGGATGAACGTTGATGATCGAGGAATTGCTGCTTCTGGCCCATGTCGTCGGTGCAACCGTCCTTTTCGGCACAGGCGCGGGTATAGCCTTCTTCATGGTCATGGCGCACAGGACACGCGATCCGGCGCTGATCGCCCATACGGCAAGGACGGTGGTGATCGCCGATACTCTCTTTACGGCTACCGCGGTAATTCTTCAGCCGCTGACCGGCTATCTTCTCGCAAGGATGATTGGATGGCCACTTGAGGAGGGATGGATCATTCTTTCCCTTGTCCTCTATGTCGTCACCGGTATTTTCTGGCTGCCGGTGGTTTGGATTCAGATCAGGCTGCGCGATCTGGCATGCGCCGCAGCCATCGCTGGCGATCCTCTGCCAGCGGCTTATTTCACACTTTATCGCATCTGGTTTGCCTGCGGCTTTCCTGCATTTTTTGCCGTCGTCGGAATTCTCTGGCTGATGCTGACGAAGCCGTCGATTGCGATATTCTAGTATTGACCAACGCGACGGCTTCAGCGCCGCATGTCTTTCATCTCCGGTGAGATGTCCTATCTATTGGATGACTGCCCGGCCGACATTGCAGACAAGGATCACATCATGCAAGACGCCATTCCCACGACATCCTTTCCCGGCGGCAGGAGTGTTCCCGTGCTCGGCCAAGGCACCTGGCACATGGGTGAGCGCAAGGCGAGTGCCACCGAGGAGGCGAAATGCCTTCGGCATGGCCTCGATCTCGGCATGACGCTGATCGACACCGCCGAAATGTATGCCGATGGTGGCGCCGAACGGATCGTCGCCGACGCCGTCAAAGGGCGCCGGGATAATGCTTTCATCGTCAGCAAGGTCCTGCCGTCGAACGCCAGCCGCGACGGCACGATCAAGGCCTGCGAAGCGAGCCTGAAGCGACTCGGCACCGACCATATCGACCTCTATCTCCTCCACTGGCGCGGCCGCTACCGCCTCGCCGAAACCGTCGAAGCTTTCGAGGCGCTGCGCCGGTCCGGCAAGATCGGCGCCTGGGGCGTCTCCAACTTCGATGCCGACGATATGGAAGAACTTCTCGGCGTGCCCGATGGCGGCCATGTCGCGGCCAATCAGGTCCTCTACAATCTCTCTCACCGTGGCATCGAATACGACCTTCTGAAGGACAGCCAGGCCGGCGGCATTCCGATCATGGCCTATTCGCCACTCGACGAAGGCCGGCTGATGCGCCACCCCGATCTCATCCACATCGCCAAAGCCCATCAGGCGACGGTCGCACAGGTCGCCCTTGCCTTCCTGATTCGAAATCCTGGTGTCATCGTCATTCCGAAAACCGGCATACCGGAACGGGTACGCGAAAACCGCGCGACCGTGGAGGTGCATTTGACGCCGGATGATCTGGCAATACTGGACAAGGCTTTTCCCCCTCCGAGGCGAAAAACACCGCTGGAGATGATCTGAGCGACTAACGGCTACCTGTCAGCCCGAAATATTGTTTTGCAACTCCTGAGGCTCAAAACGACGCTCGGGCGGCGGCGAGGTTACTCTCCGCAAGCCTGCACGATGCGGCACGTTCGACGGCAAATTGATCGACGACGCAAGGCCCAGCCATGAGAGCAGCTTTATAAAGATCCAGCCAAGATCGACCTGTCCACTTTCAAGCCCGAGGCGGGCGGATTCGGGAAAAGCGTGATGATTGCCATGGTAGCTTTCGCCGAAAGTTACCAGCCCGAAACGCTTCAGATTGAAGCCCTGCACTGCCACATCGTCGACGCACCAGCCCTGCTCGCCGCCACGATGGGCGAAGTAACCGATCAACCAGTGGCCCGTCAGCGAAACGGAAACACGGACCGGCACGCCCCAGACCAACCAGGGAAATCCGCCGAGAATGAACAGGATCGCGGCAAGTGGCGCCTGTTGCAGCATCCAGGTGGCTTCTAGAAATCGATAGAAGCGATCACGCTCGATCCGTTCCTCCATGACAAAATGTGGCGGTTTTTCGAGCGCTACAGCGCAGTGCATCTGCCAGAAGGCATCCTGGAAAAAGGGGCGGCGATGAGCGAATAGGTCATGGCATTCCCGCTGTCGCTGAGCCCAGTCCCGAATGTCATGCGCATAGATCATTCCGAACGGCCCTGCCATGCCCACAAGTGTTCCCATATACACGAGGATGTGCTCCACCCAGATCGGAGTCTCGAACGACTGGTGGATCAAAAGCCGATGCATGCCCACGGAATGGCCGAGGCAGATCGTGACGCCGGTGAGAGTGACGAAAACAGCCAGTGCATCCAAGGAAAAGGTCAGCGGACCGAAAACGATCGCGACAACAGTCATCGCAGTCACCCAGAACGACTTGCCCGCAACCCAGACCACTTTCCCTTTCACGGGATCGCTGGTCTCGCCGGATAGCATCCTTCCCGTAGATAGCGCCGTCATGCTGTGCCTCTCTTTTTTGGAAAAAGCCGATAGACCTCGACGATCCAATTGAAAATTGCCTGTGAGCAAGCTAATTAGGAAATGAACTAAATAACTATACGAAACAGTTTATATTTAGGCAACATCCTAATTGCCTAAATATAAAACACCGAAGCTGACAGCATGGCTGGCTGCTGGTGAACAAAAAAAGGAACCGCAGGCTTGGAAGAAGATGTTGTCGAAGGCGATGTTCAGGATAACGCGGGTAAATCGATCCAGCGCGTGTTCAACGCGCTTTCCTCGCAGCCCCGGCGCAAGATTCTGGCATATCTTTCGGCATCGAGCCTGACGGCTGGCGAGATCGCGGAGAGATTCGACATGGCAAAGCCATCGATTTCACAGCACCTTGCTGTGCTGGAAACCGCGGGCTTGATCACAAAAGAAAAGCGTGGCCAGTTCGTTCACTACGCTCTTGTCGGAAACAACCTCGTCAATACGCTCAACGGATTTGTCCAGGAAGTATGCCCCGTCAGCCGTCCCTTGAAGAAGGAAAGCCAGGCCAGGGCTAAGGCGGAATAGGCATTTTCACATCCACAGCGGGACCGCCGGCGCAACGCCGGTGCAGCAATATCTATTCGAACCCTTCCATTTGCTTCCGCGCAAAATCGCAAGCAGGAAAATCTTCGGCAATGGAACAGGACTTTTCATAGAAGCGCTTTGCCATGAGCATATCGGCAGGAGCACCTTCCCCGTATTGATAGGACTGACCGAGCATCGTGCATCCCCAAGCATCGCCATCGCGGCAAGTCAGGGTGAAAGTGCGTAAAAAACAGCGTCGCAGATCATCGACGTCGGCATCCGACAGTGGATCGCCGCCATACTGTCCGTTGCGGATTCCGGCAGCCCGATTGGTGCAGCCGCCGCTGCTGCCCGCAGCACAAGCCTGAGCGAACAGCATTTGCGCCCAACGCTGCGGTACGACTGGACTGGCAGCCTCCAGCGTGTAGCCGAGTGCCAGACAGGCACTCGCGTTACGGTCTTCCATGCATATGCGGTAGCAAGCCTTGATATCCTCGCCACATGTGCCACGGTCTAACGGCTCGCCTGGTACCAAGCTACGCCATAACGGACGAGCGGAATTTGCAATCTCCGCCGGGCAAATCTTGAAGTGTGACTGTATTTCGTCGCTGGCTTCGGCCTGTGTGCCGACGATATCGAGCACGCCCGAAAGGTCATCCTCCGCTGAACCCGCGGGAATGCCGGCCGCCATCGTCGTTGTTATGCTAAAAGAGAAAATGGCCGATGCTGCCATCATGCGGATCATCGGCCACACGCCTCACATCCCCTGCGGGCCGCGATTCATCGCCGCAATCCCGGTGCGGCAGACTTCGATGACCCCGAGCGGCTTCATGATCGCCACGAACTGGTCGATCTTGGAGGATTTACCGGTAATTTCGAGGATAAAGTGCTCGAGCGTTGCGTCGATCACCTTGGCATGGAAGGCATCGGCGAGACGCAGCGTTTCCGCCCGACTTTCACCCTGCCCGCTGACTTTCACCAGCGCCACTTCCCGCTCGATCGGCCGGTCGTGGCCGAGTTCGGCGGCCCGAACCGTCAGGTCGACGACGCGGTGGACCGGAACGATGCGCTCCAGCTGCGCCTTGATCTGCTCCAGCACATGCGGCGTGCCGCGCGTCACGATGGTGATGCGCGACAGGTGCGACTGGTGCTCGGTCTCGGAAACCGTCAGGCTCTCGATGTTGTAGCCGCGGCCGGAAAACAGGCCGATGACACGGGCGAGAACGCCCGGCTCGTTATCGACGAGAACCGAAAGCGTATGATTTTCCGCCTTCTCGGTTTCCTTGGCGATGAAATAGGCGGAGCCCGTCGGCTGAAGATGTGCGTTCATGGAATACTCTCTTAATTTTGCGCGATAATCGTTTGCTTTGTTTGATGCACTGAATTCAGGCGTCTAGTTGTTCTTCTTGAAAGCAACTGACGACGAAATTCGATCCGCAATCGGCCCAAATTCCTCCATCTGCGCTTTGTCTCCGACAACCACCATTCGGATGGAATGGCTACGCGGCCCCACAACAAATCGCTGGGAGAATTTCTTCGTGACCCCTTTAAGGGTAGTCACACCTTCGAAAAAAATACCTTCTCCGCCAGCAAATCGAATGGGTTGCCGCTTCTGGATATCGGAATCTCTGAAACTTGAGGTGCTCCTGAGTTCTATTTCTGCCGTGCGATCCAAATCGCCAGCCAAGACAATTCCAGCTTTGTGAAAAATCATAATTGTCGGCTGCAGGTTATTGCGGTTCAAATCGTCTGAACCAACGGTAAGAACTGCACCAAGAGCGCTGGGTGTTCCAACCATGCGAAAAGGCTCTACTACACTCACTTCGTACGGTAGAATCGAAAGAAACTCGTTAGCCGTTACCACCCTTCCCGGTCTGACCGATTCAAAAAACGACTCGATTTCCGAAGTTGTCAGAACGCCTTTTTTCGGTAGCTTCAACGTAACAAGGGCAGTCATGTCGCCTTTGTAAACAGCCGCCCACATATCGAACTGACCATTTGAGACCTTGTGAATCCCCTGTGCCAGATTCACTTTTTGGCCCCCAGAGGTCGTCAACGACACAACTCGGCTCATTTGAATGCCCGCTCTCGCAAACTTGCGATTTAGCTTTTTGGTATCCGAGAACAACGTCGAATATTCATCGAAAGCCTCTTTTGGCAATTCTACAACGACTATGGTTCCGCCTACGGACTGATCAATGAAACCGGGAAAATCGGAGGCCGGTTTAAAGTTTTTAGGCGGGATAGCGGACAAGGTTGTGCCAAGAATTGGCTGCGCCTCTTGTGCAAAAGCGGAACTTGCTGCTGCAACACTGGACAACGCGATCAACGCGCAAACAATGAGATTGCAGAGAACGCTGTAAATCACCTGTTTGCGCATTGAAAACCCCTCCACCAATCAAACCAGTGCGCGGCCCTTGGCGTCGATCGCGTTGGCGACCGCTTCGTCCGTGGCTTCGTCCGGCAACAGCATCTCGTTATGCGCCTTGCCCGATGGGATCATCGGGAAGCAGTTGGCGAGATTGGCGACGCGGCAATCGAAGATCACCGGCGCAGGGCTGTCGATCATCTGCTGGATCGCAGCATCGAGATCGGCCGGCTTGTCGCAGCGGATGCCGACGCCGCCGTAGGCTTCGGCCAGCTTGACGAAGTCAGGCATGGCCTCGGTGTAGGAGTTGGACAGGCGGTTGCCGTGCAGCAGCTGCTGCCACTGGCGGACCATGCCCATGTACTGGTTGTTGAGGATGAAGATCTTGACCGGCAGGTTATGCTGCACGGCGCAAGACATTTCCTGGATGCACATCTGGATCGAGGCATCGCCCGCAATGTCGATGACGAGGCTGTCGGGATGGGCGACCTGGACGCCGATCGCCGCCGGGAAGCCGTAACCCATGGTGCCGAGGCCACCCGAGGTCATCCAGCGGTTCGGGTGCTCGAAACCGTAGAACTGCGCGGCCCACATCTGGTGCTGGCCGACTTCCGTGGTGATGTAGGTATCACGATGTTTGGTCAGCTCGTAGAGGCGCTGGATGGCGTATTGCGGCATGATGACGTCGTCGCTCATCTTGTAGGCGAGCGAGTTGCGGCCGCGCCAGCGGACGATACCGGCCCACCAGTCTTCGAGGCGGCTCTTGTCGGTGTCCTTGGCGGCAGCAGCCCGCCAGAGGCGAACCATGTCTTCCAGAACATTGCCGACATCGCCGAGGATCGGTACGTCGACGCGAACGTTCTTGTTGATCGAGGACGGATCGATGTCGATGTGGATCTTCTTCGAATTCGGCGAGAAGGCGTTGAGACGGCCGGTGATGCGGTCATCGAAGCGGGCGCCGATGCAGACCATGACGTCGCAGTCGTGCATCGCCATGTTGGCTTCGTAGGTGCCGTGCATGCCGAGCATGCCGAGCCAGTTCTTGCCCGATGCCGGATAGGCGCCAAGCCCCATCAGCGTCGAGGTGATTGGAAAATTGGTCAGCTCGACCAGCTCGCGCAGCAGCTGCGAGGCTTCCGGCCCGGAATTGACGACGCCGCCACCGGAATAGATGACCGGACGGCGCGCGCCCTTCATCAGTTCGATGGCCTGCTCGATGCGGCGCATGTCGCCCTGGAGTTTCGGCTGATAGCTATGCTGGACCTTGGCTGCCGATGGCGGCGTATAGGTGCCCGTGGCGAACTGGACGTCCTTCGGGATATCGACGACGACGGGACCCGGACGGCCGGACTGGGCGATGCGGAAAGCCTCGTGGATGATACCGGCCAGCTCGTTGACGTCCTTGACCAGCCAGTTGTGCTTGGTGCAGGGCCGCGTGATGCCGACGGTGTCGCATTCCTGGAAGGCATCGGAACCGATCAGCGATGTCGGAACCTGACCGGTCAGGCAAACGAGCGGGATGCTGTCCATCAGTGCGTCCTGGAGCGGCGTGACGGCGTTGGTGGCGCCCGGGCCCGAGGTCACCAGCATGACACCGACCTTGCCCGTCGAGCGGGCGTAACCTTCGGCCATGTGGCCGGCGCCCTGCTCGTGGCGCACGAGGATGTGCTGGATATCCTCCTGCTGGAAGATTTCGTCATAGATCGGCAGGACGGCACCGCCCGGATAACCAAAAATATGTTCCACACCATTGTCCCTCAGTGCCTGAAGAACAATTTCCGCCCCAGTCATTCGATTATCCTGCATCTGATTTTCTGTACCGCTCATTGGCCTGTTTCCGTCCATGTTCGCGTTTTGGCTGTGAGTATCGTGTTTGAAGGCATAAAAAAAGGCCCCGTGAGGGCCTCGTGTTTGCGCATGGGTGGCTATCGCCGGATGGTTATACCACCCTGCCCATGCGCCGTCCCACCACAAGAATTGCTGCGATCTTTATCATGGGCGCGATTGATAAACAGAAAAGCCAGGCCCGTCAACGCCTTTCAAGAAAACAACCGATACGAGTCCAAAACGGCACAAGCTCGCGCAAGCACAAGAAAGAACTTATTAAATACCGTCCGATAATATTGCGGGTTCTTGGCCAGAGGTTTCGTATTGCTGAACAATGACCTTCATTCCTCGATCAGTGCCGGAGAGCAGGATCGGCGCGATGCCCTGAAACGAGGCAACCGCTTCCTCGGTCGGGTCGTTGCGTGCAGCGGTTCGCGTGCGACGATCGCAGCCGTTGCCGAGAACGGCGAAACCTCGCTCACCGAATTGTGGTCCGTCGGCCGGCTGATCTCGATCACCGTCGGCAAGAACCGCGTCGTCGCTCTTGTCTATTCCATGCAGACCGCCACCAACGAGTGGGGCGAGGAAATCGACAACACGTTCCGTATCGAAGTGGAACTGATGGGCGAAGTCCATCTCAGCCCCAACGGGCGCGAGGAATTTTCCGCCGGCATCAGCCTGTATCCCTATCTCGGCGCCATCGCCCACCGCATCCGCTCGGCCGATCTTGCGCGCATCTACGACACCGGCAAGAACGATACCTGCATCATCGGCAAGCTGACCCAGGATGAGAGTCTCGACGCCGCCATCCACGTCCCCTCGATGCTGTCCAAGCATTTTGCCATTGTCGGCACTACCGGCGTCGGCAAGTCGACGGCTGTCAGCCTTTTGCTGCACAAGGCGATCGCGTCGGATCCGAAGCTGCGTGTGCTGATCCTTGATCCGCACAACGAATTCGCAGCCGCCTTTCCCGATATCGCCGTGGTCATCGATACCGACAATCTCGACCTGCCCTTCTGGCTGATGAAGCTCGAAGAGTTTGCCGAAGTCATTTTCCGCGGTCGGCCGCCGGTTCCGGAAGAACTCGATATCCTTCGCGATGTCATTCCGGAAGCGAAACGCGCATTCAAGGGATCGATGGAATCAGGCCTTGCGCGCCGGACCAGCGAAAAAAGTTCGATCACCGCTGATACGCCGGTTCCCTACCGCATGGCGGATCTGCTGGCGATGATCGATGAGCGCATCGGCCGACTGGAGGGGCGCAGCGACAAGCCGCACCTTCGTTCACTGAAGGTGAAGGTGATCGGCGCGATCAACGACCCGCGCTACAATTTCATGTTCTCGTCGAACACGATCACCGATACGATCCTTGAGACGATCGCCAAGATCTTCCGTATCCCCGGCGAAGGCAGGCCGATCACGACCTTCCAGCTTGCAGGAATCCCGTCCGAAGTCGTAAACTCGGTCGCCTCCGTCCTCTGCCGCATGGCCTTTGAAATCGCCCTCTGGAGCAATGGCGGCGTTCACATGCTGGTCGTCTGCGAGGAAGCCCACCGCTACGTTCCAGCCGATATCAGCCTCGGTTTCGTGCCGACCCGCCAGGCGATCGCCCGCATCGCCAAGGAAGGCCGTAAATACGGCGTATCGCTCGGCATCATCACCCAGCGCCCCGGCGAACTCGATCCGACGATCCTGTCGCAGTGCTCGACGGTCTTTGCCATGCGCCTTTCCAACGACCGTGACCAGGAAATCATCCGCTCGGCCATCCCGAACTCGTCGATATCGACGACCAGCTTCATTTCCTCGATCGGCAATGGCGAGGCAATCGCCTTCGGCGAGGCCGTGGCGGTGCCGATGCGCATGCGCTTTACCCGCGTCGATGAAAAGAGCCTCCCGAAAGCCAACGGCGTTGCCGTCAAGGTAACGGACGAAACCCCGGACACCGTGGACCTGCGCAACGTCGTGTCACGCATGCGCGCCATGCACGGCCCGGACATTTCCGGTTTCCAGCAGGCTTACACGGCCAGTCTCGGCGGACTCGACAATGAGCCCGCCGCAGTGGATAAGGGTTTCGCAGACAACAGTGCGTTCGGCCAAACCAGTCCGGCACCGCAACATGAAACCTACACGCCGGCTGTCGAGCCTTACAATCCGGCAATGCTGCCGCGCGCGGAGCCCGCCAATCCACAGCTTGAGCGGTTCAACCAGATCCGTAACCAACTGCTTTCGGACGAGCCTCCTGCGCAACCTCGGCCGGCCCCATATCGGGCACCGCCACGCGTCACACCGAGCTTTGCGCAACCCGGCTCGGACCAGCCGAGGCCATCACTTCGCGAAAGCCTTTTGAAAAAGCCGCTGAGCAGCATCATCCGCAAGTAGCCGGATAGAGCTCTCCATCCTTGCCCCCGGCTTTTGTTGGGAAGATCGAGACCTTAGAGACTATCGCCCGATTCCGGGTCCCACCGCAGCCAGCTGTCATCCAGCTGATTGCGAAACCAGGTCATCTGCCGCTTGGCATATTGCCGTGTGGCGGCAGATGCGGTTTCGATAACCTCGTCCTTGCTCATCGTACCGGCAAGCATGGCGGCAATCTGCGGCACGCCGATCGCCTTCATCGCCGGCATCTCCGGCTTGAGATTGAGCGACAGAAGCATTTTCACCTCGTCAACGGCACCGCCGTCGAGCATCCCGGCAAAACGTCGGTCGATCCGCTGACGCAGCAAAGCGCGATCCGGCAGGACGACGATTTTCAAGGCCTGGTCCGGATCGATCGCAACCGGCCCCTGCCGCGCCTGGAATACGCGGATCGATTGGCCGGTCGCCGCGAATATCTCCAGCGCGCGCGCAATGCGCTGGCCGTCGCCCGGACGCAGGGTCTGCGCGGTTTCCGGGTCTTTTTGCGACAGGACGGCATGCAGAGCCTCGGCGCCGTCTTGCTGCAGCCGGCGCCGCACATCTTCGCGTATGTCCGCCGGAACCGCCGGCATGTCCGACAAACCGCCGGTCAGCGCCTTGAAATAGAGCCCGGTGCCGCCGACGAAGACGGGTATCCGCCCACCGCGGCGCACCGCCTCCAGAACCTCGACAGCATCGCGAAACCATTCGCCCGTCGAATAATGCTGCGACGCGGGCACGTGCCCGTAGAGATGATGCGGGATGCCCTCCATATCCCTCTCGAACGGACGCGCCGTCAGCACATGCAGCGTATCGTAGACCTGCATGCTGTCGGCGTTGATCACCACGCCATTGTGCCGTCTCGCCATGTCGATGGCGAGAGCGGACTTGCCGCTGGCGGTCGGCCCGGTTATCAGGATCGCATCCTGTCCAATTTCAAGGTTTTTCATCATGGCCTTCGTTGCCACGCTTGTTGCCAATCCGTCAAATCCCGTTCTGACACCCGCGCTTGCCGAAGAGGCAGCGGCGGCGGTCGATGCGTCCGGCCTCTACTGGCTCGCTGACGGCGTTGCCTGCGATATCGCGCTGAAGGACGGCGCCAATCCGGACTGGCAGGAGGCTTTGCTACGCGGCGTGGTCGGCGACGCGCCGGTTGACGTCGTGGTCCAAAATGCCGAGACGCGCCGCAAGAAGCTTCTGATCGCCGACATGGACTCCACCATGATCGGCCAGGAGTGCATCGACGAACTCGCTGCCGAAGTCGGATTGAAGGACAAGGTTGCGGCCATCACCGCCCGCGCGATGAATGGCGAGATCGCCTTCGAGCCGGCCCTGATTGAACGGGTCGCATTGCTCAAGGGCCTGCCGGTTGGCGTTGTGAACGAGGTCATTGAAAAACGCATCACGCTGACGCCGGGCGGGCGTGAACTGGTCGCGACGATGAAGGCCAAGGGCTATTATACCGCGCTGGTCTCCGGCGGTTTCACCGTCTTTACCGGCTCGATCGCCGCCACGCTCGGCTTCAACGAAAACCGCGCCAATGTTCTGCTCGAAAAAGACGGTCATCTCACCGGTGCCGTCGCTGAGCCTATCCTTGGCAAACAGGCCAAGGTCGACGCGCTGGTCGATATCACGACGAAGCTCGGCATTTCGACGGCCGACGCCCTTGCCGTCGGCGACGGCGCCAACGATCTCGGCATGCTGCATCTTGCCGGCGCAGGCGTCGCCCTGCATGCGAAGCCTGTCGTATCCTCGCAGGTGAAAATCCGTATCGATCATGCTGATCTTACCGCCCTCCTCTATATCCAGGGCTACCGGAAGACGGATTTCGTGCTTTGATCGTTCTGGAAACGAAACGGCTGCGCATCCGCAACTGGCTGGAAACAGACCGGCCGCTTTTTGCCGAAATCAACGCCGATCCGAAGGTGATGGAGTTTTTCCCGCGCCAGCGTTCCCGGGAGGAATCCGATGCGCTTATGGATGAAGTCCGTCAACGCATTCGCGAAACCGGGCTCGGTTTTTTCGCCATCGCACTGAAGGACACGGATGAGCCGATCGGCTTCCTCGGCCTCGCCCGCACTGACCTGGAGCCGTTTCTGCCGGACGGCACCGTCGAGATCGGCTGGCGCCTGGCTGTCCGCTTCTGGCGGCAGGGTTATGTCACCGAAGCTGCAGAGGCGATGCTGCGCCATGGCTTTGAAAAGCACGGATTAGCGGAAATCGTCTCCTTCGCGGTTGAGAACAACGCGCGCTCGACGGCGGTGATGCAGCGCCTCGGCATGCGCCACGATCCAACGAGGGACTTTGAACATCCGAGGGTCCCGGATACAGCGCGACACCTCAAGCACCACGTGGTCTACGTAATCAGCCGCGAAGAATGGCTGGCACGATAAAGGCGGACCTTGCGGCCCGCCTTCAAGCTTGATCCGTCATCCATTGACGGTGGCCTATTCCATCCGCACCGTCACGAACCGCAGTTCGCCTGTCTTGTTGGACATCATCAGCAGCGCATTGCGCCGGCCATCCGCCTTCAGTTCCTCGACCCTTGCCGATACGTCTTCCGGCGTTTTCATCGCCTCCTGGCCGATCTCGACGATGACGTCGCCGGAAGCGATCCGCCGTTCGGCGGCGGCCGATTGCGGCTGCACTTCGGCGACGACGACGCCCTCGACATCCTCCGAGATTCCATAGGTCTTGCGGCTTTCCGCGTCGAGCACCGCAAGCTTCATACCAAGCACCACGTCGGATGCCGGCAGTTCTGCAGCGGGCGGCTCGGCCTGGTCGGTGCCTTCTTCCGTCGGTGAGGTCTTGGCTTCCGCCGCGGCAAGATTTTCACCGTCTTCCAGGCGACCGAGCGTCACCTTGACAGTCATCTCCTTGCCGTCGCGAATGATGACGACATCGACGGCCTTGCCGACCGGGCTTTCGGCGACGACGCGCGGCAGGTCGCGCATTTCGACGACGTCGCGGCCGTCGAACTTGACGATCACGTCGCCGGTCTTGATCGCTCCACCATCAACCGGGCCGCCCTTGATGACACCGGCGATGAGCGCGCCCTTCGGCGTTTCCATCTTCAGGCTTTCGGCGATATCGGCGGTCACCGGCTGAATGCGCACGCCCAGCCAGCCGCGGCGCGTTTCGCCGAAGTCCCTCAACTGATGAATGACATTTTCCGCCAGTTCGGTCGGGACCGAAAAGCCGATGCCGATGGAGCCGCCGCTCGGCGAAATGATTGCGGTATTGATGCCGATGACCTCCCCCTTCATGTTGAAGAGCGGACCACCGGAATTACCCCGGTTGATCGCAGCGTCGGTCTGGATGAAATTGTCGTAAGGGCCTGCATTGATATTACGTCCGCGCGCCGAAATGATGCCAACCGTCACCGTGCCGCCAAGCCCGAACGGGTTACCGATCGCCATCACCCAGTCGCCGATCCGCATCTGACGCGAATCGCCGAGGGGAACGGCGGTCAGCGGCTTCTTCGGTTCGACTTTCAGCACCGCAAGGTCGGTCTTCGTGTCCGTACCGATCAGCTTCGCCTTCAACTTGGTGCCATTGGCAAAATTGATCTCGATATCGTCGGCGCCCTCGATCACGTGATTGTTGGTGACGATGACGCCGGACGGATCAATGACGAAGCCGGAGCCGAGGGAATTCACCGTGCGCTGGCGATTGCCGCCTTCACCGCCCTGCCCCTTGAAGAATTCGTCGAAGAAATCCTGGAACGGCGAACCTTCCGGCACCTGCGGCATCGGCGCCTGATCGTCGTTCTTCACATTTTGCGAGGTCGAGATATTGACGACGGCGTCGAGCAGTCCGGCCGCGAGATCCGCAACCGAATCCGGCCCCTGTTGCGTCGGCACCGGTGCCCTCGTCTGTGCCTGGGCGGCGGACAGCACCGGCACGGAGTTCATCAGCAGCGCGGCGCTCGCAACGAGCGTGACGGACCGGAAGAAGGAAGCGCGGATGGACAAGCCCATGGGGTCCTCTCAATTTGGGATGGCATACCGCCGCAAAACCGGCCGGCAGGAAAAGTGTTCGTCATGCAGACGCGTGTCGCGGCTGCGAGCTTGGCTCTCCGTCAGCCTCCCGCCTTGTAATGTGGCGTAGAATCTATCCGAAGATAAGGCGGATTTGGGACGCGTCCAGTCATCTTTTCGTCAACGTCCCGGGAGACACCCGGCGGTCAGTGCCGATCAGGTCATGATCTCATGACCATGGGCCTTCAACGCCGCCACGGCCTTGTCGAGGTCTGATCCGATGATGAAGACATAGTCGGTGCTGAAGGTCGAATTGGCAAAAATCCCAACGCCGGCATCCGACAGCGGGTTGAGCACCGATGCAAGCACCCCGGGCACATCGAAGGTAAAATGTTGTTCAATGCGGAAGCAGCGCCAGCCGCCGGATGACTGGATGCCAGAGGGTATGCGCGCGGCGCGACAGACCAGCGTCATCTCCTCGCGCGAACTCGATACGGCCCAGAAGCCGGCCCCAGGCAGCCATTCCGGCAGCGGTGTTCCGATGTTGAGCCTGGTGATCGCATATTCTGCGTCCACCAGGCGAATGAGCAATTTATGTGTCATGTCTTATCCTCGCACCATCCAGACAAGTGCGACGCCAATAGCGACGGAGACAAGCCCGAACAGCCGCAACTGTTGCTCCGGAATATGGGGCAATCGTTTCGCCATTTCCACCAAAACCAAAGGGGCCAGTGCGTACACCAGCCCCTCGATGATCAGGAAAAATGCAATTCCTGTCAGAAAATCACCCATTGCGCCGATCAGTTTCCTGCAGCGGGCTGAGTGGCGGAGGGAGCAGGCGCCCCATCCGAACTGTTGAAATAACGGAAGAATTCCGACTCCGGTGACAGCACGAGCGTGGTGTCGGGGCTGCCGATCGCCTGATCATAGGCGGTCATCGACCGGTAGAACTCGAAGAACTTCGGATCGCGGGCAAAGGCATCGGCAAAGACGGCAGTCCGCTCGGCTTCGCCCTGACCACGCAGGATCTCCGAATCACGCTGCGCCTCGGCGATGAACTCGACAACCTGGCGATCGGCAACGGCCCGACGCGTCTGGCCCTTCTCGATACCGCGGGCGCGGATCAGTTCGGCTTCCGCCAGACGCTCGGCCTTCATCCGCTCGAACGTCTGCTGCGAGACTTCCTGCGTCAGGTCGGTGCGCTGAATGCGGACGTCCTCGATATTGAGGCCGAGCGATTCGGCGTCGGTCTTCAGGTCGGCACGGACTTCCCGCATCATCGATGCACGCTCTTCGGAAAGCGCCGATTCAAAGCCACGAAGACCGTAGACCCGGCGCAAAGAAGCGTCGAGACGGGTGCGAAGGCGCGATTCGGCCGATTCCCGATCGCCGGAAACCGTTTCGCGGAAGCGCCGCGCATCAGCGATCTTGTAGACGACAAAGGCGTCGACTTCATAGAACTTGCCGCCGGAAACCTGCACGCGGATGTTGTCGAGGTCGAAGCGCAAGGCCTGCTTCTCGACATACTGAACCCGGTCGGCGTCCATAAAGGCGAAGGGCAGCTTGAAATAGAGCCCCGGCTCTGTCTTGACGTCCTTGATCTCGCCGAAGCGCACGACGATCGCCTGCTGGCGCTGGTTGACGATGAAGACGGAGGAATAGACCACCATCAGCACCAGCGCGAGGCCGATCAGAATATAGGGAAGACGGTTGTTCATTACTGGGCCCCTCCCGACTGCGCGGGCTTGCCGATTTCATTGAGCGGCAGATAGGGCAAGACGCCCTGGCCGTTCTTCTCATCGAGAATGACCTTCTTGGACTTGCCGAGAACACTCTGCATCGTTTCGAGATAGAGACGCTTGCGCGTCACATCCGGGGCTTTCGCATAGGCGTCATAGACGGAGATGAAGCGCTGCGCCTCACCCTGTGCTTCCTTGACGACCCGGCCCTTGTAGGCGGCCGCCTCTTCGCGGAGCTGTGCCGCCTGTCCACGGGCCTTGCCGAGCACCTGGTTGGCGTACTGGTTAGCTTCCTCGACGAAACGGTCTTCGTCCTGTTCGGCGCGCTGCACTTCGTCGAAGGCATCTGCCACTTCGCGCGGCGGAGCCGCATCTTCGATGGCGACCGTGTTGACGGAGATGCCCGCGCCATAGGTGTCCATCGTCGCCTGGATCGTCGTCTTCACGTCGGCAGCGATTGCCTGACGATTGTCACGGAAAATGTCCTGCGCCGGACGACGGCCGACAACTTCGCGCATGGCGCTTTCGGCAACCTGCTGCAGCGTGTCGGACGGATCCTCGACGTTGAAGAGATAGGCCTTCGGGTCTGTCACGGAAAACAGCACGGAAAACTGAACATTGACGATGTTCTGATCGCCCGAAAGCATGAGACCTGCGGCCGACTGGTCGCCCAGACCCGACTTGCTGCCGATATTCTGCTGCTGCTCGGTGATCTTGACCATTTCGACCGTTTCAAGCGGCCAGAAATGGTAGTGCAGGCCCGGCATGGAAATCTCTTCCTTGGGCTTGCCGAAACGCATCTCGACACCGCGCTCATCCGGCTGGACGGTATAGATCGAGTTGATCAGGATGAAGCCGACAACGAGAAGGCCGATGATCGCGGCGACGCCGCCGTTAAAACCACCCGGCACGACGCTTTTCAGCTGGTCTTGGCCCCGGCGGAAGATTTCCTCCAGATCCGGCGGACCGCCATTGCCACGGCCACCGCCGCCACGCGGGCGGTTCGGCCCCTGGCCCCAGGGACCTTTATTTCCGCCGCCGCCGCCCCAAGGACCACCGCCGCCGCCGTTCTGATTGCTCCAGGGCATTCATACCTCTTCCATAGAAAAAATTCCGAGATCAATGCCCCGCGGACGGGCCGCAGGTCATGATGTGAAACCGTTATAGGTATCTCCAGAACGGCTTTCAACGCAGCGCATCCAACTTCACCGTAAATCCGGCAAAATAGTTAGCATTGCTCAGCTTTTCCGCCGCCAAGTCGAGAAATTCATGGCGTGGCTGTCCTTCTCCCCCTGCGGCAGGGGCTCATCGACGACCTTGTCGTAGATATCAGGATCGATCGACGGAAAACGCGTATCGCCGTCGATTGCAGCAGCGACCTCGGTCACATGCAGAATATCGGCGAGACCGATTGCCTGCCGATAAATCTCGCCACCCCCGATCACACAGACCTCATCGACGCCGAGTTCCGTCGCCCGCCGGCGTGCCTCGACCAGCGCCGTCTCCAGCGATTGAACGACCGTTGCGCCCTCCGCGGCAAAACCGGCATCGCGGCTGATGACGATATTGGGGCGGCCCGGCAGTGGCCTTCCGATCGAAGCCCAGGTCTTGCGTCCCATGATGACGGGCTTTCCAAGCGTCAGTGCCTTGAAACGCTTGAGATCGCTGGGCAGATGCCACGGCAGCCCCCCGTCACGGCCGATGACACCGTTCGAGGAAACGGCAACGACGATGGTCACTTTCGGCTCAGTCATGAAATCCGTCCGGCTTGGCGTCGATCTCGCGGGCGCGGGTAAGGGCCGGACGCGATGTCAAAGTTTGAACATAGCGATCGACGCTGCCGCTATCCGGCAAGAGCTTGCGCATCCACGAGAGCGCTCCGCCAAGCATGAGATCGGCGGCACTAACCTGGGCACCCAGTAGATAGGGCTGCTTGTCGAGCGTCGCGATCACATGCGCGCACATCTCCTCGTAGCCTCTCGCCAGGTTCGGATTGCTCTGTGTCATGCCGCTGATGAACGCGGTTCCGCAGGGTTCGATCACGCCGGCATAATAGGCAAGCCACGACAGATAGGCGCCCCGTTCCGGATGACCGGCAGGCCGGCTCATCTCCGAGCCGGGGTAAAGCTCCGTCAGATATTGGCTGATCGCGGTCGATTCGGTGACGAGCACGCCATTGTGCAACAGCGCCGGAACCTGCTTGTGCGGATGCGGATTGTTGTCGTCCGGGCCGCCGGAACCATCCCAGCGGCGGATGGAGACATAGCGGATGTCATATTCCGCGCCCAGCTCCTCGAGCAGCCAGAGGATGCGGCCCGATCGAGACATCGGCGCATGGAACAACGTCAGCATGTGGTCCTCCCAAACCGTTCGACATCAGGTGATCGTCCCTCACCTGCATGTCGCCATTAAGGTCAAACCGCGACCGGCGCCCTGATATGTGAATCGGCCTGGTAATCAACGAGCTCAAAGTCTTCAAAACGAAAGGCAAATATGTCTTTCACCTCGGGATTGATGACCATCTTCGGCAGCGTCTTCGGCGTCCGAGCCAGTTGCTCGCGCACCTGATCGAAATGATTGTGATAGATATGCGTATCACCGAACGTGTGGACGAAATCGCCGGGTTCAAGACCGCAGACCTGCGCCACCATCAGGGTCAACAGCGCATAGGAGGCGATGTTGAACGGCACGCCGAGGAAGACATCGCCAGAGCGCTGGTACAGCTGACAGGACAGCTTGCCGTTGGAAACATAGAACTGGAAAAGGCAGTGGCATGGCGGCAACGCCATCTCGTTGACCAGTGCCGGGTTCCAGGCCGAGACGATATGACGGCGAGAATTCGGGTTTTTCTTCAGGCCTTCGACAAGTGCAGCAATCTGATCGAGATGGCGGCCGTCATGAGTCGGCCAGGAACGCCATTGATAGCCATAGACGGGGCCGAGGTCACCGTTCTCGTCGGCCCATTCATCCCATATGTTGACGCCGTTTTCCTTGAGGTAGGCGATGTTGGTATCGCCCTTCAGGAACCAGAGGAGTTCGTGGATAATCGATCTCAAATGCAGCTTCTTGGTGGTCAGCACCGGAAAGCCTTCCGCCAGATTAAAACGCATCTGGTAGCCGAAGACGGAGCGCGTGCCGGTTCCTGTCCGATCGCTGCGGTCGGAGCCGGTCTCCATAACATGACGCAAGAGGTCGAGATATTGTTTCATGAGGTCCGCCGCCGATTCGTTTCGCGATAAAATAGGCGCAAGTCAGCGGCGAACCAATCAGTAAATCCCAGGTGTCCCCAAGTAGGCACCATCAAAGCGTCGCGAGTTTGCCAAGGTGTTTTGCCACCAGATAATAGAACGTCACGCGGGATTTCGACCGGTCGCCGGCCATGGTCCTGGCAACGGCGTCAACCGCAGCATCCGCATCCGGCCCGGTGACACCGAGCTTCTTGCCGCACCATTTCTCCTTGACACGGTCGAGTTCTATCGGGTCGGAGGCGGAGACGAGCGAGGAATCCCTGTTGCGCAACGCGATACCCAGATGTTTGACGATCTTGTTCACAGCCGCCCCATTGGCGGCGCTGTCGTACCTCTGCACGTCTGCGAGATAATCCGTCATGGTGTCTCCTCACTCGGTTTGGCTTCACGTTCAGCGCACATCCTTGATGAAGCAGGAGCAAACGGGAATCTTTTCACGCTTAGCGAGCAAGTCAAGGCCAATCCACCCGCGACAGACAGGAAGCCCTCCTGTATTTTCGAAAAGGCCCTTTTCTTGGCGCGCTTTAAGACCTATATGTGACATGCCGTCTTCGGGCGGCTATGGCGATAAACAGGCGATGGAATAAGCCTATTGGACCCGGGGGCGGTACCCGGCGCCTCCACCAAAAACCGGTCAGACTTTACTTACCGACCGGCTTTTGATGGGGGCGAAATAGGATCGACAAGGGTGTAAAGATCGACTTTTTGCTCGGCATTGTACCACCGTTATCGGGCTAAAATTGTAGTTGCAAACGACAACTATGCGGAAGCTCGTCTCGCTGCTTAATCGCAGTGTGACACTTCAAATCAAGTCCTTCCGGTTCGCACCGTAAGGCGGGGTCCGAAGGCACCTGGCAACAGAAGCCTTCACTTTCTCCCCCCGTCCTTCGCCTTCTCCAATGCCTTGAAATGGTCTATAGATGATGCAAATGACTCGTGTATCGGGACTTTCCTGCGTACAGAGCCGATGGCATAACGTGTGACAGAGTTGAGTTACAAGAAAGACGGGGATCTTATGGGCCAAGACCATATCCGCTACGACATTCTCGCGCAGGACGCTCTTCGCAGCGTCATTCGCAAGGTCCTGACCGAAGTCGCAGCGACAGGTGCCCTTCCCGGAGATCATCATTTCTTCATCACCTTCCTCACCGGCGCGCCGGGCGTGCGCATTTCCCAACACCTGAAGGCCAAGTACGCAGAGCAGATGACGATCGTCGTGCAGCATCAGTTCTGGGACCTGAAGGTCACCGAGACGCTGTTCGAAATCGGCCTGTCCTTCTCCGACACGCCGGAAAAGCTGGTCATTCCGTTCAATGCCATTCGCGGCTTCTACGATCCGTCCGTCAATTTCGAGCTTGAGTTCGACGTCGCGGCTATCGAGGAGGACGAAGGCGCCGAAATCACAGCCTACCCGATCGCGACCGCCGAAAAGTCTGCCGAACCCGAGAGCGAAGCCTCTGCCAAACCCGGCGATGACGGCAAGAAGGAGGGCGGCTCGGTGATCTCGCTCGATTCCTTCCGCAAGAAGAACTGAAAGCCAACTTACCGACAGGTTCACTATGACCGGCGACGTCGTCAATCTCCGTCAGTTTCGCAAGCAGAAGGCGCGGACGGAGAAGGACAAGGCGGCGGAGCAGAACCGCATTTCCTTCGGCCGGACGAAGGCCGAGAAACAGCTGACCAAGACGCTCAACGACAAGGCCAGCAAGGCCCTGGATCAGGGCAAGCGCGAGACGCCCCTGGATGGTTCCGACGACAAGACCTGAGCATCGCGAGCGCCAAAACGTTTAATTCAATTTAAAATCAACCGATAAGCCCATTTTCCGGAATCACTTTCAGAAAAAGGTGATTCACTTCCTGAGGCACCACCGTGATCCGCAAGCATTCCGCGACGCTGCATGGCCACCGGACCAGCTTTTCGCTGGAGGAGCCGTTCTGGCAGGAACTGAAGACGATCGCTGAAAGCCGCCAGATAGCACTTGCGCAATTGATCGCCGAAATCGATGATGGGCGTTCCGCAAACAGCAATCTGTCGTCCGCGCTCAGGGTTCATGTGCTGAACTGGATCAAATCTGACAGGCTTGGAACAAGCCAAAGGCGCACTGCCCGCCACCCTGCTGCCTCATGACCGTCGAAGCCGCTATTGCTGCGTGACGCCCGGCAAAGCTTCAAAATTCAGTCCCTGTTGTGGGACAACCGGCTGCTCCTCGGCGGGCTGCTGCGTCGTGCCGCCCTGCGGCGCGGTCAGTTCCGCGCCCGGTACCACGCCGCCGGTCGGATCGAACGGCAACAGGGTCTGGTTTTTCTGCTCCTCGGCCTTCCGGGCAGCCTCTTCCGCGGCCTTGGCAGCAGCGGCCTCGTCCGCCGCCTTCTTCTCGGCCAGGGCTTTGGCTTCAGCCTCGGCCTTTTGCCGCGCCGCCGCCTCAGCCGCCAGCTCGCGCCGGCGCTGCTCTTCCACGGCCCTGAGGCGAGCAGCCTCGCGTTCGACTGCATTGGCCTTGTAGAGCGCCACTTCGCGGCGCAACCGCTGTTTTTCCAGCACGTTCGCCTGCAGCGTCTCGACGCGGCGGCGTTCGCGCTCGAAGGCCCTCAGCGAGAGGAAATTCGACAGATCGGTGACATCGAGTGTCAGGCCCGGCGAATGCAGAAGCCCGGCATAGCCAAGGCTCACTTTCGCCTCTGCACCGGTGAGCGCCTCTTCGCCCGGCCGGAAATCGACATCGATACCGGCATTCATCCGTTCATCCGGAAAGCTGATTTCCAGACTTCCGGAGAGCCCCGCGGCCGCGTCGCCCGCCGTCACGTTCTGAGCGCGCAGCGTGCCGCCAGCGATACTGAACGGCACAGTCACAGCCCCGAGCACCGCCTGTCCGGACAGCACTTCCTTCTCGGCGAGCGGCTTTATCCGATCCTGGGTGATGTCGCCTTCAAGCCGATCCGCAGCCGCCATGATGCCCGGTAGTGCGGTGGTATTGAGACCATGCACAACGGTATCCCGCAAAGTCGCCGTGCCGGAGCCGCTGGCGGATTCAGCCATCGCCCGCACTGTCTTGCCGGATGCCTCCATGGCAAGCGACAGGTCGAACCTGCCTTCGGCAACGGCAGCGCCGCCAGTCTTCCATGCCGCAGCAGCCAGATCGCCGTCCTTGAAGTCAAGCCGCGTCTGGAAGAAGCCGGAACCATCGCCATTGCCGAGAAGCATTCTCCCCTCGGCCTTGCCACCCAGCCAGTTCCCGGCGATCGGATCGATCGCGATCTGATCGCCCTTCCAGGCAACCTTACCGGTCATATCCGAGACGGCGCCGTAGACACCCGGCCAGAACTGTTTGGCGGAAACATCGACTGTGACGTCCAGCCCACTCCAGGCGGGCTGGACAACCGGCGAGGTCGACAGGTCGCCATTCGTCGGGTTCTGGACGGAGCCCAGGATACCTTCGCCGATCCAGGCAAGATCAAGCGTGTCGAGCGCGATCTGGCCCGTCGCCTTGCCGGGCGTTGTGCGGTCAATCGCCAAGGTGCCGGAAAATGCGTTGCCGTCCGCCTTCCCCTCGATTGCCGAAAGGGTCACGGATTCAGGCGTCGTCGCGATGTCCGCCTTCAGCGCCAGCGGCAGGCCGGTGCCCATTTGTGGCAGGCCTATTCCCTCCAACAACAGGAAAGGCTCGAAATCCTGGCTTTCCAGCGTGATCTTCGATTGCCCGGAGAGGAATTTGTCGCGCGCCAGATCGATATCACCGTTTGCCGAAAGCGACGTCCGCGCTGTGGTAAACGTCAGCCCGGCATTCGCCTTCTGGCCGTCCGTGCCCTCGAGCTTCACAGACAGAATAGCATTCTCATCGGCATCGAACGGCAACGGATCGAAGCCGATCTGGCCAAGCAGGATCGGCGTCGATGGGTTTTCCATGGTTGCTTCCAGCAGTATCCCCTGCCCGGCAAGCGCCTGCGCGATATCCGGCGCCTGATAGTTGGCTGCGATCTTGGTGCCGTTCGCGGTGCCCACGATGCCGAAGGTCACCGGCGCCTTGCCATCCTGACTGCCGGCAGTCAACGTCAGGTCAAGCGCCGCATCGCTGTAATAGGGACCGCTTTTGACCAGCCGCTCCAGCGCCGGATGTGCCGTGGCATGCCGTTCGATCATCTTCAGGAAAGGTGTGAGGTCCGGAGATGCCAATTTCATCTTGGCCGAAATCACCGGCGCGGTCATCTCGCCGCTCATGCGCCCCGACAATGCAAGCTGCGTCCCCGCGATATTGCCGATCGACACCCGCTCGGCCTGCAACTGGCCGTTCTTGAGGGTCGCTACCATCTGCACATCAGTGGCGTCCTCGCCGAAAGCCGAGAATTGTTCGGCCGAAAGATCCGCTGCGATCGTATGCGACAAAACCGTAGCGTTGGACGCGTCACCCGCCACCAATCCGGCCAGCGCCTGCAGCGCTTCCAGATCGATACGGTTACCTTTGAGCTGCAGCGACAGGTTCGGCGGTGTGCCGTCGAGTGCCTGCCGCTCGATCCGACCGCGAAGCACGGCGGGGCCTGCTGCCACTTCCAGCCGTTCGAACTGCTGCAGCGTATCCGTAAGGTTCACCGTCGCCGAAAAACCGGCGGTCTTCAGCTTGCGGATGGCCGGATCGACCGAACCGGCAAGCCAGGTCGCCAGACCCGATGGCTGGTTGGAGGCGACGAGCATCTCGCCGCGAAAGGCGCGTAGCCCGCTCAATTGCAGGCGGCCCTTGGCTTCGAACTGAGTGCGTCCGGGCAGTTGCGCGACCGCATTGTCGATCATCCACCCTGCCCCATCCGGCCTAAGGTCAAGCCGGACGTCGCGCACGGTCGTATCGCCGATGACGATGGCCGGCAGTTTCAGGCTCGCCCGGCCCGGCACCTGCGGGATCGGAATATCGGCTGCGATGGCCATGATCGCTGCAAGCCGCTGACGAATAGAAATCGCCGGGTCGCGCCCGGTCTTGCCGGCCTCGCCGGTATTGCCGATGCGGCTGACGTCGATCTGCTGGCCGTCTGCCAGAAGCAGGAATTCCTGCTCCTTGCCGGTATCGAGCGTCGCCTCGCCGGTCACCAGATAGGGGTCGTCCTTGGGGCCGATCTCCAGGCGGTAGTCGGGCACGCGGATGCGCTCGTTGGTCAACTCGAACTCGCCGGTCACCCGTAAGGCAGCCGATTGGTCCTGTGCCTTCTGCGCTTCCGGAGGCTTGTTTTCCGTCAGCGTGAACTTGCCCTGATAGAGCGGCTTGAAATCGACGATCTTCAGATCGCCGTCAAGTTCCACCCCGAAGGGCCGTTTGTCGGGCGTCAGCCGCGACCGCAGGCCGAGCGTGCCGGTCTCGTCGACCTCGCTGCTGGAAAAGGCGAAGCTGCCCGCTTCGCCATCAAGCGCCGCTCGGCCTTCCATCTTCCAGGGCCCTGCAAGCGAACGGGCGGAAAGGTCCGCCTCGAGCCCGGTGATGCGCCGGGTCCGTCCGGTCTGCTCGTCGATGAAATCGATCTGGCCGCCGGTGATCGCAACATTTTCGAGGATGACGGTCTTTGCTGGAATCGACGCCTTGCGGCCGCGCGCCCAGTCGAGCGTGCCGTCCGGCAACAGCCTCATCTTCGCCTTCGGAGATTCCAGCCGCATGTCGAAGATCAGCGCCTCGCCAGAAAGGAACGGCGCAAGCTCGGCATTCATCTTGAAGCGCTCGACCTGGATCAGCGGCTCGCCCGTCTCGGACTGGCCGACACGGACGTCATTGAGGGTTACCGAGGGGAACGGGATCAGGCGGGCGTCGACACTGCCGTGGACGACCACAGGCTTGCCCATGATCCGGCTTGCCTCTCGCTCGAAGTCCTTGCGGAAATCGGTCCAGTCCACGAACAGTGGGGCAATCAGCGCGGCAAACAGCGCCACGACCAGAAGACCACCGATGAAGACCAGAATTCGCGAAAGCACCAGTTGAAAGTCCTATCCCATTTGTCCGCGGAAGATAGCGCCCTTGGCGGCGTCTACCACTCCTTAACACCCACTCGCCTTTTTCACATGGCAAAAATCTTGCCGGGATTGAAGATGTTGCCGGGGTCCAGCGCCCGCTTCACCTGTCGCATGAGATCGAGCGCATCGCCAAGTTCGGCTTCGAGAAACGGCATCTTGCCCTGGCCGATGCCGTGCTCACCAGTGCAGGTGCCATCCATCGACAGCGCACGCCCGTTGAGACGCGCGACGAAAGCCTCCGCCTTGGCAATATCGGCATCGTCCTTGTCGTCGAACAACAGGCCGACGTGGAAATTGCCATCCCCGGCATGTCCGACAATCGGGGCGATCAGACCGTGCGCAGCGATATCCTCGTGCGTCGCCTCGACGCAATCCGCAAGCCGCGAGATCGGCACGCAGACATCGGTGGACAGGATCGCCAGATCCGGCGCCAAGCTCTTCTGCGCCCAATAAGCATTGTGCCGCGCCTTCCAAAGCGCATTGCGCTCCTCGGTGTTGGCAGTCCACTCGAACTCGGAACTGCCAAATTCGGCGGCGATTTCGGCAAACTGCTTCGATTGCAACGCGACGCTTTCCGCATTTCCGTGGAATTCGACGAACAGCGTCGGTGCTTCCGGAAAGGTCAAGCCCGAATAGGCATTGCTCGCTCGCATCTGCAAGGCGTCGAGCAGCTCGATGCGGGCGACAGGAATGCCCGACTGGATTGTCAGGATCACCGTATTGCAGGCATCCCCCACCGATGGAAAAGAACAGACGCCGCCAGCGATCAGTTCGGGAATGCCCTGCAGCCTGAGCGTGATCGATGTGAGGATACCGAGCGTCCCTTCCGCCCCGACGAACAAACGCGTGAGGTCATAACCGGCCGACGACTTCTTGGCGCGGTGTGCGGTGCGGATTTCCTTGCCCCCCGCCGTCACTGCCGTCACGGCGAGCACATTGTCCTTCATCGTGCCGTAGCGCACCGCGTTGGTACCTGAAGCCCGCGTCGATGTCATGCCGCCGATCGAGGCATTGGCACCGGGATCGATCGGGAAGAACAGGCCGGTGTCACGCAGATAGATGTTCAGCGCCTCCCGGGTAATACCGGGCTGGACGGTACAGTCGAAATCGCTGGCGTTGACCTCCAGCACCTTGTCCATGCGGCTCATATCGACGCTGATGCCGCCATGTGGTGCGTTGATGTGGCCTTCGAGCGATGAGCCTGTGCCGAAGGCGATCAACGGAACGTTATGCTCGCTGGCGATCGCCACGATCGCCTCGACCTCGGCGGCGTTATCGGGATAGACAACGCCATCGGGCAATTGCGCCGGAATATAGGTTGTCGCATGGGCGTGTTGGGCGCGGACTGCCTCGCCGGTCTGGAAGCGATCGCCAAACCGCTCACTCATCAGCCGCAGAGCGGCGGTGATGCCGGTTTCGTTGCGGATGCCCGCCTTGATCGCCTTCAACGTCATATGCCCCCCGAACCGCCGCTCAGCACCGCGGAAATTCTTAGATTTCAACGCGCTACTGTGCAAATCGGAATCACTTTGTCCAGAACCTCATCCGGAACCTGATGGGTTTAGCAAAGAATTGCGACAAAGTGAGACAGTCGGGACACAGGGAGAAAGAGCTCAAGGCCACCCGGCCGTGAGTGAGACGCAGTCTATTCAGCGGCTTCGGCCAGCTGCAGGGCTTCGGCGTGTTCCAGTTCATGGTGCAAGCGCCGTTCCTCGTCGATATGCGGCTTTGTGAAGCGAGCGATAACCAGATAAGCCACCGGCGTCAGGTAGAGCGTCACGACCGTTGCAAGCCCGAGACCGCCGACCAGCACCCAGCCAAGCGCCACGCGGGCCTCGGCGCCGGCACCGCTTGCCAGCACCAGCGGCACCGCGCCGACGATGGTGGCGATCATCGTCATCATCACCGGGCGCAACCGGATATTCGCCGCGTTCTCGATTGCAGAGCGCAGGTCTTCACCGCGGTCGCGGAGCTGATTGGCGAACTCGACGATCAGGATACCGTTTTTCGCCATGATGCCGACCAGAAGAACCAATCCGATCTGGCTGTAGATATTGAGCGTATTACCCGTCATCAGCATGGCAAAGACGGCGCAGGCAAGCCCGAGCGGCACGGTCGACATGATGATCAGGCCGCTGACCAGGCTCTCAAACTGTGCTGCAAGCACCAGAAAGATGATGACGAGCGCAAAGCCGAAGGTGACGAACATGCCGTTGGCATTCTCGTCCAGGGTCGCGGCTTCCGCCAGCGGCACGACGCGCGAACCCGGTGGCAGGAGAGGTTCGGCCATCTGTTCCACCATGGTGAGCGCGTCGCCGAGCGCAATGCCGGAGGTGAGACCAGCCGAAAGTGAAACGGAGCGAAGCTGCGATTCCCGCGACAATTGCGGCGCGACGGCTTTTTCTTCGACCGAGGCGATCGTCGACATCGGCACGATCTTGCCGTCGCCGGTTTTCAGGAAAATGTTCTGCAGATCTGTCGGGTCGTTGACGGGATTGGTCGTCGACAAGAGCTTGACGGGGTAGGATTCGCCCTCGACATAAACATCGAGCACGCTGTTGCCATCGAGCATTGCTTGAAGTGCCGACGACAGCCCAACGATATCGATGCCAAGATCGGAGGCCCGCTCCCGATCAATCGTCACGGAAAGCTGAGCTTGGTTTGCCTCATAGTTCAGGCGGACGTTTTCGAAGCGTCCGCTGTCTTCCATCTGGCGCACCAGTTTCGAGGCGGCATCGCCGAGTTTCGCGTAGTCGTTGCCGACCAGCGCCACTTGCAGGCCGTTGCCGGCACCGCGGATGCCGAGGCTGTTCGGCTGGATGGGAAAGACGCGGATCGAGGGAATGTTCGCCGTGATCCTGGTGATATCGGCGGAAATCTGCTGCTGCGTCCGGTCACGGTCGCTCCAGGATGCCAGCGTCAGCACCATGAAGCCCGTATTGACCGATCCGCCCTGGCCGGAAACGGAAAAGACATTGGCAATCTCGCCATTGTCGACCAATGGTCTCAACCCATCCTCGACCCGGCGCATCTGCGCCTGCGTATACTCCAGCGACACACCTTGCGGTGCCTGGACGCGCAGCATGATGCGTGCGCGGTCTTCGGTCGGAGTCAACTCCGATTTCAACAACGTGAAGGCACCGGCGCCTGCGGCCGTCACCATGACTGCCACCATGAACACGACCAGCGGAGAATTGAGGCAAGCCCGTAGCGTCCGCCTGTAAAACGCAGCAGCGAAGGCGCCGATCCGGCCCATGAAGCCCGTATGGCCATGCTCCTCACCGTGAGGTTTGAGCATTCGCGACGCCAGCATCGGGCACAGCGTCAGCGATACGAACGCCGAAAGCAGGATCGCAAACGCGAGCACGAAACCGAATTCGCGGAAGAGCCCGCCCGTTTGCCCCGGCAGGAACGACAGCGGCACGAAGACGGCGGCAAGCGTCGCTGTCGTGGCGATAACAGCGAAGAACACTTCGAGCGTACCGAGCACAGCCGCCGCGCGCGGGCCCATGCCCTCGCCTCGCCGTCGCACGATATTTTCAAGCACCACGATCGCATCGTCGACGACAAGTCCCGTCGCCAGAACGATCGCCAGCAGCGTCAGGATGTTGATCGAGAAACCGGCCAGATAAATCGCGGCGCAGGTACCGACCAGCGCAATCGGCATGGTCAGCGTCGGAATGAGCGTTGCTCGCCAATCGAGCAGGAAGAGATAGATGACGAGGGTGACGATAATCACCGAAGCGACCAGCGCGATCTCCACCTCGTGGATCGCACCATCGATGAACACCGCATCGTCGCTGGTGACCTTGAGCTGCGTTCCCTCCGGCAGAATTTCGGCGATGGTCGCCACGGCCTTCTTCACGCCTTCGGAAATATCGAGCGTATTGGACTGCGCCTGGCGGATGATACCGAGACCGATGCCCTGGCGGCCATCCGAGCGCAACGACGACGTACCGATATCCGGGCCGAGCGTCACGGTGGCGATGTCGCCAAGGCGAACATTGTCGCCAAGAATCAGGTTTTCGAACTGTTCCGGCGTCTGCAGGTCGGCGGTGGCGCGCACCGAAATATCCTGGTCAACGCTGGTCAGGGAGCCTGCGGGCACGTCCATCGACGCACTCGCAAGTCCGGTACGCAGATTGGCGACCGTCAGGCCGCGGCTGGCAAGCTTCGACTGATTGATGTCGATGCGGAAGATTTTCTCCTGGTCGCCGTTAATCTGCACGTCCGCGACACCCTCGACGGCGGCCAACCGGTCGGTGATCTCGTTTTCCGCCAAAAGCGTCAGATCTTCCATCGATAGCGTGTCCGACGTCAGCGCCAGCCGCATGATCGGCTGGCTGTCGGCATCGGCTTTTACGATGCGCGGTTCGTCGGCATCCTCCGGCAACTGGTTGCTGACGCGGCCGAGCGCATCACGGATATCGTTGGAGGCCTGACCGATATCGGTGGTATCGGAAAACTGCAGCGTGACGCGGCTCTGGGCATATTGCGAGGTCGAGGAAATATCCTTGATGCCTTGCACGCGCGACACCGCTCCCTCGATCACCGAGGTCAGCTCACGGTCCACCGTTTCCGGCGAAGCGCCGTCGAACTGGGTATTGACCGAGACCACCGGCTGGTCGACCTGGGGCAATTCGCGGATTTCGATGCCGTTCAATGCCGCCAGACCGGCCACGATGATCAGCGTGTTGACGACCAGCGCAAAGATGGGCCGCCGGATAAAGAGGGCCGTAAACCCGGCCGTGCGGCCGGCGCCGTGATGATCAGCGCCGCCGCTCATTTCGCGGCCTCCGCCTCTGAGACCTTCTGTTCCTGGTCACCCTGCTGCGGTTTCTGTTTTTGCTGCTGCTCGCCGGCGATGCGCACGGCCCCACCGTCCCGCAGGCGCTGGACGCCTTCCATCACCACGGCGTCACCCTTGGCCAGTTCCGCATCGACCAGCACCTTATCGGAATTGCGCTGGATGATCTTGACCGGAACCTTCTGCGATTTTTCCGCCGCTATGCGCCAGACATAGGAACCATCGGCGCTCCACTGGATCGCCAGCGGATTGACAGTCGGATAGTGATCTCCGGGAAACCGCACGGAGACTGAGAAGGACATTCCGGCCCGCAGCGTATCGTCCGGATTGTCGATCCGCGCACGCACGCGCAGCGTTCGGCTTGCCTGATCGACGCGGTTGTCGATGGCGTCGATGATGCCCGACAGTTCCGAGGTCGGCAGCGCGATCGCCGTCGCCGAAATGTCCTGGCCGACCGAAATCTTGGTTGAAAACCGCTCCGGCACCCAGAAGTCGACGAGAATCTGCGAGCGGTCATCAACCACGGCGATCGGCGTCGACGTGGTGACATAGTCGCCCGGATGGGCGGTGATGATGCCGACGATGCCGCCGGAGGGCGCAGCGATATCGCGGCGCTTCAAATCCAGCTCTGCCGTCTGCAGGGCAAGTTCGGCTGCCTGCATGGCGAATTCGGCTTCGCGCAGGACGGCGACCGAGACGGCATTGCCGAGCTTGCGGTTGCGCTCGACCTTTTCGCGGGCGCTGTCCAGCGCGACCTTGGCCTGTGCGGCCGCAATCTTCTGCTCATCGCTGTCGAGGCGGGCAATAATCTGCCCCTTCTCGATAAGGTCGCCGGATTTCACCAGCACTTCGGTCAGGTTGCCGGTCGCAAGCGGCGTGACGCTGACCGACAGGATGGCCTCGCCGCTGCCGATGGCATTCAGCCGGTCGTTGACGACGGCGGTGTCGACCGGTTGCGTCACCACGAGCGGAGCACCGCCGCCCTGTCCTCGCCCACCCTGCCCTCGTCCGGCTTTGGCCTGTCCGTCGCCTTCCTTGGCAGTGTCCGCCGGTTTCGCGGCATATGCCACCAGTTGCTCCGGCACGCCGGCCTTCGCCAGCATTGTAGCGGCACCAGGCACGAAGCGAACCCAGACGCCAAGGCCGACGACAAGTATGACCAGGCAGATCAAAAGCTGCTTCCAAAGCCGCATGCGGAACTCCAATTGATCAAGCGGGCTTCGGCCAAGGCGGCACGCGAAACCCGTCACTACCGGCAACTATCTCTTTTTGCTGCACTGCAGGCAATGCTAGAATGCCATCATTACGCAATTGTAACAAAAGCCCTTTTCGGCTCTTTCGGGGCAAGTCCGCCGCTCGACAGGATGGCGCGACATGGGTAGCTTGCCGTTATCGGAGGACCCCATGAGCACCATCGCAAAAGACCAGAACCCGGAATCCAATTCGCGCGTCAAAGCCGTCTTCGACGACATCCGCGCCACCCGCAAGTCCGACTTCATCAACAACATGTGGCACTATCTCGCCTTCGATGCCGACCTGCTCGAAAAGACCTGGTCCGAAGTAAAGGCCGTGATGGCCACGCCATCGGCGCTCGATCCGCTGACCAAGGAAATGCTCTATATCGCCGTCTCGGTCACCAATGGCTGCAGCTACTGCGCCCATTCGCATACGGCAGCGGCGAAAGCCAAGGGCATGACGGCGGAACAACATGCTGACCTGCTGCGCGTCATTGCGCTCGCCGCCAAGACCAACCAGCTGGCGACGGCCTTGCAGCTTCCCGTCGATCCCGTCTTCGATGCCGATCATCAGCCCTGATCGCGGCGGAAAAGCGATTGTATCCCCAAACAAGCTGGACTTGTAGAATAAAAGAAGAACGGAATTCTGGCCTTTCCGCTCCGAATCACTACATTGAGCCGCATGAGCAATGGTTTTGACGATATTCCCTTCTTCGACGAGGAGCCAGCACCGCGCCCGCCGCGTGGCGGCAGCCATCAGCCGGCACCACCCGCGCCCGCCGGCGGCGGCATTGCGGCACGCGCCATGGCGGCCCGCGACCAGCATCGCGCGCCCGACTATCTTTCCGGCCTGAACCCGGAACAGCGCGAAGCCGTCGAAACGCTGGATGGCCCAGTGCTGGTGCTGGCCGGCGCCGGCACCGGCAAGACCCGCGTGCTCACCACCCGCATCGCCCATATCCTTGCCTCCGGCCGCGCCTTCCCCAGCCAGATCCTTGCCGTCACCTTCACCAACAAGGCGGCCCGCGAAATGAAGGAGCGCGTCGGCGTCCTTGTCGGCGGCGCCGTCGAAGGCATGCCGTGGATGGGTACGTTCCACTCGATCGGCGTCAAGCTGATGCGCCGCCATGCCGAACTTGTCGGCCTGAAATCCTCCTTCACCATCCTTGACACCGACGACGTCGTGCGCCTGATCAAGCAACTGATCCAGGCCGACGGCATCGACGACAAGCGCTGGCCGGCCAAGCAGTTCGCCCAGATGATCGATGGCTGGAAGAACAAGGGCCTCGGCCCCGCCGAAATTCCCGAAGGCGACGCCCGCTCTTTCGCCAACGGCAAGGGCCGCGAACTCTACGCCGCCTATCAGGCCCGGCTAATGACGCTCAACGCCTGCGACTTCGGCGATCTTCTACTGCATCCGATCCGCATGTTCCGCACCAATCCGGATGTCTTGCGCGAATATCACGACAAGTTCCGCTATATCCTTGTCGACGAATATCAGGACACCAACACCGCCCAGTACATGTGGCTGCGCCTGCTTGCCCAGCGGCCGAAGGGCGTGCCGCAGAACGTCTGCTGCGTCGGCGACGACGACCAGTCGATCTATGGCTGGCGCGGCGCCGAGGTCGACAACATCCTGCGCTTTGAAAAGGATTTCCCCGGGGCCAAGGTGATCAAGCTCGAGCGCAACTACCGCTCCACTGAGCATATCCTCGGTGCCGCCGCCCATCTCATCGCCCATAATGAAGGCCGCCTCGGCAAGACGCTGTTCACCGACCGCGTCGATCCCAACGACGACAAGGTGCAGGTGCACGCCGCCTGGGATTCGGAAGAGGAAGCCCGCGCCGTCGGCGAGGAAATCGAACAGCTCCAGCGTACCCAGCATCCGCTCAACAACATGGCGATTTTGGTGCGCGCCTCCTTCCAGATGCGCGAGTTCGAAGACCGCTTCGTCACCCTCGGCCTCAACTACCGCGTCATTGGCGGCCCGCGATTCTATGAGCGCCTCGAAATCCGTGACGCGCTCGCCTATTTCCGCCTCGTCTGCCAGCCGGCCGACGACCTCGCCTTCGAGCGCATCGTCAACACGCCGAAGCGCGGCCTCGGCGACACCACCGTGCGCGCCCTGCACGACTATGCCCGCAAGCGCGATATCCCGATGCTGGCGGCCACCGCCGATATCATCGAAACCGACGAGATGAAGGCGAAACCGCGCAAATCGCTGTTCGACGTCGTCACCATGTTCCAGCGCTGGCAGGGCCTGCTTGAAACCACCCCGCATACCGAGCTGGCAGAAACCATCCTCGAAGAGTCCGGTTATATGGACATGTGGAAGAACGACAAGTCGGCCGAAGCCCCCGGACGGCTGGAAAACCTGAAAGAACTCATCCGCTCGATGGAAGCGTTCGAGAGCATGCGCGGCTTCCTCGAGCACATCGCGCTGGTCATGGATGTCGAGCAGAACGCCGAGCTCGACGCTGTCTCGATCATGACGCTGCATTCGGCCAAGGGGCTCGAATTCGAAACCGTCTTCCTGCCCGGCTGGGAGGAAGGCCTGTTTCCGCATCAGCGTGCACTCGACGAAGGCGGCCGCGCGGGCCTGGAGGAAGAACGCCGCCTCGCCTATGTCGGCTTGACGCGCGCGAAACGCCGCTGCCACATCTGGTTCGTCTCCAACCGCCGCATCCACGGCCTCTGGCAATCGACCCTGCCCTCGCGCTTCCTCGACGAACTGCCGGTCACCCATGTCGAGGTGTCCGAAGCCGAACAGTCCTATGGCGGCTACAACCGCGGCGGCTACGGCCAGTCCCGCTTCGACAAGCAGGAACCCTTTGCCAATTCCTATTCCACCCCCGGCTGGAAACGCGCCCAGGCCAACAAGACCGACGCCACCCGCGACAACTGGGGCAACCGCTCCGGCGTCTCCATCGACCGCATCGGCTACGGCGAAAGTGGCCCCAAGGCCCGCACCATCGACGGCGAACTCATCGCCAAGTCAAAGATCGACGAACCCTCGAAATTCTCGGTCGGCGACCGGGTGTTCCACATCAAGTTCGGCAATGGGAATATCGCCGGCATCGAGGGCAACAAGCTGACAATCGACTTTGACCGGGCGGGGCAGAAACGGGTGCTGGACGGGTTTGTGGAAAGGGTGTGATGTCAATATCGCGCTGACAGCAACTCAAAGCTGAATTTGTGATCGTCAAGAACGATGGAAGCAAGTGACCCTAGGCTATATTGGCGATCTGGTTCATTTGAGCTTGCAGCCCCAAAAGACGTTCTTGAACCTTTAGAGCCAACTCTTTTGGCAGGTTCGTTTTTGCCAGCGCACGGGTTTCATATAGCTTTTTCAGCTGACGGTTCGGCGCAATCAGACGTTCACGAGCGACTACCACTCCGGTGACCTCTGCAGGCCTATCCACATAGAATTTCTCTTTGTGATAGCGTAGACCAGCCCGATGAATTTCCCGCTTAATTTCCCACAATACTTCCGGGGAAATTGACATCCCGGAAATAGTCACATCGTCAATGTAGACTGTAAGTTTATAACCATGCCGTGTGCAGAGAGCAGCGATGGCCTCCCAAACATCATGGTGGGCGAAATACGCCATAATTGGGCTTAAAGGACTACCTGTAGGCAAGTGCTCTTTATAGCAAGCAAGTCTCGCAAGCGTTGCAGCGATATCTTTCTCGCACTTCATAACCGAATGGAAAAACCAATATACTCGACGTGCCTTCGTGCTGGGAAAATATTTCCTCACATCAAGGCAGTGCACGACGCGCTGCCCTCTATGCACTGCGGCGTTGGCAACATAACAACGACCTTTTACGGGGCAAAAAAGATAGTCTGGAGGTCTTATATTAGACAGTATCCGGGCAAGCTTTGCTTGAACGAGCTTCAATTTCCGACGAGGACTCTCAACTCCGCGAGAGCCGCCATGCTTTTTCGGAACGTCGAACTCGGAGTAAAGTTCATCTGTGTTCTTAGTAAGCTGACGGAGCTCATTCGTGGTAATGGCAAGCAATTCACAAAGCCGCTTTCGGCTGCGCAGCTTGTAGAGCGGCGATTGATCGATCACATAGGCTTTGCATTTATTCTGCATGCGCGCCTCCCGATCGCTCTTCAAGGTATTTCATGAGACTTATAATTTTCGCGGCTACGAAAGTTCGCGCCTGCTCATGAGCCTTAGATTTCCCCATATTCTCAGAAAAAAACATGATGGAAGATGCTGGAATATTGTAGGTCTTCTCGTATTTCTTTAGAAGGTCGAGAGTAGGATCCTTATGACCTTTCTCGATCTCAGAAAGATAAGATTTTGATATTCCAAGTTTCTCTGCTGCTTCGTTCTGTTTCATATCATGATAGACACGGATGAGACGGAGTGCTTCGTTTAACATTCTACCTCCTTTCGATACAAAACAGGGCGGCACCTACTCCTTCAAGACTTTAATCACGCTGTAGATGAGCCACACCCCAAAGGTAATGACCCTACCAATTGCAACTAAGAACCGTATCGTCGACGGTTGAACCAGATACGTTGTCCAGTTCTTCCGCGCCTTGACTTTCATACGCCGCCGTTCCCGGTCGTAATTTTCCGATGTATTCATCGGTTTCTCCTTCCACACCAACCTCGGCGGTATTGCCGGGCTGCCATCAAGACGTGAAAGAGGGGCGAGAACGGTGAACCCTGTCAGTACTGTGCGTCCCGCCATCGGGACGCACCCGCACCACCACGTGCTCCATGCACCTGCCGGCCGGATATCAGAAAGCTCTCGCTTTCCACGAAGTCCATTGCTGGACCTCAACGAATGATGACCTATCCCCTATTGTTTCGACATTGGTCTTATAAGGCCGAGGATGTTAAAAAATCAAGAAAAAAGTTCTCTATTGGCGAATTTTCTCCTGATTTCGGCGATTTCCTTCCTGGCGGGGGACATTGAGCATCATTGTTTTCGTCGGCTCTAAGGCCACTATCGGTCAAGATGGCCAATGGACTTGGAAGTGGATCCTCGGGTCAAGCCCGAGGATGACAGATGCGAGGAATTCAGCGTAGAATACAGGCGACCTCTCTCGACAGGATGTTTGCTGTTGGCAACCCACCACACACGTCGTCATCCTCGGGCTTGACCCGAGGATCCATCCCCCCGCCTACCAAAGCTCATGATACAAATCCCGCCAGTCCGGATTCATCGCCTCGATCAGTTCGATCTTCCACTGCCGATACCACCGCTTGAGAGATTTTTCGCGCTGGATCGCTGTCCCGATCGATACATGCTCTTCGTACCAGACGAGTTGCTTGCAGCCATATTTGGCGGTGAAGCCCGGTGTTGCGCCTTCGCGATGCTCGAAGATGCGGCGTTCGAGATCGGAGGTCACGCCGATGTAGAGCGTTCCTCGCTTGTAGTTTGTGACGATGTAGACATAGCCTGCCATAGCCGGATGATGCTTGGGAGTGGATCCTCGGGTCAAGCCCGAGGATGACGACCTTCGGGGCAGATCGGCACTAAAAAAATCTCCTCACATCGGAGCCATCCGATTTCCCGCACCAGAGATCCCTCCCCTCCGTCATCCTCGGGCTTGACCCGAGGATCCATCCCCCACCCCCGCCACCAGTTCACCCCTTACACCCGCATCCTCAGTGCCTAATCCTTCCCAGTATGGCATATTAGTCGAAACGAATGAGGGAGCAGACACCGTGCAGCGGAGGCTGGCGACCATTATGGTGGCGGATGTCGTCGGGTCCACGTCGGCGATGGAAACCGATGAAGAAACAGCGCTGACCCGCGTCGCCTCCTGCCTGAAGGCGGTGGCAGACATGGTGGCGCGCTACGACGGCCGGGTCTTCAACACCGCCGGCGATGCCCTGCTTGCCGAATTCTCCAGCCCGGTCAATGCGCTGAGGGCATCCATGGAAGCGCGAAACGCCATCGCGGCTATACCGGGCGCCACGGTTTTCGACATTCGCTTCGGGCTTCATCTCGCCGATGTCGCCGTTTTCGGCGACGACTTGCGCGGCGATGGCGTCAATGTTGCAGCGCGGCTGCAGTCGACCGCCGACGCAGGCGCCATCGACGTTTCCAGAGCCGTCTATGAGCAGGTTCGCCGCGTGACGCCCTGCAGCTTCGAAGAGATCGGCGCGCGGAATTTGAAGGGCATATCCGAGCCGATGCAGGTCTACAGGGTGGGGCAAACCACGGACCGCCACCGCTTCCAGACGGCGCCGACCCGCAATGCGACGCTCACCGTGAGCAAGCCGAACTCGGTCGCGGTCATACCATTTTCGACCTCCTGTTCCGCCGATCAGGATCAGCTGTTCCTGGCAGAGGGGCTGACGGACGATCTCACACTCGAGCTTGGCAGGCTGAAGAGCCTTTTCGTCAGTTCGCGCTCGGCCTCGACGGCACTGGCGACGGGAAATCCGGTCGAAGTTGGCAAGGCACTCGGCGTCCACTATGTCGTCATCGGCTCGGTGCGCAAGCTCGGAACGGCGGTGCGGCTCAACATCGCTCTCGCCGAAACCGAATATGGCCACGTGGTGTGGTCCGACCGGGTCCAGCGCCCGTTCGACGAAATCCTCGATGTGATCGACGAGATCACCGCGCGGGTGGCCGCGACCGTCGCGGGTCGCATAGAACAGGCGGAAATCGTCGCGGCGCGGCTGAAGCGGCCCGAGAACATGTCGGCTTACGAATACTATCTGATCGGCCTCGATCATCACCGGTTGATCGGTGTCGCCGACCATCACATCGCCGAAGCGATGCAATGGTTCGAGAAATCGATGAAAGCCGACCCGAGCTTCGCGCGGCCGGTCACCATGCACGTCTGCGCCTGGAGTGCCCTGCCCGGCTTCGACCGGGATGTAGGCGAGCTGCGCGTCGCGCACGCGCTCGAGCTTGATCCGACGGACCCGGAATCCCACCGGGTCATGGGCGCCCTCAAAATGATGGGCGGTGATTATGCGACATCGAGCCACCATCACGAGCGCGCGCTCGACCTTGCGCCCAATGAAGCCTATCTAATTGGCCGTTGCGCGGCGTTCTACACGTTTGCAGGCGACCCGCTGCGGGCGCTGGACCTGCTTGACCGCGCCGAAACACTCGATCCGTTCCTGCCCGTATGGATTACCGAGGAGCGCGTTGCAGCACTTTATGCGCTGGCCCGGCACGAAGACATGTGTGCCGTGGCCGACGCCCTGCCGTTCCAGACCCGCCGGACGCTGATCTACCAGATGGCAGCGCGGATTGCGGGTGGCGATGTCGATCGGGCACGCAAGCTCGCGCTGCAGGCGCTGGCGCTCGATCCGTCGCTGTCGGCGGAATACATCGCGATGCAGGAGTTGTTCCGCGACAAATCTATCCTTGACGAACTGATCTCGCGCGCATGCGCTGCCGGGTTGCCCCGAACCGCGGCTCAGCAGGCCTCCTGAGCGGCGAACCGACACGTGAGACACGACGGCAAAGGGGAGCCTACAGCGGTAGTTCCGACGTCTGCTTGATCACCTGGCTTGGAACATCGGTCTTGACGTTCTGCACACCCTTGATGCGGCTGAGGTGCTCGGACTGGAACCGCCGGTAGTCGTCGATATCCTCCGCCACGACGCGCAACAGCACATCGCAATCGCCCAGCATCAGGTAGCATTCCAGCACCTGCGGAAACTGCCGGACCCGCTCGACGAAATATTCGATCGTGTCCTCGTCCTGCGCCGTGAGCCAGACTCGGGTAAACAGGGTCAATCGCTTTCCAAGCTTGGCCGGATTCAGCACCGCCACATAGCGATCAATGATACCCGCATCCTCAAGCAGCTTGACTCGGCGAAGGCAGGGCGACGGCGACAGTCCCACCTCCTTCGCCAGCTCGATGTTCTGCATCCGCCCGTCGCGCTGCAGGGCTCTCAGAATCTTTCGGTCGATGTCGTCAAGCTGCATGTGGCACCTGATTTCAAGATTATCGTGAATGACAATACCTGATGCTAAACAACATGAAAATCCCGCTATCTTCGCCACCAGATTGCGTACGGTTTGGAATAAAATAGACACTCCGAATTGATGCCGCCAACCGGCAACAGGAGTGATGATGAGTGCAATCGATACGACCGCGCAACGGCGCGAGGAAAACCGCACCTTGGCTGAGGTACGCCGCGGCGTGACGGCCTGTATTCCCGTTCTCCTCGGCATCATCCCCTATGCGCTCGTGCTTGGCGCGCAGGCGGCGCAAAAGAACCTGAGCCTTGTCGAAGTGCCGTTGATGACCGGGCTGAATTTTGCCGGCGGATCGGAGTTCGCCGCCATCCAGCTCTGGACGGCGCCACCGCATATCACCCTCATCGTCGCCATCACGTTCCTGGTCAACAGCCGTCACCTGCTGATGGGCGCAGCGCTCGCGCCTTTCCTGCGGCATCTGCCGAAGCGCAAGGTGCTTCCGGCTCTGTTCGTCATGACCGACGAAAGCTGGGCTCTGGCCCTGGTGGATATCAAGGACCGCGCCACCCGCGGCCTACACCCGGCGTTCAGCATGCCCTATTACCTCGGCACCGCTGTGGTTTTCTACGCCGCCTGGGTGGGCTTCACCACGCTTGGCGCGGCGCTTGGGCCGATCCTCGGCGACGTGGAATCCTATGGCTTCGACATGGCCTTCCCGGCAGTCTTCCTCGTCCTCATGCGCGGCATGTGGAAGGGATTCAACGCCGCCCGCCCCTGGCTGGTCAGCCTCGCCGTCGCTGCCACGACCTACCTTCTCATCCCCGGCGCCTGGTACGTCGCCGCCGGCGCCGTCTCCGGCCTCATCGCAGCCTATGTCCTCACAGGTGAAAAATGATCGATCCGCTGACAGTCCTCACCATCGTCCTGATGGCCACCGTTACCTATGCGTCGCGCATCGGCGGCTATCTCGTGCTCCGCAACCGCACGCTCAGTTCCCGTGCCACCGCCGTCATGGAGGCGGCGCCGGGATGCGTGCTGATCTCCGTCATCGCTCCGGACTTCGTGTCCAACAGCCCGGCCGACCTAGTCGCCATCGCCGTGACGCTTGCTGCCGCAACTCGTTTTTCCATGCTGCCGACAGTGACGATCGGCGTCGTGGCAGCCGGCCTGCTGCGCCATTGGATCGGATAAAGGAACCCTTGGACGAGGCTCCCTCACCGCACTCCCCTCTTAGTGCGCGTGCGCTGCACTCGGCTGCGCGATGATCGGCACCTCGTTGCCCTTGGCGTCGTAGAGCTTGCCGTTCAGGAAATAGTCGCCGTCGTGCAGCTCGGAAACATCCTGGTAGCGTAGGCTGCGCTCGGTTCCCGCCACGAAGACCGACTGCTGGTCCGAATTGCCTGTCCGGAAATGATTGAACAGGAGGTTCAGCGAGATCGCCATGATCGCGGACGAACTGATGCCGGAGTGGAAGATCGTCTCGAACCAGGCCGGGAACTGGTGATAAAACTGTGGCGCGGCGATCGGGATCATGCCGAAACCGAGCGAGGTGGCAACGATAATCAGGTTCATGTTGTTGCCGTAGTCGACCTTCGAGAGCGACCGGATGCCGCTTGCCGCGACGGTCCCGAACAGGACGATGCCGGCGCCGCCGAGAACCGACGGTGGGATCGCGGCAATCACCCGCCCCATCACCGGCAGGAGCCCGAGCGTCACCAGGATGAGACCGCCGGCAGCCACGACAAAGCGGCTCTTAACACCCGTCACCGCCACCAGGCCGACATTCTGGGCAAAGGCGCTCTGCGTGAAGGAGCCGAAGACAGGCGCGATCAGGCTCGACAGCATGTCGGCACGCAGGCCGTTGCCGAGCCGCTTCGAATCCACCTTCGTCTCGATGATCTCGCCCACTGCGAGGATATCGGCCGATGTTTCGACAAGAATGACGACAACGACGATCAACATCGAAATGATCGCAGCAAGCTGAAAGGTCGGCATGCCGAAGTGAAACAGCGACGGCAGGGCAACGAACGGCCCGTCGCTTACTTTCGAAAAATCGGCCATGCCGAAGAACACCGCAGCAACCGTGCCGACGATCATCGCGAGCAGGATGGAAAGCCGCGAAATAGAGGCATTGCCGACCTTGCTGAGCAGGAGCACGATGACAAGCGTCAGCGCCGCAAGGCCGATATTGGCGACGCTGCCGAAGTCCGGCGCATTGCGATTTCCGCCCATCGCCCAGTTGGCTGCCACCGGCATCAGCGTCAGCCCGATCGTCGTGATGACGATGCCGTTGACCAGGGGTGGAAAGAACTTGGTGATCCTGGAAAGGACCGGTGTCATGACCAACCCGACCAGCGAGGCCACCATGACCGCGCCCAGCACCGCGGGCAGCCCTCCGGACTGGCCTCCCCCACTCAGAATCGCAACGATCGTCGCGACGCTGGCGAAGGAAACGCCCTGCACCAGCGGCAGCTGGCAGCCGAAGAACGGCAGGCCGATCGTCTGGAGAAGCGTTGCCAGACCGCCGGCAAACAGCGATGCGGTAATCAGTAAACCGATCTCGGCCGGCGACAACCCGGCCGCCTGCCCAACGATCAGAGGTACCGCGACGATGCCGCCATACATGGTCAGAACATGCTGCAGACCATAGACCAGAGTTGCGCCTGCCCCCAGCCGTTCGTCTTCCGGCCGCGAATTTATAGCCTTGTCGAGGTTCCTCTGTAGCAAAACAATTCCTCCCAGAATAAGTTCACGCCGCTATGCAATTCTCCCAAAGAGCATAGGCGGAAACCATAACGGGCCACCGTTTTTTGACTGCACCGGTTTTTTTTGAAACTGTTTTCGCTTTTACAAGCGAGCACTTTGACGTGGCGGTGATTTCATCGAACCACATGTCGGTCGAAATCGCGGCGTTGCCCGGGGCAAGACATCGGCATTCATGCGAGATCGCGCACGTCGCCCAAAATCAGCTTCGATGCCGACACCGTCATGTTCCGCCCGCCGGCCTTCGCGCTCAGGAGTGCGGCGTCGGCCCGCGTCAGCAGCGTCGGCACAGGCCCGCCGGAAGGCGATGTCGCAACGCCTATCGAAACAGACACAGAGCCCAGGATGCGGCCACGATGCGACAGGGGCGCCGTACCGATCCTGGTCCTCAACTGTTCGGCAAGCTCGAAGCCGGTCGCTTCGCTCATCCCAGGCAGAAGTACGGTGAACTCCTCGCCGCCGAAACGATAGACGCTACCTGCCTCCGCCACGGTATCAAGCATGATCTGCGCCACATATTGCATGACCACATCGCCAGCATCATGGCCGAATTCATCGTTGAAGCGCTTGAAATGATCGATATCGACCATCAGGCAGACCAGCTGGCTGCTTGCTGCATCGCGTGCTTGCCGATTGAGCGCCTCGTCCAGGCAGCGCCGATTGAAGAGCCCCGTCAAGGCATCGCGCACGGCAAGATTTGTCAGCTTCTCACGCAATTGAAGATTGGCGACGGCAAGGCCGATATTCTCGGCAATCAGTTCGAGGTAAAGGCGCGAGGTCTCGACCGCCGGCATCGTCTCTGAATGCTCTTCGAAATAGAGCAGCCCGATCGTATCGCCCTGGGCCGTCAGCGGCACGCAAAGCCCGGCGACATCGCTCCCATCCAGATGCTGGCAGGCGATATCGCTATGGCCGCGGTTGCTGAGGTGCGGCCGCCCGCGACGCAGCCCCCAGCAGGCGCTGGACGGAAAGGAGGCGGCGGAATGATGTGGACCGAGCCAGGTTCCGACGGCCGTCAGCAATGTCCTGTTCTCGTTGAGAACATAGAGGTGACCGGCGAGATTGGGGAAAATCTGCGGTGCGAACCGCGCCACGACATCGGCCAGTTCATCCTGGGTCTGGCAGGCTTGCAGCCTGTGCATCATTTGCAGGATCAGATCCTTGGTCTGCTGGTCCAACCGCCGCTCCGCATCCAGCCGGTCCCGCTCAAGACCATTCGTGCGGAAAATATGGATGGCTTCGTTCATCTCGCCGATTTCGTCGCGTCGGCGATCCAGCGGAACATCAACCGCGTAGTCCTGCTTTGCCAGCCGGGTGACGATCCCCGTCATGCGCGTCAGCGGCATGGCGATGCGGCGCTTGAGAACGAAATAAAGAACGCCCAGGAAAAGCGCCGCCGTGACGGCAAGCATTGTCTTGGCGACGATGCCAAGCCAATCGCTTTTCGACCGCGCCGCGTCGAGGGCCGCGCCGGTTCGGGCTCCGGTCAATTCGCGAAATCGCGTGACCGTCTCCAGCAAGGCAGTCTGAAAGCGCTCATGCTCCGGACCAAAAAGCATTTGCTGTGCCTTTGCCCGATCCCCCCTGCGATAGGCCTCGATCGCCGCAACCTCGATCTTGTCCAGGGCCTCTGCATCGCTCTCCACCTCCTCGAGCGCTGCCAATTCCGCCGGCAGCACACCCAGTGTCCGAACATCCTTGACGGCCGCTTCGCGGCGGTGTTCCTCACCTTCCTTGCCATGGAAAGCATCGAGATGGCGCTCTTCGCCCCGCATCACATAGAGGCGCGCTTCGTCGCTTCTCTCTTCGGCTCCGAGTGCCAGTTCTTCAGCGAGCGCATCAAGCGCCAAATGCTCCTCCACCGCGCGCCGCTCCCGTATGGCGCTGTCAGCCGACAGGATAAACGCACTGCCTGAGAGCGCGGTCAGAACAACCGTAACGCCATAGGCCCAGTTTGTGATCGCATTGATTCGCATAAAAAGTCGCCCTGCAGATTAAGAGGGGATTAAAGCACAGGGCTTGCGGTGGCAATTCCCCAATCCTGTGGGCGCGGGCTGCGATGCTGGCATCGAAACCCTGTTTTCCGGATTGATGTTCGTTGTGTTACGCTTCGGCACAGGTGGGGCGGATAGCGGTGTCATGACACGCGCGCAGCAAGTTGGCGTCATTGTCGGTCTGGCGATCGTAGCGATCCTCACGATCTTGCGGGCAACTGACCCGCAACTCATGCGGCTAGCCCGCGAGGTGGCGTTCGACGAGTATCAACGCATCGCACCGCGGGCGTTCCAGGACCTGCCGGTCCGCGTGGTCGACATAGACGAAGCCTCGCTCAAAGAACTTGGCCAGTGGCCATGGCCAAGGGATCGCATGGCCACTCTGGTGGACCGTCTTTCCGAGATGGGGGCATCGGCCATCGCTTTCGACATTCTCTTCTCAGAGCCCGATCGCCTTTCGCCACGCACGGTCATTCGCGATGTCCCAGGGATCGATCCGTCGCTGCTTGAACGACTGCCGGACAATGATGAGATTTTTGCTCGGTCCCTTGGCGATAAGCCGGTCGTATTGGGCTTTGCCCTGTCCAATGAGGGAAACTATCGGCCTGAGATGAAGGCCGGCTTTGCCTTCACGGGTGAACCGCCGTTCCACGCGCCGCCCCGGATCAACGGCGCAACGCCCCTGCGACCGCAGCTTGAGGCCGCCGCCGCCGGCATCGGACATATCAGCCTCAACCCCGGCGATCCGTCAGCGGTAGTGCGCACTGTCCCCTTACTCCTGAGCGACGGAGAACAGCTCTATCCCAACCTTGCAATCGAAGCGCTGCGGGTCGCGCTGGGAGCGTCCACCTACGTGCTCGCCGACGCACCGGATGTGCCGGACACGATTACCCTGATCAAGATTGGTGATTTCGTCGTCCCGGTGACCGCGGCGGGAGAACTCTGGCTTTATGTCACCCCGGACCGAGCGGAACGGTATATTTCGGCGCGGCAGATCCTGGCGGAAAAAGGCGCATCCCCCGAAATAGCCGCCGCCATAGAAGGCAGCATCGTCTTCGTCGGCACGTCGGCCGCCGGCCTCCAGGATATACGCACGACGGCTCTGGGGCAGAACGTACCCGGTGTTTCACTTCAGGCCCAGACCGTCGAGCAGATTCTCTCCGGGCGTTTTCTCTCGCGGCCAGACTGGGCAGATGGCCTTGAAATCCTGGCTATCGTAATCGTGGGCACCGCGCTCGTCATCTTGACCACGTTCGTCAGCCCGGCGATGGCGCTCGCCTGCGGCCTGCTGATCACCGCCCTGGCCCTTGCCGCATCCTGGCTTGCCTTTCTCTACGGCGGACTTCTTCTCGATCCCCTGGCGCCGATCATCAGCGGTTCGATTACGCACTTCTCCGCGACCGCGTTCCGATTCCTGGTCATCGATCGGGAACGCAGGGAAGTTCGCGCGGCCTTTGGTCATTACCTTTCCCCCTCGCTTCTCTACCGCATCGAGCATACGCAGAATGCCCTGCGCCTCGGCGGCGACGATCGGGAATTGACCGTTATGTTTGTCGACGTCCGCAACTTCACCGAGATCAGCGAGCGATTGGCACCCACTGCCGTCGTCGCATTCCTGAATACGTTTCTCGATGCGCTCAGCCGCGACGTCATCGCCAACGAAGGAACGCTCGACAAGTTCATCGGTGACTCGATCATGGCCTTCTGGAACGCCCCCGTCGATGTCACCGACCACGCCGGCAAGGCCGTCCACGCGGCATTGGCCATGCGGGAAACGCTTGCCCGCCTCAATGCCGGTGACGCGTTCGGATTTGGACATGGACAAAGTGTGGGCATCGGCATCGGCATCCATACCGGCCTTGCCTGTGTCGGGAACATGGGCGCCGAGACCCATTTCAATTATTCAGCCGTCGGCGACACGGTCAATGTCGCGGCGCGCATCGAAAGTGCCTGCAAGGAGGTGGGTTTCGATATTCTTGTGTCAGAGAGCACGGCGGGTTTGGCGCCACAGTATGCCCTGCTCGAGGCGGGAGCGCTGGCACTCAAGGGGAAGAGTACGCGAACCCGGACTTTCGCGGTCGTCGGAGATGAGCGCCTTGCCAAATCGGCTGAGTTTGTCGAACTGAAGCATGAACACGGGCAGTTGATCGAGGCCCTGGCATCGCGATCACCGGCTACGCGCGAGGTTTTGCGTGTTGCAAAACGCAAGGCCGCAGGTCTGCCGGTGGATCTGGCGGAATTCTACCGCCGTATCTCCCGCAGGGCCGACCACTTTCTCCAGCGGCCCAGCGCAGCGCCGCCGCGCGTCCTCTCTGATAGGAAAACGTTACCGTAACCTATGCAGTCGTGGCACCTCTGTTGCGTAGGACCAGTCGCCACTGCCGGGAACATCGTGGTTACAACGCTCCCGCAGGATGCCTCCGTGTCATTTCCGGTTCTTGCCTCGGCCGTTGTGGTCCTTGTCCCGGTCGTTGTGGTCCTTGTCGTGGCCGCGATGATAGCCGTCGTCGTGGTCACCATGATGGTGGCTGCCGTCGTCATCGCCCTTTCCGTCACGATCATGATGATGATGATGATTCTTGTCGCGGTCGTGCGGCCTATCATGTGGCTTGTCGTGCTTATCCTTGTCGTGGTCCCTGTCGGGATTATCGGGGTGATGGTGATAGTGGTGGTCCCGGTCTTTGGGCGGCTTGTCATCGTCCGGATCGGGCTCCTCGTCCGGCTTGCTGGGAGCGACCTGTTTATTCTTGATGGGGGGAGGATCGAGGTCCCGTGGCGCAAATTCCACTCTCGCAAGACCGCAACCGCCGCCGCCACTGGCGGAAAGTTTCTGACTGCCCGACAGGAAAGGCAAAGCTCTGGCGTTACCGAGCGTCTTGAAAATGCCAGGGGTAACCCGACGAGTGTCGCTCAGGCTTCCGCCAGGCCGGCCGACAACACAGTCGCAGCGCCGCGTGAGTTGCTTGCAGCCGCCTGCGCCGCAAAAGCTCGCCGAACCGCCCAGCAGAACGACGGCAGTCGTGCCATCGGCGCCGATATAAAAATCGAACACCGTTCCACGCACGCCGATTGTCCCGGCTGGCGTCAAAATCTCATAGGCCGCGTGTTTCGAATTTCCGCTGACCCAGCGAAAGGTACCCTTCGCGGCTTTGACCGTGAGCTTTTTCACCGAGCGGGAGCCATCGAAAACAAACTTGTCGATAACGACCGACGAACCCCATCCTACCGCCAGCTTGGTACCGTCCCGAAACACAAACTGGCCAAGTCCGGATTTGGATGTCCGTATCCGTTCATCCTTGTAAACCACGTCGTTGACGGACAGATCACCGCTCGCGCCCGTCACAGATGTCTTGATTTGGACCGCCTTGCCGATCGACTCGATCGCAGCCAACGGCGTTGCGCCGCAGAACAAAAAACCGAGCGCGAAGACAGTCACTCGATCTGGAGCGAACATATCCCCCTCCCAAACGCGCATATTAGCACATTGAGAGATAGATTGTCTCCTGATCCCTTTGCAGGAGAATGATGATACAAAAGGCGGGCTCGCTAACGGCCGCCGGGTTTCGGCTCACGCCCCCTTGGAAAACAGAGAAGCCAGCGTGCGCTTCGGCGCAGAAAAGCCCTTCATGCTTTTAACGATGACCATGTGGCTGATCTCGCCGCGCTTGAAGGCTTTGAGAAAGCGCGGATATTCCTCGAAGGCGACGCAGCCGTGGGAATCGCCGCGGTTTCTGAGGAGATAGCTATGGGCCAACAAGCCGACGCGGCCATGCGGCGCAACACCGTCGACCGGGGTCAGGCGTACGGCTGCCACGCCGTGGAACAGAGTTTCGCGCATCGTCACCTTGTAGGTGCCGGGCGGCGTCGGTCCCTTCATCTTCACGTGAACGTAAGCCGGATTGTCGCGCATCTTGCCGATGCCTGAATGCGCCTCCAGCTTCTCGCCGTTCGGCATGTAGACCACGCCCGCCGAGATATCGTAGTAGGCGACCCCTTTCTTCCCACGGAAGGTTGGGCGAACCTCGTTGTCGTCGTCCATGGGAAAATCGGGCTTCGCATAGGCCAGTTCCTTCGTCGCCGGCTTCTTGCCACGATCGCCAGGCTTGCGCGCGTCGTCCGCCAGACCCTGTGGCTTGGCGAGGGGCAGCGGTCCGAGATCCGGCAGCATGCCGTTGAGCGACGATGCCGGCTCTGGCATGACGAGATCGAAAGGCTTGCCCAGTCCCTGACCCTTGAGCGAAACGGTCTCGACGAGTGCATTGGCAACAACCGGCGTGGAACCGGTGATGACGGCGTCGCCTCTGGCCGCTGCGGCGTTCGCCAGCGCCAGAACCTGCGTCTTCTCGGCGAAGTCGGCGGCGGGTTTCGCCATGGCGATTGCCGCGATGTAATTTTGCGGCACGGCCTTGGCCACGAGGTTCATGCGCGGCAGGACGGTAAGCCGTGAAAACTTGGAAAGCCGTACGACACGCTGCTGTGGCGTGGCGCGCACGATCGCGTTCAACCCCAGCGAGGCCTCCAGCCGCGTGCTTTTATCGGATGGTAACGAAGGACCCATGGTTTGCATGGCCGCAAATGTTGCCACCATCCAGACGGAGGCGGCAATTCCGATGCCGACAATGGTCGCTCCGGATAAGAACCGCGGCGTCTTCTTTGGGCGGGAACCCATCCTGCCTGAAGATGCAACGTGAGTGCACTTTTCAACCGCAAACGCCATGATACTCGTTACCCGAAACGCATTACTCAATCGGAGGACAACGAGACGCATTGCCGCCGAGGTCGGTCCATTGCCCGCGATGCGCCCAATTGTGCGCTTGCCCGGGCCTGCCGATCGATCCAAAGAATGACAAAGTATGGTAACCAATTCCTTTACGCGGACCCCGAGAATATCAGGGAGCATGGTGGGCATAGGAGAAACGGCATCTGCCGCAGGCAAAAAAGGCGAAGAAGGCATTCCTTCCCGCCCGGGACATCGTGGTCTATCGAGCCCTCGGAGCGCTGGCGCATCGGCGTTTGCGTTCAACCTGAAGCTCAAAATTCTGCATTTGCGTCCGGTCTCAGAGCCTTTATTTTTGGCGAGAATAAGGAGAAGCTCACATGAGCCGCGTTTTTCTCGACATCACACTGTCGCTTGATGGCTTTGCCGCCGGTCCGGATATTTCCCATGAACACCCGCTGGGCAGGAACGGCCGCGCCTTGCATGCCTGGCTGTTCGGCGATGATGAGCACCAACCCAGCGAGGCGGATCGGCAGGCAGCGCGGGACATGTTTTCGCAGACCGGCGCCTTCATCATCGGCCGCACGACCTACGATGTAGGCGTGCCGGAATGGGGCGCCGACGGCGCCTTCGGCATGCCGTGTTTCGTCATGACCCATCGGCTGCGCGAACAGCATGTGATGGGCTTGACCACCTTCGACTTCGTCAGCGAAGGTCCCGCGGCGGCCCTTGAGAAGGCCGAGGTGGCGGCGGGCGGAAAGGCCGTCTGTGTCATGGGTGGCGCAGCGACCGCCCGGCAGTTCGTAGAAGCCGACCTGCTGGATGAACTGCGTATTCACATCGCACCGGTTCTGCTTGGCGGCGGAACGCGGCTGTTCGACACGCTATCCGAGGTGGTTCATCTTGAGACCGCACCGGCCGTCTCGTCTCCGCTGGCGACACATCTTCGTTTCAAGCGACGTGCCTGATGGCTGTTGCCTGCCTGTGAATCGCCGGCAAAATCCACTGCTCCGCTTACCGCTTGGACATGCTTTGGATATCGCATTCGCAGTTCCTTGCCGCCTTTGATCGGCAATTCCGCAAATACCCGTGGAAATTGCGTGGATGCGCCTGGGTTTGTTAAAATTGCAGCAAATTTCGGCCGAAAAAATTAAATCGCCGATACTACGAATTCGGGCTTATCCGCATCAACGGACCAAAATCTTTTTTGAGCGCCCTCTCGGCAGGAATTCGTGCCCATGAGCTTTCTTTCCGCCATAGCAGTCATTTCCCTTGTGGTCATGTTTCCCGTACTCCTGTCTTTGCGCAAGACCGGTGTGCCAGGCGTTGCGAGCTTCTGCGCCGCCTGTGCGCTCACAGCGCTCGCGGCGTCGGTTAGCCTGACGGCGGGTATCACGCCGATCTGGCTCCACACGGTGGTCGGCGCAACGCTGATGGTTGCTGCCTGTCTGATGACACTGAAAGGCTTCAGGGAGTTTCTCGGCAGACGACCGCTCGGCGCCTGGCCGATGGCGATTATCCTCACCTGTCTCGTTATGGTACTGATGTTCTTTACCTATGGTGTCGACAGCCTTTCGGCGCGTGTATCGACTGGCGCCGGACTGGCGGGGTTGATCTGCCTCCTGATCGGCGCCAACATCGTTCGCCGTTGGCCAAAGGAGCGGGCGATCACGCCCTATATGCTGTTCTGCTGCGTTGCCGCCTTTGCGGTTGCTATCCTTCAGGCCCTGCGCGTCGCAACCGTTACCGCCGGTTTCGACACGTTCGGCAACATGGCGGAGCGGCAGATCTGGACGACGGCGGTTCTGGCTGCAAGACTGTTGATCATGCCGTTGTTTTTCCTCGGCATCATCCTGATGTTGCACGGGTGGATGATCGCCAGTCTCCGCCACATGATCGCCCATGACGATCTGACCGGCGCCCTGTCGCGCCGCGCTTTCATGGCGCAGTTCGAGCGGATGTTCTCGGTTGCATCGGCGTCCCGCCGCCAGACCGCATTTATGCTGCTCGATCTCGACCGGTTCAAGCAGATCAACGACCTTCATGGCCACGCCGGCGGCGATGCCGCGCTCGCGCACTTCACCAGGACTGTCCGCGAGACGCTTGCGGGGCGAGGCATTCTCGGGCGCTTGGGCGGTGAAGAGTTCGGCATCGCGTTGAGCAACATCGGACGGTTGGAGGCCGCCGAGATCGCCGAAGCAATCTGCGCGGCGGTCAGAACAACGCCGGCCAGAGCTGTCAAAGGCACGAGCATCCCGCTGACCGTCAGCATCGGCATCGCCATGGCAGATCCGGGCGGCTCATTGGCAGACGTCATGACAGAGGCGGACATGGCACTCTACGAATCCAAGGCAATGGGACGCGACCGGCTGAGCATCGCCGGAAGCCTTCACGTTGCTTCTGCAGCCAGCGCCCGTGCGCTCGCCGGCGCTGCGGCCCAGATGCGGGCGGCCGCAGCCGTTGCCGTCGGCCCCTCTCAGTCCCTCTCAAGTACCGGCTGACATCCACGGCTTGCATTGCCGGGCAACCATCCTATGTGTGAGAGACCGCATCCGGAGAACCCCAATGCCGCTTTCCATCCGCTTCATCAGCGCCTGCGCGCTTCTTGCGACAAGCTTTGCCTCCCTTCCCGCGCAAGCCGAAACGGTCGGTGAAGTCGGTGTCGACTGGCTTGGCAATGACATCACCATCGATGCGGTCAGCGACCCGAAAGTTGCGGGCGTCACCTGCCACGTGACCTATTTCGACCGCAGCGTCATCGATCGCCTGAAAAACGGCAACTGGTTCGAGGATCCGTCTAACAACTCGATCTCCTGCCGCCAGACCGGACCGGTGACGATCGGCGACATAGACCTTAGCCAGGAAGGCGAAGAAGTGTTTCGCGAAGGGCTTTCCCTCATTTGGAAGAAACTTGTCGTCAATCGCATCTACGATAAGAAAAACAACACATTGATCTACCTCGCCCATTCGCGGGAACTGACTGATGGTTCCGCCAAAATGTCGATCTCGACTGTTCCGCTGTTCGACAAGCCGGTGACATGGACGAACGGCGCGCCGAAATAGTCACCCCGCAGACATAAAACGATTATCGGCTACCGATGACCTCGGCAGAAGTAACAATGCGAATGCCCGCCGCCGACATTTCTGCAATCGCCGCTTTCACGCCAGCGGGGTCGATGCCGCGGCTGGCATCGGCAATGAACCGGACCTCGACGGCGGGCAGCATCGCCTTGGCATCAAGCGCCGACGCCTTGACGCAGTAGTCGGTCGCAAGGCCGCAAATGTCGAGAGAACCGATGCCCGCCCGCTTGAGATAGTCCGAAAGTCCTGTCAGTGCGGAACGATCATTGTCGCGAAAAGCGGAATAGCTGTCGACGTCGCGGTTTTCGCCCTTGCGCTGCACATGATCGATGCCCGCAAAGCTCAGCCCGGGATGAAATTCAGCGTCGTGCGTGCCCTGCACGCAGTGATCGGGCCAGAGCATCTGAGGCCTGCCGCTGAGCGTGCCCATATCGAAAGGTTTGCTACCGGGTTGCTGCGACGCGAAGCTGCCATGATCCGCCGGATGCCAATCCTGCGAAGCGACCACGAGATCATACCTGCCTTCGGCTATCAGCCGGTTGGCGATCGGCACAACGTCCTCCCCGTTCGGTACTGGAAGATTTCCGCCTGAGCAGAAACCGTTCTGGATATCGATGAGCAGGAGGCATTTCACGGGCAGTCTCCATCATTCGTGCAACGGGCTCGGGCAGAGAACAGCGCCCTGATCTCGCATCACACAACACACTTGGAGCGTCGGGAAAATCAGCAGGTTTCTACCACGATCAATCTATCACGAACGCAGCGAAACACCGCCCGGTTTCCCGCACGGTGCCTGCTGTTTTCAAATGACTGCTTAAGCAGCCTGCGCCAGTTCGTCGGCGATGACGGTATCGAGGTTGAGGAAGCAGACCATGGTCTTTTCCAGGGCAACGATGCCGCGGCAGAAGGCACGCTGTGCTTCCGGAATGATCTCCGGTGCTGCCTGCAAAGCTTCACTCTTGATCGTCATCATGTCGGAAACCTGCTCAACCAGCAGGCCGACCAGCTTGCCGGCGATGTCGGTGACGATGATCGCCGAGCGCTCGGACGGCTCGGTCATCTTCATGCCGAGACGGCAGGCCATGTCGATGACCGGAATGACGGCGCCGCGCAGGTTGATCAGGCCGAGAACGTAGGGCGGCGTGTGGGGCATCGGCGTGACCGGCGCCCAGCCACGGATTTCGCGGATCGCCATGATATCGATGCAGAACTCCTGATCGCCCAGGTGAAAGGACACGATTTCCAGATAGGCACCGGACTGCTTGATAGCGTTTGACATGATCAGAACTCTTCCCAGTTTTCGGCGGAACCCGATGCCTTCGGCACGGACGACGCGGGGCTGTTAAAGGCGCCCGCCAGCTTGCCCATCAGGGCCTTGGCGGGGGATGGTGCGGGGCGCGTGGTGGCTGACGTGGCGACGCGGACCGGTTGGCGGACTGGACGGGCGGATGCGCCACTCAGCTGGAATTGACCGATCAGGGCGGTGAGCCCTTCGGCATCCTGCGCCAGAGTGTGGCTGGCAGCATTGGTCTCCTCGACCATGGCCGCGTTCTGCTGGGTCATCTGGTCGAGCTGCCCGATTGCGGTATTGATCTCCTGAAGCCCGGTCGATTGCTCGCGAGCGGCGTTGACGATGGAGGTCATGTGCTCATTGATGCGCACCACATCCGTGCCGATCCGGCCGAGCGCTTCGCCCGTCGCCTGTACCAGACGGACACCGGTTCCGACTTCGTTGCTGGAGCGTGCGACCAGAACCTTGATATCCTTGGCGGCGCCGGCGGCGCGCTGGGCAAGTTCACGGACTTCCTGGGCAACGACGGCGAACCCCTTGCCGGCTTCACCGGCGCGGGCTGCCTCGACGCCGGCATTGAGCGCGAGCAGATTGGTCTGGAAAGCGATTTCATCGATGACGTTGATGATCTTGCCGATTTCGGACGATGCGTTTTCGATCCGGGCCATGGCTTCGACTGCCTCGCGAACGATGCGGCCGGACTCCTCGGCATTGTTGCGCGTCTCGCCAACCATCTGGCTCGCCTCCTCGGCGCGCTGCGTGGCGGAGCGGACGGTGACCGTGATCTGGTCAAGAGCCGCCGACGTTTCCTCCAGCGAGGCTGCCTGCTGCTCGGTCCGTTTGGCTAGATCGTCGGCCGCGCCACGCATCTGCCGGCTGTTGGACTGGATCGAGCTGCTGTTCTCCTGGACATTGGAGAGCACGCTCTGAAGCTTTTCGACTGTGTGATTGAAGTCCTGCCGCAGGGTTTCAAGATCCGCGCGGAAGGGCTGATCGATGGTCGCCGTCAGGTTGCCGTCGGAAAGACGATTAAGCCCCTGCCCCAGTGCTGTCACAGCGATCTGGACTTGGCGGGCTTCTTCGGCGCTCCTCGCATCGCGGGCCTCACGCTCGATCTCGTTTTCGTTTCGGCTTGCGGCCGCGGACTGCTCAAGCTCACGCTTTTCGACGGCCGCTGCCCGGAACATCTCGACCGAGCGCGCCATCTCGCCGATTTCATCGCTGCGGTCTACCGCATCCACGGCGGCTTCATAATCGCCACCAAGAATATGCTGCATGCTGTCGCGCACGCCGAAAATCCCGCGGCGAAGGACGTTACCATGGAAATAGAGCAGGCCCAGCAGCGACGACATCGCCAGGAGCCCGAGGGCAAGCTGAAACTGGATGGATTCGCTCGACCGCTCGGTTGCGTCTCCGACACGGGAGCCAAGCACCATGCCAGCCTCATCATACAGCTTTCCGAGCGACAAGGTCATACGCTCACCGGCACCGTCGATCGCATCATCGACCGCGTCGAACGCTTTCCCTTCGACGCCATCTTCCACCATCTTCTTCAAATCGACCTGAATGACCGTGGCCATCTGAGCAAGATCAGCCTCAAACGTTGCCATGATTTCAGGCTTGCCGACGGATGCCGCCAATGCCATCGCCGCTGGCTTTCCAGCATTCAGCGCAGCGAGCGAATCGGCGATCAGCGTCAGGCGCTCCGGCGAAATCTGGCGATCCTCACGATCAACGATTACATCCATCGCGACCAGGGTCAGCTCAACACTCGTCAGCCGCATCGCGCTGACGTTCTTGATCGCATCCTGGGCAACGATGGCCCTGTCCAATGCCTGATTAACACGCGAATTCTGATACCAGCCCACAGCTAGCATTGCGCCGAAGCCGATAAACGCGGCGAACCCGAGGGTCCCAAGCCGCTGGCTGACGGAGAGTTTGCGATCAAGCTTTGCAGGAGACGTCATGTAGCGTTATCCAGTTCTCGAATGCAGCGGTTTGCGCGCATGTTGAAGGAAGAGAGGATGCGGGAGACCGGACTGGATAAAAAACCGGCGACGTCATGTCAGCAAGGAGAATCGCACCCCTTCACGCATTCGGAACATGGCAAACACAAATTAAACATTCGCTAAAATGATCACCAAATTCTAGCGAAACCAGTGCACCCAGCCCCTTTTCACTGACACGAACGAGCAGAACGCGTCTTTGAATATCGAACTCCACGAGGTATCATGATCAGATGCAAGACGAAGCCGGAAAGCAGCCTCAGTCCCTGATGATCACCGTTGTTGGCGGCGTTTGCCTGCTGCTGTGCCTAACCGCCTTTCTCGGGTGGATCATCCAAGGGCCTGAAATGCTCCTCACAATGGCCGAAAACGGCATGTCCTGGTGCTTCTGATCTTCCCTGCCGCATTTTGACGCTGGTCGCGTGAGCGTTTGCAACGTCCGGGCCAAAGAGCTATCTGGTCATCGAGATTGGCGAACCGGACCGGACATCATCATGAAAACACTTCGCATCGTTCTTTGGGCCGCCGTTGTCGTGGTCGCAGCCACACTTGGCTGGCTCGGCTATGAGATGACCAAGAAGGACCAGATCGCCGCAGGCCCGTTCGGCGTTCCGTTCGAGCTCGTGTCCCAGAGCGGCCAGCCGATTTCCGAAAAAGCCTTTACCGGCAAGCCGACCGCCCTGTTCTTCGGCTTCACCCATTGCCCGGAAGTCTGCCCGACCACCCTGTTCGAACTGAACGGCTGGCTGGAAAAGGTCGATCCGGACGGCACCAAGCTGCAGGCCTATTTCATCAGCGTCGATCCGGAGCGCGACACGCCGGAGATCCTTGGCCAATATGTTTCGAACGTCTCCAAGCGGATCACCGGCATTTCCGGTCCACCGGACAAGGTCCTCGACATGGTCAAGGGCTTCCGGGTCTACGCCAAGAAAGTTCCGCTGGACGAGAAGAAGCCGGATGGCGACTACACAATGGACCACACGGCTTCCGTTTTTCTGCTAGATTCGGAGGGCAAGTTCAGCGGGACTATCGCCTATGGCGAGAATCCCGATACCGCCGTCAAGAAACTGGAAAATCTGCTCAAGTCATAAACAATCGCCGCGAGGGGCCGATGGATGAGCGCACCGGAAAGTCAATTCTGATAGCCGGTGCAGGCCCCACCGGACTTGTTCTGGCGCTTGAACTGGCGCAACGCGGTTTTCGCCCCCGGCTGGTCGCAAAGGCCGGCGGACCGACACCGGTCAACGAGAGCCGGGCACTCGGCATCAACGCCAGAACCCTGACGCTCCTCGAATCTTCCGGCGTCAGCGCCCTCATTCTTTCCAAGGCCCGGCGCCTGACCAAATTCAGGATATCGTCCGCCGGCAAACTGCTGCTGACGGTCGATACGGAAAAATTTCGTGGCCGCTATTGCCCGATCCATGCCCTACCGCAAGGCGACACGGAACGGCTGATGATCCAAAGATTGTCAGCTTTCGGCATTGTGCCGGAGTGGCTGACCGAAGTCTCGACGGTATCCGGTGATGTCCGCAAACCGGTCGCCACGCTTGTGCATCAGGACGGTCGCAGGGAGACGGTGCAGCCCGATCTGCTGATCGGCGCTGACGGCGCCCACTCCACGGTGAGAAAGACCTGTGGTTTCGCCTTCCCCGGCGATGCGATCGAAAGCCGGTTCTTCCTCGCCGACTACCGCTATACGCAAGCCATCGATACCAGTTTCCTCGAAATGAATTTCCTCAACCCGGGTGTACTTGGCCACCTGCCTGTGAACGAGGATACCCTGCGTTACATCTCGACGATCGAGGATTTCGAAACCCGTATCGAGCATCCGGCAACCGTGCGGGAACGGATATGGGGTTCGGAATTCCATATCAGCTTCCGCCATGTCGAAACCATGAGCCGCGGCAATGTCTTTCTTGCCGGCGACGCCGCCCATGTGCATTCGCCGGCGGGCGCGCGCGGTATGAACCTCGGCATCGAGGATGCCTGCTGGCTTGCGTGGCTGGTTTCAGAGGGGCGGGAACAGGATTATTCCAACCTGCGAATGCCCGCGGTCAAGACCGTGCTCAAGGACACGCGGCGCAACACCACCTTCATCACACTGAAGAATCCGTTCCTGACGGGCCTGCGCTCTCTGTTCCTGCCGCAACTGAACCATGTGCCCAGCTTCACCGCGGAAGTGCTGCGCAAGGTTTCCGGCAGGGATACGCCGCCACCGCCCTGGATTCCCGGTGCCGATTAGGTGCTGCGCTTTACGTTTGATCGACCGGCATGCTAGAGCCCGCAAGCCGCCCGGACGGCAAGCACGTGCCGACAAGGACAAAGACATTGAGCGACCTTCGCCTCTTCATCACCACGACCGAAAAGCAGTCCGAAGTCCTGATGGACCTGATGACCGAGGCTTTCGAGGACGACGGCTATGCCATCGCGACCATGGAGATGGACGAGAAGAATGATATATGGGAAGCCTCGCTCTATCTCGACTTCGATGAGGAAGAGGAGATGCGAGCGCGCTTTGCCGACGTCGTCGCCTCCCAGTTCCCGAATGCCACGATCGAGCGCGAAGTCATTCCGGATGTCGACTGGATCGCCAAGTCGCTGGAGGGCCTATCGCCGGTGCGCGCGGGGCGCTTCCTCGTCCATGGCTCGCACGACCGCGACAAAGTCCGTCTCAACGACATCGCCATCGAGATCGATGCCGGCCAGGCGTTCGGCACCGGCCATCATGGTACGACAGCGGGCTGCCTCGAAGTCATCGAGACTGTCATGCGCGCCCGCAAGGTTCGCAATGCGCTTGATCTCGGTACCGGCAGCGGCGTCCTGGCGATCGCGGCACGCAAGTTGAGGCCTGTTCCGGTTCTCGCAACCGACATCGATCCGATCGCCACCCGTGTTGCCGCCGAAAACGTCAAACGCAACGGCATCGCCACCGGCATCACGACGGTGACGGCCCCCGGTTTTCATTCGCCGGCCTTTGCCGAATACGGCCCTTTCGATCTGATCATTGCCAATATCCTGGCACGCCCGCTGATCAAGATGGCGCCGCAGCTGGCAAGTCATCTGGCGCCCGGCGGTTCGGTGATTCTTTCCGGAATTCTGGCATCACAGCGCTGGAAGGTGCTCTCGGCCTATAACGGCCAGCATCTGCGCCATGTGCGCACCATCTGGCGCAACGGCTGGGTGACGATCCATCTCGACCGTGCCTGAGACGGAGAAAATTTGAAGCTGAAAAGGAAAAACCCGCCTGTCCGTCATGGACAAGCGGGTTTTCGATACAAAGGCGATGCCGAAGCATCGCCCGCTGACCGGCAAGCCGGTCATGTCCGCGAGCTTGAGGAGGAGGAGCGCTCAAGCGGACTCTTCACAGTCTGAAATTGGCCACCCGGAGGGAGGAGGAGAAGGATGACCAACCATGTTCAGACCGTGCAGCTCTTGCCATCAGGCATTCGCATGAACAACAGATTTGCGTCCGTGTTCGTTGAGCGGGTTTATAGACTATTTTTGAAATGGGTCTAGGTGCATTGCAGCATGGGAGCCATGCGCACCGCGCATAAGTATGATAAATATGACAGTTCAGACGCTGGAGTACGGATGCTGGCGATAATCATACCTCTCATCTGCCTTGGGCTGATCATCTGGGTTCTGGGCACGGTCCTCTGGTCGATGCGCCGCGGAAAAAAGCAAAACCAGACCGAATGGCCACCCTATCCGCTGATCGATGCCTCGGAAGAGGAGATGCAGCGGCGCCACATCGAATGCCGGGACCGCTTGAGCCACGCCACGTTCGGTACGCGGGTAGCACGCGACCTGTACAGGCAGCTAATGGCCAGCGAAGCGGGTTCAGGGCTCATCCATGAATTCCACCGGGACTATTGCGGACATGGACTGATCCGCACCGGCAACGCCATCACACTGCGCGAGATTTACGATGGCGGCCACACTCTGGGCGATCCCATCGCAAGCTGGGACAGCGAATCGGATTTCGTTGCCTTCTTTGCACGGCAATCGGATTTCACCTGCAGCGGCTGGGACCCGAAGGAACCGGTGTTCTTCACGGAAGACCGCTGGGCGCAGAACAATCAGCGGCTGACCTGGGATGTGATCCGGAAATTCGTCAAGGGCTGAGCAAGCGAGGTTGCGCGAGAAAGACGGGCTTTCGCTGCGTAGGCTGTTTCCGCTAGAGTGTCCACACCCATTCAGGAATCGGCCTCCTTCGCACGGGTGCGATCCCGGCCGTCAGCTCCTTCCCATCGCAGGAAAATCAGATGTTCCAGTCTTTCGAAGTCACTTCCACTCCACAATTCGGCAGGGAACGCGTCAACGCGTTGCGCGCCGCCCTTAAAGCTCTGAATGTCGATGGCTTTCTTGTACCGCGTGCTGACGAGTTCCAGGGCGAGTACGTGCCGGCCTCGGCAGAACGGCTGTCATGGCTCTCCGGCTTCACCGGTTCGGCCGGCATTGCGCTGATCACGCAGAGTCAGGCGATTGTCTTTGTGGATGGCCGCTACGTCACCCAGCTCAAGGAGCAGGTGGACGACACAGTATTCGAAGGTGGCGATCTCGTCGGCGAACCGCCGCATCTCTGGCTGGAACACAACGGCAAAAAGGGCTTTCGTCTGGGCATCGATCCCTGGCTGCATACGGGCGCGGAAGTCCGCAAGCTCGAAAAGGCGCTTCAGGGCCTGGGCGGCGAGTTGGTCTTCCTCGATCACAACCCACTCGACCGGCATTGGACGGATCGGCCGGCGGCACCGCTTGGCCGCATCAAGATCCAGCCGCTCGATCACTCCGGCGTGCTTGCCAGGGACAAGCTCGCCACCATGGCCGCAGAAATTGCCAAGGCAGGCGCCGATGCCGTCGTACTGACAGACCCCTCGTCGATCGCCTGGACCTTCAATATCCGCGGCAGCGACGTGCCCCACACGCCGCACCCCCTCGCCCGCGCTGTCGTTCATGCCGATGGCAAGGCCGAGCTGTTCCTCGACAAGCGCAAGGCCGGTATCGAGGAGGAAGCCTATCTCACCCAGCTTTCAAGCCTCGAGGCGCCGTCGTCCTTCGAGAACCGGATCGCAGCACTCGCCGCAACCGGCGCGAAGATCATGATCGATCCCGACCATGCCCCCTTCGCACTCGCAGAACGCATTCGCGTCAGCGGCGGGACGGTAATCGAAGCGATCGACCCAGCCCGCCTGCCCCGCGCCCGCAAGAACGCAGCAGAACTCGAAGGCTCCGCCCGTGCCCATCTCCAGGATGGCGCCGCAATGGTCGAGTTCCTCGCCTGGCTGGATGACACGCAACCTGGGACAGTCTCCGAGATTGCCGCCGTCAATCAACTGGAAGCCTGCCGTGCCGCAGTCGGCGAACGCATGCAGAATCCGCTCAAGGACATTTCCTTCGACACGATTTCCGGCGCCGGCGAACATGCGGCGATCATGCACTACCGCGTGACGACGGAGAGCGACATCACCATCGTGGGCGGCACGATGTTCCTGATCGATTCCGGAGCGCAATACATCAACGGCACCACCGACATCACCCGTACCGTTGCAATCGGCACCGTGCCCGACGAGCAGCGCCGCTTCTTCACATTGGTCCTGAAGGGCATGATCGCCATCAGCGTCGCACGTTTTCCGAAGGGATCGCGTGGCGTCGATCTCGATCCGTTGGCGCGCATAGCGCTCTGGAAGGCAGGGGCCGATTTCGCCCACGGCACGGGCCACGGCGTCGGCGCCTATCTCTCCGTCCATGAAGGACCACAGCGCATTTCGCGCGCCTCGATGCAGGAATTGCTGCCCGGCATGATTCTCTCCAATGAGCCTGGCTACTACCGCCCCGGCGCCTTCGGCATCCGCATCGAAAATCTCGTCCACGTGCTGGAAGCCAGCCCGATCGACGGCGGCGACCTGCCGATGCTCGGTTTCGAGACGCTTACCTTCTGCCCGATCGACCGCCGGCTGATCGTTGCGAGCCTTCTGACCGACGAAGAACTGCATTGGCTGAACGCCTACCACGCCGAAACGCGGGACAAGCTGTCACCGCTGATCTCGGACGAAAAAGTGCTGGCATGGCTGAAGACAGCGACCGCGCCGCTGGAGCGATAGGGCATTTGGCCCGCTCCTGAGGGGCGGGCAATTTCCTACATCACCACATGCCGGATGGCCATGACGACGAGCCAGCCGACAAGCAGCATCCAGAGCGACGAGAAGCGCAGACCGACGATCAAGGCGACGAGCATCGCCGCTGCCACATCCCAGCCGCCGGAGATGAAGGCGGGTGCGACCAGCGTCGACAGCACGGCGGCCGGGACCGAATTCAGCGCCGCTTCCATGCGCGGCGGAATGCGCTTCATCTGCGTGATCATCACATAGCCGCCGATGCGCGTCAGGAAGGTCGCCAACGCGGCGGCGAGGATGATGTAGATCAGGTGCATATGTTCGGTGCTATCCATGATCAGACCTCGTGTTCCAGCGTGACCGGCTCTTCGTGCTGTTTTGGCAGCGGCAGGCAGGCGGCAAGCAGGATGCCGGCGATGGCGCCGATGCTGACATGCCAGGGCGAGCCGACGAAATGCAGGGCGGCGATGGATGCCAGCGAACTGACGGCGACGACCGGCAACCAGTTATCGCGCTTGCGGAACCCGAGAACGAGACCCATGAAATAGATTGGCAGAAGCACATCGAGACCGATGGCGCGCGGATCGCCGATCATCTGGCCGAAGATCGCCCCGAGCATGGTCATGAGCTGCCAGGGCAGATAGATGATCATCGCAAAGCCGAGATACCAGGCGAAGGTCACCGGCTCGCCGCGTTCGGCCCGCTTCTCGGTTTCGGCATATTGCGGATCGACCAGCAGGAAGAAGGTGAAGAACTTCTGCAGCATGGAGAAATGGCGGATATGGCGGGCCATCGACGCGGAATAGAGGATATGGCGGAAGTTGACCGCGAAGACCGATAGCACGATCAGCCATGGCTGGACGTTGTGGCCGAACAGCTCGATGCCGACCATCTGGCTGGCGCCGGCATAGACAGTGGCGCTCATGAACACCGCATCGAAGACGGAAAACCCGTTATCGACCGCAAGCGCGCCAAACAATGCGCCGAAGGGCGAAGCGGACACCATGACGGGAAAACCGCCGCGAGCACCCTGCCAGAAATCGTCTTTTGTCATGAAGGAAACTTTCCGGAGCGGCGGCGACCAAACGCCAAACCACGCACTTCCCGAGATACGGTCGTGATGAAAAGCACAGATAGGCCGCGACCGGCCATGGAACAATTCAATAAGATTGATGTAGCGATCCGAATTTCTGATCGAACTCCGGATCGCTGGGAATCGAACTTTAAGCCTTGGGCTTGATCTGAAAGGTGTGTTCGATGCCGGGGAACGTGCGCGCCTTGACTTCGTTGGCATAGGCTTCGAAGGCCGCGGATATCTGCGGCGCCAGTTCAGCGAAATGCTTGACGAAACGCGGCTTGAAATCGCTGAAAATGCCGAGCATGTCGTCCGACACGAGAATCTGGCCGTCGCAGGCCGGCGATGCGCCGATGCCGATGGTCGGCGCCCTGAGCGTTTCGGAAATTTCGCGCGCCAGCGGCTCGATCGTTCCTTCGACGACGATGGCAAAAGCGCCGGCATCGTCGATTGCCTTGGCGTCACGTCGGATCTTCGCAGCTTCCTTGTCATTGCGGCCAAGCGAGCGGTAACCGCCCATGGTGTTGACGAGCTGCGGCATCAGGCCGACATGGCCAAGCACAGGGATACCGCGCTGGGTGAGGAAATCGACCGTCTCGGCCATTTCTGCCCCACCCTCGAGCTTCACCGCGCTGCAGCCGGTTTCCTTGAGGATGCGCGCAGCACTCGAAAACGCCTGTTCCTTGGATTCCTGATAGGAGCCGAACGGCAGATCGACGACGACGCAGGCCTTTTCCGAACCGCGCATGACGGCTTGTCCATGGGCGATCATCATGTCGAGCGTGACGCCGACGGTCGAATCGAGACCGTAGAGCACCATGCCAAGGGAATCGCCAACCAGCATGAAATCGACATGCGGATCGAGCAGCCGCGCAATCGGCGTGGTGTAGGCGGTCAGGCTGACGATCGGCCGTTCGCCTTTCAGCGCTTCGATATTGCCGGGGCTCAGGCGCCGCTTTATTGCCTGTACACTCATGCTCACGCCACCTTTGCAAATTTTGCGGTTTTTGGGCTGAAAACCCTGTTGTCGAGCAGCTTCGTGCTCCCGAAGCGGATAAAAAGCAACAGAAGAACCGGTTTTTCGCCGATTTCCGTCAGTTCGTGCAGTGTTTCCGGATCACGCAGCGCGACCACTTCGGGCTTTGCGAGGGGCTCTGAAGCGATGAAATCAGTGATCGCGTTTTCAAGTGCTGCCACGTCCGTAAGGCCGCCCGCAATCAGCCGTTCGGCCTCGTCGAGCGCCTTCGGCACGATCGCGGCGGCAACACGTTCGGCGGGTGTCAGATAGACATTGCGCGAGGAACAGGCGAGGCCATCCGCCTCGCGCACCGTCGCAACGCCAACGACCTCGACCGGCTGCGCCAGATCCTCGACCATGCGGCGGATGATCTGCAGTTGCTGGAAATCCTTTTCGCCGAAATAGGCACGATCAGGCTGGACGATATTGAAGAGTTTCGTGACCACCGTCGCCACCCCGGCGAAATGGCCAGGGCGGACCGAACCTTCGAGTTTGCTGCCAAGCGTCGGCACATCCACCACCGTTTCCATCGGCCGTGGATACATATCCGCCACGTCGGGGGCAAAGAGGAAATCGGCGCCCCCTTTGACCAGCATCGCCTGATCGCGCGCAAGATCGCGCGGATATTTCGTCAGGTCCTCGTTGGCGCCGAACTGCAGCGGATTGACGAACAGGCTGACGACGACGATGTCGTTTGCCGCCCGCGCCCGGGCGACCAGTTCCATGTGACCGACATGCAGATAGCCCATGGTCGGAACCAGGCCGATTGTCTTGCCTGAGCGGCGATATTCCGACAAACGCGCACGTAGATCTGCAATGCTGGTGATTGTTTCCATCTCGGGATCCTCCAATCCGCAAGCTTGCCACCTTGTCCACGGCGGCTGGCCTGCCGGTTTCATTGGGAACGTCCGCATGAAACCCGGCGCGGTTTCCTAACGTGTGCAGTGCAAAAAGACAATTCAAGAATTGAAGGCGAGAATTGTCGGGCGGAAGCCGGGTTCCGGGATCGCCGGAACCCGGTGTCGTTATTTGCCGCTGGTTTCCACCGTCTGTTCGATGGCGCCGAAGATGGAGTGTCCGGTGCGATCATTCATTTCAACGCGAACCGTGTCGCCGGTGGATAGGTCCGAGGAGACAAGGCACGAACCTGTGGCGACGATACTGCCTGCAACCAGGGACCGGGTCCCAACCGCAGCCGCAACGACACCGGCGCTATCCCTAGCGCTTCCCTTGCCGCCCTCGAGCGACTTGCCGTTGCGACGAACGAGCAGCGAAAGATCTGCCCCCTCGCCCAGTTCGTCCGGGGTCACGGCAACCGGCGAGAACGATGAAGCGGCAACGGCTCCATCGGCTGAAACATCGTTGGCGAGCAGAACGAGGAGGATGGCCTGCTTTGCCTCGTCAGCTCCCGCCTGCACATCGACATCATCGACGATCACGGCGAGCTGCGCGGTCGTGGAAATATCCGCGGCACCGTTCGCTACCAGAATGGGATCGCGCGGGGACGAAAAGCCGCCGGAGCCGCCAGCCCAGAAAAACGCACGCGGTAGCGGCGATGCGGCATCATGTTCATGAAAGCGCATGGTCGGCTGCGAGCCGGTCTCCACGCCGATGGCAACACGTGCCAGACGGGGGGCAACATGGGCCCAGTCATCGAGGGCTGACTGCAGCGTCCGGGCGATATGACCGACTTCCGAGCAGCGGGTCAGATCCTTGGAGACCACGACGAGTTTGCCGTCGCGGGTACTGTCTTTCAAAGTGGCCAGTTTCATCGCTTGCGTGTTCCTCGGGTTCTGGTTGTCACCGGCAGCTCTTCGGCCACCTGGACCCATAGGACACTATTTGACGGCGGGTGTCGCGCCGAATTTGCAAGGAGAACCGGCAACACGCTTTGCCGCGCACTGCCGGTTCACAAGATAATCATCCGAACTTGACGAGGTTCAGCGTCGGCAAAGGGCCGCCGGGAAACTGGGCAAGCCTGCCGCCGGTGGCGAGGTCTCCGAGATCGATGCCGAAGAAACCGAGTTGGCCGATCAGGGCGCCGACGTCAGCCTTTGCGGCGGCATCGTCGCCGGAATAAAACAACACCCGGCGCCCGCCTTCGGCAGCGGGATCGCTGGAAACCAGATGCGCCTGCAGGTGGTTGAACGCCTTGACCACGCGGGCGCCAGGCACCAGACCGGCAAAGACCTCGCTCGACACGCGCCCGCCAAGATCGACGGGCTTGAACAGCGGTGCTTCGATCGGATTGTTGGCGTCGATGACGATCCGGCCGTTCCAGTCTGGCAGGCTTTTCAGAGCCTGCGGCAACTTCGACCAGTTGACGGCAACAAGCACGATGTCGGCGCTTGCGGCCTCGTCCGCGGTGCTGGCCTTGATGAACGGCCTGAGTTCAGCTTCCAGCGTTGCGAGCGATGCCGGACCACGGCTGTTGGCGATGGTGGCCGGAATGCCTGCCTTGGCAAGAGCGCGGGCGAAGGCTGATCCGATATTGCCGGATCCGATGATACCGATGGACATGATGATATTCCTTGAAAATCAGAGATTGTGTCGGCGCCTTGCCGCCTGACGCAGAGTCAGGTGCTGTAAGGGCAAGACACGGGCGGTGAGTCAGGCGGTAAAACCCCCGTCGGCGACGATATCGGCACCGGTGACGAAGGCGGCTTCGGGGCTTGCAAGGTAAGCGACGACGCCGGCGATCTCTTCCGGCTTGCCGTAGCGGCCGATGGCAATGCCGGGTCCGACGATCTGCGAGACGGGGCCGCCGTCCGGGTTCATGTCGGTATCGGTCGGGCCGGGGTGCACGGTGTTGACGGTGATGCCCTTCGGACCGAGGTCACGCACCAGGCTGCGGTTGAAGCCGGCCACAGCACCCTTCGTCAGCGTGTAAAGCGATGCTGTCGGGAAGGCAGCGTAGCGAACCATCGATGAGCCGATATGGATGATTCGACCACCGCTCTGCATGTGGCGCGAGGCCTCCTGCGTGGCAACAAAGACACCGGTGACGTTGACGGCGATCATCCGCTCATAATCCTCGAAAGCGATGTCGTCGATCGGGCCGCCAAGCGCGATACCCGCATTGTTGACGAGAATGTCGAACGAGCCGAAGTCCTCGACGGTCTTGGCGACTGCGGCGCGGACGGCGGCCGGATCGCCGGCATCGGCCTTGATCGCAATCGCCTTGCCACCCGCCTGTTCGATGGCGCCGACAACGCCGGCCGCCTTATCCGGTGAACCGTGATAGGTGATGGCGACGGTAGCACCGTCTTCGGCCAGGCGCTTGGCAACTGCCGCTCCGATCGAGCGGGAACCGCCTGTTACGAGCGCAACCTTGCCTGCGAGCTTTTGGGTTTGTGTGGCCATGTGCATTACTCCGTTGATGTTTGTTGGAGTAGATATCGCCTTAAAATTCCCCTATCATAAGCAGGTAATGCCTTTAATGAACTTCAAGCAATCATTGGAAGTGACGCAATGGAAACATTGGCCAATCTGGAGTCCTTTGCCCGCAGCGCCGAAACGTCGAGCTTCTCCGCCGCAGCGCGCAGGCTCGCACTGACGCCGGCTGCGGTCAGCCGCAACGTCGCCATGCTGGAAAGGAATCTCGGCGTGCGCCTCTTCCAGCGCAGCACCCGCAAGCTGACGCTCACCGAGGAAGGCGAACGCTTTCTGGCAGCGATCCAGGGCAATCTCGAGGGTCTGCAAAGCGCTATCGCCAACATCACAGCAGACAAAGGCGAGCCGGCGGGTTTGCTGAAAGTCAGCCTCAGCCCGATGTTCGGCAGCGAGCATGTGCTGCCAATCCTGCCGGCGTTTATCGAGCGTTATCCCGGCATTCGCGCCGACTGGATTTTCGAGAACCGGCAAAGCGATTTGATCGCCGAGGGCCTGGATGCGGCGATCGGCGGCGGTTTCGAACTCTCCCCCGGCATCGTTGCCCGTACGCTTGCCCCGGCTCATCTGATCGTCGTCGCCTCCCCCGGCTACATGAAGGAGAGGCGCCCTCCTCTCGATCCGTCAGGCCTTGCCGATCTCGACGGCATCGTCATGCGCTCGGTCCAAACCGGCCGCATTCGACGATGGACGATGCGCAATGCCGCCGGTGAAGAAATACCGGCCGAGTTCCATGAAAATACGATCTTCAACGACCCGGCCGCAATAGTACGCGCCGCGGTGCTGGGGCTCGGAGCCACTCTGATTGCAGCGGCCGACGCCATTTCCCACATCGAAAGCGGCAAGCTCATTCGCCTGCTGCCGCATTGGTATGCCGATGCGGGACCGATCTCCATCTACTATGCCAATCGAACGCTGCTGCCCGCCAAAACCCGCGTCTTCATCGACTTCGTCGCCGAACACTTTCGGCGTGAGCGGCTGGCTGAACGTTTCGCCGGCAACCTCGGCTGAACCCATCCGCCAATGACACACAATGACACACGCGCTGCGTGTCCCCCTCAAATCAAGCACTGTATTCTTCAGCAGTTGATAACCGCTTTTCACTACTCTGAGGCGAAGATTGGTCGGAGCGCGGTGGACAACCGGGTTGTCACCGGTTGCACTGCCTCAGCCGTTGAACCTAACGCCGGGATTTGAAATGGGCATGCACAAAGACGCCGCTGATGAGAACGACGCCTGCGGTATCGAGCGCGGTCGGCTGGAGGCGCTTTCAGGTTTCTGGATTGCCGGGACCGCGCCGGAGCCGCGGTTCGATGCAATCGCGCAGCTCGCCGCGCAGCTCTTCGATACCCCGATGGCCTTCATCACGCTGGTCGAAAAGGATATCCAGCGATTCAAGGCGGTCCACGGCATCGATATGCCGGATATCGCCCGCTCCATCTCCTTCTGCACCCACACGATCCAGGGCGAAGACGTTTTCGTCGTCCCCGACATGCAGGCCGATACCCGTTTCCGGGATAGTCCGCTGGTCAAGGCAGCGCCATTCGTCCGCTTCTATGCCGGCGCACCCCTGACGACCAAAGACGGTTTCCGCATCGGCGCGCTCTGCATCGCCGACACCGTGCCGCGCCAATTCGACGAACGGCAGCGGCAGACGTTGAAACTCCTTGCATCGTTGGTCATGGAACAGATGCGCCTGCGCCAGGAAGAGATCGTCCGTTCGACGGTGATGAATTTTTCCGATGCGACCGGGCTTGCCCTCTTTTCGATCAATGCCGCCGGACGGATCGAATTCGTCAACCGCGCAGCGCTCTGTCTCTTCGGATACGAACATCATGAAATGATCGGCCAACCGATCGACATCATCATTCCCGACCGTTTTCGCGGCGCGCACCATGCCGGCCTTGCGCGGGTTCTGGCCGGCGGCAGTACCAAACTGATCGGCAAGACCGTCGAAGTCGTGGCGCGCAAGCGCGATCAAACTGAAGTGCCGATCGAGATTTCGCTGTCGATCTGGAACGATGAACGCGGTGTCGGCATGGGCGCGATCATCCGCGACATCTCTGACCGCCGGGACCGCGATGCCCGGCTGCTCAGGATGGCCAACCAGGATACGCTGACCGGGCTCAGTAACCGGCACCGGTTTGAAAAACTGCTTCAGGAGGTTCTGTCCGAGAACCGTGCAGCAACCGTCGCGTTGCTCGATCTCGATGGCTTCAAGGATGTCAACGACAGCCTCGGCCATACCGTCGGTGATGCGCTGCTGCAGGCCGTCGCCGTTCGGCTGCCGTCGGTTCTTGCCGCCAACGTCACCGTTGCCCGTTTTGGAGGTGACGAATTTGCAATCCTGTTGCCCGACGCAGCCACACCCGACGAGGCCTTGATATCCATCGGCGCCGTTCATTCAGCCTTCGAAACGCCTTTCGAGGTTGGCGGCCATGTGTTCCAGGTGGCCGCGACCATTGGCTTTGCGCTCGCGCCTCAACATGGCGCCGACGCTGAGGAACTGCTCGCCAGTGCCGATTTCGCCCTTTACCGGGCAAAACAGTCAGGCGGCAGTGCGCTACTGATGTTCGAGCCCGAGATGCGCAACGATGCCCTCGCCCGGAGGGCAACCCAGGATGAGCTGCTGCGCGCGCTGCAAAACGGCGAACTGGCGCTGCATTATCAGCCGCAGGTTTCGCTCAGTGACGGGCATATCTTCGGCATGGAGGCATTGATCCGCTGGCAGCATCCCGAGCACGGACTGCTGTTTCCGGGCGCGTTCCTGCCGGCGCTGGAATCAAGTTCCCTTGCTTTGCCCGTGGGCTGGTGGGTCCTGAACGAGGCGTGCCGCCAGGCAGCGGAATGGCGGGCGAATGGCCTTCCCCCGGTCAAGATCAGCGTCAACCTTTTCGCGGCCCAATATCGTGCCGGCACCCTGGTCCAGCATGTCGCCGACGCGCTTGCCGAGCATGGGCTTCCCCCGTCCGCGCTTGGCCTCGAGGTAACGGAAACCATTGCGCTTCTCAATGACGACCATGCCTTTGCAGCGATGCGTATCCTGCGCGATCTCGGCGTCGGCATCGCTTTCGACGATTTCGGGACCGGTTATGCGTCGCTCAGCTCGCTCCAGCGCTTCCCGCTGACGACGCTGAAGATCGACCGGAGCTTCATCAGCGACATGCTGGACAATCCGCATGACGCAGCCATTACCCGGGCCATGCTGACAATGGGCAACGAACTCGGGTTGGAGACGATCGCCGAAGGCATCGAGACGGAAGAGCAGGAGATCGCGCTCCGGCTGCTCGGGTGTAAAGCCGGTCAAGGGTATCGTTATGGCAAGGCGCTGCCGGCAGCGCAGGCAGCAGCGCTTTTGGCGATAGCCGCCGACGATCAACGGACAAAGCGGTCCGCATAGTCCACGGACGGCCAACGACCCGCCTGCTCACCGAGCAGCAGAGCGGCGACAAGGCCGATTTCAAAGCGGTTACCCACCGATCAGGGTAAACCAGCCGTCCTCATCGGTGGTTTCGACGCCGAGTTCTCGGGCTTTTTCGAGTTTCGAACCGGCACCGGGGCCGGCAACGAGCAGATCGGTCTTCTTCGATACGGAACCGGCAACCTTGGCGCCCAACCGTTCGGCCATGGCCTTGGCCTCGTCGCGCGTCATTTTTTCGAGGGAACCGGTAAAGACGACGGTCTTGCCGGCGACCGGGCTTGAGCTGGCCACCGGCGCTTCAGCGTCCTGTGGCGTGACCTCATCGAGAAGACGCGACACAACATCCATGTTACGCGGTTCCTTGTAGAATTCGACGATCGCCCGGGCGACAACTTCGCCGATGCCGTCGATCGTGTTGAGATCGCTCCAAGCCTCGGACGTGATGTCGCTAGCAGTCTTCATCGCGTCCGCAAAGGCGGCATAGCTGCCATAGGAGCGCGCCAGAAGCTTTGCCGTCGTCTCGCCGACGTGGCGAATGCCGAGCGCATAGATCAGGCGGTGCAAAGCGATCTCCCGGCGATCGTTAATCGCGTCGTAGAGCTTACGGACACTCACCTTGCCGAAGCCATCGATATTTTCGAGCTTGGTCAGGGGCGAGCCGTTCTGGCGTTTTTCCAGCGTGAAGATGTCGGGCGCGGTCTTGATGGACAGCGCCGAATCTTCGGCCTCGAAGAAGAAATCGATCTGCTTGGAGCCCAGCCCCTCGATGTCGAACGCATTGCGCGAGACGAAATGCTTGAGATGTTCAACCGCCTGCGCGCGGCACACGAAGCCGCCGGTGCAGCGCGTCACTGAATCGAGCTTGCCGGTCTTTTCGTTTCGCTCGCGCACCGCATGGCTGCCGCAGACCGGGCAAACCTTCGGAAACTGATAGTGCTCGGAGCCTTCAGGACGCTTCTCCATCACGACGTCGAGGACCTGAGGGATGACATCCCCTGCCCGCTGGACAATGACGGTATCACCAATACGGATGTCGTGTTCTTCCTCGCGAATGCGCTCGCCGCTGTTGCCGATGCCTTCGATATAGTCAGCGTTGTGGAGCGTCGCATTGGTGACGACGACACCGCCGACCGTCACCGGCGTCAGCCGCGCCACGGGCGTCAAAGCGCCTGTGCGTCCCACCTGGATGTCAATATTCTCGACCGTGGTGAAAGCCTGCTCGGCCGGGAATTTATGTGCCGTCGCCCAGCGCGGCGAGCGCGAGCGGAAGCCGAGACGCTGTTGCAGATGCAGCCGGTCGACCTTGTAGACGACGCCATCGATATCGTAGTCGAGATCGGGACGTTTCAGGCCGATGTCATTGTAGTGTTCCAGTATCGCTTCGATCGACGACAGGCGCTGCATCAGCGGGTTGACCGGGAAACCCCAGCGCTTGAAGACGTCAACCATGCCGAACTGGGTATCTGCCGGCATCTCCGATATCTCGCCCCAGGCATAGGCGAAGAATTTCAGCTTGCGGCTCGCGGTAATCGTCGGGTCAAGCTGACGGAGCGACCCGGCCGCCGTGTTGCGCGGATTGACGTAGGTCTGCTTGCCCTCTGCCAACATCTGTTCGTTCAGCGCCAGGAAATCGCTCTTGGCCATGTAGACCTCGCCGCGCACCTCGACCACGGCCGGGGCGTCCGACGGTAGGGCCTGCGGGATTTCCTTGATGGTGCGGATATTGGCCGTGACATTCTCACCCGTTGTGCCATCGCCGCGCGTAGCTGCGCTGACGAGCTTGCCGTTCTCGTAACGCAGGGACATCGAAAGCCCATCGATCTTCGGCTCGGCGGTAAAGGCGATGGAATTGTCCGGCAGCAGACCAAGGAAGCGATAGACGCTGGAAATGAAATCGCTCACATCCTCGTCCGAAAACACGTTGTCGAGCGACAGCATCGGCCGGGCGTGGGTGATCTGCTGGAATATCCCGGACGGCGCCGCCCCGACCTTGCGCGACGGGCTGTCGGCGCGGACAAGCTCCGGGAACCGCGCCTCGATCTCCTCGTTGCGCCGCTTCAGCGCGTCGTAGTCCGCATCGGAAATCTCCGGCGCGTCCTTGCCGTGATAGAGAGCGTCATGGTGCGCCAGTTCGCCAGCCAGCCGTTCCAACTCTGCAGCGGCATCTTCAAGCGTCAGGTTTTCAACGGCAACGGACAAGGTCGACATGCTGGCAGACTCCACGTTTTGGCTCCGTTTTAGAGAAAATCCCATGAATGAAAAGCCGCGGCTTCGGAAAGCGTCGATTAATTCCTCACCGATATAGTGCCGGCAGAAGGCAACCGTGCCGGAGAACAATAAATCACCGGCGGGAGGAGCAGGCGTGATTGCCGCGACGACATCCTATTCCCTGTCCCTGCGTCCGCAACGGCCTGCGGCATACCAGAACGCATCCGCCTTGCCGACCGGCGATAGCACGGATGAACGGCAGCAGGCAGCTTCTGGCGCACTCGACGCCTTGCGCGGGATTGTGGAAAACGGTCCGCGCGAACGCAAGGCGCAAGCCGAAGAAAAACTCAAGCGTCTCAAGGAAGAGATGACGGCGCTGATGCGATGGGGATTTGCGCCGGGAGCAACGGCCCAGCGCTCCTTGCAACTCGCCAAGGAACTCGGATCGGCCGCGGCGCAGTTTTCCGATGCCATTTCCTCGGGAAAAAACATGCCGTCAGCCGCATCAACGAATCAGACGGCAATGGCGGAGAAGGTTGACTTGGACAGCGGAATGCCCGAGGCCGAGGGCAATCGCCTACCACAGGCTTACCGCGATATCTTGAGCGATGTTGGGCCTGGCACGGCACTCCATTCCGGTGATAAAGAGACGGTCGCAGATTTCAGAAGTGCTGCCCGGCAACTGCAGTTCATGCTGGAAAACGCAGCGCGCCAGTTGCACAAGAATGGCCGTCCCGCTGCCTTTACCGATCTGGCGAAAGACAACCTTGCGAGCATCGGCCACGTATTGTCGAGGCTCGACGGAACCTCTGCCGGCATGCTGTCTCGTCCGGCGCCGGCCACCATCCTACTGCTTTAGAACGCTTGCCTAAATCAGCCGCCGCCGGCCAAGAGCCGCGCTGCGGCCGCCCTCGCCTCGTCAGTCACGGAGGCACCAGCGAGCATGCGGGCGATTTCCTCGGTGCGAGCGGTATTGTCCATGCGGGCGACGCGGGTGGCGATGGTTTCGGACTTTTCCGCCGACGGTCCCTTGGAAATCAGGAGATGCGTGGCGGCGCGGGCCGCCACCTGCGGCGCGTGGGTAACGGAAAGCACCTGCACGGTCTTCGACAACCGCTTCAGCCGCTGGCCGATGGCATCGGCCACGGCACCACCGACACCGGTGTCGATCTCGTCGAAAACCAGCGTCGGCGCCGAGCCGCGGTCGGCAAGCGCCACTTTCAGCGCCAGAAGGAAACGCGAAAGTTCGCCACCCGAAGCCACCTTCATGATCGGTCCCGGGCGGGTGCCGGGGTTGGTCTGGACATGGAATTCCACCACGTCGATGCCATCGGCGGTGGCCGCATCCGGATCAGAACTCACTTCGGCCATGAAACGCGCGCGCTCCAGCTTCAAGGCAGGAAGCTCGGCCATGACGGCTTCGGACAGCGCTGTCGCCGTGTTGTGGCGCTTGGCAGAGAGAGCGGCAGCGGCTGCATCGAAGGCACCCTTGGCGAGACCGAGCTGCAGTTCCAGCTGCTTCAGCTTCTCCTCTCCGGCATCGAGATCGGCGAGATCGGAGATCATCCGGACGGCCAGCGCCGGCAGCGACGTGACAGGCACGGAATATTTCCGCGCAGCGGCCCTCAGAGCAAACAGCCGCTCCTCGACGCGTTCCAGTTCCTTCGGGTCGTATTCGGTTTTCCTGAGCGCCGCCTCAACTGCCATCTGCGCATCGGAGAGCTGGTTGAGCGCGGCATCGAGAAGCTCCACCGTCTCTTCGAGAAGACCCGGCGCCTCGTGGCTCTTGCGCTCGAGCCGCCGGACCATGGAAGCGATGAGCGGCACGGGGGACGCATTACCGTTGAGGAATTCGCTCGCCTCGTTGATATCGACGGCGATCCGCTCCGCCTTCATCATGCGCGAGCGGCGCTCGGCGAGATCGTCCTCCTCGCCATCCTGCGGAGACAGGGTTTCCAGCTCATCGACGGAGGAACGCAGGTAATCGGCCTCACGGGCAGCGGCCTCGACCTTGTCGCGGTGTTTCTTCAGCGTCCGCTCCGCATCCTTCCAGACGCGATAAAGGCCGCCGACGGTCTGTGCCTCCTCGGCAAGACCGCCGAAGGCATCGAGAAGCGTGCGATGGGCGTGAGTATCGACTAGGGCGCGATCATCGTGCTGGCCGTGGATCTCCACGAGGAGCTGCCCCACTTGGCGCATTAGCTGCACGGAGACCGGCTGATCGTTGACATAGGCTTTGGTGCGGCCGTCGGCCGATTGCACCCGGCGGAAAATCAGGTCGCCATCGTCATCAATGCCGTTTTCGCGGACGAGGAGGCGAGCGGGATGGCCCATACCGACATCGAAGACCGCCGTCACCTGCCCCTTGTCGCCGCCGTGGCGAACGAGCGATCCGTCCCCTCGCCCGCCGAGCGCGAGCGAAAGGCTATCGAGAAGAATGGATTTTCCGGCACCGGTTTCGCCGGTCAGCACGGAAAGACCGGCATCGAAGGACAGATCAAGCCGTTCGATCAGGACGATATCGCGGATCGAAATCTGTGAAAGCATCCCGGTTCAAATCTCTTCGCTGCCGATCCCGGTCCTAGGCACCCAGAAGCTGCTTGCCTGCACGCGAAATCCACGAATTACCGTTCTCGCGCGGTTCCAGACCACCGGTCTGCAGGAGCTTGTAGCTATCGGCATACCACTGGCTGTCCGGATAGTTGTGTCCGAGAACAGCCGCCGCCGTCTGAGCCTCAGTGGTGATGCCCATAGCGAAATAGGTCTCGACCAGACGCGACAGCGCCTCTTCCACCTGGTTGGTGTTCGGATACGTTTCAACCACGGTGCGGAAGCGCGTGATCGCGGCCAGATATTCCTTGCGCTCGAGATAGTAGCGGCCGACCTGCATCTCCTTGCCGGCCAGCTGGTCCTTGGCAAAGCGAATCTTGGCTTCCGCATCCTCGACATATTCCGAATCGGGATACTTGGTCACCACCGCCTGCATCGCCTCGATCGTCTTGAAAGCCGGCTTCTGGTCCTGCGTCACCGCCGGGATTTGCTTGGAATAGGCAAGACCGACGATGTACTGCGCGTAGGCCGCGTCTTCGGATTCGGGGTAAAGATTGAGATAGCGGCTCGCGCCGTTGATGGCGTCCTGATACTGGCCATTGCGGTAGTTCACGAACGACCGCATGACGAGCGCCTTGCGAGCATATTCGGAGAACGGATGCTGCTGGTCGATTGCGTCGAACTTGCGCGCCGCTTCCGTGGTCTTGCCCGCATTCAGGTTGGCAAGGCCCTGATTGTAGAGGACTTCCGGCGGATCCGTTTCGGCGGTCAGCTTGGTGATGTCGATATCGGGATCGTTCTGGCAGCCGGTCACCAGAACACTGGCTGCGGAAGCCGCAAGCGCGATGAAAGCAACACGTGCCATCTTCTTCAATTCAAACTGGCCTGCAAATACCATTCGTAAATCCCAACTCGCGCGGCGGTAAGAATACCGCAGCCTATGAACCGCGTTTTAGATCAAGATGCAACAAGACCGCAATGTCATGATGATTGATTAACGCAATTTTGTGGCAGCCTTATCATGAAAAAGCCGGTCAAAAGACCGGCTCTTGCCAACATCAAACCCGTTTTTCCCTTTCAGGAACAACCGACTGCGCATCACGGCGCATTGACGGCGATCACTTCGCGCGGCACCGAACGCTGACGCTGCGTCGATGTCTCGACGATTTCGTAGGCCGTCGGATCGCTCATCAGTGCCTTCAGCGCGTTCGCATTCATCTTGTGGCCGCCGCGATAGGAACGATAGCAGCCGATGAACGGCGCGCCGGCCAGAGCAAGGTCGCCGACGGCGTCCAGCGTCTTGTGGCGGACGAATTCGTCCTTGTAGCGCAGGCCTTCCATGTTGATGACCGTATTGTCGTCGGAAATGACAACCGAATTTTCCAGCGACGAGCCAAGGCCGCGACCGGCAGCCCACATACGCTCGACATCGCGCATGAAGCCGAAGGTGCGGGCGCGTGACAATTCCGTCTTGAACACCGACGGCGTGATGTCACCCTTCCAAGCCTGACGGCCGATCAGCGGGCTATCGAAATCGATCTCCACTTCGAAACGCATGCCATCATACGGCGTAAATTCCGACCAGGAGGCACCCGATTCGATGCGGACCGGCTTGAGGATGCGGATATAGCGACGCTTCACGGCAAGCGCCTTGATGCCCGTCTGCTCGATGGCTTCGATGAACGGAGCAGAACTGCCGTCCATGATAGGCATTTCGGCGCCGTGCACCTCGATAAGAAGATTGTCGAGGCCGAGCGCATAGATCGCCGCCATCACATGCTCGATAGTGGCGATCGAAGTCGCCGGCGAAAAACCGAGGATGGTGCAGAGATCGGTATTGCCGACCTGCGAAGAGACGGCCTTGAATTCGCTGATCGTCTGTTCGCCGACGACGCGCTGGAAAACGATACCGCTATCCGCTTCCGCAGGGTGGAACGTAATTGCTACCTCGGCGCCAGAATGTACGCCCGTGCCGCTCAAAGTTACAGAGTGTGCAATCGTTGTCTGAAACCCAAGCAGTCCAATTCCCAGTCCCATGCTTCTCGCCTTCAAATACTACGTGGCGTTGCCGCCGAATTCATCTCAGAACCAGAGCTGCGCGTTTTCAGACACCGCAAGCCACACAGTCGGTTGGCAATGCTGCGCATCGCCAACCGGTCCAACGTGCAAGCCAGCGAAGTCTCGAATCGCGATGCAGCCCCATCAGTCCCGATTGTGAAGATAATTGCAGCGGGCCGTCATTCCAAATCACTGTTTCTTTCGCTTTGTTACGCTGCACAACAAGGCTGTTTAGCTCCTGAAAAAACTCATTAAATTCATAAAAAATGCCCGGGCGCAAACCCGGGCATTTCGGCAAGGAGGAAGGCGGGTTAAAAAATCAGTTCGACTGGCGGCGCAGGAAAGCCGGGATTTCGAGCTGATCATCTTCATGTGCACGCGGCTGCGAAGCAGCGCGGGCACGGTCATCGAGAGGAGCACCGCGACGCGGCGCATAGACGCTGGCTTCAGGAGATAGCGGACGACGCTGCTGCGAGGAAGCAGCCGGAGCGCCGGCCGTCATGTCGGCAGCCACATCGTGGGTTTCTTCTTCGCGGCGGCCGAGCGAATTGGTGATTCGCTTCAGGAGACCCATCGGGCCACGCTCTTCATGCTGGACCGGCTGCGAGCGATGCTCGGCTTCGGCCTTCACCATCGGCGGAAAGTCTTCCACCCGCGGCATGCGGACCTGCTCGGTCTGCTGACGGATCACCGGAGCGGCGGGCTCCTGGCGAACCGGAGCCTGGGCGACCGGCTGCGGCTGGTAGGCCACCGTTTCAACGGTCCGCTGCACCGGAGCGGTAGCCTGAACCATCGGCTGTTCGACTGGAGCAGCACCAGCAAAGAGCTTGCTCTGCGGGCGGAACTCTTCCTGCGCCTGATGGACCGGAGGCGTTGCCCCGCCGCGCGGCATGGACAGGAACAGTTCGCGTTCCAGTTCGGCTGCGCGGATGGCTTCGGCGATCGAATCGCTCGTCTGCTGAACCGGCTGGGCGGCCGGCTGCTGGACGGCAGTCTGCTGCGCCACCGGCTGCTGTGCAACCGGAGCCGGCTGCTGAACGGCAACCGTCTGCTGGACCGGAGCGGCCGGAATAGCGATGGACGGGCGGACGATCGGCTTGGCTGCTACCGGACGAAAGTCAGCGGAACGGCCGGCTACCTCCGCAGCCGTGCGATCGATACCCGTTGCCACGACCGAAACGCGGATGAGGCCTTCGAGTTCTTCGTCGAACGTTGCGCCGAGGATAATGTTGGCGTCCGGATCCACTTCTTCGCGGATGCGGGTTGCAGCTTCGTCGACTTCGAACAGCGTCAGGTCACGGCCGCCGGTGATCGAGATCAACAGGCCTTGAGCGCCCTTCATCGAGGTTTCGTCGAGCAGCGGGTTGGCGATCGCTGCTTCGGCTGCGGCCATTGCGCGGCCTTCGCCGGATGCTTCGCCGGTGCCCATCATGGCGCGGCCCATCTCGCGCATCACCGAACGGACGTCGGCGAAGTCGAGGTTGATCAGACCTTCCTTGACCATCAGGTCGGTGATGCAGGCAACGCCCGAATAGAGAACCTGGTCGGCCATCGCGAAGGCGTCGGCAAACGTGGTCTTGTCATTGGCGATCCGGAACAGGTTCTGGTTCGGAATGACGATCAGCGTATCAACCGACTTCTGCAGTTCGGCGATGCCCTGGTCGGCCAGACGCATGCGGCGCTGGCCTTCGAAATGGAACGGCTTGGTGACGACGCCGACCGTCAGGATGCCCTTGTTGCGCGCAGCCTGTGCGACGACCGGAGCAGCACCGGTACCGGTACCACCACCCATGCCAGCGGTGACGAAGCACATATGCGTGCCGTTCAGGTGATCGATGATTTCATCGATGCACTCTTCGGCAGCCGCGCGGCCGACTTCCGGCTGTGAACCGGCACCGAGGCCCTCGGTGACCGCGACACCCATCTGGATGATGCGTTCGGCCTTGGTCATGGTCAGCGCCTGGGCATCGGTGTTGGCGACGACGAAATCGACGCCTTCGAGACCTGCGGTGATCATGTTGTTGACAGCGTTGCCGCCGCCACCGCCGACACCGAATACGGTGATGCGGGGCTTTAGCTCGGTGATATCCGGCTTTTGCAAGTTGATCGTCATTGTACCCGTTCCTTCCTGGTTTCTGGCCGCCTTGCCGAGCCGGCCAAATCACTAAATTCCGTATTGCATCCCGTCAGCCGAAGCTGAAAGGCTCAAAAGCTTTCCTTCAGCCATTGGCCCATCCGGGCGATACGGCTGTTGTTTCCTGCGAGCGACGAGAGCAGGCCGCCCTGCGTCGAATGCGTTTCCATGTCCGCGACCTGCGGATAGATCATCAGGCCGACGGCCGTCGAAAAGGCCGGGCCCTTGGCCGCTGCCGGCAGGCCGGAGACGCCGAGCGGACGACCGATGCGGACGTTGCGGGCGAGAATCCGACGCGCAGATTCCGGCAGGCCGGTCAATTGGCTGGCGCCGCCCGTCAGGACGACGCGCTTGCCAACGATTGGCGAGAAACCCGAACGCTGAATGCGGTCGCGAATGAGTTCCAGCGTCTCCTCGATACGGGCCCGCACGATGCGCGAGACAAGAGCGCGCGGTACATGCGTCGGCTGGTCGCGGTCGTCCTCGCCGATCGGCGGAACGGAAACGATGTCGCGCTCGTCGCCGCTGTTCGGTAGCGCCGAGCCGTGAACGACCTTGAGACGCTCGGCGTCCTCGATACGGGTGGAGAGGCCACGCGCCAGATCAGTCGTGACATGATGGCCGCCAAGGCTGATCGCGTCGGCATGCACCAGCTTGCCTTCGGCAAAGACCGAGATCGTGGTGGTGCCGCCGCCCATGTCAATGGCGGCGCAACCGAGCTCGACTTCGTCATCGACGAGGGCCGCAAGGCCGCTTGCATAAGGGGTCGCGACAATGCCTTCGACCGACAGATGCGCACGGTTGATGCAGAGTTCGAGGTTCTTCAGGGCAGCGCGCTCTGCCGTCAGCACGTGCATGTCGACGCCCAGCGCATCGCCGAACATCGCCAGCGGATCGCGGATGCCGCGCTCGCCATCAAGTGAAAAGCCCGTCGGCAACGAATGCAGGATCACGCGGTCCTGGCGCAGCGACTGTTGGCCCGCGGCCGCCAGAACCTTTTTCAGGTCGGCGGCATCGACTTCCTGACCGCCGAGATCGATCGAGGCTGTGTAGATGTCGCTCTGCAGGCGACCAGCGGAAATATTGACGATCAGGCTATCGATCGTAAGTCCTGCCATACGCTCTGCGGCATCGACCGCGAGGCGCACAACGCTTTCGGCGGCGTCGAGATCGGCGATCACGCCGTTCTTCATGCCACGCGACTTGTGGTGACCGATGCCGATGATCTCGATCGAATGGGTGCGCCCCGGCAGGATCTGGCTTTCGGCCTTCGGCGTCAGCCGGCCGATCATGCAGACCACCTTGGTCGAACCGATATCGAGCACAGAAACGACATGAGACCGCTTGGAAGAAAGCGGCTTCAGACGCGGCAATCCAAAATTGGAAGAGCCGAAAATGCTCATGTACGGCTCTCCTGTTCCTGCTTCTTCAGCATTTTCGTGCGGGCTTCCAGCACCGCCTGGCGGCGAGTGGCTGCCTCGGGCGTCAATTGTATCGTTGTGCGATCTTCAAGCCGCAGGTCGACTGCGGCGATATCGCGCTCGAGAAGCTGCTGGCCCTCTTCCATCGTCGACAGCACCTGCATGGCGCGTTCAAGATCGTGTTCGGGCAGCTTGATGGTGATGCCGTTGTCAAGCATCAGATCCCAGCGGCGACCGGCAACGCGCACGTAGGCTTTGACGCGCTTGCTGATTTCCGGCCATTGCGAGAACCGCTCGTAGAATGCCGCAGCCGTCGTTTCGGCATCGCGGCCGACGAACAGCGGCAATTCCGAAAATTTATTGTCACGCAACGGCGCAATCACGCTGCCGCTTGCCTCGATCAGCGAAAGATCAGAGCCGTGCTGCCAGATACCGAACGCCTTGCGCTCCTTGAGATTGACCTCGATCGTGCCCGGATAGACCTTGCGCACCGCGACGTCCTCGACCCAGGGCATTTCGCTGATCAGCTTGCGCGCCACACCGATGTCGAGGGCGACGAGCGAGGTCGCACCATCGAGACCCAGTTGCTGCAGGATATCGATTTCCGAGGTCTGGTCGTTGCCAGAGACCTTGACGTCCTCGATCGCAAAACCAACAGCCGAAGTGGTCGTCTGCGCGAAATCCTGGCTGTGACCGCCGAGCGACATGCCGTAGAATCCCGTTGCCGCGAAGAAAGCGAATGCGGAGACCGTGCCCGTATACGGCACAAAGTGGATACGGCCCGTTCCGAGGCTGACTAGGAAACGCACGACACGGCGCAGCGGCCGCGGCAGAACGCGCTGACCATCAAGATCAGCCGCTTCCAGCGGTGCCCGCCCTCTTCCTGTTTTCCTGCCTCTCAACGCAAACACGACGCGTCCTCCACCATCCACTTAAGGAATTCACCGAATGTGTGGCCGGCATGCGCCGCCATTTCAGGCACCAGAGAGGTTGGAGTCATTCCGGGCTGAGTATTGACCTCCAGCCAGATGAGCTCTCCGTCTTCAGAGAAACGGTCGTCAAAGCGGAAGTCGGAGCGGCTTACGCCGCGGCATCCAATCGCCTGATGCGCCATGACTGAGAGTGTTTGTATTTTTTGGTAAATATTCGGTAAAATATCCGCCGGGATGACGTGTTTTGAGCCGCCTTTCACGTACTTTGAATCGTAATCGTAGAAGGCGTGTCCTTGGGGTATCACTTCGGTGACACCAAGGGCCGTATCGCCCATGACGCCGCAGGTGAACTCGCGGCCGTACACATAGCGCTCGACCATCACACGGTCGCCATAGCGCCACTCGCTGGAGGTGACGATCTGCGGCGGATGCGACTGATCTTCCTTGACCATCACCACGCCGAAGCTGGAACCCTCGCGCACCGGCTTGACCACATAGGGCGGCTTCATCGGATGATCGGAGCCGAAATCGTGACGATTCATGACACGCGCCTCGGCAACAGGAATGCCGGCAGCGCTTGCGACAAGTTTTGCCTGCGCCTTGTCCATGGCCAAGGCCGACGCTAGGACCCCGGAATGCGTATAGGGAATTTCAAGATATTCGAGGATACCCTGAATTGTGCCATCTTCGCCGAACGGTCCATGCAAGGCATTGAAGGCAACATCCGGACGCAGATTCTCAAGCACTGAAGCGACATTGCGATCGACGTCGATGCGGGTAACGCGAAAACCCTCGCCTTCCAGAGCATCGGCGCACGCAGTCCCGGACGACAGGCTGACCGGCCGCTCCGAGGAAAATCCGCCCATCAGGACAGCAACGTGCTTCTTACTCATAGATACCCCCGACATTACGCCAGACTACAAATCCCTGCTTGCGCCTGGCTTGTTCACGCACGAGTCGCATCCATCAGGCACGAACCCACTAGAGCGGCATTATGGTTAATGAACCGTTTACTTTGGTTAACCCTATCCAAGGGATGGGCGAAATATTTCGCGTAGAATCAGACAAGCGCTTCGATTCATCGCTTAGAATCAGAGTGTTACAGCAAGCGCAAGAGGCAGAGTGCCTCCGCGTCGCGCAAAATGTCGGCAAGTGCGAGACAATCACGGCCTTTCCATTGCGAATGCCCGTGCGCAGATATCCTAAGGAGCTGTCCGGTATTTGATGCTCAGACGGTTGACGCGGGCAAGAGCCTGAAGCCCATGAATAGTATTGCATTTCACTTGGAGGATTCGCGATGATGAACGTGCTCGTGGTGGGCGGAACAGGCTTTTTGGGTGGGGCCGTTGTCAACGCCGCTGTCGCGGCCGGCCACTCAGTCACCATCTTCACCAGAGGCCAGACGGCCAATAGCCAACCGCCGGGAAAAATCGCGGTGCTGACCGGCGACCGTCACCGCGGTCTCTCCGCACTTCAGAGACGCGTTTTCGACCTCGTGGTCGATACCTGCGCTTTCGCGCCGGATGCGGTATCGAGTTTGCTCGATACCCTGTCGCCTGAGATCGGGCGTTATGCGCTCGTCTCGAGCTGCTCGGCATACGGTAATTTCCCGACCCCGGGCATTAGCGAGGACGCGCCGCTAGGCCGAGCCAGCACCGAGCAGCTGGAGCTCACCCGCTCCTTGCCACCGAAGAAACGCTCCAGTGCCGCCTCTTACGGTATGGCTTACGGCCCACTGAAACGCTAATGCGAGCTCGCAGCTATCGAACGCCTCGGCGACCGCGTCACAATCCACCGAGCAGGGCTACTCGTCGGCGCGGGCGATTATACCGATCGCCTTACCTTCTGGCTGCGCCGCACGGATCAGGGTGGGCCGACCGTGGCGCCAGGCTCTCCGGACCGTCTCGTACAACTCATCGACGTGCGTGATGCGGCGCGCTTCATCATCGAGACGGGAGTTGCGGGACTGGGCGGCGCATTCAACCTGACGGGCCGGCCCATCTCCATGTCCCGTCTTCTCGAAAGCTGCCGCCGCGTTGCGAAATCGGACGCGCGTTTTGTCTGGTGTTCGGACGAAGACATCCTGGCCGCCAGTCTGGAACCGTGGAGCGAGGTACCGCTCTGACTGCCCTATTCCAACGAGACATTCCGGTATTTTCTGGAACTCGACGTAGAGAAGGCCTTTGCGCATGGTCTTTACGTGCGACCGCTGGATGAAACGCTGAGCGACATCCTGAGATGGGATCGGCTCCGCCGCGCAACGCCCCTCCAGGCAGGGATGCCGCCGGAGAAAGAAGCAAGTCTCCTATCGGCGAAACAAGCGAATGTTCCCGGCTAGCCTAAAAGACGAAAAGGCCCCGCGACAGGAGCGCGGGGCCATTCGGTTGATTGCAGGGCAGTCTCAGTCGTCTTCGCCGACGATCTTCCAGACGATGCCGCCGATTGCGGCGCCGACGATCGGGGCAAGCCAGAACAGCCACAACTGCTGCAACGCCCAGCCGCCGACGAACAGTGCCTGACCTGTCGAACGGGCCGGATTGACCGAGGTGTTGGTGACCGGGATCGAGATCAGGTGGATGAGCGTCAGGGCGAGACCGATGGCAATCGGAGCAAAGCCGGCGGGCACGCGGCCGCTGGTGGCGCCGAGAATGATGAAGATGAAGAAGCCTGTCAGCAGAAGTTCGATGACCAGCGCCGATGTCAACGAATAGCCGCCCGGCGAATGCTCGCCATAACCATTGGCGGCAAAGCCGCCGAGCTGGAAGTCGGCCTTGCCGCTGGCAACGAGATAGAGGGCCGCGGCTGCGACGATCGCCCCCGCCACCTGGGCGATGATATAGCCAAGAAGCGAAGAGGCCGGAAACTTGCCAGCAACCGTGAGGCCGACCGACACAGCCGGATTGAAATGGCCGCCCGAGATGCCGCCGACCGCATAGGCCATGGTCAGCACGGTCAAGCCGAAGGCAAGCGAAACGCCGAGCAGGCCGATGCCGACTTCCGGAAAGGCCGCCGCCAGGACCGCGCTGCCGCACCCGCCGAAAACGAGCCAGAATGTGCCTAAAAATTCCGCAGAAAGCTTCTTGAACATGGTTTCCCCTTCAAACGGAGCAATGCTCCAAAGGGCCTGATGCACGCTGCCGCGTTTTCTTCAGGCCCCCTGAACGAAAACACACGTGCATTTCAGCCAGTTTGCCACGCCCATACACTGAGCGCACAACCCAAGATTTGCCACAATTCGATTCTGGTCAAGGATTGTGCAGCAAGAGAATTACAACCGGGGCATTTTTAATCAATCAGCCAAGATTTCAGGCTGCGGGGCAACAAGGGAACGCGACATTTTTGCGACGAGCGCGCCCCGAAATCTTGCCGATTGTTGCGCTTGAAGGGTTTTACTGCCGGTGCGTCTGCGTTAAGAGCCGGGCAGCTGCCTCCCAAGACGGCGATATCTTCCCCAATACGGACACATGAAAATGAGCGACACAACATCCACGTTGTCGCCGGCCGCAGAGCCATCCAACAAGGGCGCGCTCAATTCGCCAGCCCGCGTTCTCCTGGCAAGCCTGGTCGGCACCACCATCGAATTCTTCGACTTCTACGTTTACGCCACCGCCGCCGTGCTGGTGTTTCCGACGCTGTTCTTCCCGAACACCGATCCGACCACGGCGCTGCTCGCCTCCTTCGCAACCTTCTCGATCGCCTTTTTCGCGCGCCCGCTCGGCGCCGTGGTCTTCGGCCATTTCGGCGACCGTATCGGACGCAAGACCACTCTCGTTGCAGCCCTTCTGACGATGGGCATCTCGACCGTCATCATCGGCCTGCTTCCTTCCTATGAACAGATCGGCGTGATCGCGCCGCTTCTCCTAGCGCTGTGCCGCTTCGGACAGGGCTTCGGACTTGGCGGTGAATGGGGCGGCGCAGTGCTGCTCGCCACGGAAAACGCACCGGAAGGCAAGCGCAGCTGGTACGGCATGTTCCCGCAGCTCGGCGCGCCTGTCGGCCTGTTCCTGTCCTCCGGCGTTTTCTGGCTGCTCCTGCATGTTATCTCGCAGGAAGCACTGCTCTCCTGGGGCTGGCGCGTACCCTTCATCGCCTCGATCATCCTGATCGCCGTCGGTCTCTGGGTGCGCCTTTCGATCACTGAAACGCCGGCCTTCCAGAAGGCCATCGACAAACATGAACGCGTTGAAGTTCCGGTGATGGAACTGTTTCGCAATCACAAGCGCAGCCTCGTTCTCGGTACCTTCGTGGCGCTCGCGACCTTCGTGCTGTTCTACATCGGCTCGGCCTATCTGCTCTCCTACAACGTCAAGGTGTTGAAGATTCCGTTCATCGATGCACTGGAAATCCAGATCGTCGGCTCCATCCTGTTCGGTATCTTCATCCCGATCGCCGGCAAGCTGGCCGAACGCTTCGGCCGCCGTGAGGTGCTGATCGCAACGACCGTGCTGATCGGCATATTCTCGTTCTTCCTGCCCGGCCTGATGACCGGTGGCGAAGGCTCGATCTTCATCTTCGTCATCTTCACGATGGGGCTGATGGGCATGACCTACGGCCTGATCGGGACGGCGCTCGCCGCCCCCTTCCCAACCAACGTGCGCTATACAGGCTCGTCGATCACCTTCAACTTCGCCGGCATCTTCGGCGCCTCGCTTGCGCCCTATATCGCGACCTGGCTGCAGGCAAACTACGGCATGACCTATGTCGGCTACTATCTCGGCATTGCAGCCCTGATAACGCTGGCCTGCATCCTGCTTTCGGGCAAGGACGAGGTCTGAGACTTCGAACAGCAAGCACAGAAAAGCCGCCGCGGAGCGATCCGCGGCGGTCTTTTTCAATTCAGGATATTGACGGCCTCAAGCCGTCAGTTCGCCGAGGAATTCCTTGACCTCGTAGCCCGGCATGAAATTGCCGATGCGCTTGATTTCCCATTCGAGCGAGATGCCGGAGGTTTCGAACACCCGCTGGCGCACGGTCTCGCCGAGGTATTCGAGTTCGTAGCCGCTCGCCTGCCCGGTATTGATCATGAAATTGCAGTGCATCGGCGACATCTGGGCGCCGCCGATCATCAGGCCGCGGCAACCTGCCTCGTCGATGAGTTTCCAGGCGGAATGACCTTCCGGGTTCTTGAAGGTGGAGCCGCCGGTCTTTTCGCGGATCGGCTGCACGGTCTCGCGATGCTGGCGCACGGCGTCCATGTCGGCTCGGATCTTCGCCTTGTCTTCCGGGTAACCTTCGAACACGGCATGCGTGAAGATCAGGTCCTTCGGCACGGAGGAATGCCGGTAGCTATAGCCCATGTTGGCATTCGTGAGCACGTGCTTGTCGCCCTTACGATCGACCGCATGAACCTCAACCACACGCTCGCGCGTCTCGCCGCCATTGGCGCCGGCGTTCATGCGCAGGGCGCCGCCGATCGAGCCGGGGATGCCGTAGAAGAAATGAAAACCGCCGATGCCGTGATCAAGCGTCATGGCAGCAAGGTTCTTGTCCGGGCAAATCGCCCCGGCCTTGACCCTCGTGTCGGAAACGAGTTCGACATCGCCGAAGCCCTTGGCCGAAAGCCGGATGACGACACCCGGGATGCCGCCGTCGCGCACGAGGAGATTCGAGCCGACACCGGCGACCATGACAGGCACTTCTTCCGGCAGCAATTTCAGGAAAGCGACGAGATCGTCGGCGTCATGCGGCTGGAACATCAGTTCGGCAAGGCCGCCGGCGCGGAACCAGGTGACGCGGTCCATCGGCGCATCCGGTGTCAGACGCCCGCGCAATTCCTTGACGCTCTCCCCAAGAGAGGCCAGTAGCTTTTCACCATGTACCTGTTTCATGCGGAATTTCCTGAAATGCCTGCGAGTTCCTTCGGAAGGGCAGCAGCCCAATATGTGATGCTGCCAGCCCCCAAGAGAACCACAAAGTCACCCGGTTGCGCAATGGCGGAGACGATTGGTGCAATCGCTTCCGGACCTTCGATGAAGCGCGCGTCGCGGTGACCGCCCGCTTTGATGCGGGAGACAAGCTCCTGCGAGTTGACGCCCTCGATTGGTTCCTCACCTGCCGAATAGACCGGCGCCAACAGCACAGTGTCGGCATCGTTGAAGCAGGCGGAAAAGTCTTCGAAAAGGCTATGCAGGCGTGAGAACCGGTGCGGCTGATGCACGGCGATGACGCGGCCCTGGCAGGCTTCCCGCGCGGCCCTGAGCACAGCCTTGATCTCTACGGGGTGATGACCGTAATCGTCATAGACTCGGACATCGTTCCATTCGCCGGTGAAAGTGAAGCGCCGCTTGACGCCGCTGAAGGCGGCAAGTCCCTTGGCGATATCATCTGGCTTGATGCCGAGGCGCTGGGCAACGGCAATCGCCGCCGTGGCGTTCGAGACGTTGTGGCGGCCCGGCATCGGCAGGCGCAGATCCGGCAATTTGATGATCTGGCCAGTGCGGCGGCGTCGAATCTCGACGTCGAACACCGAGGTGGCACCATCCATGCGGATGTTGGAATAGCGCACATCGGCCTGCGGGTTTTCGCCATATGTAATGACCTTGCGGTCCTCGATCTTCGAAACCATGGTCTGCACTTCCGGATGATCGAGGCACATGACACCGAAGCCGTAGAACGGCACGTTCTCGACGAACTGGCGGAAGGCGGCGCGCACGGCATCGAAATTGCCGTAGTGATCGAGATGTTCCGGATCGATATTGGTGACGACGGCGACGTCGGCCGGCAGCTTGAGGAAGGTGCCGTCCGATTCGTCGGCCTCCACCACCATCCACTCGCCCTCGCCCATGCGGGCATTGGTGCCGTAGGCATTGATGATGCCGCCGTTGATGACGGTCGGATCGAGCCCGCCGGCTTCGAGTAGCGAGGCGACCATCGAGGTCGTCGTGGTCTTGCCATGCGTGCCGCCAATCGCAATCGCATTGCGGAAGCGCATGAGTTCGGCAAGCATCTCGGCGCGGCGCACCACCGGCAGCAGCTTTTCACGCGCGGCGATCAGTTCCGGGTTGCTCTTCTTGATGGCGGTCGAGACGACGACGACTTCGGCATCGCCGATATTCTCGGCCTTGTGACCGACAAAGACCTCGATGCCCTTGTCACGCAGGCGCTGGACGTTGGCGCTGTCGGACTGGTCGGAGCCCTGAACCCTGTGCCCGAGATTGTGCAGCACTTCGGCAATACCACTCATGCCGATACCACCGATACCGATGAAATGAACCAGGCCGATCGTCTGCGGCATTTTCATGAGCGTGTTTCCTTGAACTGTGCAATCGTCGAACCGCTGGCAATAGCTTCAACCATGGCGGCAAGCAAGCGCGCCGCATCCGGTTTGCCCGCCTGTTTGGCGCTTGATGCCATGCCGGCAAGCTTCTCGGGGTTGTTCATGGCCCCTGTCAGGATCTTGCTTAGCTTTTCAGGCGAAAGCTCTGCCTGGGCGATCACCTTGGCTCCGCCGGTCGCGGCAAGCGCCGCCGCATTGGCGGCCTGATCATGGTCGAGCGCATAGGGGTAAGGCACCAGGATCGCCGGGCGGCCGATCACTGCAATCTCCGAGACAGTGGAAGCGCCGGACCGGCAGATGACCAGGTGGGCCTTGGCAATCCGGTCGGCCATGTCAGTAAAGAACGGCGCGATGTCGGCGCTCATGTCGAGCTTGGCGACGCAGCCCTCGACCATCGGCATGTCTTCGGCGCGTGCCTGCTGCGTGATGCGCAGGCGTCCTCTGAGGCTGTCATCCAGCAGGCTGATGGCCGTTGGAACGCTCTTTGAAAAATACTGGGCTCCCTGGCTGCCGCCGAATACCACCAGGCGGAATTCCTCGCCTTCCCCGGAAGGATGGTACGGTATCTTGGCGGCTTCCAGCACAGCTGGCCGAACCGGATTGCCCGTGGTTACTGTCTTTGCCGCATAGGGTCCGTCCGTCTCGGGCAGGAAGCCGCCGGCGATCGCCTTCACCCGCTTTGCCAGCGCCTTGTTGGCCCGGCCCATGACGGCGTTCTGCTCATGGATCATCGATGGGATGCCCATGCCGGTGGCTGCGAGAAGCGGCGGAATTGTCGGGTAGCCACCGAAGCCAACCACGACTTTCGGCTTCACCCTCGCCATCAGACGCCGGGCGATGCGAATGCCGGACCAGAGCGTCCACAACGAGCCCGCAACCTTCATGGGGTTCTTCGAACCGATCGTCGCCGAGGGGACGACATGCACTTCATCGGCCGGAAACTTGCCGGCGAAGCGCTCCGCCCGGCTATCCGTCACCAGATGGACGGCGTAGCCGAGCGCCTTCAATTCGTGCGCCAGCGCTTCCGCCGGAAACAGATGGCCGCCGGTGCCGCCGGCGGCAAGCATGATGATGCCTTTGGTCATGTTCGGTCCTTATTCCACCGGCCTATTCGGCCGGAACGCCCATGCCCGAGCGAAACAGGCTGCGCTCGACGGCGCGCTTTTCCGGGCGATGGCGCGTCAGCGCCAGGATAAAGCCGGCCGTTACGCAGATCGCCACCATGGAGGAACCGCCATAGGAGATCAACGGCAGCGTCATGCCCTTGGCCGGCAGCAGCTGCAGATTAACCCCGATATTGATCATCGACTGGATACCGATCTGCAGCACCAGTCCGGCGACCGCAAAGCGGGTGAAATCGTTGCGCTCGCGGAAGGCGTGGCTCAAGCCGCGCATCACGAGGAAGGCGAAGATCAGCACGATGACCATGCAGAAAACGATGCCGAATTCTTCCGCAGCCACGGAGAAGATAAAGTCGGTATGGCTGTCCGGAATGATCCGCTTGACGATGCCTTCGCCCGGCCCCTGCCCGAACCAGTCGCCGCGGACGATAGCCTGAAGCGCCGTGTCCACCTGGAACGTATCACCCTCGCCGGTCATGAACCGGTCGATACGGCCAGCCACGTGCGGTAGCACTGTATAGGCGACAACGAGACCGCCGACAGCGGAACCACCGAGCACGATGATCCACAGCCAGGGCATGCCGGCCATGAAGAACATGCCGCCCCAGACGGCTGTCGTCAGGATGGTCTGGCCAAGGTCGGGCTGCGCGACGAGCAAGGCCACGACTATCCCAAACAGCAGGATCGCGAACAGATTGCCGGGGATCTCCGGCTGACGGGCATGTTCGGAAAACAGCCAGGCGCAGACGACAACGAAGGCCGGCTTCATGAATTCGGACGGCTGGACCGACAGCCCGGCAAGTGAAATCCAGCGCCGCGATCCCTTGACCTCCGCGCCGAAGAACAGCGCCAGAACCATCATGGCAAGCGAGACGAGAAGCAGGATCATCGCAGCCCGGCGCACCTGCCGCGGCGTCAGGAACGAGATGCCGATCATCACAGCCAGAGACGGCAGCAGGAAGGCCGCGTGTCGCTTGACGAAGTGGAAGCTGTCGAGATTGAGGCGCTCGGCGACCGCCGGACTTGCCGCGAAGGACAGCATGAAACCGATGCCCATCAGCAGAATGAAGGTCGCCAGGAAGAACCTGTCGATCGTCCAGAACCAGTCGGCCACGGGGCCACGTTCGGCTCGGCTTACCATCTCTTCGTCCCCTTCAACGGCGCGTCCGGCGCCAATCTCTCAGTCACCAGGCCTCTCGGCCCTCATATCAGCATCGTCACGCCGTCGATCGCCGCGACGTGGCCGACGAAGGCATCCCCACGGACTTCAAAGTTCTTGTACTGGTCGAAGCTTGCGCAAGCCGGGGAGAGCATCACGGCGGATTGCGCCGCTTCGTCCTTCGCCGCATCGGTCGCCGCATGGGCCACCGCCCGCTCCAGTGTTCCGGAAATCTCGAACGGAACTGCCTCCCCGAGAGTTGCCGCAAAAGCGGGTGCCGCCTCGCCGATCAGATAGGCCTTGGCGATCTTCGGGAAGAACGGTGCCAATGTCGTGATGCCGCCTTCCTTGGGCAGGCCGCCGGCGATCCAGTAAATCCGTTCATAACTCGACAGCGCCGGAGCTGCCGCGTCGGCGTTGGTCGCCTTGCTGTCGTTGACAAAGACCACGTTTCCCTTGCGTCCGACGGGCTGCATGCGGTGTTTCAAACCCGGAAAGGAGGAAAGCCCGGCAAGAATGTCGCCTTCCGAAACGCCGACCGAAAGGCAGGCGGCAATTGCCGCTGCCGCGTTCTGGGCGTTGTGGTTGCCGCGCAGCGTCGCGATGCCGTCGAGATCGGCAAGCACCGTGGCCAATCCACCTTCGGCGCGCATGATCCGGGTTCCATCAGCAAAAAGCCCCTCGCCGAGCGGACGATGACGGGCAATGCGAATCACACGGCGGCCGGCCAGCGCGGCACGGTCGGCGATCGCTTCGGTGTAGATATCGTCGACGCCGACGATGGCCGTGTCGCTTCCGGCGACAAGCCGCTCCTTGATAGCGGCGTAGAGCTCCATGCTGCCGTGCCGATCAAGATGGTCGGGCGTCAGGTTGAGCAGGATGCCGGCGGACGGATCAAGTGTCGGCGCCAGATCGATCTGATAGGAGGAGCACTCGACCACATAGAACCGGCCGGGTGCAGGCGGATCGAGCGTCATCACCGCCGTACCGATATTACCGCCCAGTTGCGTGTCGCGCCCGCTTGATTTGAGGATATGGGCAATCAGCGCCGTGGTCGTCGATTTGCCGTTGGTGCCGGTGATGGCGATAAACGGGCAATCGGGCGCATGCGCGCGCCGCTCGCGCACGAAAAGCTCGACATCGCCGATGATTTCGACGCCGGCGGCATTGGCGAGATCGACGGTCCAGTGGGGCTTCGGATGCGTCAGCGGCACTCCGGGCGACAGAACGAAGGCCGAGAAAGCGGTCCAGTCCACTTTCCGAAGATCGCCGGTATCGATGCCTGCATCGGCCGCCTTGGCAACGCTGTCGGGATTGTCGTCCCATGCCGTTACCCTTGCACCGCCGGCAACCAGCGCCAACGCGGTCGCAAGCCCCGATCCACCGAGACCGAAGAGTGCGACCTGCCTGTCCCTGAAGGTTGTGACGGGAATCATCGGTTCTTACCGCAGCTTCAGGGTCGAAAGGCCGACCATTGCAAGGATGACTGCAATGATCCAGAAACGGATAACGACCTGGCTTTCGGTCCAGCCCAGCTTTTCGAAATGGTGATGGATCGGCGCCATCAGGAAGACGCGCTTGCCGGTGCGCTTGAACCAGAAGACCTGGATGATCACCGACAGGGTTTCCATGACGAACAGGCCACCGATGATGACCATGACGATCTCGTGCTTGGTGGCGACGGCGACGGTGCCGATCAAACCGCCGAGTGCCAGCGACCCGGTGTCACCCATGAAGATTGCCGCCGGCGGCGCATTGAACCAGAGAAAGCCGAGCCCCGCGCCGATGACGGCGCCGAGGATGACGGCAAGCTCGCCGGTGCCGGGCACGAAATGGATTTGCAGGTAGTTGGCAAACACCGCGTTACCGGCGAGGTAGGCGATGACGCCGAAGGAGGCTGCCGCGATCATCACCGGCACGATTGCGAGACCGTCAAGACCGTCGGTCAGGTTGACGGCGTTGCCGGCGCCGACGATGACGAAGCCGCCGAACAGGATGAAGAAATAGCCAAGGTTGAGGGTGAAATCCTTGAGGAACGGGAAGGTCAGTGACGACCCGAAGGTCGAGCCGGCCACACCCGCCGAAAGAGCCGTCCGCATCATGAAGAACACGGCGATGCCTGCGACGAGGAATTCGATCCCGAGGCGGGCCTTGCCGGAAAAGCCCTTGTCCGACTGCTTCGTCACCTTGAGATAATCGTCATAGAAGCCGATGGCGCCGAAACCGAGCGTCACCAGCAGCGTGGAGACGACGTAGACGCTGGAAAGATCAGCCCAGAGCAGCGAACTGCCGACGATCCCGGCAAGGATCATCAGGCCGCCCATGGTCGGGGTTCCGGCCTTCTTGAAATGGGTCTGCGGCCCATCCGCCCGGATCGGCTGCCCCCTGCCTTGCCGTACCCGCAAGGACGAGATCATGCGCGGTCCGAACAGGAAGACGATGATTGCCGAAGTGAACAGGGCGGCGCCGGTTCGGAAGGTGATGTACCGGAACAGGTTGAAAAATTGAAAATGGTCCGCCAGTTCGACAAGCCAGATGAGCATGAGGGACCTTTCCCCAAAGGTTCGTTGCAGATTCCATCCAGCAGAATCACCGAATGGAAGAATAACTGCGTGGTATCAAAAGTGTCAGCATCGAACAGCGGCTATCAAAGCCTTGTCCCGCCTTTATTCAGTGCGCTCCGAGCCGGAAAATGCCGGATATGTATCAAGCAACGCCGCGACGATCCTGCCGCAACCCGTTCCCTTGGAGGATTTGATCATCACCACATCCCCGGCAGCGATAGATCCAAGCGCAAATTCCTTCAGTTCATCGACGGTTTCGCGATATTCGACGCGAACGTCTTCAGGCAACGCATCACGCAGATGCGCCATTTCCGGACCGGCGAGCCAGATGTCGGAAATGCCGGCCTCAATCAGCGGTGCGGCAAGCCCTGCATGGACCTTGCCAGCAAACTCGCCCATCTCCAGCATGTCTCCGAGAATGGCGATGCGGCGCCCGCCTTCCGACAGGGCAGTATCCTTCAGAAGCGAGATCGCAGCCCGCATCGAGGCAGGATTGGCATTGTAGCTCTCATCGATCAGCACAAAGGCCCCGGATCCGATTGCCAGACGGTGCCGCGCGCCCCGCCCCTTCTCCGGCTGCAAAGTAGCAAGCGCTGCCAGCGCAGCACCCATATCCGCACCGACCAGGCTGGCGGCACCGAGCGCTGCCAGCGCGTTTTCGGCGATATGGCGCCCGGGCGCGCCCATCTGGATTTCCAGCGTCTTGCCGTCAAGCGCGGCCCAGAGAACGCTTCCCTCGGAGCCGCCGGTATATTCCACCATGCGGAAATCGGCCTTGGCGCCGCTGCCGAAGCTGTGCACATGGCCGACGCGCAGCGCGGTGGCGGCTTTTTCCAGTGTCTCGAACTGTTCGTTGTCGCGATTGAGGATCACGTGGCCATCGTCGACGAGACCCTCCATGATCTCCGCCTTGGCGGCCGCTATTTCCTCGAGATCCCTGAAATTACCGAGATGGGCAGCAGCAATCGTCGTGATGATCGCCACATGCGGGCGCACCATCCTGACCAGTGGCCGGATTTCGTCGGCATGGTTCATGCCGATCTCGAAGATACCGAAATCGGTGTTTTCCGGCATCCGCGACAGCGTCAGCGGCACGCCCCAGTGGTTGTTGAAAGAAGCAACGGAGGCATGCACACGGCCGGAGGGCGAGAGCACATGGCGCAGCATCTCCTTGGTGGTCGTCTTGCCGACGGAACCTGTAACCGCGATGATCCTGGCGGCACTGCGGTCACGCGCGGCGCAGCCGAGCCGCACCATGGCTTCCAGCACGTCATCGACGACGATCATCGGCGCGATCAAACGCCCAAGCGCCGGCAACTTCGCCTCGCTGACGACCAGAAGCGCCGCGCCATTGGCGATCGCAATGCCTGCATAGTCATGACCGTCGACGCGGTCGCCCTTGATCGCGAAGAACGCTTCGCCTTTACCAAGGGAGCGGCTGTCGATGGAAATGCCGGTAATGCCCTCGGGCAGGTTGCCCATCGGGCGGCCGTGCATGGCCGCCATCAGGTCGCTGGTTGTCCAGAGAAAGCTCAAATCATTCCCCTCCCAACGCCTTGCGCAGTTCCGCGTGATCGGAGAACGGCAGAGTGACGGAACCGACGGTCTGGCCCTCTTCATGTCCCTTGCCGGCGACGATAAGCGTATCGCCCGATTTCAGCATGTCGACCGCGGCCTTGATCGCCTCGGCGCGGTCGCCGATCTCCGTCGCACCCTTGGCGGCTGCCATGATCTCGCTGCGAATGACTTCGGGCACTTCCGAGCGCGGATTGTCGTCGGTGACGATCACCACATCGGCAAGCCGCGTGGCAATCTCGCCCATGATCGGGCGCTTGCCCTTGTCGCGATCCCCACCGCAGCCGAAGACAACGATGATACGGCCGGTTGTAAAGGGGCGAACCGAGAATAGCACGTTTTCCAACGCGTCCGGCTTGTGGGCGTAGTCGACATAGGCGAGCGCGCCGTCCTTGGTATGCCCCACCAGTTCGAGCCGGCCGGACGCACCCTGCAGTTTTTCAAGCGCTGCCATCGTCGCCCTGGCGCTGACGCCGGTCGACATGGCAAGACCCGCCGCGACCAGCGCGTTCGAAATCTGGAAATCGCCGGCCAGCGGTACATGCACCTCGAAAATCTCGTCGCCGATATGAATTTCGGCAATTTGCTTGTGGCGAAAATGCTCGACGCGTTTCAGGCTCAGATAATCACCCTTGCGTCCGACCGTCAGAACCTCCTGGCCCGCAGCCTTCGCCGCATCAATCGCCTGCGCCGACCAGACGTCGTCGGCAAATATCACTGCCGGCGAGCCCTTCGGCAAAACGCCGTCGAACAGCCGCATCTTGGCGGCCATGTAATCCTCGACGGTCGGATGGTAGTCCATGTGGTCGCGGCCGAGATTGGTAAAGCCGGCAGCGGCAAGGTGGACACCGTCGAGCCGGTTCTGGTCGAGGCCGTGGCTGGAGGCCTCCATGGCCGCGTGGGTGACGCCCGCGTCGGCAAGTTCTGCCAGAAGCTTGTGCAGCGAAACCGGGTCCGGCGTCGTCAGCGAGCCGTAGTCGTTCCGGCCCGGGGCAATGACGCCGGTGGTGCCGATCATTGCGGCAGCAAAGCCGGCATGCGCCCAGATTTGCCGGGCAAATGAGGCAACCGAGGTCTTGCCTGCCGTGCCGGTCACGGCCACCATCGTATCGGGCTGGCGTCCATAGAAATTGGCGGCCGCGATGGCAAGCACACGGCGCGGGGTGGAGGCGGAAAGGATCGGAACCGCGGCACCGCCCGGAGGCTGCGAGGCCGCAACGACGGCGGCGGCGCCGCGGGCAATCGCGTCATCGATGAAGACCTTGCCATCGGTCTTGCTTCCGGAAAGCGCCACGAACAACGAGCCCGGGACAACCTGCCGGCTATCGGCTGTGATCGCGGCAATCGCCGTGTCGCCAATGGCGGGGCTCAGTTGCGAGGCAATTTCCGGGAAATCCTTCCCGATCAGGTCTTTGATCTTCATGGATGCACTTTTCAAAAACGAACCGATGCGCCGGGCGGCGAATCCTCCTGATTGTCATTCCATGGTCAATAAGACACAAGCAAGGCAGAACCGTCTTCACCGAACTTCGGCTCGACACCGAGCAACGGCGCGGAGCGACTGATAATGTCGCGCACCATCGGGGCCGCCGTATTGCCAGCAAGCGCTGCACCATTGCCCTTGTCGGTTTTCGGCTCGTCGATGAAGGTCAGGACCACGTAGCGCGGGTCATCGATCGGGAAGCCGGCCAGAAAGGCGTTGAAATTGGCAGCGCTCGAATAACGCCCGTTCACGACCTTGTCCGCAGTACCGGTCTTGCCACCGACATTGAAGCCCGGCACACGCGCGTTCTTGCCGGACCCGTTGACGGCGTTCCAACGGAACAGAAAGCGCATATCGTCGCTCGTCGATTTCTTGATGACCGTTGTCGATGCAGCCGCAGCCTGCTCCGGCGTGCGTGGCAGGAAGGTCGGCTCGATGAGGTGTCCGCCGTTCAACAGGGCTGCACCGGCCACTGCCGTCTGCAAGGGCGTCGTGGAGACGCCGTGACCGAAGGAGATGGTGATCGAGTTGATCTTCTTCCATTCGCGCGGCTGGCTCGGCATTTTCACTTCGGGCAACTCGGTCGGGATCTTGGTGAGCAGACCCATCCGGGTCAGGAATTCCTTGTGAGCCGCGATACCAACAAGATCGGCCATCTTGGCCGTGCCGATGTTGGACGAATACTGGAAGATTTCCGGAACGGTGAGCACCCGGTGCTTGCCGTGGAAGTCCTTGATGGTGAAGCCGCCGATACGGATCGGGAAGCGGGCGTCGAAGCTGTCGGTGAGTTTCACCTTGCCCGAATCGAGCGCCATTGCGGTGGTGAACGACTTGAAGGTGGAGCCCATCTCGAACGTACCGTTCGACATGCGGTTCATCCAACCTTCCTTGGCACCATCGGCGGGCTTGTTGGGATCATAGTCGGGATAGGACACCATGGCGAGAATTTCGCCGGTCTTGACGTCCATCACCACGCCGCCGGCGGCCAGCGACTTGAACTTTCCCATGGCGTCGACGACGACATCGCGCAGGATGTTCTGCACGCGCAGGTCGATCGAGAGCTTGACCGGCTCCAGTTTCGCATCACTGGTCATGCCGATGGCAGCAAGATCAGCCAGCCCCTGATTGTCGATCCAGCGCTCCATGCCGGCAATACCGCGGTTGTCGACGTTGACGTGACCGACGATATGGGACGCGGTGGCGCCGCCCGGATAGAAGCGGCGCTTTTCCGGGCGAAAGCCGATGCCCGGAATACCGAGCGCCAGGATTTCGCTCTGCTGCTTGGGGGTCAGCTGACGACGCAGCCACTGGAAGCGCGATTGCGACTTCAGCTTGTTATAGATGTCAGCGACGTTGAGATTGGGCAGCACGGTGGAAAGCTGCTCGACCGCTTCGTCCGCATCGACGATCTTGTGCGGCTCCGCGTAGAGCGAGACGGTGCGGATGTCCGTTGCAAGGATTTCGCCGTTGCGGTCAAGAATGTCCGGGCGCGATGCCATCAGGTTGTCGGCGCGGCCAATGCTGGAGACCGTTTCGGGCTGGGCCAGACCGTACTGAACCAGGCGGCCGCCGATGACGCAGTAGACGGCCGTGAAGCTGGCGATGACGATGGCAACACGGCTCTTCGCCTGGTTGCTGCTCCTTTTGCGCGTGCCCTCGAACGGCATGCCGAGATCGCCGGGGTGATTGTTGCCGCCAGCGGAGAAATGGGCCTTGCTCTTGACGACCATGATACGGGAGAGAAAGGACATCAGCGCGCCACCGAACCCGTTGCGATATCATCGGTCTTGGCCGCCGGCTTCTTTGACTTGCCCTTGACCATGCCCATGGCCTCGAGGACGTCCTCCGGCGGCGGTAGATCGGCTTTCAACATCGGCAATTCTTCCGGTCGGGCAAGCTGGGTCGAGGCGGTCGGTGCAAGTTGCAGATCCTGCTGATAGACGGTCACGAGCTTTTCCAGCCGGTTCGGCTGGGTCAGCAGCGCCCAGTCGGCGCGCAGAAGGTCGATCGTGTCTTCCTCGAGCTTGATCTCCGCCTCCAGCTTGCGCACTTCCTCCAGCTTGTTTTCAGCCTGGTGCTTGATCGTGTAGGTGACCGTGGCGGCCGCCGTCATGACGACGATCAGGACGATGTCAAAACTACGCAACATGTCTCAGCCCCCAATCTTTCCAAGGCTTGCAAGGTTCGGCAAATCGAAAATAGACAGATCATCTGCCTCGGGCGGGGCATCGGTGCGGACACCAACCCGCATTTTTGCGGACCGGGCGCGCGGATTGCGGGACGCTTCTTCTTCGCTGGCCGCCACCATAGATTTCCCAACTGGTGCGAAAGTTGCGGCGCGCTCATGCGCAATCGGCAGATGCCGGGAGCCGGACGCCTTGCCGGCGCGATCCTGGAAGAATTTCTTGACGATCCGGTCTTCCAGCGAGTGAAAGGTGACGACAGTGAGCCGCCCGCCGGGTTTTAGCACGCGTTCGGCGGCAAACAGCGCCCGGGCGAGTTCGCCGAGCTCGTCGTTGACGAAAATGCGCAACGCCTGGAAAACGCGGGTGGCAGGATGGATCTTGTCCTTGGCCTTGCGCGGCGTGACGATCTCGATCAAGCCCGCAAGATCACGGGTCGTGACGAAGGGCTCTTCAAGACGGCGCTTTTCGATCGCACGCGCAATACGGCCGGACTGCGGCTCTTCGCCCAAAAATCCGAAGATGCGGGTAAGGTCCGTCACTTTGGCCCGATTGACGACGTCGGCCGCGGAAACGCCGTCCGACGACATGCGCATGTCGAGCGGCCCCTTGCGTTGAAAAGAGAAACCGCGATCTGCTTCATCGATCTGCATGGAGGAAACGCCGATATCGAGCACGACGCCATCCAGACCATCATCCGGGGCATGCTTTGCAAGATCGGAAAACCGGGAATGAACGAGGGTGAGACGGCCACCGCTCGTATCCACCATCGCCTGACCGCCAAGAATGGCCGCAGGATCGCGATCAAGCGCGATGACATTGGCACCAGACGCCAAGATGGCCGCCGTGTAGCCGCCGGCGCCAAAGGTACCGTCAAGGATGATTTTACCGGGCTGAAGATCAAGGCTCGCCAGAACCTCGGGGAGAAGAACCGGAATGTGGCGGACCGGTCCGCCATCGGCATCGGATAAACCTTCGCCTTGTTCCGCCATCATTCCGCCTCTCCACTCTAGTCCGAACGCAGACCTCGCAACCTGCGCTCTTCCCGTGCCCCCGCCTGCGTTTGGATAAACACCTGCGGCGCCCACAACTGAAAATGATCCGCCCGCCCCACGAAGGTAACCTCCGTGGTGATGCCGGTGAAATCGCGGATGAAGTCCGTGATCATCAACCGACCTTCCTGGTCGAGCTTCATGAAGACCCCGCCCCCATGAATGAGGAGCGACATCTGATTGGCCTGCGGCGAAAACGGATCCTCGCCACTGATCTGCCTTTCGAAGCGATCCAACAACTCCAGACCGCCGGCGCTGATAGCCGGAAAAACGAAATCCTGAAAGCAGTAAAGCTCCCGAATATCGAGCGCCGTCAGAACGGAACGAAACATCGAGGGAACGGAAACCCGCCCCTTGGAATCGATCCGGTTTGTCGCATGCGATAGGAAGCGGTTCATGACACGATACAGCCGTTCCCGGCAGACACGCCAGCCCCAATAGCCCGCGCGCACCATCAAAAAGACGCACAACACCCCACCCACGGACAACATGCCCGTTCGAAAACCCTCCGTAGGGAGGCCCCGAATCTTGCGGTGAATAGGCCTCAATCAGCCCGTGTGCAGTGCATGAATGGGATAACATGGGACCATATGGGCGTCAATGGGATTTGCTCTATTTCAGCACGCGTCGTAAGCAAATATTGATAGTCCGTTAAGTTTAACAAAAGGTTACGAACGACCCCTCAAGACTTTGGTTTTAAAGCGGAATCCTTTTGCGATAAAATGCACATTTTAAATATTAGTAACATCTAAAAATATTAGGCATTCAAGCGGATAAGCGATTTTCACAAACCGCCCCCTACCCATCGCAAAAGAAGGAATTTGCCAGTTGGCCTGTAAGCCGGGTTCTGTATGGCTCCGGCCCGAAAGCCGGAACGTGGCAGCCATTCATCTGGGACAACGCTTGCGCGCTGCCTCCTGCAACCCACCCGGATGACTGGCCCGGAAAAGGCCGGAACGCTTGCGCGAACCACGTCATCCCTATTCGGTCTTGCTCCCGGTGGGGTTTGCCTTGCCACCCATGTTGCCATGCGCGCGGTGGGCTCTTACCCCACCCTTTCACCCTTACCTGCCAAGGCAGGCGGTATTCTCTCTGTGGCACTTTCCCTGGGGTCACCCCCGCCGGACGTTATCCGGCACCGTTTTTCCGTGGAGCCCGGACTTTCCTCCCCCCGCAACCTTTCGGTCCTAGCGGAGCGCGGCTGCCCGGCCAACTGGCAGGCGGTGCATAACCGACGCCTCCGCCAATTGCCAGCGCCAAAAACAAAAAGGCAGCGCGATGGGTGATTCTACCGGAAGCAGACCACAAAATCCGTGTCGTATTCGGGCGCATCCAGCTGGCCGTTCTCCATCAGTTGCGCGCCAAGCCGGCCGATCTCGTCCGAACTTTTGGCCGCAGCACCATTACCGCCGGTGAGCACGGCAACGCGGTCCGAATCGGCAAAACCGATGTAGGGATAGCCGTGACGGGTGAACGTCGTGACGCACGGGCTCCATTTGAGCGCGGCAGGGACGAAGGAAGGCATGGCGCGAGACAAAAGGCCCGCCATGTGATCGGCTGCCGCGCGGTTGGCGTCGCCGCGGAACCAGGCACGGACGTCGCCTTCGCTGTCGATGTTGATGTCGCTCGGATCGCCGCCGATCTTGATGTAGAATTTGCCGTCGGGATACCGGATCGGCGGCAGCAGATAATAGCTCTCATCCTGCTTCAGTGCGGCACCGATGAGCGACGGCATTCCGGCAAACCGCGGCAGGTCGTCTTCCGCCACCTCGGCGAAAAGCACGGTCCGCGCCTTGACGACGAGATCCAGCGGACGGGCCAGCAATTGTTTGGCGATAGAGAACCCGCCGGCGGCAATGAGAACGCGACCACCCGTGAACGAGACTCCATCCACGGTCCGAACATTGACCACGCTGCCGACACGAACGACGGAAGAAACCTCCGAACGAATGATCGTAACACCGGCTCTTTCAGCGAGGAGGACCTGCGCCTTGACGAGCGCCCGCGGGTTGATGTGCCCGGCGTTTCGGGGCTCGAAAACGCCGCCATAGCCAGCCGGAAAACGGAACCAGGGAAACTGGTCCGCAAGGGCCCGCTCCCCGATGAAGGGAGCATCGACGCCGAGACGGTCACGGGCGGCGATAACATTTTCAAGGTAATTGTCCTCGCCACCGGGCAGAGGCGCCGCGATCAGGCAACCGGCTTCACCGTAGAAATCGACGCCGCTTAATGTCGCGATCTCGTCGTAGCGCTCGATCGAGCGCCTTGCGAGCAGCGCCCAGACCGGATCCGGATCGATCGTGCGGGTGATGCGGCCGTTGTCGTAGTGACTGCTGAAGACGCCACGATGGCTCCCCCAGTCTTCCGGTTCATCCGGCCCGATCAGCGCGATCCTGGCGCCGCTCTTTGCCAGGTGCCGGGCAGCCGCCGCCCCCATCATGCCTTTGCCAACAATGATGAAATCGAATGTGCCTGCCATGCCGCGCCCTCAAAAAACGATCTGGCGGAGATAGCATGACATTCGCCGGCTGGCATCTGCGAACTTGAAAACGCCGGAACGCGAAACTCCATCCGGCATCTCGGACCGCTTAATCGATGATCGCCTGCACCTTGCCGCAGTAACGGCGCGATACAGGGTTCATCTTCGTGGCGCCATGGCCCGCGTTGTAGCGGAGGATCGTGCCGCAGGTGAAACCACCGGACAGTTCATGCGCCATGGCGAGGTATTTCATACCGAACTTAATATTGGTTTCGGGATCGAACAGGCCGCGCTTGCCGCCGGAATAACCCATCATCCGGGCCGTGGCGGGCTTGATCTGCATCAGACCGACTTCGCCGGCGCTGCCGCGTGCATTGGGATTGAAGTTGCTTTCGACCTTGATCACCGCATGCGCCAGATCGATCGGCACGCCGTACTGCCTGGCATAGGTCTGGATCAGGCCGCTATAGACCGATGTTTTGAGGGAGGCGCCCGGTGCGGGATAACCCGTGGTTCTGGTAACCGGCTTGATGGATGAAGTAATGGTTTTGTCGATGCCCCCGGCATACGACGTTTCAACCCCGGAAAACAGCATGCAGAAGCATGCCGCAGCCGCAGCAAGATGCGATATTCTCATTTAGTTTGAAGTCTCCACTTTCGGGCGCAGCGACGTTGAGGGCATACCCCGCCCTACCGTCTCATATCCCGATTTTCGTCATCAACAGGAAGGGCTGGAGGCCTGAATTGCCTGCGGTTCGGTACGGCCGCAAAAGACCCCGGCATCATGGTGATGATGTGGCAGCGCACAAAATTAGTGTGACGAAGACCCGAATTGGGCCTGGAACTCCATTGCGGATCGGTCGTTCAGCCGCTGAAATTCGGGAGCGTGGACAGCAATCTGTGGAGCGTGTCGAGGGTCGAAATATCGGCGATGCCATCGACCTGAGACTGGCGGAAATGACGCTGGAACGCAGCCACCGCACCTTCCGTCTTTTCGCAAAAAATACCTGTTACTTCAATTCCGTAGCCATAGAGCGACAGCATCGTTTGTATAGCCTCGACGGGCTGCCCCTGGTCGCCCCGTTGGAAAAATCGTCCGCCGCCGATCGAGGCTGCCGGAACCCAATGCCCGACACCCGCCGAATGGAGCCGCTCCCACGGAAATTTTTCTCCCGGATCGACCTTGCGAATTGGGGCCACATCGCTATGTGCCAGCACCCGTTCAGGAGCGATGGACCACCGTTCGCCACAATTTCGGCACAGTTCGACGACCGCGTCGATTTGCTCTGGCGGGAAATCCGGCAGCCCGCCGGGATGGCCGGCATTGGCGATTTCGATGCCGATCGAGCGGGAATTGATGTCCGTCTCGCCTTTCCAGACGCTCTTGCCCGCATGCCAGGCGCGGCGATCCTCGGCGACCAGCTGATCGACCCTGCCGTCCTCATGAACGAAGTAGTGGCAGGAAACCTGGCTCTCCTCGCGACACAGCCAGTCGAGCGCGGCAGCCGCCGTTTCCATGCCGGTATAATGCAGGATGATCATGTCCGGCTTCTGCCCGCCTGCCCGTTCCCCATGGTTGGGCGAAGGCACGGCGCGCGCGGCAGGATAGTCGCAGGCGAAGTCCGTCATGCGGCGCGGCGTTCTTTCTCGATCGCCTCATAGGCGGCATTGAGCTCGGCCATGCGGTCGTTGGCGATCGCATGAAGCTCTTCCGGTACGCCGCGGGCAACCAGCATATCGGGATGGTTTTCCGAAACGAGTACGCGGTAGCGCTTGCGGATGATCGAAAAATCATCCTTCGGCGATACGCCCAGCACCTTGTATGGGTCTGCGCCTGCGCTGTGCACGTGACGGGACATGATCTCCCGGAACCGCTCTTCGTCCATGTGGAAGATTTCAGCGACACGCATCAAGAAAGCGAGTTCCTTGTCATGGACTGCACCATCAGACTTGGCAATATGGAAGAGCCCATCGATGATGTCCTCCAGTACCGGGCAATTCTGCTCGCAGGAGACGCAGAGAGACGCCAGCTTCTCGGCATAAGCCTCGTAGCCGGCAACATCCTGACGGGCCAGATTGTAAAGTCTGGCGACATTGCGGGCCTGGTCGTCGGGAAACTTGAAGATGTCGCGGAAGGCGGACACTTCAGCCTCGGTGACGATGCCGTCGGCCTTTGCCATCTTGGCGGACAGCGCGATCATGGCGACGGAAAAAGCCACCTTGCGGCGTGTTTCCGGATCTCCTTCAAACAGCGTCCGGATCGCCTCGACCACGCCGGCAAGCGCATTGCCCGTCGCGGTGACGATGCTGAGGATGCTATCCCAGAATGACATAGGCACGTTCTTTCCCATGCTAGCTGATCCACGTTGCGTTCGGGAGGCGGCAGCATGGGCAAACGTCCATGCGCGTGTGCAAAGAGGCAGACACAGCGGTGCGGCCGCAATAGGCGGGCAACTCTTGTAGACAGCATGACCAGATGTTGAGGCGGATTGCAAGGCTTCAGACCCGCCGATTCGGCTCAAATGACGAATTTGTGATGGCCCCTCACTACTTTCCATTCATCACCGTGATCCGTCGATCATGCAAATGAATTTGACTTCGAACCTGCCGGGGTGCGAGCGAAAGTGGCATATTCTCGGAGTTCCCATGCGCATTTTCACCCACCCGCAGGCCATGGGCATGGCGCTTGGCCTGATCGGCGTCACCATCTTCGGCGCAACGCTGCCGATGACGCATATCGCCCTTGGCGGCTTTTCGCCCTTCTTCATCACCTTCGGCCGCGCCGTCATCGCCTCGATGGCCGCAGGCCTGACGCTTTTGCTGCTCGGCAAGCGCTGGCCGAAGGGACAGGGCGCGATGCTGCTCGGGGCCGGCATCTGCGTCGTCTACGGTTTTCCGATCTTCTCCACGACAGCAATGCAAACCATCCCGGCAAGCCATGGCGGCGTCATTCTCGGCTTACTGCCGCTCTTGACGTCGATTTTCGCAGCGCTCGTCGATGGCGAACGACCAGGCCCGGCCTTCTGGGCCTATGGCCTCGCCGGCGCCGCCCTTGTGGTTTTCTTCTCCATCCGCGAAAGCGGCTTTCATCTGCAGGCAGGTGATGTCTGGCTGTTTCTCGCAGCTATCACGGCCTCGCTCGGCTATGTTCTGTCGGCCAAGGTGTCTCGAATCATTCCTGGCTGGGAAGTGATCTCCTGGGCACTCGTCATCACCGCACCGCTGTCACTGGTCGCCGCCCTGCTGGTCATGGCGAATGGCGTTCATGCCCCAACCAGCGCCGAACTGGGCGCCCTCTCCTATCTCGGTCTGATGTCGATGTTCGGCGGCTTCGTCTTCTGGAATGCTGGCCTGGCGCTCGGTGGTATCGCCCGTGTGGCGCAGGTGCAGTTGTTGCAGACTTTCGTCACACTCGCCGTATCGGCCGCGTTGCTGGGTGAAGTGATCAGTCCGGCGACGATCAGCTTTGCGGTCGCTGTTGCACTCGTCGTCTGGCTCGGACGCAAGGCGCGCATCGCCTGAGGCATCCCTCCCGGGTTGACTGACATCATGTCATTTAACTTCCATGGGAATTGCGCTAGAGAGACCTCGAACGATCTTGCCGAAATCCCCGAGGAGGAATCCATGGCCAAACAGAAAGTTGCAATGCTGACCGCAGGTGGGCTCGCGCCCTGCTTGTCTTCCGCTGTCGGTGGCCTGATCGAACGCTATACCGACATCGCGCCGGATATCGAACTGGTTGCCTACCGCTCCGGTTATCAGGGTCTGCTTCTCGCCGACCGCATCGAAATCACCCGCGGTATGCGGGAGAAAGCCCATGTCCTCCATCGCCATGGTGGCTCGCCGATCGGCAATAGCCGTGTGAAGCTCACCAACACCGCGGATTGCGTCAAGCGCGGCCTCGTCAAGGAAGGCCAGAACCCGTTGAGAGTAGCAGCCGAACGGCTGGCTTCCGACGGAATCACCATCCTCCACACCATCGGTGGCGACGACACCAACACGACGGCGGCAGATCTCGCTGCCTACCTCGGTGCTAACGGCTACAACCTGACAGTGGTCGGCCTGCCGAAGACTGTCGACAACGACGTCGTTCCGATTCGCCAGTCGCTCGGCGCCTGGACGGCCGCCGAATACGGCGCGAAATTCTTCGACAACGTCAGCAATGAACAGAGCGCTGCCCCGCGCACCCTGGTTGTCCACGAAGTCATGGGCCGCCATTGCGGCTGGCTCACCGCCGCAACTGCCCGCGCCTACATCCAGCATATCGACGACAGGGAATTCGTCGACGGCTTCATGATGAACCGGCAGATGAAGAACATCGATGGCCTCTATCTGCCCGAGACCGCATTCAACCTCGAAGCCGAGGCCGCGCGCCTGCGCGCCACAATGGACAAGACCGGATTCGTGACGCTGTTCGTCAGCGAAGGTGCCTGCCTCGATGCGGTCGTTGCCGAACGCGAGGCCGCCGGTGAATCCGTCAAGCGCGACGCCTTCGGCCACGTCAAGATCGACACGATCAACGTCGGCGGCTGGTTCTCCAAGCAGTTCGCCGCCCTTCTTGGTGCCGAACGCTCGATGGTCCAGAAGTCCGGGTACTATGCGCGCTCGGCGCCCGCCAATATCGACGATCTCCGCCTTATCCAGGGCATGGTCGATCTCGCGGTCGAAAGCGCGCTGAACAAGGTCTCGGGGGTCACCGGCCACGACGAGGATCAGGGCGGCAAGCTCAGGACGATCGAATTCCCCCGCATCCGCGGCGGCAAGCACTTCGATACGTCGGCCAAGTGGTTCGGCGAGGTCATGGATGTCATTGGCCAGAAGTGGTCTCCGGCAAACTGATTTCGACTACTGTATAGCCTATTGACGGCTCCGTTTGTGCATGGCTTCCTCGATCGAACGCCACATCCAAACGGAGCCGTTTTCATGTCGATCGAACACTGGCTGGCCTTCGTTGCCGCCTCCTCCATACTGCTCGCGATTCCAGGCCCGACCATTCTTCTGGTCATCTCCTATGCGCTTGGGCACGGACGCAAGGTTGCCAGCGCGACGGTCGCCGGTGTTGCACTCGGCGATTTCACTGCAATGACGGCCTCGATGCTCGGCCTCGGCGCACTGCTGGCTACCTCGGCTGCGATCTTCACCGTTTTGAAATGGGTGGGCGCCGCCTATCTGATTTGGCTCGGCATCAAGCTTTGGCGCGCGCCGATCGCCTTCGAGGATGCGGATGGCACCATGTCCGTGCCGGTCGAACGGCCAATGCGGATTTTCCTGCACACCTATATCGTCACCGCGCTTAACCCGAAAAGCATCGTCTTCTTCGTCGCCTTCCTGCCGCAGTTTCTCGATCTCAGCCGCCCGCTGTTCAACCAGATGCTGATCTTCGAAACGACCTTCCTGGTGCTCGCCACCCTCAATGCGACGACCTACGCACTGATGGCATCGGCGGCACGCAAGACGATTCGAAAGCCGAAGGTTCAGGCCATCGTCAACCGCACGGGAGGATCCCTTTTGATCGGCGCAGGCCTTTTGACGGCGGGTCTTCGGCGCGCCGGAGCCTGAAAGACGTCGCGTGCTTGCGGTTCGTTGCCCCATAGGTTAATGAAGATTTGCGCATGGCAGCTTCCGGCTGCTGATTTGCAAGGGGCTGTGGGGCCTGGCAGCACGAAAGCGACAGCATGGCTAATTACCGTTTTTCCGTTTCAAAACCGGCTGTTACGGCCTGCGCTCTGATTTCGGCATCGCTTGTCGGCGGTTGTTCGAGCGTCGAGCGAACGCCGATGGAACAGTTGATGGCGGTGCAGACGGTGACGCCGCTGCCGAAGCCTGGAACGGAAATGACGGCTTACGCTCTGCCGACCCCCGATGGCGCCGCGACCACGACAGCAGCAGCACTTGCGGCCGAAACCGCGATGATGAAGCCCGGCGAAACTGCAGCGACTGAGGTCGCCTTTGTCAATCAGGGTGGAACAGCGACTACGCCAGCAGTCTCCGCAACCAATGCGCTTGCGACACCCCAGGCCTCGGCGACCGCTCAGGCTGCAACGCCCGTCGCACTACCAGAAGCAGCCAATGCCCTGGTATCGGCCAATACAAATCTTTCTCCGGAAATCCCCGAAGGCATGGTCATGGCCGCGATGGAATCGGATTTCGACACCGGCGAACCGGTCGGTCTGGAAACACTGGTTGCCAAGCGCATGATCGTTCCGATGCCCAAGCCTTCGATCGGCGCAACCGCCTTTGCGATTGCCAAAAACATCCCGGCCTCCTTGGGTATCGTCGAGAAGCCGACAAGCTCGCGTCCGGAACTCGACCGCCTGATTGCCTACTACGCAAAACTCAACAATATTCCGGAAGAACTGGTCCACCGTGTCGTCAAGCGCGAGAGCACCTATAATCCGCGCGCCTATCACGCCGGCAACTACGGCCTGATGCAGATCCGCTACAACACGGCCAAGGGCCTTGGCTATGAAGGGCCGGCGGAAGGCCTCTTCGATGCCGAAACCAATCTGAAATATGCGACGAAATATCTGGCCGGCGCCTGGATGGTGGCCGACAACCAGAACGACGGCGCCGTCAAGCTCTATGCCAGTGGTTACTACTATCACGCCAAGCGCAAAGGCCTGCTCGAAACCCTGGGCATGAAGTAGGTCCCGCGACCCCTTCCATTTAAATTTCCGGCTTAGGGGCGGTCAGTTGACCGCCTCTATTATTTTGGCCTCCAGCTGGCGCACGTCGTAACCGCTGCGCGACGGGGTCAATCCAAGGCGGACAACGGCAAGCTCCAGCGACGGCACCAGCATCACCGTCTGTCCATCATGCCCCTGCAGCCAGTAGGCGTCGGCGGGCAACGGTGGGCCGCCGTCATTGCCGAACTTCGTCCAGACCTGCCCTGCCCCGTAACGACCGCCGGATGCCTTTGTCGGGGTGCGCATGAAACCGACGAAATCCTCCGGCAGAAGCTGTTCGCCGTTCCAGCTGCCGTTCTGCAGCAGGAAGAGGCCGAACCGGGCCCAGTCCCGCGCTGTCGCATACATGTAGGAAGAGCCGACAAAGGTGCCATGTGCATCCGGCTCCAGCACCGCGCTGGTCATGCCGAGCGGCCGGAACAGCGCAGCGCGCGGAAAGGTCAGGGCTTCGCGGACACTGCCGAACGTGTCCATCCAGAGGCGCGACAGAATGGTCGAGGTGCCGCTGGAATAGCTGAAGCGTTCGCCAGGCTTTGCCTCCAGCGGTTTGGCGGCCGAGAAATCGGCCATGTCGCCTTCGAGGTAAAGCATGCGCGTGACGTCGGTCACGTCGCCATAATCCTCGTTGAACTGAAGCCCGCTCTGCATCGCCATAAGATCGGCGAGCTTGATCTGGCTGCGCGGGTCGTTGCGCCATTGCGGCAGAAGCTCCGTGCGGTCGAGCGCCATCTGCCCGTCCCTGATGCGCAAGCCGATCAGGGTAGCCGTCACCGACTTGGTCATGGACCAGCCGAGCAGCGGCGTGGCGCTGTTGAACCCCTCGCCATAGTTTTCCGCGACGATCTTGCCGTCCTTGACGACGACGATCGCACGCATTCCGGGACCGGCAAGCTGCGGGTCGGTCAAAAGTGTCTGGACTGCAGGATTGACGGCTGTACCGCTGCCGTCTGGCCAGGGCTTTCCCTCGTCCGATTGGGGCGACCGGCGGCGAAGCTGCCTGTTGCCGGGAAACGCCGCGAACTCGCCTTGAGTAACGTTGGTGCATCCAAGACCTTCACGGTAGATCGCATGACCTGGAGCGGCAAAACCGAACATGCGGGCGGTGACCGTTTTGCGGGTTTCATCCACCGATATGCGAACAAGGCGCAAGAGAGGGTGCCCGGGCGCCTGCACGTCCTCGGTGAGCACCGTATTGGCGTCCCTGCCGGCGACGAAGACGTTGGAGCAGACGATCTTGGCCGCATAACCGTCGCCGACGCGCAGCAGTTCCGGCGGCAAAACGACAAGCCAGCCGACGACAGCCGCCATGGCGACCGACACCGAGCCCGCGAGCCATAATAATTTTCTGCGCATACGCACCGCCCCTGCTTCGCTACGGCCACCAAAACAGGATTTCACGCATTTAGGAAGGCTTTATGGCAATCACTTTGGTGCGAGAAATGTTTCTAACCTATTGATCGCACCGCGAGCTTTCCTGGTTCTCTTTGAAGAATGGTGAAGGCGTCCGCCGCCGAGACCGGCCTGGATATCAGGAACCCCTGTGCTTCCGAAGCTCCAAGCGCCCGCACGAACTCCATCTGCCCCTCGGTTTCGATGCCCTCAATGGTGGTCGAAACCTGGAACGTGTTTCCGAGTTGCAGGATGATATCGACGATTTCTGCATCACGCTGGTTGCCGAGCATCGACTTGGTGAAGGAACGGTCGACCTTGAGCTGGTCGAGCGGAAAACGCCTCAGATTGTTGATAGACGAAAATCCGATACCGAAGTCATCAAGAGCGATACGCACGCCATGCGTACGAAGCTCGGTCAGACTTTCGCTGATCACGGCGGCATCGACATGGAAGATCGATTCGGTCACCTCGATGGTCAGGCGACCGGGGGCAAGCCCGGCTTCGGCAAGGCACGCCTTCACATGCGGAACGAAAGCGCGGTCCTTGAACTGGTCGCCCGCGACATTGACGGCAACGCCGGTGGGTGCCGGCCAGCGCGCGGCCTCCAGGCAGGCGGTTTTCAGGACCCAATTGCCAATCGGCAGGATCAGGCCGGTCTTTTCGGCCGCGCCGATGAAATGATCCGGCGGAATGATGCCTTTTTCGGGATGGCGCCAGCGGATCAGCGCCTCGAAGGAACGGATCGCCCGGCTTTCGATACCGACGATCGGTTGGTATTCCAGAAAGAATTCACCGGCCGCCAGGGCGCGGGAAAGATCATATTCGATTTCACCCTTCCGCGCTGCCTCCGCAGCCATGTCAGGCTCGTACACCGCGTGGCTGTTGCCGGCGATTTCCTTGGCCTTGTAAAGTGCCAGGTCGGCGCGCTTGAGCACGGCCGATATCGACCGGTCATCCGGCTCGAGAAAGGCGACGCCAATGCTGCCGCCGGTCCAGAATTGCGCATTGGAAAGCTGGAAGGGCTCTGAAAACAGGCTCTTGATGGTGGCGCAGATGTCGTCGATTTTACCGTCAGACGGCGAACCGGCAACCACGATGACGAATTCATCGCCCCCCAACCGGTAGACGGTCGCCATACCGGACATGGCCTGGATCAGTCTTCTGCCGAGCGCAATGAGCAATTCGTCGCCGGCATCGTGCCCCATCGAATCGTTGACGAACTTAAAGCGATCGAGGTCGAGCATGAGAAGTGCAGTCCGGCAGGCCGGCATCGTTCCTGTGGATAACAGTTCGCGAAGATCGCGCTCAAGCGCAAAACGATTGGCAATACCGGTCAATTGATCGGTGTGCACGGTGCGCGACAGCTCCTCTTCCGTTTTCCGGCGCAGCTCCAGTTCCTGCATCAGGCGGCTTCGCGCACGTCCTCCCTGATAGAAAAGCGCGCCACAGATAAGCGGCATCAGGACGACGACGACGGAAGCGGACGTGGGCGTGCCGCTGCCCCAAAGCCCGTGGACGCCGTCGTTTACTCTGTCATAAAAAATGCAAAATACCGGAAACAACGCCCCGATCACCGCGCCCGCTGCAGCATACCGCTGCTCCGGCCTCGGCAGAAAAGCCTTTAACATCATGTTAGCGCCCCGAAAAAGATGGCTACATCTAACATATACAAACTTAATCAATTCTTATGGATGAGAATTTGTATAAGCCATCCGTCATCAAAGTGTAGCGGACTCGTCTTAGAAGCTCCTCCAACTTTAACGGATGGCAGGATGACATGACCGATCTCGCACCCGATGCAGGCTACGGCAAAAGAAACCGCAAGCTGAAAACCGCTCTGATCCAGCACAAGGCACTGACCCTTGAAGGCCTGTCGGAGCGTCTTTTCGGCCTGCTGTTTACCGGCCTCGTCTATCCGCAGATCTGGGAAGACCCGGCCGTCGACATGACGGCCATGCAAATCCGGCCGGAGCATCATATCGTCACTATCGGTTCCGGCGGCTGTAACATGCTCGCCTATCTCTCCGCAGCGCCCGAGCGCATCGACGTGGTCGATCTCAACCCGCACCACGTGGCCCTGAATCGCTTGAAACTCGCTGCGTTCCGCCACCTGCCAGGCCATGCGGACATCGTCCGCTTCCTCGCTCGCCATGACCAGGCCAGCAATGTACAGGCCTATGATCTCTTCATCGCGCCGAAGCTCGACAGCGCCACGCGAAAATACTGGAACAGCCGCGGTCTTACCGGTCAACGCCGGATCAAGGTTTTCGGCAAGAACATCTACCGCACCGGCCTGCTCGGCCGTTTCATCGGGCTTGGCCACCTGCTTGCGCGCCTTCATGGCGTCGATCCGAGCGAGCTTGCCAATGCCCGCTCGATGCGCGAACAGCGCCAGTTCTTCGACGAGCGGCTGGCTCCGCTGTTCGATCGACCGGTCATCCGCTGGATCACCAGCCGCAAGAGCTCGCTGTTCGGTCTCGGCATTCCGCCTCAGCAGTTCGACGAACTGGCGAGCCTCAGCGACGAAAAGTCTCTTGCGGGCGTGTTGCGCCAGCGGCTCGAAAAACTCTCCTGCCATTTTCCGCTGAAGGAAAACTATTTCGCCTGGCAGGCCTTTGCCCGTCGTTATCCGATGCCGCATGAGGGTGAACTGCCGGTTTACCTGCAGGCCGGGCGCCACGAAACGATCCGCAACAATGCCGAGCGGGTGCATGTGCATCATGCGAGCTTCACCGAACTGCTGGCGAAGAAGCCGGCCGGCTCCGTCGATCGCTATGTCCTTCTCGATGCGCAGGACTGGATGAACGACCGCCAGCTCAACGATCTGTGGACGGAAATCACGCGTACCGCAGCCGACGGTGCCGTCGTCATCTTCCGCACCGCCGCCGAAGCCAGCATCCTGGAAGGCCGCGTGTCGCAGACTTTGCTCGGCCAGTGGCAGTATGATGCCGACCAGTCGCAGGCGCTCAACCTCAAAGATCGCTCGGCTATCTACGGCGGCTTCCATATCTACAGGAAGGCAGCATGACGGCCATCGAGACGGAAGCAGCAGGCAGCCATGCGGACCGTATGGACCGCATGTACCGCACACAGCGGCACTTCTACGACCTGACCCGCAAATATTACCTCTTCGGGCGCGACACGCTGATCAACGGGCTGGACGTTCCGGCCGGTGGCAGCGTGCTTGAAGTCGGCTGCGGCACAGGCCGCAACCTGGCGTTGGTCGGCCGCCGCTTTCCACAGGCGCCGCTGTTCGGGCTCGATATTTCGGCGGAAATGCTGGTTTCGGCCGAGGCCAAGCTCGGGAAACCCGGACGGCCCCGGACAGTCCTGCGTGTCGCCGACGCGACGGATTTTCAACCGTCCGAATTTGGCGAAACGGGCTTCGACCGCATCGTCATCTCCTATGCCCTCTCGATGATCCCGGATTGGGAAAAGGCGATCGATGCGGCCATTGCCGCGCTCAACCCCGGCGGCTCGCTGCATATCGCAGACTTCGGCCAGCAAGAGCGCCTGCCCGGCTTGTTTCGGCGCGGGCTTCAGGCCTGGTTGAAGCGGTTTCATGTCACCCCGCGCAAAACGATGGTGACCGTACTCAAGGCCAAAGCCGCGAAATCCCGCGACGTGCTTGAGTTTCAGCCGATCGGTCGCGGCTACGCCTGGCTCTTCACTTACCGCCGCGTGGCGAAATAGGCGGACGCAGTCCGCACAATGATCGCCGCCAATCGACGGCAGACCCGCGACTTTTTGGGTCTGCAGGCGCTGTTTCAGCAATTGCTGCTTGAAACTAACTCAATTTTTACGTTGATATGGTGAAAATGAGGTTCACGCCTCCCAGGGGATTCACATCAGCGGATATCATCGTGTGAGGCAGCATCGTCGATCGCTTCAGAACGGAAACCTCATGCGCCGGCTATTCCTGGCTCTCCTGCCTATCGTGACGCTTCTTTCCGCCTGTACCTCGACCGATTACGATCTCGTCTCCACGGCATCGATCTCGCCCAAATTCCAGGACAAGGATCCGCAGGATTTTGGCGCACGCACGCCGCAGCTTCACAATATCCATGGTGTCGACGTCTCGAAATGGCAGGGCAACGTCGATTGGGTCAAGGTAAAGGCCTCCGGCGTCTCCTTCGCCTTCATCAAGGCGACGGAGGGCAAGGATAGGATCGACGCAAAGTTCAGCGAATACTGGCAGCAGGCCCGTGCCGCCGGCCTGCCCTATGCGCCCTATCATTTCTACTATTTCTGCTCGACGGCCGACCAGCAGGCCGACTGGTTCATCGCCAACGTGCCGAAGAGCGCGGTGTACCTGCCGCCGGTTCTCGATGTGGAATGGAACGGCGAATCCAAGACCTGCCACTACCGGCCATCCCCGCTGACCGTCCAGACCGAGATGAAGCGCTTCATGGACCGGCTGGAACAGCACTACGGCAAACGCCCGATCATCTACACCTCAGTTGATTTCCACCGTGATAACCTCGTCGGCCAGTTCAACGACTATCACTACTGGGTCCGTTCGGTTGCCGCACACCCGACGGAGATTTATCCAGAGCGCCGCTGGGCTTTCTGGCAGTATACCAGCACGGGCGTGATCCCCGGCATCGACGGCAATGCTGACATCAACGTGTTCGCGGGGTCGCCGAAGAACTGGAAGAAGTGGGTAGCAGCTGTCTCGAAGGCGCGCGAACAAGCCCAGAATTGAGCCCAGGAAAAGGGTGTATTTTTTCTTTCCGCCCCATTGCCGTGCGACAGCGGCTCTCATATTTTCAACGACAGCAGCGGCCGGTTTTCAGGAGGCCGCCTTCGCGCCGATTCCGGCCCGACACAACAAGGACTTGCGATGACACGCGGCACACTGCGCTCCGTTCTTTCGATCGGCTTCTTCACCCTTTTGGCCTCGTCGGCTCTCGCGCAACAGGCAGCCGCACCTGCCGCCCCCTGCGGTGGCGATCTTGCGACCTTCCTGCAAGGCGTGAAGGCCGAGGCGATCGCCAAGGGCATTCCGGCGGAAGCGGTCGACCGTGCTCTTGCTGGCGCTGCAATTTCCGAAAAGGTGCTGAGCCGCGATCGGGCACAGGGCGTCTTCAAGCAGAGCTTCACCGAATTCTCGCAACGCACTGTCAGCAAGGCGCGGCTGGATATCGGCGCCAAAAAGATGAAGGAATATGCCGCCGTCTTCGAACGTGCCGAGAAGGAATTCGGCGTTCCCGCCCCGGTGATCACTGCCTTTTGGGCGATGGAAACCGATTTCGGCGCCGTTCAGGGCGATTTCAATACCCGCAACGCGCTAGTGACGCTCGCTCATGATTGCAGACGCCCGGAAATGTTCCGTCCCCAGCTGATCGCCGCGATCGAGATGGTCCAGCACGGCGATCTCGATCCGGCAACGACGACCGGCGCCTGGGCTGGCGAAATCGGCCAGGTCCAGATGCTGCCGGAAGACATTATCGCCCAAGGCATGGATGGTGACGGCGACGGCCATGTGAACCTCAAGCAAAGCGCTCCGGATGCGATCCTGACAGCCGCCAAGTTCATCAAGAGCCTCGGCTTCACGGCCGGCCAGCCGTGGATCCAGGAAGTCAGCCTGCCGGAAAACCTGCCCTGGGAGAAAACCGGGTTGCAGCCCGGCATGACCGCCGGCGACTGGTTTGCGCTTGGCGTCACGCCGCGCGACGGCAACACCGCCTTCCCGCAACTTGGCGCTTCCGTCGTCATTCCACAGGGGCGCCACGGCGTCGCCTTCATGACCTACCCGAACTTCAACATCTATCTCGAATGGAACCAGTCGTTCATCTACACGACCTCGGCCGCCTATTTCGCTACCCGGCTTGCCGGTGCGCCGTCCTATGAGACACGCACCCCTGAGCAAGGACTGAGCGACGAGGGCATGAAGGCGTTGCAGGCGAAACTGCAGGCGAAGGGCCACGACGTCGGCAAGATCGACGGCATCCTCGGCTCCGGTACACGTGCGGCACTTCAGAAGGAGCAGCAGCGGCTTGGCCTGCCTGCTGATGGCTGGGCAACGGAAGCCGTCCTCAACGCTCTCTGACGTCCGTTTCAGCCTTGTCGTTCAATCGCGCCCGCCGCCTATGGTGGCGGGCAAGGCGAAAGGCGCGGTAGCGAAGTTTCAGTGACCAGCGCGCGCCTGCAAATGCCGCTCCCCGCTTCGATACCTCGCTCAATTCGCGCGCGTAGGCGACAGCGAACGCCTTGCGATATGTCAGCAAATGCTCGGAAGCGATGTTTTCGAGCCGATGCATCATGCTGACCCAGAGCGGCGAGACCAGCAGCGACACGGCGGTCACGGCAATTGCCACCTTATAGGTATCGAACTGCAGTACACCGGCGCCAAGGCCGGCTGCCGCCAGCACGAAGGAAAACTCACCGATCTGCGCCATCGACAGGCCGGCGATCAGCGCGATCTGCGGCGACGAACCGGTCTTGCGCAGCAGGAAGATGTTCAGCACCGTCTTGGCGGCAATCACGATCAGCGCCGCGCTCAGCACCGACCAGAAATTCTCGCCGATGAAGGTAAGATCGATCAAAAGACCGATCGACAGGAAGAAAACGACCAGAAGCACGCTCTGGATCGGCTCGATCACCGGGATGACGCGGCTGCGCAGGGTGGAATTGCCGATGACGATGCCGGAGAGAAACGCCCCATAGGCCGGCGACATGCCGGCGAGACCGGAAATCGCCGCCGCGCCGAAACAGACGGCAAGCGCGCCCAGCGCCAGGATCTCGACCTTGTCCTCGACCGCTTCGCTGAAAGGAATTCGCAGCTTGCCGTGGCGGCCGAACCACCAGAGCAAGCAGGCGAGAATGGTAATGGCGACGATCATCTTGACCGCAATCGTGGCGATATGCGGCTCTTCGCCACCAAGGCTCGAGACCAGGATCAGCATCGGCACGACGGCGATATCCTGGGCGATCAGCACGCCGACGGCGATCCGCCCGGTTTCACTGCGCAACTCTCCCATGTCCTCGAGCATTTTCATCGCAACGACGGTGGAGGACATGGCGATGACGAAGCCGAGGATCAGCCCCTCGGCAAGGCTTGCCCCGGTGATCAGCGCGATCAGCCCTGCGGCCGCAATCGCAGCGACCACCTGACCGCCCGCAACTAGCAATGCCTGGCGCAGGCTGAGTATAAAAGCCTTGATCGACAGTTCCATGCCGATGAAGAACAAGAGGACGACGACGCCCATTTCGGCGAGCAGCGTGACATTGCCATTGCTGGAAATAAAGCCGAAACCGGTCGGGCCAAGAGCGACGCCCGCCAGGATAAAACCGACCAGCGGCGGCTGGCGCAAGCGCAGGAAACCCAGCCCCAGAAGAGCTGCGACCGCCACCACGATCGCGATGGGGATCAGCCCCTGTCCTTCATGCGCGGCGGCAATGGATTGTGTCGTCAGAGGCTCCAGCAGCTCATCCTTCATGTCTGTGGTGAGGTCAAGAATCGGGTGGATAAATCCCGCCTCAAGCCTTAACCCTCGGTATGTTCCGAATGAGGCAGGGAAAGGTCAAGTCGCATGCACGCAAAAATGGACGGTTTACAGAACCGCATGACGCTTGCCACCTGGGGCCTGCTTGCGCTGCTGGGGCTCATCTGGGGCGGCTCGTTCTTCTTTGCCCGCATCGCCATCCAGCATGTGCCTGCCTTTACGCTTGTTCTCCTGCGGGTGGCACTGGCAGCCCTCGCGCTGCACATCTACGTGTTCGGCCGCCACGATATCTACCGTGAGCTCAAGGCCCGCTGGCCGCAATTCCTGTTGCTTGGCCTGATCAACAACGCCATCCCGCATACCTTCATCTTCCTCGGCCAGACGCAGATCGGCGCGGGCCTCGCCGCGATCCTTAACGCGACGACGCCCGTCTGGACCGTTTTGATAGCCAACGCCTTGACCCATGACGAAAAGCTGAGCCTTGCCAAGATCGCCGGCTGCCTGCTCGGCCTTGCCGGAACGGCGGTGCTGATCGGCCCGAGCGCCCTGGCCGGCCTGACGCAGGCGGGCAGCGGTGTTCCGCTCTGGGCACTGCTCTTTCCGGTGGCAGCAGCCGTCAGCTATGGTTTTGCCGCGACTTACGGCAAACGCTTTCGGGGATTGGCAGCGCCGGTGACCGCAGCCGGTCAGCTGACAGCATCGACACTGATCATGTTACCGCTCTCCCTGATTATCGACACCCCCTGGCAATTGCCGATGCCGCCGATGACGTCAGTCCTTGCGGTCCTGGCATTGGCGCTGCTATCCACCGCCTACGGCTATATCCTGTTCTTTCGCATCATGAGCCGTGCCGGCGCCACCAACACGTCGCTGGTGACGCTGCTGGTACCGCCCAGTGCAATCCTGCTTGGCTTCCTGTTCCTGGGGGAGACTCTGGAACCGACGGACATCGCCGGCATGCTACTGATTGCCGTTGGTCTGGTCGTGCTCGACGGCCGCATACTGTCGGCGCGGCGCAAACAAGGTTAATTTGAGGAATCAACTACGCCTTTTGACCATCTTGGCTGTGTCGAATCGGTCACTCACGGCGCATTTCAGTGCGTTACATTAACCAGCTGAAAGACATTGTGAAAAAATTGTGGCGCATAACAAAGTTATTTTTAATCATGTAGTTAGACCTGTGCATAACCCTTTTTTGCGTTTTTCATGTCGCACCGCAGCATAACTTTTCCTTTCATGCGTGACATTTTCACCCTATGTTTCGAACGTTAACGCAAGGAGGGCCGGTTATGGGAATTACACATTCGTTGAATGTCCTCATGATAAGTGCAGCGTTCGTATTCGTAGCAACCATGCTTTTCATCTGAAAGCATCAGGCGAACAGTCCAAACGGTGAAAAAAGGACTTTAATACCGCAACCTATTGCAGCACGATCCAGCAAGGCAACGCGCTCCACGGAGTACCGCAAACCTAGAGCTGCCAGATAAAAAGACCTTGAAACCATTCGGTTTCAAGGTCTTTTTCTATTGGAGATCGTTCATCCGGCCTGGTTCAGGCCGCAGCACCCGCCGAACGGGATTGACCAGCAGCCGGTGCCGCTCGTTCGAAACCGACCAGATCGCACACTGCCGCCACCAACGGCGACCGGTTCATAGAGTAGATATGGAAATCGCGCAGACCGCGTCGGGCGAGATCGACGATCTGCTCGGCCGCGATATGGGTTGCTTCCTTGAATCGCTCCTCCGGGCTTTCGTCGAGATGGACCAGCCGTGTCACGATCGCCTCGGGAACCTTCGCTCCGCACAGCCCGGCGAACTTGCTGACCTGTGCGAGATTGTTGATCGGCAGGATGCCGGGAACGACCGGGATGTTGATCCCTGCGCGCCGCACGCGCTCGAGATAACGCTCGAAGTCATTGTTGTCGAAGAAGAACTGGGTGAGCGCCCGCGTCGCGCCGTTGTCGACCTTGCGCTTCAGCATATCGATATCAGCATCGACATCCGGGCTTTCCGGGTGTTTTTCCGGATAGGCGGACACGGAGATCTCGAAGTCGCCGACCGCCCGGATTGCCGCGACAAGCGCTGCCGCATTCTCATACCCGTTCGGAAACGGCTCGTAGCGCGCACCGATCCCGCCCTGCGGATCGCCCCGCAACGCCACGAAATGGCGCACGCCACTGTCGATGAATTCCGAAACGATCGCATCGACCTCCGCCCGAGTGGCCCCGACGCAGGTCAGATGAGCAGCCGTATTGGCAATGCCCTCGTCATGGATCATCCGGCGCACGGCGGTCAGCGAACGCGCCTTGGTGGAGCCGCCGGCACCATAGGTCATCGTCACGAAAGCGGGGTCAAAGGCGGAAAGGTCAGCAACGGTATGGAACAGTTGCGCTTCCATATCGTCATTCTTCGGCGGGAAGTATTCGAAGGAGAGCCGCAGGTTTCCGCGTTCGGCCGGGTAAAGGGTGTGTATCGCCATGTCATGTCCTCCCGGCATAGGCAAGCGCTCGCTTGCCTTCTGGTGTATCGGCGGTGGCGGCCCGCCGCTGGTCGCGGGCAAGCCAGATGGTTACCGTCAGTTGCCGGTCACGATCCGTGTCCGGGGTCAGATCGACTGTCTCTTCAACGGTCAACCCGGCCTTCTCCAACCAGTCGGCCATCGTCTGGCGCGAAAAGCCGAGGCGCATATGGGCATGCTCGTCACGCAGATACTCCAGCGCGTGCGGCGCGAGATCGATGATCGCCAGCCTGCCGCCGGGCGCAAGCATGCGGGCGGCCTCGGCAATTGCCGCTTCCGGCTGTTGCAGGAAATGCAGGACCTGATGGATAATCACCAGATCGAACTGACGGCCGTCGAGCGGCAGGTTGAAGATGTCGCCATGCCGGATGGACGCCTTGGTGATGCCGGCGCGGTCGAGATTGGCGCGGGCCACGGCCAGCATATCGCGACTGGCATCGACGCCGACGCCGCGTCGGTAAATTCCCTCGAAAAGTTGCAGGATACGGCCGGTGCCGGTACCAAGATCGAGCAGACCATCGACAGGCTCCGTGCCAACGACGGTTTTCAGCGCCGCCTCGACATCCGCCTCGCTGACATGCAGGCGGCGCAGTTCGTCCCATTCGGCGGCATTGCGGCTGAAATAGTCCTGGGCCTTTTCCGAACGGGCCTGCTTGAGTGCCGCGAGCCGCTCGCCGTCACGCGTCAGCACCGCATCTGACATATCAGAGGCCGAGAGCAGATCCCGCACCAGCGCAACGCCCGCGCCTTCGCCCCGCAAGCGAAAATAGGCCCAGGCGCCTTCCTGATAACGATCGATCAGCGCGACTTCGGCAAGCAGTTTCAGATGGCGGGAAATTCGGGGCTGCGATTGACCGAGAATTTCAGTAAGATCGGTGACAGTGAGATCGCCGGCGGCCAGCAGAGCCAGAAGACGCATGCGCGTCGGCTCACCCGCAGCCTTCAGAACATCGACCAACTCGTCCAGCCCCAACCCGTGCTCTCGCGCCATATCAACCTCATCAACACATAAAGATATGTTTATGTGATTTTCGAAAATGCTGCAAGTTGAAATGTGGCGTTGGTTTTGTTGATAGGCAGTGTGAAACAAAAAAGGCGGCCCGAGCGGACCGCCTTGATGCTTTTCACATTGCTTGCGGGCGGTGACGCCCACACCACCACCTATCGGGTCAGGCGCTTGTAGCTGACGCGGCTCGGGTTGACCGATTCCGGACCGAGGCGGCGGACCTTGTCCTTTTCATAGTCCTCGAAGTTGCCTTCGAACCATTCGACATGGCTGTCGCCTTCGAAGGCGAGGATGTGCGTGGCCAGCCGGTCGAGGAACATGCGATCGTGGCTGATGATCACGGCGCAACCGGCGAAGTTTTCCAGCGCGATTTCGAGAGCCGCCAGCGTTTCGGTATCGAGGTCGTTGGTCGGTTCGTCGAGCAGAAGCACGTTGCCGCCATTCTTCAGCATCTTGGCAAGGTGAACGCGGTTGCGCTGACCGCCGGAGAGATTGCCAACTTTCTGCTGCTGGTCGGTGCCCTTGAAGTTGAAGGCGCCGCAATAGGCACGCGAATTCATCTCCAGCTTGCCAAGCTTGATGACTTCGGCACCGCCGGAAATCTCTTCCCAGACGGTCTTGGCGCCGTCGAGCGCATCGCGGCTCTGGTCGACATAACCGAGCTTGACGGAATCGCCGACGCGGAAGCTGCCGCTGTCCGGCTTCTCCTGGCCTGTGATCATCCGGAACAACGTCGTCTTGCCGGCGCCGTTCGGGCCGATGACACCGACGATGCCGCCTGGCGGCAGCTTGATCGACAGGTCGTCGATCAGGACGCGGTCGCCGTAACCCTTGGTAATGTTCTCGGCTTCGATGACCACCTGACCGAGGCGCTCGCCGATCGGAATGATGATCTGCGCGTCGCCAAGACGCATCTTGTCGGCTGCTTCGACCAGTTCGTCATAGGCTTTGATGCGGGCCTTCGACTTCGATTGACGGGCCTTCGGGCTGGACGCAATCCATTCCTGCTCGCGGCTGATCGCCTTCTGGCGGGAGGCGTCTTCGCGGTTTTCCTGCTGCATGCGCTTGGCCTTGGCGAGCAGGTAGGCCGAATAATTGCCTTCGTAGGGAATGCTGCGGCCACGGTCGAGCTCAAGGATCCAGCCCGTGACGTTGTCGAGGAAGTAGCGATCGTGGGTGATCATCATCACGGCGCCGGGATACTGGCGCAGATGGTTTTCCAGCCAGCCGATGGTTTCAGCATCCAGATGGTTGGTTGGTTCGTCGAGCAGCAGCAGGTCCGGTTTGGAGAGCAGAAGCTTGCACAGCGCTAGGCGGCGGCGCTCACCACCCGAGAGGCTGGTCACATCGGCATCGCCGGGTGGGCAGCGCAGGGCTTCCATGGCCATCTCGACCTGGCTCTCCAGATCCCAGAGGTTCTGGCCATCGATGATGTCCTGGAGCTTCGAGCCCTCTTCAGCCGTTTCGTCGGAATAGTTCATCATCAGTTCGTTGTAGCGCTCGAGGATGGCGGTCTTGTCGGCCACGCCTTCCATGACGTTTTCCATCGCCGTCTTGTTCGGGTCGAGCTGCGGCTCCTGCGCGAGATAGCCGACAGTTGCGCCTTGAGCGACCCAGGCCTCGCCGGTAAATTCCTTGTCGAGGCCAGCCATGATGCGCAGCACGGTCGACTTACCGGCGCCGTTCGGGCCGAGGATACCTATCTTGGCGTCCGGATAGAACGACAGGTTGACATTCTCCAGCACCTTCTTGGTGCCGTAGGACTTGTTCAGCCCCGACATATGATAAATGAATTGACGTGCCATAGAGAGACTGCTCCGACGGAATGGGGATTTTGCCCGCTATGTAGGCGAATTATCCCGGCGGAGCAATGAAGAAACCGGCTTTAGCAGAGCCATTCACTGAATGCCTGCAGCATCGACGATTCCGTTCCTGCATTTGAAATCGGTATCGCCGGCTGCAAGGATCAGCGTTGAAAGGCCGGCACTGGCGGAGACGTCGCCCGAAAGCCCGATCGTCAGCCCGGTGATGACGCTGCGCGAGCCCGCTTTCTGGCACCGCATCCGCACGCGGTCGCCTGCGCCCTTGCCGAAACTCACATCGAAGGCCTGCTTCACCTCGCCTTCCGTCACATCCCGTCCCAGACGATCAGCAAACAATGTGCGCACCGCGGAGCCGTTGAGTTCATCGAGAAAGCGCAGTTGCAGGGCAAAATAGTCCTGCGCCGTACCGCCCTGGCAGGTGCCGCTACGCAGCCATTGATGCCGGTCGAGACCCGATTGCGTACCGGGCATGGCGACCAGCAACTTGGCAGCCGTGTCCTCGGCCATGGCCAGTTGCGGCAGTTCCAGCCAGTCACCCTTCTTGTCGCGCGCCCGGATGTCCGCCGCCACGCCGCAATAGCTCTTCTTCATCGGCCAAAGGCCATGCAGGGAAAAATGCGTCGCATCGTAACGCTCTGCGGTCTGCCCGGCGCACTCCTTGCGGTTCGGCCGCGTCTCGCAGAACCCGGGCTGCCAGCTGACGGCGAGAATGTACTCGGTCTTTCCTTTCGCCGTCGCCACCTTCTCCTCGGCAAGAGACGGCCAGGCGGCCATCACTGCGAGCAATGCAAGGCTCAGGCGCCGCAGCAGCGCCAACCGGATATTCTCCACATTTCCCTTCATGACAGCCCTCTTTTGAACAAGAACAAAACAAGATCATATAGAGACTAAAACGGGAAAAATGCATCCTGGAATCTCAGTGCCGCGGATTATTTCCTGACCTGATGCCAAACAAGCACCAAGCATCGATTGCGTTTGGCTGACAAATCAAGTTGATAGCGGTTAAGCGCAGGAACTTCGCCTGGGGAGGATCAACGGGTGTTCGCCAAGGTCGAAACATTGCACAGCCCGAGTGGCGCCGCCCTTGCCTGGCGCCATCGGCCTGCGGCCGCGCCGGAAAGAGGCGTGCTGATCGTCAGCCACGGACTTGCCGAACATTCCGCCCGCTATGCGCGCTTCGCCGATTTCATGGCCTTGCAAGGATTTCATGTCTATGCGCACGACCATCGCGGCCACGGCGCGACCAGGGCTGCCGATGCCCCGCTCGGCCGCTATGCGCAGTCGCAGGGTATCGATAAGGTCCTGAACGATATCCGGGCGATATGCGATATGGCCGCGGGCAATCATCCGAAGCTTCCTGTCATCCTCTTCGGTCACTCCATGGGCGGCCTTATCGCGCTTAATGCCGCGGAGAACGATCCAGGCCTCTATGATGGACTGGCGGTCTGGAATTCGAACTTCAACCCCGGCCTTGCCGGCCGCGCCGCGCAAGTCATCCTGACCATCGAAAAGATGCTGAAAGGCTCGGATGTGCCGAGCGGCATTCTGCCGAAACTGACGTTCGGCACCTGGGGTAAATCGATCCCCAACCACAAGACCGAGTTCGATTGGCTATCGCACGACCCGGTGGAGGTCGCAAAATATATCGATGACCCGCTCTGCGGTTTCGACGCCAGCGTCTCGTTGTGGATCGATCTATTCAACCTGACTTTCACCGGCGCACGGCCGGACCGATTGCGACGGCTGCCAGAAACCCTGCCCATCCACCTTGTCGGCGGCGGGCAGGATCCGGCTACCAACGGCGCGCGGGAAATCCGCTGGCTGGCACGGCGCATGGAGAACGTGGGACTGAAGCGCGTAACGACGGTTGTCTACCCGACGATGCGCCACGAAACCTTGAATGAAACGGAACGCGACGGCGCCATGCGGGATTTTGCCGGCTGGTGCCTCTCCGTTGCGGAGCGGCGGACGTAAGCGAAGACATGGCATGACCGATATTTCTGCAAAGGCCGTGAAAGGCCGCAACGACGTTTCCTTCGGACTAGGCCTGATGGTCATCGCGGTGCTGATCTCGCCGCTGATCGATATTTTTGCCAAGCTGGCGATCACCACTATTCCGTCGGCTGAGATCACTGCCGTCCGCTTCGTCCTGCAGGTGATCTTCATCCTGCCGATCGTCATCGTGCGGGGCACGCTGCTGGATCTTACCTGGAAGAAGACCGGCCTGCACATGCTGCGCGGCGGCCTGCTTGTCGTGACCATGCTCTCCTTCATCACCACGCTGAAAGCCATGGAGGTGGCGGATGCCATCGCCATCTTCTTCGTCGAACCGATCATCCTGACGATCCTCGGCAGCATCTTCCTGAAGGAAACCATCGGCTGGCGGCGCTATACGGCCTGCGCCGTCGGTTTTTTCGGTGCGCTGCTGGTCATCCAGCCGAGCATGCAGGAGGTTGGCTGGATCGCCCTTCTGCCGATCGTCTCGGCCTTCGGACTTGCCGTGTTCCTGCTGGTCACCCGCCTCGTCGCCCAGAATGAGGACCCATGGTCGATGCAGTTTCACGCCGGCATCTGGGGAGCGGTGTTCTGCGGCATGCTGCTTTCTATCGGCGACGGCACCGGATCGGAGATTTTCGATCCCGTCATGCCGGATATGACAGCAGGCCTCTATCTGCTTGGCGTCGGCGTCACGGCAACGATTTCCGGCGTGCTCGGGGTCTATGCCTATCGCGCAGCGCCTGCCTCAGTGCTGGCGCCGCTGCAATACCTGGAGATCGTCTCGGCGACGATCTTCGGTTGGCTGGTGTTCGGCGATCTGCCGGACGCACTGAAATGGCTGGGCATCGCGATCATTATCGCCTCGGGGCTTTACATTATCTGGCGCGAGCGTCGGGTGAACAAAACAGCGAGTATCGCGCCGGTGTCGCCGGCCATCTGACAGGACAGTTTTCGAGAGGCTTTGGGAGGAGCGGACATGAAGACAGGCGGAGAATTGATCGTTGAGGCGCTAAAGGCGAACGGCGTCAAACGGGTCTCCTGCGTACCGGGCGAAAGCTATCTCGCCGTGCTCGACGCGCTATACGACACCGATATCGACGTGGTGGTCTGCCGGCAGGAAGGCGGAGCGGCGATGATGGCCGATGCCTGGGGCCGCCTTACCGGCGAACCGGGCATCTGCATGGTGACGCGTGGTCCGGGCGCCATGAATGCGTCCGCCGGCCTGCACATCGCCCGTCAGGATTCGATCCCGATGATCCTGTTCATCGGCCAGGTCCAGCGCGAGGCCCGCGAGCGCGAGGCTTTCCAGGAAATCGAATATCGCCGCGCCTTTACCGAAATCGCCAAATGGGTCGGCGAAATCGACGACCCCGCCCGCATTCCCGAATTCGTCACCCGCGCCTTTGCAGTCGCCACGTCAGGTCGTCCCGGCCCGGTGGTATTGACCTTGCCGGAGGACATGCTGACCCAAAAGACGGAAGCGGTATCTGCAAAACCGTATCAACCGGTGGAAAGTCATCCCGGACCGGGCCAGATGCGGGCGCTGGAAGCACTGCTTGCAAAAGCAGAGCGACCGATCGCCGTCCTCGGCGGTACGCGCTGGAGCGAGTTGGCGGTCGGCCAGTTCCAGGCTTTCGCCGAGCGCTTTGGCCTGCCGGTCGGCTGTTCCTTCCGCCGCCAGATGCTGTTTGATCATCTGCACCCGAACTATGCGGGAGACGTCGGCATCGGCATCAATCCGGCGCTAGCCAAGGAAATCCGCGAGGCAGATCTGGTGCTCCTGATCGGCGGACGCTTTTCCGAGATGCCCTCTTCGGGCTACACCCTGCTTGACGTACCTTACCCGCGCCAGACGCTGGTGCATGTCCATCCCGATCCCGGTGAACTCGGCCGCGTCTACCGCCCGGACCTGGCGATCACCGCAGCGCCCGTAGACTTCGCGGTTGCCTTGGACGGGTTGAAGCCGGTGCAGAGCCCTGCCCGCAGCGAACGAACCGCGAGAATGCATCAGGCCTATCTGACCTGGTCGACCCCGCCGGAAACCGGTCCCGGTGATGTGCAGATGGGGCCGATCATGCGGTTCATCGAGGAAAATACGGCGGATGACACGATCTTTGCCAATGGCGCCGGCAACTATGCCACCTGGCTGCATCGCTTCCACCGGTTCCAGCGGTTCAATACGCAGGCTGCTCCGACATCCGGCTCGATGGGCTACGGCCTGCCTGCCGCAGTCGCGGCCAAGCATCTGTTTCCGGAGCGCGAGGTCATCTGCTTTGCGGGCGACGGCTGCTTCATGATGCACGGGCAGGAATTCGCCACCGCGGTGCGCTACAATCTGCCAATCATCACGCTGGTCATCAACAATGGCATCTACGGCACCATCCGCATGCATCAGGAACGGGAATATCCGGGCCGGGTCAGCGGAACCGACCTTACCAATCCGGACTTTGCGGCCTTCGCAAGGGCTTATGGCTGCCACGGTGAACTGGTGGAAAACACGGAGGAATTTGCCGGCGCTTTCGAACGTGCCCGCCAAAGCGGCAAACCGTCGATCATCGAGATCAGGCTCGATCCGGAAGCAATCACGCCGACGCGGACGCTGAGCCAGATCAGAGCCGGCTAAGCGTCACGAGTGCTCGAGCGGCGCGCAATCGGAAGGATGCGCGCCGTTGGTGAAATATCTCAGCCGCGAATGTGCTGGGTCTGTTGGTACACATTGGTCGAGCGGGCACCGGAGCGGCAGTAGCCGAGCATCGGGCGCTCGAACGTGTCCAGCGCGTCGACCATTTCACGCACGGCGTCCGCTGTTACGCCCATCGGGCCGACCGGGATATGGGTGATGTCGAGACCGAGTTCTTTTGCGCGGGCGGCGATCGTTTCGAACTGCGGCTGGTCCGGCTGCTCGAAATCCGGGCGATGGCAGACGATGGACTTGAAACCCAGCGCCTTGATCGCATCGAGGTCCTCGACGGAAATCTGTCCGGTGACCGAATATTCATCGTTGATCTGGCGAATGTCCATGGGAAAACCTTCCTCAAAATAATGTCCGGACTGATGTAAGACCGGCAGCGGGATGCGTCAATTGGAAAGGCATCTCAGCGGATCTGGAACGCCAGTCCGTATTCGATCGCCTCACCCGGTGCGAGCATCGGCATTTCGCCGGCAGCGGCAAGTTCCGTTCGTCTGGCGATCCGGTGCGAAACGGGCTCGATGCTGATGACGTCAGCCGAACCGCGCTGGCATCGCCACATCTGCAGGAACGGCAGGGTTTGGGTCGAAAACCGGACGACCAGCGAGCGGCCGGACAAGGCATCGAATGGCCCAAGGGAAACCTGCGCCCAGCCGTCCTTAGCCGTCGCTGCCGCCGGCACACAAAAATGCGCGCTCTCACCCTCGCCGAATCGCCACGGACGCTTTTCCTCTCCAAACATCGTTCCCGTGATATGGGTGTTATCGCCAAGCAGCCAACCGCCGATGTTCATGTGATACATCAGCATCGGCGCAAACGGCGTATCACCGCTATTGGTGATCCGATCCGAGAGCATAACCTCAGCCGTATCGGCGCTGACGATCCATTGCCGCGAGACGCGCGCGCTACCGCCATTGGCAAGCTGGATCTCGGTCTCGGCACGACATCCGGGAAGCTCGCCCTGCGCGGACATCTCCGTTCGCCCAACAGGTGTCCCGCAAAGCGAACCATGCAACGGAAACATCCGTCCTTGGCCGTCCTCGTCGATCGGTTCCGGATGGCGGATGTGGTCCGGGCCGCAGGTAAAGAAGAACCCCTGCAGGGCATGGTCGATGCGCCGGTCTCCGTCCGAAGGGATCGCCGTGCCCGGCGAGATATCGATGCCATCGACGGCAAAAGCACCGATATCCAGCGCGGATTGCCGATCAAGGAGGATCTGGAAGTCGCCTTCCCGGTCGCTACCGGATATCTTGATCGACATTGCGCTTCCTCTAGTCATTCCCGCCGCCAGGAATCGGCGGAAATCCATTCGCCAAAACTAGCGCAAAGAAAGCGTCGCATCACCTCCTTGAAACGGGCAAGCCACAGAATTAGATGGATTTTAGGGAACTGTTCATAATGAATTCAGTTTATTCATATTACCGTCCCATTTGATTTGTACGCCCCGAGCTCAACTGCCAGACAACAGGTTTCACCGTGACGTTCGTTTTCAGAACCAGCTTTGCCCTTTTTGCCGCCGCCAGCGTGCTCGCACTCGCCTCCGCCGCAAAGGCGCAGGACAGCTTTGGCCGTCTGCCTGCGAACGCTGTTCTGGTGACGCCGCAAGGTGAAATCCTCGACTACATTCCCGATTCCGGTGATGTGCAGATGATGCGCGACCGCCGCGGCCGCACCGTTCTGGTCGATGCGTGGGGCAATGTCGTCGCAACCGTCATGGGATCGGGGCGCCAGCGCGAGACCATGCGCCGTCGCGAGAGGAATCCCGACGTCTATATCAATCAGGGTTACGGCTACTCGGATCCAGCCTTCACCGACCAGGGCTTCTCCGAGCCCGGCGATATCACCGGCTCAATCCCGGATTTCCGCGATGCCTCGCCGCCGAGCGTCGATCGCGAGGAATTGCCGGCAAGCCTTCCGGACGAGAACGACATGGCAGCCCTGCCGGCGGAAGAGGCCCCGCCACGCCAGACCTTGCCTTCGGCCGCCCAGATCACCAAGAAGTCGAGCGCAGAAATCACCGCGCTCCAGGTGTTTCTCGATCGTGAAGGCTTTTCGCCGGGCGTGATCGACGGCAAGACGGGCTCGAACGTCACCAAGGCGATCGAAGCCTGGCAGCAGGCAACCGGCGAGACGCTGGATCCGAACAACACCGATGACATTCTCGAGCGCCTGCGCTTTACCGGCGGATTGCCGATCACGACCTACACGATCACGGCAGCAGATGCCGCAGGTCCTTACGTCGCCTCGATCCCGGAAGACTACGCCCACAAGGCCGCCCTGCCGCATCTCTCCTTCACCTCGACGACGGAGATGCTCGGCGAGAAATTCCATATGGACGAGACCTATCTGCGCGAACTCAACCCCGGCGTCGATTTCACGATCCCGGGTACCATCATCAAGGTGATCAACCCCGGTGAAATGAAGAAGGGCAAGGTCGCCCGCATCGTCGCCGACAAGTACCGTAAGCAGGTCTTTGCCTATGACGACACCGGCACGCTGATATCAGCCTATCCGGCAACGATCGGCTCCTCCGACACGCCGTCGCCCTCGGGCACGGTGCAGGTCGACCGCATCGCGTTCGATCCCGGCTATACCTACAATCCGAAGATCAATTTCAAGCAGGGTGAAAACGACAAGATCCTGACCTTGCAGCCAGGCCCGAACGGCCCGGTCGGCACTGTCTGGATCGCGCTGTCGAAGCCGACCTATGGCATCCACGGAACGCCCGAGCCATCGAAGATCGGCAAGACGCAGAGCCATGGTTGCGTGCGCGTGACCAACTGGGACGCAACGGAACTCGCCAAGATGGTCAGCGTTGGCACAACCGTCGAATTCCTCGACTGAAGCCTGAAAAAATCGCAGGCTTCTCCCCCATTTGGGGGAGTGACGAAAGCCGCAAGCCAGTGAAAATGGTCGTGTCGGAATGCGGTCAATCGCAGCTTGGGCGTTTTGCGCATAAAACCTTCGCTGGTCCGGCAATCGCGATTCATTGGGCACACTTTCGCGAAGGCGAAGATCGGGGTCGCGGCGTTCAAGCTTGGAAGCACCGCGACCCCTGATCCCCTTCGGCAATATCCCGCGGCTTCATGACCTCATCAGATATTGTCATTAAAAAACATTGCCGCAATGCTCTATCTGTCGGAGAACTTGAAGACCAATTCCGACAGACGAGGAATGCCTTGATGGCCGCCGAACGCTCCCTTCCCAACCTCTGGCATGCAACGGCGCCTGCGGCTCCGGACACCGGGCCGCTTTCCACGAATATAAACGTCGACGTCGCCGTCATCGGCGGCGGCTTCACCGGACTTTCGGCGGCGCTGCACCTTGCGGAAAAAGGCGTCACTGTCGCCGTCGCTGAGGCAAAGATGATCGGCTTCGGCGGCTCCGGCCGCAATGTCGGCCTCGTCAATGCCGGCATGTGGACCAAGCCCGAAGACCTGATCGCAACACTTGGCACCGAGGTCGGCACGCGGTTACTGACCGAACTTGGCGACGGTCCGTCGCTGGTTTACCAGCTCGTCGAAAAACACAACATCGCCTGCGAGGCGGTTCGCAACGGCACGCTGCATCTGGCCGTCGGAACCGAGGGCCTCAAGGACATTCAGGATCGCGAGCGGCAATGGAAGACGTTCGGTGCTCCCGTCGAAGTGGTTGACGCTGATCGTGCCCAATCGCTGACCGGTGCGCCAGGGTTCGCCGGCGCGCTGCTCGACCGGAGGGCTGGAACCATCCAGCCGCTTGCCTATGCCCGCGGCCTTGCCCACGCAGCTCTCGCCGCCGGTGCGCAGATCTACACAAAAACCCCGCTGCGGTCTGCCGAGCGCAAAGGTGATCTTTGGAAGCTGACTGTCGGAAACGGCACGATCACCGCCAAATCCGTCATCGTCGCGACCAATGCCTATGGCGACATGCTGAGCCAAACGCCCTGGACGGCCTACACGCAGGAACTGACGATCCTGCCCTACTTCCAGTTCGCCACAAACCCGCTGTCCGACGACGTTGCCCGGTCCATCCTGCCGGAGCGGCAGGGTTGCTGGGACACGGGTCTGGTCATGACATCGTTCCGCATGGACCAGCAGAACCGGTTGATCTTCGGCAGCGTCGGCCGCCTCGATGCGCTCGCTGAAGGCACGCACCGGGCTTTTGCCGAGCGTTCGCTACGCAAGCTTTTCCCGGCGATCGGCGATTTCCGTTTCGAATACTGGTGGGACGGCCGGATCGGCATGACGACCAACAACCTGCCGCAGATGCACGTGATGGCCCCGAACGTATTTTCGGTCAGCGGCTACAACGGCCGCGGCATCGCGCCGGGCACCGTCTTCGGTCGTGCACTGGCCAACCACGTCACGGGCGAACCGAACGCCCTGCCGCTTGTCGAAACACCGCTGACGCCCGATCCCTGGCGCAACGTCAAATCGGCGTTCTATCATGCCGGCGCACAGGCCAAACATTTCATCGACCACAGATTTTAGGATATTTCTCAAACACGGAAGCGCCGCGCGAAAACGCGGCGCCGAAATATCAAATGTCTTGCCTCACGCAGCGCGGCGCATGCCGCCTACAAGGCGAAGCGGAACCAGCTTGCGGACTTCATCACCAAAAGCGCGGGCATTCTCGCAGGCCTTGTCGAGATTGCTCACCCGGTTTGGATCCATCGTCTGCAAGGTGCCACCACAGTCGAAGATGTCGCGGAAGGCCGCACGCTCGATGATCGGCGTATCGAGGACGGGAACGGAACGCTCGGAGAGCAGCTGCTTGACCACCTGCAGCGCGCGCGTCGTCACCAGCGAATTGACGCGTGTCAGCACGACGGAGTGGTTGATGCGGATGCCTGCCTTCTCCTCGAGATAGCCGAGCAGTTCGAGAACCTGGGCACCGCCCTTGGCATCCATGGCGCAGCCCTGGATCGGGATCATCACATGATCGGACAGGCCGATGGCGGTCGCCATCAGCGTATTCCGCGCACCAGCGAGATCGATGATGAAATAGTCGGTCTTCGCCCTATTGTCGTTGATATGCGTCTGGATCGACGCCATCGTCACATAGGAGATCACATCGACATTCGGGACCTTTCCCGAAATATCGTGCCAATGGGAAATCCAGTGCTGCGGGTCGGCGTCGAGAATGGTGACGCGCGCGCCGTTGCGCGCAAGCTCCGTCGCCAGGATCAATGCGGCGGTCGTCTTGCCCGCGCCGCCCTTGGTGTTTGCAAATGTAATGACTGGCATGTCCTGTCCTCGTCTGAAAAGAAGTCCGAGCCCCGGCATGGCTCCCGCAAAAGGCGCAAAATCCCATCGCGCTTCGGTTAATCAAACCTTTCAGATCGTGGTTAAGAAAATCTAAAGATGCCCCTCCCTAGAATTAACGATTCCGGTCTGCACACACATGCAGATCGCGTCAAACAGCAGCGGAGACGAGGATAATTTTCTATCGAACTCAAGGAAATCAGTGATCGGCGTGCAGTACGTCGCGCTCGAGTGGCAGTGCGGCCCGCACGATCACGGAATGCTCGGCCGGCTTCACCGGTTGCGAAGAGCTTGCCGGCGCCTTATGACACATACGGGCGAAGGGGCCGCTCGACAGGGGGTGCGACGGTGCGGCCACAAGGTGTTGGACCTCGAGCGCCAGCCCCTGCATGTTTCGCCGCGCCTTTGCAAGATTACTGATCTTTGCGTCATCGATCGTATAGAGCGATCCGCCGTGCTCGAACATGTCACGATAGGCGCTGCGCTCAATGATGGGCGTATCGAGAAGTGCGATATTGCGCAGGGCAAGCAGCGCCTTGACGCTGCGCAGGGCGCGCGTCGTCACGAAAGAGCTGACACGGGTCAGAACCACCGCGTGATTGATATGGCCGCGCGCATTGCTTTCCACCTGCCCGATGAGATCGAGGACATGTGATGCGCCCTGCGCATCCATGGCGCATCCCTGCACCGGGATCAGAACGAGATCGGACAGACCCGCCGTGAGCGCAATCAATGCGTCGCGGGCGCCGGACAGGTCGATAATGATGTGGGTGGTCTGCCCCTGCTGCGCACGCAGATTGCTGCCGAGGTTGGCGAATGTGATGCCGGTGACCACGGATATGGTGTCAATCGCACCGGGCAACCGATGCCACTTGGCCGCAAATGCAAGAGGGTCACAATCGAATACAACGACCTTTTCACCCCTTTGCGCAAACTCCATGGCAAGAAGCAATGCGACGGTCGTCTTTCCGGCTCCACCCTTGGCGTTCGCTACTGAAATTACAGCCATATCGTTCCTGCCGGCATGCCGGAGCAGCCATTGCCTACTGCTGTCTCCATTCACGAAACAGCGATCTCTAACGTCAAGCCTTACAAAACACCGTTAACGAAGAGGAAACGAACTCCCCGAATTGGCACGTTCCATGACACTTCGATGAAGATTTTACGACAAAACCGCATGAGGGAAAGTAGCATTTTTCATGATGTGGTTTTTATTAGCCGGAAAATGAAAAATGGAGCCGGCCACAACAGCCGGCTCCATTCCAAGAAACGATCAAAACTATCGACGTGCGGGGTGCGCGCCGGGGTTCAGGTCAGATGCAGTCGCGGAACAACTGCTTGGCGGCATCGAGCGTCAGCTCGACCGGATTGCCGCCCGCAGTCGGATCGACGATCGCCATTGCGGCCATCTCGTCGATGCGGTCCGTACCGACGCCGAGCGCTGACAGCTTGTCCGGCACGCCCAGTTCTTCGCGCAGCTTCAGGACGTAGTCGTAGAACCCATCGAAGCCGCCGGAAATGCCGAGATAGGCGGCGGCCATGCCGATCTTGCCCTCGATCGCCGGACGATTGAAACGCAGCACCGGCGGCATGACAACAGCATTGGTCATGCCGTGATGGGTATTGTAGATGGCACCGACCGGATGCGACAGCGAGTGGATGGCACCGAGACCCTTCTGGAAGGCGACGGCGCCCATGGCGGCCGCGCTCATCATATGGGCGCGTGCCTCGATATCCGTTCCGTCCCTGTAGGCGCGCGGGAGGTATTCCTTGACCAGACGCAGGCCCTCCAAGGCAATACCGGCCGACATCGGATGGTAGAACGGCGAAGAGTAGGCCTCCAGGCAGTGGGCGAAGGCGTCCATGCCGGTACCGGCGGTGATCACCTTCGGCATGCCGACCGTCAGTTCCGGATCGCAGATGGTGACTGCCGGCAGGAACTTCGGATGGAAGATCACTTTCTTTGTGTGTGTTTCGGAGTTGGTAATGACCGAGGCACGGCCGACTTCCGAGCCGGTGCCAGCCGTCGTCGGCACGGCGATGATCGGCGCGATGCCCTCGACGCTGGCGCGCGTCCACCAGTCGCCGATATCTTCGAAATCCCAGACGGGCCGGCTCTGGCCGGCCATGAAGGCGACGCATTTGCCGAGATCAAGGCCCGAGCCGCCGCCAAACGCGATAACACCGTCGTGACCGCCGGCCTTGAACGCCTTGACGCCGGCGTCGAGATTGACATCGGTCGGATTACTGTCGACATCGGCAAACAGCGCTCGGCCGAGACCGACTGCATCGAGGATATCAAGTGCATTCTGCGTGATCGGCATTGGGGCCAGCCCACGGTCGGTGATCAGCAGCGGCTTCTTGATGCCAAGGGCCTTGCAGTGATCGGCAAGTTCCTTGATGCGCCCTGCCCCGAACTTGATGGATGTCGGGTAGCTCCAGTTGGCTGTGATGGTCATCGGTCAGGCTTTCTTCAGGTGATAGGATTTCGGGCGGGTCAGGTTCTGGAAGCCGATGACCGACAGCGAGCCGCCGCGTCCGGTTTCCTTCACGCCGGTCCAGCAGAGCGCTGGATCGAGATAATCGGCGCGGTTCATGAACACGGTGCCCGTTTCAAGATCCTGGCCGATCCGAGCGGCGCGTTCGGCATCCTTGGTCCAGAGCGACGTCGTCAGTCCGTATTTGCAATCGTTCATCAGCGCCAGCGCCTCGGCGTCGTTCTTCACCTTCATGATGCCGACGACCGGACCGAAGCTTTCTTCCGTCATCACCTTCATGGAGTGATCGACATCGACAAGAACCTGCGGTGCGAGATAGGCACCGCCGTCATCCTGCGGAAACAGCTTCGGATCGACCAGCGCCTTGGCGCCCTTGGCAACAGCCTCGGCAGTCTGCGCGCGCACTTCGGCGGCAAAGCGCTTGTGCGCCATCGGCCCGAGCGAGGTTTCCTGTTCCAATGGATTGCCGAGTTTATAGGCCGAGGCGAAGGCGACAGCCTTCTCAACGAAATCGTCGTAGAGGTTTTCGTTCACATAGATGCGCTCGATACCGCAGCAGCATTGCCCGGAATTGAACATCGCGCCGTCCATCAGCGTATCGACGGCAGCGTCGAGATCGGCGTCTTCCATGACGTAGCCCGGATCCTTGCCGCCGAGTTCGAGGCCAAGCCCGGTGAAGGTGCCGGCCGCCGCCCGCTCGATCGATCGGCCGCCTTCGACCGAACCCGTGAAATTGACGAAATCAAAGCTCTTGGCCGCAATCAGCTGCGAGGTCGTTGCGTGATCGAGAAAGATATTCTGGAACACGTCTTCCGGAACACCGGCCTCGACAAAGGCGCGCACCATGCGCTCGCCAACCAGGATCGTCTGGCTGGCATGCTTCAGGACGACGGCATTACCCGCCATCAGTGCCGGCGCGACCGTATTGATCGCCGTCATGTAGGGATAGTTCCAGGGCGCGATGACAAAGACGACGCCGTGGGCGACACGCTCGATGCGACGCTCGAAGCTGGCGCTGTCCTCGACGATGATCGGCGCAAGCGCGTCGGCGGCTATGGAGGCGACATAGTTCGACCGCTCGTTGAAGCCGCGGAACTCACCGCTGTAGCGCACCGGGCGCCCCATCTGCCAGGCAAGTTCTGGCACGACCTCGTCGACCATCTCGTTCAGCCGTGCGACACCGGCAAGCACCAGCTTGACGCGATCTTCGATCGGACGCTTGGCCCAGCTTTTTTGTGCGGCCCGTGCACGCGCAACGGCAGCCGAAGCGGTGGCCGCGTCAACGGCTGCGCGTTCCGCATAAACTTCCCCGTTCACTGGAGAAATACATTGGATCATGGTCATGATCGTTTTCCTGTTCTGTCGTCAAAAATTGCGATCCGGCACCACCCTTTCAGGCACTACCGGATCGAGATCGATTCTGAGCGATGGCGTTACGCCCTCTCGAAACCGCGCGCAACTTCCCAATCTGTCACACGGCGGTCGTATTCCTCCTGCTCCCACTCGGCAGCCCGGGTATAATGCTCGATGACATCCTCGCCGAAGGCGTCGAGCAGCATTTTGGAGCTGTTCAGAGCAGCGGCCGCATCACGCAGCGTGCGCGGAATTTCGCGGATGTTCTTGCCGCCATAGGCATCGCCAACAAAGGGAGCTTCCAGTTCCATCTTGCCTTCGATACCGGCGATACCGGCAGCGATCAGCGCGGCCATGGCGAGATAGGGGTTGAGGTCGGAGCCGCCGACGCGGCATTCGATGCGGATGGCCTTGGTGCCTTCGCCGCACAGGCGGTAGCCGGCAGTGCGGTTGTCCTTGCTCCAGACCGCCTTGGTCGGCGCGAAGGTGCCGGCCACGAAGCGCTTGTAGGAATTGATATAGGGCGCAAGGAAATAGGTGATCTCGCCGGCATGGGCCAAAAGACCGGCCACATAGTGCCGCATCATCTCCGACATGCCATACTCGGCTTCCTTGTCGAAGAATTTCGAGGTCTTGCCGTCAACGCTCCAGAGCGACTGGTGGATGTGCGACGACGAACCGGCCGCGTTGTAGTTCCACTTGGCAAGGAAGGTGATCGCCTTACCGCGCGACCAGGCGATTTCCTTGCAGCCGTTTTTGATGATCACGTGCCGGTCGGCCATGGTTAGCGCGTCGGCATAGCGGACATTGACCTCTTCCTGGCCGGCGGACGCTTCGCCCTTGGTGTTTTCCACCGGAATTCCGGCGCCCTGCAGCCCATTACGGATGGCCCGCATCACGTCTTCTTCCTTGGTGGTCTGGAAGATGTGGTAGTCCTCGTTATAGCCGCTGACGAGCTTCAGGTCGCGGTAGCCGCTTTCGCGGGCGTCGTCATAGGATTGATCGAACAGGAAGAATTCGAGCTCCGTCGCCATGAAGGCCTTCAGGCCCATGGCCTCGAGCCTTGCGACCTGCTTCTTCAGGATGGCACGCGGCGAATGCGGCACTTCCTTGTGCGTGTGATGGTCGAGCATGTCGCAAAGAACCAGCGCCGTGCCTTCGAGCCAGGGAATGCGGCGAAGCGTCGAGAGGTCAGGCTTCATCGTGTAGTCGCCGTAGCCGGCTTCCCAGCTGGTCGACTTGTAGCCGGAAACGGTGTCCATCTCCATGTCGGTAGCCAGCAGATAGTTGCAGCTATGGGTTTCTTCCCAGGCGCCGTCGACAAAGAACTGCGCGTGGAACCGCTTGCCCATCAGGCGTCCCTGCATATCCACCTGGCAGGCCAGAACCGTATCGATGCGGCCTTCGGCGACATCCTTCTTCAACTCTTCAAACGAGTAGCTCGCGCTCATGGTAAAAAATCCCGTGATTGGCTGGAACTGCGCAGGTGCGCGCTCCGTTGGACGTGGTCCGGAAGCCGCCTAAAGACGGCTTCCGTCTCGTCTTGATGTGATCAGATCTGACCGACGGCCTTTTCGGCGGCGGCGATCTCCGCCTTGCGCTTGGCAATCATGTCGCCGATCGGCGGCCCTTGGAAGCGCTTGGCTTCAAAGGCGAACCAGATGACGACCGCCAGCACGATGAAGCCGAGCGTCACGGCAAAGACCTTGTCATTCGGCGGCTGGATGGCGATGTAGATGATGACGAGCATGCCAAGGGCGGCAAGCACGGAGACCAGCTTGTAGACGCCTGCACCAAGATTCCACGGACCTGCCGCAGGCCATTTCGACGTACCAAAGGCAAAGATGCCGAGCACGATCGGGAACACGAAGGACAGGAACAGGAAGATCAGCGTGGCATTGACCACCGTCACGTAGAGGCTGGCCTCGCCGACCGAGATGAACAGCGCACCCCAGACGAAAAGCACTTCGAGAATTCCGGCCGTCCAGATCGCCGTGACCGGCGTGCGGTACTTCGGGCTGACCGAGGACAGTGCCTTGGAACCAACCGGCAGACCTTTGTCGCGCGAGAACGCAAAGATCATGCGTGATGCCGACGTGACCGTAGCGAGGCCGCAAAGGAACTGCGCGATGAAGATCGCGATGAACAGGATGGTGACCAGCCATGCAGGCATGATCGTGTTGACCGTGTAGAAGAACACGTTCCAGCCCTGCTTTGCGCCTTCCGCCATATCCGGGATAGCGATGACGAAGGCACTGAGCATGATCCAGCCGGCAAGCGACGACCAGACGACAGAAGATACAATCGAGCGTGGAACCGAATGTGCCGCCTTCTTGGTTTCTTCGGACGTGTGCGCGGACGCGTCATACCCGGTAATCGTATAGACTGGCAGCAGAAGGCCGAGGCCGAAAATATACCACATGCTGTCGGATTGCGGCCAGACATTGCCGCCGATCTCACCCGAATTGTTGGTGAATGTCCAAAGACGGCTGAATTCCCAGGTGGGCGCAAAATACAGGCAGGCGATCGTCAGAGCAGCTGCGGTCACCAGGATAAGAGAGCCTGAAAAATCGGTAAGCTTGGCGGTGAGGCTAATACCGAAATGGTTGATCACGACCTGCACCAGTGTGAAGCCTGCAACAAGCATAACCTGCGTTCCCGGCGACACGAGACCGTCTGCTCCGACAAGACCGAGTTGCGCGCCGAAGGTGCCTCCAAGAAACAGCGCGGTGCCGATGTTGATCGCGCCCAGAACGGTGATCAGCCCGAGCAGGTTAAGCCATGCTGTCAACCAGCCGGTGAAGCGGTTTCCGAGGATCGACGACCAATGATACAGACCGCCGGCCGTGGGATAGGCCGACGCGATCTGAGCCATGCCCAACGCAAAGAAGCCGGAGATGATGCATCCGACCGGCCAGCCGATCCCGATTGCAGCGCCGCCCACACCGGATGTTGCTTGCGCCAGCGAGTTGATGCCGCCCGACAGAATGCAAATGATCGAGAATGAAATTGCGAAATTCGAGAAGGAGCTCATGCTCCGCTCGAGCTCTTGGGCGTAGCCCATCGAATGCAGGACGTGGATATCCTGATTTTTATCTGTATCTGTATAGTCTGACATTTTTTTCCCCTGTATCGACCAGCCTCCGGCGGTATTGCCGGCCGGCTGAAGTGCCGTTGTCCATGGAAGCCCATGGACCAGTCTCCGCGGACATGCCGCTCCCCAGGTCTTTTTATTGCGACAGTGCGGCCAGGCTTTCGCCCAACAGGCCTGTCAGATAATCGGCCATGACCTTTTGACCGATTTCATCCCGAACGAGATCGTTGCGGATCTCAATCATTACGTTGAGCAGGTCATTCTTCAAGCCATGCTCGATAAGAGTATGCGTCACGCCGTCGGCCGGTCCATAGGGCTCGTTCCGCCGCACGACGTAACGTGCCGATTTTTCGGCTGTCGCCAGCATCGCGTTCGCCAGCGCGTCGTCCTCGTCGTGAAGAATGCCGACTTCGACCTCACGCCGCTTGCCGTGATAGACGGGCGTGAATGTGTGCATTGTGACAAGCACCGGTGGACGGTCGTTGGCCTTCCGCGTCACGATGAAATCCGAAAGACCGTCACGAAACGGAGTATAGAGGGCTTCTGTCCTGGCCAGACGTTCGGCAACCGAGATGTTGGCATTGCCGGGTATTTCGAAGACTTCGCTGACGGGCGGCATGGCCGCTTCCGCTTCAGGCGGGCGATTGCAGTCATAGACAAGGCGAGAAAAGCGCTGGTAAATCAATGCTGCATCGAGGCTTTTGATCAACAGTTGCGACACGGCGAGCGCACCGGGATCCCATGCGATGTGGCTTTCGAGCGCATCAGCGGAAAGACCAAGCGACCCCATGTTTTCCGGAAGACGGCGCGACGCATGTTCGCAGACCAGCAGCACCGGGCTCAACGCCTCGGGATTCTCCACTGCTACGGGCGAACCATCCGCCTCTGTCAAAAGTCCCGTCAACTCCGGTCCCCTTCCGGTTGCCTGTCTGGCGCCACGTATTGTTTCGAAAAAGGCGAGAAGCCGATGAAATCAACCGTGAAAATCAGGTCCGAGCGACCGGCTTATTGCGGCAATGCGAATGTGACCGCTCGACACTGAAAAGAATTCTTCACGTTTTGCCCCATGTCAATCGGAATCTGAAACGATCTCTTCAAAAAATCCATTGACTCGAATTGTGACAGCGATGTTTACTCTGTCATAAAGCTGGCAGAGACCGGCACAGGGGATCGATTTTGACCAACAGTACAGGCACCATGACGGTGTCGGACGTGATCAATGCCCACTTCACCGTGCTCACGCGTGCGGAGAAGCAGTTGGCAGCGACGCTTCTCGACAACTACCCGGTTTCCGGACTCGGCAGCATCACCACTGTTGCCGAGAACGCAGGCGTGTCGACGCCGACGGTCGCCCGCATGGTGCAGAAGATCGGTTTCCGCGGCTTTCCCGATTTCCAGCAGCGGCTCCACCAGGAGCTGGAAGCAACGATCTCCAACCCGATCAGCAAGCACGATCGCTGGGCGGCGAACGCGCCGGGCACGCATATCCTCAATCGCTTCGCCGATGCGACGATGAACAATATGCGCGCCACACTGGCGCAACTGGAAACGGCGGAGTTCGATGGCGCAGCTGCGATGATCGCCGACCGCAAGCGCAACATCTATCTCGTCGGCGGACGCATCACCCGGGCGCTGGCCGACTATTTCTTCACCCATCTCCAGGTCATCCGCTCCGGCGTCACCCAGATCGCCTCCAATTCCAGTTCCTGGCCGCATTACGTGCTCGACATGAAGAAGGGCGATGTCCTGATCATGTTCGACATCCGCCGCTACGAGCAGGAGATGGAGACGCTCGCGAAGATCGCCCGCGAGCGTGGCGTCGAAATCATCCTGTTCACCGACCAGTGGAGTTCGCCCGTCGCCAAGTCCGCGCGGCGAGTCTTCCGCATCCAGATCGAGGCACCTTCGGCCTGGGACAGCTCGGTCGTCATTCTGTTTGCCGTCGAAGCGCTGATCGAGGCCGTGCAGAGTTCCATCTGGGACGAGACGCACGACCGCATGAAAACGCTCGAAGGACTGTTCGATTCAACAAGGCTTTTTCGAAAGCCGCTTTAGGAGGAGCAAGAGGCATGGAACGCGGCGCCGGCATCGCCCGGCGCAGGGATGTCACGAACCGCAATTCAGGCACTAGACAAGAGATGTCCGCTGCACAGCGGGATGTTAATTTTGAAAATAAAATGAAGGTGTTCTGCCTGCGAACCTCTGGTCGCAAAAGGGACATCAGCTGTCACATAAGCTTCATCGGACCCCAGTATCAGCTTCCATCGAAGTTGACTGATATATAACCACAAGGAGAAGACCAGTGATTTCACATATGCGCCGCCTGCTTTCGCTTTCGACCGCCATGGTCATGGCATCGACAGCAATCGCTGCTGCCGAGCCGAGCGCCGAATTGATCGCCGCAGCAAAGGCCGAAGGCACGCTGACCACGATCGCCCTGCCCCACGACTGGTGCGGCTACGGCGCGGTCATCGACGGCTTCAAGGCCAAGTACGGCCTGACGGTCAACGAACTCAACCCGGATGCCGGCTCGGGCGATGAAATCGAAGCCATCAAGGCCAACAAGGACAACAAGGGCGACCAAGCTCCCGACGTGATCGACGTCGGCCTGTCTTTCGGCCCGTCCGCCAAGGCTGACGGCCTGATCCAGCCCTACAAGGTCTCCACTTGGGATTCGATCCCGGATACCGCCAAGGACGCCGATGGCTTCTGGTACGGCGACTATTACGGCGTCATGTCCTTCGAAGTGAACAAGGACCTCGTCAAGGAAAGCCCCAAGGATTGGGCCGACCTCTTGAAGCCGGAATTCGCCAACATGGTCGCTCTGGCCGGTGACCCGCGCACCGCCAACCAGGCCATCTCCGGCGTCTTCGCTGCCGGTCTTTCCGGCGCTGCAGGCGACGTTGCCAAGTCCGGTGAAGCTGGCCTCGCCTTCTTCAAGGAACTGAACGCCAAGGGCAACTTCGTACCGGTCATCGGCAAGTCGGCGCCGCTCGCACAGGGCACGACCCCGATCATCCTGCGTTGGGACTACAATGCTCTCGCCGACCGTGACACGCTTGCCGGCAACCCGCCGGTTGACGTTGTCATCCCGGCTTCGGGCGTTGTCGCTGGTGTCTACGTCCAGGCGATCTCGGCCTTCGCGCCGCACCCCAACGCTGCCAAGCTCTGGATGGAATATCTCTATTCCGACGAAGGTCAGCTCGGCTGGCTGAAGGGCTATTGCCACCCGATCCGCTTCAACGATCTCGCCAAGAGCGGCAAGATCCCGCAGGACCTGCTCGACAAGCTGCCGCCGGCTGCTGCCTATGAAAAGGCCGTATTCCCGACACTCGCCGAACAGGAAGCCTACAAGGAAGTCATCACCAAGGGCTGGGATACAGTCGTTGGCGCCAACGTCCAGTAAGACTGCCTAACAAGGCCCTCCCGCGTTCGCGCGGGAGGGCCGTTTTTCAATTTTCACAAAATGGTTTCCGGATGAGTGCCAAACAGGCCATTGATTTGAAGAAGACGGCCATCGACTGGCTCGGTATTACGCCGTTCCTGCTTTTTGCAGTGATGTTCCTCATCGCCCCGACGCTCTATCTCGTTACCGGCGCGTTTGTTAATCCGGCCGGAGAATTCACGTTCGAGAACATTGCCGGTCTTTTCACCGACAAGATCCTCGCGTCCTATTGGATCTCCATCAAGGTCAGCCTCGCCTCATCCATCGGCGGCGCACTGATCGGCTTCGCCCTGGCCTGGGCCGTGGTGCTCGGCGGGCTTCCCTCCTGGATCCGCTCATCGCTTCTGACCTTTTCCGGCGTTGCCTCCAATTTCGCCGGCGTGCCGCTGGCCTTCGCCTTTCTCGCCACGCTCGGCCGCACCGGTCTGGTCACGATGATCCTGAACAACTGGTTCGGCATCAATCTCTACGCAACTGGTTTCAATCTCTTGAGCTTCGTCGGCCTGACGCTAACCTACATGTACTTCCAGATCCCGCTGATGGTGCTGATCATCACGCCGGCGCTCGACGGTTTGAAGAAGGAATGGCGCGAAGCCGCCGAAATTCTCGGCGCGACCAACACCCAATACTGGACCAAGGTCGCCCTGCCGATCCTGTTTCCAAGCATCCTCGGCACGACGCTGCTTCTGTTTGCCAACGCCTTCGGCGCGATCGCAACCGCCTACTCGCTGACTGGTTCGACTTTCAACATCGTGCCGATCCAGCTCTACGCCCAGATCCGTGGCGACGTTCTGCACAATCCCAATCTCGGTTACGCTCTGGCCCTTGGCATGATCGTCATCACCGGCATCTCCAACCTCATCTATATCTGGCTCCGCATGCGCGCCGAACGGTGGCAGAAATGAAGACACAAAAAATCGGTGCCTGGATCGCGGTCCTGTTCGGTGCCTCCTATTTTATCGTCCCGCTGATCGCCACGTTCGAATTCTCGCTGCGCATGCGCCGCGGCGAATATTCCTTCGATGCCTATCGCTCGGTCTTCTCGGACATCCAGTTCCGTGAATCCTTCAGCTATTCGATCGTGATGGCGATCCTGACCATCATCTTCGGCGTGCTTTTGGTCGTGCCGACGGCCTATTGGGTGCGCCTGCGCCTGCCGTCGATGCGACCGGTGGTCGAGTTCATCACGCTGATGCCGCTGGTCATTCCGGCCATCGTCATCGTCTTCGGCTATCTCAGGCTGTACAATTCGTCGTCGTTCATTCCCTTCACGGGCTCAGCGCGCGGCACCGACCTGCTCTTGATGTTCTCGTTCATGACGCTGTCGCTGCCCTATATGTACCGCTCGGTGGACACGGCCATGCGGACCATCGACGTCGGCACCTTGACGGAAGCAGCCCAAAGTCTCGGCGCCACCTGGCCGACCATCATGTTCAAATGTATTTTCCCCAATGTCATGAGCGGCGTTCTATCCGGCGCCTTCATCACCTTTGCCATCGTCATCGGCGAATTCACCATGCCGTCGCTGCTCAATCGTCCGGCCTTCGGCCCGTACCTGCAGTTGATCGGCGCCAACCGCGCCTACGAACCCCCGGCGCTCGCGATCATCGCGTTTGCCATCACCTGGGGATGTATGGGGCTTCTGCAACTCGTCTCCCGTTTCAGCAAATCGGCTCCTTCCAAGCCCTGAGGTATTGATCGTCCATGTCCTTTCTCGAACTCACCGGCATTCAGAAGAGCTTCGGCCCCGTCCAGGTCGTCAAAGATTTCAACATGACCATCGAAAAGGGAGAATTCGTCTCTTTTCTCGGGCCGTCGGGCTGCGGCAAGACGACGATCCTGCGCATGGTCGCAGGCTTTGAAACGCCGTCAGCGGGAACGGTCGTCATCAACGGCCGCAACCAGAACGAACTGAAGCCTAACCAGCGCAATATCGGCATGGTCTTCCAGGCCTATGCCCTGTTCCCGAACATGACGGTGCACGACAACGTCGCCTTCGGCCTGAAAATCGCCGGCATGGAAAAGTCGGCGATCGACGCCCGCGTCAAGGAAATGCTCGGCCTCATCCATCTAGGCCACCTCGCCGACCGCTTCCCTTATCAGATGTCCGGCGGCCAGCAGCAGCGCGTGGCGCTTGCCCGGGCACTGGCACCGAAGCCGCAGGTGCTCCTGCTCGACGAACCGCTGTCGGCGCTCGACGCCAAGATCCGGGTGTCTCTGCGCGAAGAAATCCGCATGATCCAGCAGCAACTGGGCATCACCACGGTCTTCGTCACCCATGACCAGGAAGAGGCCCTGTCGATCTCCGATCGCATCGTCGTCATGAACGCCGGTCGCGCCGACCAGATTGGCTCGCCGTTCGATATCTACAACAAGCCGGCAACCCGCTTCGTCGCTTCCTTCGTCGGCACCCTGAACCTGATCGAGGGCACGGTCGTCGATCCGGCAGCCAACCGCATCTCGATCGGCGACCAGGGCATCACGCTTCGCGAGCCGCTTGGCTCAGTCAAAGCTGGCGACAAGGTGTCACTTGCGCTGCGCCCGGAAGCGGGCTCGATCGCCGAAGGCGCCAGGGGTGATACGGCGCTGACCGGCGAAGTCGTTTCCAGCAACTTCCTCGGCTCCGTCATCCGCACCCGCATGAAGGTTGGTACCGCCGTCATCTCCTTCGATATGTTCAACGCGCCGGGCCTTAACCCGCCGGCGGTCGGCGACGTCGCGACATTGCGGTTCACGGCGAGCGACCTTTTGATCATCCGCGAGTAATACCAAGTCTCGATGATAGGACCCTATAGGACCGGCTCGATCGGGCTTGCTGGCTAGGAGAGGTCCGCGGAGCGATGCTTGCGCATCGGTCAAGGACCTCGACGACGCCAGCAAGCCCGAGAAGCCGGCCGAAGGTGGCTTATGGCTGGTCTCCGGCGTTGTTGCGATGCTTGTCCGATGCGCAAGCATCGCCCGGCGCACCACGCCTAGCCGGAGACCAGCCATAAGCCATCCTATAGGCTCCTATCATCGAGACTTGGTATAAGACCGGATCAATCGGAACAATATGTTTCAGGCGATGGATTTTGAGAAAAAATCTGTCGCCTTTTTCGTTGTTCGCGTCGCTCACCGCATTTGACGCTCGTCAGCCAATCTCTATAGTCGGCCTTGCACGTTCTCGGGGCGGGGTGAAACTCCCCACCGGCGGTAACGGGAAGCAGTTCCCGGAGCCCGCGAGCGCTTCATGCACCCATATGTCCGCATATAGGTGTGAAGGTCAGCAGATCCGGTTGAATTCCGGAGCCGACGGTTAAAGTCCGGATGAAAGAGAGCAAGCAGATCAGGTGACACCTCGTCAAAAAGGGGTCTCTGCGTCTGCGTGTTCGCCCAAGGGGATCATTGAAAAATGGCAACCTTGAAAGGCCAGACTGACATGACAATCGCTTCCCATCCTACCCAGAAAATCGCCATCATCCGCGCGCGTTGGCACGCCGATATCGTCGATCAATGCGTCAATTCCTTCGTTGCCCAATGGGAAAAACTCGGCGGCAAGGCATCGGACGTTGAAATCTTCGACGTTCCCGGTGCTTTGGAAATCCCGCTGCACGCCCAGACGCTCGCCAAAACCGGCCGTTTCTCCGCCATCATCGGCTCCGCCTTCGTCGTCGACGGCGGCATCTACCGCCATGACTTCGTCGCCGGCACCGTACTCGACGGCATGATGCGGGTTCAGCTCGACACCGACGTCCCGGTTCTGTCGACCGTGCTGACGCCGCACAATTTCCAGGAAACGGAACAGCATATCCGCTTCTTCCGCGACCATTTCGTCGTCAAGGGTGTGGAAGCGGCCAACGCCTGCTCGCAGATCCTGGCCGCACGGGCGCAACTCGTTCTCGTCAACGCCTGATCGATCAACGGCGCGGTATCTGCGAACGGTGCCGCGCCGCCTTTATTGCCCGAGATTTTTCAAATAAATCGACAGGAGCTGAGTCTGCGAGGAAATTCCGAGCTTGCGGTAGACGTTGCGCCGATGGACCTTCACCGTCCCCGTCGAGATGCCGAGCCGCAATCCGATCGATTCCGATGAGTGTCCCTGCAGCACCAGCTCGATGATCGACGCTTCCCGTTCCGTCAGGTTGAGATTGCGCCAGACCCGGTCCGCCGCCGGATGTGCAGACTTGCGCCCGCCCTTGTCTCTCTTTGCAAGAGCTGCATCGAAACGGCGGCCAAGGTCTGGCCATGCGTGGCGGACCAGACCGGCCACCATGGGTTCAGCCTTTTTGAGCAACGCGAACTCGGCAACACTGAATGCTCCTGATGTCTCGCGCCGCATCAGCGACAGAACAACGGTAACACCTTCCCCAAGCGCGACGAAAAATCCGATCTCTTCAGCCAGCCCGGTCTGGGTGTAGTAACTGCGAAAATATTCACTGGAGAAAAAGCGGTCCGGCGCAAGCTCGCGCATCCGCCAGACGCCGGGTTTCGGCTCGCGGGCGGCATGATAGAACGGGTCGAGCAGAAACGGACCGGCCTGGTACATGCTGACGAAGATCACATGCTCGTCCGGCGTGAAGGTGCTGTAGAGATCAATCGGCCGTTCCTTCTCGCGATAGGCGAAAATGACGGCATAGTCGAAGCTGACGAGCGAGCGCATCAGAGAACAGAAAACATTGCCTGCCTCTTCGTCACCTGTGGAGGCTCCGCCGATCATCGGTCCGATCGTTTTGAACAATGCTTCGAGATCAATGCCCATGCTTCCAATCCGCCTTGCAAAAAAGAATGGCAATTGCCTTCAGGGTATACACCTTCCACAGCGGCGATCTGCTTGAAATACCTCTCTCGGGGTATATACCGCCAATGACGGCTTTGAATAGGCTGCTGGTCAGACGGTGAGAAGCGGGACAGGACAAAACTGTCCGGCATTCTGAAAAACAACCGCGGGGAATTGAGACGTGACAGCCGCTCCAGGAAACGACATCGAGTTCCGTTCGGTCACCAAACGCTATGGCAGCGTGACCGCCGTTTCGGACATAAACCTTGCCGTACCGAAGGGCGCTTTCGTGGCGCTGCTCGGCCCCTCCGGCTGTGGCAAGACAACGTGCCTCAGGATGATCGGTGGCTTCGAGCAGCCGAGCGAAGGCACGGTGCAGATTGACGGCCGCGAGATGAATGGCGTGCCGCCTTATCGCCGCCCCGTCAACATGGTCTTCCAGCACTATGCGCTCTTCCCCCATTTGGACGTCGAGCAGAACGTCGCCTACGGCCTGAAACAGGCACGGCCGAAACTGCCCGCCTCCGAGATTTCCGTCCGCGCCCGTCAAGCACTCGAAATGGTCCGCCTCGGCGGTTTCGAGAAACGCCGCATCCATGAAATGTCCGGTGGCCAGCAGCAGCGCGTGGCGCTCGCCCGCGCCATCGTCAACAGGCCTTCGGTGCTTTTGCTCGATGAGCCGCTCGCAGCCCTCGACAAGAAGCTGCGCACGACCATGCAGATCGAACTGCAGACACTGCAGCGCGAACTCGGCATCACCTTCGTCCTCGTCACCCACGATCAGGAGGAAGCCTTGTCGATGAGCGACATGGTCTGCGTGATGAATGCCGGGCGCATCGTCCAGATGGCCAAGCCGGAGGATGTCTACGACAAACCGGCCGATCTCTTCGTTGCCGACTTCGTCGGAAAGACCAACCGGATCGCGGCAACCGTCGAAGCGGGCGGGGCGACCTTGCGGCTGTCGAACGGAACGACGCTCGCGGCCGGGAGCAAGACCAGCCTCAAACCGGGTGCGGCAACGGTAGCATTGCGGCCGGAAGCGATCGAACTTGTCCGGCATTCAAACGGCAGCGACAGCCAGCTGGCCGGCACCGTCACTCACCGCATCTTCCTCGGCTCGACCGCCGAATACCAGATCAACGTCGACGGACTTGGCGATTTCCTCGTCACTGCCGACCGGCGCAGCGTGCAGGAAAGCGACCTCGTCGAACCGGGCGAACGGGTCGTTCTCACTTTCGATCCCGGCAAAGTGCATGTTTTTCCGGCCTGAGGAACGGCCGTACACGTCAAGACAAAAAAGGGAACAAAGTCATGACAAAGTGGTACAGAGAAAATGCCCCGATATCAGCCGAAAATCTCACCGACGAATGGATGCGCCTGAAGCGCGGCTCGGTCAACCGCCGCCACTTCCTTGGCGTCACCGGTCTTGGCCTTGCGGCCGCCGTCCTCGCCCGCCAACCCGGCCTGTTCAATTCCACCGCCTATGCCGAAGACCTCGGCACGACCATGTCGCTCGCCACTTGGCCGAACTACCATGATCCGGCAAGCTTCGAGGCTTTCACGGCCGCGACCGGCGTTGCCGTCGAAGTCAACGTCTTCGGCTCGAACGAGGAAATGCTGGCGAAGCTGCAGGCTGGCGGCACCGGTTGGGACCTGTTCGTTCCGACCAACTATACGATCTCCACCTATGTAAAGCTCGGCCTGATCGACCCGCTCGACATGAGCAAGCTCCCGGCCTTCTCGCAAGCCACGGAATCGGCTCGTTTCACTTCGGAAGGCGCCATCGACGGCACGACCTATGCCCTGCCGAAGAACTGGGGCACGACCGGCATGGCCGTCAACACCTCCAAGATCAAGACGAAGATCGCCTCCTGGAAGGACTTCTTCGAGGTTGCGATGACCGAGGCGGACGGCCGCGCCATGGTGCACGACTACCAGCTGACGACCATCGGCAGCGCGCTGGTGTCGCTCGGCTATTCCTTCAACTCGGTCAAGCCGGAAGAACTCGCCAAGGCGGAAGAACTGCTGATCAAGGTCAAGCCGCATCTCTACGGCATCAACAGCGACTACCAGCCCGGCATGCGCGCCACCGACGCCTGGATGACCATGTGCTGGACCAATGACGGTGCCCAGCTCAACCGCGACATGCCGGAAATCGCCTATATCCTCGGCACCGACGGCGGCGAGATCTGGACCGATTTCTACGCCATCCCGAAGAGCGCAGCCAACAAGCCGGCCGGCTACGCCCTGCTCAACTACCTGATGACGCCGGAGAACGCCGTCAAGGAACACATCGCCAACGGCGCGCCGACGACCGACAGCCGCGTGCTCGCGCTGCTTCCAGCCGACGTGACTGCAAACAAGATCGTGTATCCGGACGAAGCGTCGCTGACCAAGCTCGAATTCGGCGCCGCCGTAACGCTGACCGATCCGGCGCGCGCGGAACTGATGGCCCGATTCAAGTCGGCTTGATTTCTCTTCTCCCCGACGGGGAGAAGGTGGCCCGAAGGGCCGGATGAGGGGGGCCGAAGGCCACCATTCGAATATGACGTGTGGCTCCGGCTACGCCATCGCCCCCCTCATCACCTCACTGCGTTCGGCACTTCTCCCCGGCAGGGAGAAGAGGGAGTTCGCGGCTGAGATCCAATCCATATAACCGACACCAGAGACAGATCCCGAAAGTCGAAAGCGCTATGCCCCTCACCCCGGACAGAAAACGACAGCTGACGACCGCCGCCCTCGTCGCCCCCGCCGGCCTCTGGCTGTTCGTCTTCCTCGTCCTGCCGTTCATGGCGATGGTCGTCTTTTCCTTCGGCGAACGCGCACCGGAAGGCGGCTATCAGGCCGCTTTCACCTTCGCGCAATTCGCCAATCTTCCCTCTCGCGCGGCGGCCTTCTGGAACACGATGATGATCGCGCCCGTCGGCGCCTTCCTTTGCCTGATCGTCGCCTATCCCGTCGCCTATTACCTCGCCGTCAAATCCAATCCGAAATACCGGCTGATGCTCGTCTCGCTGGTCGTCGTGCCCTTCTGGACGAGCCTTCTCGTGCGCACCTATGCCTGGATGTACATCCTTGGCTCACGCGGCATCCCAAATCTTCTCGGCATGATCGGCATAGAGGATGTCCGGCTCCTGAATACGCCCGGCGCGGTGCTGCTCGGCATCGTCTATGGCTACCTGCCGCTGATGATCATGCCGATCTACGTCAGCCTCGAAAAGCTCGACCGCCGCCTGCTCGAAGCCTCCGCCGATCTCGGCGCCAAACCGATCTCGACGTTCTTCGGCATCACCCTGCCCCTCTCGCTTCCCGGTGTCATGACAGGCGTGGCGCTCGTCACCATCCTTTTGCTTGGCGAATACCTGATCCCGCAGCTGCTCGGCGGCGGCAAGGTATTCTTCATCGGCAATGCGCTGGTCGATCTCTTCCTGCAATCGCGCAACTGGCCGTTCGGCTCGGCGATCGCCGTGACGCTGGTGGTCGTCGTCGTCATCGTGCTGAGTGTCGCCATGCGCATCGCCTGGAAGGTCTCCGGCTCCAGACAGGTGGACCTCGTCTAATGCGCGCGCTCGTCACTTTCGTCTATCTGTTCCTCTACGCGCCGATCGCGCTGGTCGTGCTGTTCTCGTTCAACGCCGGACGCAGCGCCAGCGAGTTCACCGGCTTTTCGACCATGTGGTACGGCAAGGCGCTCGGCAACACGTTCCTGATCACCGCCCTGCAGAACAGCCTGATGATCGCACTCACCAGCGCCGTGCTCGCCGCCGTCTTCGGCACCATGGCAGCGCTTGGCATGCAGCGCCTGAGCAGCCGTGGCCGCGCCATCTTCGATGGCCTGTTTGCCGCGGCAATCGTCGTTCCCGGCGTCGTCATCGGCATCGCGACGCTGGTGGCGCTGGTCGAGGTCTTCTCGTTCCTCAACCCTACGCTCGCCGCGATCTGGCCCGGCGACAAGCCGCCGCAACTCGGCCTCGGCTATGGCTCGATCATCGCCGCCCATGGCCTATTCTCGCTGGCGCTGGTAACGATGATCGTCAAAGCTCGCATAGCCAGCCTCGGCCGCGATATCGTCGAGGCCTCGAGCGATCTCTATGCCACGCCGTTCACGACGTTTCGTGAGATCGTCCTGCCGCAGATCCTGCCGTCGGTTCTCGCCGGCTTCCTGCTCGCTTTCACCTTCTCCTTCGACGATTTCATCGTCGCCTTCTTCGTCGCGGGTTCGAAGACGACGCTACCCATCTACGTTTTCGCCTCGATCAGGCGCGGCGTAACGCCGGAAATCAATGCGATCGCCACCATGGTTCTCGTGGCCTCGCTACTGCTCATCCTGATCGCCCGCGTTCTGATGCGGGACAAGACAATAAAAGCCGGGGAGTAGACCATGATCCTGAAAGACCGGATCGCCATCGTCACCGGCGCCGGATCCGGCATCGGCCGGGCGGGTGCCATGATCATGGCCCGCGAAGGCGCCCATGTGGCCGTCGCCGACCGCAGCACCGAAGGTGCCGCCGAGACCGTCGCGATGATCCGCGATGCCGGCGGCAGCGCCGAAAGCCTCATCCTCGACGTCACTGACGATATTTCGCTGGAGGCTGGCATCGCCTCCGTCCTGAAGCGTCACGGCCGCATCGACATCTTGCATAATCACGCGGGAGCCCAGGTCGCGGGCGATCTGGAACAGGTGGAGGTCGAAGGCTTCGACCGCTCCTGGAACCTCAACGTGCGCGCCCATTTCATGGCCGCCCGCTTCGCCATGCCGGCGATGAAGGCTAAAGGATCGGGAGTCATCCTCAACACTTCCTCCTCCTCCGGTGTGCTCTACGACCGCGAGATGATCGCCTACACCACCACCAAACATGCCGTGATCGCCATGACGAAGCAGATGGCCGGCGACTACGCCCGCTTCGGCATCCGCGTCAACGCGCTTTGCCCCGGCTGGGTCGATACGCCGTTCAATAGCCCCTTCATCGCCCAGATGGGCGGGCGTGACGCGATCGAAGCCTATGTGCGGGAAAAGGTGCCGATGGGGAGGTGGGCCAGCGTCGACGAGATCGCGGAGTCGATCCTGTTCCTCGTATCCGACCGGTCGAGTTACATGACAGGACAAATCCTCGTGGTGGATGGGGGAGAAGCGGTGGTTTGACCGGCTTGTCGTGCAGCTTGCAGGGCAGATTCCCACCGGATGGTTCGGCCGACGCCTGCTGGATTAATCCTCCAGCCAAAATTGGCGGGCACACCCGAACCGCGCAGATGTCCTTGTTATGTCAGCTAGGGTCAAGGGCGCCTGGCGCCTGCTTTCCCCGTCGGCAGCAGTGGTGGAAACGATGGTATAGCCGTCGTTGGAAAGCTGCAATTTGAACTCCTCGAAATGGCGTTTGAAACCACTTCTCACATGCTTCAAGGGGTAGCGCCATCCATTCTGGCAAGCGCGGATAAGAATAGCCGAATACAGGCGAGCACTGACAAGCCGGGCGTCTTCCTCCAAGATCACCTTGCCGTGACGCGCTTCTTCCCCCGACAGGCAAGGCGTGCCCGAGATAACCAAAGCAAGCGTGATGCACCCCGTGAATGCCGCTCTCACCCTAGCCTCCCTCGCATAGTCGGAGCCGAACTGCCCTGCCCCTACTTTCGATGCAGATGATAGGATGACAGGCGGTCAGGCGGGATCGTACAGATGCAGTATTTTAGAGGCTGCACATGTAGTATTCTGCGACGGATTGCTGCAGATCCCCCCAGAGGTCCTGATTTTGCCAGTGGATGCGAAAAACAAGAGCACCCGGGTCGATCTTTCCGATCGACAGCACATGATCGCGCTCAGGTTTGCACAGGGTTTGACGTACCGGCAGATAGCCGAAGAGCTGTTCATCGCTCCGACCACCGTTCGAACGCATCTGTCCGCAATCTATCGGAGACTAGGCGTCCGCACCAAGGCAGCTTTGGCAATGCGCCTCGCCCAACAGGCAAGCGATCCGTTGGCCGCGAATGAACATGCTTTATCGCAACGATCAGGCCCTCCCATCATCGCCGTTATTCCGTTCGAAAATCTGTGCACGGACGAACGCTGGAGCAGGGCCGCGGACGCTCTGTCAGCCGATATCATGACCGATCTGGCGCGCTATCGCGACCTTTCGGTTATCGCGCATCAAACGATGCTCTCCTGGGTCCAACGCCACCACGACGTTAAATCCATTGGAAGGGAACTCAACGCCGACTATGTGATCGGCGGAACGCTGCAGGCAGAAGACGGCGACGTCCGGGTATCTGTGCAGCTTATAGACGCGACCACCGGCGTTGCTCTCTGGGCCGCGCGCTATGAACGCACAGCGGACGAATTGTTTGAAATGCAGGACGGCGTCGTCGAGAGCGTCATCAACGTTCTGGCCGCCTGCCACGGCGAACTTTTCAATCTCCGCCGTAACGACGTTCGGCGCAAACAGCCCGACAACCTGCAGGCATACGACTATTATCTGCTTGGCGTAGAGGCGCAGGATACCTTCACCCGCGACAGCAACGTCGAAGCGATCCGTCTGCATACCCGCGCCGTCGATCTTGATCCCGGATTTGCCCGCGCCTGGGCAGCCCTGGGCTTGGCCTATGCGGTCAATGCCTGCAATGGTTTCTCCGAGGCTCCTGCCATTGCGTTCGATCAGGCAAAGACGTGCCTGAAGCGCAGCCTCATGCTCGATCCCGGCGATAGCGTAGCGCGGATCTGCCTCGCCGACCTGAATGCACCGCAAATCGGATTGAAAAGATCGGCTGAAGAACATTCTGCGGCCTTGGCCATCGCCCCCCACGATGCAGATACGATCGCGATGTTTGCCGGGAGCCAGACGCTGATATCAGGCGATCCCCATCTCGGCTACGAGTTCGCCCTGCGCGCAGTTCGGCTCAATCCGTTGATCGGCTGGTATCACGGCATGCTTGGCCGCAGCGCTTTCGTTCTGGGCCTGTATGACGAGTGCCTGTCGGCGTTCCAAAGAACGACGGCCGACGCTCCGACGACATTGTTCTTTCTTGCCATGGCGCATGCAATGCTGGGCGAGGAAGGCGAGACAACGGAGATTGCGCGCCGCTTGCGGACGCACTTCAAGGGATTTACGGCAAGCGGATTCATCGACTTCTATCCGGTCACAAATCCTCCCGCCCTCGCAGCAATCAGGCAGGGAGCAAGCCGCGCTGGGTTGATCTAGATTCAGCGGCCGCGCCGGATAGTACAACGACCGCCTGCATGCGACGATGCCTTCCTGCTGGCATATGAAACGTCGATGATCAGATGGAAGGAACAACGCCCCGACATGCCCAGGCCACCGCTGCAAATGACCTTGGGCCGTCGGGCTGGCCCGCCTCATACGCGGCCCTGACGACAGCATCGATTTCTGCCCTGTGAGCCAGGCCCAGCACAGCAACATACTTGCCCAGCGGCCCCTCGCCCGCGGCAATAGGCTCCCAGTAGTCTGCGAAAGACTGGTAATCCATCCGGATCAGTAGCGAGGTCTGCTCCACCTCCATAAGCCCGTGCTCGATGAAGCTCTGCTTCATTTCGCCCGGTCGCACCATCGGCTGGAAACAATACCGGCTTCGCAGTTGGCGCGCGTTTTCATCCAGCATGGCCACGGTGTCCAGCATCATCCGCATTCCCGGCATACCGCCAAGATGGTCCCAAACCGCGGCTGCGACCACGCCGCCCGGACGTACGACGCGACGCATCTCCGAGACCGCCTTGTCCGCCTCGGGTACGAAGTGGAGCACCAGAAGCGACAGCGCGCGATCGAAGTAACCGTCCTGAAACGGCAGGGCGCACGCATCGGCTTCCTGGATCACGATCCGCGGGTCCGTGTTGCGGCGTATCGCTTCCTCGACGAAGACCGGCGAATAGTCGATCGCGGCAATCTCGCTGAGATTGGCGGCTTGCGGAAGCGCAAATGTCAGGCTGCCGGTCCCACACCCGACGTCAAGGACACGTTCGCCATCCGCCAGGCCTGCGAAGTCGATCAGAAGAGGCGCGAGCTGCCGGCTCCACCGCCCCATGAGCTGCTCGTAACCAGATGCGCTGCGAACATTGAAGCTCGACGTCATCGAAGCCTCCCTCAGACGGGGGACATATTATCTCGCGTCATAGTCACTGCCAAGGCATGAACCGATCCGCTTGCCAAAGAGCCCGTTGGACGGACACTACTCCTCAGATCGGACGGCCAAGTGCATCCGTCTTGTAGGCCTGCGTCTTGAACTTGTTCAGGAAGGCCGTGAATTTGCCTGTGCTGCTTTCGATGATCGTCGCACCATCCTGCCAGATGGCGTTTTCCGCGTCGAAACCGGACCCGACGGGGTCGCCCTGGTTCTGATGGACGTTGTGGACGCCAAGCCCTTGCGTGAACGGTTCGCCAAAAACATAGCACCGGGCAGCGTCCGCCAGCACGGCCTCCAGGTCGGTCAGCGCCTGAATGCCCGTACCCTTCTTCCAGGGCGGATTCCATCGGATGAATTCGAGAAACCGCGACAGGCAGCTGTCGTAGCGGACGAAGACGATGCCAAGCGGCGGATGGAGAACGGGCGACCGGATATAGTCAAGAGCGCCCGACGTACCGTTCGACGCCAGCGAATGCCATCCGTTCGCCATTTGCTTGAACGCGTCCATCGCGGGCGGTTTCAGCGACACGATCCGCCACTCGATGCCGTTCGGCATGTTCTTCGGATCGACATCGATCGCGCACCGATAGGACCCTTGCGGCGTGCCGACGATGAGATTGCCGTGATAATAACGGCCGAAATCATCGGGATCGTCGCGAAAGTAGTTGAGCTTGGCCCCGATGACGAGCCCGTACCCATCGTTCAGCCCCATGGTCGTCCCTCCATCCTTAACGGCAGAAGATACGCTCAGGCATCGACCATGAAAAGTTGAAAGTCAGATTTTTTCACGCACAGGTTACGCGACCAAACAAAGTCAAACCGGCACATAGCCGATCCCCCTCTTCCCGATCTCGTCCAGCGACTCCTCATAACCTGCATCCGCGTAGCGAATAACGCCCAGCGACGTATCGTTGGTCAGCGCATGGCTCAGCCGTTCCGCCCCAGCCTCAGTACCATCGGCTACCACAGTGACGCCGCAGCTGGTCATATAGCCGGCATAGCCACCGCCGCCGGAGTGGACGACGACGAGGTCGGCCATGGAGGAGCAGAGCAGCATGGCATCGAGCAACGGCCAGTCGGCAATGGCGTCGGAGCCGTCTTTCATCCGCTCTGTCATGATGTTCGGATGCGCCATCGCGCCGGCATCGAGATGGTCGCGGGAAAAGGCGATCGGGCCTTTGAGTTCGCCGGATGCGACCAGAGCGTTGACGGCGAGCGCCAACTCGGTGCGTTCGCCATGGCCGAGCCAGGCGATGCGGGCGGGCAGCCCCTCGAAGGGCACGTTTTCACGCGCGAGCCGGATCCAGTTGGTGACGATCTTGTTGTCCGGGAACATTTCCAGCAGCAGGTCGTCGATACGGGCGATGTCGCTCTCCTCGCCCGACAGCGCCATCCAGCGGAACGGGCCGATGGCGCGAGCAAACAGCGGCCTGAGATAGGCTTCGGTGAAGATGCGGATGTCGAAGGCATTGGCGACGCCGCCTTCCCGCGCCTGGGTGCGGATCAGGTTGCCGTTGTCAAAGACTTCAGCGCCCTTGGCCTGAAACTCCAGCATGGCCTTCACATGATCGACGATCGAGGCGCGGCTGGCGGCCATCAGCTGCCCCTGCCCCTCGACACGCAGCCGCTTGACCTCTTCGATGCTCATGCCCTTGGGCACATAGCCGTAGACGAGATCGTGGGCGGAGGTCTGGTCAGTGACGATATCCGGCACGATGCCGCGTTTGGCGATTTCGGGGTACAGAGCGGCGGCATTGCCGACGAGACCGATGGAAGTCGCGCGCTTTTCCTTCACCGCCTGATCGATCATGGCGAGCGCTGTATCGAGATCCGGCGCGACATGTTCGAGATAGCCGATCGCCTTGCGCTTTTCGGCCCGAACAGGGTCGATGTCGATGCACAGGATCGCAGCACCGGCCATGCGGCCGGCGAGCGGCTGCGCGCCGCCCATGCCGCCGAGACCGGCGGTCAGGATGAAGCGGCCGGCAAGATCGCCGCCAAAGCGGTTTTCGGCGATGCGCATGAAGATTTCATAGGTGCCCTGGATGACGCCCTGGCTGCCGATATATTGCCAGGCGCCGGCCGTCAGCCCGCCCCAGCAGATCAGCCCCTGCCTTTCCAGCTCATAGAACACCTCTGCCTTCGCCCATTGGCCGACGATGTTGCAATTGGCCATGATCACCAGCGGCGCCTTGGCATGGGTCTTCAAGAGCCCCACCGGCTTGCCGGACTGGATGACCAGCGTCTGGTCCTCATCCATCTCCAGAAGCGTTTTCACGATCGCCTTGTGAGACGCCCAGTTGCGCGCGGCCTTGCCGAGCGCGGCATAGACAATCAGATTGTCCGGATCCTCGCCGACCGAAAGCACGTTTTCCAGTAGCCGCAGCAAAGCCTCCTGCCGCCATCCCTTGGCGCGAAGTTCGGGGCCACTGGGGATCGGGAAGTTCGGGTGACGTGGATTGGCCTTCGGCATCGTGGTCTTTCCTTCTTCTTATCTGCAATCGTAGCCCGACCCCGTCACACCACTCCCGTGGCGAGAGTTAGCGCAGGGAGGAGATACGGCACATTTTCACTTCGGCGGCAGCGAGAGAACATAGGCGAGTGCCGCATCGAGCAGGCGCTTGCGCAGGGCATCCTCGCCATAGGCCTGCGCGCTAGCACGCACCCAACCATTCATCCGACGATCTCCCATCACCATCAGCTCAATGCCGGGAAGCGCCAGCGCCCAGCCGTCATTGCCCTTGCCGAGACGCAACAGCATGCCGTCGTTGCGCGCGCCGCAAAGAAGGTTGCCGTCGAGGAGAAAGGCAAGGCCACCGAACATCGGCTTCTCGGAAAGCCCCGGCCGTTCACCAAGCTCCTGTCTGATCAGTTCCTCGAGACCGGCGTCACGCGACATGGCTCGTTCTCCTCATGTCCGGCCGGACAAAGCGTAACTCGCGATCTCAATGCCCATGGCCTTCTCGACCGGCGGATAAACGCTCGGATCAAGCACGCTGGATGCCAGCGGTATGACGGTCTTCGGCACATGCAGCACGAAGATCGTCATGCCGACCTGCAACTGGCCGACGCTCAACGGTTCGCCTTCGGGCGACAGCGTGGTGATGACGTCGGGGAAGGTCGCGAGCCGCGCGCCGCCGGCATTCTCGACCGCCATATATTCGTTCATGATGTGAAGTACCGTAGAGTCATCGCCCTTCCCGAGAGTCACCGTGCCTATGTCGAAGGCCTCCTTGGTATAGACGACGGATTTGTCGGTGATGACGCCTTCCGCAAGGATCGTGCCGTTGGTGGTTTTGGCGATCGTATCGATGATGGCGCTGCCGCCCTTGCCCTCCGCGGCGATGATCGCCTCCCCCAGAGTCAGGGCCAATGAAATCCCACCGAGCGCGGCATTCTTGCGCACATAGGACGCGCGCAACGGGTTGCGGCACGACGCGATGAAGCCACCGGACATGTCGGACGCGGTGCGCAGGATCGGCGATACCTTCGCGGTCGCACCGCGCACGACCAGCTCTATATAGCGGTTCTCGTCGCGATTGCCGCCAACCGCCGTCTGGATCATTTGCTCCGGCGACCCGGCCATGCCGATCGATCCCATGTCGCCGGTCGGATGCGCCCGCATGTCACCCACCGCATCCAGAACCTTCGTGCCGAGGATCGCCGATGGCAACCAGCCGTTCAGCGTCGACGACTTGCCGTTCTGGCCCACCATCAGGGCTGAGACCTTTTCGCCGAGAGCCTCCTGCAGCAGTTCCACCGCCTTGACGTAATCGACACCGCGCATCTCCCAGGGCGTGGTCGAGGCGGGCGCACCGATGGCGGCGGCCGTCGCCACCCAGTCGTCAGCATTCAGTTCGTCGATGGAAACCAGTTCCGGCTTGCCGATCGAAACCGCCGCATAGCCGAGCATACGTCCGTGATCCGCCCAGCCACCTCCGCCAGCCGCATAGACCGAGCCACCCTTGACCGCCGCCTCGACGTCTTTTTCTGTCAATATCCGGCCCATCACTGCTGCTCCCGTAGATCGGTATCGAGTTTCTTGACGGCTTCGAATAAAGTCGCCGTTCCAAGCGCAATGTCGTCGTTGTCAGCCCATTCGTCGGGTGTGTGCGACCGGCCCTCGCGGCAGGCGATGAAGATCATCGCGGCCTTCGAAATGCGCGCCATCCATGCAGTATCGTGCCCCGCACCGGACGCCATGCGACGGCGCCGTGCACCGACGCGATCACAGGCCTCTTCCAGATTGCGCATCACCAGCGGATCGGCGGGCGTCGGGAAATTGTCGGAGATCAGCTTCGGCGAAGCGATCGATACGCCCGTATCGCGCTGGATATCGACGGCAAGCTGATCGATCTTGGCGATGAAACGCTCCATGTCGGGCCGCAGTTCGGCGCGGGCATCGATCAGGATGCGGGCGCGCGAGGGCACCACGTTGGCGGCGTTCGGCTCGATCGAGAATTCCCCGACCGTCGCCGTGAAATGCCCCTCGCCCTTCGAAAACTCGAGGCCAAGCCGCTCGACCTCGCCGACCATCCGGGCAGCCGCCGTCAGCGCATCGCGCCGTCGCCCCATCGGCGTCGTCCCGGCATGATCGGCCTGGCCTTCGAAGAGAATTTCGATACGGGTGATACCGGCAATCGCGGTCACGATACCGATGTCGCAGCGCTCGGCTTCAAGCACAGGCCCTTGCTCGATGTGCAGTTCCAGAAACGCCTTGATGTCCGACCGCTTCTGCCGCGCCAGCCGTGACGGGTCACCGCCGGCATCGATCATCCCCTGCCGTAGAGTCAGCTCCCCTTGCGTCCGGCTCAACCAGCCATCCGGGATTAGCCTCGCCATACCCCGGCTGCCGATGCAGGAGACGCCGAAGATCGACACTTCCTCAGCCAGGAAATCGACGACCTCAAGGTCGTGATCCAACCGGATACCGGCATCGTTCAACGCCTGCGCGACTTCAAGCGCGGCGGCCACGCCGGCGATGCCGTCGAACCGGCCGCCTTCCGGCACCGTATCCGAATGTGAGCCGAGCATGATCGTCCCGAGCCCCGACTTGCGTCCCTTGCGGCGGCCGATCAGGTTTCCAGATGCGTCGATCCGGGTTTCGAGACCGGCCGCCTTGAAGCGTTGTTCGAGAAAGGCGCGACCTTCCAAAAACAACGGCGAAAACGCCCGCCGCGTATAGGGCCGATCCGGCTCGGTGATGCGGGCGAGCCACTTGATGATATCGGCGATGCGCCGGGCATCGACCGGAAGATTTGTCTCGACAGCGACCATCAGACACCCTCGCGCAATGGCAGGCTCGGGAGTGGGCGGACGAATTGGCCGACGCCGGGGGCAGCAAGCACTGCGTTGCCGTCGAAAACCATGACCCCGCGATTATAGGTAGCAGCCACACGCCACGGCAGACGGATGCCGTTGTAAGGAGACCAGCCGACGACATTGTTGCCGCTTTCCGCCGCATCATAGGTGTAGGGTTCCGGCGTCAACACCGCGATATCGGCATCCCTGCCGACTTCGAGAGCGCCCTTCTGATGGTCCAGCCGGAAATGGCGAGCGGGGTTCAGCGACATCAATTCGGCCGCGCGGGTCAGCGGGATACCGCGCTCCAGCAGGCCCTTGACGAACAGCGGGATCATCACCTCGAGCCCTGGAACACCGGACGCATTGGCCAGCATATCAGGATTGGTCTTGCGGTTTTCGGACCAGCTGACGTGATCGGTCGAGACCAGCGTCACATTACCATCCGCCACATGCCGCCAGAGCTTTTCCACCTCGGCTCGCGGGCGGATCGGCGGATTGATCTTCGCCTTGCCGCCCAGCCGCTTCACATCGTTCTCCTCGTCGAGAACGAGATAGTGGATGCAGCACTCGATCGTTGCGCGATAGCCTTGTACCCGGTAGGCGGCGGCGATCTCGTAGCCGCGCCCGACGGAGCAATGCACCACATGTGCCGGGCAACCCGTTGCCGCACCGGTCTCGTAGATCTGGTTGGTGGCAAGCAATTCCGTCAGCGGCGGGCGCGACAGGCCGTGGGCGCGGTAGTCGGTGATCCCTGCTGCCTTGACCTTGTCGATCGCCGCCCGCACCGCCTCGTCGTCTTCGTTATGAACGCCGGCGGCCAGACCGGTCGGCGCAATGGCCGCAAAGCAATCCTCCAGCAATCCCGCCGGAATACGGGGAAAGCGCTTCGGGTCAGTGCCGAAGGTCGAGAACTTGAAGGCGGCGACGCCCGCCTCGACCATTTCGGAAATCCGCGCGGGGCCTTCCTCCGGATCGATCGTGCCATAAAGCGCGAAATCAACGCGGGCCTGATTCCCGGCATGAACGATCTTGCGTTTCACAGCTTCGGCCGAGCAGACGAGATTGCCCTCGTCATAGGGCATGTCGACGATCGTCGTAACACCGCCGGCGGCGGCCGAGCGCGTCGACCAGATGAAATCCTCCTGATCCTTCTGGCTCAGCGAATGCACCTGCGCATCGATGGCGCCGGGCAGGATAAGGGCTTTCCCGAGGTCGTGACGCTCGCGCGCAGCGGGCATCGCGCCCTGCCCGACAAAGGCAACCTTGCCATCACGCACCGCCACGTGCCCGCCTTCGACGACGCGATCGGGCAGAACCACCGTGCCTTTCAGAACCAGATCGAAATCAGCCATTGGTGTTTCCCCTATTTGCCGAGCGCGAAGAAATCGTCAAATTCCGGCATGGGTGCCGCCGCAACGATGGCTTGCAGCAAATCCTCGGACGCGAATTCAACATGCAGCGCCTCGATCTCCTTGGAGAGCGGCCGATCCCTGAGATACATTGGGCTCAACGCGCGGACGCGATCGTAAGCGATACGCGTGACGCCTTGCGAGGCATCGCCGAGAAGGTCGATGGCCTGGGCCGACAGCATGGCCTCGATCGCCGCCATCTGTCTGAGATCGCGCACCTGTGTTTCCATGCGCTCGACGATCAGCGGCAGGAAGGTCGCCTCCTCTTCGAGACCGCCAGCAACGACAATCGATTGTGCCGAAAGCGGCACCGCCAGCGACTGGACACGCATATAGAGCTCCACCACCAGTTTCATCAGCGGGCCAAGGCCGCTCGCCACTTCCCCGGGCGCCACCAGATTAATCGACAGGTTTCGCCGCACGCCGTTGGACAGCAAAATGCAGCGGTTGAGCACATTGCGCGCCACATGCGAAAAGGCGATCTGCGCCGTCTCGATGTAAAGCGTCGTCGTCAGCGGCAGCGAGGCTCCGGAGGCATGCACCTGCCCGCCAAGCACCACCGGATTGTCGTCCGACAGATAGGTCGCATCGACCAGCCGCTCGGCGGCAACGAGAAGCGTGTCAACGACGGCGCCAAAAACCTGCGCGGTCATGCGCAGGCTCAACGGATCGTGGATGGCCGTCGGCAACGGCCAATCGGCACAATCGGATTGGCCGTAGAGCCAGGACCCGACGAGCGCCTCGCCGCGCGTTCCGAGTGTTGCAGCCACCCGCCATGGATCGGCCGAAGCACCGAGCGCCAGCGACGACATCAGGCCGGTCGCCATTAAAACCCGAGCGGCGGAGGCCGCTTCGCGCAGAACGTCGGCGGCGGCGGCAAAGGCCGTCGCGTTAACGCTGAGCGCCGCCAGCGCATCGCGTGGCAGCATGACGAAAGGTTCAAGACCAGCGCGTTCCAGGGCTTCCCCTGCAGGAAGCAGTTCGCCATGAAAAAATGCCTCGCCGATCCCGGTCAGCACGGAGGCCACCTGCCCCATCAAGCCGATATCGGCACAGCCGATCGAACCATGACGATGGACGGCCGGCACGACGCCGCGCTCCAAAAGCGCAAGCAACGCCTTGACGAGGTCGACGCTGCAGCCAGTATGGCCGCCAAGAGCGGTGTTGATACGAATGGCAATGGCTTTGCGCACGATGGCCAGTGAAAATAGCGGTCCGGTGCCGAAGTGGTGCGCCCTCACAAGCGACGTGTTGAATTCCGTGAGGTCATCGACCGTCCACAGGCGATCCTTCATCGAGCCGACGCCGGTGTTGGCGCCGTAAACCGGCAGTCCCATGGCGATGCGGTCAGCGATGACTTTATGGGCAGCATCGACACGCTCGAACGACTGCTCGGCCACGACAGGCACAAACAGACCGGAGCCGATTTTCTCCAATGAGGAGAAGTCCAGCGGATTGCCGTTCAGAAGGATGGTTTTCACCGACGCATGCATGCTTTGACTCACCTTGTTGGCCGATATGCTATGCCCAATGCACTCGCCTATGTTATATCCCAAAAATGAAACATCAGATGCCGATAACGGTACATCTGCCTGCAGCTCTCCAATTCGCCCAAGGAGGACCAATCGGCTATGGACATTGCGACGCTTGCTCTTGTCCATGCCATCCTTGAAGAGCGTGGAATCCGCCGGGCTGCAGCGGCGAGCGGACGGCCGGTCGCGAGTGTCAGTGCAGCCCTGAAGCGTTTTGAAGCTGCCATTGCCGTGCCTCTTGTTCGGCGCGAGCGCGGCAACCTTGTTCCAACGCTTGAAGCGCAAAGTCGGATGGCGGATTTGGCGTCTGCAAGTCAGGCTATCCAATCCTTGCAGTCATATCGTCCTGGCGAAAACCCGGACACAACACCCTCGATTAGCCTTACCGCGCTCGAACGCTTCGTTACCGTCGCGCGAAGCGGCAGCATCCGCGGTGCATCGAAGATTACAGGAACCGGCCAACCACAATTGACACGACAGATGACCGATCTGGAGCGTGATCTTGGTTATGCCTTGCTTGTCCGCACCCCCTCCGGCATCACCTGCACCGCCGAAGGACTGAAGGTGATCCCAATCGCCGAAAGCCTGCTCGATATCTGGCGGCGCCTGTCGCGCGCGTCCAACGACCGGTTCCGCCGGGCAGCTGCGACCTGGCGCTTCGGTTCTGTGATGCCGCTTGGCCCTGAAAGTGAAATCGCCCGCATGCTGGCGGCGCTGACAGCCGAATGGCATCGCGTCCGCCCGCGCCAACCGCTGTTCGTTTCGAGTGCCACAGCAGACGAACTGATCGCCGGGTTGAAGAACCGGCGGTTCGACGTCGTGTTGCTCGATCTGGAATCCTTTCCGTCTGAGTTCGAAGGCAAGCTCATCTCACGCACGCCGCTGGCTTTGGCGGGACACGCATCGCTGTTTGCCAAGCATGGCGACGATATGCGCGGTTTGCTTCAATCCAATCCCATCGCCGTCCCTAGCCTGAAGAGCGGATTGCGCCAGCAGGCGACCCATTTCATCGAAGCGACGCTGAACGAACAGGAACGCAGCAGGCTGACGTTGACCGAGGTCGATTCCATCCCCGTCATCCTCAACCTCGTCATGGACCACGGCTATCTTTCGGTGCTTCCGGAAAGCTCCGCCGCGCGTGTGCGAAACGCCCCGGCGATGCGCAGGCTTGGCGCAGACTACATGCAGAGCCTTTCGTTGGCCTGGCAGAAAAACGCACTGTCCCGGCAGGTAGCGGAATCGATGCTCGGCATGATGCTCGGAGATCAGAAACTCGGCCTCGCGCCTGCTCTCGATTGATTCACTTCCTGCAAAGCGATCGCCAAGCGCCTGATACGAATCGCGATTTCGTCATCAATTGAATCGACGCGTGAACAAATTGAATCAGTTCTTGAGCTTGAGGCGCCTGCGCGTTTCGCTCGGGCTCTCGCGATAATGGGCGCGATAACTGCGCGAAAAGGCCGAGGATGAGTTGAAGCCGGTGGCAGCGGCGATATCGGCGAAATCGGCCCGTGTCTCAATGACCTTGCGCCGCGCCGCATTCAGCCTGAGTGCCAGGTAATGGGCGTGCGGCGCAACACCCATCGTTTCCTGAAACAGGTCCTGAAGGTGGCGGGCGCTGACGCCGGCACGGCGGGCGAGACGGGTCAGCGTCAGAGGCGCATCGACCGTTTCCTCCATCAACTTGACAGCGGCACCAACCCGGGCATCGAGAATACGCATGTTGCCGATGGCGGGAACCTGCAGCAGGTCGCCGCGGGTACGCTCCAGTTCGTAGATGAACAGCCGCGACACCTCGAGCGCCAGCGAATAGCTGTGCTGGCGACGGATCAGTTCCAGCATCAGGTCGAGTGTCGGCAGCGAGCCGCCGGTGGTGATCCGCTTGCCGTCGATGACGAAGCGCTCGCGCACCATGGTGATCTGCGGATAGGCGGCGGTGAAATCCTCGAAATCCTCCCAGTGGGTGGTGGCCGAACAATTGTCGAGCAGACTGGTCTCGGCCAGCATCCACGACCCCGATTCGATGCCGGCCATCACCTCGCGATGTCGCGCAGTCAGGGAAAGCTGCATGCGCAGGTGAGAGGTCGTATAGGCCTGCCAGTTGTAGCTCGACAGCACGAAGAGCGGCGCGGTTTCCTTCTGCGGCCGGAAAGGCCCGGCAACCGGGATCGGTATGCCACTCTTGGTTTCGATCGCTGTACCGTCGGGACTGAAGATATCCCAGTCGTAGAGCGCTTTGCCTGCAATGCGATTTGCAGCGCGCAAAGGTTCGATCACCGACGCGACAAGGATCAGATTGGTCTCCGGCAACACAAGCAGATCGATATGCTGGGTCTCGTCCTTCGGCACAAGCATTCGTCATTCCTCACATATGAATTCTGGAAATGTATAACATACATCTGAAAAGGGAAAGCAGAGCGCTCATTCTTGGCTCGTAATGGGCCTCAAGAACAAGGGGAGGCTTTTTATGCCACTGAGCATGAACCGCGACGTTTTCATTACCTGTGCCGTGACCGGGTCCGGCGACACCGTTTCCAAATCATCGCATGTCCCGATCACGCCGAAGCAGATTGCCGATGCTGCCATCGAGGCCGCCAAAGCTGGCGCTGCCGTGGCACACTGCCATGTCCGCGATCCGGAAACAGGCGCTGCCGCACGCCGCCTCGATCTCTACAAGGAAGTGACCGACCGCATCCGCTCGGCCGATGTCGACGTGGTGCTGAACCTCACCGCCGGCATGGGCGGCGACCTGATTTTCGGCAATGTCGAAAGCCCGCTGCCGCTCAATCCACAAGGCACCGACATGGCCGGCGCCACTGAACGCGTCGCCCACGTCGCCGAGTGCCGGCCTGAAATCTGCACGCTTGACTGCGGCACCATGAACTTCTCACTCGGCGATTACGTCATGACCAACACGCCGTCGATGCTGCGCGAAATGGCGCGCCAGATGACGGCGCTCGGCGTCCGCCCGGAGATCGAAGCTTTCGACACCGGCCATCTCTGGTTCGCCAAGCAGCTCGTCGAGGAAGGCCTGATCGAGGATCCGGTGCTCATCCAGCTCTGCATGGGCATTCCGTGGGGCGCGCCCGACGACCTCAACACCTTCATGGCTATGGTCAACAACGTGCCGAAGAACTGGACCTTCTCCGCCTTCTCGATCGGCCGCAACGCGCTCGCCTATCCGGCAGCTGCTGTACTCGCCGGCGGCAACGTCCGCGTCGGGCTGGAAGACAATCTCTACATCGGCAAGGGCCAGCTCGCCACCAACGGCCAGCTCGTCGAAAAGGCCGTGACCGTCATCGAGGGCATGGGCGCCCGGGTGATCGGGCCGGCTGAAGTGCGTGAGAAACTGAAGCTGGTGAAGCGGTAGGAAATTGGTGTTCGGGGGCAAAGTCGCCCCCTCACCAAGCGCACCCAAGCACTCAGCTTCGCTTCGCGCGGGCTTGCTATCCTCTCCCGAAAGGGGAGAGGCAAGACCGCGGCAGCATTTCGCCTCACGGCTGAGCGAGGGTTTGCGACATCTTTCCTCTCCCCGTGCGGGAGAGGATAGCTCATCCCCGAGAGGCGCAGCCGATCGACTGGATGAACTTGGTGAGGCGTAAACACGCCACCCAATGACAGACCGAATTATTGAAGAGGTAGTGTACACATGACCAAAATCACCAAGGCAGCCTGTATCGGCGGCGGCGTTATCGGCGGGGCCTGGGCGGCACGCTTCCTCCTGGCCGGCATCGATGTCGCGATGTTCGACCCGCATCCGGAAGCGGAACGCATCGTCGGCGAAGTGCTTGCCAATGCCGAGCGCGCCTATGCCATGCTGACCATGGCACCGCTGCCGAAAAAGGGAAAGCTCACCTTCGTCAAGAGCATTGAAGAGGCCGTGCAAGGCGCTGACTGGATTCAGGAAAGCGTTCCCGAGCGGATCGATTTGAAGCGCAATGTCATCACCCAGATCGATGCCGCTGCCTCGCCGACAGCCCTGATCGGCTCCTCCACGTCCGGCATCATGCCGACGGAGTTGCAGCGCGACATGAAGCATCCCGAGCGCATGTTCGTCGCCCATCCTTACAATCCGGTCTACCTTTTGCCGCTCGCCGAACTCGTTGGCGGCGAGAAGACGAGCAAAGCCACGCTGCAGGATGCCAAGGCAAAGCTTGCGCCGATCGGCATGAAGGGCGTGATCATCAACAAGGAGATCGAAGCCTTCGTCGGCGATCGTCTGCTTGAGGCCGTTTGGCGCGAAGGCCTGTGGCTGATCAAGGACGACATCTGCGATACCGAGACGCTCGACGACGTCATCCGCTATTCGTTCGGCATGCGCTGGGCACAGATGGGCATGTTCGAGACCTACCGCATCGCCGGCGGCGAAGCCGGCATGCGCCACTTCCTCGCCCAGTTCGGCCCCTGCCTGTCCTGGCCCTGGACCAAGCTCATGGATGTCGTCGATCTCGATGACGAACTGGTCGACAAGATCGCCGGGCAGTCCGATGCACAGTCCGGCGCGCGCGGCATTCGCGAACTGGAACGCATCCGCGACGAAAACCTCGTCGGCATCATGCACGCGCTGAAGAGCGGTGACGGCGGCAAGGGCTGGGGTGCCGGCAAGCTGCTCGCCGATTTCGAACAGAGCCTCTGGGCCAACGCCGAAAAGCCCAAGAGCGATCTGGGCGACGCACAGCCGATCCGCATTCTCGACACCAAGGTCAACGCCGCCTGGGTCGACTACAACGGCCATATGACCGAGCACCGCTACCTGCAGGTCTTCGGCGACACATCGGACGGCCTGTTGCGCCTGATCGGCGTCGATCTCGACTACGTCAAGAACGGCCACAGCTACTACACGGTCGAGACCCACATCCGTAATCTCGGCGAGGCCAAGCTCGGCGACGCGCTCTACTCGACCTGCCAGATCCTCTCGCACGACGAAAAGCGCCTGCACATCTTCTCGACGATTTACAACGCGGCAAACAATGAGCCGGTCGCGACGGCCGAGCAGATGCTGCTGCATGTGGACTCGAAGGCGAGCAAGGCCGTGCGGGCGCTGCCTGCAGTGCTTGCCAAGGTGACGGCAATTGCCGAAGCGCATGCGAGCTTGCCGAAGCCCGAGGGCGTCGGTCGCTCGGTTGGGCAGAAGCGATAAGCGGACGGCAAGGTTGCCCCTCATCCGCCCCACTTTGCTTCAGCAGAAGGGCGGCCACCTTCTCCCGCAAACGGGGAGAAGGACGAGGCGGCAAACTCCGTCGTCCCCTCTCCCCGCCTGCGGGGAGAGGGCTAGGGTGAGGGGCAGGCCCGAGGAGAGGCTGAAAGCCCAGATAAAAAGACAAGGGAACGGACCATGGATTTCGCACTGACCGAAGAACAGCAGATGATCGTCGACACCGTTCGCGGCTTCGTCGAGACCGAAATCTATCCGCATGAAAACGAGGTCGAACGGACCGGCATTGTGCCGAAGGAACTCGGCCAGGAGATCGCCCGCAAGTGCAAGGATCTCGGCTTCTTTGCCTGCAACATGCCGGAGGAGGTCGGCGGCGCCGGTCTCGATCACCAGACCTTCACGCTGGTCGAGCGCGAACTCGGCCGAGGCTCGATGGGGCTTACCGTCTTCTTCGGCCGGCCTTCCGGCATCCTGATGGCCTGCAATGAAGAGCAGCGCGAAAAATACCTGATCCCCGCCGTGAAGGGCGAGAAGTTCGACGCGCTCGCCATGACCGAGCCGGACGCCGGTTCCGACGTGCGCGGCATGAAGTGTTTCGCGCGTCAGGACGGCGACGATTGGATCGTCAACGGCACCAAACACTTTATCAGCCATGCCAACATCGCCGATTTCGTTATCGTCTTCATCGCCACCGGCGAGGAAGAGACATCGCGCGGTCCGAAGAAGAAGATCACCTGCTTCCTCGTCGATCGCGGCACGCCGGGCTTCGAAATCCGCAACGGCTACGACTCTGTGTCCCATCGTGGCTACAAGAACTGCATCCTCTCATTCGACGATTGCCGCCTGCCCTCCTCCGCCATTCTCGGCGAAGTCCACAAGGGCTTCGACATCGCCAACGACTGGCTCTATGCCACCCGCATCACCGTTGCCGCCACCTGCGTCGGCCGCGCCCGCCGGGTGTTCGACTATGCCTTGCCTTATGCGGCCGAGCGAAAGCAGTTCGGCAAGCCGATCGGTGCCAACCAGGGCGTCTCCTTCAAGCTCGCCGACATGATTACCGAGATCGACGCAGCCGATTATCTGACACTGGCCGCCGCCTGGCGGCTCGACCAGAAACTTCCGGCCAACCGCGAGATCGCCTCCGCCAAGCTCTACGCATCCGAAATGCTCGCCCGCGTCACCGACGAAGCGATCCAGATCTATGGCGGCATGGGCCTGATGGACGACCTGCCGCTTGCCCGCTTCTGGCGTGATGCCCGCGTCGAACGCATCTGGGACGGCACGTCGGAAATCCAGCGGCACATCATCAGCCGCGACCTCCTGCGCCCGCTCGGAGCATGAGGATGACGCGATCGCTTAACCGCTTGATCCGGCCCAGATCCATCGCCGTCTTCGGCGGCAAGGAAGCGCGCCGGGTCATCGAGCAATGTGACAAGATGGGGTTTGCGGGTGACATCTGGCCCGTGCATCCCAAGCAGGACGAGATTTTCGGCCGCCGATGCTATCGCTCGGTGGCCGAGCTTCCGACAGCACCCGACGCCTCCTTTGTCGGTGTCAACCGCCAGCTGACCATCGAGATCATCCGCGATCTTTCGGCGCGCGGCGCCGGTGGTGCGATTTGCTACGCGTCAGGCTTCCGCGAGGCCGTCAGCGAGCTTGCCGATGGCAACGACCTGCAGGATGCGCTGGTCGCAGCTGCCGGTGACATGCCGATCGTCGGCCCCAATTGCTACGGCTTCATCAACGCGCTCGACGGCGCCCTGCTCTGGCCGGACCAGCATGGCATGCAACGCGTCGAGCGCGGCGTCGCCGTTCTCACCCAATCCTCCAACATCGCCTGCAACATCTCCATGCAGATGCGCGGCCTGCCGCTCGCCTATATCATGACGGCCGGAAATCAGGCGCAGACAGGCCTCTCCGAACTTGCCATCGCAGCGCTCGAAGACCCGCGCGTTACCGCCGTCGGCCTACATATCGAAGGTTTCGACAGCATCGAAGCCCTGCAGCGGCTGGCGACGCGAGCCCGCGAACTGAAGAAGCCCGTCGTCACCCTGAAAGTCGGAAAATCCGAAGCAGCCCAGCTTGCCACCGTCTCGCACACGGCGTCGCTGGCCGGCAACGATGCGGTCTCCGGAGCCTTGCTCGGACGCCTCGGCATCGGCCGCGTCGATACCCTGCCGGAACTGCTGGAAACGCTAAAACTGCTCCACCTGCATCCGCCGCTGAAGAGCCTCGACGTCTCCTCGATGAGCTGCTCGGGCGGCGAAGCCTCACTGATGGCCGATGCCGGCGTCAAGCGGAAGACGATATTTCGCGCCCTGAAAGATGAGCAGCGTCAGCCACTGCGCGAAAGCCTCGGCGAGATGGTCACGATCGCCAATCCGCTCGACTACCACACCTTCGTCTGGGGCAATCTCGAAAAGCAGACGACGGCCTTTACCGCGATGATGAAGGGCGATTACGCGCTGAACCTCATCGTTCTCGACTTTCCACGCCAGGACCGGTGCGACGCAGCCGACTGGAACACGACCTGCGAGGCGGTGATCGCCTCTGCGAAGGCAACCGGCGCCGTGGCGGGTATCGTGGCAAGCCTTGGCGAAAACATGCCGGAAGACACGGCTCTGTCGCTGATGGCATCCGGTGTTGTTGCCTTTTCAGGCATAGACGAAGCATTGGCCGCAGCCGAAATCTCCGCCGGAATCGGCGCCTCTTGGGCAAAGCCGGCCCCCGAACCACTGCTTTCGGCGGCAGCGTCTGAGGGTGAAATCATCACGATCAGCGAGAGCGAAGCGAAAGCGGAACTGGCAAAGTTCGGCCTCGTTGTGCCGATGGGCAAGGTTGCGCTCACCGCAACCGAAGCCGCTGACGCGGCAGAAACACTTGGCTTTCCGGTCGTGCTCAAGGGCCTCGGCGTCGCCCACAAGACCGAAGCCGGCGCCGTCAAGCTCAACCTTGCCGACCGCCAGTCGGTTCTCGACGCAGCAGACGCCATGAAAGGCGTTGCCTCCGGCTATCTCGTCGAAAAAATGATCGCAAAACCGGTCGCCGAAATCATCGTCGGTGCACTCCGCGATCCCGTTGCCGGTCTGGTGCTGACCATCGGAGCCGGCGGAATTCTGGTTGAATTACTTGAAGATTCGGCGATTTTGACCTTACCGACCACGCCGGAAGCCATAACCGAGGCCATTTCCGGCCTGAAAATCAAAAAACTGCTCGATGGCTATCGTGGCGGCCCAAAAGGCGACATTCAGGCGCTGACCGCGGCTGTCGCTGCCGTGGCATCCTATGTCGCTGCAAACGCTTCAAAGCTCGAAGAACTGGATATCAATCCTATCATGGTGCTGCCGCAAGGGTCTGGAACCGTTGCCGCCGACGCCCTGATCCGTCGAAGGAAATGACCCTATGACCGGACCAATCAGAACCCGCCGCGAAGGCGGCATTCTCGAAGTCACCATCGATCGGCCGAAAGCCAACGCGATCGACCTGGTGACGAGCCGGATCATGGGCGAAATCTTTCGCGATTTTCGCGATGACGAGACCTTGCGTGTCGCGATCATCACGGGCGCGGGTGAAAAATTCTTCTGTCCGGGATGGGATCTGAAAGCGGCTGCCGATGGTGACGCCGTCGACGGCGACTATGGGATCGGCGGCTTCGGCGGCATGCAGGAACTGCGCGACCTCAACAAGCCGATCATCGCTGCCATCAATGGCATCTGCTGTGGCGGCGGACTGGAAATCGCGCTGTCGACCGACATGATCCTCGCCGCCGAACACGCAACCTTCGCCCTGCCGGAAATTCGCTCGGGCACGGTGGCCGACGCCGCCTCGATCAAATTGCCGAAACGCATTCCCTATCACATCGCCATGGACATGCTGTTCACCGGCCGCTGGCTCGATGCTGCCGAGGCGCATCGCTGGGGCTTCGTCAACGAGATCCTGTCCGCCGATAAGCTGATGGAGCGCGCCTGGGAACTCGCACGTCTGCTCGAGAGCGGACCGCCGCTAGTCTACGCGGCCATCAAGGAAGTGGTCCGCGCGGCCGAAGGCGAAGACTTCCAGACGACGATGAACAAGATCACCAAACGCCAGTTCAAGACGGTCGATATCCTCTATTCGAGCGAAGACCAGCTGGAAGGCGCGCGGGCATTTTCGGAGAAACGCGATCCGGTCTGGAAAGGGAAATAGACCACGTAGAATTTCATGACCGAAACAATCGGCAGAAGAGCCCTTCACGGCAATGTGCCATAAGTCTGACTTATGAAAACTGCGAATTTTTTGTGTGAATACAGGTCATCGTTTGGACGATACCATGAATTTTAACACGGCTTTCCGATAGCGGACGGCCAACCTTGCGAAAGGCGACAAAGCGGCCCGCAAACCGCAGAAATGACTGGCCTACCTGTCCTTGGGCAGGCATTCTAGCGACAACCCGATCAATCACGATCGAAAACAATAATCAAAAACGGCGAAAAGCCATCAACAAAGGGAACAGGGGAATGACCGACTACAAGAACTACCTCGCCGATCAGGTCATGATGGGCAAGATGAACCGGCGCGAATTCATGGGCCGGACTTTGGCCGCAGGCGTCGCGCTGTCGAGCGCAAGCACGCTGTTCGCAACCAGCGCCTCGGCGCAGGAGCCCAAGAAGGGCGGGCACCTGAAGCTCGGTCTCGAAGGCGGCTCGGCCACCGACGCGCTCGATCCGGCAAAGGCGCTGTCGCAGGTGCTCTTCTGCGTCGGCCGCAACTGGGGCGACATGCTGGTCGAATCCGACCCGCTGACGGGTGCTGCCGTTCCGGCGCTCGCCGAATCTTGGGAACCATCGCCTGATGCGGCGGTCTGGACCTTCAAGATTCGCAAGGGCGTGCAGTTCCACGACGGCAAGGAGCTGACCATCGACGACGTGGTCAAGACCCTGCAGCGCCACACCGACGAAAAGTCAGAATCCGGCGCGCTCGGCGTCATGAAGTCGATCAAGACGATCGAGGACAAGGGCGGCGATCTCGTCCTGACGCTGACGGAAGGCAATGCCGACCTGCCGCTGCTTCTGTCGGACTACCACCTGATCATCCAGCCCGGCGGCGGCTACGACAATCCGAATGCCGCGATCGGCACCGGTCCCTACAAGCTGACCAGTTTTGAAGCCGGCGTGCGCGCCACCTTCGAAAAGAACCCGAACGACTGGAATCCGAACCGCGGTTACGTCGACAGCGTTGAAATCATCAACATGAACGACGCGACGGCGCGTATTGCCGCTCTTTCCTCCGGTCAGGTTCACTACATCAACCGCGTCGATCCGAAGACCGTTTCGCTTCTGAAGCGCGCGCCGACCGTCGATATCCTCTCGACTTCCGGCCGCGGCCACTATGTCTTCATCATGCACTGCAATACCGCGCCGTTCGACAACAACGACCTGCGCATGGCGTTGAAATACTCGATGGACCGCGAGAACATGGTCAAGACCATCCTCGGCGGCTTCGGCAAGGTCGGCAACGACTTCCCGATCAACTCGACCTATGCCCTATTCCCGGAAGGCATCGAGCAGCGCGCCTACGATCCGGACAAGGCGGCCTTCCACTACAAGAAGTCCGGCCATAACGGTCCAGTCCTGCTGCGCACGTCCGACGTTGCCTTCCCAGGCGCCGTCGATGCGGCGGTTCTCTATCAGGAAAGCGCCAAGAAGGCCGGTATCGAGATCGAGGTGAAGCGCGAACCGGGCGACGGCTACTGGTCGAACGTCTGGAACGTCCAGCCCTTCTCCACATCCTACTGGGGCGGCCGCCCGACCCAGGACCAGATGTACTCGACGGCCTACCTTTCGACCGCCGATTGGAACGACACGCGCTTCCTGCGTCCCGATTTCGACAAGGTGCTGCTTGAAGCCCGCTCGGAACTGGATGAGACCAAGCGCAAGGAAATGTACCGCTCGATGGCCATGATGGTCCGGGACGAAGGCGGCCTGATCCTGCCGATGTTCAACGACTTCGTGAACGCCTGCACCAAACAGGTGAAGGGCTACGTCCACGATATCGGCAACGACATGTCGAACGGTTACGTCGCAACCCGCGTCTGGCTCGACGCCTGATGACGGGCGGCGGACCGATCTCGGGTCCGGCGCTGACAACGGGTCCGGCTGCGGGGGGCGAAGGCCTCCCGCAGTCCACGCCCGTTTCCGGAACGATGTTGACGCCCCCGACGGGCGTCGTCACCGGTACGTTCTGGCGCCGTTTCACCCTGCGCCGTCCTTTGGCGGCCCTCATCATCCAGCGGCTCGGCTTGAGCGTTGGTCTCCTCTTTGCCGTGTCGCTGATGATTTTCGGCGGCGTGGAAGCACTGCCCGGCGATTTCGCCACCACCTATCTCGGCCAGTCGGCAACGCCTCAGGCGGTGGAAAATATCCGCAAGGATCTCGGCCTCGACAGGCCTCTGGCTGAGCGCTACGTCACCTGGTTGAGTGGCGCCGTCAAGGGCGATTTCGGCACCTCCTGGGCCAGCAAGAACTCCGTCAGCGAGCAGATCGGCAAACGGCTTGGAAACTCGTTGTTCCTCGCCTTCTTTGCTGCGATCGTCTCCATTCCTCTCGCAGTCGCGCTCGGCATGCTCGCGGTGCAATACCGCAACCGCCTGCCGGACAAGATCATCAACGTGGTATCGCTCGCGGCGATCTCGCTGCCCGAGTTCTTCGTCGGTTACCTTTTGATCCTGTTCTTCGCCGTTCAGATGGGCGTGGCAACCTTTCCTGCCACCGTCTATGACAGCATGGGTTTCGGCGAACGGCTGTCGGCCATCGCACTGCCTGTCGCAACGCTCGTCCTCGTCGTTCTCGCCCACATGATGCGCATGACCCGCGCCGCCATCCTCAACGTCATGTCGTCGGCCTATGTCGAGACGGCTGAACTGAAGGGGCTCGGCGCTTTTCGCATCATCGCCAAGCACGCCGCTCCCAACGCCGTTGCGCCGGTCATCAATGTCATCGCGCTCAACCTCGCCTATCTCGTGGTCGGCGTCGTTGTCGTGGAAGTGGTGTTCGTCTATCCGGGCATGGGCCAGTACATGGTCGATGCCGTCACGGTGCGCGACATGCCGGTGGTGCAGGCCTGCGGCCTGATCTTCGCCGCCTTCTACATTTTCCTCAACATGGCCGCGGATATTCTCGCCATCCTCGCCAATCCAAGATTGAGGCATCCACGATGAGATTGAGCTCAATTCCCATAAGCGCCTGGGTCGGCATCGCCGGTATCGTCCTTGCACTATTCTGCGCCATCTTCGCGCCGTGGATCGCCCCGTTCGGCGAACGCGACGTCGTCGGCGATATCTGGCTGCCGATGGGCGGCGACTTCCTGCTGGGCACGGACAACCTTGGCCGCGACCTGCTTTCCCGCCTCATTTACGGGGCGAGAACAACGATCTTCGTCGCTCTCGCGGCGACGTTTATTTCCTTCTCGCTCGGCATGCTGCTATCGTTTACAGCGGCTGTCACCGGCGGCTTCATCGACCAGTTGTTCTCGCGCTTCAACGACCTGATGATGGCGATCCCGACTTTGATCTTCGCCCTCGTCGTGCTTGCCGTCCTGCCACAGCAACTGTGGATCCTGATCCTCGTCATGGCAGTCCTCGACAGCACCCGCGTCTTCCGCATCGGTCGTGCCGTTGCGCTCGACGTCGCGGTGATGGAATTCGTCGAGGCGGCAAGATTGCGGGGCGAAGGCACAAGCTGGATCATTTTCCGGGAAATCCTGCCGAACACGCTGTCGCCGCTGCTTGCCGAATTCGGCCTGCGCTTTGCCTTCTCGATCCTGTTCCTCTCCACCCTCTCCTTCCTTGGCCTCGGCATCCAGCCGCCAGCCGCCGACTGGGGCGGCATGGTCAAGGACAACAAGGACGGCATCATCTTCGGCATCTCGGCGGCCCTTGTGCCGGGCGGCGCAATCGCCGGTCTTGCCATCTGCGTCAACCTCGTCGTCGACTGGCTGATGAAACGGACCTCGAGCCTCAAGGGAGGGCGCGGCGATGCCTGATCTGCTTTCCGTAAAAAATCTGAAGATCGAAGCCACCAGCTACCCGCCGGGTGAGCCGCCGAAAACCGTGACGCTGGTCGAAAACGTCTCCTTCGATGTCCAGAAGGGCAAGGTGCTTGGCCTGATCGGTGAATCCGGCGCGGGCAAATCCACCATCGGTCTCTCCGCCTTGGCCTATGGCCGTGGCGGAGCATCGATCACCGGTGGCCAAGTGCTGATCAACGGCAAGGACATCCTGACGCTCGATCGCAATGGCATCCGCACCGTCCGCGGCTGCAAGGTCTGCTACGTCGCCCAGTCGGCAGCCGCGGCGTTCAACCCGGCCCATCGCCTCGGCGAGCAGGTGATCGAGGCTTCATTGCGCCACAAGATCATGAACCGTGAAGATGCGGAGAAACGGGCTCTCTATCTTTTCAAGGTGCTTGGTCTTCCCAACCCGGAAACCTTTGGGCAGCGCTACCCGCATCAGGTCTCCGGCGGTCAGTTGCAGCGGGCCATGACTGCGATGGCTCTCTGCCCCAATCCCGAACTGATCGTCTTCGACGAACCGACCACGGCGCTCGATGTCACGACCCAGATCGACGTACTGGCGGCGATCAAGCATGCGATCGAGGAAACGCACACGGCTGCCCTCTACATCACCCACGACCTCGCCGTGGTTGCTCAGATCTCCGACGACATCATGGTGCTGCGCCATGGCAAGACAATTGAATACGGAACGACCAAGCAGATCATCGAGGCACCGAACGAGGATTACACGAGAGCCCTCGTCAGCGTCCGCCAGACCAAGCGTGACGAAGCCCGCGACCAGAGCAACACGCTGCTCAAAATCGAGCATGTCAGCGCTGGCTACGCCAACGGCTTCAAGGTGCTGCACGACGTCTCCATGCATCTGCCGAAGGGCCAGACGCTGGCGATCGTCGGCGAAAGCGGATCCGGCAAATCGACGCTGGCGCGCGTCATCACCGGCCTGCTGCCACCCTCTGAAGGCAAGATCACCTTCGACGGCAAGGAGCTTCCGAAGGCGCTCAGCGGACGCACCAAGGACGAGCTTCGCCGGGTGCAGATGATCTACCAGATGGCCGATACCGCGATGAACCCGCGCCAGACGGTGCGCGACATCATCGGCCGGCCGATCTCCTTCTACTACGGCCTGCATGGGGCAAAGAAGACGGAACGGGTAAAGGAACTCCTGAACCAGATCGAGATGGGTGACCGCTTCCTCGACCGCTACCCGGCGGAACTCTCCGGCGGACAGAAGCAGCGTGTGGCGATTGCCAGGGCCCTGGCAGCGAAGCCCGAGCTGATCCTCTGCGATGAACCGACCTCGGCGCTCGACCCGCTGGTGGCTGAAGGCATCCTGAATCTTCTTCTGAAGCTCCAGGAGGAAACCGCTGTTTCCTATGTCTTTATCACCCATGACATCGCCATCGTGCGCGCGATTGCCGACTCGGTCGCCGTCATGCACCGCGGCAAGCTCGTCCGTTTCGGCCCGAAGTCCAAGGTGCTCTCGCCACCCTTCGACGACTATACGGACCTGCTCCTGAAGTCGGTGCCGGAAATGGAAATCGGCTGGCTGGAGAAGGTGCTGACGACGCGGCGTATGGAGAGCGCCGGGAATTGATCGTGTTTCGCCAAAACGTAGCCCGAGGCTTCAGCGCTCGGGCTACGACTTCACTTGCTCTTGCAGACGACATCGCCTGTGCGCTGCGCGGCCTCGCCTTCCAGCATGACCGACGGGTCGCTCTTTGCGGAGCAATCGCCTTTCGCTCCGGCCCCGGAACGAAAATGCACGACAGGCTGGCCTTCGATGAAGATACTCGGCACGATCTCGTAGAGTTCCGGCGGACAATTGACGACATCGGACATTCTGAGCGCCGGCTGCCCGCCGATCATCACGCTGGTGGCGCCGGACAACGCACAGGCCGGCAGAGGCACGGCGTCATCCGCAACGGCAATGCCCGCAAATCCCAGGATCAAAACCGCGGCCGAAACATTTCTTCCTGACATCACCATTCTCCTCCAGACGCTGACATCCGCACCCAGCATGCAGAAAAGACGAAGACATGACCACAGGCAATTTCACCGTCATCGAAAACCAATGGATCATCCTCAAGGACGGCACGCGGATGGCCGCGCGCATATGGTTGCCGGATGGCGCGGATGACAATCCGGTTCCGGCCGTCTTCGAATACTTGCCCTACCGCAAGCGTGACGGCACCAGCCCGCGCGACGAATCCACCTATCCGGTCTTTGCCGCAGCCGGCATCGCCGGTGTTCGTGTCGATATCCGCGGCTCCGGCGAATCCGACGGCGTCATCGACGGCGAGTATACACCGCGCGAACTCGCCGACGGCTGCGAACTGGTCGCCTGGATCGCTGCACAGCCCTGGTCGAACGGCAGGGTCGGCATGATGGGCATCTCCTGGGGCGGGTTCAACTGCCTGCAGGTAGCAGCGCTCAAGCCGCCGGCGCTGAAAGCGGTCATCTCGATCGCCTCGACCGTCGATCGCTACAACGACGACATCCACTACAAGAACGGCACGCATCTCTCCGCGCAGCTCTCCTGGGCAGCGACCATGCTGGCCTACCAGTCGCGCGCTCCCGATCCGGCACTGGTCGGAGACAAGTGGAAGGACATGTGGCTGGAGCGGCTGGAAAACGAGCCCTTCTTCATGGAGGAATGGCTGGAGCACCAGCGCCGCGACGCATTCTGGGAACACGGCTCGATCTGCGAGGATTTCGACGGCTTCCCGGTGCCAGCCATGGTCATCGCCGGCTGGGCGGACGGCTATCGCAACACGCCGATGAAGGCCGTCGAAGGTCTCGGCGAAAAAGCAAAGGCCCTGATCGGCCCATGGGTGCACAAATACCCGCATTTCGCCTGGCCGAAACCGCGCGCCGATTTCCATGGCGAGGCGATCGCCTGGTGGAACCGCTGGCTGCGCGACGAGGAGAACGGCGTCGAAAACCTGCCGCAGATGCGCGCCTTCATTCTCGACGGCCCGAAGCCCGCGCTGCGCCGCAACGTCGAGCCCGGCTTCTGGGTAGCGAAAGACCAGTGGCAGCAGCCGGACATGCAGTGCTTCTACGTCGATCAGTTCGGTAGTTTGCTCGAAGGCCCGCCGATTGCCGGCGCCCATGACCACAACATCTACCTGAAATCGCCGCTCGACAGCGGCACGGCCTCCGGCGAATGGTTCACGCTGAAGCCCGATGCTGAAATGGCAGGCGACCAACGCATCGACGATGCCGGTTCGCTCACCTTCGAAACCGCGCCGTTGATACATGCGGTCGATTATCTCGGGCAGCCGGTGCTGACGGTCGAACTTGCCTGCGACGCAGATTGGGCCAATCTCGTTGCCCGCCTCGTCGATATCCACCCGGACGGCAGCGCCACCCGCGTCGCCTTCGGCGTGCTGAACCTCGCCCACCGCGACGGCAATGCCGAACCCAAATCGATGGAAAAGGGCAGGAAAACACAGATCCGGCTGGTGCTCGACGCCTGCGGCTACCGCTTCGGCGCCGGTCACCGCATCCGGCTGTCGTTGTCGACATCCTATTGGCCGACCATCCTGCCCGCCCCGACCGACCCCGGCCTGACGCTGGATCTTGCCTCGATCGGGCTCGCCTTGCCGAAGCTCGGCGATCATCAGCCGATCACCGTGCCGGAACCGGCTAATCCCGATCCGCTGCCGAAATATACCGAGCTTGCACCGGGCAGCACCAGCCGCCGCGTCGAGCGCGACATGACGACTGGCCGGACGCACTATTATATCTACGAGGACACCGGCCTTTCGCAGCACCCGGATACCGGCCTTGCCACGCAGGACATTCGCAACGAGATCTGGACCATCGCCACAGACGATCCGTTGTCGATGACCGGTGTTTCGACCTGGACCTGCATTGCCAAACGAGAAGGCTGGTCCGTCAAGACCGTTTCGGTCTCGCGCATCGGCTGCACGGCGACGGAGTGGCTGACCTCCGCGTCGGTGACGGCCTTCGAAGGCGAAACGCAGATCTTCGAAAAGACCTTCGAGAAGCGCGTGCCCCGCGACTTCATGTGAACGGTCAGATGGGCGTGGCCTCTGCCAGGGCCGCAAGCGCCCGTTCCGCATCCTGAGCGGGCACGAAGATGTGGTCGTGGTGATAGGCCGCGACCACATTGGCGCTGATGCCATGCCGCGTCAGCGCCACGGCCACCGCCGCCGTCAGTCCGACGGCTTCAAGCGCCGAATGGACCGTCAGCGTGATGCAGCGCATCACCGGACCGTAGGTCAGACCGGCCTTGTCGGCAGCCTCGCGCTCGAGGATCAGCGTCTGGCCCTCGTCCTCGCGGAAGTAACCAAGAGGCGATAGTGAAAGCCAGCTGACGTCTCCTGCCGGCACGCTACAGTAAACATATTCGTCGGGACGCAAATTCGGGCGCATCTCGCGCAAAAGCACTTCGAGATCGGTAATGCCAGTCATCTTCTATTTTCCTCCTTCAAAGTACTGCCATCACGCGGACGTGTGCCGCCCTCGTTGGTCTCTCACTTTGGCGTTACGCACGCATTTGCGATTTGACCCGTGAAGCAGCGTTAGGCCAGAGTTTGCTCATAAAGCAAGGGCGCCCGCCGCTGCAATCAGACGACAAACCGTATTGCATCTGCCCGGAAAGCAACCACAGGAGGAATGCCAATGTCGTACTTCGGAAAAACCAGCGTCGCGCAAAAGACCGGACGACCCTTTGTCCTCGGGCTCGCAGGTGCAACGGCAATCGCCGCCACCCTGTTTGCCATGTCCTCGACATTCAGCAGCGCAGCCGAGGATGCCGTGATCATCCCGCCCCCTGCGATCGATGAAACAGCCGGCGCGGCGACCGAAAAGGCAGTCTTTGCCGGCGGCTGCTTCTGGGGCGTGCAAGGCGTCTTCCAGCATGTGAAGGGTGTCAAGAATGCGGTCTCGGGCTATTCCGGAGGCGCTAAGGATACCGCCGTTTACGAAACAGTCAGCGGCGGCGACACCGGCCACGCCGAGGCCGTGGAAATTACTTACAATCCGAAGATGGTCACCTACGGCCAGTTGCTGCAGATCTATTTCTCGGTGGCACACAATCCAACGCAGTTGAACTATCAAGGCCCGGACCACGGGACGCAGTACCGTTCGGAAATCTTCGCAACCAACAACGAACAGAAGAAGATCGCAGAGAGCTACATCGCCCAGCTCGACAAGGCGAAAGTCTACGGCGAGCCCGTCGTCACCAAGGTGTCCGACATGACCGCCTTCTATCCGGCCGAGGAATATCACCAGGACTTCCTGACGCTGAACCCGACCTATCCCTATATCGTCTATAACGACATGCCGAAGATCGAGAACCTCAAGGCCCTCTTCCCGGCGAAGTTCAGCCCCGAGCCGGTTCTGGTCCTCAAAGCCAAGGGTTGATCAGAGCGTTCCAACGAGATCGCCGACAGCGCGGCACAAATGCGCAAAACCTTGCCGCGCGCCCTCGCTCATGTGACGGGCACGCAGCCATGCATGGATCATCTGCGGTTCGTCGCGGTAGGTGACATCGACGCCAGCCGCGATCAGCCGCTGCGCATAGTGTGCCGCATCGTCACGCAACGGGTCGAAATGCGCTGACGTAATATAGGCCGGCGGCAGGCCGGAAAGGTCTGCTGCTTTCAAAGGATGGGCAAAGACATTTTCCGCCGGTGCTGTCAAAACATCCCGATAGTAGGCGACATCGGCCGTCGACAGACCCGGAGCCTCGGCCATTTCGGCGTAGGATCCCGACACTAGATCCCCACCGAGCCCGGGATAGATCAGCACCTGCCCGACAATGCCGTCGAGTGCCTCGGCCTGGGCCTTCAGCACTGTGCCCGCCGCCAGATTGCCGCCGGCGCTGTCGCCCGCAATCACCAGCGGCCGGCCATCGGCAAGCAACCATTTCAGCACCTCGAAACAGTCATCGAACGCTGCCGGCCAGACATGCTCCGGTGCCAGCCGATAATCGACGGACACCAGCTCCGCCTTTGCGGCATGGGCGATCTCGGCGCAGATGGCATCATGACTTTCCAACGAACCGACGACGAAGCCGCCGCCGTGAATGTAGAAGATGCGAGTCTGCGTCGCAATGTCGGCTGGCGGATACCGCCGCACCAGAATGCGGCCACCCACGGTTTCGTCCTGCCGCGTCAGCCCTTCCGGCGATGGCGCATCGAACTCGGCGCAGAGGGCGTCATACCATGCGCGCTGCTGCTCGATCGACGCATCCACGGCATCGGCCGGATAGAATTCCTCGCAGCGTTTGTGGAAGGCGAGAATGCCGGGTTCGGTGGGAGTTGGGCAATCCGTTGTCACAAGTAGTCCGTCCTGATTAACACCCGACCATAACCGGATTTCCTGCATATTCTGTCCTCAATCCGACATCCTGACAATTTCAGAGATTTTTCGAGTATGACAATGTCATGCAACCATGGTAATCTCAATCACATGCGAACAAGCAAACCCATCACTGTCACCCTCGGTAAGCAGCAAGCTCTGCTGGATGCCCGTTTGCAGTCGGGCACGTATGAATCGGCGAGCGAGGTGGTCCGCGCAGGCTTGCGCGCCCTTGACCGCGAGGAGACCGCTTTGAACGAGATTATGCGTGCCAAAATTCGTGAAGCGATAGAGGATTCTCGGCCCGATATACCTGCGACAGAAGTCTTCGCGCGACTTCGCTCCCGCCTTGTCGAAGGCCAGTGAGCGTGCTGTACAAAATCGTTTTCCGTCCCCTGGCGGAAAATGATCTTGTCGCGCTCTACCGATACATCGCCGAAAACAGCAGCCTCGATCGAGCTGGCTCATATATCGATCGCATCGAACACGCATGTATGTCTCTCGCCGATTTCCCCTTTCGCGGCACACAGCGTGATGACCTTTATCCAGGCCTGCGCATCATGGGTTTCGAACGCCGTGCATCGATCGCGTTCGTCGTGGAAAACGACACCGTTCGTATCCTGCGCATTTTCTATGGAGGTAGGGATTTCCCCGACGATTGGAGCGACAGCTGATCATCGGCGTCGAGCTAAACCTATGCGTCTTGCCACCACTCCCTCCACTCATGTTAGCTAGATCATGGCCTTCACCCTCCGTCAGCTCCAATATTTCGTCGCCGTCGCCGAGCAGGGCTCCATTACCCGGGCGGCGCAGAACCTGTCGATCTCACAGTCTTCCATCACCGAAGCGGTCAAGGAACTGGAGACTGATCTCGGTGTCGAGCTGTTCGAACGGCATCCGCGCGGGTTGCACATCACCCATAACGGCCACCAGTTCCTGCGTCATGCCACAAAGATTCTTGCCGGGGTTTCCGATGCCCGCCGCTCGTTTTCGCAGGAACGAGAATCGCGCACCGGCGGCAAGCTCAATCTCGGCGTGACGTCGCTGGTCGCTGGTTATGTGCTCTCCGACCTTCTCGCCCGCTACCGCCGCGCCTGCCCGGAAGTCGAGGTCAGCGCCATCGAGGACAACGGCTCCTATCTCGAACATCTTTTGGTCGGCGGCGAACTCGATGTCGCCGTCATGGTCATCTCCAATCTGCGTGACCGGATGGCGCTGCAGGCGGAAATCATCGAGACCTCGCCCTACCGCCTCTGGCTGCCGCTCGGTCATCCTCTGGTTTCCGCCGATATCATCTCGGTCGCCGATATCGCTAAAGAGCCGCTGATCATGCTGACGGTCGACGAAATCGAGGAGAACACCGGTAAGCTTTTGACCGCGCTCGGCGCCCGTCCGCATGTCGCCTTCCGCACGCGATCTGTTGAAGCGGTGCGTAGCCTTGTCGCCACCGGCGCCGGCATCGCGCTGCTGCCCGATCTGGTCTACCGGCCCTGGTCGCTGGAAGGCGACCGGATCGAGAGCCGCGACGTCTCCGGCGCCCTTCCAGTGGTCCAGGTCGGCATGGTCTGGCGCAAGGGCTCAGGGTTGCCGCAGTCGGCCAAGGACTTTATCGGGGTTGCAGAGGCGCTGCGCAGTGGGCGGCCCCGCTAAATTCAATTGATATCGGGAAAACCGATAGCACCATTCTGATTAATGAATTTGCGAAAGCGGCAAAATCGAGGCACCTTTAACTCCGGGAACAAGACCGAAAAATTCGGACACCAAACCGGGAGACTGAAGATGAAGCAGATTCTGAAATCCTGCACCGCGCTCACCCTTTCGCTCGCTTTCGCCACCCATGCTTTCGCAGCCGAACCCTTGAAGGAACTCGGCAAGGGGGAAGGCGAACTGTCGATCGTTGCCTGGGCCGGCTATATCGAGCGCGGCGAGACCGACAAGGCCTACGACTGGGTCACGTCCTTCGAAAAGGATACCGGCTGCAAGGTCAGCGTGAAGACCGCCGCCACGTCCGACGAAATGGTCGCGCTGATGAACGAAGGCGGCTTTGACCTCGTCACCGCCTCCGGTGACGCATCGCTTCGTCTCGTTGCCGGCAAGCGCGTCCAGCCGATCAACACCGCCCTGATCCCGAGCTGGTCGACCATCGACGAGCGCCTGCAGAACGCGGCCTGGCATACGGTCAACGGCACCCACTACGGCACCCCTTACGTCTGGGGGCCGAACGTGCTGATGTACAACACCGAAGCCTTCAAGGGCGAAGCGCCGAAGAGCTGGAAGGTTGTCTTCGAAGAGATGACCCTGCCCGACGGAAAGTCCAACAAGGGCCGCATCCAGGCCTATGACGGCCCGATCCATGTGGCAGACGCTGCCAACTACCTGATGTTCCACAAGAAGGAACTCGGCATCAAGGATCCCTACGAGCTGAATGAAGACCAGTACAAGGCAGCCCTCGACGTGCTGCGCGTCCAGCGCACGCTCGCCGGCCGCTACTGGCACGACGCGATGATCCAGATCGACGACTTCAAGAACGAAGGCGTCGTCGCCTCCGGCTCGTGGCCCTTCCAGGTCAACCTGCTGAAGGCAGAAAAGCTGCCGATCGCCTCGGTTTTCCCGGAGGAAGGGGCGACCGGATGGGCCGACACCACCATGCTGCACGCCGAAAGCACGCACCCGAACTGCGCCTATATGTGGATGGAACACTCGCTGTCGCCCAAGGTCCAGGGCGACGTCTCGGCCTGGTTCGGCACGGTTCCCTCGGTACCGGCCGCCTGCAAGGGTAACGAACTCCTGACTGACGAAGGTTGCGCCGGTAACGGCTACAACGACTTCGAGAAGATCAAGTTCTGGAAGACGCCGGTGTCCAAATGCGAAAGCCAGGGCGAGTGCGTGCCTTATCATCGCTGGGTCTCCGACTATATCGGCGTCATTGGCGGCCGGTAACGGCGCACGCGGATTTGATCTCCCCCCTTGTGGGGGAGATGTCAGCAATGCTGACAGAGGGGGGTAGCCAACCCCGACCTCGGAATTACCCCCTCTGTCCCTCCGGGATATCTCCCCCATTAGGGGGAGATTATAACAACCTCCTTCGCTCCTTCAGGAAAGGAACGATGACGCTTGCCCACGGAGTCCCCCATGACCGCCGCTGTCCTGTTCGAAAACGTCTCCCGCCACTTCGGCACCGTCAAAGCCGTCGATGCGGTCGACCTTGAAATCGCAGCCGGCGAATTCTTCGCGATGCTCGGCCCTTCCGGCTCGGGCAAAACGACCTGCCTCCGGCTGATGGCCGGTTTCGAGCAACCGACTGACGGTCATATCGAGATTTTCGGGGAAACGGCCGAAGGTGTCCCGCCCTATCGCCGCAGCGTCAACACGGTGTTTCAGGACTATGCCCTCTTTCCGCACCTTTCCATCCTCGACAATGTTGCCTACGGCCTGATGGTCAAGGGCATCGGCAAGGAGGAGCGTCGCAAGGCGGCAGAGGACGCGCTCGCCATGGTCAAGCTGCCGGGCTACGGGGGGCGCAAACCGGGCCAGCTCTCCGGTGGTCAGCGCCAGCGGGTGGCGCTCGCCCGTGCTCTCGTCAACAAGCCCAAGGTTCTGCTGCTCGACGAGCCGCTCGGTGCGCTCGATCTCAAACTGCGCGAGCAGATGCAGGAGGAATTGAAAAGCCTGCAGAAAACGCTCGGTATCACCTTCGTCTTCGTCACCCATGATCAGGGCGAAGCACTGTCGATGGCCGACCGGATCGCCGTTTTCAACGACGGCAGGATCCAGCAGCTCGGCACGCCGGAAGATATCTACAAGCGTCCGCAGACCCGGTTCGTCGCCGATTTCGTCGGTTCTTCCAACGTGCTGTCGAGCGCCACCTGCGCCAAGCTCGGAATTCCCTCGGCCGCCGCCAGCCTGCGCCCGGAAGCGATCACCATCGGCACCTCCTGGACCGAGCAACTCACCCTGCCCGGTACGGTTACCGCCCGCAGTTTCCTCGGCGCGGTCAACCGCATCAGTGTCGATTGCAGCGGCGAAAAGGTCATCGTCGCCAGCCCCGCCGCCATGCCGGTGCCGGATATCGGCGCCGACGTCCAGCTCGCATTTTCGCGCAACGACCTTCATCTGATGGAGGAAGCATGAGCGCGCTGGCCACCGAGGCAACGATCCTGCCGAACAGGCCGGGGTTGACGGGAAGGATTTCGGACTTCCTGTGGAAGCACCCGTATGTCCTGCTCGCCGTTCTGCTCGGCCCGCCCGTCCTATGGCTCGGCGTCATCTACCTCGGATCGCTGTTTGCCCTGCTCCTGCAGAGCTTCTTCTCGATTGACGATTTCTCCGGCCTGATCAATTACGAGTTCACGCTTGCAACCTACAAGCAGCTGTTGTCGGACGCCAATTTCGACATCATCGTCCGCACGGTCCTGATGGCCGCCACGGTCACGCTGTTTTCGGCATTGATCGCCTTCCCGATCGCCTATTATGCCGCGCGCTATGCCAAGGGAAAATGGAAGGCTGTCTTCTATCTCGGCGTCATGTTGCCGCTCTGGTCGAGCTATTTGGTAAAAATCTACGCCTGGAAGCTGATCCTTGCCAAGGAAGGCATCCTCACCTGGGCCTTCACCAAGCTTAACCTGCTCTGGCTGCTGGACGGCTGGCTGGCACTCCCCATCATCGGCGGCAATTCGCTTTCGGTCAGCTATACCGGCACCTTCCTCGTCTTCGTTTATGTCTGGATGCCCTTCATGATCCTGCCGATCCAGGCAGCACTGGAGCGTGTGCCCGGCAACCTGATCGAGGCATCCTCCGATCTCGGCGGCACGCCGCAGCAGACCTTCCGGCACGTGCTGTTTCCGCTGGCACTGCCCGGCATCGTCGCCGGCTCGATCTTCACCTTCTCGCTGACGCTTGGCGACTACATCATCCCGCAGATCGTCGGCTCGTCGCGGCTGTTCATCGGCCAGGCCGTCTATGCCCAGCAGGGCACCGCCGGCAACATCCCGCTCGCTGCCGCCTTCACCGTCGTGCCGATCGTCATCATGGGCCTCTATCTCTGGATGGCCAAACGCATGGGAGCCTTCGATGCGCTCTGACCGCTCCACATCCGCCCCGCTTGGCCTGAAGATCGCCGCCATCGGCGGGCTCGCCTTCCTGCATATCCCGATCCTCCTGATCTTCCTCTATGCTTTCACGACGGAGGAAAAGAGCTACCAGTTCCCGCCGCCCGGCCTGACGCTGCAATGGTTCGCCGTCACCTGGAACCGGCCGGATATCTGGGCGGCTCTGACCCTATCCGTCAAGGTCGCGACGATCGCGACGGCGATCGCCCTCGTGCTCGGCACGCTCTGCGCCGCCGCCGTCAGCCAGACGCGTTTCTTCGGCCGCGAAACCATTTCGCTGCTGGTCATCCTGCCGATCGCGCTTCCCGGCATCATCACCGGCATCGCGTTGCGCTCGGCCTTCTCGATGGCGGATATCCCCTTCTCGTTCTGGACCATCGTGCTCGGCCACGCGACCTTCTGCATCGTCGTCGTCTACAACAATGCCGTGGCCCGCTTCCGCCGCGTTTCCGGTTCACTGATCGAAGCCTCGATGGATCTCGGTGCCGACGGTTTCCAGACCTTCCGCCACGTCATCCTGCCGAATATCGGCACTGCGCTTCTCGCCGGCGGCATGCTCGCCTTCGCGCTGTCCTTCGACGAGGTCATCGTCACCACCTTCACCGGCGGCCAGCAATCAACACTGCCGATCTGGATGCTCGAGGAACTCATTCGCCCGCGCCAGCGGCCGGTGACCAATGTCGTCGCCATGGTGGTGATGCTGGTCACCTTCCTGCCGATCCTGGCCGCCTATTACCTCACGCGCGACGGCGACCAGATCGCCGGCGCGGGGAAGTGAACGACAACATGCTTAGCCTGGAGCGACATTCGATCGATGGAAGAGGACGGCATGATTGAGCTGCACCTCGACGATTTCGAACAGGTCTCGCTGTTTGAACATGAAGATGAACGGGTCCTCATCCTGCGAAGACGAGATGGAGCGTATTGCTTTGCCCTCATGTACTTCTGGCATCCCGCAGAAGAAGACGAGGGCGTTGAGGTCGGATGGCAGGGCGAACGCCTGTCGGGCGTGCATGACAGCGCCGAGAGCGCCGAACATGAAGCACGCATAACCGCGCCTTGGCTGCAGAATCTAACGATATAATTTTGGGAGAACAAACATGGACACGCAGTTGCTGATCGGATCGACATTCGAAGCCGGAACCGAAGCGGAGGAACTGATCCTCAATCCGCGCACCGGCGCCAAGATCATCGATCTCGCCGAAGCCTCGCAATCGCAGATCGAGCGCGCCGTCGATGCCGCCGAGAAGGCTTTCGGCACGTGGTCGATGACGACACCGGGCGAGCGATCCGGCTATCTCCTCAAGATCGCCGATGCGATCGAGAAGGACGCCTACGCCTTCGCAGCGCTGGAAGCGCTGAACTGCGGCAAGCCGATCAATGCCGTGCGCAATGACGAGCTGCCCGCCATCGTCGACTGCTGGCGCTTCTTCGCAGGCGCCATTCGTTCGCTGCATGCCACTGTCGCCGGCGAATACCTGCCCGGCCATACCTCGATGATCCGCCGTGATCCCGTTGGCATCATCGGCTCGATCGCGCCGTGGAACTATCCGCTGATGATGATGGCCTGGAAACTGGCGCCTGCGATTGCCGGCGGCAACACCGTCGTCTTCAAGCCGTCGGAACAGACGCCGCTGACGGCGCTGAAGATGGCGAAGCTCTTGGCCGATATTCTGCCGGAAGGCGTCGTCAACGTCATCCTCGGTCGTGGCGAAACGGTGGGCAACACCCTGATCAACCATCCGAAGATCGGCATGGTCTCGATCACGGGCGATATCGCCACCGGCAAGAAGGTACTGCAGGCGGCAGCGAAAACCGTCAAGCGTACCCATCTCGAACTCGGCGGCAAGGCCCCGGTCATCGTCTATGACGACGCCGATATTGACGCCGTCGTCGCCGGCATCCGCACCTTCGGTTATTATAATGCCGGACAGGACTGCACCGCTGCCTGCCGCATCTACGCGCAGGACCGCATCTACGAGAAACTTGTCGCCGACCTCACCTCCGCTGTTTCGACGATCAAATACAATCTCGCCGACGACACCGAAAACGAGATCGGCCCGCTAATCTCCAAGCGCCAGCGCGACCGCGTGGCAAGCTTCGTCGAGCGCGCCACCGAGCAGAAGCATATCGAGATCACCACCGGCGGCGACCTCGGCAGCAAGGACGGCTTCTTCTTCCAGCCGACCGTGGTTGCGGGCGCCACCCAGGAAGACGAGATCGTCCGCCGCGAAGTCTTCGGCCCCGTCGTCTCCGTCACCCGCTTCACCGACAACGACCAGGCCGTGACCTGGGCAAATGACAGCGACTACGGCCTTGCCTCCTCTGTCTGGACCAAGGATATCTCCAAGGCCATGAAGGCCGCCTCCCGCCTGCAATATGGCTGCACCTGGATCAACACCCACTTCATGCTGACCAACGAAATGCCGCATGGCGGCGTCAAGCAATCCGGTTACGGCAAGGACATGTCGATCTATGCGCTGGAGGACTACACAGCGGTTCGCCACGTGATGATCAACCACGGGTAACGATTGGTCCGGCGACTGTTACACCCGATTTCACAGACCGCGCCCTCAAAGGCGCGGTCTTTCCATGTGCTGTGACGGCCGCTGGAATAATCTGCGAACTCTCTGAAATGTTGCGCAAATCCCACAACTCGAAAAACATGAGTATTTAAGTCATAAATTCACTTCTTTGTGAATATAATCTTGATAGAACGAGTCATCTTATAGCCCTCGCCTATCCAGAAAGTGCATGACATGCCCCATCTTCGCCGCTCCACCCGGTCCACGATCCGTTTCGCCCTTGCCGGCACCTCGTTGCTCGCCCTGTCGCTGACGGCCTTCGCGCAGGATGCGGCGCCGACGACCACCGACGGAGCGACGGCGCTCGAGACCTTGACCGTCACCGGCGGCAGTGGCGGCGTCATCACCGCTGACGGTTACGTCGGCACCAGCAGCGCCACCGGCGCCAAGGTTGACACGCCTTTCCTGCAGACCCCGCAGTCGATTTCGTCAGTCACGGAACAGCAGCTGAAGGACCGCAATCCGCAGACGCTGCTTGATACGCTCGCCTACACCCCGGGCTCGCGCGTCGGTGCATACGGGTTCGACCCACGTTTCGATTCGTTCACGGTGCGCGGCTTCGACGTCACCTATACTGGCGTGTTCCGTGACAACTTGCGCCAGCCGGGCGCCAGCTCATCGCTGTTTAAGAACGAACCCTACGGCCTTGAAGGGGTCTCGATCCTGCGCGGCCCCTCGTCTGCGCTTTACGGAGCATCTGGCGCCGGTGGCCTCTTCAACTTGATTACAAAGCGGCCGACAGAGGAACCGCTGCACGAATTGCAGCTCCAATATGGCACCGACAATCGCTATCAGGGACAGTTCGATTTCTCCGGCCCGATCAACGACACCGATCCGCTTTACTACCGGATGACCGGCCTGCTGCGCAGCGCCGACACCGAGCAGGTCAGCGTGCCGGACGACCGCGCCTATATCGCGCCGGCCTTCACCTGGAAGCCGGACGAGGACACCAAGCTGACGATCCTTGGCGAATATTCCCGCACCAAGACGGGCGGGTCTGCTACCTATTACAACGATCCGCTAACCGGCGAAGTCACGGACATCTTCGCCGGCAACCCCGACTTCAATGACTCGGTGCAGACGCAATCCCGCGTCGGCTATGAATTTGAGCACCGGTTGAACGACGTCTTCACCTTCCGGCAGAACATGCGCGTCTCGACGCTGAACATCGACACCGACTGGGCTTTTGCCTATGCACCGAACGCAGCCAGGCCGAGATTCCTCGACAGCAGCGCAGGTACTTTCGACGAACGTCTGACCGCCTTCACCATCGACAATCAGATGGAAGCCCAGTTCGACACCGGCGCGCTGGACCATACGCTGCTCGCAGGCATCGACTATTCCAAGCTGCGGTTCCGCTCGCTCTCCGGCACCGGCTTGACACCGCCGCTCGATACCAACAATCCGACGCAGGGCCGCCCGACCGATCCGATCGATTTCTCGGAACGGGTCGACCAGGACCAGTGGCAGTTCGGCACCTACCTGCAGGACCAGGTCCGCTACGACGCCTGGACGCTGACCGCCGGCGCACGTTATGACTGGGTTTCGACCGATACTGACACAACCGATCTGACCACCAATGCCGTGACCTCTATATCCCAGAAGGACAAGGCATTTTCTGGTCGCATCGGCCTGACCTACGAAACCGATTTCGGCCTTGCCCCCTATATCAGCTATTCGACCGCCTTCTCGCCCAATGCCGGCTGGAACAAGGAAACCGAACAGCCGTTCAAGCCGACCGAGAGCCAGCAGGAGGAAGTCGGTGTCAAATATCTGCTGCCCAACAGCAACACGATGATCACCGCCGCCCTCTTCAACATCGACCAGAAAAACAGCCTCTACTATGAGGTCGTTGACCTGCCGACGGGGCCTGAAAATATCCAGGTACAGCGCGGCAAGGTGCGCTCCCGCGGTTTCGAAATCGAGGCGAACACGAGCCTCGACAACGGCCTTTCGCTGGTGGCGTCCTATACCTATACCGACATCAAGATCACCGAGGGCCCGGCAGATACGGTCGGCAACTATGTCTCGTCCGTACCGCGCCACATGGCGTCCCTCTGGGCGGACTACACCCTGCCGGAGGACGGTCCGGGCGCAGGCCTCGGCTTTGGCGCCGGCGCTCGCTTCCTCGGATCGAGCTATGGCAACGACCAGAATACGACGCGTAATTCATCGCGGGTCCTGTTCGATGCCGCAGCCCATTACGACTTCGCAGCGATAGACAAGAAATATGAGGGCCTGCGGCTGCAGGTGAACGCCACCAACGTCTTCGACCGGCGCGACGCCGTCTGCTCGGCCGGCTTCTGCTACCGTGACCAAGGCCGCGCCGTCATCGGCTCGCTCAAATACAGCTGGTGAGACCATGACGGCAACCGCTCATCACGGGGACAAGACCGCATTCGGGCCTTCCAGCCTGAAGACGGTGTTTGCCGGCGAACACGCCTGGTGCGGCGAGAAGATGATGCTGTCGTCGGAACTGGAAGGCGCCGTGCCGCTGTCGGAGTTCTTCGGTTCCGGTGGCTTTTCCGCAGCACTCGATACCTATGCCGCCACCCATGGCGGCACCGACCGGCGCGCGGTCGCCTCCATGTGGTCGCTCTACTATTTCTCGATCCTGACAATCCCCTACATCGTCGCCCGCCGGGCCGACCATGCCCTGCCGGTCACCGCTGAAAACATGACGATCGCGCTTGCCGAAGACGGGTTGCCGCGCGCCATGGGTCTCGCCCATGAAGGCGACTGGAGCGAGGGCAAGGGCGCTGACCTTCTGTCCTTCGTGATGCCTTTGGTCAGCCAGCATCTCGCCGGAACCGTCGCGCAATTGAAGGCGCAGGGCGGTATTGCCCCCAAACTCGCCTGGAACAATGCGGCCGTCTACATCGACTACGCCTTCAACGCGACCGAACGGGAACGCCCGGCTGATGGCGATGGCTGGGCCTCGCGTCCGCTATTTTCACAGCCGCATTTGCCCGACGGCTCGACGAACCCCTTCCATGGCTGCCTGCGCCACGAAATCGACGGCGAAGAAACCGTCTGCCGCCGCAAGATCTGCTGCCTGCGCTATCTGCTGCCCGGCGTTCCCAGCTGCGGCAATCTCTGCGCCCTGCCCGCTCAAAGAAAGCAATGATGTGAAGCGCCTGTTTCTTCTGACACTCGGCCTGCTTCTGGCCGTCGCCCCCTTTGCCAATGCACAGGAACGCTGGCCGATGACACTGACCGACGGCATTGGCCGGCAGGTGACGATCAAGGCAAAACCGAAGGCGATCCTGCTGGGTAGCGGCTTCAATCTGGTGGCACTGTCGCTGATCCATCCGGATCCGGTCAGCCTGCTTGCGGGCTGGTCCGGCGACATGAAGGGTGACAACCCTGAAATCTACAAGGACTTTGCGACCAAGTTTCCGGCTCTCGCAGACGTGCCGATCATCGGTAACGGTACCGGCGACGGGCTATCTTTCGAGACCATCCTGTCGCTGAAGGCAGACCTTGCGATCATGGCAAACTGGCAGGCTGATACCGAACTCGGCAAGCGGGCGATCGACTATCTGGAGACGACCGGCGTGCCAGTGTTCGTGGTCGATTTCAACAGCGACCCGATGAAGAACACGCCCGGAAACATGCGCCTGCTCGGCAAGATCCTCGAGCGTGAGGAACAGGCAAACGCCTTTGCCGATTTCTACGAGGAACATCTGAAGCGCATCACCGACCGCGTGGCCGCCAATCCTGAGCCCGGCCCGACAGTGCTGATGGACGCCTTTCCCAATCCGGACCGCTGTTGCTATGCCTATGGAACAGGCGGTCTCGGCGAGTTCATCGGCATCACCGGCAGCCGCAACATCGCCGACAAGAACCTGCCGCGCCAGGGCGGCATCGTCAGCAGCGAGTACCTGATATCCGCCGATCCGGAAGTCTATATCGCAACCGCGTCACCGGGCGGCACCTACAGCGTATTTTCAGTCGGCCCGGGCGTTCCGGCCGACGAAGCTCGCCGGACGCTTGGCGAGGCGGTCAAGAGCCCTGTTCTCGCCAACCTGTCCGGCGTTCAGAAAGGCCGTGTGCATGGGTTATGGAATTTCTTCAATGCCGTGCCGTTGAACATTTTGGCGGCGGAAGCGTTTGCGCACTGGCTGCGGCCGGAGTTGTTCGCCGATGTCGATCCTGACCAGAGCCTGAAGGAAATCAACGAGCGCTTTGCTGCCGTTCCGTTCAACGGCTCCTATTGGATCAGCCTGAAATAGCAAAATGGCCGGATGCGAAATCCGGCCATTTTGATGAGGTCTTGTTACGCGGCCTTCTTGAGGGCCGTCGCATTGACCGAAGCCTCGGCCAATGCCGTCAGCTCGTGATCGGTCTTGCCTTCCTGCTGCAGCGTCTCATCGAGCAGCTTGACTGCGTCCTTGAGGCCGAGCATGGCAGCCCAGGTCTTCAGCGTGCCGTAGCGCGCCATCTCGTAGTGCTCGACGGCCTGTGCCGTTGCTAGGAGACCCGCATCCAGCGCCGGGGAATTCTTGAATTCATCAAGGATTTCCTCGCCTTCCTCGATGATCCCGTCAATCGCCGGGCAGGTCTTGCCGACGGCACGCTTGCCGAAGATTTCAAACACCTGCTGCAGGCGCTCGATCTGGCCTTCGGTCTCGTCGCGATGCTTTTCGAAAGCCGCCTTCAGCTTCGGGCTCTGCGCGCCCTTGGCCATTTTCGGTAAGGCCTTCAATATCTTGCGTTCGGCGTAGTAGACATCCTTAAGCATGTCGTGAAACAGGTCTTCCAGGGCTTTTCCTGCCATTTTCTTCTTCCTTTTCCGTGATTGTAACGCGTCGGGGACGACCTGCGGAAAACGGGCTACCGCGTGCTTTGTTCCGCCCTGTCTCACAATCATCGGACCGCACACCGCCCGCTTCCCTCGCGCCCATGGCCCGCCTATATAGAAATGGGGAGGACTTTGATGATTTGGATTTTTCCGGCACTTGCAGGCCTATTGATTGTCTATTTCGCCATGCGCTCGTCGCGCTTCCGGCGCTTTGCAGAACCGGTGCTCAGCATCCTCGTGGCGCTGGGGCTCGTATCAGCCTTTCTGGTCTGGCTGAGAGACGGCGGGGCTCAGAGCAACGGCAATGAGCCACCGCCATTCACCCAGAACCATCCGGTCATCCAACCGGAGGAAATTGCGCTGGAAGGTTTGCAGTTCACCCGCAACCGGCCGGACACGAGCTATCACGTCACCGGTACGATCCTGAACAAAAGTGCTGCCAATCTCACCAATTTCAATCTGACGGCGACAATGGAAGATTGCCCGGACAACGCGTGCAAGACGATCGGCGAAGACACCGCCCTGATTGTCGCCCGCATACCCGCCGGTCGCAGTCAGGTCTTCGAAACCTTCTTCACCTTCCCCAACCGCTTCGGCCTTGAACCAACTGCGCCAAAATGGTCGACGCGCATTTCAAACATACGGGGCGTTGCGGCGCAGTAGGACACTGCCTGGTCGTTAGGCCCGGCTGATCTCGTCCAGATACCAGTTGATATAGCGCAACTCGTTCTGCTCCATCGGCGCGATCGGACCGGGCACGAAGTAGTGCGAGCGGACACCGCGCGAGGTGTGTTCGATGATCGACTTGTCCTCGTCGGTCGTCACCGTCCAGAGCCATTTCAGCTTCTCGAGGTCATAGTCGACGCCTTCTTCCGCCTCGCCACTGACCAGCCAGATCAACTCCATCTCGCAGGCTTCCGGCCCCTTCGGAATGAAGCGGTAGATCATGCCGTGGTCGGGATAGCAGACGAGGAAGGACGTGCCGCCGAGATGGACGGAGGTGACGCCGCCGTCGAACTCGGTGAAGCGGCCCATCAGCGGTGCCAGCGGCGAACCATCCTGGCTGCCGGTCTTGACGCCATCATAGAGCGCATATCGGAAGGCATGGATGGTTTCCTTGCCGTTTGCCGATGTCTGCCAGTGATCGCCGGAGCCGACCGGGATGCCGAGCGCGCAGGTGCGCTCTTCCATTGCCGCGTTCAGTGCCTCGATCATATGCAGTGGCTGTTCCAGCGCATGGGTCTGCGAATATTCCGGATGCGCCGGGCCGCAGTGATAGCACTCGACATAGTTTTCGACCGCCAGCTTCCAGTTGGCATCGACCGGATAGCTCTGGCGATGGGCAACCTTCGCCTGCCCCCAGCCATACTGGCCACAGGTGGCGTGCAAAAGATTTTCGACCTCGGTGAAATCGAGCGGATTTTCGGCAAAGGAAATGAATACCAAGCCTTCGACGACGCGGACATGCAGCGTCTTCAGCCCATGGTCTTCCCGCTTGAAATCCTTCGGCATCAGCCGCGCGGCGCGCAAGTATCCATCATTGCCGTAGGTCCAGGCATGGTAGGGACAGACAAAGACACGGGCATTGCCCTTGTCCTTGGTGCAGACCTCGGCGCCGCGATGGCGGCAGACATTGAGAATGGCATGGATCGTACCATCCGCGTGCCGCGTCAGGATCACCTGTTCGGACGCCATGCGAAAGACTTCGAAATCGTTCGGTTTCGGGATGACGCTCTCATGGGCGACGCAATGCCAGTGCCGCCGGAAAACGCGCTCCAGGTCACGCTCGTAGATTTCCGGGTCCATGTAGAACGGACGCGTCAGGCCGTGCCCCGGCTTGTGCGCGGCGACGAGCTGGTCGATGCGGTCGCCCTTGGCAACGCTGTTGGAAAATTCGGGCGCGAGCATGCTTTTATCTCCTGAAAGACCTCACCGGAAAAATCGCGTTCCGGCGCGCGCACTCAATGCTGTGGAGCTGTATGACTGCCTCTTCTCCCAACGGGGAGAAGAAAAAACGGCCCCTCACCCTAGCCCTCTCCCCGCAAGCAGGGAGAGGGGACGACAGAGTTGGCCGCTTGTCCCTTCTCCCCGTCCTGACGGGGAGAAGGTGCCCAACGGGGCGGATGAGGGGCAACTCTTGTCCAAGACCGAAAGGCCTAGACCTTCACCCGCTCCGACTTCGGATCATACATCGGCGCAAGCGACGCCTCTGCCTTCACCCGCGTCCCAGCGATCTCAATCTCGTAGGCCGACCCGAGCACATCCGCTTCGGTCTCACCCTTGCAGGGCACATAACCAAGCCCGATCGCGCCGCCCAGATGGTGGCCGTAATTGCCCGAGGTGATCGTGCCGACGATTTTTCCATCGCGAACTACCGCCTCGTTGTGGAACAGCAACGGTTCCGGGTCAGTCAGGCGGAACTGTACCAGCCGGCGCGATAGCCCTTTGTCCTGTTTTTTCAGAACGGCTTCCCGGCCGAGGAATTCGCCCTTGGCCGGCTTCACCGCGAAACCAAGGCCGGCCTCCAGCACGTGATCCTCGTCAGTGATGTCATGGCCGAAATGGCGGAAAGCCTTTTCGATGCGGCAGCTGTCGAGCGTGTGGATGCCACAAAGCTTCAGGCCGATATCCACACCCGCCGCTTCCAGCGTCTCGAACACATGCGCCGTCTGATCAGACGAGACATAAAGCTCCCAGCCGAGTTCGCCGACATAGGTGACCCGATGGGCGCGGGCGAGACCCATGCCGACTTCGATCTCGCGCGCAGTGCCGAACGGATGGGCGGCGTTGGAGAAATCGTTGGGGCTGACCTTTTGCATCAGGTCGCGCGCCTTCGGTCCCATGACGCAGAGCACCGATTCCGACGCGGTCACGTCGGTGATGACGACAAATTCGTCGGCAAGGTGCTTGCGCAACCAGGCAAGATCGCGTTGCAGCGTGGCGCCGGGCACGACCAGCAGGAAGGCCGTTTCCGAAAGACGGGTCACCGTCAGGTCGCTCTCGATGCCGCCGCGGGCGTTGAGCATCTGGGTATAGACGATGCGGCCTGCCGCCACATCCAGTTGGTTGGCGCAGAGCTTTTGCAGGAAGGCTAGCGCATCACGGCCCTCGACGCGGATCTTGCCGAACGAGGTCATGTCGATGAGGCCGACGCCGCCCCGGATGGCCAGATGTTCGTCACGCTGGTTTTCGAACCAGTTCTGCCGCTTCCAGCTGTATTTGTATTCACGCTCCTGACCGGGTTTGGCAAACCAGTTCGCCCGTTCCCAGCCCGCCACTTCGCCGAACACGGCACCGCGCGCCTTCAGGTGTTCGTGCAGGGGCGTGCGGCGAACACCGCGCGCCGTTGCCATCTGGCGATAGGGGAAGTGGTCGGCATAGAGCAGGCCAAGCGTCTCGGTCACCCGTTCCTTGAGGTAGGTGCGATTCTTCTGGAACGGCTGCGCGCGGCGGATATCGACTTCCCAGAGATCGAACGGCGGCTCCCCATCGTTCATCCACTGCGCCAGCGCCATGCCGGCACCGCCGGAGGAAACGATACCGATGGAATTGTAGCCGGTCGCAACCCAATAGCCTTTCAGCTCCGGCGCCTCGCCAAGATAGTAGCGGTCGTCGGGCGTAAAGCTTTCCGGGCCGTTGAAGAACGTATGGATGCCGGCCGTTTCCAGCATAGGCATGCGGTTGACCGCCTGTTCGAGGATCGGCGCGAAATGATCGAAATCCTCCGGCAGCTGGTCGAAGCAGAAGTCCTCGCTGATGCCGTTCATGCCCCAGGGCTTGGCCTTGAGTTCGAAGGCACCGACCAGCATCTTGCCGGCGTCCTCCTTGTAATAGGTGCACTCGTCGGGCACGCGCAGCACCGGCAGGCGTTGCAGCCCGGCGACCGGTTCGGTGACGATATAGAAATGCTCGCAGGCATGCAGCGGTACGGTGACGCCGGACATATTGGCGAGTTCCCTGCCCCACATGCCGGCCGCGTTGACAACATTCTCGGTCTCTATCGTGAACGTTTGGCCGTTCTGCTCGCAGGTCACGCCCGAAACCCGGCCATCCTTCTTGTGGACCGCCGTCACCTTGACGCCTTCAAGGATCGTGGCACCATTCTGCCGCGCGCCCTTGGCAAGCGCCATGGCAATATTGGCTGGATCACACTGGCCGTCGAGCGGCAGGTGCACGGCGGCCACCACATCTGAAACATTCAGATGTGGGTACATCGCCTTGACCTCATCAGGCGAAATCTCCCGCACATCGACATCGAAGGCGCGGGCAAGCGAGGCCTGCCGGTAGATCTCCTGCTTGCGTTCCTCGGTGAGCGCCACCGTGATCGAGCCGCACTGGCGCATGCCGGTGCCGATACCGGTCTCGGCCTCAAGCTTGGTGTAGAGATCGGCCGAATATTTGGCGAGCCGGGTCATGTTCTGCGAGGCGCGCAACTGGCCGATCAGACCTGCCGCATGCCAGGTCGTGCCCGACGTCAGCTGCTTGCGCTCCAGAAGAACGACATCGGTCCAGCCGAGTTTCGCCAGATGATAGGCGACCGAACAGCCGGAGACGCCGCCACCGATGATCACGGCTCTCGCCTTTTTGGGGATCGGCTTGCTCATGCGCGCAGTCTTTCATTCTTGGGATCGAAAAGAGGCTCATCGGCCTGCACGATTGCCTTGAAGCGGTCGCCGTAGATTTCGACTTCGACTTCGGTTCCGGACTCGGCCAGATCGGCGCGCAGCATGCCGAGCGCCACAGATTTGCCGATCCGATAACCCCAGTTGCCCGACGTCGTTTCGCCGACCACCTGGCCGCCATGCCAGAGCGTCGACATATAGGGAGCGTCGCAATCTCCGGCGTCCACCACTAACGTCACGAAGCGCTTGGTCACGCCCTGCTGCTTCTCGAGCTCCAGCGCCACCCTGCCCTTGAAGTCCGGCTTGGCCCAATCGACGAAGCGATCAAGCCCACCCTGAAGAATGGTATAGTCGGTCGAGAGATCACCCTTCCAGGCACGGTATCCCTTCTCGATCCGCAGCGAATCCAGCGCCTCCATGCCGAAAGGCTTGAGCCCATGCTTCTGCCCGGCAGCCCAGACCGCGTCGAAGATAACGGCCGTATCATCAATCTTCGTATGGATTTCCCAGCCGAGTTCACCGGCAAAGGAAACCCGCACCAACTGACACCAGCGCCCGGCGATCTGTACCGACTGATGTGTCAGCCAGCCCTTGGCGAGATCGGCGTCGGAGACCTCCGCGAGAATATCCCGCGACTTCGGCCCGGAGAGAATCTGGCACGTAAAGTTTTCCGTTACGTCGTCCAGCGTGAACGCGACATCCTTCGGCAGATGCTTCTGCAACCATTCGAAGTCATGCCATTGTGCGGTCGCTGCCGTGATCAGGAAGAAGAAATCCTCCTCCAGCGCCATGACCGACATTTCCGTGACGATGCGGCCCTTGTCGTCGGAGAAATAGGCAAGGCCGATACGGCCCGGCTTCGGCACCTTGCCGGTGATGAGGCCGAGCAGCCAGTCACGCGCACCCTCACCCTTCAGCCGGTAACGGGAAAAGCCGGGCAGATCGAGGATGCCGGCAGCGTCCCGCACAGCAAGGCATTCTTCCTCGATTCGCTTTTGCCAAGGCCCTGCCCGGTCCCAGGTCTGCGTCGCTTCTTCCGAGAGGTCGTCGCCCGGCTTGGCATACCAGTTGGCGCGTTCCCAACCGTTATAGGGCTTGAACTGGGCACCGAGCCCGGCAATCCGGTCGTGGATCGGCGACAGCTTTTTGTTGCGCCCCGCTGGCCAGGCATGTTTCGGAAAGTGCATGGCATATTCATGGCCGTAGATTTCCATGCCCTTGGCGATGCAATAATCCTGATCGGTGAAACTGGTAAACCGGCGCGGATCGCAGGACCACATGTCCCATTCGGTCTGCCCCTCGGTCACCCATTCAGCCAGCACCTTGCCGGCACCGCCCGCCTGGCAGATGCCAAAGGTGAAGACGCAGGCCTCGAACGCATTCGGCACACCCGGCATTGGCCCGATCAGCGGGTTACCATCCGGCGCATAAGGGATCGGGCCGTTGATCATCCGCGACAGCCCCGCCGTGCCGAGGATCGGCACGCGCTCGACGGCGTCGTTCAGATACCACTCCAGCCGCTCGAGATCGTCGGGGAAAAGCTGGAACGAGAAATCCTCCGGCATCGGATCGTCAGGCGTGATCCAGTGCGCCTTGCAATTGCGCTCATAGGGACCGAGGTTCATCCCGGTCTTTTCCTGGCGCAGGTAATAGGAGCTATCGACGTCGCGCAGCAGCGGCAACTTGTGTCCGGCCTCCTTCGACCATGCCGCCAGCTCGGGGATTTCCTCGAACAGCATGTATTGATGGCTCATCACCATCATCGGCACATCGCGGCCGAACCATTTGCCGACCTCGCGGGCGTAATACCCGGCGGTATTGACCACGTATTCACAGCGGATGTCGCCCTGCGGCGTGGAAATGATCCACTCGTCGTTTTCCCGGCGGGCACCGGTGGCGGGACAGAAGCGGAAGATTTTCGCGCCCATGTCACGGGCACCCTTTGCGAGCGCCTGCGTCAACTGGGCCGGGTCGATATCGCCGTCATAGGGATCGTAGAGCGCGCCGGTCAGATCATGGGTTTCGACGAAAGGGTATTTCGACTTGATCTGGTCCGGCGACAGGATATCGAGGTCCATGCCCTGATAGCGCCCCATGCCGACGACTCGCTTGAATTCCTGCAGCCGCTCCTTCGAGTGTCCGAGCCGCACGGAACCGGTGACATGATAGTTCATCGGATAATCGACGAGATCGCCGAGTTCACGGTAGAGCGACGCCGAATAGCGCTGCATGTTCATGATCGACCAGGACGACGAAAAGGTCGGGACGTTGCCGGCCGCATGCCATGTCGATCCGGCGGTCAGCTCGTTCTTTTCCAAAAGCACGCAGTCGGTCCAACCGGCCTTCGCCAGATGGTAGAGCGCAGATGCCCCAACGGCACCTCCCCCGATGATGACAACGCGCGCATGAGACGGCAAATTCGACATGTCTGTTCCCTTGTTTGGGTTCAGTTTTGGCAACGAAGCGGGTCGGCATCAAGCGCATGGATTTCGCTTTATTGATCGAAGAATTCGATTAGATTATGAGTAAGAAAGCCCCTCACCCTAGCCCTCTCCCCGCCTGCGGGGAGAGGGCTAGGGTGAGGGGCAATCTTGTCAACGTCAGGAACGAAAATGCAGATCGACCTCATCGAAACCTTCCTCGACCTGATGGAAACCCGCAGTTTCAATCGCACGGCGGATCGATTGAACATCACGCAATCGACGGTCTCCCATCGCGTCAAGGCGCTGGAGGCGCAGTTCAATCGCAAGCTCTTCACCCGCAACAAGGGTGGCACGGCACCGACGGCATCCGGCCTGCGTTTCCTCGATCATGCAAAGGCCTTGCAGCACCAGTGGCACGAGGCGACACGGGCGGTAGAAAACGCCGGCGCCTATGAACGTTCGATGCGGCTCGGCATCCAGCACGATCTCGCCGAAGCCTTCGCTGGCCGCTGGCTTTCCGCAATCCGCACCGACCTGCCGGCAACGTCGATTTACATGGAGGCGGACTATTCCAACCAGATGAACCGCGATCTCGCCGCCGGCGATCTCGACCTCGCCATCCTCTATACGCCGCACTTCCTGCCCGACCTGCACTACGAACGGATCGGCGAACTGACCTATAAGCTGGTCAGTACCGTCGCGCGGACGATCGCCGAGCTGCGGCCTGAAAGCTATATCCAGGCCGTCTACTCTCCGGCATTCGACCGGGCACATCGCCTGGCGCTGCCGCAATTGTCGGCAGCCCCGCTCGCGTCAGGACAGAACATTGCCATTACGGATCTGCTGAAGACTCTGGGTGGTGCGGCCTATGTCACAAACACCACGGCCATAAGGCTCGAACAGGACGGCCTTGCATGTCCCGTGGGCGACGCCCCGCCGATTCCGCAGGCAGTCTATGCTGCCACCAGCATCCGCACGCGTCACGCCCACCAGCACCGCCGCATCATCGGCGTCATGCAGGACTTGCTTGCTCAATAGCCTGGGACGGCGCTTGCCGGCCCTCAATCTTGCCCTGCCAACTGCAGTTCCTGCGTTTCCGTCAGCCGCGCCAGCATATCGGCTGCGGGCATAGGATAAGCGATCGCGTAGCCCTGCAGGATATCGCAGCCAAGGCGCGTCAGGAGCTTTGCATGTTCCAGCGTCTCGACACCTTCGGCGATCACCTCGATATTGAGCGCCTTGGCGATATCGACGATCGAGCGCAGCAGGCGTTTCTGTTCGCGCGACGTGGTGACAGGCATCACCAGCTGCCGGTCGATCTTCATCCGTCGAGGCTTCAGCTTCATCAGCCCGATGATCGAGGCGTGGCCGGAGCCGAAGTCGTCGATCTCGATGTCGATCCCCATGTCCTTCAACCCAGCGACATTGAAAAGCACGCCATCCTCGCTGTCATCGAGGAAGATGGTTTCCAGCAATTCGAATGACAGCGTATCCGGCTCGATGTCCAACTGCTGAAGCTCATCAATCAAAAGCGGATCGGAGAGCCGCGCCCCCGATACGTTCACCGCGATCCGCGGAACACGCACGCCCCGCCGCATCCAGACCTGCCGATCCTTCAACGCCGCTTTCAAGATTGCGGCATCGAGGTCATCAAGCATACCAAGGTTTCCGGCAACCTCGATGAATTCGGCCGGTAGCAACAAACCCCGCTTCGGATGGCGCCAGCGCGCCAGGACCTCCATGCCGACGATGCGACGGGTCCGCGCATCGACCTGAGCCTGATAATAAGGAATGAACTCACCCTTCTCCAAGCCACGTGCTAGCTGCTTGCCAACCCGCCTCTCATTGACGAGTTGCGCCTTCATCTGCGCCGAAAACACCTCCACCCTGCCGCGGCCGAGTTTTTTGGCGCGGTGCAGGGCGATGTCGGATTCCGCCAGCAGATTGGCGACATTTCGGCCGCTCGCGGCGGCAACCCCGATCGATGCACCGGTGCGCAGCACCTCGTCATTGTGCCAGACGGACTGTTTCAACTGTTGCGCTAGCCGCTCAGCGCGCGATTTCAAATCCTCCAGTGAGGCGAAATTTGCGATCAGAACAGCGAATTCGTCGCCGCTGACGCGGGCGATGAACGAGTTCCTCGGGACAGCCGCGGCAATCCGCTTGGCTGACGATTTCAGGACGTCATCGCCTACGGCATGGCCGGCCGTATCGTTGATCTGTTTGAACCGGTCGAGGCCGATATGAAGGATCGCCAGCTTTTCAAGGCCGATATGTTGGGCAAGCTCCGTCAATCGCCGGTCGAAAAATCGGCGGTTGGGAAGTCCGGTCAGGTAGTCGTGTTCGGCGGCATATTCGATCCGCCGCGTACTCGCTTCCAGAGCAACCGCTCGTGCTTCCGCGATCGCTTTCTGTCGCTGCAGTTCGCGATTGAGCAGCACATCCGTCGTCACGTCCCATTCAGCGCCGATGAAGGTGATATTGCCGTTTTCTTCAAAGCAATCAGCGCGCGACCGGAGATATCGAATTTCGCCGTTCGGCAGGATGATACGGTATTCCGACGAATAGGCACCCTTGCGCGCAATGGCTTCATCGAAATCGGCCTGGGCCTGTTCGAGGTCATCGGGATGGATCGCCTTCATCCATACTTCGGCCTTGACGCGCTTCTGCGCTTTGCCGGTCCCGTAGAGGCGGTGCATCTGCAGATCCCAGACGACTTCGTCCTTTTGCGTATCGTGCTCCCACACGCCGATCCGAGAGGCGTCAAGCGCAAGCCCCAGACGGCGAAGAATATTCTGGAATTCCTGTTCCGACCTCGCCGCTTTCATTGTTTTCTCTATGAATGATTCTTCGCGCATCAGTGTGGGCGCCATTCTGCCCCAAGGTTCCTAAAGAACTATTGTTTCATGCAGCGCGAAATGTATTCGACAATACAACCAACCATTCGGTGTTATTTCAAGGCAAACAGTTGCATTTAACGCGATTTATACGGAATTTTGAAAGTGGAATTGCGAGCCAACACCGGAAAACCGCAGCGGCAATGCGGCATGGCGCGTCGCAGCTCCGAATTGACATGAACGGTGCGACGGCATAATCATCGTCGGATCAATTGGTTCCCTGGGAGCGAGGCGCTTTCGGGGAGTAAATGGGAACGTGACGGGTGGACCCATTCTGGGCATCTCTATCACGGCCGACCCCGCGACTGTAGAGCGGTCAGAGTTTGTCATGCCGGTTCAGCCGGTAAAAGCCACTGCGGCAGCGGGCCTTTGGTCCTTGCCCTGGGAAGGCGAGACGGACTTCTTGGTGTGAAAGCACCTGACGCCGCGAGCCAGGAAACCTGCCGGTTGATGAAGGGCATGGTGCCCAATTGGTGGGAGAAATCCCACGCGCCATCACGGAGGTTGTCATGGCTACGACTACAGTTTCGAGCGTCCCGCTTTCCCTCAACGACCGCATCACTGCCGGTATTCTCGCCCTTCTGATCGGTGGCTTCCTGGTTTTCGGCGCCGGTCTAGCGAATTCCGCCGTGCTGCACGATACCGCGCACGACGTTCGCCACTCCTACGGCTTCCCCTGCCATTGATGCGGGATTGTGGAAAGCCTCGCGCTTTTCGCAGCCTATCAGCAAACAGGATCGCGGGTTTCCTTCAGGAACCACGCGAAAGTCAAAGTGCGTCCATGCTTCGGCATCGGGCGGCTTTTGTCGTGGGGAATGGACACACAACAAGCGTGCGAGCACTGAAGCAGATTTGCTCCGCTTGAATTAGGGGTATCGAAATGATTGTAAAAACACTTCTGGCCGCACTGGTGGCTGGATTGATCGCGGGCATTTTCATGACTGCGGCGCAGGAATTGCGCGTGGTTCCGCTGATCCTCCATGCCGAGGAATATGAAGGCAAGGAACCTGCTGCGGAGCAGCCGGCCGGCACCGAGACCCAACAGCACTCGTCGTTTGGACGGTCCTCGGTGGTCGGCGAAATTTTGTCGGCACTCTCTCCGGTTACGCCTGCCTATGCACACGAAGGCGAACACGAAGAGGAAGGCGGCATCATGTTCGGCATGAGCCGGTTCTCCGGTACCCTGCTTGCCAATCTCGTCGCAGGTGCCGGTTTCGGCCTGCTGCTTGCCGGAGCGAGCCTTGTCTTCAACTACCCGATCACGCTGCGCAACGGCGCACTCTGGGGCGCTTGCGGCTGGCTTGCCGTTCACCTTCTTCCCGCAGTCGGGTTGCCGCCGGAACTGCCCGGCTTCCCGGCCGCCGATCTGCACGACCGGCAGATCTGGTGGATCGCGACGATCGTTTTATCCGTAGCAGGCCTCTATCTCGTCGTCCTACGCGGTGAGATCGCGGCCAAGATTATCGGCCTTGTCCTGATCGCCGCGCCGCATGTCTACGGCGCACCGCAGCCGTCCGATATTTCGAGCCCGGTTCCAGCCGTTCTCGGCGCGGAATTCGCAGTCGCCGCACTGGCAACGACTCTCGCTTTCTGGATCGTGCTGGGCGTCATCTCAGGCTATCTGAACGATCGATTTTTGAAATCAGCCTGACGCGTTTTGTCGCCGCGCGGGTGTCTCCTGCGCGGCAACCACCAACTTCAGCCGCCGGCGCGTTCGAGATGGGCGCGCAGGCGGCTTTTTTGTGCCTCGTCACCGAGAAGCACGCAGACATCGCAAAAATCGCCGCCCTCCGTCCGGTAATAGAGACAGCAGCCGCTTCGGAGGCGAAAGATGCGCTCGACGGGGGAGCCTCCATAAACGGCGTCGATCCGCTCATAGCGCAACGCGGCAGACGAAAGCGGCGAGCCTTCCTTCTTGACGATAGCGAGCGCCGCGGCCATCGCCCGTTCCTCCTCGCCCAGAGCCATGCCGATCTCCAGAAAGGCTCCGGCAATGCCATCGGCAGCAAGCCGCCATTGCGCGACGGGCGACAAGCCAGTGCGGGCCTGCAGCGTTTCAATCACGGGAGCGAGGCTTTCGACAAAGGCATCGTGAAAGAGCGGCGTTCCCTGAACATCATGAAAGAAACGACCGAAACAGAAATGAAAACGCCGGGCATCGGTTGGAAAGGGTTCCGCCGATGGACTGGACGCATGCTGACCACGAGGCTCAAACCGGATTGCCAGACTGTCCGGACCGAGATCCGGCATCAGACCTGTCCTCAGATAGACGGCGCCGGCGGCTATGCTCAGATGGTGACTATAAAAAGAAATGAGATGAGCGCCCTTGGTGCGGTCATCCATGCCAATGGCAAAGCGGGTCTGATAATCGAGCAAACTGTCGATCATGCTGCCGTCACGACGCCATGCGTCGGCCACGGTCAGAAAACCGGCCGTCGCAAGACCCACCGAAACGACGACCTGCGGAAACCGCTCCGCCTGCCAGCCGATGGCGCCTTCAACGTCTTTGCCGTCCAAATCTGGCGAATTGTCGGAGTCTAGGTTCTCGTCCAAAGGCGCTGCCCGTTGTCTCTGGCGACCCGTTTATCTCAAAGCCAGCCACCCGAAAAGCCTGCTCGTCTCAGGCCGCGCCGAATGACCGGCGATTGGCGCAGCAACTCCCAGAACAGGCCGCTGCGATGGTTCTCGATCATCATCACCAGAAGTCCCTGGTCAAGGCCGACGCTGCGGTCGTTGAGCCATCCCTCCGGGCTCTTGCCCGGAACACTCGGGTTGAAGCTGCCGACGAAACGCCCCGCTTCGATCACGCCGGGATAACGCGAAAGAATGTGCCGCGTCGCCGACATCGCGAGGTTCGGCTCGAACGGCAGGCAGGCAAGCGGCGCCCAGGGTGCAATCGTGCCGTCGTCCGGCCCAAGAGGCGCGCCACGCGCGGCATAGCCGGCAAACTCCTGTCGCCGCCCGTTCTGCAGGCGACGCGGCCGCTGCGGACCGTCGCAGGATGTCAGCCCCCATAGATCCGCGCCGTAGCCGGAAAAACCGCCGAGGTTGTCGATCGCATAGTCACGCTGGACGGCGATCGCGCGGCGGGTGTTTTCAAAGTAATCCGTATCGTGTTCTGTAACGGCTAGGTCGCGGATGCCGCGAAAATCGATCCAGGCGTGTGAAAACAGGTGGATGAAGAGCGGGCCGGCATAGAGGAACGGCCTTTCCTGCACCGTCATCCAGTCGAACTTGCGCGTAAAAGCGTCGTAGCTCTCCTTGCCGATGGGGTAGGAGGGAGAGGCCAGCGCAAGAACATAGAGGATAATCGCTTCGCTGTAGGATTCCCAGCGATAGGGCAGAAACCCCGTTCGTGGCTTCCAACCAAGCCACAAAGCCTCCTTGCCATCCAGCGCCCAGGCCCAGTTTGCCCGTGCGTACAGCATGTCCGCGCAAGACCTTATCTCCGCCTCGATTTCGTTTTCCTGATTGAAATAGGCCGCCGCCGTCAGCATGCCGGCGATGAGAAGCGCGCTGTCGATCAGCGACAATTCGCTGCGCCATGTCCTCCGGCCGGTCTTCATATCGAGAAAATGGTAGTAGAGCCCCTTGTATCCCGTCACATCCTTGTCGCGGCTCTGCGGACTCTCGGCGAAGAAACGCAAAGTTGCCAGCGTTCTTGCCGCGGCATCCTGCCTGCTCATCCAGCCTCTCTCTACACCCGCGGGATATGCGGAAAGTCCGAATCCCGTTGCCGCGATGCTCGAAGGGGCTCCCGCAAGCGAGGTATCCGCAATCAGGCCATTGTCCGGATTGGCGAATTCAAGGAAATAGCTGAACGCTGCTTGCTGTAGCCGGTCAAGCAGGACCGTGTCGGTGTCGTTTTTCAGAAGCATTGCATCGGGCACTCCGGTCAACCGCAAGTTTCAGCACATAGTCACCACATCGGCAAATCACCGATTGTTGAACTCGCCGGCATCCGAAACCATCGCCTGACGAAGGACCTGTGCTACACTTTTTGCTTCTTACGACCGGCAGCAGTGATTGGATGACATAATGTTCACAACACTTGCGATGCTTTTAAGTCTCTCGGGCGCTGCCGTCACGCCGGCGGCCGACGTTGCGCAGGTCGATGTCGCGCTGGTGCTTGCGGTCGACATGTCAGGCTCGATGGATCTCGAAGAGGCACGGGTACAACGCATGGGCTATGTCGAAGCCCTGCGCCATCCGGATTTCATCAACGCGGTGACGGCTGGCCTCAACGGCCGCATCGCCATCAACTATTTCGAATGGGCGGGTAGCGTCAACGAAACCTCCGTCGCCGGATGGCAGTTGATTGACGACGCTGAGGATGCCGCCGCCTTCGCCGAACAGCTTGCCTCCCGGCCCGTCTACACTCGCCGGGGTACATCCATTTCCAATGCGATCTCCTTTGCGGCGAAACTCATCGCAGCCAGCCCTCATGATCCGATGCGCCGGGTGATCGACGTGTCCGGTGACGGGCCGAACAATCTTGGACCACCGGTCGATCCTGCCCGCGACGCGGCAGTCGCCAGCGGCATCGTCATCAACGGCCTTGCCATTCTCATCCGCCCATCCGGCACGCAAGGCTCGCTCGACCGCTACTATGCCGACTGCGTCATCGGCGGTCCCGGATCCTTCGTCCTGCCGGTACACCAACCTGAGGATTTCGCCGTCGCCATACGGCAGAAACTGGTGATGGAGGTCAGCCGTCAACAACCGGCGGAACGGATCGTTCCGGTTCAGATCGCCCCTGCCTCCGACTGCATGATGGGCGAGAAACTGCGTCCCGGTTTTCTTGATCGGGTCTATCCGGAATTGGATAAATAAGCGTCGCGACAATCGTGGTCGCCCTGAGAAATGGGGAAGTTCGCTGCCGCGAAATTCCGGACAGCAGGCTCTTTCGGCCGACAAAACCGCTGGTGTGCCAAATTTCACGAGAACTACAATTCCACAAGCTATTCCTTTTTATAGGAAAATATGATTATATTGAATGAACGTTCAGCAAAATATGGGAAAGTTCATGAACGAAATGACCCGGAATATCAGCGTACCCAATGACTGGGATCGCCGCGGCCTGCCCGGCTGGTGCTATCACAGCGACGCCCTGCTGGAGCTTGAAAAACAACATGTTTTCCGCGAGCATTGGCAAATCGCCTGCCATCTCTCGGACGTACCGGAGCCAGGCAATTACATCACGATGGATGTTGTCGGAGAGCGCGCACTGATCCTGCGCGATCAGGGTGGCATCGTTCGCGGCTTCCACAATATCTGCCGCCACCGCGGCTCACGTGTCGTTGCCGACGACAAGGGAACGTGCCGCAACGCGCTCGTCTGTCCGTTCCACGGCTGGGTCTACAATCTCGACGGCACGCTGCGCGGTGCTGCCCGACCGCACTCCTTCCCGCCGCTCGACAAGCAGGAATTCGGGCTCTTACCGCTCGACCTGGAGGTCTGGATGGGTTTCGTCTTCATCCGCTTCGCTCCCGGCCCGCAACCCTCCGTCGCCGAACTGATGCAACCTTTCGCGACCGAACTCGGCGAATACAGAACCGAAGAGATGGTCGCCGCGGGCAATCTTTGGACGCAGGTCTCGCCGGTCAACTGGAAATCGGTCCGTGATGTCGACAACGAGGGCTATCATGTGGCAATGGCCCATCCGGCACTGCAGGATCTCTATGGTTCGACCTATTATGACGAGCCCTTCGTCAACGGTCTCTGCCGCTCCTTCGCCACCTACAATCCGCATGCCGGACGGCGCTGGAGCGTGCGCAACTATGTCGCCATCGCCCCCGAAGCCAAACACCTGCCGGAACATCTGCGCAAGGCCTGGACCTACTACGGCATCTTCGCCAACGCGGTGATCGCGGTGACACCCGAAGCCGCGCAGTTCTATCAGGAGTTTCCGCTTTCAACCGGGCAAACGCTGTTGCGCGGCGGCATCTACCGCTACCGCACCGAAACGCGGCAACAGCGCGCCGCCCGCTACCTCGCCCACCGCATTGATCGCGACACGCAGGCCGAGGACGTGCAGTTGACCGTCTGGTCGAACGAATCCATGACCTCCAAGGCTTTCAGCGGGTTCTACCTGTCGGATCTTGAATACGGGGTACGCACCCACCACGATCACTTGCGGGCGATCCTGCCGGTGATGAATCTCCCAGAGGCACCGGACGAGCGGGACATGGCCGAAATGAACGGCCAATTGCGATCCACCAAACTGTAAAGCGCAAAGAAAGGGCCGGCAAAACCGGCCCTTTAAAATTGAGCGTGGCGGGGAATGGATGCCATGCTCAAGACAATGCTTCCGTTAGCCGTGCCAGAGCCCCTCGCGCACCAGCTCGTCCATGGTCCGGCGGATGCTGCTGAGCAGGATAGCCGTCATTTCGTCGATTTGCGGCACGGTGATGGTCAGCGGCGGCGACATCACACACATGTTGATCAGTGGCCGCACAAGTAGCCCGAGTTCCTGGCAATGCTGATCGATACGCTTTCCGACTTCGAGATCGAGCGTCAGCGGATTGTTGTGGACACGATCGGCGACACATTCGACGCAGGCCATCAACCCAAGACCGCGAACCTCGCCCACCAAAGGCAGATCCTCCAGCGTTTTCAGACTCGACTGAAAATGCGCCGACACCACACGCGTATGATCGAGCAGCCCCTCTTCCAGGATATCGAGGTTCTTCAGTGCCACCGCGCAGCCGATCGGATGGCTGGAATAGGTCAGCCCATGCGCGAACATCGCATCCGGGTGATTGGAGCGCCGCAGTTCCTCGAACAGGCGAGACGAGATCATCACGCCGCCGAGCGGAAAATAGCCTGAGGTCACGCCCTTGGCGAAGGTGATCATGTCCGGTTCGATGCCAAAGACATCCTTCGAAGCAAAGACGTGTCCCAGCCGCCCGAAAGCAGTCACCACCTCATCAGCGATGAAAAGGATGTCGTTCTCGGCACAAAGCGCCCGCATCCGCCGCAGATAGCCTTCCGGCGGCACGATGACACCGCCGGACGCCATGACCGGTTCAGCAACGAACGCGCCGATGCGATCAGCCCCCCTTGCCTCGATGACCGCACGGAATTCCCCGACAAGGAAATCGCAGAATACTGCCTCGGTCATGCCCTCGGGCCGGCGGAATGGATTTGGACAGGTGAGCTTGATCACCTGATCGGCTGCACTATCCATCCAGTCCTGATCGCGCGGACGGCCATTCAGCGATGCCGACAGATAGGTCGAGCCATGATAGCCGCCCTGCCGCGAGACGATTAGCTTTTTCTCCGTCCGGCCCTTCACATTGTTGGCGAACTGCATGAAGCGCAACGCCGTCTCGACTGCCGAGGAACCGCCGGTCGTGTAGAAAACGTGATTGAGATCGCTGGGTGCATGGCCGGCAAGCCGCGCCGACAGCGTCACCGACGGCTCGTTCATCGTGTACCAGGGCGAATTGTAGGAAAGATCCATCGCCTGCTGATAGAGCACGTCGGCCAGTTCCTTGCGCCGGTGGCCGGCATTGACGCACCACATTCCGGCGGGGCCATCGATCAGCCGTCGCCCCTCGCCGTCGATGACATAGATGCCGTCGCCGCTGACGATACCGCCGCGTGCTTCCGCACCGATTTCGCCCGCCGTGGGCCACGGCTGGACAAGGTGATCCCTGGCCAGGGCCGCCATGTCTTCCGGGGCTTCAAAAGAGCCGATCACGTCTTCGCGTTTGGCCGCCATTCACAATCTCCACAAATAATTTATGGACATTATTTTAAATCAACAAATTGATAAAAAACATCAATTCTGTTTATTTTGAATGTCCGTTCAATCAATATTGGCAGAAAAAACACTTGCGTTCAATCCCGTTTTGCGCTCATTCTCAAATCGGGAACAAAAGAACAGGCGGAAAACCGCCCGGGACGGATGGCATGATACGATCCCTGCATTTTCACTGTTGCACCGGCACCAAGCCGGAAAGGTGGCGCTGATGGTGGCGTTGCCGGGCACTGCGCAAACGGAAATCAATGCGCCGCCGGCTGCCGGCCGCCGCTGGGCTTCGAGCGACGAGGCAAAGGGCCTGACGCTGATCTCGCCTACCTTGCTTTATGCCCTTGCGCTTCTCTTCCTGCCTGTTCTCATCGTCATCGCCTACAGCTTCTGGTCCCAGGACTACCTCACCATCGATCGCAGCTTTACGCTCGAGAACTACCGTGTCGCCCTGACGGAACCGATCTACCGCGACCTGCTCTGGCGCTCCCTGACCATCTCGCTCGCCGTCAGCGTCATCACTGTTGCCTGTTCCTATCCCGTCGCCTGGTTCATCTCTTTCCACGGCGGCGTCCACAAGAACCTCTGGCTGTTCCTGATCACCGTGCCGTGCTGGACGAGCTACTTGCTGCGCGTGATGTCGTGGAAGGTCATTCTCGGCTATCAGGGCGTGCTCAATACCGGGCTGATGTCGACGGGGCTGATCGGTAAGCCCGTGACGACACTGCTCTACAATTCCAACGCAGTCATCATCACGCTGGTCCACAGCTGGGCCGCCTTCGCCATTCTGCCGATCTACGTTTCGCTCGAAAAGATCGACCGGTCGCTGATCGAGGCAGCGCATGACCTCGGCGACAACAAGTTCTGGAGCTTCCTGCGGGTCACCCTGCCGCTATCTCTGCCAGGCATCATCTCCGCTTTCCTGATCGTGATGATCCCGACCGTCGGCGATTATGTCACCCCGAAGCTGGTCGGCGGCAAGGACGGAGTGATGATCGCCACCGCCATCCAGGCGCAATTCGGCAAGGGCGCCAACTGGCCACTCGGCGCGGCTCTCTCCGTCACCACTATGGTGGTCGTCTCTGCCATGGCCGGGCTCACGGTGCTGGTGCTCAAACTCTTCGTGAGGCGTATACGATGAGCGGGCGGCACGGTATTCAGAAATCCCGCTGGCTGCCGGCTTACGTGACGGCCTACCTTGCCTTTCTCTATCTGCCGATCCTGCTTCTGCCGATCTTCTCGTTCAACAATGCCGCGTCGACGACCTTCCCGCTCGCCGGCTTCACCACCAAATGGTACGCCTCGCTCTGGGGCAATACGGTGATGCTCGAAGCCGCGCGCAACAGCCTGATCGTCGGCATCACTGTTTCCATTCTCTCCACCGGCCTTGCCATCTGTGCCGCCCGCGCCGTCACCCGCTACAAGTTCCGTGGCCAGCGCGCCGCGACAGGGTTGTTGATGGCGCCGCTCTTCCTGCCGGAAATCATCGTCGCTGTGTCGCTGCTGATGATCGTGCTGCAGCTCGGCATCGAACTGTCGCTGGCAACAGTCATTCTCGGCCAGACAGTGTTCTGCCTGCCCTATGCGCTGACTGTGCTGATCTCCGGTTTCGACGGTTTCGACCGCTCCTTGGAAGAGGCCTCGCTCGACCTCGGCGAAACGGCCTTCGGCACCTTCCGTCGGGTAACGCTGCCGGTCGTGGCGCCTGCGATCATCTCCAGCCTGCTGGTCTCCTTCACCATCTCACTGGACGAGTTCATTCTCGCCTTCTTCTTGTCGGGCACCGAGCCGACGCTGCCGGTCTATATCTGGGGGCAGCTGCGCTTCGCCGCCAAACTGCCGAGCGTGCTGGCACTGGGCAGCATCATGATCGCCCTGTCGATTATCTTGGTCACATCCGCCGAAATCCTGCGCCGCCGCGCCGAACACCGCCTCAAAGCTGGAGCTGCCGCCCATGGCTGAAAAACCCATGATCGAGATCGACGCCGTCAGCCGCTACTACGGCATCTATAAGGCGCTCGATGACGTGACGCTCGATATCGGCGCCGGCGAGTTCTTCTCGCTGCTCGGCCCTTCCGGTTGCGGCAAGACCACCTTGCTGCGCTCGATCGCCGGCTTCGACACGCCCACCTCTGGCGATATCCGCATCGACGGCCAGTCGGCGATCGATCTGCCGCCCAACAAGCGGCCGACCAATATGGTCTTCCAGAACTACGCGATCTTCCCGCACCTGAACGTCGAGGAAAACGTCGCCTACGGTTTGAAACGCCTCAAGCTCGACGCAGCGGAAGAACGCCGCCGTGTCGGCGATGCGCTGGAACAGGTGCGGCTTGCCCACTTGAGCAAACGCAAGGCGCACGAGCTTTCCGGCGGCCAACGCCAGCGCGTCGCCCTTGCCCGGGCACTGGTGATGCGGCCGAAGGTGCTCCTGCTCGACGAGCCGCTGTCGGCGCTGGACAAGAAACTGCGCGAGGAGATGCAGGTCGAACTGCGCACCTTGCAAAAGGCCGTCGGCATCACCTTCGTCCTGGTGACGCACGACCAATATGAAGCCCTGGCCATGTCGGACCGGATTGCGGTGATGTTCGGCGGCAGGATCGCTCAGGTCGCAACACCGAAGGAGATCTATCAGCATCCCCTGACCCGTCAGGTAGCGGATTTCCTCGGCGGCATGAATTTCATGCAAGCCAGGATCACCGGCGAAAGCGCCATCAATCTCTCCGTCGAAACCGCTCGCTTCGGCAATGTCACCGTCACCAAACCGCGCGGCTTCGCCGCCAGCAACGGCCAGGCGACGATCGGCATCCGGCCGGAACGCCTGCGGGTTCTCTGGGATGACGCCAAGGCCGATTGCGAAGTCACCGGCCAGGTGGTCGACCGTCACTATTTCGGCGAGATCACCCACCTGATCGTGGATGTGCCTGGGCTGGAAAAGCCTTTGTCAGTGTCGGAAACCAACAATTTCGGCGCCGACGACATTCCGGTCGGCGCGCCGATCAGACTCGCCTATGATCCGGATGCCTTGGTGGCACTGGCCGACTGATCCGCTTGCAATGCCGCCGTCACGCGCCCGGCTGCCTCGCGGCCGGCAATAATCGCGCCTTCGATATAAGCGGGGAATGACGATGCAAGCTCGGACGAGGCAAAGTGAACCGGCGGCACACCCCCACGAATAATGTCCTCCGCGTCATAAGCCTCAAGATCGACGATTACGTCACTGTAGCCACCGCCGCTCCAGCGATCATCGACCCAGTCGCCCATCCGGAAGTCCATATACGCTCCGGCCTCGCCGCCAAACGCCGCGACGAGCCGACGGGTGATTTCGGACTGTATGAATACGGCACCCTTCCCGCTCCATTCCGCAGCCAGCGGCCCTCCTGCGAACACCACGAGCGCCGACGCCAGATCGCTGCTGACATCGCAGGCGAAGAGGCCGAGAACATCGCGCCACATGACCATGCCGCTCAATCCGCGATCGCGCCAGAAGGGCCGGTCGTATCGTATCAGCGCCTTGATGACGGTGCCGCTCTTCCAGGCACCAAATGCGTCGACCAGTGGCTTCGGCAGAGCAGGCTCATGGGCAATCCGCGAGGCCATCACCGGCGGCACGGCAATGATGACCTGCCGTGCAGTGAATACCTTACCATTCCCGGTAGCCACCGTCACCGAACCGTTCGAGCGAGCGATGTGGGTGACGGGCGTATCCAGCCGCAAACGGTCGCCAAGCGCCGCCGCCAAGGCCCCGGCAACGGCTTGCACTGTGCCTTCAACGAAATACTGCAGCTCGTTGCCTTTGCTGGCGGTGCGCCGGTCATTGTCGATCACGTACCAGAGCGGGATTTCACTGACCGAGCGGCACCAGAGCCCCTCGATCATTGCCTGATAGCCAGCCTTGACATCCGGTGGATCGCTTTGCCGAGCGAGCCACGCCTCCACCGTCAGGCCGGCAATATCCGGATCGCGAGGATCGATCCTGTTTGCCCTGGCCCGGACACGACCCGATTCCGCAAAGGTGTAGTCGGGTTCGCTGGATTTTGAATCCCGCTGAATCAGGAAGGCACCATCCAACGGCGTCTCAACCAGAGGCAGGCCAAACCGCCGCGTCAGCGCCATGATTCCCGGCATCTCGTCGCAGATGAACTGACCGCCGATATCGACCTTTACGCCGTCGGAAAAGGCAGCCGATTCCACACGGCCGCCAACGCGGCCCCGCGCTTCGAGCACAATCACGTCGTGACCGGCGGAAACCAGCACATCGGCTGCCGAAAGACCGGTAAAACCGGCCCCGACGACAATCACATCCGCATCATATTCGCTCAATAGCCCGCCTTGATCTTCTCGAATTCAGCAATCATCTTCTGATGCAGTTCAGTTGGCATAGGCGCCTGAAACAGCGTCTTGTCGGTAAACTTGTCAACGTCGGCATAGCCCTTCTCGGCCAAAATCTTCGGATCAACTGACGCCATGCCCTTGGCATTAGCATGTCCATAACCCCAGTCGTTGACAAGGTAGCCGCTGATGGCCGGGTCGCTGATCGAATTCAGGAAATCATACTGTTTGGCCTCATCGCCTTCCGCACCCTTCAGCCGCACATAACCGCAAACCCAGGTGGAAAGTCCTTCTGCCGTATCACGTTTCACTTCGGCCGGCACACCATCCTTCTGAAGCGTCGTCGCAGTCTCGTTCCAGGCCCAGGCGAGATCGACCTCGCCGCTCGCCATCGCCTGGCTGACCTCGGTATTGTCTGTCCAGTAGAGGCGGACGTTCTTGTGCACTTCGCGCAGGAAGGCGGACGCCTCGGCGAACTGCGCATCCGTCATCTTCGTCCAGTCCTTGAGCCCGATGGCAAGGCTCGCCAGCGCATAGGCGTCGTCGACATTGTCGCCGATGGACACCCTGTCCTTGAACTTCGGATCGGCGAAAGCCTTGAGCGACTGGATTTCCTCGGACTTCACCGTGTCGGTGCGATAGGTCAGCACCGTATTGCCCCATTCGAACGGCAGGAACCAGGCGGTGCCGTCGTCCGATGTCATCAACCCTTTCATCGCCTTGATGCCAGGCAGCGTATCGTTCCATGCCGTCAGCTTCGCCGTATCGAGCGGCTCCAGCAGGCCGGCCTCACGCCACTTGTTGACGCTCTGCGAACAGGGATGTGCAAGATCCGACTTGAAGCCGGAGCGCAGTTTCTGGAACGCCTCTTCCTCATCGCCGAAGAAGCTGAAATCGGGCTCGGTGCCATACTTTGCGGTGTAGGCGGGATGGAACGCCGGGTCCTCATAGCCAGACCAGTCGAAAATGGTGATATTGTCGGCGGCAAACACAGGAAAAGCCGCGCTGGAGATCAGCGAAACCAGCAACGCGGCCCCGCCCAAATGCCTGACCATTCTCATTACCTTCATGCCGGTCTCCTTTGCCGCTTTTAGCTGTTCCTATTTCGGGCCCTGATGGGTCATATGGCCCGGAAAGACCGTGACCAGATATTCGACCGCAGCCGCATGGGCCTTCTCGCGCGTCAGCCCGTCGCCCATCATCAGCCGGAACCACAGGCCTTCCATCATGGCGCTCAGCGCAAGCGCGATCGTCTCGGCGTCGTAACTATAGGACGCTTCCGCCTTCAGTTGCGCACACAGTGCCACGATCAGGTCCTGGTACTTGACGTCGCGGGCGCCGCACAGCGCCTGATAGGTCGGCCGCGACTTCGCCTCGCCCCAGAACGCGCACCACGCCGCGAGCTTGCGCTTGGTGCAGATCTTGCGGTCGAAATCGGCGGCAACGAGCGCCCAAACCTTGGAGGACGTCGCCTCACCCGCCTTTTCAAGCGCCGCGTTCCAATGGGCCGCATATTCGTCGGCCATGAACTGCAGCGTGGCGATCAGCAGCTTTTCCTTGCTTTCAAAATGGAAGTTGACGATGCCCCGCGACAGGCCGGCGCCATCGGCGACATCCGCAAGTGTCGTCTCGGCATAGCCCCGCTTGGCCAGCGAATCGATTGTCGCCTCGATCAGTTGCTGGCGCCGGGTTTCCTTGGAGGCCTTGCGGCCCCGCCTGTCGTTTTCGCCGGTTTCCGCCGCAGACACTGCCTTCATTCTCACCGCAACCTTTTTGTTTTTCAGGCTGAGAACAACGGTCATGATGCGCTCCCTCCCGGTTTTTCACCGCGCAGATGAGTGGGACAATGCTCGCCGGTGTCAAGAACCTTCTGCATGGCGGTCCAGGTGCGAATATTCTTCTCGACATAGGCCTTGCCGACAGCCTTGACGGCCGTTGCATGCAGCGGGCCTTGAAGCCGCGCAAGCTCTTGACGTGCTACTTCGCGATACCATTCGTTACGACTTTCGGCCTTGGTCTTCTCGAAACCGGCGCCCCGCATGGCCGAGAGATAGCGCACCGCGGAAGCCATGCCGAAGCTCAGGTCTTCCGCAGCCAGATAATCCTTCATCTCCGGTGATGGCTCGCCATCATGGCTGATCAGCCAGTCGGACGCTGCAAACACGCTGCCCGGTTTCAGCACCCGGAAGATATCGCGAAAGATCGCCTCCTTGTCGGCCACATGCACCAGCGCATCCTTGGAAAAGACGATGTCGAAACTACCATCGGCAAAGGGGAGCTTTCCGGGCGCAGCCTGAACGAAGGAAACCCGATCGGAGAGACCGGCGGCATCCGCCGCACGCCGCGCCGCCTCGATCACCGGTAGCTCGACGTCGAACCCGGTTATCTCAACCGGATGATGGGTGCGCGCGATATGCAGCGTTATACCGCCCGCCCCGCAGCCGAGATCGAGAACCGTCTTTCCGGAAAGATCGATCCCGGCCAGCACGCGATCGACCTCCTCCGGGCCGCCCGGCGAAAGATAGCCTTCACCCCAGAGCACGGCGAGAAAGCGGATAGCCGCATCGTCATATTCCGGTTCTTGCGCCGAGGTCTCGATCATCTCAGTCTTTCAATCCGCTCTGCCTCTGACACGAAATCCTATCGCATAATCAGAGGATTGCAACATACTTGCTGAATATTCATTCAATATATCTGGACAACTTTCTGCTTTTCATGCCAAATTTTTCACATTGAGGGAGACGCCTGCATGAAAAAATACGATGTGGTGATGATCGGAGGCGGCCATAACGGCCTGGTCGCGGCCTGCTACCTGCAGCGCGCCGGGCTTGATGTGCTCGTGCTCGAAAAGAACGACTGGGTCGGCGGTGCTGCCACCAGCCGCGAACTGACGCCGGGCTTCCTCTACTCCAACTGTTCCTACGTCTGTTCGCTGTTTCGCCCCGAGATCATGCGCGATCTCGAACTGCCGAAACACGGCCTGCAGGTCATCGCCTATGAGGGCGGCGCGGTCTTTACCCGCGACGGCGACTACATCGCCTCCTACCGCGATCATGACAGCCACCGCCGCGAATTCGCCCGCTATTCCAAGCGCGACGCCGAGGCTTATGATCGCTACGCCCGCGACGTGACCCGCCAGTGCCGCTTCATCCAGCCGCTGCTCATGCGCACCGCCCCCGATCCCTTCAGCTTCAAGCCGCGCGACATTTCCGAACTTCTCTATCTGGGCAAGAAGTTCGACGAGTTTTCCGCCCACGACATGGCGCAGACATTGCGTTTCTGGACCATGTCGATCTCGGACTTCCTCGATGAATATTTCGAGACCGATGTGATCAAGGCTTACCTCGCACTCTCCGGCATCATCGGTACCGCGCTCGGCCCGATGTCCCCCGGCACGGCTTACGTCCTGCTTCATCACTATATGGGCGAAGTCGACGGTTCCGTCGGCGCCTGGGGTTACGCCCGCGGCGGCATGGGGGCGGTCACGCAAGCGCTCGCCTCCTCCTTCAAAGCATCGGGCGGCACGATCCGCACCCGTGCCGATGTAGCAAGGGTGATGACTCGCGGCGGCCGTGCCACCGGCGTGATCCTGGCTGATGGCGAAGAGGTGCGCGGCAACCTCGTGGTCTCGAATGCCGACGTCAAACGCACCTTCCTCAAGCTCGTCGAGGAAGACGCCCTGCCCGAGGCATTCTTGCACCGGGTCAAGCACTTCAAGATGCGCGGCTCGTCGGGCAAGCTCAACATCGCGCTCGACAGCCTGCCGGAATTCCCGGCGCTGCCGAAAAACTCCTCCTGTATTCGCGGCGACCTGCATTTCACCGATTCGATGGAGCGGATGGAGCGCGCCTATGACGACTGGAAAGTTGGCCGGTACTCCGCCGATCCCTTCGTCGACATGGTGATCCCCACAACGCTCGACCCGACCATGGCGCCACCCGGCAAACATTTCATGAGCTGTTTCGTGCAATATTGCCCGCCGCAGATCGAGGGCCGCGACTGGACCGATGCCGACCGCGACGCCTTTGCCGATACCGTCGTCAGCCAGATCGCCGACTATTCGCCGGGCTTCCGCGACCGCATCCTGCATATGGAAGTCCGCACCCCGCGCGAGATCGAGGCGGAAGTGGGCCTGACCGAAGGCAACATCTTCCAGGGCGAACTCACCTTCGACCAGCTTCTCTTCAACCGCCCGGTGCCCGGTTACGCGCAATACCGGACGCCGGTGCCCGGCTTTTATCTCTGCGGCTCGTCTACTCATCCCGGTGGCGGTGTCATGGGTGCTCCCGGCCGCAATGCCGCTGCCGAAATCCTGCGCGACATGAAAATGAAACCCGCTGAAATGAGCCCGGCCCATGACGTCATCTAATCTCAACCGGAGCAACTCAGGCTCCTTCGACGCCATCGTCATCGGCGGCGGTCACAACGGCCTGACGGCTGCGACGCTGCTTGCTCAAAACGGCCGCAAGGTCGTTGTGCTGGAGGCGGCAGACTCCGTCGGCGGTGCCACGCGCGGCTATGATATCCACCCCGGCTATCGCTCCGCCGGCCTAGCCCACATCGTCAATCGCCTCGATCCAGACGTCGCTAAACTGTTGACGCTCGATGTTCAGACCAGCCCAGGCGCGTTGTTGCCAACTGTCGCGCTCTCCCCCGATGGCAAACATGCCGTGTTGCGCGGGGCCTATGGTGAGACCATCGATGGCATCAACCCGGACGAAGCAAAAGCCTTTGCCGCAATGCGCAAGAAGCTGATGTTCCAGGCCGGCATTCTCAAGCGCTTTCTCAAGCGCCGCCCGCCGGAAATCGGCAAGATCAGGCTCAACGATCTCGGCGCTTTCGCCGGCGCCGGACTCAGTCTGATTACCAAGGGCCGGGAAGAAGGACGCGATTTCCTGCGCATGCTGCTGATGAACGTCGCCGATGTCGCCGACGAATATCTCAACGACGATCGCCTGAAAGGCCTCGTCGCGTTCGACGCAACGCTCGGCATCCATCTTGGGCCTCGCTCGCCGACTTCGCTGCTTGGTCTTTATTACCGCCTGACCGGCGAAGCCAATGATAAGCCCGCCACTCAATATGTTCCGCAAGGTGGAATGGGGGCTCTAGCCCCGGCTTTCGAAAAAGCCGCAACGGCCGCGGGCGTTACGATACGCACCGGGATGTCCGTCGCCCGCATCATCGCGGATCGTGGCACGGCAACCGGCGTCATTCTTGCCAGTGGCGAACAGGTGACCGCACTCATTATCGTCTCGGCGATCCATCCTCAGGCCACGTTCCTGAAGCTCTGCGACAGCGGCGAACTCGACACCGGGTTCGTCCGCGCGGTCAGCAATATCCGCTCCAAGGGCAATGTTGCCAAACTCGATCTGGCGCTCGACCGTCCGCCCACCTTTACCGGCGTCTCTCCCGCCGACCATCGCGGCCGGCTGGTCATCGCCCGTTCGATCGCGCATGTCGAAAACGCCTTCAACCCGGCGAAATATGGTGAGTTTTCGCCCGATCCGGTCATGGAGATCACACTGCCGAGCCTTGCTGAGCCGGCGCTTGCCCCCTTCGGCGGCGCAACACTTTCCGCGCTCGTCGAGTTCGCGCCCTATGATCTCAAAAGTGGCTGGGAAAGCGGCAAGCCCGCCTTCGAAAAGATCATCATCGACACGCTGGAGCGCTACGCCCCCGGCCTGAGCAGCAGTATAGTTGCAAGCAACCTGCTGACGCCCCTCGACATGGAAACACAGTACAATCTGCCCGGTGGCCATTGGCATCATGGCGAATTGCAGGCTGATCAACTGCTGGTCAACCGCCCGGTCAATGCTTCCGCCGGTTACACAACGCCGCTTGCAGGCCTGTATCTCGCGAGCGCTGGGTCACATCCGGGCGGTGGCATTTCCGGACTGCCGGGACTGCTTGCCGCACGCCACATTCTTTCGGGAGGCAGAGCATGATGCTGGAGATGAACACACGCCGCGCCCTGCAGAGCCATATAGCCTCGCAGCGCTTCGAGACCCCGTTCCATCCGCGGATCGCAGCGCTCAGCGAAACCAATGACTGGTACACCTGGGCCGGCTACAAAGCACCCCATTCCGTCTTCGACGAGGAACTCGAATATTTCGCCATCCGCTCGACGGCCGCCCTGTTCGATATCTCGCCGATGGTCAAATACCGCATCGCCGGGCCGGATGCGGAGCGCTATCTCAATCGCCTGACCGTCCGCAACGTCGCCAAGCTCGGCACCGGCCGCGTCCACTACACCGCCTGGTGCGACGATCATGGTCATGTGCTGGATGACGGCACCTTGTTCCGGCTCTCCGCCGACACGTTTCGCCTCTGCTGCCAGGAACGTCACCTTCCGTGGCTGCTCGACAGTGCTATCGGCTTTGATGTCGAAATCGAGGAAGAGACAATGCAGATCGCCGGGCTCGCGTTACAGGGCCCGACATCCTTTGCTGTGCTGTCCAAAGCCGGTTTCGATGGCATTGAGCGACTGAAGCCGTTCCAGCTTGCAGAATTCGCACATCAGAGTGGCACCGTCACCATCTCCCGCACTGGCTTCACCGGCGATCTCGGCTACGAACTCTTCGTGCCCGCTGACCAGGCGCTCAGCCTCTGGGACCGCCTTTGGTCGGCGGGGCAATTGCACGGCATCCGCGCCATCGGCTACGCCGCATTGAACCGCGCCCGTATCGAGGCAGGCTTCATCGTCGCCAATGCCGATTTCATGACAGCAGAAACTGCGCTGCGTGCCGACCGCACCCGTATGCCGGACGAAATCGGGCTGGACTGGCTGGTCGACGCAGAAAAACCGAACTTCAACGGTCGTAAAGCGATACTTGAAGCACGGCGGAATCAAACTCTGAAGCACGTGCTGGTCGGCCTTGAAATTGAAGGGAACATTCCGGCCGATGGAGCGATCGTCTATCACCGAAAAAAACGCGAAGCAGGCCTCGTCAGTGCCGCCATCTGGTCGCCGCTCGCCAAGCGCAACATCGCCATCGCCAGCCTGACGCGACCCTACGGAACCCGCCTGACCGAAGACCTCTGGGTGGAGATTTACGCGCTACGCGAACTGCAATACCAGAAGATGATGAAACGCGCCCGCATCGTCCCCCGCCCCTTCATCAAGCTCGACCGCCGCGCAGCCACCCCACCCGGCCTGTTTTGACCGCATCGCCATGGACGACGAAACGCGTCACAACTGGGAACTCATCAGAACTCCGCCGGGCGTCGAATGGTCCGGGCGAACGCGCTATGCCGCCGCGACCTTCCTATACCATCGGGGAGAGATGAGCGCGGAGGTGCTCGAAGTCTATCGCATCTGTTCGCGGCTCGACGCGGAGGATCCCCTGGATGTCTTGCGGCGATGGCAGATTGGCGCAGAGTGGATTGAGCAAATGCAACAGGGAGATTTCTTCAGTTGATGATTGCCTGTCACTTTGGTTTTTCGGAACAGTTGAATTTTAAGCAACGCATCAAAAGACAGTTGATACATTTACGCTACTGAAAAAGGATGCAACCTTCCGATTCAGTTCTACCCTCCGTTGAAGCCTCGTCGCACCGACCGTCGATCGGGTTCGGGCCATATCTATTGCTTGAATCTGTCCCCTGGCTTTTCGTTGCAACGGTTTTGCGAACCCGCAGCCAGGGACTGCCAGGCCTCGTTCTATTTGGAACCCAGTTTGTCCAGCTCGCCGTGTTCATGGCGTTCCTTCTGGCAAGCCACCGAATGATCGAGCTGGCCGGCGGTGGCACGAACCTCGGGCGACTTCGGTTTCGAGAGCAGCTTAAACTGGGACGCGGCATCCTGTGGCGGCTGCTCGCAGCCTCCATTGCTATCGCCTTTGCAGCAGCGCTGCTGGGCGTAAATCCACGCACGATCATTTTCTTTTGCCTCAGCGTGGATGGCATTGTCTACGACTGGTATAGTGGCTTTATGCCTCTTTGGAGCGCGATCATCGCTGTGGTCATCTTCCTCATGGTGGTCGAAAAAGGTCTCGGCCGGGAGCCGAAATACCTGCCTGTGCTGCGCCAGTTCGTCGAGCGTCGGCGGCACCTTTTTCCGGCGGCCGTTTTGTTGGCTGCGTTTCTCTATGGGGCGAACTTCTTTCAGGATCTGTTGAGTGCAAGACTTGAGGCTGTGTACGCAGCTATTCCGCTGCCGCTCACGCGATACTTCTACACCGGCTATTTCTTGATCTTCTCCTACGTTCGCCTGTGGATAACAGTCGCAATCCTGACGTATGCGCTAAGAGCATCCTACAGGCAGCGCCCGGAAACTTAGAAAAGCCCAGGAAAACTCATCTTCGAACGGGAATGTACGGGGCGGCCGCAGCACGAAAGTTAACCGCCTCCGGCTATAGCGGCGCAAAAGCCCCCATCGCCCCCGTGTAAACCTTCGCCAGCGGCGTTGCATACGCCCCACGTTTGCTGGTGGTCAGGCGCTGTGCGATCAGCGCCTCCGCCTGCTTCACCGCCGCCGAAACCCCGTCGATAACGGGAACGCCATATTCCTCCTGCAGCGCACGGGCGAGATCAGCCATCCCTGCGCAGCCGAGCACGATGGCCTCGGCGCCGTCTTCCTCAAGCGCCAGCTCGATCTGGAAGCGGAGTTTGCCGAGCGCACCGGATGCCGGGTCCTCGAGCTCGAGCACCGGAATATCCGCCGCCCTCACCTTGGCGCGGCCACCGAATCCATAGTGGCGCGACAGGTTTTCCAGCAGCACACGCGACCGCTCCAGAGTCGTCACGACAGTAAAACGCTGGGCAAGAAATCCCGCGGTGATCAGGGCGGATTCGCAGATGCCGAGAACGGGAAAACCGGCGAGCGAGCGGGCAGCGTCGAGGCCGGTATCGTCAAAGCAGGCGATCACCGCAGCCTGAGCACCGGCTGTTTCCGCCTTCCTGATCTCGGCCAGCAGCCCCGGCAAGGCCAATGCCCCGTCATAGTGGCCTTCGATGGAAACCGGCCCCATCTGCGAGGTGGCGGCGATGATTTCGGTGCCGCGGCCGGCGACGGCACGGGCCGCCTCCGCCGCCTTGTCCGTCATGGATTGGGTGGTGTTGGGATTGACGACGAGGATGCGCATGCGGATCAGACCACTTTCGCCTGGCGGCGGCGCATCACCAGAATGATCGCGAGCGCCAGCAGGATGATGGAGAAGGAGAAGAGTGTGGTGACTGTACCGAGCGCATAGAGTACCGGCGTCGTGACGTTCGTCGTCATGCCGTAGATTTCGAGCGGCAGCGTGTTGTAGGTGCCCGACGTCATCAGCGTGCGGGCAAACTCGTCGTAGGAGAGCGTGAAGCCGAACAGGCCGACACCGATCAGGCTGGGCGCGATCATCGGCAGGACGACATGGCGGAACGTTTGCCACGAGGTTGCGCCGAGATCGCGCGCCGCTTCTTCATAGGCCGGCGAGAACCGGTTGAAGACGGCGAACATGATCAGCACGCCGAACGGCAGCGTCCAGGTCAGATGCGCTCCGAACGCCGAGGAATACCACGCGGGCTTCAGGCCGAATTGCTGGAAGACAACGCCGATACCGAGCGAGATGATGATCGACGGCACCACGAGGCTGGCGACGGTCAGGTAGAACAGCACGGTCGAACCGCGGAATTTGCGCCTGAACGCGAGACCGGCCAGCAGCGACACGGCCACGTTGACGATCATGACCATCAGGCCGAGCGTGAAGGAGCGTTTGAAGGACGCTCCGAAATCACCGACTGCCTGCTGTTCGAACAGGTTGAAGAACCAATGCACAGACACGCCGTTGAGCGGGAACGTCAGGCCGCCGTCCGGTCCCTGGAAAGACAGGATGAACACAGCCGAAAGAGGTCCGTAAAGGAACAGCACGAAGAGGGTGAAGAAGGCCGCCAGAACGTAGAATTCGAGGGTGCGTTTTTCGTGGCTCATCTCAAAGCTCCTTGCGGATATCGACGACGCGCAGGATGGCGGCGACCATCAGCAACACCACGATGAGAAGCACCACGGCATTGGCGGCGGCGGCCGGATATTGCAGCAGCGACATCTGGTTCTTCATCATCAGCGCGACGGATGCGCTCTGCCCGCCGGACATCACCTGAACAGTCGAGAAATCCGCCATCACCAGCGTCACGACAAAGATCGAACCGATGGCGATGCCGGGCTTGGCGAGCGGAATGATGACGTTCCAGAGGATCTGCCAGCCATTGGCGCCAGCATCGCGCGCTGCCTCGATCAGCGAACGATCGATGCGCATCAAGGTGTTGAAGATCGGCGTCACCATGAACAGCGTGTTGAGATGCACCATGGCGAGCACCACGGCGGAATCGGAATAGAGCAGCCATTCGATCGGGCTCGGGATGATGCCCATCTCGATCAGTGTCGTGTTGACAAGGCCGTTGCGGCCGAGAACCGGAATCCAGGAGATCATCCGGATGATGTTGGACGTCAGGAACGGCACGGTGCAGACGAGGAACAGCACCATCTGCATGGTCGTGGTGCGGATGTGGAACGCCAGGAAATAGGCGACCCAGAAGCCTATCAGCAATGTCAGCCCCCAGACCATCGCCGTATATTTCAGCGTGTTCAGATAGGTCTTCCACGTGACCCACGAACCCAGCGTATCGGTGTAGTTCATGGTCAGGAAATCGGGATAGAGACCGGCAAAGTCGTAATCCCAGAAGCTTACCACCGCGATCATCAGGATCGGCAGCAGGAAGAAGAAGCCGAGGATCAGCGCGAGCGGCACCGCCTGCAAGTAGGAGGCGAGATTGGCCGCGACCTTGCCGATGCGCAGGCCGATGGCCGGCTTAGCCGGCATGTCGATCTGCGTCTCTTCATCCGTGATGGCTGCTGTCACGTGCTCGGTCTCCGGTTCGTCGAACTGCATTTATGGAATGCGGGAAAGAGCCCCTCATCCGCCCTGCCGGGCACCCTCTCCCCGCAGGCGGGGAGAGGGCTAGGGTGAGGGGCATTTCCCTTAAGCGGCGATGAATTCGTTCCAGCGCTTCACCATGTAGCGGTCTTCGTCCATGACCGAGTTCCAGCAGGCGACCTTGCCCATGCGCTCTTCGAACGAGCCGCCATCGCGGACTGCGCCAGCCTTCTCCATGACCTTGCCTTCGGGGGACATGATGTCGCCCGTCGCAGCCTTGCCTTCGATCCAGTAGCCCCACTCGTCGGCGGACATGAATTCCTTGGCGGTGTCCATGGCAGCGGAGTAGTAGCCCTGACGGTTGAGGTAGCCGCCGACCCAGCCGGACGTGTACCAGTTGATGTACTCATAGGCTGCGTCGAGCTGGGCACCGGACAGGTGGGCAGCAAGGCCGAGACCGCCGCCCCACGAACGATAGCCTTCCTTCAGCGGCTGGTACTTGCAGGCGATGCCCTTCGAGCGGACGGCGGCGACGGCCGGCGACCACATCGACTGGATAACGACTTCACCCGATGCCATCAGGTTGACGCTTTCGTCGAACGACTTCCAGAAGGCGCGGAACTGGCCGTCCTGCTTGGCCTTGATCAGGAAGTCGATCGTTGCATCGATCTCGTCCTTGGTCATGTTGCCCTTGTCGGCATATTTGATGTTGCCAAGGGCTTCCATGATCATCGCGGCATCCATGATGCCGATCGAAGGGATGTTGAGGATCGAGGTCTTGCCCTTGAAGGCCGGATCCATGATGTCGGCCCAGGAGGTGATGTCGCGTCCGACGAGGTCCGGCCGGATGCCGAGCGTATCGGCGTTGTAAATGGTCGGAACCATGGTGAAGAATTGCGTTTCGCCCTTGGCGAAGGTCTTGTCGCCGGGCGCTTCGACGTAGCCGACCGTATGCGGCGCGGTGCCCTGCGCGATAACGCTGTCGGGCTTCAGCTTGCCGGTTTTGAAGAGAGGGACGATCTTGTCGTAATATTTCAGCTTCTTGATATCCATCGGCTGAATGACGCCCGCCGGGAATACCTTCTTGAGGATCCAGTATTCGATGTCGGCGATATCATAAGAGTCCGGCTGTGTGACGGCGCGCTGGGCGGCGGCGTCTGAGTCCGTTGCCGTCATTTCAAGCGTAATACCGAGATCGGCTTTGCACTTCTCGGCGATGGCATTGATGTTCGAGACGCCGGTGCCGAATTGGCGCAGCGTGATCGGGTTCTGTGCCCAGATGGTCGGAAAGCCGGTGATAAGGCCCGAACCGACGATGGCGCCGGTTGCGGCAGCACCGGTCTTCAGCAGGCCGCGCCTTGAAATTCCCTTGGGAGTCTTGGTGTCATTGGTCATGTCAGTTCCCTCTTTTGTGATGGTGATGGAAAGGATCAGGCGGCCATGCGGCCGAGCAGGACGGCGTCCTCGAGGCCCCAACTGAGCGGCACCGCATCGCCGACCGATACGGGTTTCTCGAAATAATCGGCATCGGTAGCGATGACCGTGAAGTCATCGCTACCGGCTCCGGCGACTGTGATCTTCACGGAGGAGCCGCGATATTCGACATTGGAAACGATGCCGTTGAATCCGAGTGTCCTTTCCGATGGCGCGGCAAGCCGCACGCGGTCGGTACGAACACCGATGTCGATCGGCGAACCCGGCTCCCGGGACGGGCCAGCGACGGTGAATGTCTGCCCCTCGGCCACCTCCAGCGTCACCTTGCCGTCGCCGCTCTCAACGACCCGCCCGGTGAGCACATTGTGGTCGCCCATGAAACGCGCGACGAAAGCCGTTGCCGGCCGCTCGAACACTTCGCGCGGATGCGCCGCCTGCTCGATCCGCCCGTCATTCATGATGACGATGATATCGGCCAGCGCCATCGCCTCTTCCTGGCTGTGGGTGACGTGGACGAAGGTGATGCCGAGGCTCTTCTGCAGTTTCTTCAACTCGGCCCGCATGCGGATCTTCAGGAACGGGTCGAGCGCCGACAGCGGCTCATCGAGAAGCAGCGCTTCCGGATCAGTGATGAGCGCACGCGCCAGCGCCACGCGCTGCTGCTGGCCGCCCGAGAGTTGCGCCGGACGCCGCGTGGCATAGGGCTCCATCTGCATCAGCTTGAGCATCGCGAGCGCCTTGGCCCGACGCTCCTCCTTGTCGATGCCCTTCATCTTCAGGCTGAAGGCGACGTTGTCGATGAGATCGAGATGCGGAAACAGCGCATAGGACTGGAACATCATCGCGGTGCCGCGCTTGGCCGGCGGAAAATCGGTGACGACGGTATTGCCGAGGCGGATATCGCCTGAGGAAATGCTCTCATGGCCGGCGATCATCCTGAGCGTCGACGTCTTGCCGCAGCCGGAAGGGCCGAGAAAGCAGCAATAGCTGCCGGAGGGTATTTTCAGGCTGATGGAATGGACGGCGGTCGTGCTGCCATAAACCTTGGAAACGGATACGATATCGATTTCTGCCGCTTTGGACATCATGTCTCCCCTGTGACGGGAACTACAATGCATCAAGCGTGCCAGACTGATTGACCAAGGCGAAACAATTGAAATTTATTCATGATTTCTGCAATAGTGGAATTGCCGCAAGTTTGGACAACTTAAGGCTTGCTTAAAATATAAGCGTTTGTCTGCAATGCGCTTAGTCGATCGTATACAATTTCACCAAATGGATGAGGACAAATTCCGGTTAACTTTGCAAAAAAAGAACGGTAGGATAATGCGCAGGAACCCGGAATGAAACTTGATGAAAACTGCAGCGCTTCCCACCGAAGATCAAATCGACGTCAGCACACAATATATCCGCGACTGCATCCGTGATGCGATCGTCGATCGCCGGCTGGCGCCGGGCACCAAGCTGTCCGAGGCGGATGTCGGGGCTTTGTTCAATGTGAGCCGCACGCTGGTCCGTGGCGCCCTGCAGGCGCTGTCCTATGAGGGCCTCGTCAACGTCGAGAAGAACCGCGGCGCCTTCGTCGCCTATCCGTCGCCTGAGGAAGCGCGGCAGATTTTCGCAACGCGCCGGATGATCGAGCCGGGCATCCTGCGAGAAGCCGCAAAACACATGGGTCCGTCGCATTTCCAGCATCTCAGGCAACTGTTGATGGAAGAAGGCCGGCTGATGGGCGAACGCGGCCAGACGGCGCGGCGCGCAGAGATCAAGGCATCGGGTGATTTCCACCTGATGCTCGCCTCGATGACCGGCAATGCCGTGATGCAGCGCTTCATGCATGAACTTGTGGCGCGCTCGTCTCTAGTCATCGCGCTCTACGGGCAATCGGCCATCTCGAGCTGCGGACACCAGGAACATCAGGACATCGTTACCGCGATCGAGCGCGGCGACCTCGACCGCGCCTGCCACCTGATGATCCATCACATCGACCACATCGAGGCCGACCTCGACATGCGTGAAAACAAGAGCAGCGACCTCAGGGAAGCCTTCAAGCTGTAGCGAGGAACCGCTACTAGCCCTGGCTATCCGGTGTCTTGCTCCGCAATATCTGGACGCCCGCATAGACGGCGCAGAGATAGAGCCCCACTCCGAGCAGGAAACGAATGGGCGCGGCCTGAATACTCATCGGCATATCCGGATTATAACCAAGCGAGGTCAGTCCTCCCATGTCATTGGTGACGATGCCCGACAGAAGGTAAAACCCGCCAACTAGGACGAGAAACCAGCCGAAAAGCTTGTTTTGTTTCATTTCCCTCTCCTTGAGCGTCTCTCGAAGCGTTGCCCGCCGGAACGATCCCGGTGATCATCAGCGCGGCATGGAAGCAATTGCCGTTTCCCTCGCGTAACAATTCAAAGCCGAGCCTCTCCCCAGGAAGACGCGGCGGCAGTTCGCATTATTCAGAATATCGTTTCACAATCACATTCCGAAATGAATTCGCGACCGGAACCTTCTCCGAACCCACGCGTTATCGGCCGTCAATTTGTAAACAGCATGAGGACGACCTTGAGCGACAAACGCTTTCCCACCCCCGTCAGAGTGATCGTCAGACACCATCAGGAAAACATCATCGCCACCGCTTGGGACGCAGTCGAATTTCTGCGCCGGTGGCCGGCCAGGCGGGGCCTTGCCTATCGCCGCGCCCTGCAGCATTGCCTCGACGCACTCGATGGCATCCGCAGCGCGAAGAAGGCTTGGGCCTCCTTCACCGCGGCGGTGCGAGAAGAAGGCCTGCTCGCCTGATTCCTGAAATTATTTCGACAGAACCATGCCCGGACCACCATTCCGGGCATTCTTATTTCGAGGCTATGCGCCGCAATTACGACTTGAAAACAGGGCGGATACGGCATTGAATGCCCCCGGCGCTATACGTTGCACCTGAAAAGTGTCATCGATCTCGCCCATTCGCGACATGGCATTTTCCCTTGAGAAATCCGTTTGCCGGGCTTGCCGTTCGGAAAAACGCGAATATACTCAGGAATAATTATTTCCACAGAGTGAAATAAATAAGGGAACAAATCATGGCATTGAGCTGGCGCTTTTCCGCCCTTGCAGACCGGCATCGGGCATTGGGATCGAACCTTGAGGACTGGAGCGGCATGGGAACCGCCTGGACCTACGACAAGGACATCTACGAGGAACATATTGCCGTGCGCACCAAGGCCGGCATCATGGATGTTTCGGGCCTGAAGAAGGTCCACCTCGTCGGACCGCACGCGATCGCCGTTCTGGAATACATCACCACCCGCGACATGACGAAGGTCTATCCCGGCAAGTCGGTCTATGCCTGCATGCTCAACGATCGCGGCCATTTCACCGACGACTGCATCGTCTACCGCACCGGCCCGAACTCCTGGATGCTGGTGCACGGCTCGGGCTCCGGCTTCGAGGAAATCGTCAAGCAGGCGCAGGGCCGCAACTGCGCCGTGCTCTTCGATGACGACCTGCATGACCTGTCGCTACAGGGTCCGCTCGCCGTCGACTATCTCGAAAAATACGTGCCCGGCATTCGCGATCTCAAATATTTCCATCACATGCAGACAACGCTGTTCGGCGCGCCCGTGATGATCTCCCGCACCGGTTATACCGGCGAGCGCGGCTACGAAATCTTCGTACGCGGCCAGGATGCCGGCATGGTCTGGGACCGCATCGTCGACGAAGGCAAGGCTATGGGCATCATCCCCGTCTGCTTCAGCGTCCTCGACATGCTGCGCGTCGAAAGCTACCTGCTGTTCTACCCCTACGACAATTCGCAGATGTATCCGTTTGCCAATGAGCAGCCCGGCGACAGCCTGTGGGAACTCGGCCTCGATTTCACCGTCAGCCCCGGCAAGACCGGCTTTCGCGGCGCAGAGGAGCATGCGCGCCTCAAGGGCAAGGAACGCTTCAAGATCTTCGGCCTGCTGGTCGAGGCAGACGGTCCGACCGATCTCGGCGACGAGGTCTGGGCCGGCGACAAGAAGGTCGGCGTCATCACCTGCCCGTCCTATTCCAAGCTCACCAACCGCTCGATGGCGATCGTGCGCATCGAGGTCCCCTATGCCGTCCAGGGAACCAAACTCGAAGTGAAGGGCAAGACCGTCAACGCGCCGGCAATCGCCCACACGATCACCTTCGACGATCCGAAGAAGACGAAGCGGACGGCGCAAGGCTGACGGCATGCTCGTTCAAGGGATCAAAAGCAGACCGGAATACAAGGGGCTCGACGTCGATCCCCATGCCAAACGCCACCTCTTCGTCCTCGAGGGCGAAGGGGCAGCAGCCCTTACCGATCAGGTGGAAACCAAGGGCAGCGATTTCCTTGCAAGATCGGAAATCCTCTATCTCGCCGCCGGTGCTGCCCCCAAAGCCTATGACGCCGTGCTTTTGGCGCTGTCGCCGGATATCTTCTGGCAGGCGCCGACGCTTCAGCCGCTTTTGTTTCGCCTTCGCGCCTGTCTTGAGCAGGCGCGGATGGGAACGCGGCTCTATATCGCCGGCACGGAAGGCTTCATCGGCCAGATCATGCAGGTTGCGCTGGAATTCGGCATCGATTTCAACTCGATCCACACCGAGCATCGCGGCTCGACGGCACGGCGCGTGCAATGCGTGCACTGCAAGGGCATCACCGACAATGTGACGACGAGCCCCTTTGCCTGTTCCCACTGCGGCCTGCCGCTTTTGGTGCGGGATCACTATTCCAGACGCCTCGGCGCCTTCCAGGGCGTCAATATCGATGCAGAAGAACCGGGTACTGCGCCTGCCCCTGAGGAGATGTTCCCGTGAGCCTCAATACCGACATGCCTGTCCGGGTCGCGGCGGTGACGCAGGTGACCGATCTGGTCAAACGCTTCCGCTTCGAGCGGATGGACGGCCATCCCATGCCGTTCTTTTCCGGTGGCGCCCATGTCGTCGTCTCGATGAGCGACAACGGCCTGCTGCGCCGCAATCCCTATTCGCTGATGTCCAATCCCGACGACAACAGCGCCTATGAAATCAGCGTGCTGAGGGTTCCCAATTCCCGCGGCGGCTCGATATTCATGCACGAACAGGTGCGGCCCGGCGATCAGCTGACCGTCAGCCAGCCGGTCAATCTGTTCGCGCCGGATCATCGCGGCCGCAAGCACATCCTGTTTGCAGGCGGCATCGGCATCACCCCGTTCATCGCCATGATGGAACAGTTCAGCCGTGATAACATCGCCTTCGAACTGCACTATGCCATCCGCTCGCGCTCGCACGGCGCTTACTGGCAGCAGCTGCTCGATCGCTACGGCCCGCGCCGCATCAAGATCTATGTCGACGAGGAAAAGACCTACATTCCCGTTGCCGAGATCGCCGAAAACCAACCGCTCGGTACGCATCTCTACGTCTGCGGTCCGGCCGGCATGATCGACGGCGTGCTGATGACAGCGCTCAAGGCCGGCTGGCCGAAGGAAAACCTGCATTCCGAACGTTTCCTTGCGCCGCCCGCCGGCCTGCCGTTCCAGGTCTTTCTCGAAAAATCCAACATCCACATGACCGTCGGCGAGCATCAGAGCATTCTGGAAGCAGCCGAGGCCCATGGCTGCGACGCCCCCTACATGTGCCGCGGCGGCGCCTGCGGCCAGTGCGAAACCGAAGTGTCGTCCTGCGATGGTACGCTTGAGCACAACGACATCTACCTGTCGGACGAGGAAAAGGCGTCCGGCAAGAAAGTCATGATCTGTGTGTCACGCTTCAAAGGCCAGCAACTCGTTCTTCAACTTTAGCACCGGAGGGCCGGACAGATGACCATCACGTTCAAGAGCGAAACGTTCCGCGACGACTTCACCTTCCGCAACAGCCTTTACAATATCAGGCGGTTTCCCTTCCCCTTCGATCGCGACGAGTACATGTACTCGGTCAACATGGAGCCGCATATCCGGGGCAAGGCGGACAGCGTTTTTGAAAACCTGATCGATGTCGATGAGCACTATGTCGCCGAGATGCACGACCGGGCGCTGGTGCTGAAGGAGGATCCGCTGCGCTGCCAGGCCCTGCCGCACATGATGGCGGCGCAATGGGACACGCTGGAACTCCTGATGGAGCATCAGGCGCAGGATTATCCCGAGCACTTCACGCTGACAAAAGACGGCGACCGCTGGCGCTGGATCAACCGGCCGATGGGCATCGACGACACCTTCACCTTCGGCGATCCCTCCACTCTGCCCTATCCGCCGATGGAATATATCACCAGGCAGGCCCAGGGCGATTTCTGCATCGTCGATCAGCGCGACAACAATCTCTGGATGGATGCCGGCATGGTCACCACCCAGGCCGATTGGTCGCTCGATTTCGACATCGGCATGAATTTTATGGAATGGCACGGCCCGGTGCCGCTCGCCCACCAGATCGGCGTGTTCGACCGGGCACTGAAATTTCTCCTGAACCTGCAGCAGGGCAAGCCGACGCGCCGGTTGAACTGGACGATGACCGTCAATCCCCGCCTCGATACCTCCCCGGAAAATTACCATAAATGGGGTCCTGACCGGACAACGGTGACGCCGGAGAATGTCGGCGAAAAAATGCACCTGCGCGTCGAACTGCAGAGCCTCTGGCGCCTGCCGCGCTCCAACGCCATCCTTTTCGTCATCCGCTGTTATCTCATCAGCTTCGATGAACTGGTGACAGTGCCCAAATGGGGCCGCCGCCTGCCGCGCGTGTTGAAAAGCCTGCCGCCGGAGATCGTTGACTACAAGGGGCTCTCCCGCAACCGGCCGATCATGCTGGACTGGCTGGCGAAGTATGACGACGGAGCACCGACGAGTGCTGGGATTTTTCCGGATTGAGACGCGACGGCCCCTCATCCGCCCTGTCGGGGAGAAGGCACAATCAGCAAACTCCATCGTCCCCTCTCCCCGCATGCGGGGAGAGGGTTAGGGTGAGAGGCAGTCCTTGAAGCTAGACTATCGGCAACGACCGAGAACACTGACAACGACATAACAAAGGGAACTGACAGACATGACCAGAGTAGCCGTGATCGGCGCAGGGCCATCGGGCCTCGCTCAATTGAGAGCCTTCCAGTCCGCCGCCCAGAAGGGCGCGGAAATCCCCGAAGTGGTCTGCTTCGAAAAGCAGGCCGACTGGGGCGGGTTGTGGAACTACACATGGCGCACAGGCCTTGACGAATATGGCGAGCCGGTCCACGGCAGCATGTATCGTTATCTCTGGTCGAACGGCCCCAAGGAATGCCTGGAATTTGCCGATTATTCCTTCGAGGAACATTTCGGCAAGCCGATCGGCTCCTACCCACCCCGCGCCGTGCTTTGGGACTATATCAAGGGCCGCGTCGAAAAGGCCGATGTCCGCAAATGGGTGCGCTTCTCGACGCCGGTGCGCATGGTCCGTTTCGACGAGGAATCCAAGACCTTCACCGTGACGGCGCATGACCGCGTCAACGACGTCATGTATGACGAAATCTTCGACTACGTCGTCGTCGCCTCCGGCCACTTCTCCACCCCGAACGTTCCCTATTTCGAAGGCGTGAAGACCTTCGGCGGCCGCGTCCTGCACGCCCATGATTTCCGCGATGCGCTGGAATTCAAGGACAAGGACGTTCTGATCGTCGGCCGCAGCTACTCGGCCGAGGATATCGGCTCGCAATGCTGGAAATACGGCGCCAAATCGGTGACGACGAGCTACCGCTCCAAGCCGATGGGTTTCAAATGGCCGGAGCGCTTCGAGGAGCGGCCGCTGCTGCAGAAGCTCGTCAACAAGACGGCCCATTTCGCCGATGGATCGACCAAGGAAGTCGATGCGCTGATCCTGTGCACCGGCTATCTCCACCACTTCCCATTCCTGCCGGATGACCTGCGCCTGAAGACAGCCAATCGTCTGTGGTCCGACAGCCTCTACAAAGGCGTCGTCTACGAAGACAATCCACAGCTGATGTATATCGGCATGCAGGACCAGTTCTACACCTTCAACATGTTCGATGCCCAGGCCTGGTTCGCCCGCGATGTCATCATGGACCGCATCAAGCTACCCTCGAAGGAGAAGATGAAGGCGCATTTCGACGAGTGGCGCGCCCGCGAGGAAACGCTTGAAGATGCCGAGCAGATGATCTGGTTCCAGGGCGACTACGTTATCGAACTTCTGGAGCACACCGACTATCCGAAGTTCGACGTCGAGGGCACCAACAAGACCTTTATGGAATGGGAGCACCACAAGGCCGAAAACATCATGGGCTTCCGCGACAATGCCTACAAGTCACTGATGACCGGAACGATGGCGCCAAAGCATCATACGCCCTGGCTGGAAGCGATGGATGACACGCTGGAAGTCTACCTGAAGAACTGAACAGGATATCAACGACGATACATTAGAGGGCCGCGCTCGCGGCCTTCTAATCGAAACGTTGAGATAACGAAATATTAGCCATAAACATCAATACTCTTCCAATTCGCCCTCCAACCATCCCCGGGTTCGACATGGACTTTCTGAGCAGTGTTCTGGGTCGCATGAATGGTTTTCTTTATCGATGCCGGGCGGACGAGCATTATACGATGCTTGACATGACCGACGGCATCCAGCGGATCTTTGGCTATCCCACCGACGAGATCGTCGGCAACCGTGTGCGCACCTTCACCTCCATTATGTGCGAGGAGGATGTTCCTGCGATGGACGAGGTCGTCGGCAAGGCGCTGGAAAGCCGCACCGACTGGACGCTCGAATACCGCATCCGCCACAACAAGGGCCACTATCTCTGGGTCACGGAAACCGGCGGTGGTGTGTGGGATGAAAAAGGCGAGTTGCTCTATCTCGAAGGCAGCATCGTCAACATCGAATCCCTCTACCAGCGCATCGATGACCAGACCGCCGACATGCGCGCGACCGCCTCGCGCACCGCCGAAATCCTGCACTCCCTGCGCTACCTGAAACTACTCGCCGTCAACGCCGGCATCGAGGCCGCCCGGGCCGGAACGGCCGGTGCCGGTTTCGCAGTGCTGGCTTCGGAGATGCGAACGCTTGCTAATGACTCCGAAGCTGTCGCGCGACAGATTGCGACTGCCCAGCGCAAATCGAACTGACTATCTGCTGACATCAGCGACGCTCATCACGACCGCGGCTTCAGTTTCTCCGGATCATAATGCGCAAACGGCACGATCCGTGCCGGCAGTCGCTTCTGCTGGCCATCAAGCTTGCCGATCTCGACCTCTGTGCCGACAGCCGCATGCAGCACATCCATCCGCGCCAGCGCGATTGTCTTCTTGAGGAGCGGCGAGCGGGTCGAACTGGTGACGACACCGACCTGCGCCCGGCCGATATGAACCGTATCGCCATGGCCGACCGCCTCATTGGCGTCGATATCGAGCCCGACCAGCTTGTAGCGCGGGTTTTCCTTGCGCTTGATCAGCGCCTCGCGGCCGATGAAATCCTCGGTTTTCGATTTCAGCGGCACGGTGAAGCCAATGCCGGCTTCGAAGGGATCGGTCTGGTCGGAGAAATCATAATGCGCAAAGACAAGGCCAGCCTCGATGCGCACCATGTCGAGCGCTTCCAGCCCCATCGGCTTCAATCCATACTTCTGCCCTGCCTCCGACACCGCATCGAACACGGCGAGCGCATCCTTCGGATGACAGAAGATTTCATAGCCGAGTTCGCCGGTATAGCCGGTTCGCGAGACGACGACCGGCGCACCTTCGAAATGACCAATGCGGCCGACCGCGAAACGGAACCATTCAAGCTCGCCGATCGCGGGCTGCGACGGTGCCGTCCAGACGATCTCCTTGATGATCTCCCGGCTCTTCGGCCCCTGGACAGCCAGATTGTGCATCTGGTCGGTGGAGGACCGCACCCACGCCTTGTAGCCTTTCTTCTCCGCCTGCTCGCGCAGCCAGATACCGCTGACATCGTCGCCGCCGATCCAGCGGAAATTGTTCTGGGCAAGTCGGAAGACCGTACCGTCGTCGATCATGCCGCCATTCTCGTAGCACATGGCCGTATAGACCACCTGCCCCGGCGACAGCTTGCGGATGTCGCGGGTGACGCAATATTGCAGCAGCGCCTCGGCATCCGGCCCCGTCACCTCGAATTTCCGGAGCGGCGACAGGTCCATCACCACGGCCTTCTCGCGGCAGGCCCAGTATTCCTCGATCGGCCCCTCGTTGTTGAACCGGTTCGGCAGCCAATAGCCGCGATATTCAGCGTGGTTGCGCGTCAGCGCCGAAAAGCGCGGGTGGAAGGCGGTTTCCTGGGTCATTTCGGGCTCTGCATCGGGGGTCATTCGGATGGCGACGGCACGCGAGAATTTCTCGTTAGACGAATAGGTGCGGACATGGATGTCGGTCGGGTTCCACGCGTTGGCGGCATCGATATCGTCGGGACACGAAGAGGAAACACAGACAAGATCGGTCATTGCCCGCATCAGTACGTAGTCGCCCGGCCGCGACCAGGGCTCGTCGAGATAGAGCTGGTTCTGGTGGTCGACATTGGTGTTGTAGAAATAGTTGAGCGCTTCCCAGCCCTTGCGCGGCGCAATGCCATAGGGCGCCAGCGCGTGGTTGAAATTGTCGGTGCAATTGACATGGCCGGGATAGCCCATGTCGTCGTAATAGCGCGAATTGCAGGCCGTGGCGAAGGCATCATGCCGCCCGACCGTATCCTGCACGATCTCCACCAGTGGTTCGAAATCCCGGTCGAACGCCTTCGACGGCAGGCCGGGCGTCGGATAGCTACGCCCCAGCAGCGTGCGCGTCACCGTCGCGTCCAGCGCCAGATCCAGCCCCTTGTCGACCTTGCGGGCGGAAAAAGCCTGGAAGTCGGTACATTGCCGGCCCGAGACGTCGATGATCTGGATGAACTCGCCGGCGCGGACAAAATAGGCCGAGGCGGTTGCGGCACGGATGCGCAGATCCTGCACCGGATCGGCCATCGGCTCGGGCAGCAGTTCCTCATAGCTTCGTTCGACATTGGCGCGTGCGACGCGCAGTTCAAGCGCTGTCGCCGTATTCTGCAGTTCCGCATCCATCGCCGGCGCTGGTGCTGAGACAATCAGCAGTCCGTCGAGCATGATCGTCAATTCTCCCGAGGCGCCCGGCGAGGAGCTTTCGCCGAAAAGCACGAGCGCCTGCGCTCCGGCAGGATCGATATTGCGCCGTTTCAATGCGCTCAACGTCCGCTTGGCGCTGTCGCCATCTCCGGCAAGGATATCCTGAAGGCCAACTGCCGGCCGCGAAAAGCCAACACCGAGACCGGCAGCGTTGAACCGGCCCTTTCCATCGACAAAGCTGACCTCGCAGAGCTGCCCGCCTTCGACATCTTTGACGGTAATTCGGTCGCCGGCAGCCACCTTGACGACCGTCGTGCCTTGCCCCTTGACGCGGTATCGCTCGACGCCGGCGGGCAGCGCCGGAATACCCGGCCTTAGAATCATACTGGGTCGCGGCGGCACGAGCGTGCCTGCAAATCGTCCGGAATCGGTCATCTCAGCTCCCTACCGGGTGCACAGTCGTTTCGGCGGTCTTCATGCGCCACTTTATGCACCGGCAATATGGCCAAACTATCCTACGGGAGACCTCGGAAAGTAAAGAGAGACTTGACCCAGAAGAAAAAAAATTCACTATGAGGATAAGCTGCGATCGTGAAATTCAGGACGGGAACGGGTGATGACACTGCAAAATGCGGGCTCAGCCGAAGCAATACACCGCAGCGAAAACCACCAATTCAAGGGGACGCGCAACGCGCGCGCTTAGACAAAACTGGTCGAGGAGACTGTTCATGGCATCTATCGTTGAGACCGAGGGGTCGGCCGCGGCGCCCGGCAGCGGGCTAATCCGCGCGCTGGATTGGAAGGGAGCGTTCTGGGTTGCAGCCGGCGTACCGCCGCTGGTGCTCTTCTCCATCGGCGGCATCGCAGGCACGACGGGCAAGCTCGCCTTCGTGGTCTGGATCATTTCCATGGTGATGGGCTTCCTGCAATCCTTCACCTATGCCGAGATCGCCGGCATGTTCGGCAACAAATCCGGCGGCGCATCGATCTACGGCGCCACTGCCTGGCTGCGTTATTCGAAATTCATCGCGCCACTTTCGGTGTGGTGCAACTGGTTCGCCTGGTCACCGGTGCTGTCGCTCGGCTGCGCCATCGCGGCAGGCTATATCCTCAATGCCCTGTTCCCTATCCCCGGCGCCGACTCGCCGGCGGTTATGGAATGGATCAACGCCAATATGGCAACGCTGACGGCCGATAGCCCGCGTGTCGCCGAATGGCTTGCAGCGAACACCGGCAAGACGCCGCAGGATGCCATCTCGGCCCTACTGTCGACCGATGCCATCGCCGCACTCACGCCCGCGATCCGCAGCTGGTCGCTCACCAGCTTCGACATTCCGTTCCTGGCAAACGCCAACCTCAACGCTACCTTCTTCATCGGCGCCCTCCTGATGCTGGTGATCTTCGCGATCCAGCATCGCGGCATTCAGGGAACAGCCAGCGTCCAGAAATGGCTCGCCATCATCGTTCTCCTGCCGCTCCTGATCATCGGCCTCTATCCGATCTTCTCCGGCCAGATCGACAGTGCCAATATCACCAACCTCGTGCCGCCAACGGCTGGTTACTCCGGCGTCGACGGCATCTGGAGCAACGGCGGCTGGACGCTGTTCCTCGGCGGCCTCTATATCGCCGCCTGGTCGACCTACGGCTTTGAGACCGCCGTCTGCTACACCCGCGAACTGAAGAACCCGAAGACCGATACCTTCAAGGCGATCTTCTATTCCGGCCTTCTCTGCTGCCTGTTCTTCTTCCTCATCCCCTTCACCTTTCAGGGTGTCCTCGGCCATGCTGGCATGCTCGCACCCGGCATTGTCGATGGAACGGGCGTGGCGGAAGCCCTCGGTGACCTGGTTCATGGCGGCAAGATCATCACGCAGATCCTCGTCGTTCTGATGATCATGGCGCTGTTCCTGGCGATCATGACGGCGATGGCCGGCTCATCGCGCACACTCTATCAGGGCGCGAAGGACGGCTGGCTGCCGAAATATCTTGACCACGTCAACGAACATGGCGCACCGACCCGCGCCATGTGGACGGACTTCGCCTTCAACCTCATCCTGCTTGCGATCGCGTCTGATGTCGCCGGCTACTTCTTCGTGCTCGCCGTCTCCAACGTCGGATACATCATCTTCAACTTCCTCAATCTCAATGCCGGCTGGATCCACCGTATGGACTCGAGCCACATCCAGCGCCCCTGGAAGGCACCGACCTGGCTGATCGGCCTCAACACCGTTCTCGCCTTCGTCAATGCGCTCTTCCTCGGCGCTGGCGCCAAGGTCTGGGGTTACTCCAACGCACTCTGGGTCGGCTTCATCTTCGCCGCCCTCATCCTGCCGGTGTTTGCCTATCGCCACTATGTGCGTGACGGCGGCAAGTTCCCGGCGGGCGCGATGGAAGACCTTGGCCTCGTCGGTCAGGACCTCGGCATCAAGAAGGCCGGCATCCTGCCTTATGTGGCACTGGCAGGCGGTCTGGCCGTCGTTCTCGCCGCAAACTACTACTTCCAGCTTCCGGCCTGATCGGAGCGGAGCAAGAGAAAACGGGGCCGCGCATCGAGAGGTGTGCGGCCCCGCCCGTTTCAAGCCACAACTCCAAATATCACGGCCAGTCGGCGTAACCGGAAGACAACACGCTGTTTTCCGATCCGGCAGAAGCACGTGCGATCGCGCGATAGCCTGCCGGTGACAGCCCCGTCTTACGCTTGAAGAAATGGCTGAAATAGGTTGGGTCGCGAAAGCCGAGGCTGTCGGAAATTTCCTGGATATTGCGAGCCGAGCGCTCCAGCCGCAACTTCGCCTCCTGCACCACCCGCTCATGCAGCAACTGGATCGGCGCGCGCCCCAGAGCTCGCTGGCAGATCGAATGCAGACGGTCGGCGGTGACGCCGAGTTCCTCGGCATAGTCGCTGATCGGCCGGTGCTGCCGGAACCAGACTTCGACCAACTGACGGTAGCGCTGCAGAATCGTGCCACTTTCGCCCCTTCCACGCTGCTCGGTCTTTTCGCCGCCGGAAATCCGCCAGACCGCCATCAGGATCAGCCGCATATAGGCAGAGACCACCATCCACGAGGCGCGCAATGGATCGCCGAGTTCGCGAACGAAACCTGAAATCAGCGGGCTGATCTCACCCACAGACAGCGCATCCGGCTCTTCAATAAGCTTGAGTTGCTCGATGAAGATGCGCAGCGAATAGGATTCCACCTTGTCGCCGATCGCGTCGACCATGACCTGCGGCGATGCGCCGATGAGATAAGCTTGCGCGCCGGCGGCGATGGACACCTCGCACCTGGCCTGCGGCGGCAGGAAGGCCAGAGCCGGACCATGCACCGCATGATGTTCGCCATCATCGAAATGCAGCTCGCCTTCTCCTTCCGTCAGAAGGAAGAAATGATGGAAATCGGTATAAAGCCCTTTCTGGAAACGGATGCGCCGATGCGACAGCGACGGTTCCCGCCATTCGCCGCGCGCATGATGATGGATGCCTCCGTCCGTCGCCATCATTTCCTCCCGACCAGCGGCGAACAATGCCCTGATCGCCGGATAATTACAATATTAACCCAATAAGTCGCATTCCATCCATGAGAGATCGGCGTAGTCTTCGGTTATCAGCCTTTGGGAGGAGGCTTCTCAACAGACCAAGCAGGACACGCGGCCCTTTCGGCCCGGCCCTTGCGTGCGCCTGTCTCCCATCGAAAAAAACGCAGGCTCGGCCTGCCGGAAGATGGATGAAGACAGTGTTCCTGGCAAAGCTGATGATCAACAACGAGGCGATAGACGCATCCGATGCGTCCACCTTCGAGCGCGCCGATCCGCTGACTGGAGATGTCGCAACCATCGCTCCGGCGGGCTCCGTCGCCGACATGGCAAAAGCCGCCAATGCAGCCGCGGCCGCCTTTCCGGCATGGTCGGAAACCGGCCCTGGCGAACGCCGCCGATTGTTGAATGCGGCCGCCGATATCCTCACCGCCCGAACCGCAGATTTCATCGCTGCCATGACCAGCGAAACCGGCGCTACCGCACAATGGGCCACGATCAACTGCGGCCTCGGCGCCGATATTCTTCGCGAAGCCGCCGCGATGACCACGCAGGTCACCGGCGAAATCATCCCCTCCGGCATCCCCGGCAGTCTCGCCATGGCCGTCCGTCAGCCGGCTGGCGTCTGTGTCGGCATCGCCCCCTGGAATGCACCGATCATCCTCGGCACTCGCGCCATCGCCATGCCGCTCGCCTGCGGCAATACCGTCATCCTGAAAGCTTCCGAACTCTGCCCGAAAACCCATTGCCTGATCGGCGACGTCATGCGCGAGGCCGGTTTTCCACGCGGCGTTGTCAATGTCGTTACCAATGCGCTGAAGGATGCGGCCGCCGTCGTCGAGGCGCTGATCGCCCATCCTGCCGTGCGCCGCATCAACTTCACCGGCTCCACCCGCGTCGGACGGATCATCGCCGAATCCTCGGCCAAGCACCTCAAGCGCTGCCTTCTCGAACTCGGCGGCAAGGCGCCGTTCATCGTGCTTGCCGATGCCGATGTCAATGAGGCCGTGCGCGCTGCCGCTTTCGGCGCCTTCATGAACCAGGGCCAGATCTGCATGTCGACGGAGCGCATCATCCTCATGGACGAGATCGCCGAGGAATTCGTCGGCAAATTCCAGGCAAAGGCAGCAACGTTGATTGCCGGCAGCCCGAAGGACGGCAACACACCACTCGGCACGCTGATCAATGCCGAGGCGGTTCGGCGTGTAAGATCGCTGATCGACGACGCCGAGCAGAAAGGCGCGGTCGTCCTCTGCGGTGGCCATGCCCAAGGCACGCTGATGGATGCGACCGTGGTCGATCACGTCACGCCCGCCATGCGCATCTATCGCGAGGAAAGTTTCGGGCCGGTCGCCGCCATCATCCGCGTCGGCAGCGCTGATGAAGCCGTGACCGTCGCCAACGACAATGAATATGGCCTGTCGTCCGCGGTTTTCAGCCGCGACATCAATGCCGCGCTTGCCGTCGCCAAACGGCTGGAATCCGGCATCTGCCACATCAACGAGGCGACAGTCTCCGACGAGCCGCAAATGCCCTTCGGTGGCGTCAAGTCGAGCGGCTACGGCCGTTTCGGCGGCAAGGCCGCGATCGACGAATTCACCGAACTGCGCTGGATCACCTTGGCATCCGGCAAACGCGATTACCCGATCTGAACACCCGGAGGACGGTGCCGGATCGGCGGGAATGAACACCAACGCCGGGCTGGGAGGCCTGCGCACACAGGGAGGAAAAACTTCATGAACGGCACTTTCCGCAACGGAAAATTCGCCCCCTCGGCTTTGACCCGCCGCTCCTTCATCGCATCGACAGTCGCAGGTGGCGCGGCTTTGGCCCTGTCCGGCCGCGCGGCCTTCGCCCAGGGCGGCGACACGCTGAAGGTCGGCTTCATCAGCCCGCGCACCGGCCCGCTCGCCGGTTTCGGCCAGACCGACGGTTACGTGCTCGATCTGGCGCGCAAAGCGTTGGCGTCCGGTTTCCAGGCTGGCGGCAAGACATTTCAGGTCGAAATTCTCGACCAGGACACTCAGTCCGATCCATCTCGCGCCGGACAACTCGCCAAGGACCTGATCAACAATCAGGGCATCGACCTGATGCTCGCCGTCTCGACGCCGGAAACCATCAACCCGGTGGCAGACGCCTGCGAAGCCGCCGGCGTGCCATGCCTCTCCACCGTTATGCCTTGGGAGGCCTGGTATTTCGGCCGCGGCGCCAAGCCTGGCGCCCCCTCGCCGTTCAAATGGACCTATCATTTCGGCTTCGGCGTCGGCGAATTCTTCAAGACCTACGTGTCGCAGTGGAACCTGATCGAGACCAACAAAAAGGTCGGCGTCATGTATCCCAACGACGCCGACGGCAACGCCATCCGTGCCAATCTCGCGCCGCTGCTCGCCAAGGAAGGTTTCACCATCGTTGATCCCGGCGCTTATGAAACTGGAACCACCGACTTCTCCGCCCAGATCGCCCTTTTCAAGCAGGAAGGCGTCGAGATCTTCAATTCCTTCCCGATCCCGCCGGATTTCGCCGCGTTCTGGCGCCAGGCGGCACAGCAAGGGCTGACACGTCAGGTCAAGATCTGCCAGATTGCCAAGACCGGCCTCTTCCCGTCCGACATCGAGGCGCTCGGCGATCTCGGCGTCAACATCGGTAGCGCCGCCTACTGGCACAAGGCCTTCCCCTACAAGTCGTCGCTGACCGGCGTCTCCGGCACGGAACTGGCCGATGGCTATGAGGAGACAAGCGGCAAGCAATGGACCCAGCAGCTCGGCGCCAGCCTGTCGCTGCTCGATGCCGGCTTCGAGGCCTTGAAAGCGGCAACCGACGCCAAGAGCAAGGAAGCGGTCGCCAAGGCGATCTCGACGCTGAAAGCAACCACCATCGCCGGCAAGGTCGATTTCACCGCAGGTCCGGTTGCCAACGTCTCGCCCGGCCCGATCATCGGCACGCAATGGGTGAAGGCGCCGGAAGGTTCAAAATTCCCGCTCGACTACGTCGTCACCGAAAACGCCACCGACCCCAACGTTCCGGTCGCCGGCAAGCTCACGCCTTACAACGGGTAAGACGCACGTGCTCAGCATCACCGAACAGAGAAAGCCGGGAGAAGCCTTTCTCTCGGCCAAGGGGATACACAAGCGCTTCGGGGCGCTTGTGGTTCTCGACAATGTCGATTTCTCCATGGGCCAGAGCGACGCGATCGGCATCGTTGGTCCGAACGGCGCCGGCAAGACGACATTGCTGAGCGCCCTGGCAGGCGCCTTCCCGCCAAACGCCGGCACCATCATCTTCGACGGCCGCAACGTCACCGCGCTGTCTGCAGCCGAGCGCTGCCGCTCCGGTCTCGTGCGCACGCATCAGATCCCCAAACCCTTCAGCGGCATGACGACCTTCGAAAACGTCTTCGTCGCCGCATCTCACGGCGATGCCATCAGCCGTGACGAGGCCTATGAACGCGCCATCGACAGCCTGACGCTCTGCGGCATGCTCGCCGTCGCCAACCGGCAGGCCGATACGCTGGGGCTGCTCGACCGCAAGCGCCTTGAGCTCGCCCGCGCATTGGCGACGAAACCGAAGCTGATGCTGCTTGATGAAATCGGCGGTGGCCTCACCGATGCCGAAGCGAGCGAACTGGTCGCCACTATCCTCGAACTGCGCCGCCGCGGCATCGGCATCGTCTGGATCGAGCATATCGTTCATATCCTGTTGCAGGTCGCCGAACGGCTGATCTGCATGGACGCCGGCCGCATCATTGCCGATGGCGAGCCGCGCGCCGTCATGGCCGATGCCGGCGTCGTCAAGGCCTATCTCGGGGGCACGCCCGCATGACCGTTCTCTCCGTTCAAAATCTCGACGTCCGCCATGGCCTGCTGCAGGCGGTGCGCGGCGTCAGCTTTGACCTTGCCAAGGGCGATGTGCTCGCCCTGGTCGGTGCCAACGGTGCCGGCAAGACGACGCTGCTGCGCTCCCTCGCCGGCGCCCATCTTCCCGCCTCCGGCCGCATCATGCTGAACGGCCACGATATGACGGCCGTGCCCTCGCACCAGCGTATCGCCAAGGGTATCGCGCTGGTCCCGGAAGGCAGGCGCCTGTTCTCACAGATGACCGTCGAGGAAAACCTCTTGCTGGGGAAAAGCGCCGGCAGGCAGGGTGAATGGACCATCGACCGTATCTTTTCCGCCTTCCCCAACCTTGTCCCCCGCCGTCATGCCAAGACCGGCCATCTGTCCGGTGGCGAACAGCAGGCAACGGCGATCGGCCGGGCGCTGATGAGCAATCCCGACGTTCTGCTGCTCGACGAGGTTTCTCTCGGTCTGTCGCCACTGGTGGTCGACCGGGTCTACGCACAGCTAGAGACCCTGCTTACCTCCGGCACCACGATCATCCTGGTCGAGCAGGATCTCGGCCGTGCCATGGCTGTCGCCAGCCGTGTCATCTGCATGCTCGAGGGCCGGGTCGTGCTCGACAGTCCCGCGAAAAACGTCACCCGCGATCAGGTGACCAAGGCCTATTTCGGCTTGCATCGCGACAGCACCGGGAGGGTGGCATCGTGATCGACACGCTTATCCAGGGCATCCTGCTCGGCGGCTATTATGCCGTCATCGCCTGCGGCCTGTCCTTCATGTTCTCCGTCATGCGGATCATCAATCTCGCCCATGGCAGTCTGGCTGTCGCCGCCGCCTACGGTCTCTGGCTGCTTGCCTCGACATTCGGCATTTCACCCTTCGCCGGGTTGCTGATCGTCCTTCCCGTGATGGCCGCAACCGGCTGGGTCTTGCAGCGCTATCTGCTGGAACGCAGCTCTCGCGGCGGTGCGCTCTTGCCGATCCTGACCACCTTCGGCCTCGCGATCGTCATCGATAACCTGATGTTCGAACAGTTCGGCGCCGACACCCGCTCGCTCGCCCCCTATATCGGCAGCCTCTCCTATGACAGCTGGGAGCTACCGGGCAGTATTTATGTCGGGAAGCTAGCGGTTATGACGATGGCGACCGCGATCGCCCTTCTCGGCGGATTGCAGATCTTCCTCACCCGCTTCGCACTCGGCCGCGCCATCCGCGCCACAGCGGAAGACCCGGACACCGCCGGTCTCGTCGGCATCGATGCGCGCAAGGCCAATGCGTTGGCAGCCGCCATCGCCATGGTCACCGTCGGCATTGCCGGTGCCTTCCTTGGCATGCGCGCCACCTTCGATCCCTATTCCGGTGGACCGCAGCTGCTGTTCGCCTTCGAGGCGGCAGTGATCGGTGGCGCCGGTTCGCTCTGGGGCACGCTGGTCGGCGGCGTTGTCCTTGGCCTAGCCCAGTCACTCGGCGCGCAGGTGCATCCGCAAGGCTTCCTCATCGGCGGCCATGCCGTTTTCCTGGCTGTGCTGTTTGCCCGGCTCTTTCTTACCGGCGCGCCCTTCGTCAGCAAGATCGGCCTCTACAAGACCGGCTTCACCAAAATCCGCGCCGCGATCCGGAGCACCCCATGACCTCAGTAACCAACGGCATCACCATCGAACGCTGGACCCGCTCCTCGCGGCTGGCGCTTGGCAGCGTCGCAGTCGCCGTCGTGCTCTTCGCCATCGCACCGCTCGCACTTGGCGCCGGCGCCATCGACCGGATGACCGCCCTCTTCATCTACGTGATCCTCGCCGCCATGTGGAATGCGCTCGCTGGTTTCGGCGGCCTCGTCTCCGTCGGCCAGCAGGTGTTCTTCGGCCTCGGCGCCTATTTCACCATCCGGCTCGCCGATGCCGGGCTCAATCCCTTCCTGTCGCTGTTTGCGGCAGCCCTCATCACCGGTGCGATCTCCCTGCCTCTGTCCTTCTTCATGCTGCGGTTGAAGGGTGGCGAATTTGCCATCGGCATGTGGGTGATCTCGGCTCTCACTCATATGCTGGTCAATCTCGACCGGTTGATCCAGGGTGAGACCGGTACCTCGCTGATCTCGCTCAATGTCTATGACAGCAGCACCCGCCGGGTTGTCATCTACTGGCTGGCGCTTGCCTCGATGGCCGCCCTGCTCGGCATTCTCTTCGCCCTTCTGCGCAGCCGCGCCGGCGCCGCCATCCAGGCGATCCGCGACAATGAGGACGCAGCCACATCGCTCGGTGTGCGCGTCATCGCCACCAAGCGGCTACTCTTCGTGCTTGCCGCCTTCGGCATCGCGGTCGCCGGCGCGCTGTGGCTGGCGACGGTGACAACCTTCCAGCCGAAAACCTATTTCAGCGTCCAATGGACCGCCTACATGATCTTCATGGTGTTGGTCGGAGGCCTCGGCAAGTTCGAGGGCGCGATCCTCGGCGCGGTGCTGTTCTTCGTCATCGAGACTTTCTTCGGATCAATGGGCGTCTGGTACCTGATCGGCCTCGGCGCAACGGCGGTCGTGTTTTCGCTGTTTCTGCCGCATGGGCTGTGGGGCGAGATCGAACGCCGCTTCGACCTGCGGCTGCTGCCGGTCGGCTACCGGCTGAAATTACCCGGCCCCACGAAAATACAATGGAACCAATAAACTATCCGGAAAACCGGACTCTCTTGCGAAAGGTGAAGACATGCTTTTTGGGAAAACCATCCTAGTGACCGGCGTTGCCTCCGGCATCGGCGCCCGCACGGCGGAACTGGCCGGGCAGATGGGTGCCGACGTCATCGGCATCGATATCCGCGAACCGGTGCAGGGTGTGGCCTCATTCATCAAGGGCGACATTTCGACCCCCGCCGGTATAGCAGAAATCGTCGCGCAACTGCCGAGGCGCATCGACGCACTCGCCAATGTCGCAGGTCTGTCCGGCAATACCGGCGTTGTCTCGACGCTGGCGGTGAATTTCTACGGCCTGCGCGCCCTGTCGGAAGCCGTCGCGCCGCTGATCCGCGAAGACGGCGCCATCGTCAATGTCGCCTCCATCGCCGGCTACGGCTGGCGAGCCAATCTCAAACGGGCAAAGGCACTCATCGGCATCGAAGGCTTTCCGGACGTGGCAAGCGTCGTTGCCGAGCATGGCCTGAAGGACGAGGAAGGCTATCCGCTGTCCAAGGAACTGCTGCTGCTCTGGACCATGCGCGCCGCCCATCAGCCGCAGTTCAAGGATCGTGGCATCCGCCTCAACGCCGTCAGTCCCGGCCCGGTCGAAACGCCGATCCTCAAACAGTTCCGCGCTGTGCTCGGCGATGCCCGTGTCGACAGCGACATCACCCGCGTCGGCCGCGCCGGTACCTCCGCCGACATTGCACCCGCCGTGCTTTTCCTTTGCTCGGACGGCGCCCGCTGGATCAACGGCGCAAACCTTCCGACCGACGGCGGCCTCGAAGCCTCCATCAACGCCGAAGTTCTCGGTTTCTAATGTCCTTCCCTCAGGAGACAAACATGAACATTTCCCTCCTCATCAACGGTGCGGATCGCGCAGCATTCAGCGGGCGGACCTACGACCGGATCGACCCTTTCACGGAAAAGCTTGCCAGCCGCGCCGCAGCCGCCGGTCCAGACGATGTGGCCGCCGCGATCGAAGCCGCGTCGAACGCCTTTCCCGCCTGGTCGAAAACCGGTCCCGGCCAGCGCCGTGCGATCCTGATGAAAGCAGCCGACATCATGGATTCCAAGGTGGGCGAGTTCACGCAGCTGATGATTGAGGAGACGGGTGCCACGGCACCGTGGGCCGGCTTCAACGTCATGCTCGCTGCCAATATCCTGCGCGAAGCGGCGTCGATGACGACGCAGATTTCGGGCGAGATCATCCCCTCCGACAAGCCCGGTACGCTTGCCATGGGCGTACGGCAGGCGGCCGGCGTCTGCCTGGCCATCGCCCCCTGGAATGCCCCCGTCATCCTTGCAACCCGCGCCGTCGCCATGCCGCTCGCCTGCGGCAACACCGTCATCCTCAAAGCTTCCGAACAATGCCCCGGCACACATCGGCTCATCGCCACGGCGCTTACGGAAGCCGGTCTTCCCGCCGGCGTCATCAACGTCATCACCAATGCGCCGGAAGATGCGGCTGAAATCGTAGCAAGCCTGATTGCCGATCCGGCCATCCGCCGCGTCAACTTCACCGGCTCCACCAAGGTCGGCAAGATCATCGCAAAACTGTGCGGCGAACACCTGAAACCGGCCCTGCTGGAACTCGGCGGCAAGGCGCCGCTGGTCATTCTCGATGACGCCGACATCGACGGCGCGGTCAACGCGGCGATCTTCGGCGCCTTCATGCACCAAGGCCAGATCTGCATGTCGACCGAGCGGATCATCGTGCATCAGGCGGTCGCCGACACGTTCGTCGCCAAGCTCGCCGCCCGCGCCGCCCAGCTTCCGGCCGGCGATCCGCGTGGCCGCGTTGTGCTCGGTTCGCTGATCAGCCTGGAGGCAGCCCGGAAGATGGAAGACCTGATCGCCGACGCCACCGCCAAGGGCGCAAAGCTGGTGGCCGGTGGCAAACGCACCGGTACCGTGGTCGAGGCAACGCTGCTCGATCACGTCGCGCCAGACATGCGGGTCTATTCGGAAGAATCCTTCGGCCCCGTCAAGCCGATCATCCGCGTCGCCGACGAAGAGGAGGCAATCCATGTCGCCAACGACACCGACTACGGACTGTCGTCTGCAGTCTTCAGCCGCGATGTCCAGCGCGCCATGGCGGTTGCCGCGCGCATTGAATCCGGCATCTGCCACATCAACGGCCCGACGCTGAACGACGAAGCCCAGATGCCGTTTGGCGGCGTCAAGGGCAGCGGCTACGGCCGTTTCGGCGGCAAGGCGGCGATCGCCGAATTCACCGATCTGCGCTGGATCACAATCGAGGACGCAGCCCAGCACTATCCGTTCTGATCTTGGCAAGCTCTGCCCCTTGGCGGGTGGGCGAACCTCTTGGCCCGCCCGCCGCGCTTGACATGCCTGCGCTTTGAAACTGTAATTCCTCGGCCCCGTCCCGCCGCGAATACACCACAGGCAGTGAGTTCCGATCATGACCGACGAAACACCGGAAACGAAACTGACCGTGTCCAAGCGCCGCTGGGCGGAGGAAGGTAAATTCCTGACCGGCAGGATCACACGCGCCGATACCGACCGGCTACCGCCGGGCCAGCATCTGGTGAAAAACTGGCCCGTGCTCGATCTCGGCCAGCAGCCGCGCGTCCTGACGGGGAATTGGGCGCTACAGATCGTTGGCGCTATCGAGAACCCGGTCACGCTCGATTGGGACGCATTTCACCGCCTGCCGCAGAGCAACAGATTGTCCGACATCCATTGCGTGACCACATGGTCGCGTTACGACAATCGCTGGCAGGGCGTTTCGACCCATGACCTGCTCGATCTGGTCATGCCGAGGCCGGAAGCAAACTTCGTCTTGCTGACCAGCTATGACGGTTACACCACCAACCTGCCACTTCAGGACTTCGCCTCAGAGGAGGGTATCCTCGCAACGGCATGGGAGGGCGAGCCATTGACGCGTGATCACGGCGGCCCGATGCGCCTCGTCATTCCGCATCTCTATTTCTGGAAAAGCGCCAAATGGCTGCGCCGCATCGAATTCCTAGTCGGTGACCAGGCCGGCTTCTGGGAAAAGAACGGCTACCACATGCTCGGCGATCCCTGGCGCGAACAGCGCTACTCGGACGATTGAGCGTCAGGTTCGTCCCACCGAACCCGCGGCTTCGGGACAGTTCGTTTTCTCGCCCAGAACCTCGTAAAGCTCAAGCGCGGTCGCCCTGCCCTTGACCTGCGCTTCCCCGAGTGGGCGAAAGGCAATCACGTCCCTGCACAACGCAACCACAGCGCTGCTCGCCAGGATCGTCGTACCATAGACCTTGTTCATGCCTTCCAGCCGTGAAGCAACGTTCACCGTATCGCCCATCGCCGTATATTGCAGCCGCTCCTTGGCCCCGACACTGCCGACGACCGCCGTGCCGGTATGAATGCCGAAACGGGTGCGCAACTCCGGCAGGCCCCGCGCTTTCAGATCGGCGTTGAACACCGCAAGCTTCCTCTCGACCGCCAGAGCGCAGCGGCAGGCATCTTCCGCGTGCCGCTCATCCGCCACTGGCGCATTCCACATGGCAAAGACGGAGTCTCCGAGAAACTGGATGATCTCGCCGCCATAGGCGCTGACAGTCTCGTTGAAGATGTCGAAATAATCCGAAAGCAAGGCGACGACTTCCTCCGGCGTCCGCTGCTCGCTCAGCGTCGTGAAATCGTAGATGTCGGTAAACCATGCCGTCACCTCCTGCCGCCGCGCGCCGCGTCCTGCGAACTGACCGGATTCGATACCCTTTCGCACCAGTTCCTTCGGCACATAGAGCGCGAATGTAAAGATCGCATCGCGCGCGCGGTTCATCGCCCTGTCAAGCGTCGATATCTCGGTGACATGCGAGGCGACCTCGCCCGGCGCGGTGAAATCGAGATCCTGCAACCGGTTTGCGCTGGCGGTCAGCTGGCCAAGCGACTGGGTGATCAGCCGGGCCATGAACAATGCGGCAAGCAGTCCGAGGATGATGATGGCTCCGGCGATGGCAAGCCCCTGATAAAGGTTGCGATTGGCAGCGGCCGTCAGTTCGTCCAGGGGTGCGGCCACTACCGTGCGATGTCCGGAAAGCAGCAGAACCGACTTCACCGACGTCGCCATGATGATGTAGGTGCGCCCGCCGATATCGGCGAAACTCACCCCGTTGCCCGTTGACAGGTTGGCCTTGATGCCGGCAAGCAGCGGATCGACAGGCTTTGAAACATCCAGTTCCCCCTTTTCCTTCAACGCCGTCATGCGGGCCATCAGCCCGCGGTCGGAATGCATGATCGGCTTTCCCGCGGCATCCATCACGAAGGCGACGGTTTGCGCGGTCAGGCGTTCGCGCGCCATGAAATCGGTGATCGTGCCGAGATCGATATCGGCGCCGATGACGATACCACCATTGCCGCGATGGGCCTGTGAAATGCTCATGCCGAGAGCACCGGTCGTCACCATCGTATAAGGGCCGATCGCCGCTGGCATCGTGCCATTGACCGCTGCCTGATACCAAGGGCGCTTCCTGGGATCGAAGCGGGTGGAAAGGAGACGGCGCTCCAGTATCTGGTTGCCGTCCTTATCGAGGAAGATCAGCCGATTGCTGCGCTCGCCCGTCGGCTCCGCTTGCATCGAGCGAACCGCAATCGCCGCCATTTCCGGCGCATCAAGAGCGGTACGCCACGCTGGCGCTCTGAGGTCGACAGCCTGGATGAAAGCACCGTCCGGATAGCCGGCATAAATGCCGTCCAGATTGGAAGACTGGGCGATGATCTCGCGCAGCAGCTTGATCTTGTCGCTCATGCGCTCCGGCGGAGGCACGAGGAAGGAATTGGCGATCGACGCGGTAAACCCCACCAGCGCTGTCGTGCGTCCAGAAAGAATGCCCAGGCGATCGATCAACCGATCGGAAAAGGCGCGCATGTCCGCCTCGGCATTGACGAGCGCCGCATCGCGGGCCCGCACGTAGCCGAAACCGACCAGTGTACCCGAAACGGCGATCAGCAAGGCAGCCATTGCAAGCCCCAGCAGCGACCTCAACGACCGGGTCCAGACCCTGGGCTGGCCTTTTGCGGCAGGCGCAACCGTTACTTCCGACATGCTTTGCCTCTGACCCCGAATACGCCAATGAAATCCAAAACTTGCAGTTGAATGCAGATTATCAGCAGGTGGTAATTTCGTACAGGAAAACCACGAACGGACGACAGAAAGCGGCCTATGCAGGCTATTGCCGTTTCGCACCGTTGGCCGAGACTGCGGAAACCTCGGCTGCCGCCTCGCGTATAGTCTGCATCAGGATGGCAAGCGGCATCGAGGGGATGGCATTGGCCCGCATCGTCAGCCCCACCGGCCCCTTGGTCTCGCTGGTATCGATCGGCAACACCGCGAGCGTACCGTCCTCGATATCGCCGGCAACGACCCCAGTCGAAATGATCCAGATGGCATCGCTCGCCCGCACAAAGGCACGCCCGAAGGAATCGGATACGGTCTCGATCTGGTTCGGCAGGCTGGCGATACCGTTGGCGATCAGATAGCGCTCGACGAAGGGCCGGATGATCGAAGCGCGCGTCGGCATCAGGACGGGATAGACGCCGAGATTGTCGAACACCGACTGTTTTGCCGAAAGCAGCGGGTGTCCCGTGCGCACAACGAAGACGACCTGTTCCGAATAGAGATGTTCGAAGGAAAAGCCGGTCATCTGCTCTGGCGCGGCCAGCCGCCCCACCACCAGATCGAGGTCGCCGACCCGCAACTGTTCGAGCAGCACAGCGTTCTCGCCCGTCACGATCTTGATCCGGCTGCCGGTTTCCTCCTTCAGGAAATGCACCATGGCACGCGGCATGATGCGCGTCGAAACGGTCGGAAGCGCGCCGACCCGGACCGGCGGCCCGTCGCCGGAACGCTCCTGTGACACCGAATCGAGCCCCTGCCGCAGGGCCGTCAACGCTGCGCCTGCATGGCGAAGGAACGCTTCGCCATAGCGGGTGATCTTGATGCCGCGGCCGTCGCGCTCAAACACCGCGACACCGAGAACCTCTTCCAGTTCACGGATCGTCTTGGTCACGGCAGGCTGGCTGACATGCAGGAGGTCGGCCGCCTTCATGACGCTCTTCTGGCGCGCAACCTCGACAAAGGTCTGTAAATGGCGGAATTTTACACGAGCGTCGATCATGAGAATTCATAACTCATGAGTTAATGATAAGCAATAAAATGTCATTTTACCGAACCAGATTAAAGTTCCAATCTGGCTGTGGAGGAGAATTCCAGTGCAGTTTGCCCGCATCAACGACATCGCGCTCCATTATCAGATCATTGGTGCTGCCAATGACAAGCCGGTGCTGGTCTTTGCCAATTCGCTTGGCACCGATTTCCGCATCTGGCGGGATGTGATCGTGCGGTTCGCCGGCGATTTCGCCATCGTCCTCTACGACAAGCGTGGCCACGGCCTCTCCGATATCGGCGATATCCCCTATTCGATGGATCTGCATGTCGCCGATCTCGCCGGCCTTCTCGATCTCTTAGCCGTGAAGCAGGCGATCATCTGCGGCCTGTCGGTCGGCGGCCTGATCGCCCAGGGGCTCTACGCCACCCGGCCAGACCTCGTGCGAGCGCTCATCCTGTGCGACACCGCCCACAAGATCGGCACTGTGGATTCGTGGGACGCGCGTATCGCCACGGTCGAGCAAAACGGCATTGGCAGCATCGCCGACGGGGTTCTGGAAAAGTGGTTCACGCCCGCCTTCCGCCGCCCGGAAAACCATGCCTATCACGGCTATCGCAACATGCTGGTCCGCCAGCCCGTCACCGGTTACGCCGGCACCTGTGCTGCAATCCGCGACGCCGATTTCACCGAGGCTGCAAAACGCACTGCCGTTCCGACCTTGTGTGTCGTCGGCGACCAGGATGGCTCGACGCCGCCCGATCTCGTCCTGTCGACTGCAAAACTCATTCCCGGCGCCCGCTATGAAGTCATCAAGGATGCGGCCCACATTCCCTGCGTCGAACAGCCCGAAGCGCTGACCGCCGTGCTGCGCGCCTTCATCGATATCGTCCTGTCTGGAGAAAAAGCCCATGAGTGACGCAGCTGCGCCATCCGAACGTTATCGACAAGGCTTGATCACCCGTCGCGCCGTGCTCGGCGACCGCCACGTCGACCGGGCACAATCCGCCACCACGGATTTCGACCAGCCGTTCCAGGAATTGATCACCGAAGCCGCCTGGGGCAACCTCTGGTCGCGGCAGACATGGACGAAACGCGAGCGGTCGATGGTGACGATCGCCCTGCTCGCAGCCCTTGGCCATGACGAGGAAGTGGCGATGCACGTGCGTGCCACCGCCAATACCGGCGCCAGCCGCGACGATATCGGCGAGGCGCTGCTGCATGTTGCGATCTATGCCGGCGTCCCCGCCGCCAACCGCGCCATCAAGATCGCCAAGCAGGTTTTTGAACAGATGGACGCCGAACAGGCGGCATAAGGCAGAACGAACATGTCCGACCGTTCCAACCAGAAACCCGAGACCGGCGCCTTCTTCCAGCGCGACCGCGCCTGGCACGCCCCTGCCCTGACGCCGGGCTACAAGACCTCGGTGTTGCGCTCGCCGCAAAAGGCGCTGCTGTCGCTCGACGGCACAATTTCCGAGATCACCGGCCCGGTCTTCGGGCACTCCATCCTCGGCGACCTCGACAACGACCTGATCCACAATTTCGCCAAAAACGGCGAAAGCGCCATCGGCGAACGCATCATCGTCCACGGCAGGGTGCTCGACGAGCGCGGCAAACCGGTCCCGGGCGCATTGCTGGAATTCTGGCAGGCCAATGCCGGCGGACGCTACCGTCACAAGAAGGAAACCTATCTGGCGCCGCTCGATCCGAATTTCGGCGGCTGCGGCCGCACCATTACCGGTGAGGATGGCTCCTATCGGTTCCGCACCGTGAAGCCCGGCCCCTACCCCTGGCCGAACGGCGTCAATGATTGGCGCCCGGCCCATATCCATTTTTCCGTCTTCGGCCACGGCTTCGCGCAGCGCCTGATCACGCAGATGTATTTCGAGGGCGACCCGATGATCTGGAAGTGTCCGATCGTCACCACCATTCCGGACAGAAGCGCCATCGAGCAGCTGATCGCGCCGCTCGACTGGGCCAACACCATTCCGATGGACGCCCGCGCCTACAAGTTCGACATCGTGCTGCGCGGCCGCCGCTCGACGCTGTTTGAAAACCGGCTGGAGGGCAACTGATGGTCCAGAATCTCGGCTACCTGAAAGAGTCTCCATCGCAGACCGCCGGCCCTTACGTCCATATTGGCTGTACCCCGAATTTCGCCGGCATCACGGGTGTCTATAAGGAAGATATTGGCACATCGATGGTCAATGACAAGACGCTGGGCGAACGCATCACCGTGCGCGGCCGGGTGATCGACGGCGCTGGTGCGCCGCTGAAAGACGCGTTGGTCGAAATCTGGCAGGCGGATGCCGCCGGCCTCTACAACAGCCCATCCGAATTGCGCGGCACCGCCGATCCGAATTTCACCGGCTGGGGCCGCTGCCCGACCAGCGCCGACGAGGGCATCTTCACGTTCGAAACGGTGAAACCCGGACGCGCACCCTACAAGGACGGGCGGAAAATGGCGCCGCACATCACCTTCTGGATCGTCGCCCGCGGCATCAATATCGGCCTGCACACCCGTATGTATTTCGCCGACGAGCCAGAAGCAAACGCCGAAGACCCCTTGCTTGCCCGTATCGAGCACCGCCACCGGGTCGCAACACTGGTCGCGCCGCGCAAAGGCTCTATCTATACGTTCGACATTTATCTGCAGGGGGAGAAGGAAACCGTCTTCCTCGACATCTAGGGCATTTCCGGGAAAAAGCGCAAAACGGTTTTCCTTGCGGAAATGCGTAAAAACAAAGAGATAGAGCGTCTTCGTGACTCAACGCTCTAGGGCCTGGGGGAAAGACATGACCGCCTCCGTCTTCGATCATCCGTTTCTCTCGGGCCTGTTAGGCGATGAGGAAATTGCTGCTTTCTTCTCGGCGGAAGCGGATATCCGCGCCATGCTCGCCTTCGAGGAAGCATTGGCAAGGGCAGAAGCGAAGCATGGCATCGTACCGAACGAGGCCGCGACACGCATCGCCGAAGTCTGCGGCAACTTCCTGCCCGATGTTCTGGCCCTGCGACGCGCGACAGCAACGGACGGCGTGGTCGTCCCCGACCTTGTCCGTCAGTTGCGCAAGGCGATCGGTGGAGACGCAGCCGAAAAGGTGCATTTCGGTGCGACAAGCCAGGATGTCATCGACACCAGCCTGATGCTGCGCCTGACATCGGTTTGCAGGTTGCTCTACGGCCGCTTGAGCGACCTTCTCTCCGCTTTCGAGGAGATCGACCGGCAATGGGGTTCAAACGCGTTGATGGCGCAGACGCGCATGCAGGCTGCCATCGCCATCCGGGTTTCGGATCGCGTCACCGCATGGAGTGCACCGCTCGCCAGTTACCAGGACCGTCTGGAGCGCATGGACGTCGTGTCTTTTCCGGTTCAATTCGGCGGCGCTGCAGGCACGCTCGAAAAGCTGGGCGACAAGGCCGGCGCGGTGCGCGCATCACTTGCCGAATATCTCGGTCTCGCCGATCATCCGCAGTGGCAAAGCCAGCGCACGACGATCGCCGACCTCGCCCACATCCTGTCGCTGATATCAGGTAGCCTTGGCAAATTCGGCCAGGACATTGCTCTGCTGGCGCAGGCGGGCGACGAAATCGAACTTTCCGGCGGCGGCGCATCGTCGGCCATGCCGCACAAACAGAATCCGGTCGCCGCCGAAACGCTCGTCTCCCTCGCCCGCTTCAACGCCGTGCAGCTTTCCGGCATCCATCAGTCGATGGTTCACGAACAGGAACGCTCAGGCGCCGCCTGGACTTTGGAATGGATGATCCTGCCGCAAATGGTCATCGCCTGCGGCACCAGCCTGCGGCTGGCCATGGCGCTTACCGGGCAGATTAAACGGTTGGGTGGTTAAGCCGCCTCACTCGATCGATGAGAGGCACCCCACGAAACCGATTGCAATATGAAATCGGTCAGACTATCCCTGCTACTGTTCACCTTCACAATTCGTGGCCGGGCGGAATCGCCGTTCACGCCGCGCTTACAGCCATATTTTCCGGATTGAAAAGCTTGAACCCATTCCGGCCGTGCGCCTTGACCGCGTACAAGGCACTGTCGGCGCGCGCAAAAATGTCTTTTGCCGCGACGTCGCCGACAATCACCGCGCCGCCGACGGACGCGCTGATCTTCAGTTTCTTGGGGAACCAGCCGACCCAACATTCCATCGCTTCAACGATACGATCGCCGGTTTCCTGCAGGTGCACGAGGGTATCGCACGCATGAATGACGGCGAACTCGTCGCCGCCGAGACGGGCAACGAGCGTTGCGCCCGGAATGGCGGCAGCGAGACGCCTTGCGGCGTCTTTCAGGCATTCGTCACCGGCCTGATGGCCCAGCGTGTCGTTGACCGCCTTGAAGCCATCCAGGTCGATCAGCAGCAGGGCGTGAATTTGACCGGATGTGTTGGCGCAGACCTGATTGTAAACAACCTCGAATTTGGCGCGACTGGCAAGCCCGGTCAGGGCGTCGGTTTCCATCAGTCGGCTGATATGGTCGAACATCGCTTTTTCAGCGGTAATATCCTGTTTCATCCCGAAGATGCGCACGGGATCACCGTCCACCCGTTCGACGATCGCTGTAATCCTGATCCAACGGGAAGCGCCTTTTGCCGTAACGATCTCGGCGTCGAGCGTGAAACCTTCTCCGTCCCGGATTGCAGCACTGCGAACCTCGGACAGTTTTTTCCGAGACTCTGGCGTGTAGAGCGCAACGATATCGTCGCGATTGAGAGGGCATTGCGGGGCAAGGTCAAAAAGCTCGTAGACGGTGTCCGTCCATGTCAGCGTCTGGTCCGGCAGACTGCATTCCCATATGCCGACCCGCGCCGCCTTGAAAGATTTATCGAACAACTCCTGCAAGTGCTCGAACCGGGCCGAGGCCCGCCTTTTATTAGCCGCGGCATGGCGTGCGCCTGATTTTTCAGACTGAGGCCGTTCTGCGAGTGAAGGTAACACCATGCCCGAATATCCGCTGCTCGCCCACCGAAATGATATCGGTGCTGAATGGCGTGAATATGCGCTGCAAAAGTTGCTTTTGAGTTTCTTTCAATTTGGTGATGCAGGCTTAAGATGCTCGACGAAACCGGGGGCATCATCCAGTTCATTCGTATATGGGACAGGCATTCAAGAAGGACTCTGTGGGTAAAACCACCATCCAAACAAATCAGTAAGTGCCTCCACTTTGGGCAGGAAGGATAGGTAACGCCTGCGGCAGATCGGAGCCGTCAACCGACACCGATCTGCCCAAACTTAAAACCTCAGTTCGACTTGTTCTTGAACGGCTTGCGCTTGGCACCCTCAGCGCCCGGCTTCTCGAATTTCGGCTTATCAAACTTTGGCTTGTCGAAACCGGGTTTGCCGGACTTCTTGGTCCAGGGCTTGCTGTCGGTCTTTTCCGCCGGGCGGTGATCGGCCCCGGCAAAATCCGGCTTTGCGTCGAACTTGCGCTTCGGCTTGCCCTCGCCCTTCCAGTCTGGCTTGCCTTCGCTCTTCCAGTCCGGCTTGCCGGTCTTCTTGCCCGCAAACCCGCCGCGCGGGCCGCCGGAAAGGTCCGGCATGCCGTCGAGCTGCTTGACCTGGATGCCCTTTTCGAGCGCCCGCTTCGGCCCCACCGCCTCCACGAAACGATCCACCCAGTCGCGGGCGATCTCGACATAGGTTTCCTCGGCCTGCATCTTGATGGCGCCGATCTCCTGCTTGGTGATGCGACCGATGCGGCACAGCATCGGGATCAGCCAGCGTGGCTCGACATTCTGCTTGCGGCCGGCCGAAAGTGAGAACCAGACACTGTCGCCGAAATCGCCACGCGGCGCTCTCGGTTCGCCGCGTTCCGGGCGATCGCCACGGTCTGGGCGATCACCCGACGGCGTGTAGGACGGAGTATCCATCAAATCTTCAGGCGCCGAACGCCCGGCACGGGCCTGGCGCAGGAAAGCCGCAGCCACCTGTTCTGCCCCATGCTTTTCCAGCAATTCGCGAATGAAATCGGCTTCGTCCGGCGTGATCGCTTCGGTCAACGCCGGATCGGCGAGAACCCGCTCGTCATCGCGACGGCTCACCTCGTCCGCCGATGGCGGGCGTCCCCAATCGGCATTGATGTTTGCATCACGCAGCAGGCGCTCGGCCTTGCGCCGCGCGCTGTTCGGAATGATCAGGGCGCTGACACCCTTGCGCCCGGCGCGGCCCGTACGACCGCTGCGATGCAGCAGCGTATCGGGATTGGTCGGAAGATCGGCGTGGACGACCAGTTCGAGGCCCGGCAGATCGATGCCGCGCGCTGCGACGTCGGTCGCGATGCAAACGCGGGCGCGTCCGTCGCGCATCGCCTGCAGCGCGTGCGTCCGCTCGTTCTGGCTGAGTTCGCCGGACATGGCGACGACGGAAAAGCCGCGATTGTTGAAGCGCGCGGTCAGATGGTTGACGGCAGCGCGCGTCGAACAGAACACCAGCGCATTCTTCGCTTCATAGAAGCGCAGGACGTTGATGATCGCATTTTCGCGATCGGACGGCGCAACGGTGAGTGCCCGGTATTCGATATCGAGATGCTGCTTCTGCTCTGCCTGGGTGGTGATGCGCACGGCATCGCGCTGGTAGCTTTTCGCAAGATTGGCGATCGAGCGCGGCACAGTCGCGGAAAACATCAGGGTACGCCGCTCGGACGGCGCTGCTTCGAGGATGAATTCAAGGTCTTCGCGGAAGCCGAGATCGAGCATCTCGTCGGCCTCGTCGAGAACGACGGCCTTCAGCGAAGACATGTCGAGACCACTGCGGCGAATATGGTCGCAGAGGCGCCCCGGCGTACCGACGACGATATGGGCGCCGCGATCGAGCGCCCGCCGTTCGCTACGCATGTCCATGCCGCCGACGCAGGAAGCAACGGTTGCGCCTGTCAGCTCATAGAGCCATTCCAGCTCGCGCTTGACCTGCAGCGCCAGTTCGCGGGTCGGCGCAACGGCGAGCGCCAGCGGCGCTCCGGCCTGGCCGAACCGGTCCTTGCCATCGAGCAGCGTCGAAGCCAGCGCCAGGCCGAAAGCCACGGTCTTGCCCGATCCGGTCTGCGCCGAAACCAGCGCGTCGCGGCCCTCGAGTTCAGGTCCGAGAACCGCTTTCTGAACCGGCGTCAACTCTGAATAACCGCGCTTGCTCAATGCCTGAGCGATCGCCGGAGCGATGCCGTCTAACTCTGCCATATGTTTATCTTTCGGAATTCGGATTTCGTACGCTCCTCGGTCGATGAGGGTAAGCGCAGTCCCCGCAGCCGGCACGTCGCCAGCCAATACATGCGCGCCCTCATACTGCGCTTGAGGGGAATTGTACAGAGCGCACAATACGGCGCTCTCAAAACGCGCCGAGCTTGGCATTGATGGAGTCCGTCCCGGCTTTATGGCTAAACGGCCTAGCCGTCCGCCTTTCCCATCGAAAGCCGCAGCACCGGCGGCACGAGCGGTGTGCCTATGTCCGATATCAATTTCACCAGATCGGCCTGCCGGCTGGTTCCGGTTTTGGCGAATATCCGGCTCAGATGGGTCTTCACCGTGCTCTCGCCGATCCCCAGCATCATAGCACATTTCGAGGCCGACGTCCCGCCCCCGATCAGCAGGAGGACACGCGCCTCCGCAGGCGTCAGGTCGAACAGCGTGATCAGCACCGCTTCCGGCAATGGCGAAGCCGACGTCGTCGTCGAGATGAAGACGGCCGCGCAGGCCGGGCGGAACGCCGCCCGGGCGGAGCCTTCCGTCAACGGCAGAACGTAGGCGACGGCCGGGGGCCGATCGACCGCCGATATCGGCAGGCCGATGCCGCGGCTGCCGAGCGATCCCTCTCCCTTCGCCGCGCTGGCGATCGCCTCGTGAAGCGCACGCGCAGTCGCTGGGTTCTGCACCTGCAGCTTGCCGTTCTTGGAATAGATCGGGCCGTTCGCCGCGAGCATCTTCTCGGCGCCGGCATTCGCATAAAGGATCGCGCCGTCGGCCCCGGTCAGAATGACGGGTGCCGCGAGGTTGTCGAGCGCCTCGCGATAAAGGCTGGCCGAGACGCGGGCCTGGTCCAGCAGGTCTCCGATCAATGACGCGCGGCGTAAATGCGGCGACAGCAATCTCAGGAATTGCTTTTCCTCGGCGTTCACAGGCCCCCTATTGGTGCGAGTCGTGAAACTGATGAGCCCGATCCGGTCAGGTGTGTGAACAAATTTGGTGATACAACCTTCCCGCAACCCCTGCGGCTTGGCCCAGTTCTGGTAGAAGGGCGTCTGCTGCATCTCGGCTTCGTCCATGATCGACAGTGTTGCCACGGGTGTATCTATATCGCCGGTGACCGCCGCCTTCAGTCCGGGAATCGCATCGAAATCATAGTCCTGCAACGCCCGCATCCGCGCCGGATCCCAAGGCGACTGGGCGGCAAACCGGCCCCGGTTTTCCGCCGCACTGGCAAGCGCGATGGTCGAATAGGCAGCGTCGATGACATCCGTGATCCGAACAAGCACGCCAGCCCACCCATCCGGGTTGATAACACAATCGTAGATATCGCCGACGATCGAAAAAAGCACGTCATTGCCAAGCCTGCCCACCACGCCGTATCCCCCAATGCATCGTTTCCCTAACGGATCACGGCAGCAAAAGCTTCAAATCTAAATGCACACTGTCTGCTGCGGAAAAACGCGATGCAACCGAAAAGTTGCAGTATCGTACTTTGGGGTGGCGACACGCAGAAGACGGCTGGATTAGTTGTGACCGAATGCCGAGGCAGGCAATGCAGACAGGCATCCGGGAAAGTGTAAACGGCCTGCAACATCTTGATTCCTCGCGCACGCGAACACGCGCTGCGTATGTGCTGCAGCGGTCTTTTCGGAAGTTTGCATATCGACCTGGAACGATCTGGGCAACGGCACCTCGGGAACCGCAGCCAACTGGATCGCTGGCATCCCGGATGCGATAAGTGCAACGGCGGATTTCAGCCATGCGCAAGGCGACAAGATCAGCCTCGCTGCGATGGATGCCGAGACCATAACGTCGGCCTTCCTCTTCAGGGGGCGGCTGCCTTCAGTGGCGCGAAAGGCGAACTGCGCTTCGACAAGCGGGCATCGGACACCTATGTCTGTGAGGACGTGCGACATGAAAGCCGATTTCGCCATCCATTTCGATGACGCGATAACTTTAAGAGCAGCGATTTCCTGTTCTGAAGGCCCCTACCCCGTTTCTTTCCAGCACGACAAAACGGCAGCGGAGCCCTCGGAGAATAGACGAGAAAGCGTCTCCACGAGCTTGATCTGAAATCCGCGGTCAAAACCAAGATCGTTGCCGAACACCTCCGTCAAGCCGAGGAACGCCGCAACGATCTTTTCCGGATCATCCAGCCTTTGCGTCAATGCCGCAATGCGTCCGGCGAGCGGATCGCGAACATCGATCGCATTTCCCGCCTCGTCGATGCCACGCGCATAACGCATCCAGGCTGCGATGCCGAGCGCCAGTCGTTCATACGACGCCCCTGCCGCGATACGGTCACGAATGGTTCCGAGCAGCCGTTGCGGCAGCTTTTGCGAGCCGTCCATGGCGATCTGCCATGTGCGATGGCGCAGGGCTGGATTTTTGAAGCGCTCGACCAACGCGTGGCGATAGGCAGGAAGATCAAACCCGGCAAGAGCGGGCAGTGTTGGGGAAACTTCTTCGCACATCAGGCCCTCGACCAGTTCCTCCATCCCCGACAAGGCCATCGCCTCCGCCACGGTCTCGGCGCCGGCGAGAAAACCGAGATAGGCAAGCGTCGAATGGCTGCCATTGAGAAGCCGCAGCTTCATCAGTTCGAAGGAGGAAACGTCCTCGACGAATACCGCTCCTGCCTCTTCCCATGCAGGGCGGCCAAGCGGAAAATCATCCTCGATAACCCATTGCCGGAACGGCTCAGTCACGACCGGCCGAGCATCCTCAAGCCCCAGAGCTTTGGCAATCATTGCGCGATCGGCGTCCGTCGTTGCCGGGACGATCCTGTCGATCATGGTCGAAGGCGAGGCAACCGCCGCGACGAAAGCGCCAAGCGCGGGATCGCGCATTTCAGCGAAGCGGCTGACGACACGCTTCAACAAATGGCCATTCGCTGGGAGATTATCGCAGGACAAAAGGGTGAATGCCGGCACACCCGCTGCCTGCCGGCGGGCAAGTGCCTCGACGATAAACCCAACGACCGAACGCGGTCGCGTCGGATTGCTCAGATCATGGATGATGTCCGGATGGTGCTCGTCCAGCATTCCGCTGGCGGGGTTGTGGCAATAGCCCTTTTCGGTGACGGTCAGCGACACAATGCGCGTGGCCGGATCCGACATCCGTATCAAGACCGCCTTCGGATCTTCCGGCGCAACCAATGTCTCGACGACGCTGCCGATGACGCGCAACTGTTCGCCCTGTCCGTCCTGTACCTTCAGCGCATAGAGCCCATCCTGTGGCCCGAGCGAGTCGCGGGTTTCCGCGCTGCGCAGCGACACACCGCAGATCCCCCATGATGGATCAAGCGCCAAAACATCATCGGTAAAAACCGCCTGATGCGCCCGATGGAAGGCCCCAATACCGAGGTGGACGATGCCGACCGTGATATTTGTCCGATCGTAATCGGGCTTCTCGATCGTATCCGGCAGTTGCTGAAATGTTTGGCTGGATAATCTGTTCATGTGGCTGGCTGCTGTTTGGCGCGGGCGACGATCTGCGACGGGTTGACAAATTGTAATGCGAGGATGAGCCAAAACAAGGTCGTGACCATATAGATCACCGCCATGGCATCGATCGATTGCCCTGCGCGCACACCGGAGGCAAACACTGCGTAGTAAAGCGAGACAACCAGTGTCTGGCTGGTCGGCCCAGCGATCAGGAAGGTCAGCTCGAACATGGCGATCGTGCGCACCAGCACCAGAAGCAGCGCCGCAAGCATTCCCGGCAACAACAGCGGCAGGAGGATACGCAGGAACAGGCTGCCGGTTCCGGCGCCGAACACGCGTGCTGCCGCCTCGATACGTGGGTCGATCTGCTCGATAAACGGGATCATCACCAGGACAACGAAAGGCAGCGAGGGCACGAGATTGATCAGCACCACACCCCAGAACGAACCACCGAGGCCGAGCTGGTAGAGCACGGTGGCCAGCGGGATGCCATAGGTCAGCGGCGGAATGAGCAGCGGCAGGAGGAAGAGAAGCACAACGATACGCTTGCCGGGAAAATCCCGCCTGGCCAGCGCGTAAGCCGTGGTGACGCCGAGCAGGCCGGAGATGATCACCACGGTGAACACGACTTCGAAGGTGACCAGCACGACGCTCGACAGCTGGAATTCCTTCCAGGCACTAAAATACCATTTCGTCGTCAGCCCGACCGGCAGCCAGGTGCCGAGCCAGCGCGTGGCGAAGGAATTGACTATGACCGCAGCAATGACGCCGATCAGATTGAGGACGAACAGGCCTGCGACCGCCCAGACGGCGAAGCGCCAGATTTTCGAGGCAAGCCCCTGATCCCGGATCATCGCGGCATCTCCTGGAAATCAGCGGTGTGAAGAGTAAGGTTTCTCATCGTCATCACCCCTTCGTTCCGCCGGTCGGGCCGCGATAGAACAACGAACGGCCGCCGAGCACGATCAGCACGACGATCAGTTCCACCGCCCCCATGATCATGGCGATGGCAGAGCCCAGCGAGTGGTCATACTGCTCGAAGGCCGCCTGGTAGGCCGCGATCGAAATGACCCGCGTCGGGCCTGCCGGAGCGCCGAGCAGGACGGCTGATGGAAAGACGGCAAAGGCCTGCACGAAGGCGAGGCAGAAGGTGACGGCCAGTCCCGGCACCAGCAGCGGCAGAAAGACTTTCATGAACCGCTGGCGCGGGCTAGCGCCAAGCGTGGCCGCCGCCTGCTCGATCGCCGGATCGATGCCCGTCACATAGGAGAGCGTCAGCAGGAAGGCGAAGGGAAAGCCGGTGATCACCAGCGAGGCAAAGACGCCCCAGTAGTTGTTGGTCAGCTTCACCGGCCCGTCCAGCAGACCGACGAGGATGAGTGTCCGGTTGAACCAGCCCTGCGGCCCGAGAAAGGTCAAAAGCCCATCGGCAACGAAGACCGTGCCGAGCGTGATCGGCAGGACGAGAATGGTGGTCAGCAACCGCTGCCGCGTCATCAGCCTAACACGGAAAGCGATCGGCACCGCGAAGGCGAGATTGACGATCGTCACGGGCAGAGCCAGCCAGAGCGTCGCGGCTATGGTGCGGTATTGGAATGGGTCGCTGAAGAAGGTGGCGTAGTTCGCATACCACGCCCCCTCCTTCGGCATCAGGGAGTCGGCAAGTCCGTAAAAGAACGGATAGATGAACAGGCCGAGCATCACGGTGAGCCCCGGCAGAACCAGCAGCGTCGTGCCGTCGAATCCGCGGGCCGCAAGCCGGGTGCGAAGTGACGCCGTGCTCATGCGCCCTTCCCCTTGAACACCAGAGCCCGTCCGGGCACCGGCTGCAGCGTCGCGGAGTCACCCCGCGGCATCGATTGTTCGGCGCGGAAATAAAGGTCGGAACCGTCGCTCGACTTTGCCATGCCGAAAAAGGCGCGGCCACGATACTCCATGCTGGCGACGGTGGCCGGGATGCCTTCGCCATCATCGACGGCGACGAGGTCTTCCGGACGCACCGACAGCACCGCGGCATCGCCGACCTGAAGCGGCTCGCGCATCGTACCGGTCAACTGCGCACCCGCGACTTCGATCCGCGCCTCGTCGCCGGAAACAGCGACCACGCGGCCGCCAATGCGCGTGCGGAAACCCATGAAATCGGCGACTTCGATATGCACGGGACGCTGATAGAGATCCTGTGGCGAGCCTATCTGCATGATCTGCCCCTGGCTCATGACGACGATCCGGTCGGCGAGCGACAGCGCTTCGTCCTGATCATGCGTGACATAGATGGTTGTCGAGCCGATCTGGTCGTGAATGCCGCGGATTTCGGCGCGCATTTCCAGCCGCAGCTTGGCATCGAGATTGGAGAGCGGTTCGTCCATCAAAACCACTGGCGGACGAATGACGATGGCGCGGGCGATCGCCACACGCTGCTGTTGGCCGCCGGAAAGTTGCCCCGGCAGCTTGTCGATCTGGCTTTCCAGCCTCACCAGCGCCAAGGCCTGTTCGATGCGCCGGTCTGCCTCACTGCCACGAATGCCCTGCATGGTCAGCCCGAAGCCGACGTTGCGGCGCACGCTCATATGCGGGAACAGCGCATAGCTCTGGAAAACCATGCCGAAGCCGCGCTTTTCCGGTTCCAGCTGGTCGATGCGGTTGCCGCCCAGGCGGATCTCGCCGCCCGACAAAGCCAGAAGCCCGGCCACGCAATTCAGTGCCGTCGACTTGCCACACCCGGAAGGGCCAAGAAGAGCAATGAACTCACCCGGCTCGATCGAAAGGTCGATGCCGTCGAGCGCGTTGTAGGCGCCGAACGAGCGGCGCAAACCATCCAGTTCAAGACGGGCGGTCTGTTTCGGCGAGAGCACTGTCGCTCCGTTCTGAACCTGCAAATTCAAGGCCGTCTCCTCCACGTCGAAAGGCGTTTTGGAACGGCGGCGATATCGGCGCCGCCGTTCCATTATCTTGCCTCAGGTTCAGCCCTTGGATGCGCCGATCTGCTCGTCCCAGATCCGGAACGCCTCAACGATACGGGCTGGCTCGAGCGGCACCTCCAGCGGATTGTTGGCAATCCAGTCGGCATATTCCGGACGGCCGAACTCCTTGATGGCGTCCTGGCTTTCCTGCGGCGCCATCTCGATCGTCACGTCCTTTACCGCCGGACCCGGATAGAAATAGCCCTGGTCGTAGGCGATTGCCTGCTGCTGCGGCTGCAGGATGAAGTTGATGATATCGAGCAGGACGGCGATCTTCTCGTCGGAGACACCCTTCGGAATGACGGCATAGTGGGCATCCGTCACCCAATGGAACCCGTCGAGCTTGCCAACTTTCGCTTCAGCCGGAACGATGCCGAGTGCACGGGGGTTGATGTCCCAGCCGGTGGTCGAAACGACGATGTCGCGCGTGCCTTCGCCGAGTTCCTTCATCACCTGCGTCGTGCCGGTGCCGTAATACTCGATATTCTCGCCCAGAGCTTTCAGGTATTCCCAGGTCTTCGCCCAGCCGTTGACCGGGTCGTGCGGATCGCTGTCGCCGAGAATGTAGGGAAGCCCCATCAGGAAGGTGCGGCCGGGGCCGGAATTGGCTGGACGGGCATACATGAACTTCTTTGGATTGGCCTTGGTCCATTCCAGCAGTTCGGCGGCCGTGGTCGGCGGAGTCGCAACGCGATCCGGAATGTATTCGATCAGCGGACCGGAGGGATAATAGGTGACGACGACGCCCTGATCCTTGGCCAGCGCCTGCATCTTGAACGCCTGCGGCAAAAGGATGCCTTCGAGATTCGGCAGATCAGCCTTGTGTGCTGCGAGATCGACCCACAAATCCTGGCTGAGGCCGGCTGCGAGCGCATCGGTGCCGGTCAAGACGAGATCGATATCGACCTTGCCCGCTGCCTGCTGCGCTTTGATCTTCGACGGCAGTTCCGGTGCCGGTGCCTTCGTGAAGGCAAAGCTCGACACCCATTCCGGCTTTGCCGCCGCATAGGCCTCGAACATGCCTTGCGTCAGGGCAAGGTTGCCGGCCACATCCACAACGGTGATGGTCACGGGGCTTGCCGGTGCCTTCAGCTGTGCAAAAAGACGGCCGGGCAAAAGCCCGAGACCGGTCATGCCGGCAACGCCGCCGACAAAAGTCCTGCGTGTAACGTTCATGTCGTTCTCCTCCCTTGTTGTGCAGCAGGCGTCTCCTGCGCCGCCCATCTGCAAAATTCCCTCACAGTCGATAGGCCCTCTTCGCCAGTCCGTAGGCGAGTTCGCCGGCCAGTCCGAACGCCTCTTCCTCGTCGAGACGATGATCGGCCACGAGCCGGGCGAGATAGGCGCAGTCCACTCGCCGCGCCATGTCATGGCGTGCCGGGATCGACAGATAGGCGCGGGTGTCGTCGTTGAAGCCGACAGTGTTGTAGAAGCCGGCGGTCTCCGTCGTCGTCTCGCGGAACCGGCGCATACCCTCGGGGCTATCGAAGAACCACCAGGCAGGCCCGAGCTTCAAGGCCGGATAGTGGCCTGCAAGCGGCGCCAGCTCGCGCGAGTAGGCGGTCTCGTCGAGCGTGAAGAGGATCACGGTCAGCTTCGGATCGTTGCCGACAGCATCGAGCAGCGGTTTCAGCGCGTGTACATAATCGGTTGCCTTGGGGATATCTGCACCTTTGTCAGGGCCGAAATCCTCAAACAGCGACGAGTTGTGATTGCGATAGGAGCCGGGATGGATCTGCATCACCAGCCCGTCCTCCTGGCTCATCCGCGCCATTTCCGTCAGCATCTGGCCGCGAAAGCCGTCCGCCTCAGAGGCACTCGCCCTGCCAGCAAGCACGGCCTCGAACAATGTCGCCGCATCGCTCGGTGACAGGTTTTCCGTTCGTGCCGTCGCGTGTCCATGGTCGGTCGCGGTCGCGCCGAGTTGCTTGAAGAAGGCGCGCCGCGCGCGGTGCGCATTCAGATATCCGGCCCAGGTTGCCGCCTCGCCTGTCATGGCAAAGAGGCGCTCAAGGTTTCCGGCAAACCCGCGCACCTGCGGATCGACCACCGCATCCGGCCGATACGTCGGCACCACGCGGCCATGCCAACCGGATTTGCTGATGGCGTCATGATGCGCGAGGTCTTCGAGCGCTCCATCGGTGGTGGCAATGACCTCGATGCCGAAGCGGTCGAACAGGGCGCGGGGTCGCATGTTCGGCATCGGGATCTCGGCTTCGATCCGGTCGAACAAAGCGTCGGCCGTTTGGGGCGACAAGCGCTCGGTAATGCCAAACACCATTTCCAGAGAATGCTCGAACCAGAGGCGCGTCGGCGTACCGGCAAAGAGATGAAAATGTTCGGCAAACAGCCGCCATATCTTGCGCGGATCGGTCTCGACCGGGTCTCCGTCACGACGAGCCACGCCCAGCTCCTGCAGTTTTACACCCTGCGAATACAGCATGCGCGTCGCGTAGTGATCCGGCGTGATGAACAGGGCGGCCGGGTCCGAAAACGGCTTGTCTTCCGCATACCAGGACGGTTCCGTATGGCCATGCGGCGATACGATCGGCAGTCGTGCAACGGTGTCGTAAAGGCGTCTTGCAATTGCCCTTGCGCCGGGCTCGGCAGGAAACAGCCTGTCTGGATGCAATGCCATTCCTAGTCGCTCCTCCCGCATCACGTCTTGGCAACGTGGCGCAACTGATATACTAGTATTCACAACAGTGTCAACGCTTCGAGAGTTTCCATGCCTCCCACGCACCGCAGCAACGTCGTCGTGCCCATCCTTGCAGAACCAGCGGCTGCCAAGCTCCGGCGCGTGACGGCGGGGGCGGCGATCTATGAACGGTTGCTTTCCGCCATCGTCTCGCTGCAGATGCCGCCGGGTATGCCGTTGCAGGAAAAGAGGATCGCCGAGGAATTCGGTGTCAGCCGGACGCCGGTGCGCGAAGCATTGCTGCGACTGGCAGAGGCCGGACTCATCGATATCTTCCCCCAATCCGGCACCTTCGTCTCGCTCGTTCCGGTCGCCGCCATTCCCGAAGCGGTGGTGATCCGCAAATCGCTGGAGGGAACGACGGTGGAAACTGCGACGGCAATCGCAACGCCGGCGGATATAGCCCGGCTCGACGCCATCATCGCCCGCCAGCGCGTCCACGCCGCGCACAACGAGACGTCCCTGTTCCACGAACAGGATGAAGCCTTCCACGAGGCAATTGCAGGGATTGCTGGCTATCCCGGCATCTGGACCATCCTCAAAACCGTGAAGATTCAGATCGACCGCGCCCGTCGGCTCACGCTGCCGGCGCTCGGACGCATGGACAGCGTGATCGAGGAGCATGTGACGATCCGCAATGCCATTGCCGCCCACGATGTCGAAAGCGCTCGCGCTGCGATGATGCACCATCTGAGCGCCGTCATTCCGGATGTCGCCGAATTACAGTTGATGCACCCCAACTATTTCAGCTGAATAACCGACAAAAACACGATCGCGAGGAACAGACAGGCATGCGTCAGGGATGGAGATGGTTCGGGCCGGATGCGCCTGTCACGCTGGACGATGTGCGCCAGACAGGGGCGACCAATATCGTTTCGGCGTTGCATCAGGTGCCGATCGGCCGTGCATGGACGGAAGGTGAGGTCCGCCAACGCCAGGCGCTGATCGAAACCACGCCTGCCGGCCGCTCGCCGTTGACATGGTCTGTCGTCGAAAGCATCCCCATTCCGGACGCTGTCAAACGCACGGGAGGGAAAGCCAAGGCCGAGATCGAGGCGTGGATCGCCAGCCTGGAAGCAGTCGCCGCCTGCGGCATCAAGATCATCTGCTACAATTTCATGCCGGTCGTCGACTGGACCCGCACCGAACTCGATTTCGTAACCCCGACAGGCGCGACCGCCATGCGCTTCGACCACGAGCGTTTCGCTGCCTTCGATCTGTTTGTGCTCAAGCGGCCCGGTGTCGAGAACGACTATTCGGAAGCGGATCGAGCCCGTGCCAAGGCCGTCCATGATTCCATGACTGAGGCCGAAATGGCCGAAATCACCCGCATCATCACCTCCGCCCTTCCCGGCTCCACTACAGAACCCATGACCGTCCCCGGTTTTCGCGAGAAACTGGCCGCCTATGACGGCGTCGATGCCAAGCGCCTTCGCCAGCATCTGATCGAATTCCTGAAAGCAGTGACGCCGGCGGCGGAGGCCCTCGACGTCAAGCTCACGCTTCATCCCGACGATCCGCCGCGCCCGCTGTTCGGCCTGCCCCGCATCGCCTCTACGGCGGACGACTATGCTGCGCTATTCGACGCAGTACCCTCCGAGGCGAACGGCATGTGCTTTTGCACCGGCAGCCTCGGCGTCCGGGCCGATAACGACCTTCCCGGCATTGTCAGGCGCTTTGCATCGCGCATCCATTTTGCTCATCTGCGTGCCACGACCCGCGAAGGCGATGGCCGCAGCTTTCACGAAAGCCCGCATCTCGACGGCGACGTGGACATGGTGGCGGTATTGAAGGAACTGGTTGCCGAAGACCGCCGCCGCTCCCCGGAACACAGCATCGTCTTCCGCTCCGATCACGGCCATCGCATGCTCGACGATCTGGAAAAGACGGTTACGCCCGGCTACCCGGCGATCGGCCGCCTGCGCGGGCTTGCGGAACTGCGCGGCATTTTGCATGCGCTCGATGCGCGTCCCAACTAAGAAGGAAATCGCTGCACACCATCGGCGCGCTTGACGCAGACACTCTGGGATCCATGCTGCCTTGGGAAGATAGGGGAGGACGCAGCAGCAAGGCGTATTTTCACCATGATTGTGCAGCAGACGAATATCGAATACAGACGCCGTAACAAAAGCACTTCCGGAAACCTGTTTTGTACAATCTCACCCAGCATCTCCGCGTCGTTGCAGCCCTTGTCATTCGAGAAATGCAGGCCAGATTTGGCAGCAAGCCGGGTGGCTATATCTGGGCCATTGTCGACCCGCTGGCGCATGTCGCTATTATGACCACGGTTTTCTCAACGCTGGCGCGCGTGCCGGCGCTGGGAAATGATTTTGCCCTGTTCTTCGCGTCCGGATATCTACCCTTTGGCTTCTACCAGGGCATGTCCAGCTTTGTCGCGGGCGCGGTTCGCGCCAACAAGAACCTGTTCTCTTATCCCATTGTCTCGCCGTTCGACGCAGCGGTTGCTCGCTATATCCTGCAGTTGATCACGTCGGTGATGGTGACGGTCGTGGTGATGTTGCTGTGTACCAGCGAAGGCTCCCGGCTGCATGAGCTATCATTGGCACCGGCGGTGGAGGCCGCGGCCGTCGCCTCGCTGATGGGCTTTGGCATGGGTATGGCAAACATTTCGCTGTTTGCCGCATTTCCCCTGTACGAAAAAGTGTTCAGCCTGATCAACCGACCGCTGTATCTGCTGTCAGGCGTCATCCTCATCCCGGATCATATGCCCGGCCCGATATTCGATATGCTGATGTGGAACCCGCTGGTCCACATCGTCATGTGGTTCCGTCAGGCCATCTATCCGGAATACGCCGCGACCGGACTTGATAAGCTTTACGTTCTCGAGTGCGCATCCGTGCTTCTGATGATCGGCCTTTGCCTGTTCTCCTCTTCCAGGACACTGCGCGAAGAGCGAATCTAGGCAACGGCTCAAAATTGGCCTGATGGTTCAACGAATGGATTGAAGTCATTCCAAACGCAGGAGAAAACGTCGATTGAACAATGATAAGGCTTATCTATCGAGCCCGTTCACTGTTGCAAACTGGTTTGGCATCAGTTGACGCCTATCGCGCGGCGTCTCTAGTCCGGCATATCTTCCTGGCTATCATCGTCATCCCCGTCTGCCTGCTCCATCTGCGCCAGTACCGCAATGCAAATCGCGATCGCAGGATTGGCGGCGGTCACGTATGGCCCGCCGTCAACGCGCGCGGCTCCGCCTGTTTCATCCCAGCTTGCGCCCCCAATACTATTGGGGAAGAGCGTCTGAGCAAGGAGATGGGCATCGTGGATCAAATGCGTAAAATACGGCATCCTGCCTTCATCACCATTCGGTGACTTCCAGTGAGCCATGCCAGCCTGCTTGCCAGCAATCGAGTCGGCCTCAACCTTGAGGATTTGGGTATAACCAATCAGCTTGCCGATCTCGTCATCGAGATCACGATCAGGCCTCGACAAGGCCGCCAGCCGACGGATCAATTCTTGTGGCGTCATGTGCCTACTATCACTCATCTGATATCGCCAACACCAATTTCCCGTCCCGTTGCCGCCCGTCAACGCATAACCGAGATTGTCCCGATCCTCAACCAGGCACATCCCCCGGCGATCATTTGGACACAGTGCCGCAGGCGCTGCATTGTCCATTGTTGCGATGAGAATTCTGCCGCATCGGCACCGGATGGCAGGCTGCCGCTTTCTAGGCGGGTATAGTCAGCGCAAAATACGTATAAATCAAACCGATGGCGATGACTACGCCGCCGATGATCATCAATCTGCGGAGCCACGGCGGCGTTTGCCTCGGAGGTTTTACGGCCTTACGTTTTTGGAATTTAATTACGTTGTCGTTCATAAAGACTCAGGCCCCGCGTTTTTTTTAAACACTGTACGTATTCGCTACCTTGCCGTCAGCTGTAAAGGCGGGTGCTGAAGGCACTTTTCGGGGCGATCATCAACGCCGGCACGAGCGTGATCGACAGCAGCGAGGCGTCGGCCATCGGAGGCAACGAAGTCGCTCCGAAATCTGTCCTGCGAGAGCCGGGCAGTCCTTGCCAGACATCATGATCGATAAATAGTGCAATAGTCCTTGACCCTCCCATCGTTGGAAGCCCCATATCGAGGCAACAACGAAAGGCATCACTATGTATGAATTCGACATCCGGAACATGACCTGCAGCCACTGTAAAAGCGCAGTCGAAAAGGCGATCAAGGCTGCGGACCCGGTCGCGGTCACAACGGTTGACCTGGCTTCGAAGAAGGCGACCGTGGAAACGCTGCTTGACCCGGCTGTAATCGGGCTGGCCATTGAACAAGCCGGATACCCGGTGTCGTACACAAAGCGCTAACCTCGAGATCGAGCGCCCCTGTACTCGCCTCGTTTCGGTCGGCGGCAAGTTCGGTTTTACAAATCCGGCCCCTTGACCTTCCCATCATTGGAAAGATTATCTGTATGGGCAGTTAGCAAAGGGATCGCCCCAATGACTGCCATATCGAAGATCGAAGTATCCAAATCCCTGCCCGCCCCGACCGATTTCGGGATCGAAGGCATGAGCTGCGCGTCCTGCGTTGCTCGGGTCGAAAAAGCCATTACCGCCGTACCCGGCGTCACCTCCGCTGTTGTCAACCTGGCGACCGAGCGGGCCACCGTCACCTACAGCGAACCGGTCTCTACGGAAGCGGTCCTTCGGGCCATCGAGAAGGCGGGTTACGAACCGAAGCTCGAAACCCGCGAACTCGGTATCGAAGGCATGACCTGCGCCTCATGCGTCTCGCGCGTGGAAAAAGCCCTGACAGCCGTTCCAGGCGTGAAGTCAGCCTCCGTCAATCTCGCAACTGAAAGGGCGACCGTCCGTATCGTCTCCGGAACTGCCGCAACCGCCTTGGAAGATGCCGTGCGTGCGGTGGGCTACAAGGCGCGCAAGATCGCTGCGGAGAGCCTTGCGGATGACAGCGAGGACAGTCGTGGCCTAGAGACCGCCCGCCTGAAGCTGTCGCTTATCGTGTCGGCCGTGCTGACGCTCCCCCTGTTCATCCTCGAGATGGGATCGCACGTGATACCTGCAATCCATGAATGGGTCATGGACAATGTCGGCATGGGTAATAATCTCGTCCTCCAGTTCGTCCTCGCCACGCTGGTGCTCTTCGGACCGGGTCTTCAATTCTTCCGGAAAGGCGTTACCAACCTGCTGCGCTGGACGCCCGACATGAACTCGCTGGTGGTACTCGGCACGTCGGCTGCCTGGGGCTATTCGGTCGTCGCAACGTTCCTGCCTGGTCTCCTGCCGTCAGGAACCGCAAACATCTACTACGAGGCAGCCGCCGTCATCGTCACGCTGATCCTGCTTGGCCGCTATCTCGAGGCACGGGCCAAGGGCAGGACCAGCCAGGCCATCAAACACCTTATCGGACTTCAGGCGAAGACCGCGCATGTGAAGCGCGGCGATGGCTTCATCGAGATCGAGATCGGCGATGTCGTGCGCGGCGATGTCGTGCGCATCAGACCAGGAGAGAAGGTTCCGGTGGACGGCCGCGTGGTTGACGGCGAGTCCTACGTGGACGAATCAATGATCACGGGGGAACCCGTGCCCGTGAAGAAATCCGCCGGCGCTGTCGTCGTCGGCGGCACGATCAATAGGACCGGGTCTTTCACATTCGAAGCGACAAAGATCGGCTCGGACATGCTGCTCGCCCAGATCATTAAGATGGTCGAGGCGGCGCAGGGCTCCAAGCTACCGATCCAGGCGTTGGTCGACCGCGTGACGGGCTGGTTCGTGCCGGTCGTGATCGCGGCGGCTACCCTCACATTCGTGGCGTGGCTGCTCCTTGGTCCCTCGCCCGCGCTCACATTCGCCCTGGTCAACGCCGTTGCTGTGCTGATCATCGCCTGTCCCTGCGCCATGGGTCTCGCGACCCCGACGTCCATCATGGTCGGTACGGGCCGGGCCGCCGAACTCGGCATCCTCTTCCGCAGGGGTGAAGCCCTGCAGACCCTCCACGATGTCGATGTCGTCGCGCTGGACAAGACGGGGACGCTGACCAAGGGCAAACCTGAATTGACAGACTTCGTCGTCCGCGAAGGCTTCGACCGTCGCGAAACCCTCCGCCTGGTAGCCAGCCTCGAGGCACAGTCCGAACACCCGATCGCCGAAGCCATCGTCGCCGCGGCGAAGGCCGATGGTCTTGTTCTCTCCGACATGTCTGAATTCGAGGCTGCTCCCGGCTACGGCGTAAGCGGTCGGCTCGACGATCGAACGGTGCTTATTGGTGCTGACCGGTCCATGACACGGAACAATATTGACGTCTCTTCGTTCGCCCGGCAGGCTGCCGCATTGGGTGATGCGGGCAAGTCGCCGCTCTATGCAGCCATCGACGGCAGGCTCGCCGCCATCATCGCCGTGGCCGATCCCGTCAAGGAGACGACGCCGCAAGCGATCGAGGCTCTGCATGCACTCGGCCTGAAAGTCGCAATGATTACCGGCGACAACAAGCGCACTGCGCAGGCCATCGCCAGCCAACTCGGTATAGACGAGGTGATTGCCGAAGTCCTGCCAGACGGAAAGGTGGAGGCCATCCGCAAGCTGCGGCAGGGTGGACGCAAGGTCGCTTTCATCGGCGACGGCATCAACGATGCCCCCGCACTGTCCGAAGCGGATACCGGACTGGCGGTCGGAACAGGAACGGATATCGCCATTGAGAGCGCGGACGTCGTTCTGATGTCGGGTGACCTGACGGGCGTGCCGCGGGCGATTGCGATCAGCAAGGCGACGATCCGCAACATCCGCCAGAACCTGTTCTGGGCCTTTGCCTACAACGCCTCCCTCATTCCGGTCGCGGCGGGCGTGCTGTATCCGCTGAACGGGACGCTGCTGTCACCGATCCTCGCCGCAGGCGCGATGAGCCTGTCGAGCGTCTTCGTACTGGCAAACGCATTGCGTCTTCGGCGCTTCAGGACAAACTGACGGAAGGAAACGAGAATGAACATTGGTGAAGCATCCAAAGCCTCCGGCGTCTCGACGAAAATGATCCGCTACTACGAGCAGATAAAGTTGATCACGCCCGCACTCCGTACCGAGGCCAGCTACAGGACCTATACGGACAATGATATCCACACGTTGCGTTTCATCCGTCGCGCCCGCGATCTCGGATTTTCCGTGGAGCAGATGAAAACCCTGCTGGCGCTATGGCGAGATCGTTCGCGGGCAAGCGCCGACGTCAAGCTGATCGCCCTCGAACACATCGCCGAACTCGAGCGGAAGGCCGCGGCGATTGCTGCAATGACCAAGACTTTGAAACATCTGGCCAGCAACTGCCACGGCGACGATCGGCCCGACTGCCCGATCATCGACGGCTTTGCGGAGACGCTCGGTGAGATCGATCATGGCATCGGGGCCAAGTTCGGACTGGCGAGCGTGAAATAGCAGGTCGCGACCGATACAGGATGTGTTCGCGGGGACACGGCGGATCCAGCTTAAATATTGGGTGCTCCGAAAACTGTAGGTTAGAAAGACCTACTCATGGCGAATCGTGACTGCAGAAGGTCTGGGAAACGCCCGGACAATCTCTTGGGCGCCGCCCATTTTTGAATTATTTTTATTGTTAAGCATGTGGCATTCGCGATATAATACTTCACTTAAACTTTCAGACTTGGAGGTCTGACATGGCAAACGCTCTGATGGAAGGAAAGAAGGCGCAGGATTGGGCCAATGTGGTCCTGGCGATAGCTGTGTTCATCTCGCCGTGGGTTATCGGCTTTGCAGCCGAAGCCGTGCCGAGTTGGAACGCGTGGATCGTTGGGGTCATGCTCGGCGCGCTGGCGGTAGCGGCGATTTCGGCTTTCGCCGAATGGGAGGAATGGGTGAATCTGGCGCTCGGCCTCTGGCTGGCCGCATCCCCCTGGCTGCTCGGCTTCACCGCTAATATGAACGTGATGTGGACCAATGTGGTGCTTGGGTTGCTCGTTGTTGTCGTATCGCTGTGGGCAGTCTGGGATCATCATCATCCCCACGCTCACGCCTGAGCGGACTTGAGGGCAAGCGATACAAAAGCCCGTCGCGTGGAGCGGCGGGCGCAATCCGCCGTTCGAATTGACGACCCTGATGCGTACTCTGCCGGGCCAAGGCAAGACAGGGGTGGCGAATATGTCGGGCGCCCTAAAAGCCCTCAGGAAAATTTTGCCAACTTAGGTGGACAGTGCGGCTCTCGCCGTGCGCTCGCTTGCACCCAAGTGCTCGCAATCACGTCACAATCGCATAAATGGAAGCTGCGCTATCCCAGCAAATCCTTCGGATCGGTTTAGTCCTTGCAAAAATAGAACGGCTGTTCGGGGCGCCCGTTTGCCGGACGCCCCGAACAGATAAGCTATTTCTGAATGCAGGTATCAACCGTGTCCTTGGTGCACTCGTCGAGACCTGTGAACACCGGATCGTCAACCGGCTTACCGGCGATCAGGTCCAGCATCACCGATGGTGCCTTGTAGCCCATCTCGAACGGCCGCTGGCCGACGAGTGCCGTGACCAGACCTTCCCGCGCGATCGCCACTTCGTCGCCGATCGTGTCGGCGGCACCAATGACGAACTCGTTTTTGGCGATCTTGTCAGCCATCGGCTTGAACAAGTCGCGGTAAGGCTGCGGCGCGCCGAACAGCGGCCAACCGCCCATGATGCCGAATGCACCAAGGTCGGGATTGGCGGCGAGGATGTCGGTCATCGCCTGAACGCCCTGTGCTCCATTGTCATTGGTGAAGACCGGGCAACCGGCGACTTCCGTCCAGCCGCCCTCACCCTTCAACTCGGCAAGTCCCTTCTGGCCGGTGAGCGTGTCGCGCATGCCCTGGGCGCGGCGCAGAATGTTGTCGGCGCCCGGATTACCTTCGATCGTGCAGATCTTGCCGCCGTTTGGCATGGCCTTTTTGATGTACTCGCCGATACGTGCTCCCATCAGATAGTTATCGGTGCCGAGATAGGTCTTGCGTAGCGCCGAGTCTTCAGCGGCAAGGTCCGCATCCAGCGTCATCACGGGAATCGTCGGATTGGCGGTCTTCAGCGTCTGGGCGATCAGTTTGGCGTTGGACGGTGAAATCGCTATCGCAACGGTGTCGGCCTTGCCCAGCATGTCCTGGACGATCTGCGCTTCACCGGCCTCATCCGAGGTCGATGCCGGGCCTGTGTAGAAGCATTCATATTCCGAGTCCGGGTTTTCCTTGTTCCATTTCTGGCAACCCTGGTTGATCGCTTCGAAGAACGGATTATCGAGGCCCTTCACGACGATGACCAGCTGCTTCTTGGCCAAAGCCTGTCCGGCACTGAGTGCCAGAACAGCAACGCCAAGCAATAATAACTTCCTCATGGCTTCCTCCCTTGAAACAGACGGACACGGCCGTGCCCGCCACACGTCAACCCGGGTACCAGACTATGCGAGGGTCATTCTGAGAGCGCTCGTACATCCAGGCCGAGTCGATAAGCAATTCCAGATCGTAGGCAGGTCGCCAATCCAGCAGGTGCTTGGCCTTGCTGTTGTCCATCCAGTTCGAGTGGAACTGGCTCGGTATGTCGACGGATTCGAGGCCGCGGGTGCGCGCGAGGTAACCGGTGACTTCGCCATAGTCGACCGGCCGGTCCATGCAGATGTTAAACAGCTGCCGCTTCGCGCGCGGATTGTCGATCGCAGCCAATATGGCGCTGACCAGATCGTCGACATGCACGAAGTTGCGCTTCAGCGGGCGTCCGTCTGCGTCGCGCAGAAGCGGCACGGCGCCTTGGCTTGCATAGCGCTTGGCATCGGCTTTCGGGACGAGGGTCTTCCAGTCGGGACCACCGAACACGTCATCGCCGAAAGACAACGTATATTTGAAGTCATCCTTCTCCATGATCCACGGGGCGCGCAGACAGCAGCCATTGATATCATACTGGATGCCGAACTGCTCCAGCATCACCTCTTCCAGAACCTTGGACAGCGCATAGCTTCCCGGATACGCGCTGTGCGGCGTCTGCTCCGTCAGCGGCCCCTCATGCCGATAGTAGAAATGGCCGATACCCGCATCGCCGCCGATCAGAATGAACTGGCGCGCCGTGGTGCTGGCGCGAAACACCTCAAGCAGCCAGAACAGGCCCCTGACCGTGACGTCCATCACGTCGGCGGGGGTTTCCTTGCAGGTGGCGAGGTGCAGGACATGGGTGACGTCGGCAAGTGCCGCGGTCACGACATCCCGATCGGCAATCGAGCCGCGCATCACCTCGACCCGGTCGGTTTCTTCGCGCAAACGGTTATGGCACAGCGCGCGGATGCGCGCATTCGAAAATCGCGGATCGTCAAGCAGCCCCGCTATGAAGTGCCGCCCGACCTTGCCCGTAGCACCGGTAACAAGGATCAGCATGCTCGCCTCCCAGCACACAGCTAATATCCATGCGCACCGTTCGTCAACGAGTATTTATCATACAAATGGATGATTGCAGCGTGCGGTTCTATCCACAATACAATTGATTGACGCTCTCGCCGGGTTTTGCATAAATGTACAACGTCACCTCTCCTTCGAAGAAATCGGAAGGTGACACGTGACGGGGAGGTCACAAGGCTGGTGGCAGTTCTCGAACTCACCAACATCTCCAAGCATTTCGGCGCCATCCAGGCGGTCAACGATGTTTCCTTGGCCCTTGAGGCGGGACAGGTCGTCGGGCTGATGGGTGACAACGGCGCAGGCAAATCCACATTGGTCAAGATGATCGCCGGCAACTTTCGGCCGAGCCACGGAACCATGAAAATGGACGGCGGGGAACTCATCCTTCACCGCCCGGTGGAAGCGCGCCAGCATGGCATCGAGATCGTTCACCAGGACCTTGCACTGTGCAATAATCTGACGGCGGCGGCGAACGTGTTTCTCGGGCGCGAATTGCGCCGAGGCGTCGGCCCGCTGAAGGTGCTAGACTACAAGGCGATGTACCGGCGCGCCGGCGAGATTTTCAAGGAGCTGAAGTCGGAGACGCGCCCGCGCGACCTCGTCAAACAGATGTCGGGTGGCCAGCGGCAGGCGGTGGCAATCGCCCGCACCATGCTCTCCGAGGCGAAGATCGTGCTGATGGACGAGCCGACGGCGGCCATCTCGGTACGCCAGGTGGCGGAAGTCCTCAATCTGATCCGCCATCTGCGTGACCGGGGCATTGCCGTCGTGCTGATCAGTCACCGCATGCCGGACGTCTTTGACGTTGCCGACCGGGTTATCGTGATGCGGCGCGGCAGAAAGGTCGCCGACAAGCCGATTGTGGCAAGTTCGCCTGAGGAAGTGACTGGGCTTATTACCGGCGCGATCGAGCAGGTATGATTGAAGCAGCTTATCGGTGCGAGATGGAAACGAAGGCCGACAATGACAATTACTCTTGATCAGACGATCAATCAGAAGCAGCAAAGCTGGCTCGCGGCGGTGGTCGGCAGTCAGACGTTCTGGGTCCTGCTCTCCGTCATCCTAGCCTGCATTTTCCTCTCTTTTGCGACCGACTCCTTCGCGACGGCGAAAAACCTTTACAACATCACGCGCAACGTCACTTTTGTTGCAATCATCGCGCTCGGCATGACCATCGTCATCATTACCGGCGGCATCGACTTGTCGGTGGGGTCGGTACTGTGCTTGTGCAGCATGGTGCTCGCGGTTGTCATGAACGCCGGCTACAGCATCGAAGTGGGCATCGCCGCCTCGGTCGGCACGGCTCTTGTGATCGGCGCCTTCAACGGAGTACTGATCGCCTATCTGGGGTTTCCGCCCTTCGTGGTCACGCTCGGCATGCTCTCGATCGCCCGTAGCCTGGCGATGGTTGCATCCAACAATACCGTCGTCTTTCAGTTCGGGCCGGATCACGACACACTGCTGGCTCTGGGCGGCGGCGCATGGTTCTTCGGTATAGCAAATCCGGTGCTCTACATGATCGTCCTGGCACTTCTCACCGGCTTCGTGCTGCGCTGGACCAGGTTCGGCCGCTATGTCTTTGCCATCGGCGGCAATGAGCACGCCGCAACACTGACGGGCGTCCCGGTGCGAAGGATCAAGGTTGCGGTTTACATGATTTCCGCGCTGTCGGCGGGGGTCGCTGGCATCATTCAAACTGGCTGGCTCGGCGCCGTCACCACCAACATCGGCGCCGGAATGGAACTCCAGGTCATCGCGGCGGCTGTCATCGGCGGCGCCAATCTGGCCGGTGGCGTCGGCACCGCCTCCGGCGCGTTGATCGGAGCAGCATTGATCGAGGTGATCCGCAACAGTCTCGGCTTGCTGGGCATCAACGCCTTCTGGCAAGGCACCTTCATCGGTGGCGCCATCGTGCTTGCGGTCCTGTTCGATCGGCTTCGCAACTTCCGGCAGAGCGAATAGCAGAGTGGTCTGTCCCCACCACTTTTGAGGGCGCACAGGCGTTCGAAGAAGTAGACGAGCCGTCGCAAAGGGCGATGGCGTTCGGTCAGATACGCAATCCGCACCGGAATCAAGGCCGGCCGTCCGAACCGCTGATCCCGGCGCCCCTTTCAAGGTCGAATGCCATCACTCGAAAGCGTTATCGCCTACGGCTTGTGTCGTTCTGGCTGATCCAACCGTGAAATGGTAAAAAAGGAATTGTCGGCTGAGGCCACAGGGGCTGGCTAGCGGCCACTGCCGCGACGTCAGCCCCGCCCAGTTTGATGACACCGAAACGAGGATATCACCGGAACGTCCACGATGAGCAGCAAGACGGATATACGTTGTGGACAGCTAAATTCAGCGACTTGCGAGGCGCGCGAAACACCGACAAACTCACGGCCATGGGGACGATGAGCTTGGGAGGGCAACGTGTTCAATCGGATACTGTCAGACGAAGATGTTACGCGTTTGCGACGGGCACTCTACGGTCGTTGCTCGCACCTCGGTATAAGCCCTGACGGCGCAGAGGCGCAGTTTATTGCTTCGCAATTGATTGAACTGTTTCAGTGCGGAATTGTCGATGAACACGCGTTGAGAAATCGCCCTTTTCCCATGGCTGCCGTGCATCGGGAACATTGATCTCTCCGGGATCGAGAGAGACATATCTGAAATCAAAGAGCCCGCCACCACGACGGTGACGGGCTCTAAATTTTCTCACAGTAGTATAGACCGCTAAAAAGCCCCTCAATACCGAAAGTCAAAAACGCTTCCGCTATAAATGCCGTTCCGGTTTCAGCCAAGGCAACAGCAAGAAGAAAATTAGATATTGCTTATGGAAATGTCCAGTCGCCATTTTTGGGGAGAACACGGACATACGGCGAACGGTTGGAGAACGTGATGCCGCGAGGGGCTCTGCCAGAAGCTTGAGGCTACCGCAAACACAGCGAGGCACATGATGCCTGTCATGGCGGCAGATAATCAGCTGGCCCGGACGAAGACGAATGATGCGCTGGGCGATAATACCTGACGCCTCTTGGAGGAACAAAGGTAATGAGGCCACGCAACCGGAATCGCGGCAGTCTCTATCGTTACCTCAGAGAACAAAGTCGCCTTTCTCAAAGCTGAGGGCGTCATCAAGGTGAATGGCGAAATCGACTTTCTTGTCGCCGTTGATATCGCCATAGACATAGGTGTCGGAGGCCTGTTTGATATACCGCAGTTCACCGGCGTGTCCCGTGAAGACAGATGTTCCCAAGTACCAGAATGCCTGGTTGCCCGAAGCCGACGTGTTCGCGTCGATGGCTGACAGGTCGATCCTGTCATTGCCGGTGAGCGAGAAGTCGAAGATCGAGTCGCGCCCCGCGAGGGCAACGGTCGTGTCAGTCAGCGCCTTGAAGAGGAAAGTATCTGCTCCCGCGCCACCCGTCAGATCATCGGCACCGAGGGCGCCATAAAGCGTATCATTGCCGCTACCACCGTTCAGGAGATCATCCCCTGAACCGCCGGTGAGCAGATTGGCGCTGCCATTGCCGTAGAGCTTGTCGGCGTGGCTTGAGCCTGTCAGCCTCTCGATCGAAATATAGACGTCTCCTTTGGCATCGCCTGTGTTTGCGGCGGCGTCGGCAAGCTTTGCCGTCACACCCGCTGTAGCGCCGGAATAGGACGCAGTGTCCGTTCCTGTCCCACCGTTGAGCGTGTCGGCCCCGGCACTGCCATTCAGGAGATCACTACCAGAGCCACCATCGAGCTTGTCGGCACCAGCTTCGCCATAGAGCTTGTCGGATCCGTCACCGCCTGCGACGGTATCGTTTCCGTCGCCGCCGAAAATTGTGTCGTTGCCGCCGTTGCCAGCGGCAGTGTCATTGCCGGCGTAGAGCCTCACGTAATCGGCGTCGTTGCCGCCATTGAAGAGGTCCGCCCCCGCCAACGCACCCGCAATTACCTTGAGATCGTCGCTGGTGCTCGAAGTCCGCGCAGCCGCTACGATGCTTGTCATAGCGACGCTGAAACCGTCAACGAGGAATGCCCGCGTGGTCTGGTGCCAAACGGCGTAACTCGTCACTGTGCCGCCAATCGGCGTGCCCGTCCCGTCGTAGGTAAAGTTGGTGCCGTGGAATTCCTCTTTGCCTAGCGCGTATTGAGCGACAAAGCTGGTACTGCTCCGGCTGTAGGAAACCGCATGCAGAATTTCGCTGAAATCGAAATCGCGGATGTCAAAGCCAAAACCACTGTTTACGGTGATGTTCGCCATATTGGCCCCCCATAGGCGCTGACGCAGATTTACATAGCTCTTCAAGAATGCAGACAATCAGACAAATACTGCAGCGTCGTGTTTATCGAGGTGACGGTGAGAATCTTGTCTTTCTTGCCGTTTGCGATGGTGCAATCCTGCGGACCTGACGTCATTGGCAGAGCGGCGGATTGAGCCTTCAGCGCCACTGAGAATAGCACATCCGGGTCGGAGCAAACTTCAACCCTCCTACCTATTCCTCAGTATGCGAGCACCCCTTTTTGATCGCTGAAGTCGCGCGCAGCCTAGAAGCAATGCTGCGGCGATAGCGCTCGGTGTTTGCCACAGGTTACAATGACACTATAGTGCACAGGGTGGCATTTCTGAAAGACATGCTGTTGATAATTAAGTATTATTTCTTGAAAATAAAGTATTAATGCGCTCAAACCATCAGCCAGAACGGCAAATACCAGATAAATAACTTCCAATTTTAGCTTCTAAGGCGCTTCATGCCTCGTCACCGGCCACCAACGGACTTCGGTGCGTGGAAGGCTATCAATCCTTCGTCCGTGGGAGGATAAAGGCATGTCTCTTTACGAAGAACCATATGCGGCAAATCGATTGCAACGATGCAGAGCGTTCTTGCCGGCGAAAGCAAATATCGCAATATCCATTCCGACGGACTGGAAGCCCTGGATCTGGCTCTGGTCATTATGCGCGCGTTTCAACGCGGTGTGGTTGAAAATACCGAAGTGGTCACGCTCGCCCGCAATACATCGCGTGAAGATTGCTAAGATGTGGCGCACCGGCGCCTTTTAAAAACTCGGATATGACCGATCAAACGCAATTGGCGTCACCACACCGCATATGCGCCGGCTGAAAACGCCCGTCCGGGAAAACGCGCGGGCTTTTCCGTTCCCGGGACAAGCAAGTGCAGGTCTGTCGCTCTTGCCCTGCACGGCCTATTCCCAACCTCCTAGAAACACAAGTTTATTCCGGCCGCAACACGGTCCGACACCTGACGATCGTCCGGTGTTGGACGGTTGCGGGAACACCGTCCGGATTGATGATTTCATTATAGCCGATATCAGACCACCCCTGCGCCTTATGGATGGCCCGGGCGCCAATAGCACCTTTGTCCCACCCGGGAGACGTAGCGATGGCACCGATGGCGCCAAGTGTTGTTAACCTGCCAACAGTCATGATGATGATGTTCTCTCATATTGCGAGCGTATTAAGTATCGCTAAAATTAAAAACGGTCGATCGAGAGGCCCCATCTCCCGTCGGCTGGAGGTTTTGTCTTCCCCAAGGCCAAGCCTCTACGGGTCGCCCCCACCATATGTGGACAGAAGCGACTAGAGGCCTGGGTGGCGATTCTCGCACGCTGCCCAGGCCTTGCATTTCTTGGTGGGCCAACCTCGACGTCCTGATGTCGCGACACACTCAGAGGCGAGAATGACTTGCGATCGGGATGGCCAGAGACACCGGCTCGCGAAGGCAGCGCGTTTAACAACAGGCTTTATCCTTGCCGCAGCTATCCTCACCCTTCCGCTTGTCGGCTTTGGCCAACTGCCACAGACGGACCAGATCGTGGTGACATCAGACCATCGCAGCCCATCATGGCCGGTTCAGCACCTAAAAGAAGCTGCGAGTGGCTCAAGTGACCGGTTGACACAATTGAGATCAGGATCAACTCGGCATCATCGGTGCGTCCGCAATAGCTACTGGCCGCCGGCCTGTTCCGGACGACCGCTGTCTTGGATTTGGACAGCCGCGATGGCATCGGCAATAGACCTACTGTAGAATATCGTCCAGCGCACGCCGAGAAAGCCCGAACATGGAGCGTCATCTCGCAGCAATCCTGATCGCCGATGTCGTTGGTTACAGTCGCTTGAGCCAGATCGACGAGGAAGGTACGCGCATCCGCTTCCAGGCCGATATGAAGGACATTTTCGAGCCGAAGATCGCCGAACACAGCGGCCGGTTGGTCAAGACCATGGGCGACGGCCTGTTGGTCGAGTTCCACAGCGTCGTCGATGCCCTGCGCTGCGCGGTTGAGGTGCAGCAGCAGAAGGCGAAACGGAACACCGCCGCGCCACCCCAACAGCGGCTCGATTTCCGGATCGGAGTCAATCTCGGCGACATCATCGTCGAGGGTGAGGATATTCATGGCGACAGCGTCAACATCGCGGATCGGATACAGGCGCTGGCCGAACCGGGAGGTATCGCCATCTCCGGGCCGGCATATGATCAAGTGAAAACGAAACTATCGGTCGGCTATGTCTCGCTCGGCGTACAAAAGGTGAAAAGCATTGGCGAGCCGATACGGATATACCGTGTCGTGCTTGACCCAGCAGCCGCGGGCAAGACAATTGACCCACCAAAAAAGCGGCGCTCTTGGCGGGTCCCAGCCGCAGCAGCGGCAGTCGTTGCCCTCCTCTCGGCGGGCGCTGCTGTCTGGTGGCAACCGTGGACATTCATCCAGACGCCTGCAGCGGTAAACCGGTTGGCTTATCCGCTGCCGGATAAACCGTCGGTCGCAGTGCTGCCCTTCATCAATGTCAGCGGCGACAAAGAGCACGATCACCTTGCGGAAGGTTTGACAGATGATCTCATCACCGAGCTGTCGAAAGTCTCCGGTCTCTTCGTGATCGCGCGCCATTCGGTTTTCGCGATCGGGGACACGCCCGGCAAAATTCAGGACGTAGCCGCGGAGCTCGGGGTCCATTATGTCCTGGAAGGCACATTGCAGCGCGCAGGGCCACGACTGCGGATCAACGTCAAGCTGATCGACGCCGTCACGGGACTTTCACTTTGGGCCGAGCGCTACGATCGCCAGTATGCCGACCTCTTTGCAGTGCAGGACGATGTCATCGGCAAGATCATTTCGGCTCTGGCCGTCAAGCTGAGCGAGGGCGAGCGGGACCAGTTGGCGCGGATCCCCACCGACAATCTGGAGGCCTACGACTATTATCTGAGAGCGGAACAGGAGGGCATCACCTACAGCGATGTCGACACCTATCGCAGGACCTTGTCCTTCTACCAGAAGGCAATCGATCTCGATCCGAATTTTGCCAATGCGCACGCAGGTATCGCCCGCGTTGCCGTCGATGTCTGGCGCAACGACTACACCTACCTCTGGTCGGCGGCGGTGGCCCGCAAGATTGCCTACGACGCGGCGGGGCAGGCTTTGAAGCTGGACGCCAACAATGCGCGGGCACTGGCTGTCCTGGCTTTGCTACAGCTGGTTGACGGCCGAGAGACAGAGGCGATGGATTCAGCCAATAAAGCCGTTCAGGCCCAGCCAAGCGACGCTGAGGCATTTGGAAACCTCGCGCTCATTCTGGCCCACACAGGAAACCATGAACAGGCGATCGTCGAAATGGAGAAAGCCCTGCGGCTTGATCCTGCACCCCCGCCGAGTTTTCAGTTGCTGGCGGGCATCGTTTTTTATACGGCGCGCAACAACGAACGGGCGATCCCCCTCATGGAAGCGGCGCGGGACGCGCTGCCAAATGCGGAACCCGTGCATGAATATTTGACCGCTGCCTATACGATAAGGGGAGATCGGGTACGTGGCGCCGACGAAGCGGCAAAATTGCTCAAACTCTTTCCGGACAGCAATCTGACCTATTACGGCTATCTCTATGACTACTGGCACAAGGAAGACCTTCAGCACCATCTGGACGGTCTTCGCGCTGCCGGCATTCCCGAATGGCCTTTCGGGTTTGAAGGGGCAGAGGATGACCGGGTTTCAGGCGTGGAATTGCGCAATCTCGTTACCGACAAGACATGGGTCGGCAAGCACAGGAACGGCACCGACTTCATCCAGTATTTCGACAAGATGGGAAACACCGCGTACCGCAGCGCCAATACCAGCATTACCGGTGTCACGGAAATCCAGGGCGACCGCCTGTGCGAGACGTTTGCCGGTTATTTCCTGGATCGCATGGTGTGCGGATACGTCTACCGCAATACGGGCAACCAGAATCAGGGCGCGCGGTATGTCCATGTCACACCGCAGGCCCTGAAATTCTTTTCGCTCACCCCCTGACAAAAGGCAGGAAAGTCGAGGCCCAGTAGCTCAATTGGCGGTATTTTGCCGCCAATCCTTCTGCAGTTTTTCCGTAACGAGGGTATGCTGCACTTCGGCCCAATGCTTCTGCGAATTGGTGACTTTGGTCGGGTTCTTCTCAAAACCCTCGGCAGCACCCGGATCATAACTGATGTAGAGCTTGCCCTCGATGATCCGCCAGGCCTTTGGATCGATATTGGTGGTCACCGTTCCAAGAGAAACTCCGTCTGCACAATATCCACCGTACTGCGGCGCATATTTGGCCGGTTCCCGCATGAAGATATCGCGGTTTTTCGAACTCGAGAAATGCCAGGTCGCGCCCAACCAGTGGTAGGAATATTTCGCCGACCCCTCCACCGCCTCGTTCTGCGTGAAATAGGCGACCGGATCGTAACCCTTGATGGCAACATCGCCGAAATAGCCGGTGTTGACCAAAGGATCCTCGGCTACCGCGATCTGGGCGAACAGGAGCACGATACTGGCGACTCCGGCCGCCGCTACGATCCCCGCCCATCCTCTTCGTTTATGATCAGACATAGCATACTCCCTTTTGCCGGCGCGGCCAGTTGCTTCAACGCGATGTCACTTCCGTTTCGTGCATTCGGTGTAGAGCCACTCGCCAACGAGGCCGGCTTGCTGGCAGACGGCGCCCGCTTTCAACAACAAGTCCGCAGCATCCCAATGCTCCCGCCACCCGGCCTGGGTCAAAGGCGTAACGCCGTTTCTTTCCTTTGCTTCGATATCCGCCTTGCTCGCCAGCAGAAACGCGACCACATCCACGCGGCCTTCTTCAGCCGCGGCGTGAAGCGGCGTCATATGGTAGAAATTCCTGTTGTCGTTCACTGCCGCACCCTTGGCGACAAGCAGCTTTACGACGTTGAGATTTCCGCCATAGGCAGCCGCATGCAATGCTGTCAGTCCACTTTTATTGCGAACCTCAATGTCAGCGCCCCGCTCCAACAAAACGGCAACCACCTCGGCATGTCCAGCAAGCGCTGCAAGGACGAGGGGCGGATCGCCCGCACTATCAGGCTCCGCCACATTAACACCCTGATCCAGCAAGTGTTTTGCGCCCTCGACATCTCCATTTTTGGACGCATCGTGCAAAGGGCCGGCGAATGCGCCCGAAGCCCAAAACATAGTTCCAAGAACGGAAATGCAAAGAAACTTCATCACAGACCCACCGATCCCGCTTTGGTCTCGCAAGAGCTGAACAATATATAAGCTATCACGAATAGGTAGGGGGAACAAGAATTGCACAGCAAAGCTCCTCGTCTTGGTGCCTAGAACGGCTTCGCTGTACGAGAGTGCCGGCAATTCATCCGGCCGGCCACGGCACAGTTGCTCAGGTTGTGTGGCATGGACGCACAAAAGACATCGGCAGGGAACAAATTAGGCGTGTCTCAAGTTCTAGGTCGAATGGAGGGCACCATGACAATCGAAGCAGCAAAACACAGAGTAAGCCACCCGGACCGTGACCTTGCATGCCAGGAGACGGTCGAAGGCGCCCTGCAGGACATCATTGCGGACGCAAACACGAAAGGCTGGGGTACGATCGAGACGATCAACGCGATGGAGGAGGTACTGAAAAATCTGCGGCTTGCTTATACCGAAGACCCCGATGCCAAAGACATGAACAAGGCGACCACCGACGCTTCCAGCGAACCCGATCCATCCAATGATTGGCCGGCGGCTGAGCCGTGATGTCCTGACTGGAAAACGCTGCAACATTCACAACGCAGCGGGTCAGAGCGATGCCGATCTTGGTGTGCGTCGAAGCGGCGCGTTAACTCCAACTTACCATACATTTTCCAGTGAGGGAGCAGCCGTCGATATCAAGCAGAAATTTCCTGATGTTCTTCCTCGCCACGACGGCCTCCTTCCCTTTTCAGTAACGCCAGACCTTAAGCTCCGGCGCGTCGTCCACCTTGGTCCAGGTCAGCGACCATTCATCCTTGCAGCCCTTGTTGTGGGTATAGCGACCGCGTCCGGCAACCTCCTCGCTCCACGCGCCCATGAGAACCCAATCTGGCGGTGCTGTGCCGGGCAATTCCAATATCTGGAGAATATCGTGCAACTCGGCCAGCGTGGTGACCTTCTGGATATCGTGCCAGCCGTGCACTCTTATCGTCCAGGCATAATGCGTCATGGCGCACCTATTCCTGCCAAACGCGGCTTAGCCACGACGACCGGCCAGTTGTTGGATGGATAGTGATTGACCCGCTTGGCGCATTCGCCGCTTCGGGTCTTCAACGCAAACGTTCGCAGGTCTTTGCATGGCATCGATGCTTCGTTTTTCGCCAAACGGGAGAAACTCAGACAATCAAGGAAACTCGATCGGCAGCGGTTCTGGATCAACTCTCATTCATCAACCGCCCACTGTCGTAAAGGTTGCGAAACCTCGCGGCGGCCTCTGTGCGATTGTGGACGCCCAATTTCCGAATGATGTGGTGCAGATGAATCTTCACGGTATGCTCCGACAACCCGCATTCCGCGGCAATCAGCTTGTTTTGAAGACCGTGAGAAACCATCCCAAGAATCTGTGACTCTCGTGTCGTCAGCTCAGCCATGTTGATCGTTCGGGTTTGCGCAACGCCGTTGTTTTCAGACGAGGCTACTTTCTGGTCGCGTGTTTTTGCCTGAAGGAGAAATCCGGGCGGCAGGTACTCGCCGCCGCAAAGCAGCAATCGTATGATCGACAGCCAGACATCCAGTCTGAGATCCATTGGCAGGACGCTGCGAATGAGCGGAGATAGGACGACGTCACTCAGGGACGTGACCAAGACCTTGTCATAAGGCTCAATGACGGCGGTCAGTGCATGGGGGTGCATGCGCAAGAGTTCGGCCGAGGCGGCCTCCGCTTTCCTCAGCAGGGCTATATCGACCAGAATGAGTGCGACAGGATGAGCAAAGGCTGTGCACGCCGCGCCGACTGCATCAACCTGTTCGACCCGTATCCACGGGAATTCCCGTTCCACGGCGGCGATCAGGCGCTCCGATATGCTCCCGCCGTTCGTCAGGATCAAAATGACGCGTTGTGGCTCAAGCCGCCTCCTGGCCCCAGCAGCGTCATGCTCATTCCCGTCCAACAGCATCATATCCGTACCGATCACTCAAAGCTCGTCTGCGCTTGCAACAGCGACAGAGCGAGCGGAATCCACGCATTATTCGCAAGACTGTAGCTTAGGTTGCGAACGACCGCGACGGCGCAAAAGGGCTGAGCCAGGATCGATGCTCAATGCGTCCGGAGATGTCGCCGGACTGTCTCTCATCCAAACGGACGATGAGAGTAGCATGCGTGACCTCCAAGCGACGGTATGCGCTTGCTTTCCCCTTTACCCCTCCTCCACCGCGACCCGCCTTTAGATCGGTCTAGATCAATCGATATAGACGTCTTCATATTCTCGACAGACCTCGCGTCCCGGTCTCAGCCATATTGATGAAGCAGAACCGCCGCTCTTCCCCTTCTCAATCTTTGTCTAATAGGCAAACTGGAGGCTGTTTTATTGCAATCCTGGCCACGGGACTGTTGGGTATTTTTAGCTTGGAGAAATACATTGAACGTATCTTTCTGGCGTTGCGGTGGTTCATTCCGTGCGAAGGTCGCTGTGGTCGCCATGAGTGTTTTCGGCGGCGTCTTTTCGCCCGTTCTGGCGGATAGTTATCAATTCGCGCCACAGACAAGAATTCGCCTGACGGTCGTCCAGTGGATGCCTACGAAAGGCGTTTACGAGAAATGGGAGGCGCTCGGCGGCGAGTTCCTGATTTCGCAAGCGAGAACGGTGTCGCTTCCGATAATTGGCACACTGCCAGTGGGCGATCTCGACAGTACGGGGCTGGCTGCGGAAATCGCCAGGCGGCTGAAAACCAAGATAGGCCTGATGGAAGCCCCGGAGGCAACCGTCGAAATTCTCGAACAACCGCCCATCTACGTCGTGGGAGACGTGAACAAGCCTGGCGAATACAAGTTTCATTCCGGACTGACCGTCCTGCAATCGCTGGCGATGAGCGGCGGCGAGTTCAGGCCGATGAACGCGTCCCAGGGGTTCGCTGATAAAACAGGCTATGTGGGCCAATTGCAGGAGATCGGCAATTCCATCTTGCGCAGCAAGATCAGGCTTGTCCGGCTTCAGGCGGAGATGTCTGGTGCAAAGGAAATGCGCTTTGAACCTGAGGCGCAGGACGACCGCGGGCTCGCCTCGGCAATCTTCCAGCAGGAAAAGATCATTCGAGCCGCTCGTATGAATGACATGGACCGGCAGTCGAAGTCCCTTGAGGAACTGCGCAGTCTGCTGACCTCCGAGATAGCGATCATCGAAAAGAAAATCGTCAGCACGGACGAGGATATCGAGTCGATCCGAAAGGAACTCACCAATGTCAAAAGCATGGTCGAGCGAGGCATTGCCCTTCCATCACGTCAGGCGGATCTTGAGCGTACCCTGCGCAGCTACCACGCAAATCGGCTCGACCTTGTGACTGCAATCATGCGCGCTCGCCAGAACATTGCCGAAACGACGCGCAACCTGGATGGGCTCTACGACAAGCAGCGTACCGAGGTTGCCTCCGAGCTCCAATCGGAACAGGCCAGCCTCGACCAGATGAAACTGAAGCGGGACACCACGCAGAAACTTCTCCTTGAGGCGCTATCCGGAGACGCGGGTTCGCAAATCGGCGGCAGCATGATGCTGGCCTTTACCGTCACGCGGCAGAGCGGTGGATCCGCGAGGGAAATCTCCGCATCGGATTCAACCGTCCTCCAGCCAGGCGACGTCGTGCGGGTTCTTCGCAAGGTATCTCCGGCGCCCGCTGACGGGGCGGGACTTCCGACTGGGCAGAAAACACAATCGGAACAGGCCAGTCAATGAGTGGGCTGAGCGCTTTGCATGACGGCGGGGTGGTGCCGTGGATCGAACCGCCAGGGGCAACGAGAGACAGGAACCAGGGGCATCCAAGATGAAGGGGATCATACTTGCGGGGGGCAGCGGCACGCGTCTTTATCCCCTGACCATCGCGGTATCGAAACAGATGCTGCCGATTTACGACAAACCGATGATTTATTATCCCTTAAGCGTTTTGATGCTCGCCGGGATCCGCGAGATTCTCATCATTTCCACGCCGCGCGACCTGCCCTGTTTCCAGGCTCTTTTTGGTGATGGTTCCGATTTCGGCCTCAGCCTTTCCTATGCCGAGCAGCCCCATCCAAACGGACTGGCCGAAGCTTTCATCATCGGCCGCGACTTCATCGGCAAGGACAATGTTGCGATGATCCTCGGCGACAATATCTTCTTCGGACACGGGCTTCCCAATATTTGCCGGCAGGCCACCGCCCGGCAAAAGGGCGCCTCCGTCTTTGCCTATCACGTCGAGGATCCCGAGCGGTACGGCGTCGTCAGCTTCGACAGAGAGACCGGCAAGGCGATGACGATCGAGGAGAAGCCGGCTGTGCCGAAATCCAACTGGGCGGTGACCGGACTTTACTTCTACGACAACGATGTCATCGACATCGCCTCGTCCATCAAGCCCTCAGAGCGAGGGGAACTCGAGATCACCACCGTCAACAACATCTATCTTGAGCGCGGCGACCTGCATGTCTGCCAGCTCGGGCGTGGTTACGCCTGGCTCGATACCGGCACATATGACAGCCTGCAGGATGCCTCATCCTTCGTTCGTACAGTGGAACGCCGGCAAGGTATCCAGATCGCCTGTCCGGAAGAAATTGCCTTGGAAATGGGCTGGCTTCGGCCGCAGGACGTCCTCCGCCGCGCCTGCCTCCTCGGCAAGACTGCCTATGCCGCCTATCTCCGCCGCCGTGTGGAGGAGTATGCAGCATGAGCCTCCAGATCAAATCGCTCGGGCTTGACGGTGTGCTGGAGATCATCCCGCCGAGGTTCGAGGACGACCGGGGTTTCTTCTCGGAGACATGGAATGCGCAACAGCTTTCCGAAAACGGCGTGAAGCTTGACTTCGTCCAGGACAATCACTCCCGTTCCGTTGCAACGGGGGTGCTGCGGGGGCTGCACTACCAGTTGCCGCCCTATGCTCAGGACAAGCTGGTCCGAGTGGTAAAGGGTTCCATCTTCGACGTCGCCGTCGATATCCGGCGAGGTTCTCCCAGCTTCGCGCAGTGGACCGCCCTTCGGATTTCTGCGACCAAATGGAATCAAGTGCTGGTACCGAAGGGGTTCGCGCACGGTTTTCTCACGCTCGAACCCGACACGGAGGTGATCTACAAGGTCACCAACCCCTATTCAGCCAGCCATAACCGCGCCATACGCTTCGATGATCCCGACATCGGCATCATCTGGCCGATGAACGCTGCCACGTTTCAACTATCCGACAACGACCGCACGGCGCCGTCTCTTGAGGAGGCAGAAGTCTTCGACATGATCGAGGAGGTTGAACCATGAACATACTCGTGACAGGTGGCGCCGGTTTCATCGGTTCGGCGCTTTGCAGGCATCTCGTATCCACCGGCGAAAACGTTCTCAACGTCGATAAACTTACCTATGCCGGCAATTTGGCCTCGCTTTGGTCCATCGAGAATTGCCCGAACTATCGCTTCGTCAACGCCGACATCTGCAACGAGGCCGCGATGATCGAGTTGATGCGACGGGAAGAGATCGACCGCGTCATCCATCTGGCTGCGGAAACCCATGTGGATCGGTCCATCGATGGACCAGCCCAGTTCATCGAAACCAACATCGTCGGCACCTTCCGGCTTCTTCAGGCAACATTGAAATACTGGCGCGAACTGCCTGACCAGGCAGCGCGGAAATTCCGCTTCCATCACGTCTCCACCGACGAGGTCTTCGGTGATCTTCCCTTCGATGACAGCACCTTCGACGAGCAGACCCCCTATGCGCCATCATCGCCCTATTCCGCGTCGAAGGCGGCGTCGGATCATCTTGTCCGAGCCTGGCACCAGACCTTCGGCCTGCCGATCGTGATGTCCAATTGTTCGAACAACTACGGTCCATATCACTTTCCGGAAAAGCTGATACCGCTGGTGATCCTGAACGCCCTCGACGAAAAGCCTTTGCCGATCTATGGCGCGGGATCGAATGTCCGCGACTGGCTCTATGTCGAGGACCATGCACGCGCGCTGGCGCTGATTGCCGGCGTGGGCGCGATCGGTGAAAGTTACAACATCGGAGGAGGCTGCGAGCGCACCAACCTCGCGGTGGTGCAGGCGATCTGCGACATTCTCGACCGCGTGAAACCGCGCAATCACCCGCGAAGCTACCGCGAGCTTATCACCTTCGTGGACGACCGGCCCGGGCATGATCGCCGCTACGCGATGAACACTTCGAAAATAGAAAGCCATCTGGGTTGGAAACCACAGGAGAGCTTTGAAACCGGACTGGCGCAAACCATCGCCTGGTATCTCGACAATGAATGGTGGTGGAAGCCTATCCGTGAAGGCACTTACGGTGGCAGCCGCCTTGGTAGACTGGCAGCGGCACAATGAAAATTCTGGTGACCGGCAAGAATGGCCAGGTGGCGACCAGCCTTGTCGAGGCAGCGGCCGACATGGAAGATATTGAGTTGATTACCGTCGGCCGGCCGGATTTCGACCTCGCGGATCCCCCTTCCGTGCGACAGACAATTCTGGCCGCAAAGCCGGAGATCGTCGTTTCGGCAGCGGCCTACACCGCGGTCGATCGCGCCGAGGATGAACGCAACCTTGCCTATACGATCAATGTGGCGGGCGCCGCCGCTGTCGCCGAGGCGGCGGCCGTTTTACGCGTGCCGATCATTCACCTGTCTACCGACTATGTTTTCTCCGGAACTGATCCCTATCCCTACCTGGAAGATGACGAGGCTGAACCGAAAACCGTCTATGGCTACACCAAGTTGCGAAGCGAACGCGCGGTGGCCAGTGTCAACCCTCGTCACATAATCCTTCGGACAAGCTGGGTTTATAGTCCCTTCGGCACCAATTTTGTCAGGACCATGCTGCGCATAGCCGCCGATCGAGACAGCATCGGCGTCGTTTCCGATCAGTGGGGAAACCCGACATCCGCTTTGGACCTGGCGACGGCGATCCTTCTCGTCGCAACGCACCCGGCAAGACATTATTCCGGTATCTATCATGTGGCCGGCACCGGCGAGACCAATTGGTCGGGTTTTGCCAGGCATATTTTTGACGTTAGCCGGGTTCATGGCGGTCCTTCCGCGGACGTGGAAGACATCCTCTCATCTGACTATCGCACAAGGGCCAGACGCCCACCGAATTCATGCCTTTCGAGCGACAAATTCGAAAGAGTTTTCGGCTGGCGCTCGCCAAGCTGGCAATCAAGCGTAGAGATGGTTATCCGGCGCATCATTGACAGGGACTATCCCAACTATTCCTCGCCGGCGCATAACGGGCACAAGGCTTGAATATCGATGACCGTGCGCGAAATCCCGACGGAGGGACAAACCTATACGCAGATTCTCAAGTCGACCGTCCTGATCGGCGGCTCGTCACTTGTGACCGTGGGTTTTTCCATCATCCGCAACAAGGCAGTGGCTCTCATCCTTGGACCCGAAGGCGTCGGGCTGATGGGCATTTACAGTTCGATCGTCGACATCGCGCAGACGTTTGCGGGGCTCGGCATTCAGTCCAGCGGCGTTCGTCAAATTGCCGAAGCGGTTGGAACCGGGGATTCCGGCAGGATTGCGCGGACCGCCTTCGTTCTTCAACGAATATCCATCGTGCTCGGCCTTCTTGGCACGCTCATGCTCGCGGCTCTGGCCTTCCCTGTCGCGCGCTTCACCTTCGGCGACCACCAACATGCTATCGGCGTCGCATTCCTCTCGCTTGCCATTTTCTTTCGATTGGCTTCAGCGGGTCAGACCGCATTGATCCAGGGAATGAGAGAAATCTCAACCCTCGCCCGTATCAACGTGCTTGCAGCATTTTGCACGACCGTGATCACCATACCTCTTGTCTACATCTTCGGTGCCGAAGGGATTGCACCGTCTCTCGTCGCTGTCGCCGCTGTCACCCTCCTCACCTCCTGGTGGTACAGCCGGAAAATGCTCCAAAGTCCGACCAATTTGTCCACCCCGGAGTTCAGGCAGGAACTGGCCGGATTGGTGAAACTGGGCTTCGTTTTCATGGTCAGCGGTTTGCTCACCCTTGCCAGCGCCTATATCGTCCGCATCATCGTGCTGCAGCACGGCGGCATTACCGCCGCGGGACTGTATCAGGCCGCCTGGGCGCTCGGCAGTCTTTACGCGGGCTTCATCCTGCAGGCGATGGGTACCGACTTCTATCCGCGTCTCACCGCGATTTCAGGTGATCATGCCGCATGCAACCGCATGGTCAACGAGCAGGCACGGGTTAGCATCCTGCTTGCCGGCCCCGGGGTACTCGCGACGCTGACATTTGCACCGCTCGTCATGCGGCTGTTCTATTCGCCTGAATTCTATGGCGCGGCCGATCTCCTGCGCTGGATCTGTCTGGGAATGCTGCTTCGCATCATAGCCTGGCCGATGGGTTTCATCGTGCTGGCGAAGGGCGAGCAGGCCATCTTCTTCTGGACGGAAGTCGCAGCGACCGTGGTGCACATCGGCCTGGCCTGGCTGCTGGTTTCGAAATTCGGGCTGGTCGGCTCCGCGGCGGCATTTTTCGGGCTCTATCTCTGGCACAGCATTCTCATCTACTTTTTCGCCCGAAAGCTCACCGGCTTCCGCTGGTCCGCCGCCAACATCAGGATAGGGCTTATCTTTCTTGCCTCGTCAGGGCTGATATTCGGCGCAACGCTGGTCCTGCCATTCTGGCAAGCCACCGCACTGGGGTCACTGGCTGTCCTGTTGAGCGGACTATACTCGCTGAAAATGCTGATGGGGCTTTTGCCGCCGGAGTTGCTTCCGCTGCCGATCAGAAAATGGGTACTGAGATCGGTCTGATTGATCGCCAGGCACGAGAAGCCGCCTGGCATCATGTCACGCACGCCGGCAAAATCAGCTCGTCAACTCGCCTTCGCGGAGGTGCCTACCGCGTCTGCGGGGAGTGCAACGTAAAGGGGCACGCCCCATCTTGAATACGGATGGTTGATTTTCAGGCTGATTGCTGCGGCCGAGAGGTCATGCGATCGCTGCTCGCCTGTCGACGCACATATCGCGGAGCGCCTCAGCGACAAACAACACCTCTTCATCTGCCATCTGCGCAAACAGCGGCAGAATGATCGCTCCCTCCTGCGCCGCCACGCTTCGAGGCAGCTGACCTTTGGCCACCCGATGCGACGCCATGTCCGCATAAGCGCCTTCACGATGGATGTTCATGATGCCGCGCCGGGTCGAAATTCCCCTGTCGAGCAATACCTGCATCGTATCCCGCTGGTCGAGCCACGGTGGAAGCTTGACGCAATAGCTTTGCCAGTTGCTGCGTGCCCAGGACGGCTCGACGGGCGTCTCAAGCCAGGGGATGTCGCGAAGCTCCTGCCGATAAAGTTCGGCAAGATGGCGCCGTCTCGCAACGAGTTCCGGCAGCCGCGTCAGCTGCACCCGGCCCATGGCGGCCTGCAGATCGGTCATGCGGTAATTGTAGCCGAGTTCGGGATATCCCTCGTAGATGACCTCCCGTGAACCATGGCGGACCGTATCGGGGACACTCATGCCGTGTTGCCGCCACAGGCGAAACTCGCGGTCATATTCGGCGTTTGCGGTGGTCAGCATGCCCCCGTCACCGGTCGTAACGACCTTGCGCGGGTGAAACGAAAAACAGGCAATATCACCGCGCGGCTGGCCGATCTTTTCCCATTGACCGTCCCAGAGGATTTCGCTCCCCGTCGCGCAGGCCGCATCCTCGATGACCGGAATACCATTTTCCCGACCAATCTCGACGATCCTGGCAAGATCGCAGGGCATACCGAGCTGATGCACGCACAGGATCGCTTTCGTTCGTGGCGTGATTTCCGCCGCGATGAGGTCCGGGTCGATGTTGAATCCGTTGGCTTCTATATCGACGAACACGGGGATGCCCCCGCAATATCGGATGGCATTCGCCGTGGCGACGAACGTATGGCTGACGGTTATCACTTCGTCGCCGGCGCTGATGCCGACAGCCTTCAGCGCCAGATGCAGCGCCGTCGTGCAGTTTGAAACCGCACAGGCGTGATCGGCCTGAACGAAGGCTGCGAACTCGTTTTCAAAAGCGGCGACCTCGGGGCCTTGCGTCACCCATCCGGACAACACGACCCGCCGGACTGCCTCGACCTCCATCTCATCGAGGAGGGGCTTGGCAACTGGAATCTGAGGAAGCACCGGGTTCATGCTGCTTTCCCCCCGGCCTCGAGCGCCCTCTCCTGGCGCCACCAATCGACGAGACCACGAAGACCGTCTTCAAGAGTCACCTGCGCCTTGAAGCCCAGGAGACGCTCGGCTTTGCTCGTGTCGGCGAGCCGGCGCGTCACGGCATTCACCTTGCGCGCTTCTTGGTGCTGCGGTTCCAGCGACGCCTTCATGACGCCGGTCAACAGCTGTGCGAGTTCCAGAAGACTGGTCTCGGTACCACTGGCGACGTTGAAGACCTCGTCCGTCACATCAGCTTTCGCAGCAAGCATGTTTGCCCGCGCGATATCGTGAATGTGGACGAAGTCCATTGTCTGGCTGCCATCTCCATTGATGATTGGCGGCAAGCCGGCGGCCAAACGCTCCATCCACCGGATGAGCACCTCGGTATAGGCACCGTAGACGTCCATGCGTGGGCCGTAGACGTTGAAGTACCGCAGGGCGACGTAGTTCAAGCCGTACATTTCGGCGAAGCTGCGCAGCAGCCCTTCATTGAAAGTCTTCGCTGCGCCGTAGATCGTCCGGTTGTTATAGGGATGATGTTCCTCGGTCGTCGGAAAACTGTCGGCAAGCCCGAGAATGGACGCCGAGGAGGCGGCGATCACCTTTTCCACCTTCGCTTTGACGGCCGCTTCGAGAACATTGAATGTCCCCCCTGCCAGAACGTCGAACGCGAGGCGAGGTTCTTCGGCGCATTGCGTGATCCGGATTGCCGCCTGGTGGAAGACAATATCGACACCCTCGAAGTGCTTCGCCAGCAAAGCGCGATCGCGAATGTCCCCCTCGATGATGGTCAACGGAAAGGCGGCCGACGCCTGCGCGAGATTTTCCCGTCGGCCGCGCACGAAATTGTCGAGGATCAGGATTTCGCGCGGCTGTTCCAGCGCAACGAGATCGGCGATGTGCGATCCAACGAGACCGGCGCCGCCAGTAATGAGAACCCGCTTGTCTTTCATTGTCTGCCCCTAACGTTTCAGGATGTGGCCGGCGTCGTATCGCTATCGTTTCGCCAACGCAGGAATTTCGCCGGAACCCCCGCGACGACCGAGAACGGAGCGACATCGGAAACGACAACTGCTCCAGCACCGACGATCGCGCCCTTGCCGATCGTCACGCCAGGAAGGATCGTCGCGTTCGTTCCGATATCCGCCCATGCACCGATGCGGACCGGCTTGATTTCGAGATCCGTGCGGATGATCGGCACGTCGACCGGAATGGCAGTATGGCTGGAGCCAAGAATCTTGGCGCCAGGCCCCCAACCGACACATTCCTCGATCACCAGGTCGCGCGCATCCATATAGGCTTGCGGACCGATCCAGACATTGTCGCCGATCACGCATGTTCCGTCGTAGCGGCCCTGGATATAGGCCTGAGCGCCAATGAAAACGCCACCGCCGATCTCGAATGTTTCAGGATGCTTGAAGCCGGCGCCGCTGCCGATTTGAAGACCGGGTCCGCACCGACGCGCTACGGCTTGCCAGATCGCTTTGCGCATCAAGGCATCGACGTACCCGTCACCGGCCGAGAAGCGGCCATAAAGCTCGATGAGGCCAGCGGCACCGTAAGATCGCTTGAGTTCGGCGCAGAGCTCACGTTGAAAGCCCGGATCTTCCGGAATTTCACGGCGACCATGAACCGCTTGAACGATCCGTGCAACGGAAGTGATGTCAGCTGACATAGGCGTCATGCTCCATGGCTGCCACCACCTGTTCGACCTGTCTTGCCGTCATTTCGGGATAGATCGGCAGCGAAAGAACCGTACGGGCGGCGGCTTCCGATACCGGAAAGTCACCCGGCCGGTATCCGAGGTCTTCATGCGCCTTCTGGAGGTGCACCGGTATTGGATAATGCAGACCTGATTGGACACCCTCGGCTTCCAGAGCGCGGTGGAGACCGTCACGGTCGCGGCAGCGGACGGCATAAATATGATAGACGTGTCGCCGATAGGCGACCTCGACGGGCGTCTCCACGGTGTCCAAGTTGGAGAGCAGCGACGAATAGCGTGCTGCGTGGGTGCGGCGCGCGGCGGTCCAGACGTCCAGATGGCGAAGCTTGACGCGCAGGATTGCACCCTGAATACCGTCCATGCGGTAGTTGAACCCTTTCAACACATGGTGGTAGCGGCGCTCCTGCCCCCAGTCCCGCAACATGCGCATGGTCTTGGCATGCGCATCATTGTTGGTGACAACGATGCCGCCCTCGCCGCAGGCACCGAGGTTCTTGCCCGGGTAGAAGCTGAAACAACCGGATGCGCCTATGCTGCCCGCGCGACGCCCCTTGTACTCCGCACCATGGGCCTGGCAGGCGTCTTCGATGACGGCTATGCCGTGGCGATTGGCAACCGCCATGATCGCGTCCATATCGGCCATCTGCCCGTACAGATGAACAGGTACGATTGCCTTGGTCCGCGGCGTAATCGCCGCCTCGAGTTTGGTCGGGTCCATGGTCAGCGTGACCGGTTCGACATCCACGAACACCGGCAGTGCGCCGGCATAACAGATTGCCGATACCGTTGCGACGAAGGTAAACGGAACGGTGATGACTTCATCGCCAGGCGCCACGCCCGCGGCAAGCAAGGCCAGATGAAGTGCACTTGTGCCGGTGTTGACGGCGACAGCGTGTTTCGCGTCACAGTAAGCCGCAAACTCCTCTTCAAGTTGCGCAACCTCCGGACCCAGCACATATTGTGCCGAAGCGAGTACGCTCAGGACCGCAGCATCGATCTCGTCCTTGATCGACGCATATTGCGCTTTCAAATCGAGAAAGGGAATCATGCAATCCGCCTCGCCTGTTCGAGTTCGACGACGCGGCCGCGCTGCGCTAGCGACTGGGTTGCCGCTTCAAGAATGCGAACAACGCGCAGGCCGGCATGCCCATCGACGATTGGTTGCTGGTTTTTTTCCACGCAATCGACGAACTGGCTGAGCTCGCGACCCAACGCCTCGGTCATGTCCAGCTGCGGCGCGTACATGTCGCCGGTCCGGTAGCCCACCAGCATCTGGTAGACTTTCTCACCATTTCGCTGCGGATTGCCGTTCAGCGTGATGCCCTTGTCGTAGATCTTGATCTTCTCGCTGGGCTCCAGGTCGTCATAGACGATCATCTTGTTGCTGCCACCGATCAGCGTGCGGCGCACCTTTACGGGTGCGAGCCAATTGACATGGATATGAGCAATCAGCTTGCTTTCGAAAAAGAGAGTGAGATAGGCGATGTTCTCCGGTTCTCCGGCGACATGGCTCATGCCGGTCGCGGAAACGGCCACCGGCTTTTCCTGCAGCACGTAGTCCATGATGGAAAGATCGTGGACGGCAAGGTCCCAGATCACGCTGACATCGTGCTGGAACAGGCCCAGATTGACCCTGACGGAGTCGTAATAATACATGTCGCCAAGGCCGTTTTCGACGACTTCACGCATCTTGCGGACGGCACCGGTATGCACAAACGTATGGTCTACGGCGAGGATCAGGCGCCGGCGGGCGGCTTCGTCGACCATGCGGCGCGCCTCATCCACCGTCGAGGCCATCGGCTTTTCGACGAAGACGTGCTTGCCGGCCATCATCGCTTTCATCGCAAGTTTGAAATGGGTCGAAACGGGCGTCGCGATTGCGATTGCGTCGACACGGGGATCACGCAGGATCTCTTCAAAGTCGTTAGTAATCTCCACGGCCGGATAACGCGCCTTAACGGTCGTCAACCGTTCAGGCATGAGGTCGCAGACATAGAGAAGCCGCGCGCCGGGGACTTCAGCAATGTTTCTGACAAGGTTCGGCCCCCAATAGCCGTAGCCGATCACCGCTATGCCGATCATCATACTCTCCTGGATAAAGGGACGCTGGCCGGCGCATCCTGCGCACGACCGACAATTTTGGCGGGAACACCTGCAACGATTGCCCAGTCGGGCACGTCTTTCGTCACCACGGCACCGGCGCCGACGACGGCACTCACGCCAATCGTCAACCCCGGAAGGATCGTGGCATTGCTGCCGATTGCGGCTTGGCGCTTGACCAGGGTGGGAACGACCTCCCATTCACCGTCGGACACAAGCTCGCCGTCGGAATTGACGGCGCGCGGATATGGGTCGTTGGTGAACATGACGCCGTGGCCGACGAAGACGCCGTCTTCGATCGTGACGCCTTCGCAGATGAAGGAATGACTGGAGACCTTGCAGTTTCGACCGATAACCGCGTTTTTCTGGATCTCGACGAAAGTGCCGATACGGGAACCCGCCCCCACCCTGCATCCGTAAAGATTAACCAGATCGGGGTGATGAATCACCACCCCTTCCTCCAAGGTAACACTCGATGCGATCATGCGGCGAAGACCCCAAATCCCCGATTGACGCTGAATTCAAAATGGGCTCGATGTGGCGATTTCTCTCGCTAAAACATCGTCGAATGCCGCGTTACTTTTGAATTCTTCCACGTTCAGAATGAGTTCCTTTCGACCGACGAGTAAAGAAAACAAAATGCGGTAATTCGCACTTCGAAAGGCGTAGCCGCGCATGGAGCATCGATGCCTCCTACGGCGGATGCTTGCCGCCTTCCGCGCCGCGGCATAGGTGCTTCAATCAAAGGGGGAGCTTGCGGGATCATACCATCCACGCAACTCTGACCGTGCGTGCTCCCTGCGGCCATGGACAAGTTCGTCGGCCTGGAGAGGCCTAAAGGCAGAGGAAAACGATGCGTCTTCTTGTATATCCGCATGACCTTTCGATCGGCGGCAGTCAGATTAACGCCATCGATCTTGCAGCCGGCGCCGCCGCCGCAGGTCACGAGGTCAGCGTCTATGGCATCCCAGGCCCACTCGTTGATTACATCGCCGAACGTGGGCTGCGTTTCATTCCGGCTCGACCGCTCCACTATCGCCCCGCGCCGTCTCGAATAGCGCAAATCGCCACCATTGCCCGTCAAAACCGCATCGACCTTATCCACGCATACGAATGGCCCAGCTGCCTCGATGCCTATTTTGGCGCCTCGCTTTTCCTCAACGTGCCATTGCTCTGCACGGTATTGAGCATGGAAGTGATGCCATATGTTCCTGCGTCCGTGCCGCTGATCATGGGAACGGCAGATCTCGGCGCGCAATCGCGCACGGTCCAGCGAAGCGACGTCTGGGTGATCGAGCCGCCCATAGATGTCAGGCGGGACAATCCAAGCATTGACGGAAGCGAGTTTCGCCGCAGACACAACGCGTCAACGGATGACTTTCTCATCGTCAGCGTCTCGCGCCTCGCACTCGACCTCAAACTAGACGCCCTGGTGCGGGCCATTGATGCCGTCGACCTCCTTGCCGGTTCGCATCCATTGAAACTCGTCCTGGTCGGCGACGGCCCCGCCCGTGAGGCATTGGAAACAAGGGCTAAGGCGGTCAATCTCCGGCACGGGCGGGATGTTGTCCTTCTTCCGGGCGCGGAAATGGACCCAAGGGCAGCCTATGCGGCCGCCGATCTCGTGGTTGGAATGGGAAGTTCGGCGTTGCGCGCCCTGGCGATCGGACGTCCGCTGATCGTTCAGGGAGAGGAGGCTTTTTCCGAGATTTTCGAACCGAAGACCTTAAGTCTGTTTTTGAAACAGGGTTTCTATGGACTGGGGGATGGATGGCCAGGAGCACAGCGGCTTGCGCGACAGATCGAAGAATTGGTTGTCGATGCTGCCCGCCGGATTGAGCTCGGTGCCTTTGGGCGACAGGTGGTCACCAATCGTTTCAGCCTGCAGCGAGCCATTGATCTGCAATTGGACATTTACCGGCAAGTTTTGGCCAATCCGCCCCGCAGAAGATTGGCCGACGCCGCGCGCTCGGCGCGTCTGGCTCTTATGCTGGAATTTGCAAATCATGACCCCGCTCGAAAGCGAAGCAAAAAGGCTCGCGAGCTTGCACTCCTCACAGCCGCGCGCTCGGGCCGCTGGCCGCCGGAAGCGGCCGAGTATGGCGCGTAGGCACGGCCTAACGCCAGCCGTCGCAAGCCAGGCCATTTCCCATTCATGTCGGAGATAAAGTCGCAGGTCGCTGCGGGCGCCGCTTGAACAATTTGCTGACAAAAATCGAGCCGATCATTTCTGTATGAAGCGGATAGTCCTTGAGCGCGGCGACCATAAACCGCATCGCGCTTTTTGTCTTCCCGACGGTGTAAAAATACCTGCAGATATCGATCAGTATCAGGGATCTTTGTTTCCTTCGACTGTCTAGAACATCCCTGTTTTTTTTCAGAATGCGCAACACGCCGATAGTTTCCTTGCGGCGATTGGTCGAAATGCTGTCACGCGAGATAAACCCGAGCACGACCGGTTCGATGTCTTCGTAGATGGTTGTGTGCCGCGCCAGTCTGATGGCAAAGTCCCAGTCCTCGTTGGCCCTGGCGCAAACGTCGAACCACTCTGCATCCGGAACGCAGTTCTTTCGAAACAACGCGTTCTGCAGGCTGATCCGGTTCTCCGTCAGGAGGTGCCCGAGCTGGTCCTCGCCAAGACGAAGGCAGCGGCTGGGATTGGGTGCGTAGGCAACGCGTCCGGGTCCATAATTCAGCTGATTGTCACGGCCATAGATGATCTTTGCACCGGTAACCACGCCGACGTGGCTGGGAAGTGAAGAGAACAGTTCAAACTGCTTTTGCAGTTTGCCGGGCAACCATAGGTCGTCGCTGTCCTGAAACGCGATATAATCGCCTTTGGCATGACCAAGGCCGGTATTTCGGGCCGCCGCGGCACCGCCGTTTCGCGGGCGCCTTACATAGCGTATCCGATGATCGTCCACGCTGCGCACCACGCTTTCGATGTCTTCCGTGGAGGCGTCGTCGACTACGATAAGCTCCAGATCCTCATGCGACTGCGTGAGCACGCTGTTCATTGCAGCAACGAGCGAACCGCTCCTGTTATACGTCGGCAATATGACCGATATCGTCATCAGAATAATTCCCCATATTCAAAGACGCCGTTCAGCTGGAACAGCGTTACGGTAGGGAATTGGGAACGCAATTTCCTTCCCGACGTCGCGCAAATATCCAGCACTTCGTGCGTACGGGACGATGCCGAGCGATACAATTTATCCTTATTCGCGCTTGTGGCGCCATCAGGTTAGGCCGGGATGTACAGCGGCAGAATGGCTTCCCCATTTGGTTGACCCTATGTCTGGCCGATAGGCAGTTTTACGTCTTCTCACGACAAGCCCCAAGCAGGCATAAGGCGTATTCCATCCCTCAAAGCCACGCTGCCGCCGACCAAAATTCAGGTTCCTACAGGGGAGAGAATCCGACAAGCTGGCACGTCTTCCAGGATGTTTTCCTGATCTCCGGAACCGAGGAGAAACATGTGTCGAACCTCCCAGTCACGATAGTTTCGCTGCACGCGCGCAGGAATATCGGGCGGCAGGCGCGCGCGCCCAATGCGACTGCGGCCCTATCGGCGCAAACCACGCTCCGTCTGCCATGAGGCATTTCATCAAGCTTGAATGGCTTGTCATTTTTTGGCTCCTTGCTGCCGTCGAGGCGCAGCTCGCACCCTGCACGTTCGCACAAGGATTGGAGACCTCGAGCGAACCGTCTGCGAGCAAAAAGATCGACGTCACCTATCCGGATGAAGCGACGACCGGCATTCCCGTCGATATGAGCCTCACTTCGGCAACAGGCTTCACGCTCGATGTTGCCGGGGCAACCGTCAGCGGTCTGGATTTTCAGGCCCCCGTCACGATCCTGGCGCCGAACGTGACGCTCCGGAATTGCAAAATAACCGCCAAGGGATGGGCCGTGCTGGACATACGCGCAGATGGTGTGACCCTGGAGAATTGCGAGATAGACGGCCAGGCCGCGCCCGGTATTCGGGGGATCAGCGTTTCCGGCAACAACGTCTCGATCCGTCGTTGCAACATCCATCATGTGGAAGACGGCATCTACCTCACCGGCTCATCCAAGATAGACATCGAAGACAACTATATACATGACCTGCAATCGCAGTGGGACGGCCCCCATTTTGACGGAATAGCCACAGATGGCGGAATATCCGATGTCCTCATCAGAGGGAACACGGTCATCAACCCTCACCGGCAGACATCGGCGATCATGCTCAGTAACTACTTCGGCCCCGTCTCCGGTGTCCGCGTTGAAGGAAACCGGCTGGTCGGAGGGGGATATACGATTTACGCCGACGGTCAATTCGATGGGGGCAAAATATCCAATGTATCGTTCTCAAACAACAGACTGGGGCGTGGCTACTATGGACATGCGTCAATCGTAAGAAATTCCCCAAAATGGGAAGGAAATATCGACGATGTTGTTGGAGATATCGTGAGCAGATGACAATACAACGGCGAGGCGTGGGCGGCGTCACCGGAGGAGCAGAGGAGCAGGAAGGCCCAAAAAATTCGTCGAAACGACGCCGCTCGCGGATATATTCTCAGGCGTCGTGCCGACCAGCCGCCGGTCATTGCGTGGAAGTTCACCTTTTAACATGGACGAACATGAAATCGATCGCGACGGCCAGCCCTCCGGAAGCCTGATGCTGAACTAAACGTCAGATATGACTTTAGCTGCTCATGGATTTTCTACAGAATGACTATCCTACACTTCGGGCAAGTCACCATTAAACCTTTTGGGTATGATTTCGCTGCGCCTGCTACCGCGTCGCCAGACCCCAGGGTCACGTAAAATCCCTTTCTGCAGGTTACAGGTCGATAATTCAGGCGTATAATCCCCCAAAAAGGTAGGGGCACTACTGCTTAGTGGCAATTCCTTACCTCAAATCGACGGACAGACCTTTTCGATTAGAGAAAACAAACAATCTACGCATTCATTCAAATGCTAGGCAACACCGGTGATATCGTGTAATATAAGAAATTATGCATAGAATTCTTGATTTATTGAGCATGTATAGATCAGGTTCAGAGCCTGAAAATAAGAGACTGGGGCTAGCACATGCCTTTTTTTAACACCCCTGATTGCGTAGGGGCTAGGTTGCATGTGCGTTTGGGGAGTAAACACCTATGAACTCGTTAATGATGACTAATGGCAAAGACGTATCGAATAACCTGTTTCATTCTATAGCAGCCGATCCTTTTCATACTGAAAATGACAAGAAGCTTGGTGAGCTTCCGCGAGGACGCTCACTTCTGATTATTGACGATCGCGCACTTGACCGCCAGTGCCTCGCCTATTGCATCTCTGCCCACAAGATGGACATGGATGTTCTCGCGTTCGGTTCGATGGAAGAATGGGATCGCAAGCGTCACGACTACCCGCCGCTTGCCGCCATCCTGCTGAATGTCGGCGGGAAAAAAATCGCCGAGCCAGCTGTGGCAGAGGAAATCAAGCGGCTTTCGTCCACATTGGAAGCACCGATCATCGTGCTTGCCGACACGGACGATCTGCCGCAGATAATGAAGGCGCTCGAATGCGGGGCAAAGGGCTATATTCCTTCCTCCGTCAGCATTGACGTCTGTATTGAAGCGATAGCCCTTTCAATGGCCGGCGGCATTTTCGTGCCGGCAAGCAGCGTGTTTGCGATGCGCCAGGCGCTTGAGTCAGGAAATCCGGCGGCGCGCCCCCTGGCCGGCATGTTCACGGAACGGCAGGCTGAAGTGGTTGAGGCGCTCAGACGCGGGAAGGCCAACAAGATCATTGCCTACGAACTCAATTTGCGGGAGAGCACCGTCAAGGTCCACATCCGCAACATCATGAAGAAGGTCAAAGCCACCAACAGGACTGAGGTGGCCTACAAGATCAAGGATCTCTTCCCGCTTGCTTCAGCTTCCTCGACCGAGGGAATGAAGGGAAGTGAACACTAACGGATAGTGGTCAACATTCAACGGCGGCAGTTCTAATACAGCTGCTGGTACATTGGATAGTTCGAAACAATCCTTGCCCCTGGTTCAGGGCGTCACCAAGGCAGCAAGCACCAAAGGCTGGTGCTTGCCTTTTCGTTCGATCTCATTCGATCTCAAATGCCTTAAAGCCCCGTCCCTCTCAGGACGACCATCGGTGTCCGCAACAGAATCCACAAATCCGTGCTGAACGACATCATACCGGAATACCGCGTATCGTGCAGCGCGCGTTCCACGAAGGTGCAACCATTGCGCTCGCTAATCTGCCAAAGCCCCGTCAGACCGGGACGCATGTCGAAGTAGGCCGTCCCAGGATATTGTTGCCGCTGCTCCGGAAGCATCGGACGCGGACCGACAAGGCTCATGTCTCCAACCAGCACGTTCAAGAGTTGCGGCAGCTCGTCGATAGAATATTTGCGCAGATACCTGCCCAGCCTTGTAATGCGCGGATCTTTTCTCAGCTTCTGTTGGGTCTCCCACTCGACCCTGGCCAATGGGTCCGCAGCCAGGTGCTCCTGCAGCTTCCTTTCCGCGTCGGGGGCCATGGTTCGAAGCTTCCATAAATTGAATATCCTCCCGCCCTTCCCAATTCGGGGCTGCGAGAAAAAAGCCTTTCCACCATTCATCCAGATCAGCAGCGCAACCATTCCAACGATCGTCAGCGCGAATGGCGCAACCAACAATGTGGCAGAAACGTCAAAGCAGCGTTTGGCCACAAAATACAGGGATCGCGATTTGATCGCCCCGTTGGCCGATGGGTTATGAGTGATAAACCGCAAAGGGTATCGTAGATCGCCTTCCGACATGACGCCTCCCAATGGTCATTTCCCAAGAAAGCGGCGACGGAGCGTGCAAATTCCAAATATAAATTTGCGTATTTGAGGATTATTTACTTCCTCGTATTTCTTAAAATTGCCCCGATGGCCGTGAGTAACTCATTATTAACCATACGGGAGAATTTCTCAATAAATCCAATATAAACAATTCGATGTAGGCCGACGACGGCCTGCAGAACTCGTAGCAATTTCATGATTTTCAGGCTCCCCAATCAAATTGGGTTGCGATCGCCTTTTGAAAAAAAATAAATTTTTTACAAAAAAATACTGAATAAATATACGAACATTCACATTTCTGCTTCACAAAAAAGGAAATTAGCTTAGAGAACATCACATATTTTCTTCAAACTGGAAATTTGGGAGGATTTCGCTCCTGAAGGACGGTTTTGCTTCGTCATTCGTAGCGACGGGCCGTCAACGTCAACTTGACACCCCGGAAGCCCGCAGGTTGCCTATGCGCTGAAACCAGCTCAGGACCCTTCGCGGTTCCAGCTTTCGACAAATCGACGCGGATTCCCATGAAGCGCCAGATCGAGCATCCGACCCGCCCTGTGGAGCCGAATGCGCGTAAGGCATGCCAGCGCGAGGACGCGATTTCGAACACCGGAGACTCGGTCTGTCGTGAAAATTTTGAAGCTCTCGATCAATGGTGAGCCAACAACAACCAAGCCGCTGACAAGCCACCGCAGCTTTGCCGCTGGACGGCCGGCGACCTTGCGGAATTCATGAGCGACGTGCCGGTCCCATCGGCGCGCCAGGTCCGCAAAGGATTTGCATGAGGGCGTGAGCACTCTTGCTTCGGGCAGGAAGGCAATTCGATGGCCTTTTGCCGTCGCCCGCTGGCCCCATTCGGTGTCCTCCATCGTCGCAATTCCGCCGAAAGGGCCAACAGATTGAAAAACCCGCTTTCGAACTGCCATATTTCCGGTGGCAGCAAATCCATAGCGTTCGACGTAAGCGCGCGCGCGATAGCTGTAAATGCTCTCATAGGATTCGATCGCGCTTGGATATTGAGGATCGGTAATTAAAATTCCAATATCGCCGCCCGCAAGGTCGATATCCGGGCTTCTAGCCATCAGTCCGGCGATCGCCCCAACCCATCCGGGTTGGGCAATACAATCGCAATCAATAAAGGCCAACACGTCTGCACGAGCCAGATTGGCGCCAAGATTCCGTGCAGGCCCTGGACCGGGGACAGTTTCGCGCACCAACCGCAGATCCGGAATGCCGGAACATGCGGCTTCCGGCATTTCGTTCGAGCAATTGTCCACCACGATGATCTCGAACGGAATACCGTCGGCGCGCTGCGCATCCAAGGCAAGAAGGCAGCGGCGCAGATCGTCTGGCTCGTTAAGGTGCGGGATGATCACGCTGAGTTGCCAGGGAAGGTTCATCTGTCTTTCCTAGTGCATTGAAATGGTGTTGCGATGCCTTTGGTGTGCGGCCCAAAAGCAAGCGCTGGCCGGTCCATCGTGGCGGATCGGACTCTTGTTCTTCTTACAACATGGACGGATTGGCCGAGCTTAGGAAGATGATCGAATCCCCGCCTTCAGTTGCAGCTGGGTAAGGGTCCGCTAAGCAACTTGGGCAAGCTTGGCGCGGCACGTAAACACCACCTACGCCTTTCGATGGATGCAAAATCCCCAATCACACGTTTTGGCTAATCTTGGCTAATCCAGCGGATCGCCAGGGCATGTTGAGAGAAACATCGGCCAGTCCAGCGCGCGCCGGGATGCAGGCTGGAAGCGATTACGCAAAGTCAAACATTGTTAAGGCATCGGAAGAACGACCACGCCCAAAGGTAGCCCAAAGGTATTAGATCGGCAGCCCCTCCCCCTCTACTCACCTTACATTGACTATCTATTCTGCGATTCCGAACCACTGAACAATGAATTCGGCCACAGTGCCAATCCGGTTCAGAAGTTGGGTGTCTGCGTAATGGTCAATATAGACTTGGGCTTCTATCTTTCGATCCTGCGGCGAAGGCTGCCGTATGTGATCGCGATTGCCTTCATGACGTTTCTGTCTGCAGTTGTGGTAGCGAGCGTTATCCCACGAGTATACAGCTCGAGCGCCAAGATCCTGGTTGAGGCGCCGCAGATTCCGGCTGAACTTGCCCGTTCGACCGTCCCGCTTGGTGCCGTCGAGCAACTCCAGATTCTTCAGCAGCAAATCACCACACGAGACGATCTCCTTACCCTGGCGAGGAAACTCGGAATTTATGACGACACCAAGATGAAGCGCTACGGCGAAGACGTCGTGAAGGACATGCGGTCTCGCATAAAGTTCGAGCAACTGCAGTTCGATACTCAAGGTCGCGACCAGGGGGCAAACGTTTTCAGTGTCTCGTTCTTGGCAGGCAAGCCGGATATGGCAGCCAAAGTGGCTAATGAACTCGCGGCAATGATCTTGGGAAGAAACCAGCGCCAGCGGACTGATCGTGCCGGAAGCACATTACAATTCTTCAATCAGGAGGTCACACGACTGTCCTCCGATTTGAACCGTCTTGAAGACGATATCCTCAAATTCAAGACGGCAAACAGAGACACCCTTCCGGAAAGCCTCGATTTTCGTCGCAGCCAGCAAAGCAGTCTGCAGGAGAGGTTGATTTCGCTTGAACGCGAAGAATCCGATCTCCACACCAAACGGGGCAGCCTGATCGCGACATATACCAACGCCGGACAGCTTGTCGGGGCCGTGTCACTCACGCCGGAACAACAGATTCTCGTGGATCTCAACCGTGCGCTGGCAGAACAACTCGCGATTTTCTCGGAAACGAGCCCCAACATCAAAGCCCTGCGCGTCAGGATAGCATCGCTGCAGAATGACCTGCTGACCAGTCCGCCGAAAGAAGCCAAGAACGAAAACAGTCCCCCAGGGGAGCGGAGTGGACCTTTCGGGCTCAACCTGCAGCTGTCGGATGTCGATACTCGTCTTCAGGCCGTGGCGGTGGAAAAGACCTCCGTAGCACGGCGCATTGAAGATTTGACCCGGTCGATAACTGGCACGCCAGCCAGCGAAACCATCCTGAATTCACTCGAGCGAAATCGCCAGAACATTCAGATGCAGTACAATGCCGCCATCGCAAGGCGCGCGGAAGCCTTGACTGGCGAACAAATAGAAAGGCGTTCGGATGGGGGGCGGTTTTCGCTTCTTGAGGCTGCAACGCCGCCCATCAGCGCGATCAGCCCCAAGCGCACCCGCATAGTTGGTCTCGGTGCCTTTGCAGGAGTTGGGCTGGGACTGGCTTTCGTCGTGTTGCTCGAGGTGCTCAACAAAACGATCCGCCGCCCCGTCGAACTGGCGCGATTGCTTCAATCACAACCCTTAGCCACGATTCCGATCATCAGAACCTCCGACAAGGCTCGCTTCACAAACCCCAGGCGTCGCATGGCGGCGATGTTTGCAGCCGGCTTGATGCCTATCGCATTCATTGGGGACAGCGAAACCTTGGTTCCGACGCCTTTCCCTAGCCAGGGCACGCCCCCCGGCATCGGCCAGGTTGAAGCGATGTCGGATTTCTCTCTGTCAATAGCAACAGGTCAGAGTTCAAATCATGGATCAAATTAGGGCATCCCTACAGGACAGTCTGAGATTACAAAGCAGCGATCAACTGGCGGAGCAGGCAATGCAGGCGTGCACGCGACTCGGATTTGAAATCGCTTGGGGAAATTTGGCGACACTGGAACTCGCCCCTGACAAGATCATTGAAAATCATATTGTCACGATAGACCGGTCTGACCCTGCGCATGCCCCATTCGACATGATGCGGACCAGAGTCTTGCAGAACCTGCGTCAAAACAGCTGGACCTCCATTGCGATCACTTCCCCGACAGCGTCCTGCGGAAAATCGCTCGTCGCTCTCAACCTGGCGTTCAGCCTGGCACACCAGCAAGATTGCCGCACGCTGCTGGTTGATCTCAATCTGAAACAACCGCGAATTGGCGAGATGCTTGGTGTGAGCGCTCCTGCCTCCATGGAAGAGTTCTTGAAGGGTGACGCACCGATACACGATGTTTTCCTGCGATACGGCGAAAACCTGGCGGTGGGGACAAACCATCAGCCGGTGCAGTTTTCAGCGGAATTGCTGCAGAGCCTGGAGGCGGCAAGGGTATTGGAGGACCTACGACTGAGGATGGGGCCGGACGTTATTCTGTTCGACATGCCTCCGATGCTCTCCCACGACGACGTAACCGCATTCCTGCCAAATGTGGACTGCGCAATCCTCGTCGCGGCAGCAGAATATAGCACCTTCGACGAAGTGGATAACTGCGAGCGGTACCTGTCGGAGCGAACAAACATGCTCGGGGTTGTTTTGAACAATTGTCGATACTGCACTGAATACTGATGCACGGGCGCGGAAAAACAGTCGCCGCTCTCTGTTTGTCCAATTGAACGCAACGCTGGATTAAAAGGAAATTTGCATGCGCAAGTTGCTGATTGTCTATGGCACACGCCCGGAAGCGATCAAGATGGCCCCCTTGATCCATGCGCTCGCTAGTTCACGCCATTGCACGCCGATCGTCGCTGTAACCGGGCAACACCGGGAAATGCTCGATCAGGTCAACCGGTTGTTTGGAATCCAACCCGACCATGATCTCAACATCATTACGCAATCCCAAACTCTGGAAACTGTCACCGCCCGCGTTCTCGCCGGAGTTTCCCAGGTCATCGAGGCTGAAACCCCTGATGCGCTTGTGGTCCAAGGCGATACGACAACTTGCTTCGCCGCAGCTTTGGCGGCCTTCTATCGAAAAATTCCACTGATCCACCTTGAGGCGGGACTGAGGACGGGCGAGCGCTACAACCCCTTTCCGGAGGAGATCAACCGGCGTCTGACCACCCAGCTCGCCGCCCTTCATCTGGCGCCCACCCAGACCTCGAAGTCAAACCTCTTGAACGACGGCATCGCTGAAAGCGATATTGTTGTCACGGGCAATACGGTCATCGACGCCCTGCTGCATGTATCCGGCAGCAACAGCCTGACAGAAAATCAGGACCTCCACCGGATCACCGGCAGGAGAAGCGTCTTGGTTACAGCTCACCGGCGCGAATCCTGGGGCGAGCCGATGGCGCAGACCGCTCGCGCCATCGCACGGCTTGCCCGGAAATTTCCAGAGATTGTCTTTCTGCTTCCGGCCCACCTCAATCCAGCGGTACGTGAAGTTCTACTCCCCCCGCTTGACGGGCTTGAAAATGTGCTGATCACGCGACCGCTCGATTACAGCGATTTCGTGAAGGCCATGCGCGACTGTTCGATCGTGCTGACTGATAGCGGCGGCGTGCAGGAAGAGGCCCCCACCTTTGGCAAGCCGGTCCTTGTCATGCGCGAAACAACGGAACGTCCCGAAGCCGTCGCTGCCGGCACAGTGCGGCTCGTTGGGACGAATGAGGATCGCATCGTCAGCGAAGTCACAGACCTTTTGACGGACCGCCGGGCCTACCAGGCGATGGCGCGCGCAGCGAACCCCTACGGGGACGGGCGAGCCGCGATGCGGTCAATACAGGCCATCGAACATTTTTTCGCGTTGGGAGAACGGCCAATCGAGTTCGACGCAAAAGTGGATGCGCCCCAGGAACCATCCGCACCGCGCGTGGTGAGCGGTTTTGCCGCCTAGGTATAGAACGGCCCCTCGATATCCGCGGGGAGATCCGACGATAACAGACCAACGGCCCCTCTCCCACCGGAGAGGGGCCAAATGCCTAGGTTATGAAATGAGAGCAGGGTTCCCGTCCCCGCGTTTCGAATTCTATTAAATTAGACGGCGCTCACAAGTCACTTTTTTTGACGCGGAGCGACCCGTCCGTTACCGCATTTCCCCATGGCGGGAGTAATGAATAATTCCCGGCCCTGGTTCGTCACAATCTCAGCCCCTAGCGGGGTTAGAGGCCGCCGTCCGATCGATCGTGGGGCTGCGAGCGCGGCGGCCTCGCATGGTGAGATGGCACGGTGATGGGCGGGGCTACGCCTTAAAGGTAAGCGTGCTTTGGACGATTTTCATTCTAATATTCGCCGCTAAACGCTTCAACAACCATTCATTGGGAAAGTCCTCACCGTGAGCGAAAGCGACTTGTCGAAATGGGAGGTCGACGACGAGAACAAGCTGAAGGCCTACACCCTGTTGGAATGGGGTGTAGCCGTCGACGAGCCGTATCATGTTGTTCTGCGGATAGGATACGCTGTTTCCAGATGGGAATGGGACGCCTACAAAGACACGGACCGCTCACCCCATCAGCTTCAAACCGCAATGTCTCCCACGGCTGCCAAGGAGCTGGGCGCTCTTCTGATCCTGTACGCGGAACAGGTGGAAAGTCAGGTTCCCTCGAAAGAGGAACAGAATTGACCCGAGCCGATGCGAGGCTGACGGGGTCGCTTGCGAGCGCAAGTCGATGAAGCAAGGCTCCTGCCGGGCTTGCCACCAACATTCGTTTCCATCGTCTTGTTGCATTTGTCAAAACACACGCTTCCAGGAAATCACTTGCTACGGGCCGCGCCGGCGGCCGGGCCTTTGGCTTGCGGCACGCCAAAACCGGAGCGCTCTGGAAGCACAATCACGGCGCAGCAGTGGGTCGATGCCTTCGCCGGCCGGCACGCTCGGAAGTACATCCTACTCCAAAGGGACGGGTCGCCTCCACCTCTTGCAGAGGTGGCTGCTTTGAACAGGAACGAATATGTTGAAACGCTGAAATGGCAGATTGATCCTGGCGAGTGAAACAAGGAGAGAACCATGTCACCAAACAAAGAACGGTATGTGCAGCTTAATCGCGCGCGGCGTCACTTCCTCGGTCTGGCCGCAGAAACGGGTGCAAAGGTTGCCGCGGTAGGCGTCATGGCAGCGACGACGATACTTCCGGCTTCGATCGCCCAAGCCATGGGGAAACCGTGGTGGAAAAAGGAGGGCGGCGACGGAGATCCGATGTGCTTCCTCCGCGGCACCTCCATCATGACCCCGACAGGCGAGACTTGCGTCGAGGATCTTCAGATCGGTGATCTCGTTGAAACGGTGCGCGGCGAATCCATGGCGGTCAAATGGATCGGCCGCGATGTTTACAAGCGAAGCGGTCCGTCCTGGAATGACAGTGTGGTCCCCATCCGCATTGCGCGGCATGCAATTGACCAGCGGACGCCGCACAGGGATCTCTATGTCTCCCCCGGCCACGCTCTGCTCATCGATGGCGTCCTCATCAGGGCGAAGGATCTCGTCAATGGCATCTCCATTGCGCCTGCCCTTCCGGCCGATGGGGAGATGATCGAATATTTCCACATTGTGCTGGATACCCATGAAGTGATCCTGGCCGAGGGAGCTGCCGCCGAGACCTTCCTTGTTGCGGCCAACAATCACGAAGGCTTCACGAACTTCGTTGAATTCGCACACCTCTATCCTGATCATCATCCTGCCATGACGCCTTTCGCGCCGATCGTCAGCATCGATTCCGGCCGGGAGCAACTGAAGGCTCTGCTGCCGGCAGACGTCCGTCGCATTTTGCAAGTGCGCCAGCCGGCACGCGAGATGTATCGGAGAATTGCGGCACGCGCCGAACAAATGGTTGCCTGAGATTTGATGACGGTGCGCGACAGCAGCTGATGCACCTCAACCAGCGATAATAAATTCAGCGGCCTCGGCAGTGAGGTCGCGGGAATTTGCATTCGCCAGCGCGAACGGAGGCCGTGAGGGGCGGCTTCTTCGGGCCACGGCCGCCGAAACGCAAGAAACGTTCCGGCGGCTCACAACTACAAACAATGCTCAGATATAGGCCACGCTGGATTCCCAATCCAAGCCGCCCAGTTTCCTCCTGCTTATCTGCCGACAGGCCTTTGAACCGCAAAATGCTCATGCCTTGGCGAAAGTCGAGCATGACGGCGTGCGGGTTCGAGCCACGGGTCGCCTTGGCCCATCGGCGGTAGCCAGGTGCGCGCAAGTGATCGTCAGGGGATTTTACCAGTGAGGACGCACAGCCCAACCACGCCCTTCGGACGTCCAAGCATCAGCATGGACCCAGTCGATCATCACACAATGAGCAGCGAGCAACACGGCGGCCGCAACTGGTCTTTGCTGTTGATCTTCGGGTCAATGGCGATCGCTGTCTTGGCAGGTCTTTTCTGGTTGGCATCAGCTCTCCTGTCGCTGGTAAACGCTGCAGAACCGATCGCATTTAGCATCTATTGCATCGATCATATCGACGAGTGCCCAACCAAAGGACCTCGATCCATTCGCTATTCCGCGACACTGATGCAACTCGTGAGCAAGGTTCAAACTCAGGTCAACCATGAAATAACACCGAGGCGGGAAACCGTCGATGTATGGTCAGCCGACGTCTCCAGCGGCGACTGTGATGACTACGTCATGACAAAGCGCCGCAGACTTATTCGAGCCGGTGTTCCTGCGACAGCGATGCGCGTAACAGTCAGCCGCCGCTTCGGCGAAGGTCACGTCGTATTGATCCTCAGGACCGACAAGGGCGAGATCGTTCTCGATAACTTGCGTCATACCGCATATCTTCGTTGATCGCTGCACCGCATCTTGGCGGAAGGCGCGTCGATGATGTCGCTTCCAGTTGGCGGAAGAGCCATGTACCAACGGCTGCATCTCGCCACTAGCACAACCACTTAAGATCGGGCTCTGCATACCGCTTGGCTATGATCGCCGACTGTGCGCCGGCAGGCTACTACCTAGTCCCCTGCGCCACGTATGAACAAGGCGCCGACCAGCGCCACCACGACGAGCGACTGCAGTATGAACATGGGCCATTGGTCGGACATTGCATTTCCTCGTACGGCTTCGGTCTCGCCGTTGACCTCGAACCCGTACTGTAACCGTTATTCGACCGTTCACATCTATTTTAGCAAGTATCTTGAGCGGCCTTCCCCGCAGCCCTGTCGCCTTCACGGATGACAGGGCAATTCTATGCTGGAAAACTGCGGCGAGCGGAAACTAGTATCCCGAACTGCCGCCGCCGGACCCGTAGCTGCCACTGTCCATCGGACGTCTATCGTAGCTAGGCCCGCTCTGGCACCCTGAAATCGTCAAAATTGAGAGTGCTATGACGATCGGCATCATTAAGGATCTGAGTTTCATGGTTATCTCCATCCATGGAGGAAATGTACAGTCGAAATTAGCCTCCGATTGTACGCAGGACGCCTCGGCCCAATCGTCCGAGGCGCCAAAATTGTGAGAAAATCCGTTCTTCTGAGCTCAACTCATCCGTCTCCCCCTGCCGGCCGCACATTCTGGTTCATGCGGAACAGGTTTTGCGGATCGTACTTCTGCTTGATCTCGGCAAGCCGCTGATAGTTGCCGCCATAGGCAGCTTCGACGCGGTCGCCGTCGTCTTCGGGCATGAAGTTGATGTAGGCTGTTCCAACCGCATGCGGCTTTGCAGCGTCAAAGAGTTGGCGCGCCCAGCCGACGCATCTCTGGTCCATTCCCGGCTCGCGCCAGCGCGCATGAACATTCATGACGAAATGTGAATTGCGTTGCGGAAATGCGGTTGAGCCAACGGCAATACGACCCGCGGCGCCGCCGACGTGAGCAATGAAGACCTCGCATTCCGGCCCCGGCAGCTTGCCGATCGCATCGAGCAATATCCCGATCGCTGCATCGGAGAGTTCCGTGAAATCATGGCTTTTCCAGTAGTTGCGGGCGCCGGGCGTCAGCAAGGGATCGAATGCCTGCTGCCAGCCGGTAAACGGATGGGGACCGACCACATCGGCGATTGGCTTGCCGATCGAACGCAACCGCTCTGTCGCCTTTTCCCCCTGTGCGAGATCGCCGCAATAGCACATCGGAAGAAGCAGAACCTCCTTGCCGTGCCACTCCTGTGGAAGGAACGGCAGCGGCGGCGCCTGGCGCATCACGGCCCAGCAGGTCAGCTCGTCCGGCGCCGTTTCAAGAGCCTGCCGGTATTGCTGAAGAACCGTTTTCGCATCGGCGAACGGATGCACCACGAGCCCCGAAAGAACCTCCTGGCCAAGGTCATGAAGCTTGAATTCGAACGCGGTGACGATACCGAAATTTCCGCCGCCGCCTCTGAGCGCCCAGAACAGGTCGCTGTTTTCCGCCGCGCTGGCGCGCACCAGATCACCGTTCGCGGTTACGACATCAGCTGAAAGGAGATTGTCGATCGTCAGACCGAACTTGCGCGTCGTCCAGCCGAAACCGCCGCCAAGTGTCAGTCCGGCGATACCGGTCGTCGAGTTGATCCCGGTCGGCAACACCAACCCAAAAGCCTGGGTTTCCTTGTCGACGTCGGCAAGGGTCGCCCCCGGCTCCACCCACGCCTTTTTTGCCGCGACGTCGACACGCACGGACTTCATCGGCGACAGGTCAATCATCAGGCCGCCGTCACAGACCGCACTGCCCGCAATATTATGACCACCCCCGCGCACCGAGAGGAGTAACTTGTTGTCGCCTGCAAATCGCACTGCATTGACCACGTCTGCCGCCTCGGCGCACTGCACGATCAGAGCCGGTTTACGGTCGATCATCGCATTCCAGATCGCCCGCACTTCGTCGTAGGACGCATCGCTTGCTTCCAACACCTTGCCACGCAGGCGCCCGGCAAACGCCTCGATGACTGCCGCCCCGACCCATGTCTTTCCTGCCTGCAGATTCATGAGGCTCATGTCGTTCATGATGTGCTCCTCCAATAATGAACTCTGCCCCAGCAGCAGAAACATTGCGCCTTTCTAATGTACACTGCAAGGCGCGGAGTGGCTGAGTTTGCAAGACCTTATGAGGTAGGCTGCAGGTGCGAATACATGTCGCTCAAACGGGGTCAACGGTCTTTTCGCTGGGACATGAAGAAGGCAAAGATCCAAATCGCGGCGCCCGGGAATCTGGTTAACACCATAGGCTTTGGCTTGATCTGTTGGCTAAATGAGCCTTGTATTTCTCAAATGCACTTGGTGACGCGTCAGCTCATCCGTCGATGAATATCCAGCCCGACGAATTCAACATTGGCAAACACCGCCCATACTTCCGTCAAGACATGAAACTCTCCAGGTGAGAACCCGATTCATTTCAAGTGTTTCCGGGTGAAGCCTGTGTGCGATGTCGTGAAACTGCCTCAACGTTTCGTAGAGCGAACAGGTCGAATGCGGCTAAGACTCAAAGGCGGCACGTGGCCGCCTCTGCCCGTTTTGGATCCGTGGTTAGGGAAGTTCGAGGCCGCACATGCGGCCGCGTTGCGCTACAGCACGAAATAGCCCTTCGACAGCGAGATCGCGTCATCCAGGTGGATGGCGAAATCGACCTTCCTGTCACCGTTGGTATCGCCATAGACATAGGTGTCGGAGGCGTCCTTGATAGTGCGCAGCTCACCGGCCTTGCCGGTGAAGGCCGCGGTACCAAGGTAGGTGAAGGCCTGATTGCCGGAGGCTGACGCACTCGCATCGATGTCAGACAAATCGATCCGGTCGCCGCCGGTGCCCGAGAAGTCGAAGATCGAATCCCGGCCGCTGGTCGATACCGTCGAATCAGACGCCGCCTTGAAGACGAAGGTATCTGCGCCGGCACCGCCCGTCAGATCGTCGGCACCACTGCCGGCATTGAGCGTGTCATTACCGCTGCCGCCGTTCAGGACATCGTTGCCCAGGTTGCCGGTCAGCAGATTGGCACCACCATTGCCGTAGAGCTTGTCGGCGTGGCTCGTCCCCGTCAACCGCTCGATCGACACATAGACGTCGCCCTTGGCATCGCCTGTGTTGATGGAGCTATTGGCAAGACTTGCGGTCACGCCGGCGGATGCACCCGAATAGGACGCGGTGTCCGTTCCGGCCGCGCCGTCGAGCCTGTCAGCACCGGCACCGCCCTTCAGGAGATTGTAGCTGGAATTGCCTTGCAGGGTATCGGCAGAGCTGGAACCGATCAGGTTCTCGATGCTCGTCAATTTATCACCTGTGGCCTGACCGCCGGTTGCCGTCCCCTGGAGACTGACCTTCACCGCAGCCGATCCGGCGTAGCTGGCCGTGTCGGATCCAGCACCACCCTCAATGACATCCGCGCCAGCCCCGCCCTTGAGAAGGTCCGTGCCACCGTGACCGCTGATGGTGTCGTTACCGCCAAGACCGTCGATCACATCAGCGCCCGCCGTACCCGTAAGCACGTCGTTCCCGTCCGTTGCCCCATCGGATACCGGCGTCGGCCAATCCTTGCCGATCTCGTCATTGTTGGTCAGGACGGGTGAGTTGTTCCTGAAGTAATAGTAACCCCAGTACCCCTCGCCGAGTTCATTGTTGGTGAGTTCGACGCCAGAAATCTTGTCGGTGCTGCTGAAACTACCGTCGGAGTAGACGGTGTAGCCGCCCCCAGCGAGATAGTTGCCGTCTATCTGAATGTCGGAGACTGAACCGAAGTCATTGTTGATCATCACGGCTGCGGTCTGGCCGTTCTCGTTGATGATCGTGTTATGCCGAATGTCGACGCCTGAAATGCCGCCGTTGATCTCGATACCGTCGTAGTGCGGATCACCACCACGTACATCCGGAGCATTCATGTCGTGGATATAGTTGTCCTGGATAAGGCTGGACCCGGTTACATTGATGCCGTTCTCCACGTCATGGATATCGTTGCGCAAGAATGTGCCCGAACCGAAGATGCCGTTCGCGCCGTCTGGGCTGCTTCCAACGTTTTGAATCTCGCAATCCTTGACGACGGTCCCTGTCATACCCGGCTTGACCCAGATGCTTGTCCAATCGGTAGACGTTATGCGGCTGTTCTGGATTGTGACATTCGGGGCCATGACCCAAATCGTCCCTTTGACATCGAGAGCGTCGATGACGGTACCTGCCTTGGTGATAGTTACATCGCCGGATGCACTCAGGGTTACTCCATCAGGAAGACCGGTACTCTTCGCGTCTGGAAATCCCGTAAGCGTCTTGGTTGGGGTAATAGCCATAGTAGGGGGCCCTCTTTAGGTTCTGGAGTTGGGGGAGTTAAATCTCCAAACAGACGAACGGTGCCAAACCGCCATCCCAAGCACATGCGTCGCGCAGTCTTTTCCAGCGTGACGGCTTTTTCACTTCGCTTCGAAGCCTGCGCTTGATGCAAGGAACTGGCACAGCTGCTCGTCGCGCGGTCGCGTCGAATGCTGCGAGGATCCAGAGGCGGCACGTGGCCGCCTCTGGCCTGTTGTGTATCCGTGGTTAGGGAAGTTCGAGGCCGCACATGCGGCCGCGTCGCGCTACAGCACGAAATAGCCCTTCGACAACGAGATCGCGTCATCCAGGTGGATGGCGAAATCGACCTTCCGGTCACCGTTGGTGTCGCCGTAGACATAGGTGTCGGAGGCGTCCTTGATGGTGCGCAGTTCGCCGGCCTTGCCGGTGAAGGCTGCGGTGCCGAGGTAGGTGAACGCCTGGTTGCCGGAAGCAGAGGCATTCGCGTCGATCGCCGACAGATCGATCCGGTCACCGCTGGTGCCCGAAAAGTCGAAGATCGAATCCCGGCCGGCCACGGCAACGGTACTGTCGCCAAGCGCCTTGAAGACGAAGGTGTCTGCACCGGCACCACCCGTCAGATCGTCGGCACCACTGCCGGCATTCAGCGTGTCATTACCGCTGCCGCCGTTCAGGACATCGTTGCCCAGGTTGCCGGTGAGCAGATTGGCACCACCATTGCCGGTGAGCTTGTCGGCGTGGCTCGTCCCCGTCAGCCGCTCGATCGACACATAGACGTCGCCCTTGGCGTCGCCTGTGTTGATGGAGCTATCGGCAAGACTTGCGGTCACGCCGGCGGATGCACCCGAATAGGACGCGGTGTCCGTTCCTGCCGCGCCGTCGAGCCTGTCAGCACCGGCACCGCCCTTCAGGAGATTGTAGCTGGAATTGCCTTGCAAGGTGTCGGCAGAGCTGGAACCGATCAGGTTCTCGACGCTCGTCAACTTGTCGCCTGTGGCCTGACCGCCGGTTGCCGTCCCCTGGAGACTGACCTTCACCGCAGCCGACCCGGCGTAGCTGGCCGTGTCGGATCCAGCACCACCCTCGATGACATCCGCGCCAGCGCCGCCCTTGAGAAGATCATCGCCAGCGAGCCCCTTAAAGGTTTCGCTGCCGGCGTTGGCCATTCCGGAAATAGGCAAGATGTCATCGCCTGCGGTGCCCGTATAGACAGTTGGCACCGTCGGCAAAGTGTCGAGATCGGTATTTCCGGACAAGACCGGCTTGCTGTCGTACAAGGAGAAATCGCCCCAGTGGCCGCCGCCGATCTGGTTGTTGGTGATCTTGATCGAGGCATCATCGACAGCACCACCGCCCTTGCGGCCGTCAAGATAGACGGTGTAGCCGCCGC
>UCML01000080.1:0-14207 GCA_900473675.1 Hyphomicrobiales bacterium | reverse complement strand
CAGTCAGCACATAGCTCTTCATGGAAACGCTCTTTTATGGTGATGAGACAAAAATGAAGGCGTGGCCTTTCGAACCACGCCATCACGTCGCTTGGGAGGCGAATTTCAGGCTGCGAGTAGCGCCTTCAACTTGGTGGCAGGTGCTGCCAGCGCAACAGGGTCGATGGTCTTCGCGGACGCAATGAGCATCTCGGCGAGCCGGATATCACGGGCGATCGCGTTGCCCGGTCCAATGCCGCTTGCCGCAAGCAGACGTCCATCCTCTGCCAGATGGAAGAGAATGAATGACTCAGTAGAAAGGTCGCGTCGAACCGTGGTCACGGCCCTCTCGGCGAGCCCGGCGACCTGCAAGGTAAGGTCGTATTGATCGGACCAGAACCACGGCACGGCGGCGCAGGTTTCCTGTGCCCCCATCATGTTGGCGGCGGCAAGAAGCCCCTGTTCCTGGGCGTTGCGCCAGGATTCAAGCCGAATGCGCCGTCCACCATAGTGTGCGGCCGGGAAGGAACAGCAATCGCCGGCGGCATAGATGTCCGGGTCGCTTGTCCGCAGATGGTTGTCGACGGCAATGCCATTGTCGATTGCCAATCCTGCCTCGGCGGCAAGCTCCGTGTTCGGGATCGACCCGATGCCGACAATCACAAGGTCTGCCTGGATCAGGGAGCCATCTTCCAACAAAACCTCCGCGACGTCGGCAGACTGTTCGATCTTGTCGATGCGAGCATTGCAGAGAATTTCGACACCTTCGGCCTGGTGGCGAGAGGCGACGGCCTCAGCGATTTCCTCGGGAACGCCACGCGAAAGGATACGGGGCAGGCCCTCGATCAACGTCACCGAGGTGCCGAGTTTTCGGGCGCTTGCCGCCAGTTCCAGGCCGATGAACCCTCCGCCGATGATCGCCACTCTTTGCCCCGGTCCAAGAAAGGCGCGTATCTCCATGGCGTCGGCATGGCTGCGAAGCGTCCGGACACGGCCGTTCAGGGATGTCATGGTGGGAAGCGCGCGCGGACGGGCGCCGGTGGCGAGAAGCAGCTTGTCATAGGGAACAGATGTTCCATCAGAAAGAGAGACGCACCGCCGGCTGCGGTCGAGGCCGGTTGCCGACACGCCAAGTCGTACATCTATGGCAAGCGCCGCGAAACGGCCTGATTCCGCAATGAATTTCGGCTCAGCTGAAAGAAGGATCGCGTCTTTCGACAATGGCGGCCGCTCGTATGGAGCCAGCGGCTCGCTGCCGATGAGCGTTACCGAACCTTCAAACCCTCTGTCACGTAAGGACAGCGCAGCCCGGCCACCACATTCGCCGGCGCCGATGATGACGATCTGTTGTGTCATGGATGTTGCCTCCCAAGCGTGTGTGGACCATATGCGATGTCCTGCGAGGGGCCAATATGCTCATGATATAAAGTCTCAAAAGATATCAAATGTATCGAAAATGAGTCAAAAAATATCAGAGTCAAGCGTGTCTTCAGATGTTCTCGCGGGTGTAGATGTCGAAGGGGAGGACACTGGTGAAATTGCCGTCGCCGCCCTTCGCCTTCACCGAACGGACCATGCCTGACAGGGTTTCCTCAGCCAAGCGGTTGAGGGGATGTGAGATGGCAAATGTCATCGTCCCATCGAGAAGAGCCTGCTTTGTTACCTCCATCAGTTCGTAACCGACCAGCATGACTTTTCCGGCGTGGCCGGTTGCCCGCAATGCGGCAAGAGCTCCGGAAATGCCTCCGCCGGCCACATACAAGCCTTTGAGATCTGGATGCTCTTTCAGCAAGTTTTCGGTCATTTCTTCCGCGACGGCCTTCGATTCGAACGTCGAGCGTGGTTCGAGAATGGTGAAATCGGACGCATATTCCCGAAAATAGGATCGAAACCCGCTCTCGTTCATCTCCTGGCATCGATACCTGGGATTGCCCACCAGGATTCCGAGTTTGCCCGGCTGATCGCAGACGTGCTCGAACATCCAGGCGGCCGTGCGCCCCACTTTCCACCCGTCGAGGCCCACATAATGCACCTGACCCGTTGGTGCGAGCTGAGAGATCAGTGCAAATACAGGGATACGCCGATCCTGCAACCTTTCTATGGCTTCAATCACGATGGGATGAACCGCGGCGACGACGCCGATGGCATCGCAAGTCTCAGCGAGTTCCAGCATCTTTGCAGCGGTATTCTGTGGCGACAGATCGTCGAGAAATTCGATACGAAGGTCGATCACGCAATCCCAGATTCGCTCTGCCGCGGTTCGCAGCGCCTGGGCGAGGTTGAGATAAAACTGCCGGGATGGCTGATGCAGCAGGAAGCCGAAACGATACCTTGCCCGTGCTGCAGCGATCCGGCTGTCGATCGTGCCCATGCCGTAGAAGCCGATTTCCTGTGCTGCGTCCTTTACGCGCTGCATGGTCGATTGCTTGACGTTGCCACTGCCGCCGATCACGCGGTTTGTGGTGGCTATGGATACGCCTGCAGCATTGGCCAGGTCTCGTATCGTCGGGCGGGTCATCGGTGCTCCTCGTATCATTTCGTATCAATTCGGCGCGCCATTGATATAGATGATACATTTGTATCTATCCATATCAACAATCACTTGCATTGAGCAGCGTCAAGTCATTTAGTTTGTCCAGACGAACGGCTTAGGGAAGCCCGGCCGTTCAGGGAGGAAGCAGCAACATCAATGGAGACGGCCAAGCGGGCCCGGCTGGGCGCCGAGCGCCTCCGTCTGTCTGCCGCAGGCCCCCTCCCTGAAACATCAGAGCTGCTGTCGAGCAATGCAGATTGCTCGCGTGAGGATTGAACATGGACGATCTGAAGTTTGGCACACGGAACAAGCGCGGCGACTGGTCGCCCAATGGCCGCATCGAGGTCGCACCCTTTTGGGCGTGGCCTCCGAAATTCCTGAAAGTGCTGCATTGGCTGCCGGAATACCTCTTTCCGTGGAATGCCTTCCACATGGTGACCGCGCTTGCCTATTGGTACCTTATCGTTCCCGATGTCGAGACGATGAAGACATTGAGTTGGGGCTGGCCGCTCTATCTTTATGCGGTCAATGCGGCTGCGATCTTCGTCATGTATGGCTCCATCGAGCTCTTCTACTATGTGAGGCGTGTTCAGGGAAATCGCTTCAAATACAACGCAAAATTTCCATCCGAACAGCCTTCCGACGTTTTCTGGTTCAAGAGCCAGAATATCGACAACTTCATGCGCAGTTTCTTCATCTCGATCCCGCTTTGGACTGTGGTCGAAGTGCTGATGCTGTGGTGCTTCGCGAACGGTTCCGCATCCTGGGTCAATTGGGATGAGCATCCCTATTATCTGGCCCTGCTGGTCTTTATCGCGCCAGTTGTTCACGAGGTGCATTTCTTCCTTATCCACCGGCTGATCCACACGCCGCTGCTCTACAAGTGGATCCATTCCGTGCACCACAATTCGGTCAATCCGTCGCCGTGGTCATCGTTGTCGATGCATCCGGTTGAAGGGTTTCTGTATCACGCCGTGGCCCTGTGGCACCTCGTCATTCCGTCCAATCCGATCGTCGCGCTCTTCCAGTTGCACATTGCCGGCTTTGGTGCGGTCAACGGCCATATCGGCTTCGAAAAGCTCGAGGTCACCGAGGAAACCGCCGTCGATAGCCACGCCTATGCGCATTACCTGCACCACAAGTACTTCGAGGTGAACTATGGCGGCGACGGGCTGATCCCGCTCGATAAGTGGTTCGGCACCTGGCACGACGGCACCAAGGAAGGTGACGCCCAGATGCAGGCACGGTTCCAGGAAAAGAAAGCGCGGCTGAACGCCAAGGCGAACGGCACCGTCACCTGACATTCGAGATCGGATTGGGTTCCGCAAGGAGGCGGTGCCCGACCGTTAAGACGATCCGGCAATCGGGCGTCTGTACCTGAAACCAACGTTTCAAATCCGCCAAATGGCGAAAACTGGGAGGAGACTGACATGAGACTCGTGAAGAACCTGATGAAAGCCACGGCCATTGTGGCATTGATGGCATCGGCCGCAGCGCCGGCAAATGCGGCGACAATTGCCGTGATCGGCGGCTCGACCGACGACGCCTTCTGGAACAAGATCAAGAAGGGCCTCGATGACGCGACCCCGGCCGTTGTCGCCAATGGCGGTTCGGTCAACTACATGCGCCTGCAGAACTATGACAACTTCGCCCCGGACGTAGTACAACTGATCCGCACCGCGATCAGCCAGAAAGTTGACGGGCTGGTCATCCCAGACTGGGTGACCGAAGCCGAAGATCCGGCGATCAAGGACGCGATCGCGGCCGGCATCACGGTGATCCTGATGAACGCCGGCGGTGCTGACAAAGCCCGCGAATTGGGCGCGATCAACTATGTCGGCAACGAGGAATACCCTGCCGGTGTCGCAGGTGGAGAATACTTCGCGGCCCATGGCCAGAAGAACGTCATGTGCGTGAACACTCTACCGGGCACGGTCAACATCGAGGCGCGCTGCAAAGGCGTCGCGGACGCAATGTCGGCCAAGGGGGGCAAGTCGTTCCAACTTCCGCTGCCTTCCACCTCGTTTGGTGATGCAACTGCCGTGGCCGAGGCCATCAAGGCTGAACTCCTGAAGGACGCAACCATCGACGGTGTGATCACTATTTCGGCGGGCGACGCGGATTCGGCAGCAATCGGCATCCAACAGTCGGGCATTACCACGATCTCGCTGGCCTCGTTCGACATGAACGAAGCGGGTCTGGCCCGAATCAAGGCTGGCACGCAGTCGTTCTCGATTGACCAGCAACCCTACCTGCAGGGCTATCTGTCCGTCGGCCTGTTGGCCTCGGCCATCGACTTTGGCACCAACCTACCGACCTTCCCAGTGCTCACAGGCCCGGGCATTGTCGACTCGTCCAACATCGACGCCACTTTGGCCGGTGTTGAAAAGGGCGCCCGGTAACCACGCCAAGCAAGATTTGGCCCGCAGACATGTTCTGCGGGCCAAATCTGACCGGGATCGGCTTTGGCTGATCGAAATAAAAACCGGGGGAGAGGGATCCCATGCAAAACAGATTTTCACCTGGCGCCATGCTGCGCCGCCCCGAGGCTGGTGCGTTTCTTGGCCTGCTCGCCGTGCTGATCTTTTTCGGCATCTTTGGCGGCGTGACCTTCCTTCAACCGGCCGGCATGTCCAGTTGGATGAACGTGGCGTCAAACCTTGGCGTCATCGCAATTCCGGTCGGCCTCTTGATGATCGCCGGAGAGCTGGACATTTCGGTTGGCGCGATGGTGCCGTTTGGCGCGATGACGGTGTCGGTTATCTCTGGCCATTACGGCCTGCCGATCTGGCTCGGCATTGCTGTCGCCCTGTCGTTCGGCGTGCTGATCGGTCTGGTCAACGGCTATATGGTGATCCGCACCGCGGTGCCGTCGCTGATCGTCACCCTGGGCACGTTGTTTGCCGTGCAGGGCATTGTCCTTGGCCTGACCGTTCTGATCACCAAATCCACCAGCGTCGCGCTGACCACCGAGGGCGCCGCCAAGGCGATTTTCGGCGATTTCATCTTCGCCGGACAGGTTCAGGTGATGGTGCTGTGGTGGCTGGCCATTACCGCCGCCTATATCTTCTTCGTGCACTTCTCACGCTTCGGAAACTGGATCTTTGCGATGGGCGGCGATAAGGTTTCGGCGCGCAACGCCGGCATCCCGACCGAGCGGATGACGATCCTCTTGTTCGTGCTGTCCTCGACCTCGGCTGCCTTTGTCGGCATGTGTCAGGCGATCCTTTATAACTCGGCGCAGGTCGCAGGCGGACAAAGCTTTATCTTCAACGCCATCATCTCGGTCGTGGTCGGCGGCGTCCTGCTGACCGGTGGTTTCGGTTCGATCGTCGGGATCTTCTTCGGCACCATCACCTTCGCCATCGTCAACCAGGGCATCTACTACACCGATTTCGACCGCAATTGGTCGTCGCTGATCATCGGCATCCTGTTGCTCGTGGCTGTTTTGATGAACAACACGTTCCGCAAGATGGCGCTGTCCTATTCGCCTAAGAAGACGGGGGGCAAATAATGTCACAGGCAATCCTTTCGCTGAAGAACATCAACAAAAGCTTTGGCCCGATTGACGTCTTGCACGACATCAACCTCGAAGTGCGGGCCGGGGAAGTGCTCTGTCTGCTGGGCGACAACGGCGCTGGCAAGTCCACGGTGATCCGGCTGCTCTCCGGGGTGCACAAACCCACCTCGGGCGTGATGGCGATGGACGGCAAGCCGGTGTCCTTCGCCAATCCGCGCGAGGCCGCCGACCATGGCATCGCAACGGTCCACCAGTTCGGCGGGACCTTTCCGCTGATGTCGGTCGGGCGGTCGTTCTTTGTCGGGCGAGAGCCGACGAAGTGGGTCGGGCCGTTCAAGGTCTATGACCGCAAGCTGGCCAACGATACTGCCGTCAAAGCGGTGCAGTCATTCGGCATCACCCGCATTGACGACGGCGACAGGCTGGTCGGCGGTCTGTCGGGCGGCGAGCGGCAGGCCCTGGCCATAGCGCGCGCTGTCCATTTCGGCGCCCGTGTACTGATCCTGGACGAGCCCACCGCAGCGCTGGGGGTCAAACAGGCCTCGCACGTCTTGCGCATCGTCAACGAGGCCAAGCGGCGCGGCCTCGCGGTGATTTTCATCACCCACCAGGTCATGCACGCCATGGCCGTCGGCGATCACTTCGCCGTGCTGATCCGCGGCGCCATCGCGGCAGATTTCCGCAAGGGCGAAAAGACCCGCGAACAGATCACCGATCTGATGGCGGGCGGCGAGCAGATGGCCGAACTGGAGGCCGAAATCGAAAGCTATATGGCTGCAGGCGAAGGTCATCCGGAGCCGGCGAAGCACGCGCATTGATGCGGCCGCCAGACACCGCGCAAGCGATGTCCATTAAGTTCTCCCGGTCCGCGCACCTCCACGCGCGGACCTCCCAGCGGCCCGGACTCCCACAATGGTCCGGGCCGTAGAATCCCTGACCGCTAACAGACAAGAGAGTATTCGTGACATGCCTCAATGGGTGGAAGCCTGTGGAACCGACGACGTGGAACAGGAAGAGGTCATCCGGTTCGACCATCAGGGTCGAACATTCTGCATTTTCCGGAGCCCGGAAGACGACTTCTACTGCACGGATGGCCTCTGCACGCACGAGAAGGTTCATCTCGCCGACGGCCTGGTGATGGATCATTCGATCGAATGCCCGAAACATAGCGGCGTATTCGATTATCGCACAGGCGAAGCAATGCGGATGCCCGTTTGTATCAACCTGAAGACATATGCAGCCAAGGTCGAAGACGACCGCGTATTCATCGAGATCTGAACCATGACAACTGGACACTTTGCACTTGCCGCCTGCGCCGAAATGCTGTGGCGCGATCGCCCGATAGAGTGGCGGGCCAGCCGGCTGAAAGACCTGGGCTTCGGCGTTGGCCTTTGGAATTGGCCGGAGCACGATCTGGCAAAGCTGGAAGCGACTGGTGCCACCTTCACCATCATGAATGGTTACCTGCGCGGCCGTTTGACCGATGACGAGGGCGCCGCGGAGCTCTTGAAGACCGCGCGTGAAACCGCTCAAGTCGGCAAGCGCCTTGGCGTGCAGCGCCTCAACCTGCACGGAACCGGTCTCGGGGAGGGCGGTCTTCCCGTCCAGCCGATTGAAGTCGTGACCGGTGCGATGTGGCTGAAAGCGCACGACACGCTTTGCCGGGTTGCAGACCTTGCGGAGGAGGAGGGCGTGACGTTCACGCTCGAGAATTTGAACCTACCGGTCGATCATCCGGGCGTGCCGTTCGGCCGCGCGGAGGACACGCTGGCTCTCGTTTCAGCCGTGAACCATCCGCGCCTGCGGCTCAATCTCGATCTCTATCACGCACAGATCGGCGAAGGGAACCTCATCGAGCTTTGCCGCAAGTCGCTGCCGTGGATCGGCGAAATTCAGGTCGCCGATGTGCCTGGACGGTGCGAACCCGGAACCGGCGAGGTGAACTGGCATGGCATTGCGAAGGCACTGAAGGCCATGGGCTATTCCGGTCCGGTCGGCATGGAAGCCTTCGCCTCCGGCGACGCGGACACAGCACTTGAAGCCTTCCGCAACGCATTCACAGTTTGAAAGGTAAACCAATGGGCCTCTATCACACCCGTCCGACGGTCGCTGACATCCGTGCCATGAAGGCGCGGGGCCAGAAGATTTCCATGCTCTATGTCACGACGCTCGAGGAGGCGGCCGCCGCCAATGCGGCGGGAATCGACATGTTGTCGATCGAAGGGCGTTTCTTCAGTCCGGAGATGCGCGAAGCCGCCGGAAACTGCTTTGTGCAGGTGGGGCTGCCATTCGGACCCTTCGGCACGCTCGCCACCGCCGAAGACTATTTGCGTGCGGCATTCCGCTTCATGGCAATCGGCGCGGACTGCGTCTATTGCGCAGCCTCGCTCGATATCCAGAAAGCGCTTTGCGACAACGCCGTTCCGGTGATCGCCCATGTCGGCCTGATCCCCTCGCAAGCCACCTGGACCGGCGGCTTCAAGGCGGTCGGCAAGACTGCCGAAAGCGCCAAGGCGGTGTGGGATCACGTCAAGCGGCTTGAGACGATCGGCTGCTTCGGCGCGGAGCTGGAAGTTGTTCCGGATCGGGTCGGTGAGGTGATCTCCAGGAGCACGCCGCTGATCATGCTCGGCATGGGCGCCGGCGCCGGCGCCGATGCGCAATACCTCTTTGCCGAGGATGTGCTCGGCCATACGACCGGCCACAAGCCACGGCACGCGAAGACCTATCGCAACTTCGCCGCCGAATATGCGCGGCTGCAGCAGGAGAGGGTGGCCGCCTTCAAGGAGTTCATCTCAGACGTCGAGACGGGCGCCTATCCGGCCCCGCAGCATGCTGTGCCGATAACAGATGCCGAGTTTGAGCGCTTCGAGGCCAGCATCGGCGCCTGACGTCCCTCAACAGTACTGAAGAACAAGCGGCCTTCGACCGCTCACTGAAAGGAATTGAAATGCTCAAAGTTGGCCTCCTTGGCGCCGGCCGCATCGGCAACGTTCACGCAAAGGCAATCTCCTCGCATCCCGGCAGCACGTTGGTTGCCGTCTCGGATGTCAATATGGACGCGGCGCGAAAGCTCGCCGGCCAGTACGGAGCCGAGGCGAAAGCAACGGACGACATCATCAATGACCCGTCGATCGACGCTGTGCTCGTGGCGACCTCCACGGATACGCATTCCGACCTGATCGAAGCGGCGACTGCTGCCGGCAAGGCCGTCCTTTGCGAAAAGCCTGTCGACCTCAGCCTTGAACGGGCACGCGCCTGCCAGAGGGCGGCAGCGAAAAACGGACGTCCGGTCATGATCGGTTTCAACCGTCGCTTCGATCCCAATTTCGCGGCGCTCAAGGCGGCTGTCGATCGCGGCGAGATCGGCAAGACCGAATTGCTGTCCGTGACCTCATTTGATCCCGCGCCGCCGCCGGTGTCCTATGTCAAGGTGTCGGGTGGCCTGTTCCGCGACATGATGATCCATGATTTCGACATGGCCTGCTGGCTCATGGGCGGTTTGCCGGGGACGGTGACCGCTGTTGGAAGCTCGATCGTCGATCCGGAAATCGGTGCGGCCGGCGATGTCGACACGGCCGTGGTGACGCTGCATTTTGCCGATGGCCGGATCGCGGTTATCAAGAACAGCCGCCGCGCCGTCTACGGCTATGATCAGCGCGTGGAACTGCTCGGCTCGCAGGGGCTCCTGTCAGCGGGCAACGTCCTTGAGAATACCGTTTCCAAGGCCACGAAGGACGGTGTTTCATCTGCAAAGCCGGAGCTCTTTTTCCTCGAACGGTATATGCGCGCCTACTCCGCGGAATGGGCGGCGTTCGTAGACGCGGTCAACACGGGATCAGCCTTGCCGGTCACGCTCGATGACGGCGTCAATGCGCTTGCGGTCGCGGAGGCTGCAACGCGCTCGGCCAAGTCCGGTCAGAGCGTAAGTTTGGCAAGCATTTAAACACTTGCTTCTCCGTGGTCTTAACCCCCGGAGCCGACCCGAAAATGAAAGCAGCCCCGCGACAGAAATGATGCGGGGTTTTTCCGCGTTACGGGCCGGTCAGGGAGTGCCGTAACGGAGCGCCAGCGTCGAGAGGGCGGCGATGACCATGATGACGCCGTAGGGAACCTTGCGTGTCGCGCGGATTTCCTCGATGCGCATGACAACCGAGAGGTGCGCCAGTTGCAGTGGCATCGGCAATCTCAGAGCCAGGAGGGCCAGGACACCACCGATCAGGAGAAAGATGGCGAAGGGCAGCATGCCCTGCCAGCCGATGAAAAGACCGATCGGCAGGAAAAGCTTGGCATCGCCGGCGCCGAAGAGGCCTAAGGCCCAGAGGACGATGCCAAGGGTAAAGAGCAGAAGGCCGGCCCCGACATCCCCGCCGAGCCCTGCGGAGGAAAAGAGCTCTGCGCCGACATCCCCGGTCGCCAGCAATTTCACCGCGGCGCGCAGGCAATAAAGGACGAGCAGGGCAAGAATGGCGGCATTCGGTATTTTCCAGCTGCGAAAATCGCTCCAGGCGGCATAGAGGAAAATCAATATAGAAATCGCAGTAATAATGTTGATTATTTCTGTCATGTTTCCGTCATATCCTTATTGAGGCAATCTGATTTCGGCATGATCAAGAAGACGTTCGGTCTAGGTTAAGTCTTTAGAGGTAGGTGAAGTTCAAAAAATACTACTAAGCATTATGTTTGTACAGAATATACCCGACAAAAAGCCCATTTTTTCCTATTTCGATGTTAACCATAAAATATAGATGCCAAAAATGGCAACTCATTAGCGGTTGACGATATAATAATTAAAGGATTATTAATCATAACAGTCGGAGAGGTGGTCTCAATGACGGGGGCGGGCCGGAGGACATTGCGGGCGCGCTGAAATATTTTGGAGGGAATTCTCGATGAAGGCACTTTTGTATAAAGTACGCGCTTTCGCGCGGGAAGAAGACGGCGTTGCACTGTCCGAATATCTTGTTCTCCTTGGTCTTCTCGTCGGCGGGGTTATTCTCGCTGTCACGACTGCCGGCCAAAATCTTGCAACGGCATGGAATGGCTGGGGAGCCTTCTTCCTGAGCTTGGACGACAACGCACCTGCTTGACGAAAAGCGATTTAAGAAGGAGAGGGGGTACTTTATTAACCCCTCTCCTCTAAATTGTATTTAAGAAACGGACGTATTTCCGTCCAGTGTTGCGAGTACCGGCGATGCGTTTCTCAACGATCATCAGTCTTGTTGTTTCTATACTATTTGCAGGCGCAGCTGTTTTTGCAACCCGCGCCTATCTCGCCGATCAGCAGGCGCGGCTTGCGGCCGATGGCGGGACGAAGACGCAGGAGCAAACGCTCGTCGTCGCCGCCAAGGCGATGCGCTTCGGCGACCGGGTGCGGCCCGAAAATCTCAAAGCCATTCCGTGGCCTTCCGAGGAAAGACCCGAAGGTTCGTTCCAGGCGATCGTGGCGGTCATTGGAGACGATGACGAACCGCGCTATGCGATGGAGGCGATCGATCCCGGTGAGCCGTTGCTTGCTTCGAAGATCACCGGCGCCGGCGAGCGGGCGACATTGTCGGCGGCGCTCGACCAGGGCATGAAGGCCGTTTCCATCCGCGTCAACGATGTTCTCGGCGTTGCGGGCTTCGTGCGCCCCTCGGACCGCGTCGACGTGCTCCTGACGCGCGTTATCCAAAACCGGGAGAAAAACACCGAACAGACCTCTGTCGATGTGCTTCTGCAAGGCGTGAAGGTGCTGGCGGTCGACCAGACCGCGGACGAGCGCAAGGATGAACCGGTGGTCGTGAAGACGGTGACCTTTGAAGTCACGACCGAAGAGGCGCAGCGCCTGACGCTCGGTGCCAGTATCGGCACATTGTCGCTTGCTTTGCGCAACATCTCTTCCGCTTCCGCTGAGCAGACCCGGCCGATTACGGTGGCGGATCTTGGCGGTGGTCCGATGGCGACCGAGCTCAGCAATGATCTCGCGAAAGATGACGGACGGTTCGATATCATCGAGCGACTGGTGCGAAAGGTAGGGGACGACCTCAGCAGCAGAATGAACTCGGTCGAGAACCGGATGAAGACGCCCTTGCATGAAAAACAAGTACAGATCGTCGAACGCGAGGTCGAACCGGTATTGCCGATCGAGCCAAAGTGGGCGACGGTAGGCGTCTGGAACACGACGAAGCGTGAGGAGCACCGAGTCGGCCTGATGATCCAGTAAGATGAAATGCGGCATGCCGCAGGCGCGGCGGTCGAACGATGAGGGGGCTTAAGCGGAAATGTTGAGGGGAAACATCAAGGGGGCGGCCAGGGCGAAGACCCTTGCGGCAATGACCGCGCTATTCTTTGCCTGTAGCTGTCTAGGGCCTGGCCTCACCGGCCGGGCGGACGCCCAGGAGAAATTCATCAGCCTGGCGGGATCCGTGCAGCAGGTGACACTCCCACCGAACGACACTCTGACGATCAGAACCGGAAAACCCTTTGGTGATCTGGTGATTGGCAGCGCCGACCTGATCGATGTGGTGCCGCTCTCCGACAAGTCGCTGTTCATCCGCGCCAAGAAGAATGGCGCGACCAACATCTCGGTCTATGGCGATGACAAGTCGCTTCTCGGCGTCATCGATATCCGCGTCGCCAGCGATTTCACCGAAGTCGCCTCCGCCATTCGCTCCGCCGCGCCCTCGTCACAGATCAGGGTTATCAACTCCAACGACCGTATCCGGCTGACGGGGATGGTGCGCGATGCAGTCGAACTGCAGAGGGTGATTGAGATCGCCCAGTCCTATTCCGATCAGCCGGTGCTCAACCAGCTTCGCGTCAGCGATTCACAACAGGTGATGCTGGAGGTCCGGATAATCGAAGCCTCGCGCCAGACCGGCCGTGACCTCGGCATTGGCTGGTCCGGCCAAGGCAAGAACGGCATCGGCAAGGCAACGACGAGCCAGGGTATCGGAACTAATGACGACGACCAGCTTGTTCGCACCCTGGTAGACCCCAAAGGCGCTGCAACGGGGATGCAGCCTTTCGGCCAATTGATCGCGAAGGTGCTGGAAATTTCCGGCGGCAATATTGACGTCGTCATCAATGCGCTGGAACAGAAGGGTTTGGCACGCCGGCTGGCACAGCCGAACCTGATCGCCATGAGCGGCGAAACCGCAAGCTTCCATGCCGGCGGTGAAGTGCCGATCCTGACGACGACGAACAACGGTACGACGATTGCAACGCAGACCGACTACCGGCCCTTCGGCGTGCGGCTTTCTTTTACGCCGGTGGTGCTCGAGGACGGGCTGATCAGCCTCAAGGTCGAACCGGAAGTCTCCGAGATCGATGCGTCGATCAACGTCAACGGCAATCCCGGTTTCAGCTCGCGCGCGGCCAAGACCACGGTTGCGCTGCGCGACGGTCAGAGCTTTGCGATGGCCGGTCTGCTGCAGTCGGTCAATGCCAAGGACGTCCAGCAATTGCCGGGATTGGGCAAGCTGCCCATCCTCGGTGCGCTGTTTCGCTCGACCAGTTTCCTGAAAAAGGAAACCGATCTCGTCATCGTCGTCACGCCGCACATCGTGCGGCCGGCAGCACCTGGCGAGGATCTCTACAGTCCGCTCGACCAGACGCGTTCGTCGAACGATCTCGAACTTTTCGCGCTCGGCGTTTTGGAGGTCGACAAGGATATGCTGCGCCGTTTTCGCAACGGCGAAGGCGTGAAGGGGCCCTATGGCCACCGACTGGATCTCGACGTGGGAGGCACCCTTGCAGTTGTCAAGAAATAAACGCGTCCTCCTGGTCCTTGCCGTCGCAAGCCTTGTCTCTGGCTGTGCGGACTACCTGAACCACAGGGACACGATCACGTTCGGGGCTGGGAACGCAGTGGAGGCCAACAAGGGCATCCATATCCAGGATCCTTTCCCGCAGGTGGCGCAGTACACCCGCATCACCAGTGACGGCAAGGTGATCTACAAGGTCATCCGCAACCACCAGGGTGGCGGGCAGGGCACCGTCACACCACCAACGACGGTGATCATGCCGGTGGCAACGACAAACGGGGCGAGCGGAACACCTGGTTACGCGCAGTAGCGCCAGCCAGGGACGGGAATGACAGGCGGACTTTAGGAAGCGGCGGCGGAAAGGAATGCACTAGAAACAAACACGTCATGGCGGAGAGGCGCCGGGACGGGGAGGGGCATGCCAATG
>UCML01000026.1:0-72466 GCA_900473675.1 Hyphomicrobiales bacterium | reverse complement strand
GACAAAGGCCGCCGGATTGTAGGTCAGGAGAGATCCCTTCCCCTCCTACGAACCGAAAAGCCCGCGATCCCAGTACACCGGTTGGTGCAGGCTGGCGCGGATCATTGCGAACTCCGGATGGGCCGGATTGATCAGTACATTGCGATCGAGCCGAGCCACGACGCTCGGCACCATGAGGATGGCGCTGCGCCGTTCCGAACACCATCGTTCACCAAATCCTTTGCTGACCGTCGCCGGCATGCTGTCCCATCCCGGTAGCACCGGCGGCGAAAAGACCTCGTAGGACAAACCGACGGGAAGCGTTATCTCAACACAGTGCTGGTTCGGTGGCAGTCTGCCGCTACCATGCACCAGCTTCTCGAGCAACGCCGTCGAATAGTGGTCGCAGGTATAGATTAATGGGCTGCCGGGCGTGTTCCACCGCCCCGGCGCAATGGTCGAGCCGGTCGCGTCAAAAATAGGATAGGCATCACCTGGATCACCGATCCTGAAACTGGTCAACGTTCGGTCGAGAATCTACGCTGTAACGCAGCACTGCCATATTTCAGACTTCCCAGAACGTCGAGAACAAGCTCCGCACCGATCTCACTCTGGATGACGACGTCGATGGGGCGTCTGTCCTCCAGCATAGGATGGGACCGAAACAGAAAATCGCGAGCCTCCTCTTCTGTTTGCCGACATCCAAAGCCAGGCTCCAGACGCGGGCTACCCGCGCAAGACGCGTGCCCTCGTCCGAGGACAGACGGAGCGCGGTCTTGCGCCGCTCATAGGTAGCTTTCGCAATCAGTCGATATTTGAACTGCGCATCACTCGGTGCGAGAAGATGAGCAACGCGCTCAAGAGCGTCGATTGGCAACCCATCCTCGATGCGGGACATCAAACCAAACGGGGAACGCGCGGCGATCTCCTTTGCCGGAAGGCCCAGCACATCAGCAACACCTGAGAATGCAAGTACCGTCTCTTCCTTTTCAGTTGAGACGATACACAGTCTCACATGAGGCAGACAGCAAGTAAAAATGGATAAACCCTCCTCAAAAGCATTCGGCCGCCGAGACCACGCGAACTTTTCTCGGTTGACGCCGTGTTGTGAGGGGCTGCCGCACTCTGATACGCTGCCGGGGTCCCCTCCCCTCCTCTTCTCCGTCGACCGGAAGCGGGAGAGGCCGGTGATCAATCCCCGCATGCCGGCGCGTTCTACCGCCGACATATGGACGAACCCGCCACCGCTGCCGTCGTCAGGCTGGATAAAACCAACCCTTCGTTGCGTTAAACCACTTTACCGTTCCTGTAGCCATCTCGGCCTTCTCCCATTGTTCTCTTCAGAAGGGCCGTTGGCTCTTCGCAACAAACATAGGCAGCCACATCCAAAAAGCGAATAGCCGTGCATCCCTTGCGGTTTGCAGGAAATTCTTCAGGGCTTGCGCCCGAGTCGGTGAACTGTGCTTCGGATGAGCCTCGCGGACGCGGAACTGTAACGCGAGAAAGCTCAGCCTCACTTCGCATGGTGAACGAAAGGTAAAAAGAGCGTGGGATCAGCGGGGCGGCGGAAGCCGGTGAACACGGTAACGGTTTGTCGTCTGTCCAATTGCTGACGGAGCCACTGTGGTTTGGTCTCATTGGCTTGAGACAGGCGAGCCATTTCATTTCGCAAGCCGATATTCAGTGTGGTATTGCCATAACCTGGACGGATGGCATTATCTGTATGCGTCACGGAGGCTGAGGACGGACCGATGAACCCATGACGGACTTTCTTATTGAGGGTTCGACCGACGCACACTTCACGATCCATGCTCGCGCATGGTGCCGGTGCTCCAATGGACTCGAACTCCATGACAGTCGCGGCAGCGGCGTTCGTTGCAGTGGGCTTTCGCGTCGCTCGCTTCGAATTCGACTATACGGCGGCGCGGAGAATATCTTTCTCGAAGAAACCGCCGCCGAAGGCCGAAAAGTTGATCCCCCAGTATCGGTCGGCCATCGAGGCGCTTGACGTGCAAGGTCCGCCCATCATCGGTGGCAAATCGATGGGTGCCCGCGTAGCCAGCATGATTGCTGACGAACTCTATACGACGGCAAAAATCACCGGCTTGCTGTGCCTTGGCTATCCATTCCATCCTCCCGGCAAGACCGTGAGCCTTCGAACACAGCACCTCGAAACAATTCAGACGCCCACTCTGATCTGCCAGGTTACCGGGACGAATTCGGAAATGACGTGGAGGTTGCGGACTACGCTTTATCCGATCGGATCGAAATCCTCTGGCTTGAGGACGGTGACCACGATCTCAAACCGCGTAAAACCGTTTCGGGGTTCACAGCTTCGGATCATCTCGCGTCGATGGCAACGACGGTGAAGCGCTGGGCCGAAGCTTTGGATGCCTGAACGCGTCACCCGGCCATACCCACAGGCGGCAAACTTGCCATGGACCCAAGCCTATGATCCCACTTAACCCGTTTGCCGTTCAGCGCTGCCATTAGCTCGAACCAGCGCCATCAGCATCGGACCGAGCGAGAATTCACCCTTTTCCGCTCGCCGTGTCAGATCACGCAAATACCCCCCAGCAGAATTGATATGCCCTCCTCGCTCAAGGATACAAGCAATCGCCGCGGCAGCCATTTCAGGCCCCATGATGTCGCAGGCATCCTGATACGCCGACGGGCTTACTCCGAGCATCGATCGAACCGTAATCGCCACCGACATCAACTCGCGCCAACTGTTGATTGTCGCGTTTGGCGCATACATCACCACCTCCGGGCAAGCCCTCAACACTAGCCCCAGCGGGAACGTTTTGATCGGTTCGCTCATCGGCTTGATGGCCTGGCCCGATTTTGCACCCTGCTCTTTTTCTGAGCATGGTTCAGATTCATTGCAGGATTCGGTATTTGAATTCTGTATGTGCTGACGGTTTTCGTTATCATTGCTGTCGGAATTTTCTAAAACTAGCTGTTTTTCCAGCGTGTTGATCGTCTCCTCGAGAAGCATCGACAATTCCTCGAGAACCCCGCTCAGAGCTTCAGGGGTCCGAGCCTTCGCAACTTGGGAAACAACCCCAATATAATGGGCTTCGATCTTCCCCCAGTCACCAGGCGCGCCCTCCTCCATGGCAGCGCTGAGTATCTTGCGGATATCACGCCTGCAGAGGGAGATCTTCTCCTTGACGATTTTCAACTGCTTCCGTTCCGCAGCGGCCTGCTGCGCCAAACGGGCCAATTCCTCTGATCGCGCCAGAAGCGGCGCCAAGCTGAACCCGAAGGCCTCTTCAACACCGCCTGCGCGATCCTTTCGGGCATATCTCTTGCCATTCGGGCTGTCCTTGCGGTGGATCATGCCGGCATTCACGAGAATCGCCAGGTTTTCGCGAAGAGTCGTTCCCGCGATCCCATTGGCCCGCGTCGCGAGCTGCACATTCGATGGAAAAACCACAAGCCCGTTCCCATTGACAAGATTCGTCTCTGGATAGAACGACAGGAGCGCGTTGAGGACGGACAACGCACGATCCCTCAACCCCAGGAGCGCGCGTGCATCGCAGATGTCCCGATAGATCTTCCACTTATCAACTGATTTGCCTGATTTGATGTCAGCCGATTCGATTTGGCCTTTTATCAAGGCAAGCGTCATCGGCCGCCGCCCAAAGGGCGTCGTCACACTTCCACTCTGCATTTTCCTTCACCTTTCAGAAGGCAAAAGAAATCCGCTCGCTCAAATGACGCCAAAGACTCTTGACTGTGATTCGGGGAAATGCGATTCTCATGTTGCTACACGATGAGGAAGGCTTCCACGACGGCGACGTTTGGGGGCCTTTTTCTTTTGCGGTTCAGTCTCCTGTTCGCTTGGTTTCAGATCGTTGAAAGTCTCCGTAGAGATCCTCCAACCGTTCGGATAGGAAAGCGCCGAAGCGCGATGCGTCCTTTGACTTCAAAGAAAGCGTGAACGCTCTGCCTGCATCCTTTGTCGAAACTGCAACAGTTTTTTCTGCAAAGGCCCAGGATTTTTCCGAGGGCTTGCTACGCTGCGGTTTGGGTCTCTTGAACTTCTTCAACTGCTCGAGAAGAGCATTGAAGCGTCCTTCCGTCGAAACCGCTCTAAACCCATCGCTGCCGACATAGTCGACCGCCCAGCTGGAGCGGGCAGGGTCGGCAACCAATTTTTTGACTTCTTCCCATCGATCTCGGCCGACACCCTTTGCCGATCCGACCGCATCCAAAATCACTTCGGGAACATTGTCTGCGACCGACAGCATTCGGGACAAAAGGGTATCGTCCACCGTCAAGGCCGTTTTGATGGTATCTTTTGTCATGCCGCTATTGCCGAGCTTTTTGGCGAACAGCGACTTCTCAATAAACGAGAGATTGGCCCGGGCGGTGTTTTCCTGTCCTTGCGCGATGACGTGTGCAATATCCTGAAGCGGCTTGATGACCGCACGGACTTTGATGCCGAGCTCTTTCGCCGCACGAGCCCTTCGATGACCATACACAATCATGTATCGATTGGGCTCCTCAGGGTGAGGGCGGACCAAAATGGGTGACGATTGACCTGCTTGCTTGATCGCCTCCACCAGACCCGCAAATTCCTCCTCGTCGTCGCTGATCCTGTCGGCAAAGGCCGAAGCGTCGAGCATGCCGGGATCCAACTTAACGATCGTTTCTCCCTCGAGAACGCGCATCGAGTTCTCTGCCATCTCATCGAGAGATTGCATCATCGAACGCGAAGCGCCGCGCCGCGCATAGTCAGCCCGTGCTTCCGAAGGGTTGTTATCAATCGCTTTTTGGGCCGGCGAAGAGCTGACACTCGTCAGCAAATGCTTCCTAGCCATTGTCACCTCTCAATTTCGGCATCATCATCATGATTTCTATGAGAAAATTGCCACTCTGCACGGCTGTCAAAAAAATCGATCACTTTCGCCCCCACGCTTTATGCACGAGAGCGGTGATCTCCTTGTTCACGCCATTCAAGCATTCCATCGCGCGATCGTAGGTCGACCGGGTGAACTGGCTCCGTTCGACTTCGTAAAGGGTTTGCTTCGTGATGCCTGCATCGGAAATTGCCGTCGACTTCACCATCTGGTTCTGAAGCATCCGTCTGTTAAACATGGCTTGCATAAACCCAACCATTTGCGCTTGCGGCCCGTCGGTCGGCTCGTAGCGCGTGACGAGGTACCGGAACCACTTGAGGCGAACAATAGCGCCAGCGCTTTTGATCGACTGCAAAATCCCTCCCAGCATCAGCAGAAACTGGCTCATGGACATAATATCGAGCATCTGTGGATGGACAGTGATTAGTACCGAGGTCGACGCGGTCAATGCCGTAAGAGTGAGATAGCCCAGCTGTGGTGGGCAATCGATCACCACGATGTCGTAACGGTCATCAACCTCCCTGAGAGCCATCGAGATACGCGTGAAGAACATCCGGCCCTCGGGCGAACTTTTGTCCGAGGCAGCGATTGGCGTCTCATACTCGTACTCCTGGAGTTCGAGGTTGGCAGGAACAATGTCCAGACCCGGGAAATTCGTGGGCTGGATAACCTCCTTGATCGACTTGCGCTGATCGTCATAGCGCAGTGCCTCGAACAGCGAAGGGTTCTTATCAAGCTCAGGCTGTATTCCGTGCAAGGCTGTTAGCGACGCCTGTGGATCGAGGTCAATGGCGAGAACGCGGTGGCCTGTCAGAGCGAGGTACTGCGCAAGATGTGCCGCCGTCGTCGTTTTACCGCTTCCGCCTTTGAAGTTCACGACGGAGATGACTTGCAGCGCTTCACCCGGCCGCCGGTGCGGAACATATCGCTTAAAATCGGACCTGCCGTGCTTGTCCAGGAACTGCCTCAATTCAAGCATTTGCTCCGCGGTGTAGGAGCGGCGGCCTGACCCCGTCACCTCGGGCACGGGGCCTTTCCCTTCGAGGTGAAGCTTCTTTATGTGATTCTGTGATACCCCGAGGTAGTCGGCGACTTCCACGGACGAAAAGAGGCGAAGGCCCTTCTCCGCATTGGGCGGATACTGTTCAAGGCGGAGCATGTTGAGCTTGTCGGAAATGAGCTCGCCCTGCTCAAGAATCTCCTCATCGAAGTCCTTGTCATCGCTGATGTTCACGTTCGCCATCACGTTCAATTTCGCCGCCACCTTAAGAATAACGCTTTTCCGAGGCACTTCACCTCTAAAGCGTGATTACTATGGGCGATTCTTTGCGTCCGGCAAGGGCTTTTTGGTTAACGCTTGGTCAACAACGCCAGGGAATCGGTGAACGCGTGCTATCGCAGTTTTAGACATTACCATGTCTTTTCAATGTGATAAAGAACGCATGGGCCTGACTCTAGATAACCCTTTTGGTCGCAAATTTGGGAACTCCCTCCACATGAATCATCGGAGATGACGCCAGAGCGACCGGGGGGAAATCGCTGGGACCTCCGAATCGTACTCATAAATTTGCGATAATCGTCGTCCACACCGGCATGCAGCGCTGCTTCATCCGCATCGAGAGGGGAGGGGATATCAACTCGGCTCGGCCGGGGGATATCTCCGAGATCTCACCCAACGGAGCGAGAACTGCGAGTTCGCACTCGGTCCGATGTTCATGTCTCTGTTGCGCAAAAACGGGCCGCTGGCACGGAAAACGGATTGACGATCGCATTTGGCCACCCATTGAGAGGCTTTACTCAGCGCGAGAGGTTGCCCAGACACAAGCCACCCCGGCCGTCTCAACAATGGCGGCGGCACATTGTAACGCAAATGGCGGCAGGCCGGAATGTACGCCTGTCGCAGGGCATTCTGCTGCACCATCGCGGCAGATTCTTCCGCTGTCGGCCCAATTCGACGCTTGTCACCTTCGACGAAGGGCTGTCCGGCAAGGCGTCGAGAACGTTCCCAATCGAAAGATGCGTTAACCAACTGGGCCTGGTTTATCTCCGTTGGTTCTGATCCAAGTCTGCAGCACGGTCCAGAGGATGGCCAGCGTCGTTGCGCCGATAAACATGCCGGTAAAGCCCCAGGCTGCCAGCCCGCCGATCACGCCGACGAACAGCACCAGCAGCGGCAACTGGCCGCTGCGCGCGATCAGCATCGGCTTGACGATATTGTCTGCTCCCATCAGCAGCACAACGCCCCATACGACGGTGAAAATCGTCCACCCTGTCTCCCCTTGAGAACCAAGCCAGATTGCCACCGGCACCCAGACCAGAAGCGGTCCGATCTGGATAACGGCGAGGAAAAAGGTCACTGCGGCCAACACGATCGCACCCGGAACGCCGGCGAGTGCGAAGCCGATCCAGGCCAGTATTCCCTCGAGCAAAGCCGTTCCGATCACCCCGATCGCAACACCCTTGATGGCCTTCGCTGCAGCATCCAGCACGACGGATCCTCTCGGACCAATTATGCGTGCGGCAATGGCGGATACGAAACTGACCACCTGGATGCGCGAGGCATGAAACATCGCGGCGACGATGATGCCCCCGAATATTTCGAGGATGGCCAGCATGAGACCTGCGCTGAAACCGAGCAGCCAGCGTCCTGCGGTGGCGAGCTGGGGTTCGTATCGCTGCAACAAGGCCAGTCCGTCACGCTGAAGATCTTGCCATATCGGCGTCACCTTCTTTCCGAGCAGCGGCAGACTTGAAATCCACTCGGGCAGATTGGGAATCCCGCGACTGCTGGCCTCTCTCAGCCACGCCTCGGCAACATCAACATGGCTGACAACGGAGGAGCAGAGATAAATCAGCGGCACGATGGTGATGGCCGCGGCGACAACGCCGAAACAAACCGCTGCCAGGCGCCTTCCGCCCAGAAGAGCAACCATTCGATCGAACAGCCCTGCTGTCGCCGTCGCGAGAATCACGGCGTAGGTCAGGACACCGACAAAAGGCAGCAATACCCAGAAGGTTGCGGCCAACAGCGCAGAAACAAGCAATAATGCCAGCGCCGCCTCGATGACCTGCTGTTGCCTGCCATTCTTACTGCTGGTTTCCTGCATGACAGCACCTGTTGATCCGGATCAGAAGTTGAACGATGCCTCCAGGCAGCGACGCTGAAAGCGGAGAGGTCTCTGACGGAAAGTCCTTGCATCACGAGCGGATGATGGTTTGACGCCGCGAGAACCACAGTATCTCGGAGACTTTGAATAGAAATGCGGTGGTCCAGCCGAACAGCAGTATCCCGTTCACACCCTCGATGGCACTGGCAAGCCGCCATTCGCCGGACAGCGTGATGTCGCCATAACCGATCGTCGCGAAGGTAATCGCCGAGAAATATGCGGCTTCCTCAAAGCTCTGCAACTCGCCTGCCAGTCTATAGGCCGCTGCCCACAGCATGATCTCGACCATGTGAGCCATCACGAAGCCAACGACAAAAAAGCAACTGACACCCAGCCGCGCGTAAGCGCGCAGGTTCTGCGGGTTCGTAACGGGTTCTCGCGCCATACGAAACAGAAGCATGACCGCCGTGCCGTGAATGACGATGGTGGCCAGCAGCACGCCAGTTGCGGTGATAATCTGTAAAAGCATCTTTCCGTCCTCAAGGAGCCAGCAACAAACGCGGTGCCACAAGTCGTGCGCTTACGCGCCGCGACGGTTGCACATTCCCGGATCATCGCTGGGCTCACCCAGGCTGCACTCCGGCTCCCCGAAAGGCAGGTGAGCCAGTGTTTGCCGACAAGGCCGTCACCGCCTCCTCCATATCTTCGAAAATCATGGCGGAGCCTATTTTGGCAAGCACGCCGGAACGTTCCAGCACATCCAAGGGCTCGCTATGGAGCTCCACGATCGCGAATTTCATGCCCCGCTCCTCCGCCATTGCCCGTATCTCGTCGAGCATGACGGCCGCGGTGCTGTCGATCCGGGCGGACGCCCCCGCGTCGAAAATGAACCCTTTGATATCCGGTCCCAATTTTGCAAAAATGTCTTCAATCCGGCTTTTGACGCGATCGGCATTGAAGAACAGCAGGCTGCCCTGGAGAAGGTAGATCACCAGCCCGGGAACTGGCTTTGCTTCTGCATATCGATGAAGCTTGTAGAAACCGTCGCGCCCAGGAATGCGACCCAGCAATGCGTCGCGCGGCCTCATTCCCTGCATGACGAGATAGAGCAATGTCGCAACCACCGCGATGATCACTCCTTTCAAGACTCCGAGACCGAGCGCTCCCGCGATGCTGATAAGCGCAAAAGAGAACTCTATCCGGCTGATGTGCCATAGGTCTCTCAAGGTTCGCAGGTCGATCAGGCCTATCGCCGCCGATGCCAGGACAGCCCCAAGGGCGGGAGTCGGCAAGATGGCGAGCGCGTCAGTAAGGAAAAGGACGGTGAGTGCCAGGGCGGCGGCTGAGAAGACGGCCGCCAATTGGGTCTTTCCGCCCATGAGATCGTTGATTGCAGTGCGGGAGTCCGAGGCGGTCACAGCGAAGCCTCCGCACAATCCCGAGGCGAGGTTGGCTGCGCCAAATCCGAGGAGTTCGCGATTGGCGTCAACGGGATATCTGTTTTTCGCGCCAAAGCTCCGCGCGGTCACGATGCCAGCACCGAAGCTCATGATCAGCACGGCCGCCGCGCCCAGAAGGAGGTCATCAATGGCGACACCGCGCGGAATCGGTATCGTTGGCCACGGCAACCGGGAAGGGACCTCGCCAACCACGCGGATTCCCAACGCCTTGAAATCAAACGCATATGACAGGGCGATTGCGAGTGCTACGGCAACAAGCGGCGCTGGGATGGACGGACGCCATGCGCTTAACAGCCGCAGAAGCACGAACAGTCCGATACCCAGACCAAGAGAAGGCCAGTGGATCAGCGCCGACTTCGAAACGATTTCGGCAAGTGGGCCAAACAGCCCGTCGCTTTCGATCTTCACGCCAGTGAGGCGGCCGATCTGCCCAACGAGGATCGACAGCGAGATACCTGTCATAAAGCCCGTCAGGATCGGACGCGACAGGAGGTCCGCGATAAAACCGAGCCGAAGAAAACTTGCCAGAAAGCAGAGGAGGCCAACGATCGCAGCTATGGCCGCGGAAGCCATTACATTTTCGGCAGTCGATGTGAGACCGAAAGAAACCAGAACCGCTGCGAGTACCGTTACCGTGCCAGCGTCCGGACCGACGATGAGTTGCCGCGAGGAGCCCAGAAGCGCGTAACCCAGAACCGACATGATGCTCGCATATATACCGACTTCCGGCGGTAACCCAGCCAGGGCTGGGTAGGCAATCGCACTTGGCAACCCCACCGCGGCGATGGCCAGCCCTGACGTCAGATCATAACGAAGCCACTCGGCCCGATATTCTCTTAGGCTGGATATGAGAGGAAGGGTTGGCATAGCGTCGAACATCTCCCGGGTTAGAAGGGTCGGCACGTTCTGCAGAAGCAACTCCGTGCTTTCGTTCCCATCCTGTCGCGGCATCGATCGGCCACCTGTTCACGAAGAACGGCGAACTCGGCTGTTAGAGCACAGGACAATGATCGACAATGCGAAGCGGTTGTCGGCCGAATTTTGAGGGTTCACGGGCATTCGCTGCAGCGCGGACGTGGCCATCAAAGAGCTTTTGGCTTACCCCATCCCAGAAAAAGGCCGACATCGCCCGGCATTCCATGCGGCCATTCGACGATCATGGCGGTGAGGCGGTATTCGGCCGGCTTCAGTTTGTCACGCCACACTTCGTAGGCTTGGCGCGGAACCCCCGTCAGAGTGTCGGGCCATTCAGGTTCATTGTTATTGATCGCACGACCCTGGTCGGTGCAAAGCTCGACAGGGAACTGAAGAACCATCAGTTCGGTTTTCCCTTCCACGGCCGCTGCCTTTATGCGGGACAGCAGATTGGATCTCATCTGATCGGTGACTTCGATCCGCTTGGACATTTTCTCCATCACCAGCTTTCGCGCATCCTCCGCGGTGCGCATGTCCTTGAAAGCGGCTGACGCTCGCGCCGTATCGATCTTGTCGGCGTAATCCCGCAGTTCCTCAGCCGTCATGAACAGATTGTTCGTGTGGGCCGGATCCTTCTGATTGTCCAGGCTGGCCATAGCTTCCCCCTGAGTGCCGACGTCTCCACCGTCTCCCAACAGACCCTAGTGGCTGCGCGCCGATCACACTATCTTTGATTGAGTTTTTATCGGGTCCATGGATTTTACCGCGAATTATGATAACATAAAATTGCCTCTTGGAAAGAACGGAGAAATGGCAGTTAGTCACTGCGCACGTGACATAAAAAGATGCGTTCTCGCCAAGTGCGGTTCAGTTTCCCAGTCAAGCTGAAAATGAGAACTCCGAGTCACTTCAAGACGCACATCTACCTTAGACTCAAATGCCGCTCGCTCCATCAACGTGAAATTAGTGCGTGGTGTTCGCGGCGTGATGCCCAGATTGACGAGTCCAGTCACATGGGCAGTTTCCAATAGGAAATGCGCGGGATTTTCTCGGGCAATTTAAAAAAACAAGGAAGTTACGCCGCATGAACTGAACAATGCCAGCAATGGCTCAACAAAGGGGGGAAGCACATGAAACTCGACGTGGACTTCGACAAGAAACGCAAAATCCCGGTCGGCGAAAGCGGTCAGGTAAAGTTCCGGATTCGCGATATAGCGGTAGAACCTGGGAAGGCCGTGTCGCTCCAGAAGGACTTCGATCCGGATTTCACGGGCGGATACGACGACAAGGCCGGAGCGCTACAACAGGTGGCCTCGAACGTCCAGCGATTGTCGGACATGCAGCAAATGCTCTACGCTCAGGACACTTACTCGATCCTCATCATCTTTCAAGCGATGGACGCCGCGGGAAAGGACGGGGCGATACGCCACGTCATGTCAGGCATCAACCCACAAGGGTGCCACGTCACAAGCTTCAAGTCGCCGTCAGCGGAAGAGCTGGATCACGACTATCTCTGGCGGGCCGCCAAGGCCCTGCCTGCGCGTGGGATGATCGGCATATTCAACCGGTCCTATTATGAGGAAGTCCTGGCTGTGAGGGTGCATCCCGAATTCCTCGCGAAACAAAAGCTGCCTCCGGAGACCCGAAAAGGGAATATCTGGGAAGGCCGCTTCAAGGAGATAAACAACTTTGAAAAATATCTCCGGCAGAACGGGACGATCATTCTGAAGTTCTTTCTCAATATTTCAAAAGATGAACAAAAGAAGCGATTCCTCTCGCGAATCGACGAGCCCGACAAGAACTGGAAATTTTCCACGGCGGACTACGAGGAACGAAAATACTGGGACGACTATCAGAATGCCTTCGAGGACATGCTGGAGAACACAAGTACGGAATGGGCTCCGTGGTTTGTTATTCCGGCAGACAACAAATGGTTTGCCCGTCTTGCCGTATCCGTGGTCGTGTCTTCAGCCCTCGAACGTCTTGATTTGAGCATGCCGGTCGTCGATGACAAGCAGAAAAGACGGCTCGCGGATATCCGGGACCAGCTTTTGGCAGAGCTAGGCTGACCACATTGATGATGACCTGGCGGATCCCAACATCACCGGCCCCGCCAGGCCATTGATTGCAAGTGGGTGTGGCGGTCGAACTCGGTCTGCGCTTGGGCGGCGGGCGACCGAACTATTGTCGGCGGATTGCCTCGCTAGCCTTGCGCGGACATGAGCAGTTCGTCGGAGTGCGGGGACGCTGCGAGCGTTCGATTGGAATATGCTGAAATTCCGGTCACTTCCTGACCGAGCCACGGCGGGCGGGGAGGGTGGTCAGCCTCGCTGCCAAGTTCGATTTCCGCGAGGACAAGCCCGTCGTTGGGGCCATTGTAGACGTCGCTCTCCCAAACATGGCCAAAGTGGCGGACCTTGTAGCGGGTCTTCTCCACGACAGCGGTCGCATGGCTGATCATTTCCAGGGCATCAGCATAGGGGATTTCGTATTCGAACTCCTCGCGCCGCAAGCGACTCGTTCGGATTTTGACCGTAAGGACGGCGCGCGCCGTATCGATGGTCCTGATGCGCACCAGCCGGTTCTTGTTCGCCGTGAGATAGGCTTGGCAAAACGCGACTCCTTCAGAGGCGTGCTTGCGCCAGCTATCATTTGCCACGAGGTATTTTCGTTCTATTTCCGCGGCCATTTTGTCCCCCCGAATGTTGCGAACCTACGACGAACTCGGACAGTGGTTGTTGACGGAAACCCACTAAACTCGCTGTCCAAGCCATTGAAATTTAGTTATGTTGGATGGAAGCTGCCTCCCGAAATTCTGCCGGGGTGATTGCCGTGCATCTCGCCCCTGTAAGAAAAACAGAATTGTAAACGAATTCGGCACGCCGAAGCTCTGACGTGAATCTGCTGCTGACGTGGACGGGTAAAAGCTGAAGTCGAATTGGAAGGCCCCGTCCTGGAAAACGTATATTAGTGCCAGCTTTTGTTTTAGGCAAATCGTTGAATTAAACTCCAATTTTCCGCCGGTTCGGGGCAGAAACATAGGAGAAATCGGCTGAACCATGCTTCCCGGAGGATCATCATGCGCAGTCACGTGCTTTCAGCGATAGCTCTCCTTTCCGTTGTCTCGCTTCTTTCAGGTCATGTCATTTCCGCTCGCGCCGAAGAGCCGACCTTCGCCAAACTTCAAGCCATGTGCCGGAATACAAAGGATCTATCGCAGCAGGGGTACTGCACCGGCTTTGTCGAGGCGATCGCCTTGCGTATTGTTCGAGAGGACAAGGGGTGCGGTTTGCTCCAGAAGTATATCGACCAGGCAAACGCAGATCTTGCTCTTCCCGATCTGATTGGCGATCTGAATCCGGCCGAGTATTCTGAGAAGGCTTTTGAAGCCGTGGAGAAGTTCTTTTACAGCAGAGGATGTAACTAGATCGAGCACGTTATGGCGCAAGCGGCCCAGTATTCGGTGATCGAGGTGTTGCGGGACGGTCGCCGCGTCGAAATCCGCGCGCTGAGACCGGAAGACCGGGGCGGATTTGCCGAAGCCGCCGGCCGCAGCTCTCCAGAGTCCCTCCGCCGCCGTTTCTTCGCTCCCCGGCACGGCTTTACGGAGCAGGAAATCGCCTTCTTCGTCGACGTTGACTTCGTCACTCACGTGGCGTTGGTTGCCGTTGCGGAAGAAGGCGGACAGTCGGTGATTATCGGAGGCGGACGCTATATCGTCCTGGAACCAGGGCAGGCCGAAGTCGCCCTCACAGTCTCCGACCAATACCAGGGGCAGGGCCTGGGCGGGCAACTGTTGCGCCATCTCACGGCGATTGCTCATGAATCGGGGATCAGGGACCTGATCGCCGAGGTCCTGCCAGAAAATATCCCGATGCTCGCGGTGTTCAAGAAAAGTGGGTTGCGCCTCAGTACGAAGCGGGAGCGCGGCGTGGTGCACATCACACTCCATCTATCCTGAATGATATGGGGCGAACTGTGGCCTTGAAAGTCGCGCCGATACTGGCGCGACGGTGTTCGTAGGTACTGGCCGCTTACAAGTCCCCCATCAATGGGCAGCGCTCGCGGTGATTATCCCTAGGTTGGTGAGCCCTGTCACGAAAAGCTGCACGGCAACCGCTGTCAGGAGGATGCCGAAGACGATTTCCGACACCACAATGCTCTCCGGCTTCATTCGCTTTGCCAAGACATCGATATTGGTGAAGATCAGATAGTCGAATGCAGCAACAAGCAGGACCAGGGCGATAACGAGTACCGCGCTGGCAATCGAGACGACTTCACCGGAAGCAATGATCAGCACGGTGATGCCGACGGGGTTGAGCATGTAAGGAACGGCTAGGGGAAAGACTGCGATTTTCGCAGGATCGACTGGCAGCCCTAGATTTTCCGAGTGCTTTTCGGTGGGACCAGCCGCCATCTTGAGGGCGAGGAGGGCAAGCACGATGCCGCCCGCCACCGCCACCGCACCACCCGTGATATGCAGCAACCGCATGAGCACCGCGCCGGTGGCAAAGAGGATCAGCGCTGTCACGGTAGCCGTCAGAACCATCTGGCGGCCGATCTTTGCCTTCGTCTCGGCATCAAAGGTGTGGGTCATTTCGAGGAACGGGACGAGTGCGATCTTCGGTCCCATGCCGATGAGCAGGAGAAGGAGCAGCTTTGCTATCAGACCGGTATCGATGACTGTAAAATCCATCAGAAATTCCCCCCTAAATGCCGCCTCGAGGCGTTGTGAACGACTTAACCCAGCAATCAAACAATCTGGGAAGGCTAGACGGAATTCTCCCGATGCGCCAGACAGAGAATGCCGCCACCTGACTGGTCTCGCTCACGAATAACCGTGTCCAGTTTCGCCGAATTGCATCCGTAGCCCGCGGTGTCGTTGCCGATGAACGATCAACGCGAGACCGCAGCGAGTTGAGGCGGCCCCTCTGGGTTCAATAGCCGGCGGTGGTCTGCCATGCGCACGGCCAGAAGGTCGATGAAGCTTCGGATCTTCGCCGAGAGATGCAGGCGATTGAGATAGAGGGCGCTGATGCTGAACTCGACCGGCGTGAAATGCGGCAGCACCCGGGTCAATTTGCCGGATGCAACATCATCGGCGACGACGAAACTCGGCGCGAGGCAGAGGCCCTGTCCCCGCAATGTCAGGAGGCGCAGCAACTCAGCACTGTTGGTGACGACGTTTCCGCCGATGCGTATGCTCGCCGTCTTGCCTGCAGCATCCATGAACGTCCATTCGTCCCCGAAGGGATAGAAGACATAGCGCATGCAATTGTGGCGTGTCAGGTCGGAGAGGGTCTTCGGCATCTCGTGCTGGGCTGCGTAGTCTGGCGAACAGCAGAGAATATGCCGCCAGGGAGTCAGGCGCCGAACAATCAGGCTCGAATCCGGCGGTGGTATCGTTCGGATGGCGATATCGTAGCCTTCCTCCACGAGATCGACCATGCGCTCTCCGATCGTCAGGTCGATCGTTACCTCGGGATTGGCTTCGAGATATTCTCCGGTCACCGGGGCGATGAAATGCATGATGTGGGTGCTGGTGTAGATGCGCAGCGTGCCGCGCGGCGTGGATTGCAGGGAGCCCGCCATGCTGTCGGCCTCCTCGAGATCGAAGAGAATCTGGGTACAACGCTCGTAATATTGCTGGCCGATTTCTGTAAGACTGACCTTGCGCGTCGTGCGGTTGAGCAGCCGGGCACCTAGCCGGTCCTCCAGCGCCTGAACATGGTTGCTGACCACCGTTGTCGACATGTTGAGCCTGCGGGCAGCTGCGGAGAAGCCGCCGTTCTCCACGACCCGCGCAAAGACCGTCAAGCTGGTCAACCTGTCCATGGGCACTCCTGGATTATCCGCTCTTTTGGGATGATCCTTCCGTCGGAAGCAAGATTATCACGAGGAACCGGAAAAGATATCCCTTGCCCTTGAAATGGCGATCGATCGCCAGGGCTCCGCGGGGAGAAGCGATATGGATATTCAAAATACAACGTGGCTCAGGCAGGCATCCAAGGATACCGTTCCGGCCATCGTCGAGTGGCTGAGCGGCAACGAGTGCCACGATCTGGACGATGCCGGCCTGGTGGCCGGTCTTGGCCGTCGTCTACGTGCGGCCGGTTTGCCGGTCGACCGTTTGGCCTTGCACTTGCGTACCCTGCATCCCAGCATTCTTGGCCGCACGGTGGCCTGGGCGCCGCGCGAACCGATCGAGATTCACGACCGTGAGCACGGCGTCATGGCTTTGCCCGATTTCGCCGACAGCCCGCTAAGGCACGTGATGGAAACGGGCGAGGCGGTTCTGGTCCGTACCGGCTCGTTGACAGATCGTGGGTGGACGCACATGGATGTGTTCCGGCAACGCGGGCTGACCGAGCTGTTTGTCGCGCCGCTTTCCAATGCCGACGGACCGGTGAGTGCTGTGTCCTTGTGCACGGCGCAGCCTCAAGGGTTCCTGCCAACGCATCTCGAGTCGCTGGAACGTGTCCTGCCGGCTTTGCGCAACGTCTGCGAATTGCGCGTGCTGCGGCAGACGGAGCTGACTTTGCTCGACACCTATATCGGCACTGCAACGGCAAAGCGCATTCTGGCCGGCCGTATCCGCCGCGGCCAGGTCGAGACGCTGGAGGCAGCTCTGATGCTTTGTGACCTGCGCGGTTTCACGGCCCTTTCCAATCGCTTGCCGAACGCCCGCATTCTCGCTCTGCTGGACTCTTATTTCGACTGCGTCGTACCTGCGATCACCGCAGCTGGCGGCGATGTACTGAAATTCATGGGCGACGCCGTGCTTGCCTTTTTCCAGGACGAGGATGCTGCCCGTTCCTGCGCTGCGGCCTTCCAGAGTGCGCTCGGCGTGCTGGAAAACCTGAACCAGTTTGCGAGCACCGAGGGTCGACTGGAGGCGGGCATCGCTCTTCACTACGGCGAGGTGAGTTACGGCAATATCGGTTCGACCTCACGGTTGGACTTCACCGTCATCGGTTCCGACGTCAACTTGGTCAGCCGGATTCAAGGCGTTTGCAGCAAGACCGGTCAACGGCTGCTGGCCTCGAAGCGCTTTGCGATGGCGCTGGATACGTCCGGGCTCGTGCCCATCGGCGCCTACGATCTTGCCGGCTTCACGAAGGCGGAAGAGCTTTTTGCGCTCGACGAGCCCGCTCCCCAGGGCGTGCCAAGGCGATAGCTGCCGGCACGCGCGCATTGCTCAGTGCCCATCCTTCCCGCGACGAGGCCATGCGACGTCGCGCGAAAGCGCCAAACGTCGTCACCCGACTTCTGCCGGTTTCGAAGGTAAGCCGCCAACTTCCACCATCCCTTCGATTGGAAGATCAGTTCGTCTGACCCGCCACCATTATCCACCGGCGCTTGATGATCCTTTCCTGATTACCTCGATTATCAACTGCAGCGTTGCGGTTCATCTTCCAGCCATCACAAACCCGTCGATCCAACAAGGAAGATGTGTCATGCCGAACTCCACCCAAATCGCCGCGGCTCCCGTCGGCGTAACAGACACTTCAAAGAGCGACGCGAATGTCGTGGCGCCAGCAGTGGGCGAGGCTCAGCCAGCAGCGCGTCAAGCACCCGCCACAGTCGGTCAGCCGCCGGCAAGTACCTCCACGGCATCGCGGAGTCTACGGCGGTTGATGATCCCGCTTGCGGCGCTCGGCGCGGCAGTTGCGCTGGCCGGAGCAACCTCGAGCCGCTGGGATGCCTGGCAGGGATCGGCCGCTGTGCAGGTGACGGACAATGCCACGGTACGCGCCGAGACGACGCGGCTGAGTGCCCGCGTCAGTGGCAATATCAAGCGGATACTGGTCCGCGATTTCCAGCGCGTTCGCTCAGGCGACCTGTTGATGGAAATCGAACCGGCGGACTATGACGCGGTCGCTGCCCAGGCGAAGGCAAGCGTTGCCGCCGCACAGGCCGTCCTCGCCAACCTCGAAAATCAGAAGGCCTATCAGCGGGGGGTCATCGCCCAAGCGAAGGCGCAGCGTCTTTCCGCGGTTGCCCGTGTCCTGGAAACGCGCCAGGAACAGGAGCGGCAGAGTGTGCTTTTGCGCACCAAGGCCGGCACGCCGCAAAAGGTGGAGCAGGCAACATCGGCCTATGAGACGGCCAGTGCAACGCTTACCGCAAGCGAAGCAACGATCGATGCGCAGCTGCGCCAGCTCGACGTGTTGAAGGGCCAGGAGGATCTGTTGGCGGCGAACCTCGGTGCTGCCGAGGCAGCCTTGAGCACGGCCCAACTGCGTCAGGGTTACACGCGGATCGTTGCGCCGTTCGACGGTGTCGTCGGCGAGCGCCTGATGCAGGAGGGGGACTACGTCAATATCGGCACACAGCTGATTGCCGTTGTGCCGCTGCCGAATGTCTATGTGACGGCGAACTACAAGGAAACCCAACTGACGCATGTCGTTGCCGGACAGCCGGTCGACATTACCGTCGATACGTTTCCGGATGCTGTCCTGCATGGCCGGGTCGCACGTCTTTCACCGGCGAGCGGATCGACCTTTGCCCTGCTGCCGCCTGACAACGCCACCGGAAACTTCACCAAGGTAGTCCAGCGCATCCCGGTTCGTGTCGAATTCGACGCCGGCCAGCCGCTGGTCGAGCAGTTGCGCCCGGGAATGTCGGTCGTCACCCGCATCCGTGTTGCCGACGACGCCGGCAAAGCTGCCCAGACGGATGAAGACAATGGGCACTGAAGCGATCAGCAGCGGCCCCGTCTCGACCGGTCGCCCGTCCCATTATCCCTTTCTCGCGGTCATCGCCGTCCTACTCGGGGCCTTCATCGTGAGCTTCGATACGCGGCTCTTTGCCATAGGGTTGCCGGATCTCAGGGGTGCCTTGGGTCTCAGCTTTGACGAGGGAGCGTGGCTGGCGACCGTCGCGACCGCACCGCAGATTCTCATTGCTCCGGCAGTCGCCTGGCTCGCCACGGTCTTTGGCTTGCGGCGCGTGTTTGTAGGGCCGAGCCTTCTCTACATCGTGGTTTCGGTTCTCATCCCTTTCGTCCGCGACTATGAGATGCTTCTTGTCCTGCATTTCGTTCATGGCCTGCTGCTGGGTGTGTTTATTCCAGCGACGATCATGATCGTCCTTCGCAACCTGCCGATGCAGTGGTGGATCATCGGCCTTGCGGCCTATTCCTTCCGTCTTTCCTTCACCGGCAATGCCGGCGTCTCGCTTGTCGGGTTCTATGTGGAGCATGTCGGCTGGCAGTGGCTCTACTGGCAGGATGCGGCAATCGCGACGCTGATGGCAGTGTTGACGCTGCTTGGCACGCCGCGCGAAGCGGTCAACCGCGCGCTCCTTGCCAAGGCTGACTGGGGTGGCATGCTGTTGCTGGGCGCAGGCCTCGCCCTGATCTATGCCGGCCTCGACCAGGGAAACCGGTTGGACTGGTTCCAGTCCGGGACTGTCGTCGGGCTGCTTGCCAGCGGCGGCGCATTGGTCATTGGCTTCTTCATCAACGAGGCAATTGTTTCCGAGCCATGGGCGAGCCCGACTGTGCTTCTGTCGCGAAACCTCGTTTTGGGCCTGTTGGCGATGATGACCTACATGATCACCAGCCTGTCCAACACCATGCTGGTCCCCAATTTCCTGACCGTCATCGCTCAGCTGCGACCGGAACAGACGGGTGGCTTGCTGCTCTTTTACACGGCTTTGCCGCTGTTCGTGGTCATGCCTTTTGCAGTCTATCTGCTGCGCAGGTTCGATGCCCGGATCGTTGCCATGCTTGGCCTGACGAGTTTTGCGATCGCAGCCTTCATGGGGACGCGCATTACCCAGGCGTGGTCGCTCGACGATTTCATTCCGATCGCGCTGGTGCAGTCAGTAGGGCAGGGGCTTACCTTTACCGCCTTTCTGATTTTCGCGCTGTCCAACTCCAACCCGGCCCGCGCCACTGCCTTTGTCGCCTATATCCAGGTGATGCGGCTTGTCGTCATAGAGTTCACGGCAACGGCGATGAGCACGTTCCTGCGCGTCCGGGAACAGGTGCATTCGAACCTCGTCGGTCTGCATGTGTCGGCAGGCGATAGTGAAGTCGGGCAGATGCTGGCTCGCCTCTCCCACCGTTTCATGGAACACAGTGCCTCCACCGAGGCGGCGGCGGGGCGTGCCGCAATCAGTCTGGTGTCGCTCGTTCGGCGTGAAGCGAATGTGCTCTCGCTTATCGATGGCTTTACGGTCGCCTTCTGGGCCGCCATTGCCGGGTTGCTGCTGATCAGCCTGATGCGTGCCGCGCCTGCCGGTCCACTCACGCCAAAGCCGGCGCGGTGAGGCATCTGCCGTCCGCCGGATGGCCCGGATTCGACAGAGGCGGTGATGGTTGACCTGAGGGGTCCGCGATCGGCCGCAAAGCGAGGGCCTATGAAGAGCGTTCGCAATGTCCCGGACCGGCCGGCTCGCGTTTCAGCAGCACAAATCAATCGACTATCAAAGCCAGGGAGGCAGTCGTGCCGGGACACGGCCGGTCACCGCTGCCTCGACGCAATCGGCAAGGCTGCCGAAGCGGACCACGCGGTTGCTGAGGCCGGGGCCGTAATGGGCGTATTTTCCGGAATTGGTGATGAGCGTGCGGGTGCGCGTGGGGAAAACCGGTTCGCTGATCGAGCACCAGCAGAGGTCAGGCACGACGCGCACGCCGCTCTGCTCAAGACTGTCGAGCGTGCCGTCATCGCGCGCCTCGGCGATGACCTGACGGCCTGCCGTGACGATGACGGCGACATCTGGATGACGCTTGCGCCCGACCAGAACGGCCGCCAGCGCCCGGCATTCACTGAGCGAGGCATGGGGGCTGCCGATGGCTACGAGTTCGACCTGCTCGGGTCCCGAATTCAGCCGCATCCAAGCGTCGACCATGTCCGCGCGGGTGATGGTCTTTCGTTCCGCTCCGTCAATCGCGGCTCCCTCCGCTTCAGGCGTCACGCCCTCGACGTGAAGCATCGGTGCGGCCGAAGTCGTGCCGAAAGCGGCGCACAGCGCCTTGAGGTCGTCCGTCGAGGGCTGTGCGGAGGCGAGACCGCGCAGCAGCGGGATGCGGTCCGGCGCGGCGTGACCGGCAAGATAACCAATCAGCGGCCAGAAGGCGTCATCGACATTGTCCGGTAATTCGACATCGATGATCGATGCCGCCCTGCGGTTTTCCGCAAGGTAGACCCCGGAGAACGGCGCACGTCCCGTGAGAGCGATGCAAAGGTCGAGGAAATCCGGATGCTTGGGCGTGCGTGCACCGAGCACCGAATTGGCGAAGATCACGGCGTTGGATTCCGCCCAGGCAATCGCTTCCCCCGCCTGCGGCGCGCTCGCCAGAAGATAGGGCGAGCAGGTGAACGTCGGACGACAGCCCATGCGGACATAGGCATCGGCGAGCCGTGCCGCCGGATCGCCAAAGGAGGCGGGGACATCTTGCGTCCGCCAATTGGCGTGATCGACGGAGATCGCATTCATGGTGGTCGGCACCCGAACCTGCGCACCCATTTCGGCCATTCTTTCGGCAAAAACCAGATTGGCCGGGCTGGCGTAAATGCAGCCATCGATATGACCCTGCGTCACATCGATCAGACAGTTCGCGCCCTGCTCGGCAGCCATCGCGCAGATGATACGCATCGCCTGTTGGATAGCCAAACCTTGCTTGCCCTCCAGCATGGCACGATCGGTGTCGCTGAGATCGAGCGTCGCAATGCGCGGCGGTATGACGGGCAGCGTCATGCCGTCCGCCTCGACCGACGTCGCGGTAATCCGCGCGGTCTTGGCACACGACAGCGCCGCGAAGCTCTCCGGTGCGAGACGCAGGACGGGGAGCGATTTTCCGAACATCTCGGCAGCGATCAGCGCACCGAGTGTCAGCACGTCTTCGGCCTCGCAGAACACCAGCGCGGCTGGCGCACGCCCCGTCAGAACCATATCCAGAAGGACACCCGATCCGGTGCAGGAGCCCCGGCTCGACGGCATCATCAGGATGGCGCCGGTCAGACAGGCGCCGTGGAGAGGGTGATGCACATCAATGACAGTTCCCGTTGACGGGGAGACCCCGCCCCAGAAGCTCAGGGGCTCGGCTGTTACAATGATCGGTCCATCGGCGGTACCGCCGAGGATGCTGCTGGCGTGCATCGGGTCACTCATTTGACAACGAATCCATGGGCAAACGGATCGCGGTCATCGATGAAGATCGTATTGATACCTGTCATCCGCGCCCAGCCCGCAATGGAGGGGATGATGGCATCGCGATCCGCAACTTTCGTGGCCGCCTCGACCCGACCCTTGAACAGCGAGCCGATGATCGACTCGTGCACGAATTCATCGCCCACGGTCAGCTTACCCTTGGCTGCCAGCTGCGCCATGCGCGCCGACGTGCCGGTGCCGCACGGCGAGCGGTCGATGGCCTTTTCACCATAGAACACGGCATTACGGGCGTGGGCGGTCGCGTCCGTTGGCTTGCCCGTCCACTGGATATGGCTCAGCCCGCGGATCTCGGGATGTTCGGGGTGAACGAACTCGTATTTTTCATTCAGCGCGGCGCGCAGCTTGGGACTCCAGCCGATGAGTTCTCCTGCGGTGTGATCGGCCATGTCGCGGAAGTTCTTCTGCGGCTCGACGATGGCATAGAAATTTCCGCCATAGGCGACATCGACCACGATCTCTCCCAATCCCTCGACTTCCGCCGTCAGGCCTTCGGCATAGAGGAAGCCGGGAACATTGGTCAGGCGGACCTCCTCGACGAAACGGCCCTCCTGTCGGTAGGTGATGTCCACTTTGCCGGCGGGCGCGTCGATCGAGAGTTTGCCGGGCTCGCGCGGGATGATCAAGCCGTTCTCGATCGCCATCGTGATGGTGCCGATGGTGCCGTGGCCGCACATCGGCAGGCATCCGGAGGTCTCGATGAAGAGAACGGCGACGTCGCAGTCCGGGCGGGTCGGCGGATAGAGGATCGAGCCCGACATCATGTCGTGGCCGCGCGGCTCGAACATCAGCCCCGTCCGGATCCAGTCGAATTCCCGCAGGAAATGAGCGCGCTTCTCCAGCATGTTGGCGCCCTCAAGACGCGGTCCGCCGCCGGAAACGAGGCGGACCGGATTTCCGCATGTGTGCCCGTCAAGGCAGGAGAAGGTATAGGTGGCCATGATGAAGGACCTTTGTCAGAAACGTTGAGGCGAAAAGGGCGTGATGTCGATAGCCGGCGTTTGCCCGGACAGCAAATCGACGACCAGCCGGGCCGTTCCGGCCGATTGTGTCAGGCCGAGATGACCATGCCCAAAGGCGTGGATGACCCGCGGCGTCGCCTTGGCGCGGCCGATGGCTGGAAGGCTGTCCGGCAAGGAAGGACGGAAGCCGAACCACTGCGTACCACCTTGCGTCTTCAGCCCTGGAAGAAAGTCCTTGGCTTTCTTCAGCATGGCCTCCGACCGACGGAAATTCGGCGGCAGCTCCAGCCCGCCGAGTTCGACCGCTCCGCCAACGCGGATGCCGGTCGACAGACGCGTGACGACGAAACCGTGGCCACCGAAGGTGATCTGGGTCCGCAGGTCGAAAGCATCCGCGGGCAGGGTGGTGTTGTAACCACGCTCGGTTTCGAGCGGGATGCGTTCATCCAGGCTGCGGGCAATACGGTGGGAAAAGGCCCCTGCCGAAAGAACGACCTGCAGCGCCCGGCGGGTTTCTCCGCCCTCGCTCAGGACCTCAACCCCGCCCTCGACCGGTCGCAGCGCCGTGACGTTGGCGCGCTCCAATATGCCGCCCAGGCTGCGGAAGTGATCCGCCAGCGCCAGCGTATAGAGTTTTGGATCAGCGATCGAATACCAGCCCGGCGTGAAAGTGCCATGGGTGAACCGGGCGGCAAGCCCCGGTTGGATTTCCGCCATGCGGGACGCATCAAGATGGTGGAACTCGATGCCGTGTGCCTCGCGGACCTTCCAGCCGGGCAGCGCAGCCTTTTGCTCCGCCTCGCTTTCATAGACCTGGAGATTTCCGTCCTTGCGCAGCATCGGCAAGGTGCCCGTCCGTTGCAGGAAAGGTTCAAGCTCGGCCTTGGAAAGGTCCATCAACGCGGTCTGTGCAGTGGTCGATTTGGCGACTTGCTCCGGCGAACAGGCCCGCCAGAAGCGGAACATCCAAGGGGCGATCCGTAGCGCGTAAGCCGGCGGCACGGACAGCGGGCCGAGCGGGTCAAGGAGCCATTTCGGTGCCTTCTTCAGGATGCCCGGCGAGGCAAGCGGCAGGATATCCGTAAACGCAAAGGCCCCGGCATTGCCGGCGGATGCGCCGGCTGCCGGTCCCTCGCGGTCCAGCACGGTAACCGTCATCCCCCGCGCTTGGGCGGCGATTGCCGCCGAGAGCCCGACGACCCCCGCGCCGATGACAATGACGTCCGGATGAGCCATTAGCGGACGCTCGCAAGGAACGCCTGGGTATCTGCGTGCTGCGGCGCGCCGAAGAGCTGATCCGGCGTGCCGATTTCAGCCATGACGCCATGATGGAAAAAAGCGACCCGGTCCGAAACGTCCCGCGCGAAGGCCATTTCATGGGTGACGCAGATCATCGTCATTCCCTCTTCCGCCAGCATTTTCAATGTGTCCAGCACTTCCCCGACCAGCATGGGATCGAGTGCCGATGTCACTTCGTCGAACAGCATATATTCGGGCGACATTGCCAGCGCCCGGGCAATCGCCATGCGTTGCTGCTGGCCGCCCGACATGCGGTTTGGATAGACCGACAGCTTTTCGCGCAGGCCGACATGGGTCAGCTGCTTGACTGCGATCTCTTCGGCCTTGTCCTTGGCGAGGCCGAGCACTTTTCGCGGCGCCAGCATGACGTTTTCCAAAACTGTCAGATGCGGGAAGGCGTTCCACTGCTGGAAGACGATACCGACCTTGCGGCGCAATTTGTTGAGATCGGTACCCTTGGCATGGACATCCTTGCCGTCAATGACGATCTGCCCCGAATTGATCGGTTCCAGCCCGTTGATGCAGGTCAGAAGCGTGGACTTACCCGATCCTGAACCGCCGATGATGGTGACCACCTCGCCCTTGTTCACAGTGAGGTTGATCCCCTTCAAAACCTCCAGCGCGCTGAAGGATTTGCGAACGTCTTTAATTTTAATCATTGGGGGACCACCGTCTTTCGAGATACCCGCCAAGCCGGGCGATGGGGAAGCTGATGACGAAGTAGATTACGCCGCAGATCAGAAGGATGAACAGCGGCTCCTGCAGGCGGGTGACGAGGATCTGCGAGGCGCGCAAAAGCTCGATGAGGCCAAGCCAGAGCACCAGTGCGGAATCCTTCATGACGCCGAGCGTCAGCCCGATCCAGGCCGGAAGCGAGACGCGCGTGGCGAGAGGTGCCACGATATAGCGCATATCCTGCCACCAGGTCATGCCGAGCGAGCGGGCCGCGCGGCGTGTCGTTGCCGGAACGGCGCCGATGCCGCCACGGATGATTTCCGAACAATAAGCGGCCGTATAGAGCGACAGGACCACGCAAGATGTCGTGAAAGGAGCCCAGCCAAGCTTGGCAATGGATTGGAGTGCATTGCCAAGCACGAGCTGGATCAACAGCGGCACGGAGCGGAACACGTCCAGCACGAAGGTCAGCGGGGCCGACCAGATGCCTCCAAGCTGAACACGCAAGACACCGAAGAGAATCCCGAGCACGGTTCCGGCGGTCACAGACACGGCGGTGACTGCGAGTGTCATCGCCGCGCCCTGCGCCAGAAAGGCGAGATCATTCCAGGTGAGGGTGGTATCAAACATCTCTCACCTCTCTCAATATCTAAACATGCGCGCAGCAACCAGACGGGCAGCCAGCGTCACGAGTTTCGCAATGATGTAATAGATCACCGCGGCAAGGGCGAAGAATTCGAAGGTGCGGAAGGACCGCGCATTGAGTTCCTGCGTTATGCCGGCAAGGTCGGTATTCATGCCGACGGTGACGCCGAGCGACGTCATCAGGATTGCCCAGACCATCTGGTTGGTGGCCGGCAGGAAGGCGACGCGCAACATCTGCGGCAGGACGATCAGCCGGAAAGCCTGAATCGGTGTCATGCCAAGCGAACGCCCGGCGCGGGCCTGGGTGTCGGGAATGGCCTTGAGGGCACCCCGGAAGTTTTCCGCCAGATAGCCTGCATTGTTGAAGGCAATCCCGATCAGAAGCGCCGTATAGGGGCTCAGATGGATGCCGAAATTGCCGAGCCCGAAATGAGCCATGTAGATCTGGAACAGGGCGGGCGTATTGCGCGCGACTTCGACCCATGTCGTCGCAAATCCGCTGAGGATGCGATTGCCCGAAAGGCGAAACGCCGTCAGGGTCAAGGCAAGCGCCAGCCCGAGCACCATGGACAGAAGCGCGATCTGCAAGGTGACCACCGCGCCGTCGAGCATCTGCGGCAGTGCCTTGAGCGCCTGGTTCCAGTGAAAGGTGTAATTTAACATCGCCGTCTCACCTCTTGGAAAGGGACAGCGGCACGGACCTATTGCCCGCGCCGCCAGCGAAACGGTCCAATCAGCGATAGACGCCGTTTACCGAGAGAGCCGGAGCTTCTCCTCCGACCCACTTCCCATACAGCTCCGCATAGCGACCGGTGCGAACCTGCTGGTTGACGAAGAGGTTCAGATAGTTGATCAGCCCATATTCCTCGCGGTTGGTGAACAGGGCTACGTAATCAGTGTCGAACGGCGCCTTGCCGACGACGGCGACGCCGGGGAACTTTCCGGTCTTGACGTTGGCCTGCGCCACGGTCGACGTGGAAACGGTGGCGTCGAGCTGGCCCTGGCTCAGCGCCAGGAACACGTCCGCCTGTGTCTGGTAGGGACGGAACTCGCCGACGCCCCAGGCCTTGACCTGTTCTTCCAGCGCAATGGCTTCATAGGTGCCGGCGGTGGCGCCGACGATCTTGCCCTTCATGTCTTCAAACGACTTGACGCCCGATTTCTCGTTGGCGGTCACGGCCATCTCAAAGGCGAAGTAGGGGACGGTCATGCCGACGGTCTTGGCACGTTCCAGCGTGTCCGAAGTCGAGGCAACGCCGATATCGACCCGGCCCGACATCAGGGCGGGAATGCGCTCGGGGAAGGGGGTCTCGACGATCTCAGCGGTGACGCCGAGGGCCTTGGCCAGATCATTGCAGTAATCGACATCGAAGCCGATCGCGTTGTTGCTTTCGTCACGCGCTCCCATCGGCGGGAAATCCAGCACAACGGCGCAACGCAATGTTCCTGAGGCGATAATGTCGTCCAGCTTGTCGGCGTGAGCCTGGCTGGTCAGAGCGGTTGCGGCCAAGAGGCTGAATGCGAAAACCGAAAGTTTCATCTTAATCTCTCTCCCTAGATTGATGTGCCGATCAGCGGCAGGGCGCACTATTTCGATTCACTGCGCGTAAAGCAACAGGAAAATACAAAACGTATACAAAAAGTACGCAAGTATTCGTATCTCCCAACTTCCGCGCAACAATCACCAAGGCAACCCCTGCCTCGCCGCACGATTAGCCAAGCAAGTCCTTGGGCAGCAGCGCTTCCGGCAGGTTCTGATAGGAGACCGGACGCAGGAAACGGCGGATCGACATGGTGCCGACGCTGGTCGCCCCGAAGTTGGTGGACGCCGGATACGGACCGCCGTGGACCATGGAATCAACCACTTCGACACCGGTCGGGAACCCGTTCACGAGGATACGGCCTGCCTTTCGCTCAAACACGGGAAGCAGGCGTTTCGCCGCATCGAGGTCGGCATCGTCCATATGCAACGTCACCGTCAGCTGGCCTTCGATCGCACGAGCGACCTCTTCCATTTCCTCCTGCGACTGTACCCGCACCAGAAGGCCAAGCGGGCCAAACACCTCTTCGCTCAATGCGTGATCGGCAAGGAACTGCTCGCCCGTCGTTTCGAACAGGTTGGGAGACGCGGCACGGCCAGATGATTCCGTGACCAGCAGCGGTTTGGCGGAGTTGCGGGTGGCAAAGCTCGCCTGTCCGTCGTGATAGGCTTTCGCAATTCCGTCGGTCAGCATGGTTTGCGCCGAAACTTTGCTTAGTGCCTCGACGGCCGCAGCCGCAAAGCGGTCGGCATCGGCTCCGTCGATAACCACGGCAACTCCGGGATTGGTGCAGAACTGCCCCGCCCCCATGACGAGCGAGCCCGCCCAACCCTGACCCAAGGCCTCAGCTCGCTCTGCAAGCGCCGCCGGCTGAAGAAACATGGGATTGACCGAGCCAAGTTCGCCGAAGAACGGGATCGGTTCCGGCCGTGCGGCGCAAAGATTGAAAAGAGCACGGCCGCCGGCCTGCGAGCCGGTAAAGCCGACCGCCTTGATCAGCGGGTGCTGCACCAGCGCATGACCGACCTCCCGGTTGCCGCCTTGAATGAGAGAGAAGACGCCCGGATGAACACCGGTGCTGCGGATCGCCGCCTCGATCGCTTGCGCCACGATTTCACCCGTGCCCGGATGGGCGGAATGCCCCTTGCCCACCACCGGGCAGCCTGCGGCCAGCGCTGCAGCCGTATCGCCGCCAGCCGTCGAGAAGGCGAGCGGGAAGTTCGAGGCTCCGAAAACCGCAACCGGACCGACAGGCCGCTGCATGAGGCGGATCTCGGGGCGTGGCGCCGGCTGGCGGTCCGGCAATGCCGGGTCAAAGCGGCGGTCAAGATATTCGCCGCTTTCGATGTGGCTGGCAAACAGCCGCAGCTGTCCTGTCGTGCGGCCCCGCTCGCCCACCAGACGCGCGTCGGGTAGGCCGGTCTCCTCGCTGCCGATCTCGGTGATCTCGTCGGCACGGGCTTCGATCTCGTCCGCGATGGCGCGCAGGAAGGTAGCGCGTGTGCCACGGTCGGAAGCGGCAAAACTCCAGAAAGCGTCCTCGGCTGCCTCGCAGGCGCGGTTCACGAGCTGTTCGGTTCCGACCGCGAAATGATGCACGGGACCTTTGGCTGGCGAGGAGGCGAAAGTGCCGGCGCCGTCGAGCCATTCGCCTGCGACGAGGTGTTTTCCGCTGGGGATGAAGGGCATGGGCAGATCCTTTTCTCTCAAACAGGGCGCGCAGGCGGCAGGGTATACCGGATGCCGGATTACGTTCGGAGAACTTGTATACTTTTTGTATGCAGGATATCAACCCATCTGGATACCGAAAGCACCCGAAAAGGAGGGACACACCATGAGCGATACCGATACCCTGACGATCGCCGATCTGCAGGAACGCGTAGAGGCCATCTTCATCAAGGGCGGGCTGAACGCGATGCAAGCCGCGGCCATCACCCGGGTGATCGTCGCCGCCGAACGGGATGCCTGCAAATCGCACGGCATCTACCGGATCGAAGGTGCTCTGCGCACGGTCAAGGCGGGCAAGGTCAACCCCGATGCTATGCCCGAGCTCGGGCCGCAGCACCGAACCGCGGTCGTCAAGGTAGATGCGAAGGGTGGCTTCGCAAATGCGGCGTTTGAACTCGGTCTTCCGGTGCTGGCCGAGCGTGCCCGCTCCTGCGGCGTTGCAGCACTCGCGATCAACGACTGCACCCATTTCTCCGCGCTCTGGCCGGAAGCGGAAGCACTGACGGAACTGGGTCTCGCCGGCATCGTCATGTGCCCCAGCTACGCGACGGTCGCGCCGACCGGGGGCAAAAAGCCGCTGCTTGGCACCAACCCCCTCGCATTCGGTTGGCCACGTCCCGGCAAGCCACCCTATGTCTTCGACTTTGCAACGTCGGTTGCGGCGCGTGGCGAGATCGAGCTGCACAGGCGCGCCGGGAAAGCCTTGCCGGAAGGCTGGGCGATCGATTCCGAAGGACATCCGACCACCGATCCGGAAGCGGCGCTGGCTGGCGCAATGCTGCCGTTCGGCGAGCACAAGGGCTCGGCAATCTCCACGATGATCGAGCTGCTTGCCGGCATCATGATCGGCGACCTGACCAGCCCGGAAGTGCTGGAAGCGCTTGGATCAACGGCTCTTGCTCCCGCCCATGGCGAACTCATTATCGCCTTTTCCCCGGAAGGCTTTGGCGTGGACCGTCTGGGCAACGCGTTCGCGCGGGCCGAAATTCTGTTCGAGGCGATGGTCGGCGAGGGCGCGCGTCTGCCCTCCCAGCGGCGCTACGCCGCCCGCGCGAAATCGCAGGCCGATGGTATTGTCCTGACGGTTACGGAGATGGAGCAGCTCGATCGGCTTCTGGCGCTCGGACTGGACGCGGTTTAATCACGTCCCGGCGCTGGTAGCGCATTGCGCCGCAGCTCCCCAAATACAAAGGCCCTCCGATCGGAGGGCCTTTGCCAGTTCAGGACAGTGTACGATCAGGACTTGTACTTCTGCACGGCGCCAGCGAGCTTGCTCCATTCACCATACCAGCCGTTGAACAGCTTGAACTGGGCTTCGACATATCCACGCTGGCTGTCGGTAAGGACGTCAGTGGCGTTGAAGTGGAGCGCGTATTGCTTGTCGCCCTTCAGCACCATCATGTGCTTGAAGTAGAGGACGAGATCCGGGCCTTCGTCGAAGGAGGAAAGCACGGCGAGCGCCTGCTCCAGCTCCAGCGCCCGCAGGCGCGCGTCTGCGTCACCTTCGGCGGCTGCCTGGGACAGGTTGCAGAGATGGATGACTTCCTTCGGCAGGACGTTGCCGATACCGGTGATGGCGCCGGTCGCACCGCAGTTCACGAAGCCATGGAAGACGGCGGTATCAACGCCGATCATCAGCGAGACGCCGTCCTGGCTGGTGATGTGTTCAGCCGCATAGCGCATGTCGTCGACGCCGCCAAATTCCTTGAAGCCGACGAGGTTCGGATGCTCGGCGCGCAGCGCGAAGAACAGGTCGGCGCGGGTGGCGAAGCCGTAATACGGGCTGTTGTAGATGACGGCCGGAAGGTTAGGCGCTGCAGACAGGATTGCCTTGAAGTGGGCCTTCTGGGCAACGACGGAAGAGCCGCGCGACAGCACCCGCGGAATGACCATGAGGCCCTGCGCGCCAACGGCCTGCGCATGCGCGGCATGTGCGACGGCCAGTGCGCTGTTGACGGCGCCGGTGCCGACGATCACGGGCACGCCGGCCTTCACCAGACGTTCGACACCTTCCATGCGCTGCGCATCGGTCAAGAGCGGCCAGTCGCCCATCGAGCCGCAATAGACGACGGCCGACATTCCTTGGTCAATCAACTCTTTTCCCTTGCGCACGAGGGCGTCGAAGTCCGGGGTGCGGTCTTCGTTGCAGGGGGTCATCAGCGCGGGGATCACGCCAGAAAAGATCTTGGCCGTCATAACAAACTCCTTTGGGCCTTGCCGGACAGGCAGAGAACGGCGCGCACTTTTGCGACCCCAAATTCTGTGCCTCTGGAGCTATATTGCACGTTGTATTTTATTTGTCGACAAGAATTTCAGTCGTCAAAGCGTCAGGTCGAGTCTGTCTTCGCGGGCAAACAATTTCTGGATCTGATGGATGATCTGCTCCGCATGCAGCCTGGCCAGGCGATCGGCTTCCTCGACATCGCGCCGGGCGATAACGGCGATGATGTCGTCATGTTCCTCGACGAAGCGTTGCGGCAGCCGGTCGTCGTAGGATTGGTAATACAGCCGCAGCATGCGCCGCCCTTCATCCAGAAGCCGGTTGAAAAGCCCGGTGAAATAGGGATTGCGGCCGGCATCAGCGATGGCCGAGTGGAATGAAGCGTTGGTGGCGATCATCGCCAGCGCATCCTGCGCCTGCACGGCGGCAGCAAATTCGGCCTGGTGCGCGCGGATCACCTTCAGGTCGTCCGCCCGGTGATACTGGGCCGCCAGCTTCGTGGTGACGCGGTACATCAGGACCAGCGCGTCGAAGAAGGTGTGCATGTTGAGGAAGTCGATGTTTGCCACCATCGTCGAACGGTTGGGCAGCGTGTCGATCAGCCCCTCGCCAGCAAGCCGCACCAGCGCCTCGCGGATCGGGGTTCGCGACATCTTGAAGCGTTCGGCGAGTTGCACTTCGTCGATCGGGCTGCCGGGCGGCAGCACCAGATCCAGGATCTCGTCGCGCAAGAGGTCGTAGACCACCTTGACGCCGGAGCCTCGCTTGCGTTCGGGGATGGGGCTGTTGTCGATATCCGTCATTTATCAATCCTTTGTCGACAAAAGGAATACTTTTCCCTGCCGATGGGATCAACCGTTTCCGCAGTTGCGACGGGAAAAGGCGCAATAAACTTGGTGAAGATGCGTCTCCGGACCTCAGCAGACCGGGCCACTCACCGATTTGAGCGCCGCGGCGTCAGCGCAAGGGCCTTAAGATGTCAGGATCTCTGATCCTTGAGAAAGGCCACAAGGGATCGTCCCGCATTGAGAACGTGGTCCCGCGTCAGTCTGGAAGCGAGGTCTGCATCCCTGTCGACGCATGCTGCAAGGATTGCCTGATGCTCGCGGTCGGCCCGCGTCATGCCATTGGTGAGCGTCAGTTGCGCTCTCAGATATCGATCAATGCGGTCGAGGGAGGTTTGGACGATTTGCAGATAATAGGGGCGGCGGGATGCCGTGTAGAGACTGTAGTGAAAACTCCGGTTGATTTCACCCCATCGGGCGGAATCGGTCTCCTGCCCGAATTCGGCGCAATACCTGCTGGCCGCCGCAAGCGTGTCCTTGTCGAGGTTGGGCACGGCGAGCCGGATGACTTCGGCCTCCACCAAGGCCCGGAACTCGAAAATCTCGTCGATTTCTTCAATCGAGAGCCCGGCGACAACAGCACCCTTGTAGCGTTCGGTGGTGATGAGGCCATGCTGTTCCAGCCGCGACAGTGCTTCGCGCACAGGAATGCGGCTGGTGTTGAACATCTGCGCAATCTGATCCTGCCTCAGATTTTCGCCTTCGGCCAGGTCGCCTTCGATGATCGCCTTGCGCAGCGCATCGTAGACGATATCGGCCGCAGACGCGGCCTGCCTGACATCGACGGCGGCGAGTTTCATGGCGACAAGTCCCCTTTTTCGAGCGCGGCAGTCCTGTTAGCGCCCGCAATTCGGTCATAGGTCCAATTCGATATCGAGGCAACAGAACGGATATTCGCGGGCGTATCTGAAATTGATATTGTATATTGGATCCAATTTTTCTATTAAATCGATACCCGACCGCCTTTGCCGTACAGCACCGGGATATCCAGAAGGAGAGGACTATGCGCAGCAGCAAGGTAATCCACATCGTTTCCTGTCACGCAGAGGGCGAAGTCGGGGATGTGATTGTCGGCGGCGTAGCGCCGCCTCCCGGAAAGACCCTGTGGGAACAGCGGCGCTTCATTGCCGAGGATCAGGGTCTGCGCAATTTCGTCCTGAATGAACCGCGTGGCGGGGTATTCCGGCATATCAATCTGCTGGTGCCGCCAAAGGACCCGCGCGCGACGATGGGCTTCATCATCATGGAACCGGAGGACACGCCGCCGATGTCGGGCTCGAACTCGATCTGCGTCTCGACCGTGTTGCTCGACACCGGCATCGTTCCGATGCAGGAGCCGGAAACCAGAATGGTGCTTGAGGCGCCGGGCGGCCTGGTCGACGTGGTTGCTTCCTGCCGCAACGGCAAGGCCGAACGCATCACGGTCACCAACGTGCCGTCCTTCGCAGCCAGGCTCGACGCCAAACTTGAAGTGGAAGGCCTCGGCACGCTCAACGTCGATACCGCGTATGGCGGCGACAGCTTCGTCATTGCGGACGCGCGCGCACTCGGCTTTTCGGTCACACCCGACGAAGCCCGGGAACTTGCCGAGACCGGCATCAGGATCACCCGCGCCGCCAATGAGCAACTCGGTTTCTCCCATCCAGAAAACCCGGAGTGGAACCACATCTCCTTCTGCCAGCTGACCCTGCCGGTTGAAGAACGCGACGGCATTCTGCATGGGCGCAACACCGTGGTGATCCAGCCGGCCAAACTCGATCGTTCACCGACCGGAACGGGCTGCTCTGCACGTCTGGCGGTGTTGCATGCCCGCGGTCAGATCAAGGTGGGGCAGATGTTCCGGGGTGAGTCGATCATCGGCTCGCATTTCGATTGCCGCATCGTCGGCGAAACCACCGTCGGCGGGCAACCGGCGATCGTGCCGGAAATCTCCGGCCGCGCCTGGGTGACCGGCACTCATCAGGTCATGCTCGATCCCGATGATCCGTGGCCGGCCGGCTATCGCCTCGCCGATACCTGGCCGCGCAAGCAGTAGGACTGCTGCTGACTAACCCCGGCTTGCAGCTAGGCGTCTGCCTTAATCCGATTCTTGCCGGCGCGGGTGCCGGCATCTGGGTTTCCATCTTCATCGCTCCCATAGCTGAAATCAGATCGTCTTTGTGATCGTCGGCATACAGGTCCAGTGTCCCTGGGCGCCGAGCTCCCTGACGACGGCAAGCAAAATCTTTCGCACCTCGATCACCGCGCGCGTCGGGGGATGGTTGACCGGCATATCGAGAACAAGGCGGCGAGTGAGGCCGGGGCGCGTCAAGGCGGCGGCGGATAAACTTCTGTTTTCCTGATCAGCGTGGACGGCGCCGCGCCCCAGGATCGTCAACCCGAGGCCGGCCCGGATTGCCGCCTTCGTACTCGCAACCCCCTCGATTTCGCGCACAATATTGAGTTCTCGCCCGAATATCAGAGCCTGCCGCTCAAGCAGAATACGGATCCCATGGCGGCGTGTGGGCAGAACCAACGGCAGGCTGAGCGCCTGCTCCACCGTCAACTCGGCATCGGCCGCGAATCGTCCGGAAGGGCCGACCACATAGAGCAGTTCGTCGAAGAGCGGCGCGGATGTCGGCTTGGCAACGCTGTCGAGAGTGACAGCAAGATCATGAACGCGCGTATCCACTGCCGCCCGAAGCGTCTGGCTGTCACCTTCGCAAATCGTCAGGCGGATCTTCGGAAATCGCTGGGAGCATTCTTCGATCACCGGGATCGAGAGGGTTGGGCAAATCGAACTCAAAATGCCGAGCGAGACGTCGCCGGTCGGATATTTCGCCTGTTCCTTCGTCGCGGCCTCGGCCTGGTCAAGAGCACGAAGAATAGCCTTGGCATGGGACAGGAGCGTCTGTCCCGCCTCGGTGGCAATCACGCCCCGCGGTGTCCGGTTCAGGAGTTGCACCCCCAGTTGCTCTTCGAGCCCACGCATATGCAGGCTGAGCGCCGGCTGTGCGACGCCGAGTTCGCTGGAGGCGCGCGTAAATGACCCCAGTTCGGCAATCTTGGCGAAGTAGCGCATTTTCAACGGGTCGAGAGCCATGACGCATTCATATACATATCGAACCGATATAGCGACTATCTCCAATATATATTTGTTTGAATATGGGGCCGCGCCTAAAAACATCCTGACAGCGGAAGGCTCGCTTTAGCCGGACCTGTTCTTTTCCCGCGACACCCAACCCGGATATCCGAGGCTGTGTGTCCGCCATCCAGAAACACCACTGGCCCCATAACTTTCAGAGGCTACCATGATCCATATCAAGCAAATACCCGAACGCCCGAGCCGGGACGCCGTCGAGGCGATCGCCAAATTTTCTCCGGCGACACTGCATGAGGCGCAGGGCCGAAGGGGCGCGCTCTCCTCGCGGCTGAAGCCGGTCGATTATCGGATGAAGCTTTGCGGTCCGGCCTTTACGGTTAAATGTGCGCCGCGCGACAACATCATGCTGCAGCTTGCCATCAACTACGCCAGGCCGGGGGACATCATCGTCGTGTCGGCCGGCGAATACGAGGAAGCCGGATCGTTCGGCGATGTGCTGGCCAATGCCTGCCTCGCCAAAGGCATCGGCGGTCTCGTGACCGATACGGGCGTGCGCGATACGCTACAGCTTCGCGATCTCGGCTTTCCCGTCTTTTCCCTGAGTGTCTGCATCAAGGGAACGGTCAAGGAAACGCTGGCGGCCGTGAACGATCCGATCACCATCGGCGACGAGCTGGTTTTCCCCGGCGACATCATTGTCGGCGATGCGGACGGGCTCGTCGTCGTTCGAAAGGACGAAGCCCTTGCCGTGGCCGACCTCGCTCAGGCGCGCGAGGATGCCGAAGCCGGCTACATCGCCGCCTACAAGGCTGGCAAGTCCGTCATCGAGGTCAGCAATCTCGAGCCGGTTCTGAAAGCGAAGGGCCTTGTGGTCGATCTTTGACGGCTTCCTATCGGGCGGTATCCACAAGGGAAACCGCCCGAAACGCCGCGTCACCACTAAAACAACGTGTCAGGCTTCGGATGTCGCCCGCGCGTTCTCGGCAAGCTCCAATATTCGCGCGCGACATGACCGCCGAGATGCCACGTCGTGGTCAGCTCGGGCCGAGCCAGAGGCCCAGCGGAACATAAAAACATTGTCTGGCCCCACCATGATTTTGACCGCCCGTCGGCCGGCAAAACCAAGCTCCATCAAAACTTCGTCTGACCCCATCGCATCCGCACTGATGTAGTCAGAATGAAAGCCGTCGCTGCTCCCATCAGCGGGATGACGGTGGACCTGAGCATGGGTGACGTATGGATCTTTCGAAAATAAAGACGCTGATCGACTTCGTCGGCCAATCGAACATCACCGAGCTTGCGGTCACGGAAAAAGATACGACGGTTCGGATTTTCCGGACGTGCCCATCGAGTAGCGGCATGACTTCATCGGATGCGGCGCCGGCTGCTCCGATACCCGCCGAAATTCCCGCGCCGGATACAGCGTCCATTTCCATCCAAGCGCCAATCTTTGGAGTGCTGCACGCTGCCCCGGCTCCCGGCGAAAACGCGTTCATCAGGGCCGGCGACACGGTCGAAGCCGGCCAGACCCTGTTCATTGTCGAGGCCATGAAGGTTTTCAATCCGATCGTTGCGCCCCGGGCAGGCCGCATTCTTCGTATCACCGCCGTCGACGGCAGCGAGGTCGAGGCGGGCGACATGCTGGCGGAGATCACCTGATGCCAAACGGTCAAAACAACGCCAGTGAACGGGAGCGCGGTTTCGACACGGTGTTGATCGCCAATCGCGGAGAGATCGCGCTGAGAATCCTGAGGGCTTGCAAGGATCTCGGCCTGAAGACAGTCATGGTGTGCTCGCAGGCCGACAGGCAGGCGAGCTATGGAGGGCTCGCGGACGCCTTCCTTTGCATTGGTCCGGCAAGTGCGGGCAAGAGCTATCTCAACAAGGACGCCATTCTTCTCGCCGCGCGGCTCACGGGTGCCGGCGCGATTCATCCCGGCTACGGATTCCTGTCCGAGAACGCGGCTTTTTCCAAGGCTGTCGAGGACGTGGGGATGGTCTTCATTGGGCCGTCGGCCCAGTCGATCGCAACCATGGGCGACAAGATTGCTGCCAAGAGTGCGATGATCGCGGCTGGCGTTCCATGCGTTCCGGGGCCGGATTCCGAGCTGCCTGACGACCGCGCCAGCGTCGAGGCGATTGCCTCCGAGATTGGCTATCCGGTCATCGTCAAGGCAGCAGGCGGAGGCGGGGGACGCGGCATGCGCGTGGTGCTGGACGCCGGCGCGCTGCAGGAATCCGTCGTTGTCACGCGCGAAGAGGCCCGTCAGGCCTTCGGATCGCCGGCGCTCTACATGGAGAAGTTCCTCCAGCACCCGCGCCACATAGAAATCCAGGTGCTCTGCGACGTGCATGGAAATGCAATCTGGCTTGGGCACCGTGACTGCTCGATGCAGCGCCGTCATCAGAAGGTCATCGAGGAAGCGCCAGCGCCGAGCATTGCACCTGAAATTATTGGGCCTGTTGCGCAGGCCTGCGTCGAAGCGTGCCGGCAGATCGGCTATCGCGGCGTCGGCACCTTTGAATTTCTTTATGAGGATGGTGGTTTCTATTTCATCGAAATGAACACCCGGCTGCAGGTCGAGCATCCCGTGACGGAAATGACCAGCGGAATCGACATCGTCCAGGCACAAATCAGGGCCGCCCAGGGTATCCCGCTTGCAATCGGACAGGCTGATGTCGTTGTCGACGGCCACGCCTTCGAATGCCGGATCAACGCCGAAGACCCTGAAACTTTCCTGCCGTCCGCGGGTACGATCACCGCATTGACGCTGCCTTCGGGACAAGGCGTCCGCGTCGATACCCACGTCCATGCGGGCTATACGGTTCCGCCCTACTACGATTCTCTCATAGGCAAGCTGATCGTCCACGCTCCGACCCGCGACGAGGCGATCGTAAAAATGCAGGCAGCGCTTTCGCAGATCGAAATCGAGGGTATTTCCACGAACCTCCCACTCTTGCGCGCGCTCTTTGACGATGAACGCTTCGCTACCGGCGGGACGGATATCCACTATCTCGAAACATGGCTGAAACGACGGAGCGCATCATGACTGCGGTGGATTTCAGCGATCCCGCGACGATTGCCTTTCTCGCGGCCGCCCTTGAGGCAGCCGGTGTCGGCGGGATCGAAATTGACCGGCTCGGGTGCAAGCTGCGGATTGTCGTCGGGCGGGATGCGCCCGTTGCAGTATCGCTGGTTCAGACGATGCAAGAAACGTCGGGCGCGGTGTCGGAAAAAGTTACAGCTCCGATCATGGGAGTATTCCACAGACATCATCCTGCCGCGGCGGCTGCGCCATCGACGTTGCCGCTGAAAGTCGCGTCCGGCGAGATTGTCGGTTTTCTCCACATCGGACCTATCCTCCTGCCAGTCAACGCCACAAAAGCGGGTGTGCTGACACGACGTCTTGCCGAGGACGGCTCCGTTGTTGGCTATGGCGACCCTCTCTTTGAGTATGAGCCCCACTGATGACATCCCCCCTACTTCAACCGACAGATAGTTCCCTGAACGCGCTCGCAAAACCGCCACGGATAGCGTCGGCCATGCAGCATCAGGCCCATATCTCCACGATCGGTGCCCGGGCTTTTCTGCTGGAAGCGCCCGGCGACTTCGACCTACCTGCCCAAAGACGGATCTGGGCGCTTGCACACGCACTCCGGCAATGGGACGACCTCGGTGAGATCGTGCCGGGGATGACCAATCTTCTGGCAATCTTCAAAACCACGCCAGAGGATCCGGAGGCGATCATGGCGCGGCTTCGCGACGCGTGGGAGCGGGCCGAAAGCATCGACATCAAGGGCAAGACCATCGAGATCGGTGTCCACTACGGTGGAGAGCATGCCATCGACCTGGCGGCGCTCTGCGATCGTTCGGGATTGACCGACCGGGAGGTGTTTCGCCTTCATCACGAGGGGACCTATACGGTCTTCGCACTGGGAAGCGCGCCGGGCTTCGGCTATCTCCATGGACTGGACCCGCGCATCCATATGCCACGCAAGACAGTGCCCTCGCTGAGGATGGCCAGGGGTTGCGTGACCATCGGCGGGATGCAGACCGGCGTTGCGGTGCTGACCGGCCCGAACGGCTGGAACTCCATCGGTTTCTCCGATCTTCAGATGTTTGACCCGACAGCGGCCGTGCCCGCGATCATGGCACCGGGCGACACGGTGCGCTTCCTGCCGGAAAGGATCGAGCTGTGATCGAGATCATCGACACCGGCCCCTTGAACACGATCCAGGATCTCGGCCGGCCGGGTTATCGCGACATCGGCGTGACGGCCAGCGGTGCCATGGATCCGCTGGCGCTGAAGATCGCCAATCTGCTGGTCGGCAACGACGAAGGCGCCGCGGTGATCGAGGTGCAGACGTTCCCGTTGCGCCTCCGTTTCCGTCAGGCGACGGGATTTGCAGTGACCGGGGGAACGAGCGCCACGCTGGATGGTGTCACTCTGCCACCCTGGTGGATGAAGACGGGCGACGCCGGACAGGTTCTTGAACTCCTGCCGTCTCCCGGAGCAGCCCGTGCCTATGTCGCGTTTGCGGGAGGGGTGGATGTCCCGATCGTCATGGGCTCGCGCAGTACCTCGCTTCGCGGTGCCTTTGGCGGCGTTGACGGCCGGTTTCTGCAGAAGGGGGATGCGCTCCCTCTCGGCGAGGCCTCGGCCTTGTCGGTCGACGAATTGGGCGTCGTGCCTCCGGCAATGGCACTCCAGGAGTTTTTTCCTGTCGCGCCTGACGGCAGCCTGCTTATCCGGGCCCTGCCAGCAGGTGAACATGACCTTTTCGGTGCCGATGCCGAACGCTTCTGGAACCAGAGCTGGAAAATTTCCTCGCAAAGCGATCGGACCGGCTACCGGCTTTCCGGCGAGCCCGTGCGACCGACGGCACCGGTAGAAATGCGCTCCTACGGGATTGTCCCCGGTGTCGTCCAGGTCCCACCAAGCGGCGAGCCCATCGTGCAGATGAGTGACGCCAACACTGCTGGCGGATATCCGAAGATCGCCGGTGTGCTCGAAGCCGATCTCTGGCGGCTTGGCCAGGCGCGCATTGGCAGCCGCGTCCGCTTCGTCCGCTCGTCGCATGCCGAGGCGAGAGCGCTCGATCACGCCATCGCCGCCTATGTAGACGATGTACGCAACACCGCGCAGATGGTCGGGCGCGCACTGAAGACCATGGCAGGGCGATAGCTCGAAGTCCGGGAGGAAAGACCGATGAAGATCGACATAAATTCGGACATGGGCGAGGGGTTCGGCCCCTATAGCCTCTGTGATGACGAGGCACTGATGAAGGTCGTGTCCTCAGCGAACATCGCCTGTGGTTTCCATGCCGGTGACCCGGATACAATGGCGCGGATGGTTCGCCTCGCCAAAGCGAACGGCGTCGCTATCGGCGCCCATCCGGGACTGCCGGACCGGCAGGGTTTCGGCCGTCGCGAATTGCCTTTCTCCGCCGACGAGTTGCGCCAGCAGATGCTCTACCAGTTGGGGGCACTGAATGCGATCGCGAAGGCGGAACAGCTGTCAGTCGCCCATGTCAGCTTCCATGCCGCGATGGGCAATATGGTCAACCGCGATCCGGTTCTGGCCGATCTGATGATGGACGCAATCCGCACGGTCAATCCGAACCTGATCGTCTTCGCCATGCCCGATAGCACCATCGCGCACGCCGCCGCCCGCGCGGGCCTGAAGACCCTGCTCCTGTTCCTCGCCGACCGAGCCTATGATGCGCAGGGCAAGCTCGTTGCCCGCGGCTTGCCTGGCGCCGTCGTCAAGCAAGAAGACGCTCTGCGCACGCGTGTCCGGCAGTTCCTCAAGACCGGCACCGTCACGACCATCGAGGGCGAGACTCTTGCCGTATCTGCCCGCTCCATTCTCGTTCACAGCGATACCCCGGGATCGCTGGAACTCGCGCGGATCGTGCGCAGCGAGATCGAGGCAGCGGGGGCGACGATCGCTCCAGCTGCCGAGATCCTCGGTTAGTCGCCAACCCTTCAGCGTTTTACATTCAACACCACGAAAGCCAGTCCGATGCCAGCAATCGCCGATCGCCTCCAGAACGTTTCCATCTCCGCTTCCGCCGCCATGACGCAGCGCGCCAGGGACCTTGCTGCTCAGGGCGTCAAGGTCATCAGCCTTTCCGCCGGCGAGCCTGATTTCGCGACGCCGTCGCATGCGGTTGAGGCAGCGCATGCTGCAGCGCTGGCGGGTGACACCAAATATCCGTCGATGGACGGCACGCCGGCTCTGAAGGCGGCGATTTCGCGCAAGTTCAAGCGCGAAAACAATCTGGACTACGATGCAAGCCAGATCGTCGTCTGCGGCGGCGGCAAGCAGGTCATCTTCAATGCGATGCTTGCGACCTGCAATCCCGGCGACGAGGTGGTGATCCCGGCGCCGTCCTGGATCAGCTATGCGGATATCGTCAAGTTCGCAGGCGCCGTGCCCGTGCCGGTCGCCTGCCCGCAGGAAGCCGGCTTCAAGCTGCGCGCTGAGGATCTGGCGGCGGCGATTACGCCCCGAACGAAATGGCTTTTCCTGAACTTCCCGAACAATCCCACCGGTGCTGCCTGCTCGCGTGCGGAGATGAAGGCGATCGCCGACGTCATGCTGCGCCACCCGCATGTGTGGATCATGACCGACGACATCTACGAACACTTGATCTATGACGACTTCGAATTCTGCACGATCGCCGAGGTCGAGCCCAGGCTCTATGATCGTGTTCTGACCGTCAATGGTGCGTCCAAGGCCTATGCGATGACGGGCTGGCGGCTCGGTTTCTGCGGCGGACCAAAAGACCTGATCTCCGCTATCGGCAACGTCAACGGCCAGAACAGCGGCGGCACGGCGACCGTCGTCCAGGCAGCAGCTGTCGCTGTACTGGATGGACCTCAGGACTTACTCCGGGAGCGGGCCGCCATCTACAAGCAGCGGCGCGACTTCGTCCTCTCCGAACTGGCTAAGATCGATGGCCTGAAATGCCATAAGCCGGAGGGCGCCTTCTACATCTTCCCGAATATGTCGGGGCTGATCGGCAAGACGAGCAAGGGCGGGAAGAAGATCGAGAGCGACACCGATTTCGTCATGGCGCTCGTCAATGAGCATCACGTGGCCACGGTGCAGGGCGCCGCCTATGGCATGAGCCCGTTCTTCCGCATCTCCTATGCCACAAGTATGGAAAAGCTGATGGAAGCCTGCGCCCGGATTTCCCAGTTTTGCGCCGAGATGCGTTGAAGCTTTGCGGTTACCCGCGCGGTGGCTTCAGCCGCGCGGTCAGTTCGATCAGGATGTCCTTGACCGCTTCAGCCGGTTCCGAGAGTGGTGTGTGATCGGAGACGCAAAGAGAAAGCGTTTCCTCGATCCGCGGCGAGACCATTCGACAAATCAGCGGCTCGTTCGATTCCGTAATGATCCGGTCAGCGATGGCCCGGGGCATGATCGTTGCCCCAAGACCGATGCTGACCGCCCGTGTCAGCGTCCTGACGATTTCGACTTCTCCGACGACTTTCAGATTGGTTCGTGTCCGCGTGAAAGCGGTATCGACGGCGCGCCGGACGAAATTGTAGGCGGGCGGCATCAAGAGCGGAAGGTTATCCAGCGCAGTAATGGAGACGGGCTTGGCATCGGCCTCGATCGCGAAATCCGGATGGGCCACCAGAAAGAATTCCTCACTGAGCAGGGGCTCGAAACGAACGCCTTTGATCGGTCCGGAACCATGGATCAGCGCCATCTCGAGACGGCCGGTCATGATCATCTGGCTGTAGGTCTGACCGACGCTTTCGGTCAGATGGAGGAGAATGCCGGGGTGGCGCTTACGCGTCTCCGCAAGGAGATCAACGGAGAGCGTGGCAGCGCTGCTGAAGGGCACAAGGCCGACCGATACGCGGCCGGCGAGCGAATTTCCGGCCGCCGCCGCATCGGCCCGAGCCTGGTCCATCTGGCGCAGGATGATCTGCGCATGGCGATAAACAGCATGTCCGGCATCGGTCATGGTCACGCCCTGCTGGCTCCGGTTCAAGAGCTTCTGGCCGAAATGCTCTTCCAGCGACGCGAGTTGCTGGCTCAAAGCAGGCTGCGCCACATGCAGGATATCGGCGGCCCGCGTAATGCTGCCGGAATCGACGATGACGATAAAAGATTTGAGCCGTCTGGTATCCATTGTGACGCAATCAATCCAATGATTTTCGAGGTCATCGTACAAGCCTTAGGCGATTTTGCAAATCTGAAAATCAAATAAAAAACATGCGCTTACAGAATCATTCGCGAATCTCGGCGTCAAAATCGCAGAGCTTCAGAGATCAGCAATTGCCCAATCCTTAGGCTTCATAAGGCTTGCTTATCGCTCCACAAATAATCGGTCTTAGGCAGGGCTTTCAAGTTCAACTAATGTTCAAAAAACAACAGGGGAATAGGAAATGTCATTTTCCGATTACAGGACAGCGCTGGTCACGGGCGCCTCTTCCGGTATTGGTGCGGCCGTCGTCGAGCGGCTGCGCCGGGAAAATATCGAGGTTCATGCCCTTGCCCGCAGCGCCGGGCCACTGCAGCAGCTTGCCGAAAAGACCGGTTGCATCCCTCATGCAATTGACGTGACCGATCGTGCGTCGCTTGCCGAACTCACGGCCCGGATCGAATTCGACATCCTCGTCAACAATGCCGGCGTCGATCGCCCCAAGAAGTTCCTGGAAGCCGACGAAGGCGATATCGATCTTCTGGTCGACGTCAATCTCCGCGCAGTCCTGCATCTCTGCCGCATGGTCGTTCCGGGCATGGTCGCGCGCGACAATGGCCACGTGATCAATATCTCCTCGATTGCGGGCGCATATAATTTCGGTGGCAACTCTTCCTATCATGCGACGAAGGCTGCCGTGAGCATGCTGTCCAACCAGCTGCGTATTGATGCCTTCGGCAAACGCGTGCGCGTTACGGAAATCTGCCCAGGCCGGGTCGCGACCGACATTTTCACACATGTCCATGGCGACGACCCATCGATCCGCGAGCGCTTCATCGACGGTTTCGAACTCCCGGAAGCCGCTGATATCGCAGATGCCATCGCTTTCGCCATCGCCGCACCCATCGCCGTCAACATCGGCCATATGGAGATCACGCCGACGCTGCAGGTGATGGGCGGCCTTCAGACTGCCAAGCCGGCAACGCCGCGCGCGGCACCTTCCTCCGAACCGAAGGATTGAAGCCGTGACGGGGTTTGATCTTTCAGCGATCCTGACCAACCCGGAATTCGTTGCGATGCTCTTGCACGGCATCGAGATGACTTTCATCATAGCGATCGGTTCCTGGCTCCTGGCGATGACCTTGGCCATCCTGCTGCTCGCGCTTCGCTTCGCGCCGGGCAGTTTCGGCAACGCCTTTGTCGCGGGCTATGTCTCCTATCACCGCAATGTCCCGACGCTCGTTCAGCTGATGCTTTGGTACTTCGGCATTTTCACGCTGTTGCCCGACTGGCTGACCTATTGGCTCGCAAGCCACAACGCTGAGGCGATCTTTGCGATCATCGGGCTGGGGCTTTGCCAGGCCGCCTACTTTAGCGAGGACCTGCGATCCGGGCTTCGCTCGGTCAGCCCGGGACAGATGGAAGCCGCGCGTGCCCTTGGCCACGGTTACATATCGGCGATGCGTTTCGTCCTGATGCCGCAAGGGGTGCGCAACGCTTTGCCGCCGCTGATCAACCACAGTGTCTCGCTGTTCAAGAACAGCAGCCTGGGTGTCGTGATCGGTGCGTCCGAGCTGACGCATGCGGTCAAGGAAATCGAAAACCTCAGCTTTCAGACCTTCGAAATCTACCTGATCGGGACAGTGCTCTACCTGTTCTTTTCGCTCCTCATCATGGCCGGCGGCGCCTATCTGACCATGCGCGCCGATCCCGCCACGAGGGCACGCGCATGATCAACGATATCATCGCCATCATCCAGGATTACTGGCTCCTGCTTTTGATCGGGCAGTATCCGAACGGACCGTTGGGCGGGCTTGCCAACACGCTGATCCTGTCGGCGTTGAGCATCGGTCTCGCATTTCCTTTCAGCATCCTGCTGGCACTCGCGCGTCTCTCCAAATGGCCGTTTTTGCGCTGGCCGGTAACGGTCCTCGTCTATGTGACACGTGGCGTGCCGCTGCTGATGCTCATCCTCTGGAGTTATTTCCTGGTTCCCTTGCTGACGGGCGCCGATGTGCCAAGCTTTGTGACGATGCTCACAACACTGGTCGTCTATCAGGCCGCCTTTCTCAGCGAGGTCGTGCGGGCAGGGATCGTCGCGCTCGGCCACGGGCAGATGGAAGCGGCCAAGGCTCTGGGACACGGCTATTTCGGTGCGATGCGCTTCGTGATCTTGCCGCAGGCGCTCTACAATATGATCCCGAGCATCCTGTCGACCTTCGTTTCGACGATCAAGGACACGACGCTCGGTTATGTGATCAACGTGCCGGACCTCACCTTCGCCGCCAGCCAGGTCAACAACCAGCTCCTCACGCAGCCCTTCCAGGTCTTTCTCATCCTTGCGGTCATCTACTACGCGATCTGCTGGTCTCTGACGCACGTCGCCTATCGTCTCGAGCGCCGCATTACCCGCAGGCGTGCCGGTCTTGCCGGCGTCCGCCCTGTAGCCGTGATCGCGCCCGTCAAAATCGTATCGGAGCAGCTATGACCTTGCCAGTTTCACCTCACGATGCGCGTGCCATCCGCATTTCCCATGTCTCCAAGCAGTATGGCGACTATCAGGTTCTGAAAGACATCGACGCTGAGGTTGCCCGAGGCGAAGTCGTGGTCATCTGCGGACCGTCCGGTTCCGGCAAGTCGACGTTGATCCGCACGATCAACCGCCTTGAGGAGATCAATAGCGGTTCGATTTCCTTTGACGACCAGAACATTCACGCGCCGATGAAAACCCGCGAACTCAACCGGCTCCGCAGCCGCATCGGCTTCGTCTTTCAAAGTTTCAACCTGTTCCCGCATCTGTCCGTGGTCGAAAACGTCTCGATGTCGCCGATCCGGGTAAAAGGCGTCGCTCGCGATGTGGCCCATGACCAGGCTTTGCGCCTTCTCGACCGCGTCGGGCTTGCCGACAAGGCCAATGCCTATCCGGGGCAACTGTCCGGCGGTCAGCAGCAGCGCGTGGCGATCGCCCGTGCACTTGCCATGGAGCCGCCGATCATGCTGTTCGACGAGCCGACGAGCGCACTCGATCCAGAGATGGTCGGAGAGGTCTTGGCTGTCATGAAGAGCCTGGCGGCCGACGGCATGACCATGCTGTGCGTCACCCATGAAATGGGCTTTGCACGCGACGTTGCCGACCGGATCTGGTTCATCGACGCCGGCCAGATCATCGAAATGGCGACGCCGGAGGACTTCTTCACCAATCCCCGCCATCCCCGCGCTCAGCGTTTTCTCGCTGATTTACGGCACTGACCCCTCAATAACAACAAAGGAGAACAGCAATGACCATGAAACGCATAGCCCTCAGTTTCGCAATCGCGTCCACAGCAGCGATTGCCCCCGCCCATGCCGATCGGCTGGACGACATCATGTCGGCCAAGACACTCCGTTGCGCAACCTTCGCCGACGTGCCACCCTTCGCCTCTCCCGATTTGAAGACCCGCGAGATGGCCGGTTTCGACGTCGATCTCTGCAATGCGATCGCCAAACAGCTTGGCGTGACGGCCGAGGTCAAGCCGGTCTCCGTCGAGGCCCGCGTCCCGGAAGTCAAGCTTGGCCGTGTCGACATCACCGTCGCCAACCTCGCCTACACCCAGAGCCGCGCCGAACAGATCCAGTTCAGCGATCCCTACTATCTCGCCAAGGAAATGCTCATCGTTCCCGCTGACGACCAGGGCCAGACCAAGGCCGATTTCGCCGGCCAGCGCATCGCTTCGACGAAGGGCTCAACCTCGGAGATGTCAATCAAGCTCAACAAGTCGGAGCCATTGACGTTCCAGGATACGGCATCGGCGTATCTTGCCGTTCAGCAGGGCAAGGCTCGCGGCATGGTGGCCAATACGATGACCACGACGAAGTTCGTCAACGAGTCGCAGACCAAGGGCAAGAAGATGAAGATGATCCAGGATCCGATGCTCTTCCAGCCCATCGGTATCGGCATGGCCAAGGACCAGCCGGCCCTGACTGCCAAGATCAACGAAGCTTTGCATGCGCTCGACGAAGCCGGTGAAATCAACAAGATCTGGGATAAATGGCTCGGCCCGAACACCGAGTACAAGATGACCCGAACAGACAAGGTTGTTCCGATCAGTGAACTGAAGTTCACGCCGATTCCGTGACATCAACGCCGTAGACGCGCTTGCGCGCATCAGATGAAGTCGGTGGGCAGCATGCGTCAAGACAACACGGTTTGGCTTGACGCATGCTGCCCACCGGTGCTTTTCGAAATGCCATACGGCCCGCACAAGGGCGAGCCGTGGAAATGTTTTGCTCTGACCTCAGGCCTCAGACCAGGATGAAGTCGCTCGTGCTGAGTGAAGACACATTGTCGAAGGTGGCCAGAAGAATGGCTTCCTTGTCGCCGCCCTTGCCGTCGCCGTCGAACCAAAGTCGGTGAGTGTCCGTTTCATAGAGGAAAGTTGCGCCGGTGGTGGTAAAGTCGGGGTCGCTGGCAAGCACAAGCTTGATCGACGCGCCCGTGCTCAGGCCGAATCTTACGTCGTCGATGGCGATCTTGTCCTCGCCGCGTTTGAAGTCGGTGATCTCGTCGCCGCCGTCGGTGAGGGAGCTGAACTGGAACGTATCTTTGCCGGAACCACCGGTCAGAAGATCTCCGCCTGAGCCGCCGATCAGCGTGTCGTCGCCGCCCCGGCCCTGAAGGATATCGTCCTTGCTTCCGCCCGAAAGCCATTCGCTGACATTCGAGCCGCGAATGTCGTCGTCCTGGCTCGTGCCCCAGATGCGCTCGAAATTGCTGGCGGTCAGGCCGCGTGCGAGGCCGTCGTTCTTGGAATTGTCAAGCAGGTCGAGTTTCACCGAAGCGTCGTAGCCGTAATAGTTGAAATCCAGCGTATCGATGCCGGAGCCACCGTCGAAGACATCCTTGCCCGTAAACTCGTTGCGAGTGAACCAGTCGTCTCCGGCACCACCGACGAGGGTATCGTTGCCGGCGTCGTCATAGAGGATGTCCTTGCCAGCACCGCCATTGAGATAGTCGTTGCCGGCATTGCCGCGCAGTACGTCGTCTCCAGTGCCGGCGGTAACGTTGTCGCTGCCTGACGTGCCGTCGAATTCGAGCGATTCCATGCCAGAGAACGAGGTGTTGGCGTTAACCTTGATCGTCCCGGTGCCGAAGGTGAACTTGACGCCGGCCGTCAGATCCGACACGTCTACATAGACGCGGTCCGTGCCCATACCGCCGATCGCGGTGTCGCCGCCGTTGATGTGAAGATGGTCGTTGCCCGTCCCGCCGTCGAGGGTATCGGCGTCCGTATCGCCGCTCGAACTTGCCGCCCAGATGGTGTCTGCCCCATCTCCGCCCTTGATGCTGTCGCGACCGTTCCCGCCGTAGAGCCAATCGTCTCCAGCCAAGCCCGAAAGCGTATCGTTGCCGTCGTTACCGTCGAGCGTATCGGACAGATTACCGCCGGTAAACTTGTCGGCGCCCGAACCGCCGGTGATGTCGATACGCTCGAAGTTCTTGAGTACCGCGTCGCCGTTGACCAGCGTGGCGTTCGCGCTCAGCGTGAATGACAGCGCCTTCGTCGTTTCGCTCCGGTCGATTTCGGCAAGGTCGGTTCCGCTGCCGCCTTCCGCAACGAGCTTGCCATGGATTGTGCCGATGCCGGCGTTGAACTCCACGACATCGTCGCCTGCGCCGAGATCGAGCGTCGTCGTGTCGCCACCCGTGTGCGCCTCGAAGATGGAGATGCCAACTTCGTCGTTTCCATCGCCTGCCGTGAACGTATTGTTGCCGCCGAGATCGGAGAGGACATCGTCGCCCTTGCCGGCAACGATCTTGTCGTTGCCGAGCCCGCTGTCGAGCATGTCGTCCCCGGCGCTGCCATAGAGCTGGTCGTTGCCCTTGTCGGACTTGAACCATACCCGCAAGGCGTTGCCGGCCTTCAGGATGTCGTTGCCATAGGCCGTGAAGACGTTGAAGATCTCGGTGTCCTGCGCGAAGGAACCGTTGGACAGTGTTCCCTTGCCATTCACGACGTCGAAGGAGTAGCCGGTGGTCTGGTAGCCGGAGAGGTCGATATAGACCGTATCGATGCCCGAGCCGCCATAGATGGAATCCTTGTCGCCCCCGGCGAAGATCGTGTCGTTGCCTGCCTCGCCGTAGAGCTTGTCATTACCGAGGCCGCCGTCGATATAGTCGTCGCCGGCACCGGCTTTGACCGTGTCGGCCCCATTGTAGGTGACGATATGGTCCGCGCCGTCGAGCGTCACGAAACTGTTGTTGTCGTTTTCGCCATAGAGATCGTAATTTTCGAAATTGACGATCGTCGAGCCATCCGCAAGGGTGTTGACGAGGTTGGAAGCCTTTGCGGTAAAGTTGGTCTCGATGTCGCGGATCTCGATACGGTCGTTGCCAGTGCTTCCGTCTATGGTGTCCTTGCCATTGAACAAACTGATAAGCACGCGGTCGTCGCCCGAGCCGGCATTCACCTTGTCGGTGCCGCCGCCGGTTATGATGTAATCCGCGTCGGCGCCGCCGCTGAGCGTGTCGTTGCCATCGCCGCCGTCGAGATAATCGAGGCCGCTGCCGGCATCGAGCGTATCGTCGCCATCTTCACCGTACATCGCGTCGTCGCCCCTGCCGCCCGTTACGATGTCGTTCTGAAGTCCGCCCCGCAGATAGTCGTCACCGTAGCTGCCACTGATCCGGTCGTTGCCGTCACCACCCGATATATAGTCGTCGCCCTGGCCGCCCGAGAGGATGTCTTTGCCGGCTCCGCCATCGAGATAATCGTCGCCGCCATTGCCCGAAAGCCGATCATCACCACCTTGCCCGCTGAATTGGTCCTGCCAGCGGCCGCCCGTGAGCGTATCGGCAAAATTGGTTGCAGCGATCGCGTACTGCTCGATACCGCTGACGGTGAAGCCGAACATATTGACGGACTTCGTGGGGTCCTGTGCTGTAAAGGTTACACCGGCCGTGTTGTATTGCAGGTTGATATCGACCGTGTCGGTGCCAAGCCCGCCGTCGACCTTATCGCCGCTCCAGTCGCTGATGTAATAGTCGCTGAAACGGTCATCGCCGAGATCGCCGGACATGTTGTCGGCGCCGTTGCCGCCCAGGATGATATCATCGCCCTGGCCACCCCAAAGCGTATCATTGCCGAGATCGCCGGAGATGGTATCGCCCTGGAAGCCGCCGCTTATAGTGTCGTTGCCTTCACCGCCCATGAGATTGTCGGCGCCGAACAGGCCGAGGATCTTGTCGTCGCCGCCAAGCCCGTAGATGTAGTCGTAGGCATTTTCACTCGTCAGCGTTTCCGACGCTTCGGTACCGTATTTTGTAGCCATTTTGGTCACCCATAATTTGCGTTTCGGATAACAGCGGCCAGCTCGCCATCCACGATTGCGGATGCGCGCAAAAGACGCTGCAAGGAACTTTGGAGATCACGCCCCTACTATTCCGCGGCGAGACATAATCCTGCCGCGGGTGCATCTGCTCACAGGGAAGGATTCGATCCTGTTTCTGCGGGAACTGCCCGTTTCAAACGCCGGCGGCCAGCGGCCTGCGCAGGCGTTCGCCGATAGCTGCAACAACCATGAGTCCGCCGATGACCGTCACGTGTTCGAAAACGAACATCATCTCGATAAAGGTCATTTCACCGGTCATGGTCCAGAAAGCATGGGCGATCGGTATCGTGAGCGCGGTAAACACCCCGAGCACACCGGCGCCGAACCATACGAATCGGCCGGATATGACGAGTGCCGATCCGCCAAGCTGCAGGATGATGACGGCAATCGCCATCGGCACGGCCGGCGTCACGCCAAAATGCTGCATTTCTGCAACCGCGCCGGGGAAATCGATCAGCTTGGCAAGGCCGCTTGACCAGAACATGAAGGTAAGCACGACGCGAGCAAACACGCCGAACGCGCGGGAGGCCAGAAGATTTTCGATCATAGACTTCATTTCGCTTCCTCAGGCATTCGACGGAACGGGAATGTGGATGCCGAAGCGCGCAGCCGTCTCGACGATCTTCGGAACGTCCGGCGGCAGCACGTCCGGGAATTCAGTCGTGCCTGCTGGAAGCGGTTCTCCGATCGCCAGGAAGAATTCCTCATGCAGATCACCGGGAAAGTTGATCAGCAGCATCCGGGACGGCGTTTCGGCGATATTGCGGAACGCATGCATGACGCCAGGCGACACATGAACGAACTCGCCCGGCCCACATCGCCGAATCTCGTCGCCAACCATGATCTCGTAGCGCCCCTCCAGGACAAGGAACGCTTCCTGGTCAGTCTGGGTGTGTGGCGGTGCACCCGCATTCGGAGCGGTCAGGACCTCGATCACGGTGAAGTTCTGCTTCGTGTCCGCATAGCGAGCTCGGAAGGTTAGGATATTGCCAAGAAAATGCACGGTGAGGGGCGAGGCATTGTTCGCCGCCGCGAAAAGGGAATCGGACATGACTTGTACCTTCGGCTATTTGTGATACATTAAACTCGTAATGAGATTACAGTCTCATAATGAGGTGCTTATGAACAGTCAAGAGAGAAGTTTCGAACGGGTGAATCAAAAGCGCAGGACGCGCGCCGAGCTATTGCGTGCTGCTCGAGAAATCATTGAAGGTGGAGGCCATCCCTCCGTGGCCGATGTCGCCGATCATGCGGGTATATCGCGGGCGACCGCCTACCGTTATTTCTCAACACCCGACGAAATAATCCGCGAAGCTGTGCTCGATGGTGTTGCGACCAGGATCAGTGTGACACCGGCGAGCCCCGGAGCGGATATCGTCGAGGTTGGCAAGCGGGTGGACAAGCTTGTCGCAGACGTCTTTACGATGGTGACTGAAAACGAGGGCGTGTTTCGCGCGCTACTTGGCAGTTCAGCGGCGGGCGAAAACAAGAACCGTCGCGGCGGAAGGCGACTCGGCTGGCTGAACGAGGCGATCGCTCCGATTGACGATCAGTTACCGCCAAAGCAACTGAAGCGTCTCGTACACGCCCTGTCATTGGTGACAGGCATAGAAGCCGTTGTTGTGATGCGCGATATCTGCGAGCTGGCGCCAGAGGAGGGTGAAAAGGTTCTCCGCTGGGCCGCACAAACGCTGCTAGCAGGAGCTTTCCGTGAAGCGCAGCAGGAACGGAAGTAGAGACAAATATCCGTAGATACTTTTTTATTCGCATAAATTGACGAGGCGTCCCCGGTTCCGGTCCCTTCAAGGCGAGCACACTTGGTCGGCAAATTGTGTGTGCGCACCACAAGGGCTGCGCGCGCGGCCGCTGTTCCTGCTGCCCCATAGCTCAGACCTCAACAGGATCGGAATAGACGGTGCGAGAGCAGACCACAGGACATAGCGGTGGCACGCACTGATCGGTGTTTATCTATGCGCGCCGGATCGTTGCACGTGACACCGTCCCTAATGCACGTCGAGTGCCCGCGTAAGGCTCAGAGCCGCCAATGTGCAGATGGCGCCGGAAATCAGGTAGCCGCCGATGAAGACGATACCAAAACTGGTGGCAAGGCCGAGCGCCACGAGAGGCGCGAAGCCGGCGCCGACGAGCCAGGCGAGATCCGAGGTGAGTGCTGCGCCGGTATAGCGATAGTATTGCGTGAAGCGCGAGGAGACGGCGCCGGAAGACTGGCCGAAGGTGAGGCCGAGCACGGCGAAGCCGATGAGGATATAGGTGTCCTGGCCCTTACCGCCGGCATCGAGCAGGAAGGGCGCGGAGAAGCTGAAGATCGCGATCAGGATGGCGCCAAGCATCAACTCGTTGCGCCGGCCGATACGGTCGGCGACAAAGCCGGACAGGACGATGCCGATGGCACCCAGCGCTGCGCCCGCGACCTGTACCCAGAGAAACCGCTCCGCCGACTGGCCGCCGTTGAGGATAACCCAGCTCAACGGGAAGATGGTGACGAGGTGGAACATCGCAAAGCTTGCGAGCGGCACGAAGGCGCCGAGCACGACGTCCATGCTGTGCTTGCTGAGCATCTCGAAGATCGGACGCGCCTGGAGTTCCTGTGCTTCCATGGCCGCGCCGAACTCCTTGCTGGCAACGATGCGCAGACGCGCGAACAGAGCCACGACGTTGATCGCAAAGGCGACGAAGAACGGATAGCGCCAGCCCCAGGCGAGGAAGTCGGCCTCGGAAAGGCTGCTGACCATATAGCCGAAGAGAATGCTGGCCAGCGCAAAGCCGATGGGCGCGCCAAGCTGCGGGATCATCGCATACCAGCCGCGACGGTTCGGCGGTGCGCTGAGGTTCAACAGGGATGCGAGGCCGTCCCATGCGCCGCCGAGCGCAAAACCTTGCCCTAACCGGAACAGCGCCAGAAGCGCCACGGCCCAGTATCCGATCGTCTCGTAGCCGGGCAGGAACGCGATCGATGCCGTCGAGCCACCAAGGATCACCAGTGCAATCGTCAGCTTCGTCCCGCGTCCGTAGTTGCGGTCGATCCACATGAAGACAAAGGAGCCGACCGGACGGGCGATAAACGCAAGCGGAAACAGGGCGAAGGACATCAGCGTCGCGGCCACCGGATTGGGCGCGAAGGAGAAGATCAGCTTCGGGAAGACGAGAATGGAACCGAGGCCGTAGACGAAGAAGTCGAAGAATTCCGACGTTCGGCCGATCACCACGCCGATGGCGATGTTGCCCGGCGACAACGGCTTGTTGTCGTCGTGGATGCGACGGGCATCCCGTTCGAGACCAGAGGATGTGGGGTTGACGGCCGAACTCATGAATTTCTCCGAGCGATGTGCGCCATGTCCTTCGAGTGTTGACTAATTGAGGTCGAATATCAAGAATTAGGCGAAACCGATAACGCCTATTGCGCTAGTACAAATCTGAGGCAACGGACAGCCAAAAATCCATACTGCGCTGCGACAGAATGCTGCGGTGCGACGAAGCACCTCATTCCCAAGCATGACTGCGCCTGATTATTGCCGATTAAACAGAACGCAAGTTGAGCCCGAAATGCCGACGCAAATCGCCCGACTATCGATCATCCTCATGCTCATGCTGCCGGCCCTGACGGGATGCAACATGGTCGTCATGTCGCCCTCTGGCGATATCGCCGCGCAGCAAAGGGATCTGATCGTCATTTCCACGATCCTGATGTTGATCATCATCGTGCCCGTCATCTGCCTGACGCTCTATTTTGCCTGGCACTACCGCCAATCCAACAAGGCTGCCAAGTACGATCCGGAATGGCATCACTCTACCGGGCTCGAGGTTGTTATCTGGTCCGCGCCGCTTGCCATCATCATTGCGCTCGGTGCGATCACTTGGGTAAACACCCACAAGCTCGATCCTTACCGTCCGCTCGACCGGATCGACGCCGCGCGGCCTGTCACCGACGCGGTGAAGCCGATCAATGTCGAGGTCGTGGCGCTCGATTGGAAATGGCTGTTCTTCTATCCGGACTACGGTATCGCCACGGTCAACGAGATGGCGGCACCCGTCGACGTGCCGGTCAATTTCAAGCTCACCGCTTCCTCGGTGATGAACTCCTTCTACGTGCCCGCGCTCGCCGGCATGATCTACACGATGCCCGGCATGGAAACGAAGCTGCACGCCGTCATCAACAAGCCCGGCGAATACGAGGGGCTGTCGTCCAACTACAGCGGCGATGGCTTCTCCCACATGCGCTTCAAGTTCCACGGGTTGGACCAGGCGGGTTTCGACCAGTGGGTTGCCCGCGTGAAGCAGGGCGGCACGATGCTCAACCGCGACGCTTACCTGAAGCTCGAAAAGCCGAGCATCAAGGAGCCCGTCCGCTACTACGCCTCGGTCGAGAACGGGCTTTATGAGGCAGTGCTCAACATGTGCGCGCGTGCTGGCCAGATGTGCATGAAGGATATGATGCACATCGACATAATGGGCGGCGGCCTCGAGAGCCACGAAAACAAGGCGAAGCTCGAGCACGACAATCGCCATGCGGACAGTGCCGGCGGCCATACCGAGGAAGCCGCTCCCGGCGCCACATTCCCGGAAACCGGCAATCCTTCGCATAGCGAAGAACCGGCCGAAGGCATCGAGGAGCGGCAGGAGGAGCCGGCCGCGATGAACCACGACATGCACAAGATGTAATGGGACGCCACCGCGTTCGCCGGCCCCGGCGTGCGCGCAATGCCCTCACAAAACGATACTGGATACTCCATGTTCGGCAACATCAGCCTCACGCAATTCATCTTCGGACGGCTTACCTTCGAAGCGATCCCCTATCACGAGCCCATCCTCGTCGCGACCTTCGCGGCGGTGGCCGTGGGCGGCATCGCCGTGCTTGCGCTCATCACGAAGTTCAAGCTCTGGGGCTATCTCTGGCACGAGTGGTTCACCAGCGTCGATCACAAGAAGATCGGCATCATGTACATCATCCTGGCGATCATCATGCTTTTGCGCGGCTTTGCCGATGCGATCATGATGCGCATCCAGCAGGCGATTGCCTTCAACGGTAACGAGGGCTACCTCAACCCGCATCACTACGACCAGATCTTCACGGCGCATGGCGTGATCATGATCTTCTTCGTGGCGATGCCCTTCGTCACCGGCTTCATGAACTATGTCGTGCCGCTGCAGATCGGCGCGCGAGACGTCTCCTTCCCCTTCCTCAACAACTTCTCTTTCTGGATGACCACCGGCGGCGCCGTCATCATCATGATGTCGCTCTTCGTGGGAGAATTCGCGCGCACCGGCTGGCTCGCCTATCCACCGCTCTCGGGCGCGGATTACAGTCCCGGCGTCGGTGTCGACTATTACATATGGGGCCTGCAGGTGGCGGGCGTAGGGACGACGCTGTCGGGCATCAACCTGATCGCGACCATCGTGAAGATGCGCGCGCCGGGCATGACCTTCATGAAGATGCCGGTCTTCACCTGGACCTCGCTCTGCACCAACATCCTGATCGTCGCGACCTTCCCGATCCTGACCGCAACGCTCGCGCTCCTGTCGCTCGACCGTTATGTCGGCATGAATTTCTTCACCAATGACCTTGGTGGCAACCCGATGATGTATATCAATCTCATCTGGATCTGGGGCCATCCGGAGGTCTACATCCTCGTCCTGCCTGCCTTTGGCATCTTCTCCGAGATCGTGGCGACCTTCTGCGGCAAGCGTCTGTTCGGCTATGCCTCGATGGTCTACGCGACCTGCGTGATCACGATCCTGTCCTACCTCGTGTGGCTTCACCACTTCTTCACGATGGGTTCGGGCGCGTCGGTCAACGCCTTCTTCGGCATCACAACCATGATCATCTCGATCCCGACGGGCGCGAAAATGTTCAACTGGCTCTTCACCATGTATCGCGGCCGCATTCGCTACGAGCTGCCGATGCTATGGACCATCGGCTTCATGGTGACCTTCGTCATCGGCGGCATGACGGGCGTGATGCTGGCCATCCCGCCGGCTGACTTCGTGCTGCACAACTCGCTGTTCCTCATCGCCCATTTCCACAACGTCATCATCGGCGGCGTGCTGTTCGGGCTGATGGCGGGCCTCGTCTACTGGTGGCCGAAGGCTTTCGGCTACAAGCTCGATCCGTTCTGGGGCAAGATGAGCTTCTGGTTCTGGCAGATCGGCTTCTTCTTCGCCTTCATGCCGCTCTATGTGCTCGGCCTGATGGGCGTCACGCGTCGCGTTAGCCAGTTCGAGGACCCCTCGCTGCAGATCTGGTTCATCATCGCCGCCTTTGGCGCCGTCCTGATCGCCATCGGCATCGCTTCCTTCATCATCCAGCTCGTCGTCAGTTTCCTCAGGCGCGACCAACTGCGCGAGACATCGGGCGACGCCTGGGACGGTCGCACGCTCGAATGGTCGACCTCCTCGCCGCCGCCGGACTACAATTTTGCCTTCACCCCCATCGTGCACGACCATGATGGCTGGTACGACATGAAGAACCGCGGCTACGAGCGCCCGCTGACCGGCTTCAAGCCGATCCACATGCCCAAGAACACCGGCACGGGCGTGATCCTCGCCGGCATCAGCGTCGTGCTCGCCTTCGCGCTGATCTGGTACATCTGGTGGCTGGCGGCGCTCTCCTTCATCGCCATCATCGCGGTGTCGATCATCCACACCTTCAACTACAATCGCGATTTCTTCACCCCCGCCGAGACCGTCGCGGCGACGGAAGACACGCGCTCCAAGCTGCTCGCAGAACGGACCTGAGACGATGAGCGCGACCCACGTCCAAACCGATGAAAAACCGCAGTTCTACGTGACGGAAGAGCATCATCCGGAAAACAGCACCATGCTGGGTTTCTGGCTCTATCTGATGAGCGACTGCCTCATCTTCGCGGTGCTGTTTGCGACGTATGGTGTGGTCGGGCGCAACTATGCCGCCGGCCCTTCGCCGGCCGATCTGTTCGATCTCAGGATCGTCGCCGTCAACACGGCCATGCTGCTGTTCTCGTCCATCACCTACGGCTTTGCCATGCTTCAGATGGAGCGCAACGCCAAGATGGAAACCCTGTTCTGGCTCGGCGTCACCGGTGTGTTCGGGGCGGCCTTCCTGTCGCTGGAACTTTATGAATTCTACCACCTGATCCTGGAGGGTGCTGGCCCGACGCGCTCTGCCTTCCTGTCCTCGTTCTTCACGCTGGTCGGCACCCACGGCCTCCACGTCACCTTCGGCATGATCTGGCTGATCACGCTCATGGTGCAGGTGAAAAAGCGCGGGCTGATCGCGGAAAACCGGCGTCGGCTGATGTGCCTGTCGATGTTCTGGCACTTCCTCGACGTGATCTGGATCGGCGTCTTCTCCTTCGTCTACCTACTGGGAGTTCTCGTATGAGCGCGCAACCTCATCAGCCTTCCCACGAAAGCGCCTCGGATACGCATCACGCGCACAGCCATGGCCACGGAGCTGGTCATGGATCGCTGAGGAGCTACCTCATCGGCTTTATCCTGTCCGTGATCCTGACGGCCATCCCGTTCTGGCTGGTCATGGGCGGCGTTTTGGACAGCAAGCTGCTGACGGCAGTGCTCGTGATGGGTATCGGTGCCGTACAGATCGTCGTGCATATGGTCTACTTCCTGCACATGAATCCGCGCTCGGAGGGCGGCTGGACGCTGATGGCGCTGATCTTCACGCTCGTTATCGTCGGCATCGCGCTCGCGGGTTCTCTCTGGGTCATGCATCACCTGAACACGAACATGATGCCGATGACGCACGACATGATGAAGAACATGCCCTGAGGGTCCGAATGAAGAATCGGGCGCGGCCATGACCATCGACCGACCGCCGGGAGAGACGGAGTCCGGCACTTCATCCCCCCGTTCCCGCCTTGTGCTCACGGGTGCAATGTTGCTGCTGGCCGCAGTCTTCGTTGCCCTTGGTACCTGGCAGGCGCAGCGGCTCTTCTGGAAACTTGATCTCATCGCACGGGTGGAAGCACGCATCCACGCGAAGGCGGTTCCGGCGCCGTCTCGCGCGGAATGGACGGCAATCAGCCGGGAAAGGGACGAATACCGACGCGTTGCGGCAACCGGTCTCTTCCGGCACGACAAGACGGTGCTGGTGCAGGCCGTCACCGAGCGCGGCGCAGGCTTTTGGGTGCTGACGCCGCTCGTCCTGCAGGATGAAACGACCGTCCTCATTAACCGCGGTTTTGTGCCCGCCGACCGTCGCGATCCCGCCGCACGAGCGGCAAGCGAAATCGCCGCCGGCCCCGTGACGGTCACCGGCCTCCTGCGCATCAGCGAGCCGGGCGGCGCTTTCCTGCGTTCCAACGACCCGGCAAACGACGGATGGTTTTCCCGCGACGTCGCCGCGATCGCTGCATCGAAAAGCCTCGACGATGTCGCGCCTTATTTCATCGACGCGGATGCAACGCCTCTTCCCGGCGGCTTGCCGATCGGCGGTCTGACGGTCGTGCGATTTCGCAACAGCCATCTCGTCTATGCGCTGACCTGGTATGCTCTGGCGATGATGAGCGCGGGAGGTGCCTATCTCGTGTATCGCCGGCGTCTTGGATAGCGGTATCGGAAGAAGGAGCCCTGCGAGGCATGAGCTTCCCGCCGCCGTTAGTTGTCGCTGCGCAATCCGGCACACACCGCAGCAGGCTGATACCCGGTTTCGCGCAGTGTCGAGAGGAGTCGGTGAGATTCCCCTCTCAAGGAGCTCCACCCAGCGTTGGATGCGGTCGTCGCGCAACATGACTTTTTGCGAGAAAAAGAGTGCGCCAGAAGAAAAGGGACCGAGTAACAGTCAGGCCGATGCCTCCGATCTCTATATGTGACGATTACTGAGTTACCTGAACCACCGTGTCGGTCTTGGATCGATGATGACGAGTTGAGCGTTGACGATCGTGTCAGCCTATCGAGGACATCCGACGACCGTGTCAGGACGACTTCTCAAGAAGCGGGTTGCCGACCATCATCGGCTGCCGGGCAGCGACCGATCGCGAAACTGGCCGCTGCACGCAGGTACAATGATCATTGAAAACCACAGATCAATGGACGAACAAAATGTCACCAGGAATTCAATCCGGAACAACCACCAGTTTTCCGACGAAGCCTTTCTGCATGAAATCCGTCTGGGCGCGGTGGAACTCCGATAGCGGATAGACACCGCCGACGAGTGGGCGGATCTTCCTTTCTTCGATGTAGCTTACCAGACGGCGGAAATCGGCGCGGCTGCTCTGGCTCGATCCGTGCAATTCGAGTTGCTTCAGATACATGGTTCGAAGATCGAGCTGGACGACGGGGGCGGCGATCGCTCCTGCCGTCGTATAACGGCCTTCCGGGCGCAGGATTTTCAGGAGATCGTTGAACATCATTGGCCATCACTCAGTAGTAACCGTTGAGGTCCGGCGTCTCACGATCCTCGAACGTATTGCAGCGCAACTCACGGAAAATGGTTGAGCGATGTCGGTGCAGTTTCTCGGCGATCACGTCAACGCTGATCCCAGCCGTGCGCCAGCGGGCAATCTTGCGGCGTTCATCCATATCGATCTGGGAGCGCGTTTCATGTCGCGTGCCTAGCAAGGATAAACCGACGTTATCTATTGCATGTCGCACTTCATCCTTGAACCCACCCGGCTACACAAACTTATCGCATAATCTGTCTTCGGGAATACGACAGCGCTGCCGCTCTTTCCGTGGCAAGACTTCTTTATGCTCTGGTCCCGAGCATGGAAATCGAGCAAAGCGGCAGCCACTTGGCAAAAGGGTGAATGTCCCATCTCAGGACGTCAGCAATCCGTTGCGATTCTGAACCGGGCAACAGCGAGGGCGCTGATATGAGAAGTGCGTCATTGCCTGCGTGACGTGGTCGCAACGGCAAGACCCGCTTCATTTTTCGAGTTCGTTGTCTATCCCGCAAATCTTTTCACGTTTCTCCCGAAACTACGAAATCTATTTTCTCTATATAAATTGTAGGCAAAGTACTTTAGCTACTTCGAAACTTTGGTTTCGCGCTTGGCTTCGGAAAGACGTGGTTGGACGCCGATAGCAAATTGGAGAGGATGTGAGATGACACGAAAAATCAGGCTTGGAGCATTTCTGCCTGGCGGTGGGCAGCATGTGGCGTCGTGGCGACACCCTGACCAACCGGCCGACGGCGCGACAAGTTTCGAGTTTCACAAACGTCTCGCGCTGACAGCAGAGCGCGGGCTGTTCGACGCCTACTTCCTGGCTGACGGACTGGCTGTGGGCTTCGGCGGGGCGCGCGAAGGCGGAAACGCGCGTGTGGCAGGTTTCGAACCGGTGACGTTGTTCTCAGCCCTAGCGCCCTTTACCAGGCATCTTGGCTTTATCGCCACGTCGTCGACCACATACGAAGAGCCTTACACGACCGCTCGCAAATTCGCCTCGCTGGATCTGATTTCCAACGGTCGCGCCGGATGGAACGTTGTTACGACGACTGGCGACCTCACGGCGCAGAACTTCAATCGCGAAACACAACTTCCTCATGCCGAGCGCTACCGCCGTGCTGCCGAACATGTCGAAGTCGTCAAGAAACTCTGGGACAGCTTCGAGGACGACGCATTCATACGCGACAAGGAAACCGGAGTGTTCTTCGATCCATCGAAGTTGCACGATACGGACCACCGCGGCGAACAGTTCAAGGTACGTGGTCCACTCAATATATCGCGTTCGCCCCAAGGTCATCCGGTCATCGTTCAAGCCGGGCAGTCGGACGACGGACGCGGGCTGGCTGCCGCAACGGCCGAGGTGATCTTCACTGCTCATCAACATATCGAAACCGCTCAGGAGTTCTACCGGGACATCAAGGTGCGCGCTCGTGGCCTTGGTCGAAACCCGGATCACATCCTCGTCATGCCCGGCGTCGCTGCCTTCGTCGGCAGAACGGAAGAGGAGGCTCGCGAGAAGTATGATCGTCTGACGTCGCTCATCGTTGAAGAGGACGGAATTGGGCTTCTCAACGGTCTGACCGGAGGTACCCTTGATCTGCACGGCTATGACCTGGACGGGCCGCTACCGCCCGCACCGCCGACGGAAGGCATGAAGAGCCGGCAGGCACTCATTCGCCAGATTGCCGACGAAAACAACTTCACAATCCGTCAGCTTTATCAGTGGATCGCATCGGCTCGCGGTCACTACACCATCGTCGGAACGGCTGAGAAGATCACCGATACCCTCCAGGAATGGTTTGAGAACGAAGCTGCCGATGGGTTCAACATTTTGCCGCCTTGGCTTCCCACGGCGCTCGATGACTTCGTCGATTTGGTGATCCCGGAACTGCAGCGCCGCGGCCTGTTCCGCACGGCCTACGAGGGCAAGACGCTTCGGGAAAACCTCGGTTTGCCTTTCCCCGTCAATCGCTGGGCAGCCGCAAGTGCGGCTCTCCAGGCGGCCGAGTGAGGAGCGCTCCATATGTCCTATGAAGGCACCTCGGTTCTCCCGGCGAACTTTGGCTTGCATGGCGGGGAACCCAACGCTTCCGTTCTTGCACCCCGCGTTCGCGGTTTGCTTCGCCAGCTTCTGGCACGCTATGGCGTGATTCTTGGTTTCCTCCTGCTGTGGCAGGTGTCGAGTACCTAAGGGTGGGTCAACCCGGCAGTCTTTCCGCCACTAGACCTGATCCTGTCGGCCCTTTGGAACGGCCTCATCAGCGGCGCATTGCTAGATGATATCGCGATCAGTTTCCAGCGATCCGGCATCGCGTTCGTCGCGGCTGTCGGGATCGGGATTCCACTGGGCCTGTTCATGGGACAGATACGGGCGGTTGAGCAGGCGCTTGATCCGATCCTGCAGCTCTTCCGCCAAACCTCGGCGCTTGCGCTCTATCCGGTCTTCATCCTGCTGCTCGGCTTGGGTGAAACATCAAAGGTCTTCGTGATCTTCTGGGCGACGCTGTTCCCGATTCTTCTCGCCACGATTGGTGGCGTCAAAGAGGTGGACAACAAACTGATCGAGATGGCGAGGACCTATGGAGCCCGGCCACTCACGATCTTCCGCCGCGTCATACTGCCGGCATCTGTGCCCGCGATCTTTGTTGGCTTGCGTCTTTCGGCCACGACCGCGCTTCTGCTTCTGATCGCGGCCGAAATGATCGGTGCCAATAAAGGCATCGGTTTCCAGGTCATGAACGCCCAATACAATTTCCAGATCCCATTGATGTTTGCAGCGATCCTTCTGCTTGCTTTTCTGGGGCTCGCCGCGAACGCCCTGCTTGTTCTCCTGCAGCGCAAACTGTGCCGTTGGTCTCAGCCCAGCGTCTAACCTGCTTCGATCAACTTTCCCGTTCCAAAAGGACATCGTCATGACTTTCCATCCCCGCAATCTTCTCCTGCCGGCGGCGATCGCTCTCGGTCTCGCTACTCCGGCCACAGCAGCGGACGAAGTAAAGCTGCGCTTCCTCGCCAGCCAGGGAGGCCTGGCCGCCCATGAACTGGCGGCAGAGCTCGGATATTTCGACGGAACAGGCATCACGCTGGAGAACGTCGGTTATGCCCAGGGCGGCCCGGCCTCGCTGATCGCTTTGGCATCCGGCGACGTTGAGATCGGCGGTGCGGCAACCTCGGCTGTGCTGAATTCGATCATTGGCGGCAATGACTTCGTCGCTGCCTATCCGTCGAACGGCATTAATGACGAGGTACAGTCGATCTTCTACGTACTGGAAGACAGTCCGATCAAGGGTATCAAGGACATTGCCGGCAAGAGCATAGCGGTCAACACGCTCGGCGCGCATCTCGACTACACCATTCGCGAGGCGCTGCATTCTGTCGGCTTGCCGACGGATGCAGCCAATCAGGTCGTCGTTCCAGGCCCGCAGCTCGAGCAGGTGCTGCGCTCCAACCAGGTTGATATTGCGGCCTTTGGCTATTGGCAGACGACCTTCGAAGGGGTGGCGCGCAAGAACGGCGGTCTTCGTGCGATCTTTGACGACACTGACGTTCTCGGGGAAATCGCCGGAGGGTTCGTGGTCTTGCGCCGCGATTTTGTTGCGCAGCATCCGGAAGTTGCCAAGACCTTCGTCGAGCAGTCCGCCCGTGCCCTCGATTATGCCCGCGAGCATCCGGAAGAAACCAAGAAAGTCTTGGCCAAGGCACTCAGTGACCGCGGAGAAAACTCGGAGATCGCGCAGTACTTCCGCGGTTACGGCGTACGTGCCGGGGGCTTGCCGGTCGAACGTGACGTCCAGTTCTGGATCGATGTCCTGGTTCGCGAAGGCAAGCTGAAGCAAGGCCAGTTGGCGGCGAAGGATATCCTCTTCGCAACCGACGGCAAGTCGGCGAGCAACTGAGGAACCACGATGAGTGTCGCGCAGGATATCCGCCGCGGGGAGGTGACAATCCGTCACCTCTTCAAATCCTATCGGCTGAACGGCAGCCCCCTACAGGTTCTGAAAGACATAAATCTCCACGTCCGATCCGGCGAAAGCCTCGCCATCGTCGGCGCGAGCGGTTCGGGCAAGACAACCCTACTGCGCGTTTTGGCTGGACTTGAAGATTTAGACACGGGAGAGGTTCTCGTCGATGGGAAGGCGGTGCGCGGCGTCGGCTCGGAACGCGCAGTGATCTTCCAGGAACCACGGCTTCTTCCTTGGCTCACGGTGCTGGAAAATGTAGCGTTCGGTCTGGAAACGGGAGGTATTCCACGTGACCAGGCGAGAAGCCGGGCCAGGCACTATGTCCGGCTCGTCGGCCTGCAGCAATTCGAAACCGCCTATCCACGCCAATTGTCCGGCGGCATGGCCCAGCGTGTGGGTATTGCTCGAGCTCTTGCCGTTCAGCCCGAAATCCTGTTGCTTGACGAACCGCTTGGTGCGCTCGATGCGATGACCAAGATCGAGATGCAGCAGGAGCTCGCACGGATCTGGCGGGAGGAGGATGTCACGACCATTCTCGTCACGCATGATCTCGAGGAGGCGATATATCTGGCCGATCGGATTCTCATCCTGCCGCGGGCGAATGGGGGCGAGGCACGTCTTATCCCAATCGATCTACCCCGCCCGCGTGACCGCAGCGCTCTGGAATTCGTTCGACACCGCGAGGAGCTGCTGAGGCTATTTGGACTGCACTGACATTTTTGGTGCCAAGGTTTCGGACTGTCGGGCAAGGTGGTCAACGAGGGATTTATTGATCAATTTCAATGGCTTTTAACAATAAATTGACTTAGCGCGATAATGGTTGTTTTTGCGCCGTTCCAGATCGCAGATGATGGTCCCATAACGTTGGTTAACGTCTATCACCGTCCTCGAATATCAGGCCCACAGCAAAAACTTTCTAACTTGTTGATTTCTCGAATATTTGCGATCTGAATCCTTGGCGGGCACCGGTTCAAATCCGCTTCAAGACCATCAGCACAACTTTATCCGAGCGAGATTTCGAACCACGAACACGTCAAGACGGTTTGGGTGCGGAGAGTACTGCCTGCTTCCTGGCGGTCGACAGTATCCAAGAGTGAAATTCCTTGCCGTATGGCTTTTCGAGCGCTGCCCTGTCCCACGCCAGATAATAACTTTCCGGTAACTGGACGCGAATGTCGTACGGTACGACAAGGCTGCCTGCATTCAGCTCATCCTCTATCATTGAGATTTGGGCCAAGACAAATCCACGGCCGTTAACCGCGGCGTCAATGGCGCTGCTAGATAGTGCGAAGAACAAGCCTGAAAGCTTTTCATTGCAGGTGGTGCCCACCAGTTTTGCCCACTCACTCCACTGCGGAGCGCTAACGTAATGCTGTTCCCATTGGATATTCAGTAATGGAAACGTTAGAATTTCAGCTGGCGCAGTGAGTTTACGATCTCCGAGCAGACGCGGTGAACACGCGGGAACGACCCAGTCCGTATACAACGGCGTAAAGTGGACATGCATCTCGGCTCTCTTCCCATAGGTAATGCGGAAGTCGGCTTGGCTCCCGCTCAATGCCTGCTCTTCATCATTTCCAATGATTCTGAGATGTGCATCCGGGTACAGCGCCTGCCACTCAAATGCCTTTCTTCCGATCCACTTGTTCACGATGGAACTCAGTGCGCTGAGGACTATGCCGGACTGCATTCTGGCCTGTTCCAGAACATCGACGGAATGCTGAAGCTGGCTGAATCCTTTTGCGACCTCCCTGTGCAAGAGTACCCCCCACGAGGTCAATTCGACGCGCCTCCCAATGCGCTCGAGAAGCGTTAAGCCAAGGCTTTCCTCAAGTTTGCGCACCTGCTGGCTAATGGCGCTCGGTGTTACGCCCAACTCTTTTGCAGCCGCGCTCATCGTTCCGCATCTGCCGACGGCTTCGAAGGCTTGCAAGGCATTCAACGGGGGTATCGGCACGTCACGCAGCTCCTTTTCTCTGTGGCTTTGTTTAGATTATCTAAACAAGAACGCAACAGGAAGCGGCTTGTTTGAACGTCGGTGAGCGAAAATACTTCCCCCGTTCGAGCGAAGGATCAGGAGAGGTCAAAATGTTTCTCAAGAATGCATGGTATGTCGCCACGTGGGACCACGAAATCGGCCGCCAGCTGAGACCGGTTACCATGCTTGGCGAGAACCTCGTTCTCTACCGTCGGCAAGATGGAAAAGTCGCGGCTCTGGAAGACGCGTGTCCTCATCGCAAGCTGCCGCTTTCAATGGGTCGGATCAAAGGTGACGATGTCGAATGCGGCTACCACGGTTTGACTTTTGACTGTTCCGGGACTTGTACCCGTGTGCCCGGCGCTGAGCGAATTCCCCATGTGGCCCGCGTCCGCTCTTATCCCGTTGAAGAGCGATATGGTCTCGTCTGGGTCTGGATGGGACAAGCGGACAAGGCGGACCCGGCCGATATCTTTCAGGTCAAGCATTTTGACGATCCCGCCTGGGGCGTTAATCGCGGCGAGTCCATGACCTTGAACTGTAATTACCTCTATATGACCGACAACCTCCTCGATCCGTCGCATGTCGCATGGGTTCATCAGTCGTCATTTGCGAGTTCTGCTTGCGAGGAGACACCGCTGGAAACCACGGTCAAGGACGACGGCGTGACAGTCTGGCGTTGGATGCTCGATTCTGAGCCCGCGCCCTTCTACGCTCCGTTCCTGCAGTTCTCAGGCAACTGCGATCGGAAGCAACACTATGAGGTTCGCTATCCAAGCAACGCGATCATCAAAGCGATCTTTACGCCAGTGGGGGCCGGCGGTGAGGGGCGGGACCTGCCTTCGAACACCTTCTTGATGGATAGCTATAACTTCATGACACCGGTGGATGAACATCGGACCAAATATTACTGGTTCCAGATGCGTAATTTCGCGCCTGACGACGCCGACGTTTCCAACCGCTTCGCAACGTCGGTGCGTGGTGCGTTCGAGGAGGACAGGGTTGTTCTCGAGGCAGTCCATCAAGGGCTTGCCAATATGAAAACCCCGAACCTGGATCTCAAGATCGATGTTGGCCCGCTGCGATTTCGCAGGAAGCTCGCGCAGATGATTGACAGTGAGAACGCGAGCACGGCGGTCGCCGCCGAGTAGGTGTGGCACTTGAACAGGCCGATCCAGCAATTCGCCCACATCCCACGTCAACAGCCCCTCGACTATGACAGCGTCACGAGCAGCGGTTGAATACGCGGAGAGGGTCAATGCGAGCGGCGTAAAACCCAAAGCTGACAGGTCTAGTTGGCGGTGAATACGACGACATTTCGGGAACAACAAACGAACGGCGAAAAACAATCCGTCGACCTCTGAAACTGGGAGTTCTACTTCATGCGCCATGTCCGGCAGCCTGAGCTATATTCCGTCGACCACTCGATCCTGCGCCAGCGCTTTCTAGCCGCGGCTCGGAAAGCCGGCGCAGCCCTTTTCGAATACCCCCATCCGCTGCACGGTCCGAGCGGCGAAACGTTAACGACGGATGTCGCATATCTCGGGGCACGAAGCGCCTCGAAGTTGGTGGTGCTGATTTCAGGCACCCACGGGGTCGAAGGCCAATTCGGATCTGCGTGTCAGGCGGAGTGGCTCGCCGCCAACTGTCCCTGGGAGCTTCCGGATGACATGGCGATCGTCGTCGTCCACTTGATCAACCCGTGGGGCACCGCCTGGGCGCGGCGGGTCAACGAAGACAACGTCGACTTGAATCGAAACTTCATCGACTGGGAGACCGATGTCCCCCGCAACAAGGAGTACGCCACTCTTCACGACGCTCTCGTCTGTCGCGAGTGGGTCGGAACCATGCGCGACAAAGCCGACGAGCAGTTCTCAAATGCAAAGAAAAGGCTCGGCGGTCATGCCGGCATCGCGTCGATTATCGAGGCCGGGCAATATCAGTTCGCGGACGGCGTGTTTTATGGCGGCGATGGCCCGGCTTGGTCAAACCGGACCCTTAAGTCCATTTTCGAGACCTTCACCCAAAATGCCACCGATGTCATCGTCTTTGATCTACACACGGGTGCTGGACCGTATGCCTATCCTGCACTGCTTTCCGTGGCGGAGGGTGAGCACGACGGCTTAAGCTGGGGAAAGATGATCTTCGGTCCGTCGCTTTCGGTCGTGATGACCGGAAAAAGCGCAACGACGGAAACGGGCATTGCTGCAACCGCGACCGGATACGTTTCGGCAGCAGTGCGAAAATTCATGCCGAACGTCCGGGTGCTTCCGATCGTTGTGGAGTGTGGCACCCTGGAGGGCTCCGTGGTCATGGATGCGGTCAGGGCCGACAACTGGCTTCACCTCTATGGAACTCTTGCGTCTCCGCTCGGGAAAAAGATCAAGGATACCTTGCGGAGCGCTTTCATTCCCGCAGATCCGGAATGGCAGCGGACCTGCTTGACATCGAGTCTTCGCTATTTCGATCGTGCACTGAGCGCCCTGGCGTCGAATGCAAGTCCTAAGAGGGCAAACGCGAATGCAACCAGCGCCGCAACGGAATGGCCGCATACCGCACCAGTCAGACCCCAGAGCGATGTGCGCGCCGCGGTCGAAGTTCATGACCTTCACAAGAGGTTCGGGATACACAAGGTTCTAAATGGTGTCGGGTTGACGGCGAAACCCGGTGAAGTCGTTTCGATGATCGGCTCGTCTGGATCCGGCAAGAGCACATTCCTGCGCTGTATCAATTTGCTCGAACAGCCGAGCGATGGTCGCATCATCGTTGATGGCGAAGAAATTCACATGAAGGCAATCGCCGGTGGCGCGTCCGCACCTGCAGACATGCGTCAGGTGGAGCGTCTTCGCGCCCGTGTGGGGATGGTGTTTCAGAACTTCAATCTGTGGCCCCATATGACCGTACTTGAGAACATCATCGAGGCGCCGGTGCATGTCCTGCGAGAACGCCGACAGGATGCCGTTGAGCATGGCCATCAACTTTTGAAGAAGGTCGGGCTTTCCGAGAAACATGACCAATATCCGGGGCAACTTTCCGGCGGCCAGCAACAGCGTGCAGCGATAGCCAGAACATTGGCCATGCGCCCCAAGGTCATTCTGCTGGATGAGCCCACCTCGGCACTCGATCCGGAGCTTGTCGGAGAGGTCCTTCGCGTCATCCGTCAGTTGGCCGAAGACGGCAATACCATGATCCTGGTGACACACGAGATGCAGTTTGCACGCGAGGTGTCTCACAAGATTCTCTTCCTCCATCAGGGAAAGGTGGAAGAGGAGAGTACCCCAGCGGAGTTGTTCAGCAATCCGCGATCGGAGCGGCTACGCCAGTTTCTATCCCGGACAATCTGAGCGTCAGCCCATACACGAATGCCGGGACTGGGGCCTGGCAGCGCATCTAAACAAAACAATCGACAAAGGGGAATACCAGTATGAAATTCAAAGCTTTTTCCATGATTGCGCTTCTTTCCGTTCTCGGCACCAGCACCTATGCCGCGGACGGTGAACTGTCGATCGGTACCGAAGGAGCCTATCCTCCGTGGAGCATGGCCGACGCCAACAGCAACGTCACGGGCTTCGACGCCGATGTCGGCAACCTGTTGTGCGGCAAGCTGCAAATGAAATGCCATTTCGTAGTCCAGGCATTCGACGGACTGATCCCCGCGCTCAAGGCCAAGCGTTTCGATATCATCATTTCCGGCATGTCGATCACCCAGGATCGAAAGAAGGAAATCAACTTTTCCGTCGGATATGCAGAACTCGCCAACATGTTTCTGGTGCCAAAAACCTCCGACCTGGTCGGCATCAAAGACATCGACACCTTGCTGAAGGGCCTCGACGGCAAGTCGATTGGCGTTCAGGCTGGGACAACACATGCGCATTTCATCGAGAAACGTGTCCCGACTGCCGATCTCAAGACCTACGACACGCTCGATCAAATGCAGATCGATCTTGCCAGCGGTCGCATCGAGGCCGCTTTCGCTGACGCATCTGCGCTTCAGGATTTCCTGGCCAAGCCCGAAGGCAAGGATTTCCAGTTCGTCGATGTCAAGGTGCAGAGCAAGTTCGACTCTACGCTTGGAGAAGGAATCGGCGTCGGGATTGCCCAGGAAAATGCCGAGCTGAAAGCCAAAATCGATACGGCCCTCTGCGAACTTGTCGCCGACGGTTCGATCGGCAAGGCAAGCCAGACCTGGTTCAAGTCCGACATCTCGCGGCCCTGCAGCTAGCTGAAACTCTGCCTCGCGCCAGCGCGCGATGCGCCACGCGAGGCCATGTGGCAGCAAACGTCACAATGCAGCGCCATTCGACGAAACTGGTGCGAATGGCGCTGCAATGCGCAGACATGCTGACGAACAATACGCCGCGATCCACTCGGTTTTGGAGGGCGTGCAATGAGAACCCAAGGCGGATCTGATGGAATTTGGTCTTTTGCAAGTCTGGCAGGGTGGTTGGATCGCGGCGATTCTGCGCGGCGCGGCGATTACGGTGGCGGTCGGCGCTGCAAGCATGTTTGCCGGCGCTGTGATCGGCGTGATTTGCGGCCTTCTGAAATGGGGGCGCGTGTTCCCGCTGACACTCCTTGTCGATGCCTACACCTCTCTTGTTCGCGGTGTGCCGGAGCTCCTCATCATCTATCTACTGTTTTTCTCGTCCGTCGAATTCGTGACGAAAGTCGCGACCGCCTTTGGCTACGCCGGCTTCGCGCAAAGCGGCTATGCTTTCGTGATTGCGGTGGTAGCGATAGGGACGATCTCTGGGGCCTATTCTACGGAAGTTATCCGCGGCGCGTTGGCTTCCATTCCCGCTGGGCATATCGAAGCTGCGCGCGCCCTGGGTCTGCCCGGCCGCCGCATATTCCGTCGCATCATCGCGCCTCAAATGTTGAGAATCGCAGTCCCCGGTATGAACAACGTGTGGCAAGCAACCATCAAGGACACCGCCTTGGTCTCCGTGGTTGGCCTGCAGGAGCTGCTGCGGGCAGCGTTTGTCGGCGCTGGGAGCACCCGGCACCCCTTTATCTTCTTTCTCATAGCGGCCGTGGTCTATCTGTTCATCACCCTCGTCAGCCAGGCAGGGTTCGACACGGCCGAACGCGTCTTCAAACTGCGGGCGAGGAAGTAGCCGATGGATCTCGAATTGCTTCAACACGCCGTTCCAGTGCTTTTAAAGGGCCTTGGGATCAGCCTTCTTCTGACTGTGGTTTCCGTGCTGCTCGGCTTCAACCTGGGCCTGGGCCTTGCAATGATGCGGCTTTCTGAGAACCGGTTCGTCGCCAGCTTTGCAAAATACTACAGCATGGTGTTTCGAGGGACACCCCTTCTGGTGCAGCTGTTCCTCTTCTATTATGGGTTGGGTCAGCTGAGCGTTGTTCGTGACAACGCAGTCATCTGGTGGGTCATCAGCGATGGCATGCGGTGTGCTGTAATGGCGATCGCGCTGAATACGGCCGCCTACACGTCCGAGATTCTTCGCGGCGGGCTAATGGCGATCCCTGTCGGCCTACGCGAAGCGGCCAAGGCTGGGGGTATGTCGCCGATGCTGCGCTTCCGGCGCATTGAATTCCCGCTCGCGATCCGTCAGGCGCTGCCCGCTTACGGCAACGAAATTATCCTTGTGGTCAAAGGCACCAGCCTCGCTTCGACAATCACGGTTCTCGAAATCACCGGATATGCAAAGCGGCTGATGAGCCAGACCTACGCAATCTTTGAAGTCTTTGCGATCGCCGGAGCACTTTACCTTGTTATCAACCTGATCCTCATCGGCCTCATCCGGGCACTCGAAAGCCATTTGATGCGTCACGAGGGACGTTAATTCCCACCCCAACCAGCCTGGATCAACTGGCTGTCGCTGCCAGCGGTCACCCCTGACCCATTTATCCTGCAGGAGAAAACAACCATGGACGTACGCGCCGCTGTTGCCGTACAGGCCGGCAAGCCATTGGAAATCATGACGGTTCAGCTGGACGGTCCGCGTGCCGGCGAAGTGCTGGTCGAGGTCAAGGCCACAGGCATCTGCCATACCGACGAATTCACCCTGTCGGGCGCCGATCCGGAAGGCCTGTTTCCGGCGATCCTCGGCCATGAAGGCG
>UCML01000016.1:0-130815 GCA_900473675.1 Hyphomicrobiales bacterium | reverse complement strand
GAGGGCGCCATCCACCACATCACGTTGTTTCATCAATGATGAAGCAAGGTGTGTGTCTGAGAAATCAAGCACCCGCGCCGGTCACGGCTTTCCACTGGGCCATAGCGCGGATCCGATGGATGTGGGTAGCCAGAGTTGAGCGTTTTTGATGCGGTGCGACGAAGGGATTTCGAACTGCCGAAAAGATCGATACGAAGCGTTGCAAGCCGCCGACTGATCGAAATCTCTGCATCATCCGTTCCCGTTTTCGCAATGGTACGTGAGAATTCTCCGCCCGGTTGTTGAGCCCCTTATGAGATCGATGCTCGACACCTGGCATGACTTCCCGCGTTGCCGCAGCGTATGAGCGCAGCTTGTCGGTGATAAAGCAGTTCAGATCTGGCTTGAGGGCGAAACCATAAAACTGGCCGCTGTGATCTAAATCGATGAGTTTGGAAAAAAATGGAGATGATATGGGCAAGGTCATAGTCGTTACGTCTGGCAAAGGCGGCGTCGGCAAAACGACGTCCACGGCTGCGTTGGGTGCCGCGCTCGCGCAGAATGGCGCGAAGGTCGTGGTTGTGGATTTCGATGTCGGCCTACGCAATCTCGATCTCGTCATGGGTGCGGAACGGCGTGTCGTGTACGATCTGGTGAACGTCATCCAGGGTGAAGCGAAACTCACGCAGGCCCTGATCCGAGACAAGCGCGTGGAAACACTGTTCCTGCTTCCGGCGTCACAGACCCGCGACAAGGACAATTTGACGCCCGAGGGCGTGGAGAAAGTCATCACGGCACTCAAGAATGCTTTTGACTGGGTAATCTGCGACAGTCCGGCGGGCATCGAACGCGGAGCAACGTTAGCCATGCGCCACGCGGATGTGGCCATCGTCGTCACCAATCCGGAGGTTTCTTCGGTTCGTGACTCGGATCGCATCATCGGCCTGTTGGATTCGAAGACGTTGAAGGCGGAGAATGGCGAGACGATGGAGAAACACCTCCTTTTGACCCGTTACGATTCCGCCCGCGCCGAACGAGGCGATATGCTGAAGGTCGATGACGTGCTGGAAATCCTCTCGATCCCCCTTCTTGGGATTATTCCGGAGAGTATGGACGTGCTGCGGGCATCTAACGTCGGCTCTCCCGTCACCTTGGCTGACGGTCGTAGCGCTCCGGCAATCGCGTACTTCGAGGCTGCCCGTCGACTCAACGGCGAGGCGTTGCCGGTCGTTATCCCCGGAGACAAGCGAGGCTTGTTTGGGAAAATTTTCGGTAGGAGAGCTGCATGAATCTCCTCCGAATGTTTTCCCGGCAGCAATCCGGAGCGGCCGCGCGCGAGCGACTTCAAGTCCTGTTGGCGCATGACCGCGCCTCCACGGGCGATTCCGAACTTGTAACAAAGTTGCGCGACGAAATACTCCGAGCGATTTCCAAGCATATGGACGTCGACGCCGATAAGGTCAGCGTGAAATTAGAGCGGGGTATCCCGGTGTCCACACTTTTCGTCGACGTCGAAATCCCCCATGATGCGGAAAGGAAGGCGGCCTAAGAGCCGCCTTCACAACGACAAATTCTCTATGGGCGTCGCGCCAGCGTTTTACATGATTTTGTCAGGACCTAGGGACCATAAGCGTGTTGAGCGGTAGGTCGTCTGTCCCCGTGCGCGTCACATGTGGAAGCTTCGTCGGCGTTTGGCTACTCGCGCCCTCAAATCAGTCGTAGAGCCCAGCCAAGCGGCGGCTTGAAAGCGGACAACCCATCGGACTGGCGAGGCGCTATGTTTGTGTCAAAAGCGGATATTACGTTGAACGTGATTGCATCTCTGATGCCTGCGCCTGTTTTTGGCCCTGCGTCCAGCGGGTCACTCGTTCGCAAGTACTGTCTTACCCGATGCAAATTGGCGATCATAGAAAATCCGAACCGAAAGAACGACGCCGGCGATCAGGACAACAACGCCGGCGACTTCGATCGGCGTTGGCCAGCGCGCATGCACGACAAGCCCGCCGATCACGCCGAAGGCAGTCTCGGAGACGATCAATTGTGCGGCCAGGGCAACCGGCAGGGTCCTTGACGCAATATTCCAAGCCCAGACGCCGCCTACTGTGGCCAGCAGCGCGAGAGATGCGCCCCAGAAATAGAGGTTGCCGGCAGCGCTCCAGCCGAATCCCAATGTCGGAAGGCGGAAGAGGTCCATCGTAGCACCGATGGGATAGAAGGCCAGCATCAGGACGCCGCCGCCGACCAGTATCAGCGCCGACCACACACCGGAGGGCATGTCCGGCCGGGCGGCGAGCGCTGCCTGATTGGCAAGCGCGAACCAGACCCAAAGTCCCACGGCAGCAAGAGCCAGTGGCACGCCAATCCACAACGATTGCACAGAGTCCAGTCCTTCGGCCGTGAATGCCGTGCCATTGACGAGAACAAGGCCAACCAGCACCAGCGCCAGAGGCACCATGAGGGATCGCCATGGCAATGATGACTGACGCTGATTGCCAATTACCATCAATACGATCGGTACCAGACCGAGAAAGGCCGGAGCGATGACCGGGCCGGCAAAGATTGCCGCTCCGGTCACCGTCAGGAAGTAGCCGACATAGCCGACGAAGGCGAGCCAGATGGCTTTCAGGCAGTTCCGAAGCGTGAGGTGGCGCATGACACCCTTCGCGGAAAACAGAATGTAAAGCCCGACGAGCGCCGAGACGACGTGACGGATGAGGGCAAAATCAAAGGTGGAATAGTCACCGATAATGAAGGGCACGACGAAGTTGAGCGAAAAGGCAAAGGCCGCGAAGAGAGCGGTCGACACGCCAACATAGAAAAGTCTGTCCATAATGTTCACCCTTTTGAAGTTGCGTCACCGAGCCCTGATCTCCGCGACACCGACTGTGCCGTTTGGCAATCAAGTGAAATGCTTGATCGAATGGGGAAAATTTACCGGCCACGCGCCCTGGTCGGTAGCCTGCGAAAATGAGAACCACCCTCTCGATAGTCATCACCTGCATCGTGAACCGGTGCTGCATCGCGGGGGCCGCGATGCGTGTGCAACGCTTCGAAGCGGTGATTGCGGCATCATCGGGATTGGATTCAAGCGGACGGGCGTGCCGCCTGTTCAGCAGAGCCGATTTCCCTTATCCTCGACATTGGGGCTTTCAATCGGCGGGGTGTCATGGATCGGCTTGATGCAATGCGGGTTCTGCTTGCGGTGGTTGACGCCGGCAGCTTGTCGGCGGGCAGTCGGAAGCTGAATGCGCCGCTACCGAGTGTCAGCCGCAAGGTCGCCGATCTCGAGCGCTATCTCGGCGCAAACCTCATCATCCGGACAAGCCGCAACCTGCAGCTCACCGATGCCGGCCGCGACTATGTGGAAGCGGCGCGCAAGATTATCGCCGACCTGGAGGAGGTCGAACGCAGAGCGTCGGGCGAGTATCAGACGCCGCGGGGACTGCTGACCATCACGATACCGATCGAGTTTGGCCACCGCTACGTCCTGCCGATCGCACTCGACTTCATGAACAGGCATCCGGAAGTGACATTGAACATTCTCTCAGTCGATCGTGCCGTTCATCTGGTCAACGAGCAGGTCGATGTCGCGATCCGGCTTGGTGAGCTGGTCGACAGTTCGCTCTATGCCGTCAAGGCTGGCGAATTCCGTCTGTTGACCTGCGCAAGCCCAGCCTATCTGGAACGGCGCGGCACCCCCCAACATCCCAGCGAGCTCACCGATCACGACGGGATCATGTTCCACAACCGGTCGTTCTTCTGGAGTTTCGAGATCGACGGGGCGCCTTTCGAGGTGATGCCGCGGAACCGGATCGAGGTCACCACGGCGGCCAACTGCGTCGTCGCCGCGCGACATGGTGCCGGGATCGCCCGCCTCTTCGACTATCAGGTTCCGGAGGAAATGGCCTCGGGCGCGCTCGTGCAGATCCTAAAGGACTACGATGGCGATCCCAAGCCGATCCACATCGTCTATTCCCGCCAGGGCCTGCTTGCGCTCAAGGTGCGCGCCTTCATCGATTGGGTCCTGCCCCGGCTTCGCGCGGCTTGTGGCAACTATGGCGACGTGCCGTCAGCGGAATGAAGCGCGCACTTCCTCGACCGTCCGATCCAGGTTCTGGAGATGCGGATAGTGGCCGACGCGCGGGAGAACCGAGAATTCGGCCCCGATCCGTTCGGTTAGTTCTGCCCCCATGGCCTTGTTGATGTAGAGGTCCTTCTCACCCCAGACCACCCTTACCGGCGTCTTAAGCCTGTCCAGGTTGGCCTCGAAATAATCCTGGTCCCGGGTAAAATGCGCGTAGTAGCTCGCGAAGGCATCGGCTGTCGTCAGCGCGCCATGGGACCAGCCACGCGCCATGTCATTCCTGAACTGCGCGGGGACCTCGAACTGCGCCTCCTTCGGCAGCCCTCTCCTGAATGTGTCCTCCAGAATCTCCGCACTGTTGTTGTTGAAGTATTCGCGAGCCTGAGCCGCCGATTGCCTCGCCTTCAGCTTCTGCAGGCTGTCATACATGTAGTCCGGCCGGTCGAAGGGCGCAAAGTCGCCAACGATGATTGTCCGTGCAATGTCGGGCTTCTCCAGTGCCAGCAGTAGGACCGGAAGGGCGCCGATATCTGTGGCATAGATCGTTAGCCTGGATCGGTCGATGCGAGCCTTCTCGATATAGCCGTCGAGGACGCGTGCGTAATCCATCGGCGCATAGGAGAAGCGGTCCGTCGCCGGCCGCGATGAAAACCCATAGCCGGGCCAATCAAAAGCGTGGACCTCGTAGTCGTCGGCAAGCGCCAGGGATGCCTCTTTCCAGGCATATATGGTTTCCGGGAAGCCGTGCAGGAAGAGCACGATCCCTTTCGGGTCGGGACTATGCACGACCATCCTTCTCAGCGTGATATCGTTGTCGATCTGGATATAGCTGATATTCGCCAGCGGTTGCTGCGAGCGGTCGTCGGAGTGGGTCACGGTTGCGATGGAGGAAACCATCGCCGTGGTGGCAAACAGCGTTCTAAGGGTGGCCATTGTCATGTCGGTTGCTCCACATTCGGCTTGTTAACGCACGACGCGGTCGACCTGCGCCTGAAGGCGAGGGCCGATCAGCAGGATGGCGGGGATGACGATGAGATAGCCGATGCTCCACGAGCGTAGCCATGTCAGGACGAAGCCGCTCGAGAAGCCCAGATTGAGCGCGAGCAGCGTGAAAGAGATCAATCCCGTGGTTAGGATGCCCATCGAAAGGGCGAAGGCGATTTTGCGTTTGAGATGCGTGTTCATGTCGGTCTCCTGGCTGGATGGGAGATCGTAGCTAACTCTTGAGGCCGCGATCTCGGGTTAGTGCTGCGAAGATCGCGCAATTCCCGCGCCGGCGGTAGCGAGTCAAGCCGAGAGGCAGCCTCTTGAATTGGGCAAGCTCCCAAAGGCAGGGAACGCGTTAGACCGACCGCGAAAGGACGAACCGTCATGTCGCGAACACGCCCCAAAGCTCTCATCACCCATGCATCCTGTGCGATTGGCCTGGTCTACGCCGATCGCCTGGTGCGCCGCGGATACGATCTTGTGCTGCTCACACACCATCGCGAGCGCCCGGCCACGCTTGCGCGTGATCTTCGACGCGAAACCGGGGCAGCGATCGACGTCAGCGTCACCGATCTGACGAGGGAGCACGGCTTACAAGATGTCGAGGCCGCGCTCGCCGGGGTTGACCTCATTGTCAACAATCTCGAACTGCCGTCGGCGGGATTGCTTGCTCAGGGTCATACGTCGGGTCTCGATCGGCTGCTCGATGTCAACATCAAGGCTTATGCCCGGCTGGCGGCGGCGGCCGCCGCAAGCATGGCTGGGCGGCGCCAGGGCGCAATCGTCAACGTCGTGTCTGCGCTTGGTCTGGCCCCGGGGATCGCCACAGGTGCCTATGGTGCGACCATGGCTTTCGCCATTGCGCTGACCCGAACGATGCAGGCCGAGCTGTCGTCCGACAGCGTCTATGTTCAGCTGGTCATCGCAGCCGCCACACGCACCGATGTCTGGCCAATCGGGAATTCGCCGCCCGAACTCCTGCCCGGTGTGATGAGCCCACGGGATTTCGTCGATGCGGCGATGACCGGGTTCGACCTTCGCGAGCCGATCACCATTCCCTCGCTGGCGGAGATCGGCAGCTGGGAGCGATACGAGGACGCCCGCAACGCGCTTCTTTTCGACATCGTCAGCAGCGATCCCGCGCCCCGCTACCGCAAGTGGGGCTGAGCGAAAACGAGAGGAACGCTCTCGTTTCTGCTCGCTACCAGACAAATCCTGGCTTGGCTCATATTACCGTCGTCGTAGCCCGGAACCAACTGATCCCCGGCGGCGACCTACAACAAACCAGCGGCCCGCTACGCACCGGCTGACATTGAACAAGGAGTATCCAAATGTCGAAAGTCATCTACACTGGCATCACCAACACCACCGGCGGGCGTGACGGCGCGTCTCGCACGTCCGACGGACGCCTCGATGTGAAACTCTCCCCGCCCGGTTCCTCGCGCCCAGGCACCAATCCCGAGCAGCTCTTCGCGGCGGCCTGGTCCGCCTGTTTCCTCGGCGCGATCGGACGGGCGGCCGCTGAGCGCGAGCTCCGCGTGCCCGCGAACGCTGAGATCAATGCCGAGATCGACCTGGTCTCGAATGACGACGGCTATGAGCTGCAGGCGCGGCTGAACGCGAAGCTGCCGGGCATCGAGGCTGACCTCGCCAGGTCCCTTGTCGAACGTGCCCACCAGCTCTGCCCTTATTCCAAGGCCACCCGCGGCAACATCGCCGTCGAACTCAACGCCGCTTGATCGGTCTCCGATCAATGTCCTTCAACCCAACATCGCGCCGGCGCCCCGACATATGTCGGTGATGACCGGCGCACGTACCAAGGATTTTGTCATGATCACGATCGCAAGAGCCCTCGCCACGGCAGCTTTCCTCCTCGCCGGCACATCTCTCCACGCCCAAACGCCGCATCACGTCGCCACGCAGTTCCTTCCCATCCAGAACGAGCCCGCACCCAAACTCTTCGTGGATCAACCCGTTTCGGGACCGCTGACCACCAGGGGCGTGGCCATCATTCCTTATCGGACAGAAAACTTCCGCATACTGCCCATTTTCGGCGCCAGCGCGACCGATGTCTCGCCACGGGCTGGGCACCTTCATGTCAGCATTGACGACCTGCCATGGCGGTGGGCCGACGCGGGCGGCACCAGCGCCATCGTCCTGACCGGCCTGCCGCCGGGCGAACACAAGGTGCTCATCGAAATCGCCACGCCGGAACATGAAGTGCTGGGCGGAAAAGTTGTGAAATTCACTGTTCCGGCGATCGACAGCCGACACAATTAGAGGTCTATCTAATATGATAGCCAAGTCGGCGGTGTCAGCAAAGGGTCAATTCTAGCCCGTGCCGCCCAGGACCCAAATGTCCGTTTTCACGTTGGGCGTCCTAGCAGCTGACCGTCCGCCGGACCCAAATCGGTCGTTCCATTAACCTCAAATCCTTGTCCGGGCTGAGAAATTTTACACCCATCAATATCTAAAAAACGGGGTCATCGGTTCTATTCCACTCAAGAGCATAACATCACGCAACTTGTAGCGTCGGTGAAATGCCGTCGCCATGAATGAGACAGAAGCCCTGAAGGCCTGAGCAACAATATGTCTGCACTTGCATGAGTATACATCGCTTGACGGGGGTAACCATGAAGCTCCCGCCACGTTGAAACGTGATCAGTCACTAGGGCGCGGCGTCTGTACCGGCACTGTTGTGGCCCACAGGGGACCCTGCGATCTCGTTGATGATCACTTCCAGCGATCAGAGCGTGAAGTCCGCGACGATCTTGCCCGGAGCGTGGCCGGTGCGATTGCGCTCGATTGCGGACGGCAGATCTTCGAAACTGACAACTTCGGCGATGGTCGATCGCAGCGCGCCAGCGGCAACCTGTTGGGCGATGGCGGCCAGGCGCGCGGTGTCTGGCTTGTTTGATAGAAAGACGCCGCGGCGGCCTTGCGGCGCACGCGATACGACATCCGGAGCAGCGATGCTCACGAGGAGGCCCCCAGGTGACAGGAGCATCCATGACCGGTCGAGAACTTCGCCGCCGACCAGATCGATGACGAGATCGATGTGGCCCGCGAGGTGCTCGAGGGTCTGGTGACGGTAGTCGGTCACCTCGTCCGCACCCAGAGCCCGAGCATGTGTGAGGCTCGTGGTTGAGGCCGTGGCATAAACGATTGCTCCGGCCGCCTTGGCGAACTGAACGGCAAAGCCGCCTACGCCGCCGGCTGCGCCATGGATTAGCACCCGCCGTCCGGAGAGGCCAAAATCCGCGGACTGAGTGACATGCCAAGCCGTCATCGCTGCCACCGGAATGGCCGCTGCTTCAACGTCCGAAAGCTCGGCGGGCGTCGGGACAAGTTTCTCAGCGTCTATAACCAGATGGTCGGCATAGGCGCCGCAGCCGCCGAGCGCAGCCATGACCCGGTCGCCACGCACCAAGCCTTTGACGTCAGGTCCTGTCTGCAACACGATCCCGGCCATCTCGATGCCAAGGGTTGCGGGCAGGTCTAGCTTGAAGATGTTGCGGACGTGGCCTTCACGGATCTTCCAGTCGAGGCCGTTCACCGCGGCGGCTTTGGCCTGGACGAGCACCTTCCCAGGGCCCGGCTCAGGGGCCAGAACGCGATCGACTGTCAGAGATTCGGGGCCACCATAGCCTTTAAGACGTAGGGCACGGCCGCAGGTTTGCGGTTCGAACGTGGAATCGGCAAGCTTGAGGTCATTGGACTTGTTCATGTGTTTCTCCTTCCCGGCAGAAGGTATTCGTTCCAAATCACGCTACAAGTCGTTGAGATGAGACAGCCTGTCTCATTGGAGAGACGCTCGATGGAGCTTCCACGCTGGCTCCGATTTTGTCGACGGGGCCGCTGTATCTGTGCATGGTCTAGACTGAAGCCAGCCAACGTCATCGTCTATTGATGTAGGCGGCAAGTTCGTCCGGTGTCCCATTCGGGAAGGACTGTTTGAGAAAGTCGAGGAACGCAGACACGCGCGCACTGAGCAGCCGCCGGGATGGGTAGAGCGTCCACAGAGCGATTTCGGGGCCGTCGATATCCCCCCAATTCACCAGTCTCCCGTCGGCCAAGTCATGAGCCACCAGCGAAATAGGAAGACGTGCCGCGCCGACCCCGATCCGCACGGCATCCCGGACCATGATGAGGGAAGCCAGACCAAGGACAGGTTCAATCGAAATCGTGGAGGCCCCACTTGGTGTCATCATGTGCCATGTTTGCCGCTCGCCTGCGCCCCGCACCACACCGGGAGCTGCAACACCTTCGGTCGGACGGGGAAGGGCAGGGCTTGCCACCACGACAAGCCGGTCGCGAAGAAACGCACGCCCGATCAGGCTTTCGTCAGGGTCTGGATTAACCCGGATGACCAGATCGTAGCCTTCCTCGATCATGTCGACAGGCCGGTCCTCAGTCGTGACCTCCAGCCTGACCTCTGGATACATCAGGGCGAATTCCGCTGCGATCTTGCCCATCGCGCTCTGGGAGAAAAGCACCGGCGCGCTGATGCGCAACTTTCCTTTGGGCGTGTGGCCGCCGGATGCGATCGCCGAAGTCGTCTCGTCGAGTTCGGCGAGCAACCTCCCTGTCCGCTCGAAGAGCGCCCGTCCTTCTTCGGTCAGCTTGAGGTTCCGCGCGCCCCGCTCAAACAGCCGAAGGTCAAGGCCGCTCTCCAACTCTGCGACGCGCCGGGACAGTGTTGCCTTGGGCCTTCCAGTCGCTCTTGAGGCTTTGCCGAAACCACCATGGCGGGCAACGAGATTAAAATCGGCGAGGGCAAGAAGATCCATACATGTTCCACCTGTGAGACGCCGCGTCTAAAATATCTGTCTATTGGACTGTCAGTGAACCACACATATTGGACGTGTCAAGCAACCGAACACGGAGAAATGCCATGACCATTCTCGTTACCGGCGCCACGGGCAATATTGGCCGCCAAGTCGTTGAACACCTCGTCAAGCGCGGTGCGGATGTACGCGCTCTCGCCCGCGACCCATCGAAAGCCACCTTCCCGGACGGTGTGTCCGTCATGAAGGGTGATTTTCTCGACGTCGATTCGCTGCGCAACGCCGTGTCTGGCGTTTCCACCTTGTTCCTTTTGAACGCTGTAGTGCCCGACGAATTCACGCAAGCCCTGATCGCGCTCAACGTCGCCCGATCGGCTGGCATCGAGCGGATCGTCTATCTGTCGGTAATCCACGCCGACGTTTATGTGAACGTACCGCACTTCGCTGGCAAGTTCAGCGTCGAGCGAATGATCGAGCAGATGGATTTCAAGGCCACGATCCTGCGTCCGGCCTACTTCATGCAGAACGACCTGATGGTTAAGGACGTCATCACCGGCTACGGCGCCTACACGATGCCGATTGGTGCGAAGGGGCTTGCCATGATCGACGTGCGCGACATCGCCGAAATCGCAGCTCTCGAATTGTTGCGCCGTGAAAACGCTTCAGATCCGCTTGCAATCAACCGGATCAACCTCGTCGGCCCAGAGGTTCTGACCGGAACGGATATCGCTGCCATCTGGTCGGATGTGCTGGCTCGCCCAATCAACTACGGCGGCGACAACACCGAAGGCTTTGAGCAGAATCTGAAGCAGTTCGTACCTGCGTGGATGGCCTACGACATGCGTCTGATGGGCGAACGTTTTATGACAGATGGGATGCTTCCCGCGACCGGCGACGTCGAGCGCTTGACTGCGCTGCTTGGCCGCCCTCTGCACCGATATCGCGACTTCGCCCTGGAAACCGTCGCTTCCGCCTGATGGAAGCAGCGATCTCGAAAGGACGATCATCGTGATCTATTCGACCGCCCTTGTTCCGGTAAACCCGGAAGGCGAAATTCGGCTGACGCACGCTCAGGCGTGGAAGGGTCTTGAACTCAAAGCACGCGACGCGCGCTTGTTCCTCGCCCCGGGGCTCTGCACCCGTTGTGAGGTTGTCGAGGAAAGCGCGACGCACTTCGTGCGTGAAGCCACGATCGGTGGTAACGACTTGCGCGAAATCGCCATGCTTGAGCCCGAGAGCAAGGTCACCTTCTTCCAGGTGGCTGGTCCACGCGAGGGCGCGATCATCAACGCACTGTTCGAAGATGAAGAAGGTGCACTGCAGCTTCGCTTCTACTGTTATATGGGCCTGCGTTGCAAAGAGCCAAATACTCTTGAGGAGCATGCCTAGCAGAGTCAGCTCGCCAGCGAGAACGGCTATGAGGCCGCCCTGCTGGCGACTCTGAAGCGGACCCGCGCACTTGTTGCAGAGGGAAACCTCTAACCAGCTTCAAAGGAGATCAGTACGGCGGCGCCTTGTGGGGTCGCCCTACTTTCCTGTTCGACTGATAACGGGTTGATTGACGGCAGGACCGCGAGGTTGAATTGCAGGTGTATAGTCGCGTCTCATTCTCTACGCAGCATCCCTGGCAGCGCTAGAGTTGTCTAAGCAGGGGGCATCGCAGTCGAAATAGGCAGGTTAGCCAGCGCTGGCGTAGGCGGCATTAGCGCGTGACGTGATCCTGTCACGACATTCCAAATCAGGCTGAGACAGGTCGGAAATTTTGCGCCAACATTCACTTTTGATGGCGCGTCATGGCCGACATGGCCTATAGGAGCTGCCACCACCAAGGCTTGGTCTTGGTCCCGTCCCCGCCGCTCCAAGTCTCGATATCTTGCAAGCACCAGGGAAACCGTCGCACACCATGTTCGCTTGCAGGAAGAAATAGTGACTACAACCGAGAGCTTGCCGTCCGACATCTATGCCATTGCCGACGTCCATGGACGCGCGGATCTTCTTGAGGTCATGCTTGGATACATCGCGGCTGCCTCGAGTGATCATCAATCCAAGCCGGTCGTGATCTTCCTAGGCGATCTGATCGACCGCGGCCCTTACAGTCCAAAGGTACTCGATCAGGTCTGTTCAACACTCGATCTTTATCCGGGTTCTCGGCTGATCCTTGGCAACCATGATTTTTACCTGCGTGAGCTCCTTCGTGGTGCTCTCACCCATGAGGACGCCGTCAACTGGATGGACTGGGGAGGCGTCGCAACGGTGAGCGCATACTCCAATCGCCCGGTGCCTGATTTCGAGAACATCGCCGCAGATATCCGCCGCGTCTTCCCCCACCATGTGGACTTGCTGGAAAATGCGCTGACATTCAAGGAGATCGGGCGCTTCTGCTTTGTTCACGCTGGAATACGTCCCGGTGTTCAGCTTGCAAATCAAAGCGAGTACGACTTGCGCTGGATCAGGGCGGGCTTCCTCGATCACATGGACGTCTTTGGCCATATCGTTTTGCACGGTCACACGATCACGAAGTCGCTGCGACCCGAGGTTTACTCGAATCGCATAGCTTTGGATACCGGAGCGTATCGGACTGGTCGGCTGAGCGCCGCCGTAATCAGGCGCGATGAGCTTTCACATTTCGTATGCACCGAACTAACCGAAACCGGTGCCATCCAGGTCGGCGAGTGGCGGCCCAACTAATCGACAAGAGAAGGAGATCGAGTTTCAATGGTTTCCATAGTAGGGCGTTACGCCACAGAATCTCAGATAAATCAGAAGGCTATTTAGATCATAAAGGTGTGCCGGCGGTTCGAACCGTTTCAAGGCGAACGAACTTTTTTCGTTAGATGCAAAGCACCGGCAGGTTCTGCGCTCAGCCGTCGGACATGCTCCAGTGGTTCGTTGTCGAGATAGTGAGGCCGCCATCAAACTCGAATGCGTCGAGACCATGCTCGATAGCGCGAGCTCATCGATTTGAGCTCGACGGCCGCCGAGGGTGGCTTCGGATCTCACCAGCATTATCCCCGAGCATCTTCTGAAACGCCCAGTAGCTGCCTTTGGGCGCCCTGTTTCGCGTGACCGGGTCCATGGCGACAATGCCAAACTTTGCGCCGTAGCCTTCGGCCCACTCAAAGTTGTCGATCAACGTCCAGGCCATGTAACCCCTGACATTGACCCCTTGCGCCTGAGCATCGCAAACGGCGCCGAAATGCTTATCGAAGAAATCGATGCGCTTGCCGTCGTCGCTCTCCGACATGCCGTTCTCGGTGACGTAGATCGGGAGCCCAGGGTAGCGATCGGAGGCACGTTTGAGAAATTCCGTCAACGCCTGCGGGTAGGTTTCCCAGCCAAGATCGTTCTTTTCAAGTTCGCCTCTGGACTGAACGAATGGGAACACCGGTACCGTTTGATCGTATCGATAGAGGGAGCGGGTATAGTAGTTGAGGCCGATCCAGTCCAATGGAGGAGAAATCAGGTTGAGATCGTCCTGCCAGTTCACGGGCAGATATTGCTCGATCCTGTCGGTGACGAGTTTCGGGTACTGACCTTTCACAGCACCGTCGAGAAAAAACTGGTTGAAGATCGCGTCGCCGAGTTCAGCTGCTGCCACGTCCTGCGAAGATTGCGTTAACGGTTCGCATTTTTCCATGTTCACGACGATGCCGAGATTTTTGCCGCCCTCGGCACGCATCGCGTCGATGCCCAGGCCATGGGCTAGCAAGACATGGTGCATCGCCCGTGACGCAGCACGGATGTCGCGATAGCCGGGTGCGTGTATTCCGAGAAAATGGCTCAATATCGTGATGCACCACGGTTCGTTGAAGGTAGCGGTGGTGGCCAGCCGATCGTCGAAACGCCGCGTGATCTTTGTGGCGTAGTCGGCAAAAGCGTCGGCTGTATCTCTGTTCATCCAGCCGCCCTTGTCTTGCAGGGCGCTGGGAAGATCCCAATGATAGAGTGTCGCGAACGGCTTGATATTGCGCTCCAGCATGCCGTCGATGAGACGATCGTAGAAGTCGAACCCTGCCTCGTTCAAGGCGCCAGTCCCATCAGGGATGAGCCGGGGCCAGGAAAAGGAAAACCGGTAAGCATCGAACCCGCCGTCCCGGATCAGATCCAGATCTTCCGCCCATCTGCTATAGTGGTCGCAGGCAACTACGCCGTTTTCGGCGTTCTTGATATTGCCCGGCGTGGCGGCGAAGGTATCCCATATGGACGAACCTCTGCCATCTGTCTGTCCGCCTTCAATCTGATGGGCGGCCATCGCGACGCCGAAGACAAAGTCTGGACCGAAGTCCTTCCGATCCTGCGAAAATATCTTTTTTTGCATTCTGAACTGCCTTTGATAGGAGCCTGACCGCTCCGGCTTAGCTGTTGGCGGCAATTAGGGCCTTGAGCTGTGCTATTTCCTCACGCGTCAAATCGACCAGTGGAGGGCGCACCGGCCCGGCCCGGCGGCCCCTGGCCTCCAGGCCCGCTTTGATGATCGATACCGCGTAGCCCTTGCGGCGGTTGCGCAGTGCGGTCAGCGGGAAGAAGAAGTCTTTCAGGATGGTATTGGTCGTCTTGGTGTCACCGGTGCGGAGCGCCGTGTAGAAGCGCTGGGCCAGCTCAGGCACGAAGTTGAAGACGGCGGAGGAATAGGTCGTGACACCGGCTGCGAAATAGGCGGTAGCATAGAGTTCGTGGGTCGGCATGCCGCCGATATAGACCATGCGGTCTCCCAGCTTGGTGGTGATTTCGATTACACGGTCTACTTCGCCATAGCCGTCCTTGAAGCCGATGAGGTTTGGGCAGTGGTCGCAGAGGATCTGGAGGCTGTCGGCGGTCAGAACGATATTGTCGCGATTGTAGACGACAACACCGATACCGACGGCATCGCACACAGCCTTCACATGGGCGACCAGGCCTTCCTGTTCGCAGAACATGAGATAGGGAGGCAACAGCAGTATGCCGTCGGCACCGGCCGCCTCGGCCGCCTTGGCCATCTCGACGGCCATGGCGGTGCCATAGGCGGCGCCTCCGAGGATCGGCGTCCTGCCGGCCGTGGTCTTGGCCATCTTGGTGACGGAAGCCACCTCTGCTGGCGTCAGCGAGAAAAGCTCGCCGGTGCCCCCGGGTGCGAACAGCACGGCCGCGCCAAATCCGTCGAGCCAGTCGATATGGGCACGATAGGCTTCCTCATCGATGCTGAGATCCGGCTTGAACGTGGTGACCGGGAAAGAGAGCAGGCCGCTGCCGAGCGCCGTCTTGAGTTCGTTGGGAGTCATGAAAAGAGGTCCTTTTGAAAGGGCAGGAGAGAAGACGAACCGGAAAACGGCTCAGTAGGCGTCAAGCGCCTGAAGGAGGGCGGCCGTGTAGCCGTAGCAAAAGGCGAAGGCGACGCCTTGCGGATCGCGACCGCCGATCGCGGGCACATGGTCTGGCATGATCATGTATTCGTAGCCCACGTCCCGGTAGACCTTGAGCGAACGGGCCATGTCCATGTCGCCCTCGTCCGGGAAGGTTTCCATGAAGGAGAGCTTCCTGCCGCGAATGTTGCGAAAATGAAGGTTGAAGATCTTTTTCCGGCTGCCGAACCAGCGGATGACGTCCTCGATTTCCTCGCGCGGATTGTCGAGCATCTCGCCGATGGTACCCTGGCAGAAGTTGAGGCCATGGTAGGGGCTCTCGTGCATCGTGACGAACTTCTTGAGGCCTTCGACCGTGCCGAGCACGCGGGTCACGCCTTTGTAACCCGGCGGCGTATAGGGGTCATGCGGATGGCAGGCGAGCCGGACTTTGCTCGCTTCCGCGACCGGCACCACACGCGCGAGGAAATAGTCGATGCGCTCCCAGTTCTCTTCTTCTGACAGCACCCCGGCCAGGCCGGGGGCGGCGGACTGGTCGATCTTGTCCCAGCGAAACGAGGCGTTCAGCGAACCGCCGCGGCCCGGCTCGTCCGGCGTGCGGGGAATGCCGATCAGATTGAGGTTGTACTTGGCTGCCGGGATGCCGGCCGTGGCCAGGTTTTCGATCAGGTTGCATAGCTCATCGAGTTGACGGTCGCGCTCCGGTCCTGCAAGCAGAATATCGGGGTAGGTGGCCGTTTCGATTGGGCTGGACGGAAGCGGCAGCTGAATCATGTCGAGCGTCAGGCCGAAGCTCTCGACCTTCTCTCGAAGACGATCGAGATCGTCAAGCGCCCACGTGCCGGGCCTGCCTTCGGGGTCGGCACAGATGTGCTTTATGCCGAGTTGAGCCCAGACCCGATAATCGTCGTCGTCGCGCGCGGCGAGTTGTGTACCTACATGCATGTCATACCTCTGTGCTTGATGAGGTATGACATAATATGAATTTTGGCGACTGTCGAGATGTTATCGTGCGAGACGACGATATCGCTTCTGGCTATTGACGAGATGGTCGCGCATGGCGACGCGCGCAGCATCTGGATCTTGGTCAGTGATCGCCTCGATGATCCGGTCGTGTTCTGCTGCAATGCTCATCAGATAATCGATATTGCTGGTATCGGGCAATGTCGGAAACTGGCTGCGTGGGATCGAGCGCACCCCGAAGCGGGAGATTGCTTCGATGTAATAGCGGTTGTCCGTGGACTGGGCGATGGCGAGATGGAAGGCGAAATCAGCATCGACCGTAGGGTTGCCGGCCTTGATATCCGCGATCATTTGCTGATTGGCGGCACGAATGGATTCTTCCTGATGCGGTGAGCGCCGATAGGCCGAAATCGCCGCGGCCTCCACTTCCACCGCAATCCGAAACTCCAGCAGTTCAAGGGTTTCCGGGATGTTTTTGATTTCCCTTGGGGTAAGGCTTGCGTGCTGGTGGCCAGGCTGTTGCTTTGCCACGAAGACGCCCTTGCCCTGCAGCGGCGTTACCAGTCCGCCCGCCCTGAGCTCGGCGATCGCCTCGCGCACCACAGTTCTGCTCACGCCAAACTCGGTTTCGAGCTGACCCTCTGTTGGCAGCTGGTCACCCTCCGTCAGGTCGCCCGTCAGGATGCGGTCGCGCAGGGTGTCAATCACTACCTGCGCCAGTCGCTGCCGACGATGGATCTCCACTTTGCCATCATTGTTCATTCTTTCTTCCCCGGCATTTGGTTTCACTGTGAGCTTAACGGGCTTGCAAGCGTCCGTCACTTAACGTAAGTCATATGATGAGATACGAATGATGCGTTAACGTTAGAAGTATCAGAAGTGGAGGAATTATGAAATCTTTTTGGAAGCCCACCGGCCTAGCGCTGGCCGTTTCGCTGCTTGCAACGCATGTGCCGATGGCGCTCGCGGCGACGCCAGATGACCAGCTGGTTATCGGCACGTCGCTCGTGCAAGTCCTGTCGCTGGACCCGCAACAGGGTGTCGATGCAAAGACAGTCGAGATTCTGACGAACACCTATGATCGTCTGGTCTATACCGACAATCAAAATGGTAATGCCATCGCACCGCAGCTTGCGGAAAAATGGGATATCGCCGACGACTCGATCACCTTTCATCTGCGCGAAGCCAAATTTGCCTCGGGAAACCCCGTGACCGCGATTGACGTGGTTTTCTCGCTGGTGCGCCTGATGAAACTTGATCAGGCTTCCGCTGCGAACTTCAAGACCGCCGGCTATACCAAGGACAACATCGAAAGCATGGTCTCGGCGATCGATGAGCGGACATTCCGGATGGCGGTTCCGAAGTCGGTCGTTCCCGAAGCCCTGCTGTACCGGATGTCGATGGGCGTCGCCAGCGTCGTCGATAGCGTCGAAGTGTTAAAGCACGTCAACAATGGCGACTATGGAAATGAGTGGCTGCGGACCAACACCGCCGGATCCGGGCCGTTCACGCTGCGGCGCTGGACGCCCAACGACCTCGTGATGCTGGAGGCTAACAAGGATCATTGGGAAGGTGTCCCCACTCTGCGCCGTGTGATTATGCGCCATGTTCCAGAGAGCCAGGCTGCCCGGCTCATGCTGGAGCGCGGAGACATTGATATCGCCAATGCGCTCAGCGCGTCCGACATCGGTTACTTCCAGAACAAGGACGGATTCGCCCTCGATCGGGTTCAGACGGGCGGATTTTACGTTTTGTCCATGAACGCCGGCCGTGAAGAGCTTGCCAAGCCCCTGGTCCGCAAGGCAATCGCCAACAGCATCGACTATGCCGGCATCGAGAAAACGATCGTCGGTGCCTATGGCCAGGTTCGCAACGTACCCGTCCCTGCCGACTGGGCGGGCGCCATCAAGAACCCGGACTGGGGTTTTCACCCTGAAGAAGCGAAAAAGATGCTTGCGGAGGCAGGCTATCCCAACGGGTTCGATCTGACGCTCAAGGTCGTTTCGCAGGCTCCCAGGGTCGATATGGCAACGGCTATTCAGGCCAACCTGGCCGAAGTTGGCATCCGGGTGACGATCCAGCAGGGCAACGGTGCGGATATCGTCGCTGCGCATCGGGCGCGGGATTTTGATCTTCTTATCCCGCAAACATCCGCCTACATGCCGACCGCCCTCGGCGCGCTGGATAATTTCGCCTACAATCCGGACAACTCGGCAGAGGCGAAAAATGCCGGCAATTTCGTCTGGCGCTCCGCTTGGGACATTCCGGAAATCAGCAAACTGCGCGATGAGGCCAACGCTGAACGGGATGATGCGCGGCGGCAGGAATTGATCAAGGAAATCCAGGAGAAGTTCGTCGCGGCAAGTCCTGCCGTCCTGCCGATGTTCGAACGTTTCGAGCCGATTGCGCTCAGCACGCGTGTCGACGGCTACAGCGGCCATCCCATGGGCATGTCACGGCTGAACAAAGTCACCAAGTCAGACGTGCAGTAAGTCGAGTGGCCGATCATGCAAGAGTTTAATCTGAAAGAGCTCGGCAAACGAGCGGTCCAACTGCTCGTCAGCCTGTTTGTGCTCCTGACAGTCACCTTCGTGATCGGTCGCGTTTTGCCGGCGGATCCTGTTGGCGCAATCGTCGGCGAACTCGCCGACCCCGCCGCATTCGAGGCCATGCGGCAAAGGCTTGGCCTCGATCTGCCGCTCTATCAGCAGTTCTTCCTGTATGTGAACGCGCTGTTGCATGGGGATCTAGGCACGGCGGTTCTGACTGGAAATCCCGTGACACAGGATCTGGCGTCGGCCTTTCCGGCCACGCTGGAACTCGCCACGCTCGCGATCATCATCTCGACCGTCGTCGGGGTGCCTTTGGGCATGGCGGCGGCTATCTTTCGCGACACCCTGATCGACCAGATCGCCCGCGTGGTCTCGCTTGTCGGGCATTCCATACCGGTTTTCTGGTTCGGCATTGTTGGTCTCGTCATCTTTTATGCCGGCCTCTCCTGGGTCGGAGGACCGGGGCGGGTCGAGACCTATCTCGAAGGCCTTGTCGAGCCAAAAACCGGATTGCTGCTGATAGACAGCCTGCTGGCCGGCGATACGGAAGTGTTCTGGAGTGCGGTCAATCACATCATCCTGCCAGCCTGCATCCTGGCCTATTCGGCAATGGCGTACATCACGCGCATGACGCGCAGCTTCACGCTCGAGCAGCTAAACCAAGACTATGTCATCGCCGCCCGTGCGAAAGGTGCCTCCACCAGCCGTATCGTCATCGGGCACATTCTTCCCAATATCGCTGTTCAGCTGATCACTGTCCTTGCGATTTCCTATGGCAGCCTGCTTGAAGGTGCCGTGGTGACGGAGATCGTGTTCTCCTGGCCGGGTATCGGCCAATACATGACCAATGCCCTGATGATCGGCGACATGAATGCCGTGGTTGCCGGGACGCTGATCATCGGGCTGATTTTCATGGTGCTCAACTTTCTGGCTGATCTGGCTTATCTGTTTCTCGATCCCCGTACCCGCGAGGCCACCGCATGACCGAAGCGAAGACGATTGACCAACGGAATGCGCTGCATCAGAGCGCTGGCCGTGCCTACAGGTCGCTTCAGAAAAGCATCGACAAGCTGACACGGGAACCTTTGGGCATGCTCGGGTTTGCCGTGCTTGCGATCCTGGTCCTCGTGGCGATATTTGCGCCTCTAATCGCCCCCTATAGTCCCATCACTCAGAACCTGCCGCAGGCGCTTCAGCCGCCAAGCTGGGCCCATCTGGCGGGCACGGACGAATTTGGCCGCGATATTCTCTCCCGCCTTATCCACGGCGCAAGGATCACCATTCAAACCGTGCTTGCCGTCACCGTTATCGTGGGACCTGTCGGCCTGATTATCGGGGTGGTCGCCGGCTTTGTTGGCGGCAGGACGGACGCCATCTTGATGAGAGCGACCGATATCGTCCTGTCCTTTCCCTCGCTCATTCTCGCGCTGGCGTTCGCCGCCGCCCTCGGGGCGGGCTTGGGAACGGCGATCATTGCGATTTCACTGACGGGCTGGCCGCCGATCGCCCGGCTGGCGCGCGCCGAAGCGCTCATTGTCCGCAATACCGATTATGTCGCCGCGGCCCGTCTCTACGGGGCGTCTCCGCTGCGTCTGCTGTTCCTGTACATTTCGCCGATGTGCATTCCTTCGGTCGTTGTCCGGCTGACCATGAATATGGCCGGTATCATTCTCACAGCCGCCGCGCTCGGTTTCCTCGGCCTCGGCGCCCAGCCTCCGGCGCCGGAATGGGGAGCCATGATCTCAAGCGGACGGAAGTTCATGATCGATAACTGGTGGGTAGCCGTGATGCCGGGGATCGCGATCCTCCTGACCAGCCTTGCTTTCAACCTGGTGGGCGATGCCCTCCGCGACCTTCTGGATCCGCGCCATGCCCGTTCCTGATAGCACCAGCATCCTGACTGTCAGGAACCTGAACGTGAGTTTTGCGCGAAGCACGCTCAAAGCCGTCGACGGCGTGACATTCACATTGGGCGCAGAGCGGCTCGGCATAGTCGGGGAGTCCGGTTCGGGCAAATCCACCTTGGGCCGCGCCATCATGAAGCTCTTGCCCAGTTCGGCGAAGATCGAGGCGGAGGTTCTGGATTTCGCAGGCACATCGCTTGGCAAGGCCTCCGAAAAACAGATGCGGAAACTGCGCGGCAACGAGATGGCGCTGATCATGCAGGATCCCCGCTACTCGTTAAACCCGGTGCTCTCAATCGGCAGCCAAGTGGCTGAAGCCGCCAGGCTCCACCTCGGCCTAGGTAGAGGCGAAGCCTACAAGGCTGCAGCCAGAATGCTGGAGCGTGTGCGCATCGCCGATGTGGAGCGGACGATGCGCCTCTATCCACATCAGATCTCCGGCGGGATGGGCCAGCGCGTCATGATCGCAATGATGCTGCTTGCCAAGCCTCGTCTTGTCATCGCTGATGAGCCGACATCGGCTCTCGATGTCAGCGTGCGCGGCGATGTCCTCAAACTGCTGGACGAACTCGTGACTGAAAACAACTCCGGCCTGATCCTCATAAGCCATGACATCCGAATGGTCGCGGCGTTCTGCCAGCGTATCCTCGTGATGTACAAAGGCCGGGTGGTGGAGAGCCTCGTCAAGCTGGAGGATGCGAAGCACCCCTATACCAGGGGCCTTATCGCCGCGATGCCCGATCCCCGTCATCCCGTCAGAAGACTTCAGGTACTGGATCGAAAGTCGATCGACGCTGTGGAGGTAAGATCGTGATCGAAGTTGAAAAGTTGCAGGTCGCTTTCGGCAAGGGCAACAATCTCAAGCAGGTCGTCAAGTCGGTGTCCTTTACTGTCACAAAGGGCGAAAGTCTCGGGATCGTCGGTGAATCCGGCTGTGGAAAATCCACCGTGTTGCGCTCGCTGGCTGGTTTGGATCGTCATTGGACAGGACGCATCAGCCTGGCTGGCCAGACGGTCGATAAGAACCGGACCATCGAACAGTTGCTGCTGGCCCAGATGGTGTTCCAGGATCCCTATGGTTCGATCCATCCCCGCCACCGCATTGAGCGTGTGTTGGCCGAACCGTTGCGGGCGATGAAAAAGGGGACTGGTTGGGATCGTGTTCCTCAGGCGCTGGAACGGGTCGGGTTGCCCGTCAGCTTCGCCCAGCGCTTTCCGCATGAACTGTCCGGTGGCCAGCGCCAGCGTGTCGCCATTGCGCGCGCTCTTATGCTTGAGCCGAAAATCCTCTTGCTCGACGAGCCTACTTCCGCACTCGACGTTTCCGTTCAGGCCGAAGTGCTCAATCTCCTGAGCGATCTGCGCGAACAAAAGGGGCTGACTTACGTTTTGGTCAGCCATGACCTCTCAGTCATCGCCCATATGTGCGATCGTGTTCTGGTCATGAAGGACGGTATCTTTGTCGACGAGCTCGACAAAGCGGACCTGGAAGCGGGGCGCACGCATGCCGACTATTCGTCGGTTTTGTTCCAGTCGAGTTTTCTGTGACGAGCCGAACGCATCATTTCAAGCACGTCGATGGCTAGCAAACGATGCAAAGGTCGCGCGCCAATCGATCAGCAAGGAGGTTCTCGCATCCTCAGGACATGATCAACCCGCCGTCCACATTGATCGTCTGACCGGTGATATAAGCGGCGTCCTGTGACGCCAGGAAGGTGACGAGTGCTGCGACTTCGGCAGGCGTTCCGGCGCGGCCCATTGGGATGCCGTCGACCCATTCGGCCATCAGCTCGCCCGGCCCATAGTCGCCGAGCATCTGGCCCCAGACGCGGTCGTTATAGTCCCACATCTCGGTGTGGATGATGCCGGGGCAGATGGCGTTGGCGGTGATACCCTCGCGCGCGAGTTCCTTCGCAAGGCTTTGCGTCAGGCCAACGACGCCGAATTTCGAGGCGGCATAGTGAGGCGTGTAGATGAAGCCTTGGCGGGCCTGGCCGGAGGCGGTGTTGACGAGGCGGCCCTTGGTGCCGCTGGCGCGGAAGCGGCGGATCGCCTCCTGGCAGCAGAGGAAAACGCCCTTGGTGTTGACGTCGAGGTTGAGGTCCCATTCGCGCTCGGTGAGGTCCTGCACCTTGGCAATGGTGATCACACCGGCATTCTGCACGGAGACGGAAATGGCGCCAAGTTTCGCCTCGGCCTCGCCATAGGCTTCCTGCACAGCCTTTGCATCGGTCACGTCCAGCGCGAGGCCGATCACCGATGAGCCGGTTTCCTCAGCGAGCGCCCCAGCTGCTGCGGCCGTATCGTTCTCGATCGCAGCGATAGCGACTTTTGCCCCCTCCTCGGCAAAGCGCTTGGCGATGCCGCGCCCGATGCCCTTGTTGCCCCCGGTGACGAAAACCGTCTGGCCTGCGAAACGTCTCATGGTCTTTCCTCCATAATGCGCAGCAGGCCGAAGGCTGATCTCGAGGGAGATCAGGCCGTGAGCCGAGCTGCTGTGAACTTGTCGGTGACAAGCACATCGATGACGCCCAGATTCAGGGCGCCGGCAATGGCCTGGGTTTTCGCTTCTCCGCCCGCGAGCGCCATGACGCGGTCGGTCTTGCGCAGGTCCTCCAGCGAGATGCCGATAACGCGTTCATTCAGCGGAGTTTCAACCGGTTTTCCATCCTTGTCGTAGAACCGGTAGGAAATCTCGCCGACGGCGCCGGCCTCGTGAAGCACCGCCATTTCCTGGCGGGAAAAAGTGTTGCCGGAACGGGCGAGGAGCTCGGACGGCTCCACCGCGCCGATACCGACAATCGCAAGGCTGAGGCGGCCAAACAGGTCCATCGTCTCGCGCACGACCGGGTCGGACAGCATGACCAGTTTTGCCTCGCGCGACGAGGTAATGCCCTGGACAAGGAGCAGCCGCGGCTCGCCGCCGGTAAGCCGCGCAAGACGTGCCGTCAACTGTGTGGCATGGGTCTGCACCGATGCATCGCCCATGCCGCCGAGGATCTGCACGATGTACTTGGCCTTGGCATTCTTGAGCGGATGGATGTTGTCCACCATGCGCAGGATGGTCTGGCTCCAGCTTGATACGCCGACGATCTCGTCCTGCTGCAGGGTGACCTCGAGGAAATGGGCGGCGGCCTCGCCGATGCGCGCCATGATTGCGCCGTCGCGATCCTCGGAACAATCGATGACGATGGCTTCGGTGAGGCGGTAACGCTCGCGCAGCGCTGTTTCGAGGTCGGCGAAGGTGCCAGCCGGAGGAATGACCGTCGTGCGTACGATATCTTCCTGCTCTGCCCGCTTCAGCATGCGCGAAACGGTGGCCTGCGACATGTGCATGATCTCGGCGATTTCGGCCTGCCGCGTGCCTTCGATATGGTACATCTGGGCGATGCGGGCGATCAGTCGCAGCTCGTTGAGCCGTCCCATGGGATTCTCCATTGGTGAATTTTTATTCACTCATAGTTGAAGGACCCGAAACGGTCGAGCGGTAGATTGCGTCCTGCCAAACCAGTAGCCGTTCCGTGGCGTCGGAAGCACGCGGCGTGATGGGACTACCGGCGCGCGGCAAGGCGGCGATGGCGGCAAGATCGGGCCACACACCCAGCGAAAGCCCGGCGAGATAAGCCGCGCCAAGGGCGGAGGCCTCGGAAGCGTCGCACTGAGTGATGGCGTGGTTGAGTGTATCGGCGACGCACTGCATCAGGAAGGTGTTCTTGCTCGGCCCGCCATCCGCAAAGAGACGGCCGAGCGGCGTTGGCGATTGCGCCGACATCGCCTTGAAGACGTCGTGAACCTGGAAGGCCATCGAATCCGTTACCGCGCGGGCCATCTGGGCGCGCGTCGTGTTGAAGGTGATGCCGGAGAATAGCGCCTGCGCGTCGGCCTGCCAGTAGGGAGCGCCGAGGCCGACGAAGGCTGGTACAAAGCCCGGCCCCCCAGGATCGGCCGTTGCCGCCAGATCAGTCAACGCTTGCACATCGGACAGGCCAAGTATCTCGACCATCCAGGGCAGCGCCGCGGCCGACACGAGGATATTGCCTTCGAAGGCATAGGTCGGCTTGCCATCGATCGACCAGGCGATCGTCGTGGTGATGCCATGCTCAGGCGCGATGAAGCGGGGCAGGGTCGTCATGATCGACGAGCCGGTGCCGAAGGTTACCTTGCCATCGCCGGGATTGAAGGCGCCGTGACCGAAGAGCGCGGCATGGCTGTCGCCAATGGCAGAGGCGATCGGGATACCGTCCCTGAGGCCCGGCACGTTTTTCGTCGTGCCGAAGTTTGAGGCGCTGTCGCGCACCTCTGGCAGGGCGGATTGCGGCACGCCGAAAAGGTCGCAGAGTTCGTCGCTCCAGACTTGCCGGTTGAGATCGTAAAGCTGGCTGCGAGCGGCGTTGGCCGCGTCGCAGGCATGGACCGCGCCGCCCGTGAAGCAATGGATCAGCCAGGCGTCGATCGTGCCCAGCCGGACCGTTTGTCTCGCTGCCACGCGGTCGAGCAGCCACTTCATCTTGGGGCCAGGGAACATCGGGTCGATCGGAAGGCCGGTGAGCGCCTGGACGCGCGCCGCATGGCCCTCCGCGACGAGTGCGGCGCATGCCGGCGCGCTGCGGCGGCATTGCCAGCTGACCACGGGGCCGAGCGGCTTGCCGGTGGCGGCATCCCAGACGGTGACGGATTCGCGCTGGTTGGAGATCGCGACGCCAAGAATGTCGACCGCAGGTCCCGCTCGCAGGCAGGCGGCAATCGCCTCCTGGACCGATTCCCAGATGCGCAACGGGCTCTGTTCGACCCAGCCAGGCTGCGGGTGTTCGATGCCGACGGGAGACACGCCGCGCGACAGGATGTCCCCGGTCGTCGAAACAAGCACGGCCTTGGAATTCGTGGTGCCCTGATCTATGGCGAGAATGGCGATCGTCATGGCAGCTCCGGCAGACGGGAATTGGGGGCGCGGCGAAAGGGAGGATTTGCCGCGCCCGGCACGTCATCTAAACCCGCGCTATCATGCGCGTGAAGACTTCCGTGCAATCAGAGCGATGGCCGCCTCCGCGATGGCGGCGGGTGACATGCCGAATTCGTCGAGCAGGAACTCTGCCGAGCCGGTAGGGGCGAAGATGCCGGGAACGCCGAGAATCTTCATCGGCACTGGCGCTTCGGCCACGACGAACTCGGCGATGGCTGAGCCAAGGCCGCCGATGGTGGAGTGCTCTTCCGCCGTTAGGATGGCGCCGGTTTCGCGCGCAGCAGCCACCACCGCCTCCACATCGATCGGGCGGACCGTCGCCATGTTCAGCACGCGCGCCTCAATCCCCTGCTCGCAGAGAAGCTCGGCCGCCTTCACAATACGGTGCGTTACCGTGCCATTGGCGATGAGGGTGATGGCATCGCCATCCCGCAGCAGATTCGCCTTGCCCAGCTCGAATTTGTGCCCGGCCGGCAGCAGGTCCGGAACGCCCACACGAGATAGGCGCAGGAAGACCGGTCCGTCATAGTGGGCGGCCCATTCCACGGCCGCGGCCGTTTCGATCGAATCGCAGGGTGCTACGACGGGGAGGTTCGGCAGCACGCGCAGCCAGGCAAAGTCTTCGATGGAATGGTGAGTGGGTCCGAGTTCGCCATACGCCATGCCGGAGGAAATGCCGATGAGCTTCACATTGGCGTTGGAATAAGCGATGTCGGCTTTGATCTGCTCCAGCGACCGGCCGGTCAGGAAGCAAGCGGCGCCACAGACGAAGGGCAAGAGCCCGCCATTGGCAAGGCCGGCGCCAACACCCACCATGTTCTGTTCGGCGATGCCGACATTGACCAGCCGCTCGGGCCACTTCGATTTGAAGCCGCCGAGCTTGGATGAGCCGACCGAGTCGTTACAGACGGCCACGATCCTGGGGTTGTCTGCGCCGAGTTGTTCCAGCGTGGAGACGAAGGCATCGCGGCAGTCGTGCAGGTTGGGAGAAGGTGTCAGGGCATTCATCACAGGGCCTCCGACAGCTCAGCCACGGCAATCTTGTACTGTTCAGCATTCGGCACCTTGTGGTGCCAGTCGACCTTGTCCTGCATGAAGGAGATGCCGTGGCCCTTGTTGGTATGGGCGACAATGCAATGCGGACGATCGCCGCGCTTCTCCAGCGCCGGAACGATTTCGTCCATGGCATTGCCGTTGATTTCGCTGACATCCCAGCCGAAGGCTGCAAGCTTGGACGGGAAGGGGGCGAGATTGTTGGTGTCCTTCAGCGATGCGCCTTGCTGGAACCGGTTGTGGTCAATGATGAGCGTCAGGTTGTCGAGGCCGAACTGCGCGGCAGCCGCGATAGCCTCCCAGTTCGATCCTTCCTGCATTTCGCCGTCACCGGTCAGAACATAGGTGCGGTACGTCGCCCCTGTCAGCTTGGCGGCCTTCGCCATGCCGACCGCGACCGGCAGGCCATGGCCAAGCGGGCCGGTATTGGTCTCGACGCCCGGAACTTTGTTGCAGTTCGGGTGGCCGTTCAGGCGCGAATACGGTTTCAGGAACGTGGCGACCTCGTCTTCCGGAATGAAGCCGCGCTTGGCAAGCGTCACATAAAGCGCCAGCGCCACATGCCCCTTTGAGAGCACGAAACGGTCACGATCCGGATTCTTCGGTTGGTCGGGCCAGATGCGCAGCACACGGAAATAGAGCGCCGTCAGAATGTCGATAGCGGACATTTCCCCGCCAATATGGCCGGCGCCGGCTTCGAAAACCGCTTGCAGATCGCGAAGGCGGATCTGTCGAGCGATGCGGTCGAGATCGTTCGGCTGCATGAAACCTCCAGAGGGAATAAATATACAGTGCCCTATATACTTGCATGGAGATTGGGCAAGTCAAGCGGAAATGGCGCTAGATGCGTAAAAATTACTGAGCCTGGTCGTATTGACACACCCCAGACCGATCGTATACGAATTTACAGACAGTAATGAATATTTATGCATGCTGCCCGTTTGAGGTGGCTGGCTGACCGGAGGAGCGTTCATGCTGGTTGCAGCGAAGGAAAAACAAGGCGTCGTGGGCGGGTTACTCCCGTCGTTGCGGGGAGCCACCGGGCCGCTGATCGGCCTTATCGTTCTGTGCCTTTTCCTAACCTTCGCGACGGACAAGTTTCTGTCTGTGCGAAACTTCCTCAACGTGCTCGACCAAATCACGGTGCTGGGCGTCATGGCCGTGGGCATGACGATGGTCATCCTGATCGGCGGCATCGATCTTGCCGTCGGTTCGGTCATGGCGCTGGCGATGATGGTTCTCGGTTACCTCAACGTTGTGCTCGGCGTGCCGATGGGCATCGCTATTCCGCTGGCCTTGATTGCGGCATCGCTGAACGGCCTGATCGCCGGCCTACTGATCACGCGCTTCAACGTGCCGGCCTTCATCGCGACGCTCGCCATGATGTCGATTACCCGAGGCATCGCTAACATGATCACGGACGGTCAGCAGATCATCGGCTTCCCCGCCTGGTTCAACATGATGGCGATCGTGCGCTTCGGTGGCTTCCTGACGCTGACGGTCGCCGTGATGCTGCTGGTGTTCATTGTCGGCCTGCTCTACCAGCGCTACCGTCACGGTGGGCGCGTGCTCTACGCCATAGGCGGCAATGCTGAAGTTGCGCGGCTTGCCGGCATCAATGTCCAGCAAGCGACCGTTCTCGTCTACGTCGTGTGCAGCTTCCTCGCCGGCCTTTCCGGCATGGTGCTCGCGGCCCGTCTCGACTCGGTCCAGCCATCATCGGGCGTCTCCTATGAACTCGACGCCATCGCGGCGGTCGTCATCGGTGGCACGTCGCTGTCAGGCGGCACCGGCGGCATCGGCGGCACCATTATCGGCGTGCTGATCATCGGGGTTCTGCGCAACGGGCTTAACCTGCTCAGTGTCTCTCCGTTCATGCAGCAGGTCATCATCGGCGCCGTCATCTTGCTCGCGGTCACGGCCGAAACCTATCGCAAGCGCAAGTAGCGTTTTTCACCTCGCTGCAACGGACGGCGGGGTGCTGAATACGGTCAGCAATGGTGCGGGCCGGCAAAAGGGAGGTGGCCCTCCTGCCAGCGCAGGGCGCCACTGGGAAACTCGGAGGAGAAACCATGAAACTGTCCAAACTGCTGATGGCGGCAACTGTGGCCGCGGTCTTTGCAACCCCGTTCGGCGCGTCGGCCGCAGAGATCAAGAAGATCGGCCTTGCCGTTCCGAACCTCCAGGCCGACTTTTTCAACCAGATCAAGCTCGGCGTCGAAAAGTACGCGAAGGAAAAAGGCATCGAGGTCGTCGTCGTTGACGCGAAGAACGACACCAATACGCAGGTTAGCCAGGTGCAGGACCTGATGACGCAGGACATCAACGCGTTCATCTATATCCCGGCTGGCGCCGCTGCCGCCGCCGTGCCGACCCGCCTTGCCCGCGAAGCCGGCATTCCGGTGATCAACGTCGACCGCGTTCCGGAAGGCGCGCCGGGCGACACCTTCATCGCCGGCGAGAGCGTCGAATCCGCCTATGCCGTCTGCAAGCACCTCATCGAGAAGGCTGGCGGCAAGGGCAAGATGGCGATCATCCACGGCCAGAAGGGCACCACGCCGGAAGTGGACCGCTTCACCGGCTGCAAGCGTGCCATCGACGAGAACAAGGGCGTCGAACTCGTCGATCAGCAGTGGAGCAACATGTGGTCGGCGGACGAGGGCTTCTCGATCGCGCAGAACATGCTGCAGGCCAATCCGGACATTACGATTATCTTCGGCCAGGCAGACGGTCTCGCCATGGGTGCAGCCAAGGCAATCGACGTCGCCAACCTCTCGGACAAGGTGATCATCGGCGGCTATGACGGCGACGTCTCGGCACTCGAATATCTCGCCAAGTGCAAGGGGCCGTTCATCGTAACCGCGACGCAGAGCACGCAGAAGATGGGCGTCCTTGCAGTCGAATCCGCGCTCGCTGTCGCCGCCGGCCAGAAGGTCGAAGAGCGCCAGACGCCGAATGCCGTGCTGACAACTTGCGAGAATGCGCCGGAATTTGTGAAGAGCCATCCGTAATCCGGCTCCATAATCGAAAGGCAGCAGCGCCATGACGACCCACTCTCCCATCCTGTCGCTCCGAGGAATTCAGAAGTCCTACGGGCCGATCAAGGTTCTCCACGGTGTCGATCTCAACATCTATCCGGGAGAGGTCGTGGCGCTGCTTGGTGAAAACGGTGCCGGAAAATCGACCCTGTCGAACATCATCTCCGGCACCGTGCAGCCCTCCGCAGGGGACATGACCTGGCTCGGCAAGACCTACGCCCCTGCCAATCCCCGCGCCGCGATGGACGAGGGGGTCGGCATGATCCATCAGGAACTAAAGCTGCTCCCGAAGCTCTCGATCGCGGAAAATGTCTTCGTTGGACGCTATCCGATGCGGGCCGGCCGCATCGACCGCAAGACGATGGAGGAACGGGCGCGTAGCGGCTTGCACCGGCTGGGTCTCGATATCTCGCCCGACCGTCTTGTCGAAGGGCTGTCGACGGGCAAACAGCAGCTCATCGAGATCGCAAAAGCACTGACGCTCAAGGCGCGCCTACTCATCCTCGACGAGCCGACCGCGGCGCTTGGCGGCGAGGAAACCCAACTCCTCTTCCAGCAGATCGAACGTCTGAAGTCGGAAGGGGTGGGCATTATCTATATTTCGCACCGTCTGGAGGAAATCCGCCAGGTCGCCGACCGCATCGTCGTCATGCGCGATGGCGCCAAGGTGCAGGAATTTGACAGCGGCGACGTTCCGGTCCGCACCATCGTCGAAGCGATGGTCGGACGCTCGCTTGAGCGCATGTTCCCGTCCCTTCCGACGCCGGCGGCGGAGGTGGCGCTGGAGGTGCGCAATCTCACATCGCCGTCCAACGCGTTTCGCAACATCAGCTTTTCGGTCCACAAGGGCGAAGTTTTCGGCATCGCCGGCCTCATGGGTGCCGGCCGCACCGAACTCGTGCGCGCCGTCACCGGCGCCGATCCCATTTCCGGCGGCGAGGTCCTGTTGCACGGTAAACCCGTCACGCCGCGCTCGCCCATCGACGCGATCCGCAACGGCATCGTCCTCGTGCCCGAAGATCGCAAGCTCCAAGGCGTCGTGCTTGAACACTCGATTGCTGAAAACATCGGTTATGCCAACCTCGGCGAGATTTCCCGCAAGGGTTGGATTTCGTCGCGTCGTATCCATGAGTTCGCCGAGGACTATATCAGGAAGTTCGGGGTCAAGGGCCGTGGCGGGCAAAATGCCGGCGAGCTTTCTGGCGGCAACCAGCAGAAGGTGGTGCTTGCCAAGTGGCTGGCGCGCAAGCCTCAGGTCGTGGTGCTGGATGAGCCGACGCGCGGCATCGACGTCGGCGCCCGCTCTTCGATCTACGATCTCATCATGGATCTGGCCCGTGCGGGCGTTGCGGTCATCGTGGTCAGTTCCGACCTCGAGGAGGTGCTCGGCGTCTCCAGCCGCATCATGGTCATGGCTCAGGGCAAGCAGGCCGGTATCCTGAACCGCGAGGATGCAAACGACGTCTCGGTCATGGAACTGGCGACGATCTGAACAGGGAATAATTCATCATGTCTGAAATCACTCTGAATGCACCGAAATTGTTCGATCTTTCCCGAAACATCGCTTTCGTGACGGGGGCAGGCAGCGGCATCGGGCAGCGCATCGCCATGGGGCTGGCGCAGTGCGGTGCGGACGTCGCGCTGCTCGACCGCCGTACCGATGATGGGCTGGCGAAGACCGCCGATTTTATCGCCAGGGCAGGCCGCCGCAGCATCCAGATCGCCGCCGACGTGACCAGCGGCGCGGCGCTCAACGAAGCAGTTGCCCGCACCGAGGCGGAACTCGGGGCGCTGACGCTTGCCGTCAATGCCGCCGGCATCGCCAACGCCAATCCGGCGGAGGAGATGGAGGAAAACCAGTTCCAGACGATGATGGACATCAACCTGAAGGGTGTTTTCCTCTCCTGCCAGGCGGAAGCGCGCGCCATGCTGAAGACCGGGCGGGGGGCGATCGTCAACATCGCCTCCATGTCAGGCGTCATCGTCAACCGGGGCCTCAGCCAGTGCCACTACAACGCCTCCAAGGCCGGCGTGATCCACATGACGAAATCCATGGCAATGGAATGGGTCGGCGGCGGTATTCGCGTGAACACGATCAGCCCCGGCTATACGGCAACGCCGATGAACACGCGTCCCGAAATGGTGCACCAGACGAAACTGTTCGAGGAACAGACGCCGATGCAGCGCATGGCAAACGTTGACGAGATGGTCGGTCCCGCTGTTTTCCTGTTGTCGGACGCTGCGAGTTTCGTGACCGGCATCGATCTTCTCGTCGATGGCGGCTTCTGCTGCTGGTAATGGTACGCGGCCGGTCAAATCTGGCCTCTTGTATTTTACCGGAGGAATTCCTTATTTACGTGTGTTCTCAGGGCGGGGCGAAAATCCCCACCGGCGGTATCCGGAGCGATCCGGGAGCCCGCGAGCGCTTCCATGAACGTGGAAGGTCAGCAGACCCGGTGAGAGGCCGGGGCCGACGGTTACAGTCCGGATGGAAGAGGACATGCTTGCAAACGCTCCTCACCGGGCGGCTGTAGGCCTGTTCGCCCAAGGGATTGATAACGCCGATATAGGCAACCCTTGAAAGGCAATGAAAAATGGCAATCTCGAAAATTGAAGACGCAATCGCGGCACTGGCGCGCGGCGGTATGATCGTGGTCGTAGACGACGAGGACCGGGAAAACGAAGGCGACATCATCGTCGCCTCGGATTTCATAACCCCCGCCACGATCGCGTTCATGATGAAACACGCTCGCGGGCTAATCTGCGTGGCGATGGAAGGGGAGCGGCTAGACGCACTTGACATCCCGCTGATGGTGCCGCGGAACACCGAGCTGCACAAAACGGCCTTCACGGTCTCGGTCGATTACCTACCCGGAACCTCCACTGGTATTTCCGCAGCCGATCGGGCCGCGACGGTTCGGGCGTTGATGGACCCCAGTTCGCGCTCGACGGATTTCGCCCGACCGGGCCATATTTTCCCGTTGCGGGCGCACCCCGCGGGCGTTCGCGGCCGGCCTGGGCACACGGAGGCCGCGGTAGATTTCGCGCGTCTCGCAGGCAAGTCCGCATCAGGCGTCATTTGCGAAGTTGCCAATGACGACGGGACGATGGCCCGAGTACCCGAGCTTCTAGTCTTCGCCGAAACGCACCAACTTCCTTTGGTTACCATTCGCGATCTGGTTGCCTATTTGGAGAAGACATGGCCCCACGTGGCGGTTCACGCTGCCTGAGATCTCTTAGTTTCGGACGCTCGAAGTACCTCACTCTTCGAGCGGCGAAAAATTCATTGCTCATTCCGGCAACGCTTACCTATGTAGAACTGCGTCCAATCGATGTTGAGCCAAGCAGCGATTTTTGGACAAAGCGGTCGTATCATTTTGGGTGAGTCTCTCTGCTAGACTTGCCACAGCGTATTGCTCTGTGTCGACTGCCTTCAAGGCCAGATCTCTCAACCCATAAGGGGCAGACTGTGAACCGCTCCGGGTTTGCCGGCGCGGTTCTGACCCACTGCGCCATTGGCTTGGTGTCGCGCGTAACGCCCTTTTTGCCGGCAACTTCGTCGCGCAGGCAAGGCAGCTCAAGAGATCGGAACGAACAGGCCGATCTTCAATTCTTTCAGAACGACATTGGTGTGGATCCTCTTTATCTGGGGATTCTCCGACATGATGTGAGCCGTAATATCGTCATATTGCGAAACGTCCTGCGCTGTGATGATCGCGATGATATCGACGGCGCCGGTCACGTAATAGACCTGCTGAATGTGGGGCTGCTGGTCTGCCCAGAGACGGAATTTCGACAAGGCGTCGTAGTTCTCCCGTTCGATCTCCATGCCTGCAATGAAGGTCATGGGATTACCGACGGCCTTGCGGTCAACGACAGCGATCTCACCGAATATGACACGGCTTTGACGCATGCGTTTCAGGCGGCGCTGTACCGCGGATGCTGATAGTCCGACAGTGTCGGCGATCGTGTCGGCCTTTGTCTGGCAATCCTTCTGCACGATCGCAAGGATATCTCTATCGAATTGGTCAAGCGGCTCGCTCAATGTCCGGCTCCCTTCATATGTTCGTTGAGCATAGCAAAGGTGCGGCAATCTTGGAGCGGAAAACCTGAAAAGAATGCATTTTTCCTGCGACTAATCGGTCATCTGTGGATGTTTTCGGCGTCTGTGGGGAGGAAAATACCGTCTTGCTGCAAGCGAAGCGCATAAAGTGTCGCAGCAGCTTGATGCGTGAAAGGCTTCCATGTCACCTACGCCCGCTTCTTCCAGATCGCTGTTGGGTGAACCTTTGCCAGAGATATCCTCAGGCATCACGTCGGCGCGTTCCATGCGGGGGCAGACGCTTGCCCTGGACGCAGGGCTGGTGATCGATCCTGGCACAGGGGCGATCGCGCCCAACATATCGATGTCGGTGAACAACTTGCTGGTTCCGGGAGATGGTGCGTTCTCTGCCCAGGGGGTGGCCGATCTTGCAGACCTACCCTTTCTCTACGCCCGCTGGACCAATCCGACCGTGCGCCAGCTTGAACAGCGAATGGCGGCTATTGAAGGCAGCGAAGAAGCCATGGCCGCCGCGACGGGCATGGGGGCAATTGCAGCGACATTTCTGACCCTGCTCAAAAACGGGGAGCACCTCATCGTCAGCGATGTGTGCTATGCCGGCGCAAATGAACTGGCGCGCCGCATACTTCCGGATTTTGGCATCGAGGTGACGGCGGTGAATATGTCCAACCCGGACGAAATCGCCGCTGCGTTCAGGCCCAATACTCGGCTCGTGCATTGCGAGACACCCTGCAACCCGATTCTGCGCCTTACCGATCTGTCCATGGTCGCGCGAATGGCGCACGAACGCGGCGCGCTGGTTTCGGTGGACTCGACCTTGGCCACGCCGGTCTCGACCCGTCCGCTCGACTTCGGCATTGACCTGGTCATCCATTCGCTGACGAAGTTTATTAATGGTCATGGGGACGCTCTGGGTGGCGTGGTCTGCGGCAGCAAGGCGCTGATCGCGAGGATCCGTGCGCGAGCCGGCGTCTATCTCGGTGCGACGATCTCCGCTCACAATGCCTGGCTCGTAATGCGCGGGATCGATACATTGTATCCGCGCATGAAAGTCATTTCCGATTCCGCCATGACGGTAGCGCGCGCGCTGGATGCACATCCTAACGTTCGTGCCGTCACCTATCCCGGGCTGGAAACCCATCCGCAGCATGATCTTGCCCGGCGCCAGATGGCGCTGTTCGGAGGTATGATCACCTTCCAGGTGGATGATCCGCAGGCGACAGCGCGGCGGCTGGCCGAAAAGCTGCGTGTCGTTCACTACGCCTTCTCGCTTGGGCATCAGCGTAGCATCGTGGTCCTACTCGACACGGCCGAAATGATGCGCTCGACCTACGAACTGGCAAGCGAACAGCTGGCGTCCTATCGGTTCTATGCCGGAGATGGCGTCTTCCGGCTTTCGATCGGTCTCGAAGCGACGGAAGACCTGATTGAGGATCTTGCGCAGGCCCTTGGAAACTGATGGACGTGCCGTTCGAGCCGGACTTGTTCTTATAAACTGCATGCGTCGTGGCGACGCCCGTTCGCTATCGCATATGCATTGTTGGAAACATAAAAGGGAAGCTTGCAATGAAGACTGTGAAGATACTCGATGGTGGAATGAGCCGCGAACTCACGCGGCTCGGTGCCGAGCTGCGCCAACCGGAATGGTCAGCGCTCGCGCTCATGAAAAGTCCGGAAATCGTCCGCCAGGTCCATCGAGAGTTCATCGACGCGGGCTCCGACGTGATCACCACCAACAGCTATGCCCTCGTGCCGTTTCACATTGGCGAAGATCGCTTCCGTGAGCAGGGCGCGTCGTTGATCGCGCTGTCGGGGCAGCTTGCCCGGGAGGCCGCCGATGCAGCGACCGGTTCCGAGGTGCATGTCGCGGGCTCGCTTCCGCCAATCTTCGGCTCCTATGAGCCTCAGCTTTTCGACGCAGGGCGCGTGCAGGACTATCTCGGCGTATTCATTGAAAACCTGTCGCCCTTCGTCGACGTTTGGCTCGGCGAAACCTTGAGCCTAATTGCCGAAGGCGAGGCGGTGCGCGTGGCCACGAGCGGGACTGGCAAGCCGTTCTGGATCTCGTTCACGCTCGCCGACGCTCTGGACGACGATGCAAAACCGGCGCGGCTGCGTTCCGGCGAAACCGTCCAGGAAGCGGCCAGGTGGGCGGTTGGTTCGGGTGCGCAGGCACTCCTTTTCAACTGCAGCCGGCCGGAGGTGATGGCAAATGCCGTCAGGACCGCATCGGCGATTGTAGCGCTTCACGGATCGGATCTGGAAATCGGTGTCTATGCCAATGCATTCGAGGCCGAGAATGACGGTGCAGCTAACGAATCATTGCACGAAACCCGCGACGATCTGACCGGCGACCGCTATTCGGGTTTTGCCTGCGACTGGGTGGCTGCAGGCGCTACGCTCGTCGGTGGCTGCTGCGGGATCGGCACGGCGCATATCCATCGGCTGCGTCAGGCCCTGACCACCTGACCGGAGGGAACTGACTGCAATTCTCTCCAAGCAGATATTCGATCGGTCAGTCTTCCTGGCCGGTGAGGATATCGCAAGCGGCAAGTGTCAGGGCAATGACGCCATTGATGATGCATCGCTCATCTGGTTGGTAGTCGGAATTGTGCAATTTGTCGTCCCGACCGGGTGTGCGTGCCCCGATGCCGAGCTGGAATACGGGGACTCTTTCCCCGATAAGCGCGAAATCCTCCGCACCCAAAGTTGCGGGACGCGCCTGTGTACGCTCTGCGCCAAAATGCCGGGTGATCGCCCGCATCGTTCTAGCCATCAGTGCCTCGTCATTGAGCAGCGATGGAACACCGCGCACCATCGTGAATTCGCAACTCACATTCATCGATAGAGAAAGTCCCTCGCACTGACGCCGGATGGCATTCTCGATCAGGTCGCGATTGTGGCTATGCTGCGTGCGGACCGTACCGATGATGCGCACTGCATCTGGGATGATGTTTTCGGCCTTGCCGCCTTCTATGCCGCCTATGGTCAGGACGGCCGGCTGCATCGGATCCACCTCGCGCGAGACGATCGTCTGCAACTGGAGGATCAGCGTCGCTGCAGCGACGATGGGGTCCGCCGCCATATGCGGACGCGCCGCATGGCCGGAGCGTCCGCGCACGACAATGTTGAATTCGTCAGAGGAACCGTTGACGATTCCAGACACGTAACTGAAAGTTCCGACTTCCTCGTCCGGATGGTTGTGAAAGCCAAGCGCCATATCCACGCTATCCAGCACGCCGTCTTCGATCATCGCCCGTGCGCCGCTCTCGGATGTTTCTTCGGCCGGTTGGAACATCAGCTTGATCTTGCCGCTCAGATGCGGCTTCATTTCCTGGAGAAGCAGGCCGACGCCGATCAGTGTCGCGGTGTGGAGATCATGGCCACAGGCGTGCATGTTTCCGTCAATCCTGCTGGCGAATTCGAGACCGGTCTGCTCGTGGATCGGCAGGGCGTCCATATCGGCCCGCAGCAGAAGTGTCGGCCCTGGCCGACATGTGTCAATCGTGCCGACAACGCCGGTCCGCCCGATCCTCGTCTGGTAGTCCATCCCGGCTTCAGCCAGATTGCTAGCAACAAGGGCACTGGTGCGCACAGTGTCGAAACCCGTTTCCGGATAGGCATGGATGTCGCGGCGGATGGCGATCAGTTTAGCTTCAATGGCACGGGCTGCGTCTTCGATATGGCTGCTGATCTCGTTTTTCTTCATCTTGGTCGCTCAGTCACGAGTGCGTTCAGGTGCAGAAATTTACGGCTTCGACAGCAGGGAGATCTTCGTGATTTCCGCACGGGTGAAAGCCAATGTCGGCAGGGGGGTAAACTATCCGCGATGCCCCGTGCCGACATGTTTGATCAGGCGTTGAGCCATACCTTTTCGGCGATCCGGTAGCCGCTGAGATCGCCGCCGCCCGGAACGCTGGTGACGCCTTCGACCTTGTCGCTGCTTGCCACCTGCTGATCGATGAAGATCGGAATAAGTTCGCCGCCTTGTCCGGCAAGCATGACCTGAAGATCGTGGTAGAGCGCCTTGCGCTTGGTCTGATCGAGTTCCGAGCGCGCTGCTTCCAGCTTCCGGTCGAAGACGGAGTTTTTCCAGAACGTTTCGTTCCAAGGTGCGTTCGAATGAAGGATGAGCGACAGCATGGCATCGGCCGTCGGGCGGACCGCCCAGTTGGATGCGCAGAAGCCTTTTTTCATCCAGGTGTCGTCCCAGTAGCCGTCCGAGGGAACGCGTTTGACATCCAGTTCGATCCCGGCGGCGGTGGCGGACGCCTGGAACAACTGGGCTGCACCGACGGAACCCGGAAAGCCATTGTCCGACACCGAAAGTTCAATCGGGCCGGTGAAATTGGCTTTTTTCATCAAAGACCGGGCCTTGTCGGGATCATAGCTGTTCTTTGGCACATCGTCCGAATAGTAAGTGTTCCAGGGGGCGATCGGCGTATCGTTTCCGATCGTGCCATAGCCACTATAGCCATTCTTTAGGATCAGGTCGCGGTCGATGGCGTGTTTCAGAGCGTTGCGAACATCGACATTGTCGAACGGCGCCATGTCGCAGCGCATCGGGAAACAATACATCGTATTGGCCTGCGTGCTGTAGAGCTTGAGTGTCGGCACTTTGCCCAGCCGCTGTGCCATCTTCGGATCGATGCGATTGATGACATGGACCTTACCGCTCATCAGGGCTGCGATGCGGGCAGTGGCATCGTTCATGGCAAGGGTTTCGCAGGAATCGACGAAGCCGCGCGTGCTGTTCCAATGACTCTCGAAACGCGTGGTCAGCGTGCGCACACCGGGCTGGAAGTTTTCCAGCCTGAACGCTCCCGTGCCAATCCCCTTGGTGAAATCTCCGCCATCCGGGCCTATGCCCAGATGATAGTCTGAAAGCGTGTAGGGGAAGTCGGCATTACCGCCAGCCAGTGTGATGGTCACCTCCATCGGTGCTGTCTCCCTGATATGGGTGACGGCGTTGAGCTGCCCCTTCGCTCCGGACTTGGTGTCGTCGCCGCGATGGTGGTTGATCGAGTAGATCACATCCTTGGCGTCGAGTTCCTTGCCATTGTGGAACTGCACGCTCTTGCGAATTTTGAAGCGCCATTCGGAGGCGTCGCTCTTTGTCGGCTCCCAAGATTCGGCCAGCGAGGCAACGAGTTCGCCGCTCTCACCAATTTCGACCAGCGTATTGAACAGCTGGAAACCGACCGTATACATGTAGGATTCTGTGTAGAAGGCCGGATCGATGCTGTCGGAACTCGATGCCGTATCGAGGCCGAGGATCAAATGTCCGCCACGCTTCGGCTCCGACGTCTGAGCCCGGGACAGAACGGGGAAGGACGCCGCCCCCAGTATGCCGGCCGAGGCGGCTGTAGCCCCCATTACGAGGGACCGTCGGGTTAACGAAACGTTCGACAGAAACTGATCCTTAAAATTCATCTGTAATTCCCGTTAATATACCGCTGTGCGGCGCCGGAGTCCCGATATTGTAAGCCGAACGATAAACGAAGCCTTTGCATGTTTTCTGCAATAAGCCGGCATTGGATGATTTTTATGTGCGCTGAATGTGCGCCAGCTGCAGACATGCGGCAACGGTTCGGACCCCATGCCAATCGCCTCGGAAATTTTTCCTTGCGCCAAATTCCTGCCCCGTCAAGCGTCGTCATCCTCAGAGACCTTGCGCAACAGGTAGAGCAATGCGACCCGTTCTGCCGAGTTGAGCTTTCTCATGGTCAGTTCCGTAATCAGGTGCGCCTTTGGGTACATGCCATCCAAAACCACTAGCCCAGCCGGTAGCAATTGCATGATCACCTTTCGGCCGTCCTGTTTATCCTTGGAAATATCAATCAGGCCACGCGCTTTCAGGCGGTCGATGATGCCTCTGATCGTTGCCTGATCCACCGCCGTCGATTTGACGAGTTCGGCCTGCGAACTCGGTCCATTGTCGCGGAGCGCGCACAGCGTGACGAACTGCACCGACGTCAGATGGGGATCGCTGGCGTTTTCCTGGAAGATCGCAAGGTGCTTCTGGTAGGCCTTGCGCATGAGATGGCCGACCTGCTGGGTGAAGGTGTAGCTGCCCGGCGGCATATCCCTTTTGTCATCGTCCGTCATTGCCAGGAATATCCTTAAAAACGAACCCTGTACGCCGCGAGCCCGCAACTGCGTGGTGCGACAGGATAGGGGCGAAAGCAGAGTTTGTCGAAAAGAGTTCCGCCCCCGAAGGGGAGCGGACCATGTTGTCTGTCGGCAAAGGCTCTTAAAAGGAAATCAGGCGACGAACAATATTCGCCAAGTTTCCGAATGGCCCGGTGTCTTATCCGAAGTCGTGCTGCATTTCCTTGACCGCGATATCGCCGTTCAGGACCATCGGCTCGTCGTCGAGGAACAGCGAGCAATTGCGCATCGGAATGTCGAGATGGCAGGCAGTGTCGTTGGGGCCGCCCAACTCGTTGTTCGGGCCGGTCGAGAACATGACGTTGCCGTAGAACGAGCGGGCCTCCATGCCCATGCCACCCGGAAATTCGCCGGGTACCATGCGATGCCACTTGGCGTTCTGATTAAGACCCCAGCCGACATGGCTCATGCCCATCCCGCGTGGGTCGTTGAAACCGTCCATGTAGGATTTGACCAGCTCTGCATCTAGGCCGCCGCGAATGTCGGTAATCCAACCATTTTCAATGGTGTAATAAATCGGATCGCGCACGTAGATGTTCTGCGGCAGCAGGATATCACCCGGAGCAACAACGATCGTACCGTCGACGCCATCGTCGTCACCACCTGTGAACACGAAGCCAGACGGCCAGTGATCCCAGCGGCCCGGCTCGTCGGTGCACGCATATTCCGTGATGGCCGGATAGGTGTTGAGCTTGTAGGTCACATCTGTGCCATGCGCAGAGGTGATCCGCATCACCTTTGCCTTGGACAAGAGGTCTCCGGCAAATTCGACGCGCTCGCGCAGTTCCTTTGTCGGCAACATACGCGCAAGAATCTCCGGCGGTTCGACGGCGGTCAGGATGCGCGTTCCGGCGGCCTGGATCGCCATCTGTTCCGGGCTGAAGAGCAGGAAGATGCAATCGATCAGCATGTCGGCGGCCTTCAGTGCCTCGACCGCTTCCGGCATGGCTGCCAGTCCGGTCTGGCCGACCGCCCATGCACCTGCTGGCGGCACCGGCGGCAAACGCATGTGATACATCTTGGCGCCAAGACGCATACCCGCCGCCATGAAGGCATCGGCGTAATCGAGGCGCTCGTTGCCCTGGGTAAGGACGATAAGTTTTTCGCCCTCGTGGACGCCCGACATCTTCAACTGATGCAGGCAGATTTCGGTGAAGCTGAATTGATCCATGCTCGTTCCCCTATCTTGCTTGAAGGCTTGGCTGTTTTTGTAAAGTTACAGACAGTCGGACTTGATCTTGGCGATTTCGGCGATGGCCTCCTCCCGTGAAACGACATCGCCATACTTGTTGTCGATGTCGAAGAGGTTGGCATTGTGCGGATCGGGGTGCCGGTCGCCGACGCAATCACGCACGACGATCGTCCGGAACCCGTGCTGGACGGCATCCACCGCACTTGCGCGAATGCAGCCGCTTGTCGAGCATCCGGCAAGAACGACGGTATCGATACCCTGCGTGTGCAGCAGAGAGGCGAGGCTGGTGCCGAAAAAGGCGCTGGCATATTGCTTGACGATGACCAGCTCGCCCTTTTCAGGCTCGACGCCGTCGCAGAATTCGGCAAGCACGTTGCCCTCGACCATGGCCTTCATGACCGGGGCCTTCTTCACCCACATGCCGCCATCGGCGCAGTTTTCGGCGAGATAGAGGATGCGGGTGTGGATGACGGGAATGCCTGCGGCGCGCGCGGCAGCCAGGAGCGCCGGTGTCTGCGCGACGGCATCGACGACACCGGGCGCAAAGAGCGGCGCACCTTCCACCGTATAGGCTTTCAGGAAGTCGATCACCAGAAGGGCCGGCCGCTGGCCGAAACCGATGCGGTTACCCCAAACGCCCTGATAGTTGGTTTCAGCACTCTGCATGGGGCGCTCCTTGTTTTCCTCCGCCGCAATGCGGACGGGAACGACAAAAATTTCAGTTTCAATAAGCGCCAGACAGCAGCGCGCCGGCACCCGGCACGACGGCTTCCAGTCCCATTGATTTCAGCATGCAATAGGTGGTCGCCACGGCAGCGGTGAGCACCGGCTTGCCGGTTATGGCCTCGACCTTGGCGATGACGGGCAGGGACGGCATCTGCACGCAGGCCGAAAGCACGATGACATCGACATCGGAAAGATCGAGCGTCTGGACGATGGCGGGCAGGTTTTCCGGGTCGTGGCGGGCGACATCCAGGTTGTCGGGAATTTCAAGCGCCCGCCAATCCATCACCTCGAAGCCTTCCTCGCGAATATAGTTCACGACGAGTTCGGTCAGCGGCTTCATATAGGGCGCGACGACGGCGATCTTCTTCGCCTTCATCACCTTCAGGCCCTCAATCAGCGCGCCGGCGCTGGTGACGACCGGTATGTTCGCACCGTTTTCCTGGGTGCGGCCGGTCAGGCGTTTTTCCGACTGGCGATGGTAGCCGAGGCCCATCGCCATGATGGCGACGAGGCAGGCATAGCCGAGCACGTCGACGCGGGCATCGGACAGTTCGATGGCGCAACGATCGGATTCGGCGTCCATCGCCGCCAGTTCTTCCTTCACCACTTTCTTCATGCGCATGCGGCTGGAATGAAAGGTGAATCGTTCGGGGCGGATCATCTGGCGGGCCGTCAGCATCGCCGGGATTTCCGTCTCCATCGTGGTGTTGGAACTCGGCACGATCTGGCCGATACGATAGAGTTTCTGCACGGGCGGCTCCTTTGGTGAATGGACGGACGCGCAATTCAGCGCTGTCGCTGCGGCAATAAAAACGGCGGACCAAAGGCCCGCCGTCGGTGTCTAACGGGAGAGAAAGTCTCCAAGTGCGTCGAAGAAGCCGTCGAAATCGTCCCAAGGGATCATGTGGCCGGCATTCGCCACCCGCGTGATCTCGATGGCGGGATTGAGCGCACGGATTTCATTCTCGTCCACGGTCTCGATCACGCCGCCGCGTCCCGCCACCATCAGCATCGATGGCTGCGTCAGCTTCGGGAAATCGGGAAAAATGTCATCCTTGTGAAAGTCCTCGAAGGCGGTGACGATCGCAGGCTCATAACAGGTGTGCAGCCATTCGGCGCGAAGCCTGAGCTGGTCTTCGTTCCATGTCGGGCAGAACGCCTTCATGCCCTCTGCATCGATGCCGGCAAGCGCAAGGCGGATGGAATCGACATACCACGGCAATTTGCTGGGATAGGGCCTGCGTCCCGGGCCGGAGACCGGCGGATCGACAAGAACGAGGCGGGAAAAGTCGGCGTTGCCGGATGTCGCCGCGCGCATCGCGATGCGCGCGCCCATGGAGTGGCCGAGAAGGGCAGGGGCTGCAAGACCGAGAGCCTGCGCAAAGCCGGTCACGTCGGCGGCCATGGTATCGAGACCATAGTCGAGGTCCGGACCGGTCGAGGATAGCCCGCGTCCGCGGACGTCGAGAACAAACACGTCGTAGCGCTCGGCGAGCCGTTCCGCCACGAACCCCCAGGTGATCGCCGGGCTGGTGATGCCGGGAATGAGAATAACCGGCAGTCCCTTGCCGCCATAGCGCAGATAATGTTGGCGAATGCCGTTGGCAAAGACATGTCCGCCGTGGATGAGGGCCGCGCTCATGCGACGCTCTTGTCGAGGATAGGCTCAGCGTAGACGTCGTAGCCGTAGACCCAGGACGGATCCTCCTGCTTTTGCAGGAACGTGTTGGCGTTCGATACGGTCTGGACCTGCGTGGCCCTGTCGCGTCGGCTGGCTTCATAGAGACGGAAGGCGGTTGCGTGGTCGCCTGCTCCAGTTTCCTTCAGGCAGCGCGCCAGCATGGCCGCGTCCTCGATCGCCATGGCGGCACCCTGCGCCATATGCGGCTTCATCGGATGGCAGGCATCGCCGAGCAGGACCATGCGGCCCTCGCTCCACAGCGGCAGCGGATTGCGGTTGAACAAGGGCCACTTGGTGACTTCGTCGGTGGCTTCGATCAGCGCCTGTATGACCGGGTGGTAGCCGGCGAACGCCTCCGACATCTCCTCGCGGCTGCTCTGCACGAAGGCGCCGTCGAATTCCCATGCCGGATGCGGAACTCCCGTCACGTAGTAATATTCGTCGCGCTTGCTGGTCGTGTAGTAGACCATCATATGGCGGTCCGGCCCCCACCACTTGACGCAATCCTCGAAGTCGAGACCGAACTTCTTGAGTTTTTCGGCGGAAATCATTGCACGGTGGCCGACCCAGCCGCTGTAATTCGGCTTTTCCGCCCCAAGCAGCGTTTCGCGAACACGCGAATTGATGCCGTCCGCGCCGATGACGATCGCCGCCCGTGCCGACGTGCCGTCCTGGAATTCGAGGTAGACGTCCGAAGCATTGTCTTCGAGGCGGGTCAATCGCTTGTTGAACTGGACGGTGCCGGGGGTCATGGTGTCCATCTGCAAGGCAGAGAGATCGCCGCGATGGACGGTACAATAGGTCGCCCCATACCCTTCGAGCGGTATGCGGGAGAGATAGTCTCCTGTCAGACCGTTCCGGCTGAACCAATAGGCCGGCGTGCTGCTGATATCGATCAGCTTCTGGTCCATGCCGATGCGCTGAAAGATCTTCAGGACGTTCGGACCCATGTGAATGCCCGCACCCAGGCGCGAGAAACTCGGTGCCTGTTCGAAAACCTGAACATTGAAGCCCGCGTGCTGGAGCAGCGCGCCTGCCGCCGCGCCGCCAAGTCCGGCGCCGATGATTGCGATCGTCTGGTTCTCGTTCGGCATGGGTGCCTCCCCTTGGCGGTTCCGTGAAAGACCTTGATGGCTCAATCTTCAGGACTTGGATATTAAGCGTATACGCTTTAAACTGCAAGGGCAAAATGGATGCAAAGCAGCGGGAAGTCTGCCTAAAATTGCTGCAATGCGGCGAAACTTCGCTGGAAATTTGACCACAGATTCTCGTTGCCAGGAAATATATAAAGCGTATACACTTATTAAAGTGAGGGCGCGCCGGGGTCGGTGGCGCAGGACGAGCGGGGAGTTTCATGTCGTTCATCGCCAAGCGCAGCCGCGGATGTCAGGCCGGTAACGCCGGTAATTCTTGTGCGTGTCTCCGGCTCCGGCCAAAAAGATGACGAAGATGTCCGTGCCATCGATATTTTCTCTCAAGGTCAACGGCAGCAATGTGGTCGTCGAGGCCGACCCCAAGGCCCCCCTGCTCTATATCCTGCGCAACGATCTCGCGCTCAACGGCCCGAAATATGGATGCGGTCTCGGCGAATGCGGCGCCTGCTGCATTCTGATCGACGGGCGCGCGGTGCGATCCTGCATGATCCCGATCGCGGCGGTTGCCAAGCGGGAGATTACCACGCTGGAAGGGCTTGGTGATGAGGACCACCTTCATCCCGTGCAGCAGGCCTTCATCGAGGAATCCGGCGCACAGTGCGGATATTGCCTCAATGGGATGATCATCAGTGCGGTCGCATTGCTGGACCGCAATCCGGATCCTCAGGAAGCCGATATCCGCGAGGCGCTGCGCCACAATCTCTGCCGCTGCGGCACCCATATCGAAATCCTTGCTGCCGTGCGCAAGGCCATCGTTCTGTCGAAGGCCGCTTCGTCCGCCAGCACCCTTTCCGTCGTTCCGGAGACACAAGCATGACTGTCGGCCGCGATTCTCCAAAGTCGAGCTATCTCGCTGCATCGGACATGCTGGCTGTCGTCTCCGCGTCGTCTCCGGATGCCGAGCTTTATATCGCCATCGATGCGGAGGGTCGCGTCACCGCGTTCAACGGTCACGTGGATCTGGGAACAGGCATCCGCACATCGCTCGCCCAGATCGTCGCCGAAGAACTCGACATGCTGTTCGAAAATGTCGAAATGGTGCTGGGCAGCACCTCCGCCGTGCCAAACCAAGGCGCGACCATTGCAAGCGAGACCATCCAGGTCACGGCCAAGCCGCTGCAGCGTGCAGCAGCGACGGCGCGGCACTATCTGCTGCGCCGGGCGGCCGAGCGGCTCCAGCTCCCGCCGGAAAATCTCGTTGTCGAGGATGGGATCATCCGCGCGGTCACCGGCGACAACAGGAGCCTGTCCTTCGGAGATCTTGTCACTGGCGCCAATGTTCAACTGGTCCTCGATCCCGAAGCGCCCTTGAAGCCGGTGGCGGACTACCGGATCGTCGGGTCCTCGCGACCGCGGGTGGATATTCCGGCCAAGGCAACCGGCCGCTGGACCTATGTGCACGACGTTCGCCTGCCGGGCATGCTGCATGGCCGCGTGGTGCGGCCGCCCTATGCCGGCTTCGATCACGGCGCGCATATCGGAACGAGCCTCATCTCGGTCGATGAAAGTTCCGTCGAGCATGTTCCGGGTCTTGTCGCCGTCGTCGCCATCGGCGATTTCGTCGGTGTCGTCGCAACCCGCGAAGAGAACGCGGCGGAAGCTGCAAAGAGCCTGAAAGCCGTCTGGCGCCTTCCGCCGGAACTGCCCGACCTCAATTCTCCCGAAGAAGCTTTGCGTGCCAATCCGTCGACACCCCGCAAGCTGGCCGATTGCGGCAATGTCGATCTGGCGCTCGAGGGCGCCGCGAATGCGATGGACCGCACCTATGTCTGGCCTTACCAGATGCATGGTTCGATCGGTCCTTCCTGCGCGGTGGCCGATTATCGCGACGGTCGCTTAACCGTGTGGTCCGGCACGCAGAACCCCTTTCCGATGCGCAAGGACCTTTCGGTTCTTCTCGATATGCCGGAAGAGAACATTACGGTGGAGCGGCTTGAGGCCGCCGGATGCTACGGCCGCAACTGCGCCGACGACGTCACCGCCGATGCGGCGCTGCTGTCGCGTGCCGTCGGCCAGCCGGTGCGGGTGCAGCTGACCCGCGAGCAGGAGCACGCCTGGGAGCCCAAGGGCGCGGCGCAGGTGATCGACGTGCGCGGCGGGCTCGATCTCGAAGGTGGCCCCGCGGCCTATGATTTCGAGACACGCTACCCGTCCAACCTCGCGCCGACGCTGCCGCTGCTTCTGACGGGCAAGATCGCCCCGGTTGCCGATACCCTGCAGATGGGCGACCGCACGGCCATCCCGCCCTACGCCTATGGCAATCTTCGCGTCACCGTGCACGACATGCCGCCGATCGCGCGCGCGTCGTGGTTTCGCGGCGTATCGGCCATGCCGAACACCTTCGCGCATGAATCCTATGTCGATGAGCTTGCCTCGGCCGCCGGCGTCGACCCAATCGAATACCGGCTGCGCTACCTGCAGGACCCTCGGGCCATCGATCTTGTCCGGGCGACCGCCGAGCGTGCCAAATGGGTGCCGCATACCGGCCCCGGCACATTGGGCGGCGAAGGCGATCTTCTCTATGGTCGGGGCTTTGCCTATGCGGTCTACGTACACGGAAAATTCCCGGGAACGGCCGCTGCCTGGGCGGCCTGGGTTGCAGATGTCGCCGTCAACAAAAAGACCGGCGAAATCGCCGTCACCAAGGTGACGTGCGGTCAGGACTCCGGGCTGATGATCAATCCGGATGGCGTGCGCCACCAGATCCACGGCAATATCATCCAGTCCACCAGCCGGGTGCTGAAGGAACAGGTCGGCTTTTCATCGACGGCGGTGACGAGCAAGGAATGGGGCGGATATCCGCTCATCACCTTCCCCGAAGTGCCTGATATCGACGTGCTGATGATCCCGCGACCGGACGAACCGCCGCTTGGTGTTGGCGAGTCCGCTTCCGTTCCGAGTGCGGCTGCCATCGCCAATGCGGTGTTCGATGCGACCGGTATCCGTTTTCGCGAACTGCCGCTGACGCCGGAGCGCGTCCTGGCCGGCCTCAATGGCAAGAATGTCGCCGAGACTGTTTCGCCCGTTCGTAAGCGCCGCTGGTGGACTGTCGGCCTGCCTGTCGTTGGCATTCTGACGGCAGCCGCAGGCCTTGCAACGATGGCTTCTCCATGGCGTCCGGCCATCAGTCCTGTCGAGCGGCCGGACGCGAACGTCTACAGTGCAGCCACCATCGAGCGCGGCAGGCTGGCGGCCGCAGCAGGAGCCTGCAATGTCTGCCATGTCGGCACCGACGGCCAGGCCTTTGCCGGGGGACGCAGGTTCGACACGCCGTTCGGTGCGGTCTATGCCACCAACATCACGCCGGACCCGGAAAATGGCATCGGCAACTGGTCCTACCCGGCTTTCGAGCGCGCCATGCGCCAGGGCATCAGCCGGGACGGCCGTTATCTTTATCCGGCGCATCCCTACACGTCGTTTGCCGGCGCCGAGGAAGCAGACCTCCAGGCCCTTTATGCTTTCATGACGACGCAGGCGCCTGTTGCGCAGAAGGCGCCGGAAACGAAGCTGGCCTTCCCCTACAGTGTTCGTTCGATGATGGCGGGTTGGAATGCCATGTTCTTGAAGGCTGCACCCTTTCAATATGATCAGACAAAGGATGTTGTCTGGAATCGCGGCGCCTACCTTGTCGAAACGCTGGGCCACTGTTCCGCCTGCCACACTGAGCGCAACGTGCTGGGTGCCGAAAAGACCGGAAAGGCCCATCTTTCCGGCGGCTTTGCGGATGGCTGGGAGGCGCCGGCGCTCAACGCATTTGCTAAGGGGCGGGTGACGTGGACGGAGACCGCGTTTTACGATTATCTTCGCAGTGGCCATGCGCCGGATCACGGCAGCGCCGCAGGTCCGATGGCCGATGTGGTCTCGGCATTGGCGCCCTTGCCGGACAGCGATATTCGCGCCATGGCTGTGTATCTTTCTCGGTTAAACACCTCTCCAGCGTCCGAAACGCCGGATGTCCAGACGCAATCGGCAATCGCGGCAAGTGTTGCGGCCTCTCAGCAAGCCGCCCGGATTTCGCCGAAGGGTGCGCGTATTTTCGAAGGTGCCTGCGCCTCCTGCCATGAAGGAAACTCGATCCTTTCGCCGCTGACGCTCAACAGCAACCTGCACAGCGATGTGCCCGACAATGTTCTCCAGGTCCTCATGAACGGCGTGGAAGCCCCTGCGATCCTTGCCGAAACGACGGGTCGCGAAGCACCGGAAGTCATGTCGATGCCGGCGTTTCGCGACGTGTTGGACAAGGGGCAGATGGAGGATCTGACGGCCTATCTGCGTGCACGCTTCGCGCCCGGCAAAGACGTGTGGGCTGGCACCGGTCAGGCAATAGACCGCATCAAATCCATGGTGCATTGAGGATGGAAACGCGGCCGGCAAACGAGGCGATGACGGAGGCGGAAAGCCGGGCGCTGTTTCGCGATCCCACCCATGCGTTCCGCCCGTCGGCCTACTGGTTCTGGCATTCGATCCCGGATGCGCAAACCAGCCGCGCGCAATTGACCGATTTCCGCGATCAGGGTTTAGGCACCATCCTTATCCAGGCGCGCATCGCCTTTCCCCGCGAACTCTATCTGTCAGACGCCTATCTTGCCGCCTACCGGCAGGCGATCGAGATTGCCGGCGAGCTCGGCCTCAAGGCCGGTATCTACGACGACTACAATTGGATCAGCGGTCATGCCGGCGGGCGAACCGTGGATGGTCGCGATGACCTGCGGGAGCGGCATCTTTTCTGGTCCACGACATCGGAAGCGACGGGGAAGATCAGCGGCATCCATCCGCCCTTCGTCAACAGCATGGGGCCGGAAATCCTGCGCTGGCACTATGAGGGCGGGCAGGCTCATTGGTGCGAATGGACGATCGAGGCGGCACTTCTCCATCCGTCCGGCGCAATGAGCGATGTTCATCAGGCGATCGATATCAGCACGCGAGTGCGGGTTGCGGACGCCGACGCGCTGTCATGCAGTTTCGTTTTCGACGGCGAGGTTCCGGCCGGTCAAGTGATCACGGTCTTCGTCAGCGCCCGCTCCGCGACGTCGAGGCTCATCAACTATCTTCTGCCGGAGGCGGCCGAGCGCTTCATCGAGGTAGGCCTTGAACCCTATCGCCGCGTCTTGGGCGATCTGATGCCCGATCCGCTGGGCTTCGTCTTCTACGACCAGCCGGCCGCCGGTTTCTATCGCTGGGATCAACTGGCAGGCAATCTCGGCAACAGCCTTCTTTTTGCGAAGACGCTTGCGCCGATCGCAGTGGAGAAGGCCAACGCGGCCTTTCCGCATATCCTTCTCTCCCTGTTGCGCGATGTCGGCACGGAGACAGGTCGATTGCGCGCGCAGTTCTACGGGGGCTATTCCGGCCTGATGAACGCGAGCTTCTTCGGCACCTTGCGCAGATGGGCCGAAGAGACGGGCATCGTCCTGACGGGACACGAGATCCTGCCACATATCAGCGCGTGGTCGCTGAACGGCGGCTTCACCAGCATCGACCCGCGGGTGGCGCCAGCTACGGACTTTTTCGGCATCGACGGTTTCCGGCATGAAACGGCGGTGGATTCCAACAATTTCGTGGCCCAGCTTGCCCCGAAGATGGGCGATTCCGTTGCCCGGTCCAGTGGCCGCAGCCGCTGTGTCGTCGAGACTTATGCGAGTGCGACGCGCACGCCCGTTCGTGCCGCTGGTCAATGGGAACTGACACTGGAAACCATGCGGGCGCAGGCGATCCGGCTGCATTGCCTGGGAACACGGCAGTTTCTCTGGCACGGTGTTTATCAGACGGACGGTCATGACGACGATCCGACCCCATTTGCCAACCCCCGCTTTGATTATGGGCCGGGGATCAATTTCGAACCCTGGTGGCCCTATCACCGCCTCTTCGCGCAGGAATCAGCGCGGATATCCGCATTCATCGAACCTGCCAGACCGCATGCGCGCGTCGCCATCCTCTATCCCTTGCAGACAGCTTGGGCCGAAGGTCCGCGCCATAGCCATGCGACGCATATCGGCGCGTGGTGCGAGCATCTTCTGGCGGTCGGCTGCGATTTCATGCTCGTCGATGAGCGTGACCTTTCGAATGCGGCGATTAGCGGTCAGAAGATTGAATTGGCAGGACTTGCCTTTGACGCCGTCGTCATGCCTTCGGTGACGGTGCTGAGTTCCGCCGATACCCTGCAAAAGCTGGCGGATTTCCGCGTCGCTGGTGGGTTGATCTGGGTCTCCGGCGCCGACGTCACAACCATTTGCAACGGTTCTCTCGACGGATCTACGAATATCGGGACGGCCCATCTGTGCGATCTGCCGACACGAGTGGATATTACAGAGCTGGTTGCCCAGTTGCCGATCGTCGGGCCGCAGATCGTTGCGCCAGCCGGCCAGTTTCTATGGCGATGGGTAGGCCAGGACACAGATGGCGGCTGGCGGGTCGTTCTGTTTAATGATGGAACGCAGAACCTCGAATGCAGCATTCTCCAAGGCGGTGGATTCGATTGCGAAGTCTGGTCGGCCACCGACGGTATCGTTGAGCAGATTGGTGCCGTTGGGCGGTTGAAAATCGTCCTGGAGCCTCAGGAGGCAAGATGCTTTCGCCTCTGGGAAACGGACAGGTTCGCGTCGGTCGATGATGAGGTTGCCTCGGTCCCTTTGATGGATCGGTCGGGCGCCGTCACCCTTGAAGACGGTTGGACTTTCGCGGTCGCAAGCGATGATGAGTTTGCGCCAATTTCCGTCCGCGCAGGATGGGAGGCGCAAGGCCGTCCGGACTTCTCCGGAACAGGTATCTACCGGCATAGCTTCGAGATCGCGTCGAACGACGAATGGATGCTGGAACTGGGCGAGGTTCACACGGCAGTCACCGTCCGCCTCGACGGACGTAAAATAGGCCGGCGCGCCTGGCGGCCATATCGTTTCTTGCTCGGTCGGTTGCTGCCCGGCCGCTACGAGCTGGAGCTTGCCGTGTCCAACACTGCCGCAAATCGTTATTACGCTGGCACGCCTTATCAGGGCGAGACGCTGGACAAGAGCGGCCTGACCACACCGCCGCGCCTCATTCCGCTTGCGAACACACACTGACGGGAACCCGAGACATGCTGCTGCACACGACCGTACCCCTAAGCCGCGCCTGGAACAGCTGGTCTGACCGTCCGGCGGAGATGGTGTTTCTGCCGCTCGGCGTCCGGATCACGCCGATCCTCTATTCCAGCCGCAGCCGCACGACCTCCGAAATCGCCCCACGCACGAACACCGTGCGGCTCGGCCGGCATAGCATTGACGGGTCGCACATTGATCTTGAGACCGATCATTCCGGGACTACCCTTGGCTTTTCGGCAACGAAATCCGATCCGTTTACCGTTCGCGGTGAGTGGCAGGGCTTGAAAACCGGTGAGTGGGGGCTGCGCTTTTGGGTCACGATCGCCATATCGGCGGAGGGTGGCGAGGCGGTGACCTTCGATACGGAAAAGGGCGTCGCCTTGGTCAAGGTCGGCACCCGGTTCGTTGCGATCGCAACGGCGGATGCTCCTGTCCAGGTGACCGGCCATGACACGATTGCGGCGCTGCGCGCCGATTTCGAGGCGAACGGCTATTTCCACCTCACAAGCCGTAGCAATGCTGCGCCTGTTCTCGCCCTTCGCTTCAATCTGGAAATGATGCGTCGGGGTGCCTATTGCGCCGCCGTCGCGGACAGTGCTTCGCTTGCAATCGAGAAGGCTACCGCCGGTCTTGCGGCGAACCGGCCGGAAAACTTGCCGCCGGCGCATACGGCAGCTTATGAGGGCGCGCTGGATGCCATGCGCGACGTCGTGGCCTGGAACACCGTCTGGGACGAAACCAATGCGCGGCCCTATACTGCCGTCACGCGCATCTGGAACCTTGGCAAGTTCGCGGTCTGGTACAACGACCAGACCTTCGCCGCCCTTCTCGCCGGTGTTTTCGACGCCGATCTCGCCCGCGAAAACATGGCGGTGGCGCTCGCCGGCGCGACGCCGCAGGGCAATATCGCCTGCATCGTCACGTCGAATGATGCCTGGGTGGACCGGAGCCAGCCGCCGCACGGCGCGCTCGTGGTCTGGCAGCTCTATCAGCGGACGGGCGAAATCTCGATCATCAAGGCCTCTTACGATGCGCTTGCGCGAAACCAGCGCTGGTGGCGGACGCATCGCGATCCGGACAGCACAGGTCTCGTTTCCTGCGGAACGTCCGATGTGGGCGAGGGGCTCTACAAGGGAACCGCCTTTGCCGCGCGCAATGAAACCGGCATGGACAATTCGGCCACGCATGACGAGGCTGCCTACGAGCCCGCGATACGATCGCTGTCCACCTTCGATCTCGGTCTGAACTGCGCTTTGGCGCTGGATGCCGAGATGTTATCGAAAATGGCGGCTGTGCTCGGCCATCAGGCGGATGCGGATGAGTTTGCGGCCGCGGCGACGCGGAGCCGAAAGCTGATTTCTGAGGAGCTTTGGGACGACACGCGCAAAATCTTCGCCAACCGGCAGCGCAAGGGCGGGTTCGTCCGCTCGCTGTCGCCAACGAGTTTCTATCCGCTGCTCTGCGGTGCTGCGACCGCCGATCAGGCGGAACACCTGCTTTGCCATCTCAAGGACGAAGGCACCTTTGCCGGCGCATTCGGTCTTCCGAATGCTACCCGCGACGATCCGGCCTTCGCAGACAATGTCTACTGGCGCGGCCGCATCTGGCCGAATGTCAATTTCATGGTCTGGCTCGGCCTGCGCCGCTGTGGTTACTTCGCGCAGGCAAGCGCGCTGGCACGCCAGAGCTATGACCTGTTCATGACGTCCTGGCGGACAGCCCGCATCGCGGCGGAAAACTACAATGCCGTCACGGGCGAGGCGATGGACCAGGGGGATACCGATCCCTTCTACATCTGGGCCGCCCTGTTGCCGATGATGGCGGTGGGCGAGATCTGCGATTTCGATCCCTGGCGCGGGTGGACCACCACCAATTCCGGAGACGATGTTTCCATGGGGCCGATGCTCACGCCGGCCGGGTCCGCGACCGTCACCATACGCGACGGTCGTCTGACGCTCGCACTCAATGGTGCCGATTTTTTACGCACGCGCATGCGCGGACAGCTGTCCGATATCGTTGTGGAAAAAGGCCGTGTCAGCTTCCGCATGGCGGCGGCGGAGCACGTCGAGGGAACGATCGAGCTTCCGACGGTCGGCTCCAATGCGCTCGTCATGACTGAAGGCGAAGATGGTGTCGTCGTCTGCAATCAACTGGTCAATGGAGAAATTACGGTCCCGGCTTCTTCAGGGCCGTTCGCGCCGCGCTTTACCGTGGTTTTTTCGCCCATATCAGCAGGCTCTGACGGAAGGCAAGTCTTGACTCCATGACGAGTTCGACATATTAATTCGTATACAAACTAAAAATAAGAAGAATGCAATCCAGAGGGTATAAGCAAGTGGAGATGTCAGCCGAATGTGTAAAGGAAACAAAAAGGCCAGTTTAGCGCATTTTTGACCTTTTAGTAAAAATTTGGCCTACGGAAACTTTCCTCATCGGCAAATGATATGAAATTATGCATGCGCATAAGATTCAATCGTTCATTCGTATGCTGCGCTGTAGTGGAAAATGCGGTGCTTCCTTCTGGACTAGTACGTCAAAATTAGTTTGTCTACAAACTATTATGAGCGCTTCTTGCTCAAGAGTTTGGTCGCAATCGAATGCCCGGGTCCTGCCGGGATCGTGACTGTATGTGTCAACCAAAGCCAGAGGGGCTCACAATGAACAACATTACCAGGCGCAATACACTTCAATTGATATCCGCGGGCTTGATCGCTGGCGCCAGCTATTCGATGCTTCCGCGAAAGGCTGCTGCGGCCGGCTCCATCACGGTGCTGAACTGGCAGGGCTACGGCACGGACGAAGCCTGGTCGATCAAGGCTTTCCAGGAAGCGACCGGCATCGAAGTCGTTCACGACTACTATAGCTCCGAAGCGGAAATGCTGACCAAGCTGCGCACCAATCCGGGCGCCTACGATCTCGTCATACTCAATGCCGCGCGCTGCGCCCAGGCGATGGCAGAAGACCTGATCGCGCCGATCGATTATTCCAAGGTGCCTAACATCTCGTCGGTGGCCGAAAATCTTCGCGCCAACGAGAACTTCAACAAGGATGGAAAAGGTTATGCGGTTCCGTGGGTCTGGGGCCTGACGGCGCTTGCCATGCGCGAAGGGCTGCCGAAGGCCGACAGCTATGCCGTTCTCGGCGATGCCGCCTACAAGGGCCGTGTTGCGCTGCAGGACGACGCGGTCGGCGTCATTGCCGCTGCGGCTCTGCTGACCGGCCAGGACATGAACAATCCGAAAGATCTCGACCTGGTCAAGGAAACGCTCAAGGGCTTCAAGCAGAACGTCAAGCTGCTCTGGTCGACGGAAGATCAGTGGAACAAGTCCTTCGCCGCCAAGGAATTCGACGTTGCGATGTACTGGTCCGGCGGTTCCGTCCGCTCGAAGCGCGTCAGTAAGCTCCCGGTCGATTTCGTCGTTCCGAAGGAAGGCGGCATCGGCTGGGTCGACGGTCTCGGCATCCCGGTCGGCGCCCCGAATGCGGAAGGCGCGCACGCTTTCGCCAACTGGATGATCGACCCGAAATTCTACGTCGAATGGGCCACCAAGGCCGGTGCTCCGGCCTCGTCCAACGTCGCTGCCATGGAAGCCCTGCCGGCCGACGACCTCAGCCGCCAGATCCACAAGCCGGAATATATCGCCACCATGAGCATCATGTCGGCACTGCCGGACGACCGTCGCGAGGCCTTCAACAACCTCTGGCAGGAGGTAAAGGCGTTCTATGCGGAGTGAACCTCTTCTCAATGAAGCGGTGCGCGGACCTTCGGGTCCGCGCAAACACCGCCTGATCCCATCCTGGGTCGCGACGACGGCCCTCTTGCTGCCGACCTATGCCTGGTTGACGCTGGCCGTCCTTTTGCCATTGCTCACGATGTTCGTGTTCAGCTTCATGTCGGCGACGCCCATGGGCAAGGCGCCGATCACATTCACGATCAAGCATTACCGGGCCTTCATCGATCAGCCCTATTTGCTGAACATCGGCTGGACGTCGCTCGTCATCGGCTTCTGGACGACGCTGCTTTGCGCGATCTTCGGTTTCCTCGCGGCGGTGGCACTTGCGAGAGCCACGGTCGGCCGCATGCGCGAAACGCTGCTGATCCTCATTCTTCTTCCCTTCTGGACGAACGGTCTCGTCCGCGTCTTTTCCTGGACGATGGTGCTGAGGGAAAACGGCTTTCTCGACAATGTGCTGCACATGGTCTTTGCCGATGCCGCTTCGATCTCGTTTCTCTATACGCGCTATGCCATCGTTCTGGGGCTCGTGCACGGCTATCTGCCCTATATGATCCTCACCTGCTACATCGCGCTGGTGACCATCGATGACGCCATCATAGAGGCGGCCGCCAGTCTTGGCGCGCGGTGGTGGACGATCCTGTTCCGCATCCTCATCCCGATGGCAGCACCTGGTTTGATATCCGGCGCAGTACTCACCTTCGTGCCGGTCATCGGTTCCTTCATGGAGCCGCGTATTCTCGGCGGAAAAGTCGGCGTGACCATGGGGACGGTGATCGAGGACCAGTTCACGCAGGCGTTCAACTGGCCGCTCGGTGCAGCGCTTTCCTTTACGCTGCTTGCCGTCGTCCTGGCGATCTTCGCGACATTTTCCGGCGTACTGCGCCGCGGCGCTGCTGCATAGGAACCGAAACAATGAAGCAAATCGGTCGCATCTATCTTCTGGTGGTTCTGTTCTTCCTGTACACGCCGATCATCGTGATGATGGCGATGGGGTTCAACGAATCCCAGCTTTACGAACTGCCCTTCACCTTCTCCTTCCGGTGGTACGAGGCGCTGCTCGGCAACAAGCAACTGCTGACGGCCGGCATGAACAGCATCATCATCGCCATTATCACATCGGTTCTCGCCACCAGCCTCGGCACGCTGGCCGCCACGGCGCTTGCCCGCCAGACATTTCGCGGCAAGAGCCTGCTGCAGCTTCTGCTGTTGCCGCCGATCGCCATTCCGTGGCTGATCACCGGTACGGCGATGCTCGTCTTCTTCTACTGGTCCGGCATCGGCCGTGGCATGCATGCGCTGCTCATCGGGCACGTCGCGCTCGCCATTCCCTATGTCGTGCTGGTCGTCGGCACCGGTTTCAAGACGATCCGCGCCGATCTGGAGGAGGCTGCCATGAGCCTCGGCTCGACGCCGATCCACGCATTTTTCTCGATTACACTACCCTTGCTGTTTCCAAGCATTCTGGGCGCGGCCCTTTTCGCCTTCGCCGTCTCGCTTGACCAGTTCGTGATTTCCTACTTCCTCGCAACGCCCGGCTATTCCACTTTGCCGGTCCAGATCTATTCCGCGATCCGCAAGGGCTTCACGCCCGAAATCAATGCGATATCGACGCTGCTCCTGCTCGGCTCGATGACCGTCATTCTCATTTTCGCGCGCTTCGCCAAACCCGGAGATACCAGTGACAAACGTTAACGTTGACGCGGTCGCAAAGACCTATGGTTCGACCAAGGTTCTGACGGATATTTCCACGGAATTTGCGGAAGGATCCTTCACCAGCCTTCTCGGCCCTTCGGGGTCTGGAAAAACCACGCTGCTGCGTATCATCGCCGGCTTCATCAAACCCGATGAGGGTGTTGTCATGATCGGCAATCACGACGTGACCAACATTCCAGTCTGGGGCCGCAACATCGGCATGATGTTCCAGTCCTATGCGCTGTTTCCGCATATGACGATCGCGCAGAACGTTGCCTTCGGCCTGGAACGTCGCGGGATCAAGGGGGCTGCGGCCCGCAAGGAAGTCGATCGCGCGCTAGAAATGGTCCACCTTCCGGGCTTTGCCGACCGGATGCCGAAGCAGTTGTCCGGCGGTCAGCAGCAGCGCGTTGCGCTGGCGCGCGCCATGGTGATCAAGCCGAGCGTACTTCTGCTGGACGAACCGCTCTCGGCGCTCGACCGTCGCCTGCGCCAGGAGATGCAGGTCGAACTCCTCCGTATCCAGCGCGAGAGCGGCCTGACGACGATCTTCGTGACGCACGATCAGGAAGAAGCGCTGACGCTGTCCGACACGGTCGCCATTCTCGACAAGGGTAAAATCGTCCAGACGGGCAAGCCGGCGACTGTCTATGAAAGACCGACAACGCGATTTGCGGCGGAGTTCCTCGGCGATTCGAACTTCCTCGAGGGCAAGGTCGAAGGCGGCGCGGTGCGTCTCGCCAACGGCACGGTCGTGCGCACCGCCAGCACGCTTCCCGCCAATGGCGCGGACGTCACCCTGGCGGTGCGCCCGGAAAAAATGACGATTTCTTCCGGTGGAAGCGACGCGAACCGGCTCGAAGCGCGTATCACCACGGTCATTTACGCCGGCCCCGTGCTGTCCTACCTTCTCGAGACGCCGGATGGCATGGCCGTCAAATTGTTCGCGCAGAACAAGGACGGCGTCGTGCTGAGGCAGGGCGACACGATCTCGCTGGACTGGTCGCCTGAACACACGATCGCCGTTGCGAGTTGAAACGATGACGCTCGCGCAATTTTCCCCGAACACGTTGCATCTCGTCATCGATATGCAACGCCTGTTCGCCGAAGAAACCGACTGGCATACGCCGGTGATCGCCGGCATCCTGCCCAACGTACTTCGCCTCTGCGAAGGCCGCACGGCCTTCGTCAAGTTCATGGTTCCGCGCAGGATTGACGAGGCGCGGGGACAATGGAAAGCCTATTATCGGCGATGGTCTGCGATCATGAACGAGGCTCCGGATTCCGGTTTGCTGGATCTTGTCGCACCGCTGGCGGCACGCGCAAACGAGAGATCGACGGTCGAAAAACATACCTATTCCGTCTTTGGCGCTCCGGGCTTTGCGGAACGACTTGAGGCGGAGGGCATCGATACGCTCGTTTTCAGTGGGGTCGAGACGGATGTCTGCGTCTACGCCAGCGTATTGGATGCGATCGATCTCGGATTTCGCGTCGTCATCGCGTCCGATGCCGTCGGCAGCAGCGACGTGGCCGCGCATGAGGCGACGATGAACATTCTGGCCCCCCGGCTTACCGAGCAACTGGAACTGGCGACGACACAAGCGATCCTGGAGGCATGGCGTCGCTGACAAAACCTGGTTTTCCAGCTTGCCCGCTTTTCAAATCCCGGACGTATGGCGTTTTCACCTGGGCGCAACATGCGTTAGGTTCAATCGATTAAGCTCCAGATGAATGAGAGACATGATGAGCGGCGCTATTGGAGAACCATCGACCTTGAACGGAAGCGGCCCTGACGAGGACGCGCCCGCGCAGCATGAGGGCGCGCAATATACCCTCGGCGAGCAGGTGGGCTTTTATCTGCGCCAGGCAAACCAGCGTCACGTTGCGATCTTTGCCGAACTGATGGCTGAAAAACTGACGACGACGCAATGGGCAGCCCTTGCCAAGCTTCGGGAACTGCAGCCCTGCTCTCAAGGCAATCTCGGCCGCGAGACGGCGATGGACATGGCGACGATCAAAGGGGTCGTGGACCGTCTGGTGAAACGTGGGCTGATCAACACCAAACCCGATACAGAGGATGCGCGCCGCCTTGTCCTGACGCTGACGAAGGCCGGCGAGGAAACGATCGACAGGAACCGTTCCGCGGCACTCGACGTCTCGACGCAGACCCTCAAGCCGCTCACCCCCGGCGAGCGCATGATGCTGATGGAGCTGCTTCAGAAGATCTGCTGAAGGCAAGGCGTCAATCGGCTCCACGACGGAACAATCAACAACACAAAAGATAGTATCGAGGCGAGACATGGTCGATGATCACAACAGCGCAGTGGCTGATATCGTTGCTTCGATGAGCGACCTTGAGAAAGTCGACCTGCTTAGCGGTCACGGGCTCTGGAAGACCAGGTCGATCGACAGGCTGGCGATCCCCGCCATCACCATGACGGATGGCACCTATGGTGTGCGCTATTCCACCACGCAGATCGATTCCGGCGGGGACGCTGCCGCCGCGCTGCGCGATTTCCTGGCGGTGGTGAACCGCCGTGCCGACGATGACAATCCTGAGGGAATGTTCGGGACCACCCATCCAGCCACCTGCTTTCCGAATGGCAATCTCCTCGGCTGCTCCTGGGATGTCGATCTCGCTTACGACCTCGGGCAAGCGCTCGCAGCCGAATGCCGCGCTCTCGATGTCAAACTGCTGCTCGGTCCCGGCATCAACATCCGCCGCACGCCACTCGCCGGACGCGCCTACGAATATTATTCCGAAGATCCGGTGATCAGCGGTGAGCTTGCAGCCGGCCTCATTCGCGGCCTGCAGGGGGCAGGTGTCGGGGCATCCCTCAAGCATTTCGCCTGCAACAACTCGGAAATCGACCGCACCAATATGAGTTCCGACGTGGACGAGCGTGCCCTGCGCGAAATCTATCTCGCCGGTTTCGAACGGGCGATCGCAAAGAGCGATCCGTGGACCGTGATGAGCGCCTACAACCCGTTGAATGGGATCCAATCGGCTGAGAACCACTGGCTGCTTACCAAAGTGCTGCGTGAGGAATGGGGTTTTGACGGTCTGGTGATATCCGACTGGCACGCCATCAAGGATCGGCCAGCCTCGCTGCATGCCGGCTCGGACCTGGACATGCCGGAAAGCAAGCCCCGCAAGAAAAGTCTGCTTGCGGCACTTGATGCCGGCAACATCGACAGGGAGGCCCTGGACCGTTCCTGCAGGCGAGTTCTCGCCCTCATTCGCCGGGCGACCGTCAATGCCGGACCTGCTCGGACGGTCGATCTTGACGCTCATCACAGCCTTGCCCGCCGCATGGCCGCGGAATCGATCGTCCTGCTTAAGAACGAGAATGCGGCGCTGCCGCTGAAACCCGGGGCAGCAAACCGTATTCTCGTTATCGGCAATGGCGCAATCAAGCCGACGATCCAGGGCTCCGGCTCCGCGACGACCAATCCGTTTCGTGTCGATGTTCCGTTGGATGAAGTCCGCGCGCTTGCAGGGAAGCAGACGACCATCAGTTTCCTGCCGTTCGGCAAGGACGGCGGAGCCGAGACGGACGCGCAGATTGCGGGCGCCGTCGAAGCCGCGCGCAATGTCGATACAATCGTGGTCTTCGCCAATCATCGCTCCGGCAAGGAGGGCGAGGGTTCCGATCGCGACAACCTTTGCCTGGCGCCCGGCCAGGATGCCCTGATCGATGCGGTCTCTGGTCTTGGCAGCCGCACGGTAGTCGTCCTGACGATGCCCGATGCCGTCACCATGCCGTGGATCGATAAAGTCGACGCAGTTCTGGCCTGCTTCTATCCCGGTCAGGGCGGCGGAGAAGCGATTGCACGCATCCTTTTCGGACATCAGAATCCATGCGGAAAACTGTCCTCGACTTTGCCGGTACGGATCGAGGACATCCCAGGCTTTCACACCTATCCCGGTGAAAACGGCCGTCACCGCTATAGCGAAGGCATCTTTGCCGGCTACCGCTACTACGATGTTCGCAATGTCGCTCCGCTCTTCGCCTTCGGTCACGGGCTGAGCTACACATCGTTTGACTATGAGGACCTGTCGCTCGACGCCGAGGAGATTGCCACCGAGAGGGCTGTGACGGTCCGGTTTACCGTTCGCAACACCGGCGAGGTCAGCGGCAAGGAGATCGTCCAGATTTACGTGCGCGCCATCGAACCAGGACTAAGGCGGCCTGTCAGGGAATTGAAGGCGTTCGTGAAGGTGGAGCTTTCTCCCGGCGAGGCAAAGGTGTTGGACATCGCGCTTTCGCCCCGTGACTTCCAGTATTACGACACTGCCACCGGGCGATGGACCCTGCGCGCGGCGGCGTTCGCAATCGAGGTCGCGACCTCTTCGCGCGATGTAAGGTTGACTCGGACCGTACCATGCCGTTCTGACGAACGCCCTGTCCCAAAACTCGCCACCACCTTGTCTCCCGCGGTGGTCTTCAGTCATCCGCACGCAGAAGACGCGCTAAGAGACTTCCTCCGGAAAAGGTTGAACATCGGTTCCGACGAGGCTCAGGCAATTCTGGACGGCACACGGCAATCCTTCCTGGGCTTTTACAACACGCTCAGTTGGTTCATCGGTGACAGTGTTGGCGAGGGCGAGATCGAGGCGGTTTTTAGAAGCATAAATTCAGAGAGTTAGGTTCCGTCGCCGTCGACTTCGGATTGTTCTGATGTTGAAAATTTCCGCGATGCCATGTTTTCGCTACGAGTCCTTCGGGAGGTTAGGGCTCCGTAGCGCCGCTGCATCCCGCGATGGCGTCCAAGACGGACGTTTGGGTGCTCGTCAACGGTCATGTTAGTCGCGATGCTGCACTTCGAAGTGACGCACGCAATACATTCGGGCTGGCGCGTCGAGGAATGTCGCAAGTGTTCCAACAGCTCCTGTACTTCTCGACGGCAGAAGCCGAATTGAAGACGCGCCTGGCGGGCGCTCGATTTAATCTTATCGTTTTACCGGACACGCTTCCTGAGACGTTGGACCCGGTCAACTTCAATCCAGCTGAGATGAAACTCCTTTTCGAACGTGGCCGGGAAATCGGGAAGACGCGCTTTTCCCGTTTGCGGCCCAAGGCGCGGTTGGAGGCTCGTTTGAGGAAAGTTCCATAAATAGGCGTTATCCCGTGCGATTGAGATCACACTCGTCGGTTCAGATACATTCAAGAGCAGCTAAAAGAAGCGAGAACGGGCGAAGGCTTTCCCAAAGCGCTATGGCATTTGTCATTCATTTGCATTATAGTCTCACCGAAAAGTGGAGATCGCTATGGCTGCAAATGCACTGGTTCAAACTCGTATTGATGCCGAGGTTCGGGATCGTGCCTCCGCAGTGCTTGGAAATATGGGGCTTACGGTATCGGACGCGGTTCGTATATTACTAACCCGGACCGCCAACGAGGGTGCGCTGCCGCTGGAGCTCCTTTCAGGCAGTGAGGCCCATGACGCCTGGTTTCGCACCAAGGTACTTGAAGCGCTGAACGATACTCGAGCGGACGTCTCGGATGATGAAGTCGAGGCACATTTTGCTGAACGTCGAGCCGCAGCCCGACTTAACGCGGGTGCGCGCAAATCGTGAAACTTATCTGGACTGCGTTCGCGCTATCGGATCGCGACGCCATCTTCACATACATAGAAGCAGAAAATCCGTTAGCCGCCATTCTGGTTGACGAACGGATTGTTGCTGCTGTCCGTCGCTTGATAGATTTTCCCGCGAGCGGTCGTGTCGGCAGAATTGTTGGCACCCGCGAGCTGGCAATTAACGGTACGCCCTACGTCGCAGCGTATGCAATCACCGAAACAGCGGTTCGTATTCTTCGCGTCCTCCATGGCGCGCAGGAATGGCCAGACACTTTGCCAACGAGCTAGGCTTCGTGCTCGATGCTGAGAATCAACGGGTCGGTGGTTCGAACTGGTTCAAGACAACCTATTTGTTCATTTAAGCTCGAGCAATTTCGAAGGCTGCGATTTTGAATCTGAGATAGCACCAATTATGCGGCTGTGCTTTTGATTCTGGTCTGAGAGCTATTTGCCACTCGCCCGTGCTGATGCAGCACAAGCGCCACTGCGCCGAGCACGGTATCGTCGTTGCCAAGGAACTTACCCACAACGAAACGGGGTCTTGGCATGTCGGCAACCTGGTCGGGTGGGGGCAGCGTGTGACGCGCGAAACTGCGCTCCAGGGGATTTGTGAATGCCTCTCCGATCGTCGCCAGCTTGCCGACGATGATGAAGAGCGGTGGATTGAGAATTGTCGCGGTGACACCCATGCCCCAGCCCGCCTTTTCCGCAGCATCCTCGATCAGCCGTCGGTATCCTAACCGTCCTTCGCGGGCGCGCTCGATGAACTGATCGATGGTAACCGGCTGGCCACTGAACTCTTCGGCATGCCGCATGAGATGATAGCCACCGACAAAGGTCTGCAAGCAGCCACGATTGCCGCAGCGGCAGAGACTACCGTGGGGATCGAGAGCAATGTGGCCGAATTCAGCCGCACTGCCGTTGAAGCCCCGCTGGACGACGCCGTCGCGTACAATTGCGCCGCCTACGCCAAGATCGAACTTGTAGAGCACAAAATCCTTTTCACCGATCGCCGCACCCCAAGTCATTTCGGCAAGGGCGCCGCAATGGCTTTCGTTTTCCGCATGCAGCGGACAATCGAGATGTTTTGAAAAGATCGCGGCGAGATCGACGCCGCCCCAGGTCGGCAGCACGTCGCCATTCAGTACGCGCCCGTCATAGCTGAGTGGAGCGGAGATTGCGAGGCCGACGCCGAGAAGATCGTTGATCACGAGGCCAAGCGAGGCACATTGCCGGGTGAGATTGTCCTTGATCTGCTCAGCCGCTTCCTCCGGCGTATAGTCGCGGCGCATCTCGAACCAGACATCGGAAAGCACGGTATGGGCAAGGTCGCAGATAACAATGCGGATTTCGCCGAGACCTAGGAGGACGCCTGCGCAGCGCCCTGTTCCGGGGCTAAGGGAGAGAAGCTGCGAAGGTCGACCGAAGCCGTTGCTCTTGGTGTCGAGATCGAGGACAATGCCGCTATCTTTCAATTCCGAAAGAAGTGTTGAAACGGTAGAGCGGGCGAGGCCGGTGGATTTTACCAGTTGCGTCGCTGTGGCCGCGCCGATCGCGGCAATCGCGCGCACGATTCGGCCGGCCGGCGCTTCCTGATCCCTGAAAACCTCTATTACGTCTTGCATGTGTCGTTCTCCACCCGCGCAATTTTAATTCAGAATCCTGACCGCAACGCAATATTTTTCGAAGGCGAATTATGTTGCGTTGCGAAACGACTTATAATGCTCATTTTGGCTATAAATGTACGCGCTAATCCAGATTTTTGAAATCATTTATTTCGAAAGTGAAAAAAGTGGTTGACAAGAAAGGGCTTGTCCGCAATTTTTTGGCCAGCGGGGAGGACCGCTCTATGGGAGGCTTTTATGAGAATGAGAAATGCTCTTGCCGCTACACTGTCTGTGCTGGCGATCACTGCAGGACTTGGGCTGAATTCGGCTGCCGCCGAAGAGTTGAAGATCTGGACCCTGTCGTTCGACAATGAATCCGCCAACGTCGCGTGGCAGAAAATCATCAAGGAATTCGAGACTGCCAACCCCGATATCACGATTTCGCTCGAGAACCGTTCGGTCGACGAGCACAAGGCTGCTCTGCGCGTAGCTGCTCAGTCGAGCCAGGGGCCGGACATCTTTTTCATGTGGGCAGGTCTTGGCCTCGGCGGTGAATTCGTCAACGCCGGCCTCTCGCAGCCGCTCGACAAATATTATGACGCGTATGGTTGGGACAAACGCCTTGTCGGAACGGCCGGCAGCTTTTCCAAGATCTACGAGGGTGGCCGCCACGGCGTTCCCTATACCTTCCATGGCGAGGGCATCTATTATAACAAGGCCCTGTTCGAAAAGGCCGGCATCACTCAACTGCCGGCAACCTATGACGAGCTGAAGGCTAATGCAGCGAAGCTGAAGGAAGCGGGCATTCCGGCCATGACCTTCGGCGGTACGGTCAACTGGCATCTGATGCGCCTGATGGACGTCATTCTGGAAGCGAAGTGCGGTGCGGAAAAGCACGACGCGCTGATGGCGATGAAGGTCGACTGGTCGACGGATGCCTGCGCGACGGCGAGCTTTCAGGAGTTGAACGACTGGTCGCAGAACTACATTCTCTCACCGTTCATGGGTATCGATAACTCGCAGAGTTTCAACCTGTTCCTCGCCGGTCGTGCGGCAATGATGCTCGAAGGCGACTGGCTGGTGAGCCAGCTGCGCAACGAAAACCGGCTTGCCGACTTCGATCTCTTCCCGTTCCCGACCGGGACGGACCGTCTCTATGGCTTTGCCGAATATCTCTACGTATCTTCGAAAAGCGGTAAGGCGGATGCGGCCGCGAAGTTCCTCGATTACATGCTCTCCGACACGGTGCAGCAGGACAATCTCGGTGCCTTCGGTTCGATCTCGATCAACTCGAATGTGAAGTACGAGAAGATCGATCCGCTTGACCAGAAGTGGATGGATATCTTCGGCAAGTACACGAAGATCTACATGAATGGCGACCAGGCTTTCCCGCTTGATGTGACAACGGAATATTTCCGCGTCATCAACGAAGTGGCATCCGGCAACATCAAGCCAGACGCCGCGGGCAAGGCCATGCAGAGCTTCATCGCCAATCGCTAACCTCCCAAGGTGGGCCCCGTGAGCATGCTCCGGGGCCTCACACCGACCTGGTGAATCTTATGTCAAAAGCGCGCTTGTCGTTGCGGCCGAGCACGCAGGGTTATGTCCTGCTTGCGCCCGCCCTGATCGTCTACCTGCTGTTCGCGGTCTATCCGATGATCGACGTCATACGGATGTCCTTCTCGGCCTGGAATGGTTTAAGCCCAAAGGCGAAGTTCGTGGGCGTCGCAAACTACCGCGCGATCCTGACGCAAGACCCGGTTTTCTGGGGCGCGCTTTGGAACACCCTGATCTGGACCGCGACGGCTGTGATCGTGCCGAACCTGATTGCCTTCGGTGTGGCGCTCGCGCTCAATCAGAACATTCCCGGGCGATCGTCGCTACGCATCATCTTCTATCTGCCCGTCATTATCGCTTCGATCGCCGTCGCGACCATCTGGAAATGGATGTACGACCCGTTCTTCGGCCTCTTCAACGGGCTCTTGACCAGCTGGGGCCTGACCGGATTGATCATGGACTGGCTGGGCGACAAGAGGATCGCGCTGTGGTCCGTGTTCGTTGCCCATGTCTGGCAGTCGGTCGGTTTTTCCATGGTGCTGTTTCTCGCCGGTCTGCAGAGTGTGTCGACGACGTTGATCGAGGCTGCCCGCATCGACGGGGCAGGGCGCTGGGGCGTGTTCCGCTATGTGATGCTGCCGGCTCTTGTCCCTACGATCACTGTCGTCTTCGTATTGTCGCTCATCAACTCTCTGAAGGCCTTCGACATTGTCTACGGCATGACCGGCGGCGGGCCTGCGCAATCGACGCAGATGCTGGCGATGTGGGCCTATACCCAATCGATGCAGCTCGGGGTTTTCGGGCGCGGGGCTGCCGTTTCCGTGGTGTTGCTCATGATCACGCTGGTCGTCGTGATCCCCTACATGCGCTGGATGTTCAAGCGTGAGGATATGGGACGATGAAAATGTTTTCCCAGGCGTTCCGCCCTGTCGGCTCCAACAAGGTCGATCCCGTGCTCGTGGCCCTCTGGATCGCCTTCATCCTGCTCGCGATCATCTGGATCACGCCCTTTATGTTCATCGTCTTCACGTCGCTGAAGTCGAATTCGACAGTGATGGGATCAAGTGCCTTCAGCCCGCCGACCGAGCTCGCCTTCGGCAATTTCGTGGCGGCCTGGAACCGCGGCAACTTTTCGACGACCGCTTTCAACGGCATCGTCATCACTTTCATCAAGGTGCCGTTCGGCCTGCTCGTGTCGGCCATGGCGGCCTATGCGCTCGCCAAGGTGCCGATGCGCATGAACAAGGCGCTGTTTGCGCTCTTCGTGTTCGGCACCATGCTGCCGTTCCAGGTCATGCTCGCGCCGATCTTCCGGCAGGTGAATGCCTTCGGTCTGATCAACACCTATCCGGGCATCATCCTGCCTTATCTGGCCTTCGGTATCCCCTATCAGGTCTTTATCCTGTACGGCTTCTTTTCCGCCGTGCCGAAGGAATTGTCGGAGGCCGCCCGCATCGACGGCGCTTCGCACTTCACTATCTTCCGGCGGATTTTCCTGCCGGTGTCGCTGCCGGTTCTCTCGGCGCTGCTGATCCTGGATTTCGTTGCGACCTGGAATGAATTCGCCATGGCGCTGGTAATCCTGCAGGATCCGCGCATGTGGACGCTGCCGCTCGGGCTCATGAATTTCCAGAGCCAGTTCCAGAGCGATTACGGTCAGCTCAACGCTGCCATCATCATGACGGTGCTTCCCGCAGCCATCGTCTACCTCATGTTCCAACGTTATTTCGTCTCCGGCCTGACGTCCGGGGCGGTCAAGGAATGATCATGACCCATCTATACGATATTTTCGAAGCCCGTTTCAAAGGCCCGGCCGGCGGTAATCCCTATCTCGATGTAACGTTTCATGCGCACTTCAGCCAGGGCAATCGCAAGGTCCGTGTCACAGGCTTTCATGATGGCGGCGAAGATTATGTCATCCGCTTCATGCCCGACACGGTCGGCGACTGGACTTTCACCACGTTGTCTTCCGTCGCGGAACTCGATGGCAAGTCCGGTTCGCTGACGGTCACGCCGGCGCGTGACGGCATCCATGGGTCTGTCCGCGTGCGAAATCGCTTCCATTTCGTCTATGACGACGGCACGCCCTATTATCCTTTCGGCACCACCTGCTATGCTTGGACGCACCAACCTGTGGAGATGCAGGAGCGCACGCTCGCAAGCCTTGAGATGAGCGGTTTCAACAAGATTCGCATGGCCGTCTTCCCGAAGGATTATCCCTTCAACACCAATGAGCCGCTACAGCCGATTTTCATGGAAAAGGCCGATGGAAGCATCGATTTTGACCGCCCGAATCCAGCTGCCTTCGGACATCTCGAAAGGCAGATCGCCCGTCTCGGCGAACTCGGCATCGAGGCCGATTTGATCCTCTTCCATCCCTACGACCGCTGGGGCTACGCCACCATGACGGAAGAGCAGAACCTGCGTTACGTGGAGTATGCGGCAGCACGCCTTTCCGCCTTCCGCAACATCTGGTGGGCGCTCGCCAACGAATACGACTTCCTGCTCGATACCATTCCCGTGCAGACCTGGGACCGTCTCTGCCATATACTGGAGGAAAACGATCCCGCCCAGCATCTGCGGTCGATCCATAACGGCGAGCAGACCATGAATTTCGACCATCGCAAGCCGTGGATCACCCATGTCTGCATCCAGAACTGGGATGTGAAGCGCACTCCGGAATGGCGCGTCGCCTATGGCAAGCCAGTCGTCAACGACGAGCCGGAGTATGAAGGCAACATCTGGCCGAGCTGGGGCAACATCACGGCGCCGGAACTCGTCCATCGCTTTTGGACGACGGTTTTGCGCGGCGGTTATGCCGGCCATGGCGAGACCTATGCGAACCCTGACGATCTGATCTGGTGGGCCAAGGGCGGCACCCTGCACGGCGAAAGCTGGAAGCGGATCAAATTCCTGCTGCAATTGCTGCAGGAAGACCGGCTTCAAGGACTGGAGCCGATGGGCATGAACGACCAGTGGCCCTGGAGCCGTATTTCCGGCGCGCGCGATCTCGGCGGCAAGGTGGATTTCATCTATTTCGGCGAACATCAGCCGAACCAGTGGACGACGGGCCTTCCGACAGAAGACGGCGCCTTTGAGATCGATCTGATCGACACCTGGAACATGACGGTGACGCCGGCAAAACGCATCACTGCTCACATTCCACACCCACAGCGCCACGGCAACATCGTCCGTGGCGGCAAGGCAGAAGCGGCGTTCGGTGTCGCGCTTCCGGGCCGCCCCAACCTTGCCCTGCGCATCCGCAAACTCGACTGAGGTAATCCCATGGCAACCGTCGAAATCTCCAATCTGAAGAAGTCCTATGGTGCCGTCGCGGTGATGCACGGCGTGGACGTTCCAATCCGGGATGGCGAATTCGTCATCCTGGTCGGTCCGTCTGGCTGCGGGAAATCCACGCTTCTTCGGATGATTGCTGGATTGGAATCGATCACATCGGGGGAAATCTCCATCGATGGCCGGCGCGTCAACGAGCTGGAGCCCAAGGACCGCGACATCGCCATGGTCTTCCAGAACTACGCGCTCTATCCGCAGATGACGGTGGCGCAGAACATGGGTTTCGCGCTGGAGCTTGCAGGGCGGAGCAAGGCGGACATCAAGGCGGAGGTGGATAAAGCCGCTGATATCCTGTCGCTGACGCCGTTGCTCGATCGCAAGCCGGCCCAGCTCTCGGGCGGCCAGCGGCAGCGTGTTGCCATGGGCCGCGCGATCGTGCGCCATCCCAAGGTTTTCCTGTTCGACGAGCCGCTGTCGAACCTTGACGCGAAACTCCGGGTAAAGATGCGTGCAGAAATCAAGGCGCTGCATCAACGCCTCAAATCGACCATCGTCTATGTGACCCACGATCAGATCGAGGCCATGACGATGGCCGACAAGATCGTGGTGATGAACGGCGGGCGCGTCGAGCAGATCGGCTCGCCGCTTGAACTCTACGACCGGCCGGAAAACCTGTTCGTCGCGACCTTCATGGGAAGCCCGGCCATGAACATCCTGCCGGCGAAAGTCACCGAGACGGGCATCATGGTTGCTGGGCTGGCACAGTTGCCGGGCACGCCGAGTGCTTCGACCGGAACCGCGATTTCTTATGGCATCCGCCCCGATGATATCGTCATCGGGGGCGAGGGCGCCATTCCGGTCGAGGTTCTAGTGGTCGAGCCAACCGGCGCGGAAACCCATATCACGGCTCGCCTCGCCGGCGTCGAGATAACCATCGTCTCGAAAGAGCGCCTGAGCATCAGGCCCGGCGAAATGCTGACGGTGAGCCTGGCTTCGCCCCGTTCCCACGTTTTTGAGAACGCCTCAGGCAAGCGGATCTAAGCTGTGAAACGGTGTTGAGATGCCTCACGCGTTGCCGGAAACGTCAGTCCTTAAACAGCGTTCAGGCGACGCTTTATGACGCGCTGCTGGTTAAGCGACGGCCCGACGTCTTTTCGAATGTATCATCTGCGTCGAAACCCTTTCCGTAAGCCCGCGGTCATCGGTCAATGGCGAACTGCACATCGAGTGCCAATTGCTCGTTACAGTTGAGCTCATCCTTTTTGACCCAGATCTAATATTCAGACCGGATTTTTTCGTAAAATCATACTTTTATTTAGTCCTTTAATTTTTTTTCCGCAAAAAATGCTCCGCCTCCGCCGTTTTTTATAAAGCTGTTGCAATGACAGTGCTTTATTGAATTGCACGTATACATTGACTTTATTGTGCAGTGCACATAAAGTGGTATCGTTGTAAGGCGTCAAAAAGAGGAGCAGCCTGATGTTCAATTTCGAAGATGCAAACAAGAAAAGCAAAGAAACGATAGATACGATGTTGAAGAGCTATGCAGCGTTGACGAAGGCTTTTCAGGCGATCGCCACCGAAGCCGCAGACTACTCCAAGAAGGCTTTTGACGACAGCGTTGCTCACGTCGAGAAGATCAGCACCGTCAAGAGCGTCGAAGCTGCTTTCGAGCTGCAGACCAAATATGTGAAGTCTGCATACGAAGGTTATATCACCGAAGTCACGAAGATCGGCGAAATGTACGCCGATCTCGCCAAAGACGCCTACAAGCCCTACGAAGCGCCGCTCGCAAAAGCGACGGCTGCCGTCAGGTCCGCTGCCGCGTAAGGTTTCCAGGTCACAAATCAAATTCTGAAAAACCGGTCGCGCGTTCCGCGGCCGGTTTTTTGTTGTCTGCAAATCAGTTGATTAGCCTATAGTTCATTTCATCACTGCAAGAATGTAAGCATCCGGCCAAGGCCGCGGTGGCTATGATTTCGGCTCATCTGCCATGATGCGCTCGATTATTTCCGGATCGCATTGGGAATCCATGAGGAATTGGCGAGCGCCGCCCTCCCAGGTTCGCACGTCGGCGAGGAACTGCAGGCTCTCGATACCACGATCGGTGAAGGTCGTGATGCCCTCTTCCGTGCCGTCGTACCGTCCACGCTGTGACACTGCCCCGTTGTTAGGGCCCAATGTTCTACAGATATTTTTCGCTAAGAGTACGCATCTTTTCGCGGTATAGTGGCGTTCGGATGATTGAGCAATCGCATTTTCCCCTTCAAGGTCGGCGCGTATCCAAATGTCGAGTTTTAAGGACAAGCTGCAGCAGACATACGGCGGGCAGTTGAAGCCCCTTCTATCTCGATTGGCGTTGAGAACGCTGGTCATCATCATTGTCGGCGCGTTGTTTCCGACTGCGTTTATTGATTGGGGCAAGTACGCTCCGATCGAAGCGGCCCGCAACGAGAACCTCAGCCAGATAATGACCAATCGGGCTTACGGCTCCGCTCCGGTTTACGACGACCCGCGAATGACCCTCATCACGCTTGATGGAAATGGTGGGGTCGTCGACAGGGCGGAGATTGTGAAGGTCCTCGAAGTTCTCTCTGGCGGCCCGTGGAAGGTTATCGTCGTCGACCTGTCCGCCGCACCGGGGAGCGGCGACGGTGCATGCGCTCTGCTCGAAGGGGTCGGTGCGGCGGCCAAGGACAAGCCGGTCGTCCTTCTAAGGCCGCTCAAGGAGCTGCTCGAGCCTGATGGTAGCGTGTCAATCGAGGAAGACGTCTACTTCTCCGACCAATGTCAGGAACAGGTCTCCAGTGAAACAGACGAGAGGGTATTCTACGGGCATGGTCTCCTCGACAAGGTCTCTACCTCCGGCAAATACGGGTCGGTGAGACCTTGGGTTCCGGTGGTTGTCAAGCGTAGCGACGGAGACCACTATTCCCAGCGGCTTGTTCCTTCGTTGTCGCTGGTGGCAACTCTTGCATCCGAGGTGAAAAGCCCTACGGAACTCCGAACAAAACTTGACGAATACGGTCTCGAAACAAGAAGGGCTACCTCCGCCGACTTTTCCCCAGTGAAGTCGGCTCTTCGTCATTGTGCCCAGGAGCGGGGCGCTGGCGCGACCGGACCCAGTTGCGTCCTGGACACCAGCGGGAAACCCGAGGAACTCCGGATCACGTTTCATCTCCCTGAGATCACTCGAGCAACGACGGAGACCGCCAGGAGAAAAACTGACCTGCTTCGCATCATCCCTAGCAAATCATTCGATGACGCAGATGCCAAGGAGGCCGCTGATCAGGAGATCGGCATCGTCGCTCTAGCGAGTCCTGGGGAGGATGTTCACGACACTCCGATAGGAACCATGACGGGAGGGGCAGTCGTCGCGAACCAGATCTACGCATTTTCAAACGGCGAGTTTCAACAAGAACTCGGGGGCGTCTGGTCACGGCTGTTTGAAGTCGGGATCGTTGCCATCGGAGCGTTGTCCTCTCTTCTTGCCGCCTTAGTCCTACTGGTCGCTCACCTGTACATAAAATACCGCCGCGGGAGGGTCTTCGAGGATCTCGTTCGCGAAACCGATCGCGTTTGGGCGCCAGCGATGCTCATCGGAGCCCTCGTGAGCGCCGCCATCGCCTGGTTTGGAATTCAGTATGCCTACAGCGACGGGTTCATATCGTTTGCGATCGTCGGCTTGTTCATGGGGCTTTGCAAGATTTCCTTCATGGCTGAGGAGTGGATATCGGCCGTATTCGGCAGGTTTACGAACACAGGAGCTGGTGGTCATGGCTAGATTGGGACTGCTCTTGGCAATGCGCGTCTCGTCGTCGGCGTTGGGCATTCTTTTCCCATCGTGGGCATACTCGCAACAACAAGGCCAGCCAGTCGGGGTTTTGGACAACATTAGCGACCTCGGTACTGATGCCAGCATCGAATTGTTTCGCAAGGACTTCGTGGGGAACTCCAATGGTGAAGAGATAAAGCAATACGATCCGCTTTTTGCGGGTGATCTCCTTGTCGTGAGATACATGTCGGTCAACCTGATCCTGTGCAACCAGCCAAGAAGCTATGACTACCGGCAAAAAGCCGGACCGCCATTGATGATCAGGGCATGCTTCGTCCAGGATCCTCCGCCGTCGCGCGCCACTCCCCAAACCGGGGGACAGGCGTCAGTGCCAATGGGCCTCGACCGAGTGTACGCAATCCATAAAAATGCACCGCCCAGTGGCGAGTTCGTGCAGGCATCGGAAACCGCAACGACGAACCTGGGGGATCGAATGGTCGAGTTCGCCTACGGTGATAGTCTTGAACGCCTGGCCGACTATTTCGGGGTGGCGCTCGAGGCGGTGCGCGAGCAGAACGGTTTCGCCGAGGGGCATGCCCCCACACAGGGCCAGATCGTCAGGATACCTCTCGTCAGCACCTCGAAGATGAACTGGCCGATGCATGGTGAGACACGACAAGGTGACGATCCGCGAGCCGGGCTTACCTTTGCCGACGCAAAAGGAGCAGCGGTTTGGGCCGCATCGGGAGGGGTCGTTTCCGACGTCATTCCCAAAGGTCAAGATCGCTACGTGGTCGAGGTCGACCACATCAACGGATACAAGTCCCAATATCATGGCTTGGATCTGCCCCTTCTGAAGCAAGGGGATCTGGTCGAGGACAATAGCTTGCTAGGCAAGGTCGGAGACGAGCAGTTCGATTTCAAAGTCCTCCAGGGAGAGGAATTGGTTGATCCGCGCCGTGTTCTGAGTGCGATGCCGTAGTAGTTGGTTAGTCCGTCACCACACGATCTTGCGTCCGACCTTGGCCGGCTCAAATCCCTCCTTTGACAGCGCTTCGCCAAACGTTTCGTTGTCGCTCGCCGTTTGTCTGATCCGGCCAACGTCGCCGGTTTTACCCGCGTCGTTCTTTCCGTAGCGATGGGGGTGGACGGTAAGCGGTGTTGCCGCCGTTTACCCGCGATTGATATCGGTCGATCTCAATCAGAGGACGATTGATGGACAAACTCAATGCGATTTGGAACGAGTTGACGCTCGGACCAGCTCTATGTTGGGCCTGCTTGCGCTGCTCATTCTGGCACACCGCAACGTCAGTTTCAGGTGGGGCGTCTATTTGGCTTTTGCAATCGCGCTGATACGGATACCCCTAGTTTGGTATAAGCGTCAGTTGCTCGGTGACCACGATGGTAGCAGCTTTGTTGCTGCGAGTGCCATCGCCACCTTTATCGCCATGGTCGTCGTTTGGGCGTTTTTCCGATGGTTTTTTAGAAGAGCTACCCGAGCCTAAGTCTTCGCGGCATAGGCCCAAGGCCCGAAGCCTATCATGCCGTGATCGTCGAGACAGCCCTCGACACGATCGTCGTGATCGATGACACGGGCATCGTGGTTGATTTCAATCCGGCGGTCGTTTCGATTTTCGGTTACGACCGCGACGAGGCGATGGGGCGTCAGATTTCGGACCTGATTATTCCGCCCGCGTTGCGATCCGCCCATGGCAGCAGCATGAAATCCTATCTGGAAAGCGGTGTAAGCCGGGTTCTCGGCCAGCGGCTGGAACTCGAAGCACTGCGCGCCAATGGAGAGCAGATCTCGGGCAGGCTCTCCCGACTATTCCGAGCAGGCAATTGCCATCATTGACGAAAATAATTGGCTTGCCCTCCTTCGTGTCGACGGTGCTGTCAGCGGCATGCAGACAGCCAAGACGGCTGATCGTGGCGTTACTTAGAGTTGTGCCTGCTGAAACAAACCTGCCTGCATCTGGCGGTTATGCCTCGCATGAGTTGAACGTGATAAGTGTCGATGGGACACGCTATGTCATCATGACCTATATGGCCCGTGACGTCGTCAGCAGCCCTCCTCCGACGCTGACGCAATCTGCACACGATGGGCGACGGCAACGGACGCGCTCGCCGCATCTACGAATTGGGGTGTGGAAGTTCCGCTCGTTACGGGTCTGACAGGGCGCTCGGGTTATCCGTCTGTGTTTATTAATCCGGACAGCGGCCGCGCCGTAATGGCATACGGGAAGGAAACCGGCACAAGGACGGCGGAGGTTCGAACAATTGCTGTCGATTTCAGAGCTCGTATTGCGGCGTGGGTGGAAAATCCGTTCCTCAATTATCGCGTTGAAGATGACAGGTTCGTATCGACTGTCCAACTTCCCACCAGTGCGATCGGCTTTGGCTTCATGGGATGGGGCAGCGTGGCGCGGACGGTGTTGTTTGCTTGGGATACTATCGGAACGCCAGAGATTGCATTTCTAGTTGAGGGCAGCGCTTCCGCGTTCATCGATGCGACAACTGGGCCTTTGACCGGGACAACCGGCGTTGATGGACATCTGACGCTTTCGATTGACGCAGACCGGAAGATATACTTTGAGAACAGATTCGGCAGCGCCGGGAACCTGACGCTCCACCTTAATCTTGGCAGGCGGTGACGCGGCCGCATTCGACGGCGTGCGCGAGCGTCATGACCACGCGATATGTTGCCGGGGGAACCTGGCGGAGCTCCCCTCTATCCCTAACCGGATAGGGGGCTTTTTTTGTTTTGCGGTGCTGATGCAGGTACATATCGATAGCGACGAACCAAGAAGTCGCGGCCAGTCGCGCTGTCTTTCACGCGTCCAAATAAGGTGATTGGATCTTTGTATAAGAGGAGGCTAATTTTCTTGGGCTGTTGCCTTGGCTGAAACCGGAACGGCATTTAAAGCGAAAGCGTTTTTAACCGTCCGTATTGAGGGGCTTTTATGTCATCGATACTTGTGAGGCGTTTTAGAGCTCGTCACTTCGTCTGGTGGCGTGCTCTTTGGCCCAGCGACCACCACCAAATCATATTGCCTGAAATAACGGAGGTATTCGCTCTTTTTCGTGCTATAGTTGCTTTTGTTCCCTTGATGTGATGGCAGTTGCAAATGCTGTTGAATCGAATGACCATTAGAATTGACGTCAGTTACTGTAACAACGCTTGGCAGGTCTCAATTATCGAGGCCGATCACAGCGAACACCGATCATTTCGCAACGAGGCCGAAGCTAGGCAATATGCTAAGGTCCGTCTGGAACAGATGCATCCGTCAAAAAGCGATAGACTAAATTGACGGCGGATTTGGACGGCAGCAACTTATCCTCCCGGTATCCCCCAAATAGGTGACGACGCCCGCCTGAATCTCGTTCAAAATGCTTTTGAGCACGGGAGGGCTGTCATGGTCTTCACGCACCGACCGAGCGTCAGGCTCGACGTCAGCCTCGTCAGGGGCGTCTGGGTGGTGACCATTTTCAATGGTGACCAAACCGAGCATAGGTCGTTTCGCAACGAGAATGACGCGCGCGACTATGGCAAGGCACGGGTTGAGCAACTGCTTTCGAGCAAAGGAGAAATCCGGCTTGATAAGAAGCCATAGCGCGGGCGCCGGTCTTGGGGCCGGCGCTTTGGATGGCTTCCACACAATTCTCTGCTTTGGCCTGCAGTTCGTCCTCTCCGGGCGACAGAGTCAATCCGGTTCGCGCCTTGCATCCAGCACAATCTTCAGCACCCGGATCATTTCTGCCAGGTCGAGCAGAATACGTTTGACATCATCGCCGTTTTCGCCGGCCTCTGTCATTAATGCCGCTATCTCGATGTCCTGCAACACATCTTGCTTTCCGCGACTGGGGCGGATGCCAGTCTCGACACGCATCTCTCGCACCATTCTCACCGCCCGATCTATCAGCCGGCGGCGCTCGGTGGTGCTCAGCTTGCCGACCTCATTTGCGGCTGGAAACAGTTCTGCGATGAAATCGGTAATGGTGGACATTGACGGATGATTTGCCGAGGCGAGGGGCGAGTCAACAGCGCAAAGAGGCCGGCACGCGCCGACCCCTCCAAACACCACAATCCCTTAAGTCGCACCGGCATTCAATACGCATGGGGCAAACAGTTTACAGGAAAAAATCGCTCGCGACGAAAGTGATGGCGTCGTCGAAGTGAATGGCGAAGTCCACCTTCTTGTCGCCGTCCACATCCCCATACACGGTGGTTTCGCTGGCATCCTTGATATAGCGCAGCTCGCCCGCCGTGCCGGTGAACGCGGCGGTGCCCTTGAAGATGAAAGCATTGTCCCCCGACACCGTGGCTTTGGCGTCGATTTCACTCAGGTCGATCCTGTCACCCTGAGCATGGCTGAAATCATAGATCGTATCCTGTCCGGCCAAAGCGACGGTGCTATCGCTCGCCAGGTTGAAGACGAACGTGTCGGCACCGAGATCGCCGTAGAGATCGTCCGCGCCAGCCCCACCCTGCAGACTGTCACTACCCTCCATGCCGAGCATGCGGTCGTCACCGTTGCCGCCGCGCAGATTGTCGTTGCCTTCGTAGCCGTAAAGAATGTCATTGCCGCTGCGGCCGTCGAGCGTATCGTTGCCCAGGTAGCCGCGCAGGACATTGACGCCACCGTCGCCATAGAGCGCATCGTTGAAATTGCTGCCCGATATGTTTTCGAACGCCGAAAACGTGTCGCCTTGGGCATCGCCGCCGGAGGCTGTCTGCGCCGTCAGGTCGATTTTGACGCCGGCGGCAGAGGTGCGGTAATCCAGCGTATCGATGTCTGTACCACCATCGAGAAAGTCAGCGCCGGCGCTGCCGCTGATCAAATCATCGCCTGCTTCACCAAGCATGGCATTGTTGCCCGCGTTGCCTGTGAGCGCATTGTCGAGGGCGTTGCCTATCCCGCTGATATTCGACGAGCCCAGCAGTTTCAGGTTCTCGACCGTGTCGTAGGATGTCAGGTTCCGGCTGATCGTCGAGGTGATGGTGTCGATGCCGCCAAATTTGGCATTGTTGTTCTCAACGACGACGTCGAAACCGGAGCCGAGTACGTAGGTATCGTTGCCTTGCCAGCCAAACAATGTATCGACGACGTTGTCGAGGCCGCCGTCGAGAATGTTGTTGTTGGCGTTGCCGTGGATCACGTTGGCCAGGCCGTTGCCGGTGCCGTTGATGTTGCCTGCGATCTCTTCCAAAATGAGTTGCTCAATGGAGGTAAATGACGCCAGGCTTCGGCTGATGGCGGTGGAAATGATATCATAGCCGGAGGCATCGATAATTTTGTCGTCGGCATTGCTGAGATGGTAGGAGTCATCCCCCGCTCCGCCGTCGATCGCATGGTCGATCGTGCCGTTGGTATTGGAAAAGAAGTCGTTCCCATCACCGAGATGAATGGTACCTTTGATAACGCCATTCTCGTTGTCGATGATATCTCTGCCTGCGCCACCGGAAATGGCTATGTCGGATGATTGGATCAGGCCTGTGTTTCTCACGACGTTGACCTGACCAGCCGCTGATCCAATGAGAATTGCGGTATCGGAAACGTCGATCACACCATCGTCTCCGACACGCATTTCTCCAGCACTGCCCTCCTTGACCACGAAGCCGAAAGCGCCGGTCATTTCCCCGTCGTTCTGGAAGGAATATGAATTTGCGTTGGAGGCATACATGCCGACATTTGCATCGATCGAACCATTGTTCGTCACTTCCAGAGAGAATCCGGATACGACAAATCCGGAATTCGAGGCGTTTATGGTGCCGTTGTTCGTCAAAGAACTATGGACGCCAGAGGCGAAAACACCGTTGTATCCGTCAATCAAACCCTGCTCGCCAATTGTAATGTCAGCCGCTGCGCCATCCGAAGAAATGCCGGCTTTGGAAAAGGCGGTGGCCGTGATGTGGCCATTCACCTGGATATCGCTGCTGGTAAAGCTGGCGCCATTGTAGATGCCGTGGCCGCCGGAGCTGTTGATGCTGTAGCCGTGTTTCAGCAGCCATGTCGGCAGGGCGCTGTCGATATTGAACTGCGTTGTGAGGTTTGGAATTTCGTGCGTCGACATGGCGCGTGGTCCTTTGGGAATCTGAGATTGACCCCGTGATAGGACCTAACCGTTGCAGTCGCATTTCGGCGCCCGCTCGATTGTGTTTCAATTGTTTCGGCGCTACCCGCCGAAAGTCAGTTCGCAAGTCGGCAGCTTGCCGCCTTCGTTAGTTGCTCGAAACAATTCGGCAATGGTGAGAATGACGGACACGGCCAGACTGTCGAGCGCGCCGCGATAAAGCCCGGCTGTCACGCGGGTCTGATCGAGCAGATCACCGATCAGGGACGCGCGGCGCGGGTGCGACGAGAGAAATGCCAGAAACCGCTGCTCCGCGGGCGGTCGGCCCATTTTGTCGTGCTGAACAGGCCGCTGCGATTCGGCGTATGCACGAATTTCGTCGTGCAGTCTTCACGTAACCCTTGAGGCTGTGCCCATTCCTGAAAAAAGCCGATCACTCCAACTCCGACATGTATGAGTGGCGATATTAACCTTCGCAATAAAACGGTCTTCCATTTCAGAGTATATATGTTAACACTTCATTAGGTGGGAGTAATTTTTTCTTATTTTAAACAAAAACCGTCGCGCAACGGATTGGTTCGGCGTGAATCAACTCGGGGTTACTTCGTTTGAGGTATGGGGGGTAATTACAATGGGTACGAAAAGCACTGGTGGTGGCAACACGACTTCTTTCGCCAATACGCCACAAGCGAAAGACGACTACTATACCTGAACGGAAGACCAGCTGATCATTTTGCAGCTACAATGTGGCCAACAAAACCATCACCCTTGATGTAATGTCGAATGATCTCGGCGGGAATGCCAAATCCCTCTTTTCAGTAGACGATGGCGACGGCAATGCGATTACCGCGGACTATGACCTTCTTGCGAAAGACGTCGGGACGTCGTCGCCTTAGCGTGCCTATGGGAACAGTTCTTGTTTCTGACCCTACTTCGGGAAAGGCGGTATTCTGCATCTTTAAGTTCGCCTCTGACCTCAAAAATGCATTTTTCGAGTCAATCCCAGCCGCCGGCAAAGCTCGGCGCCGCTGAACTGCGGGTATGTGGTCGGCAATCGGAGGCATGTCCGATTTGGGTGCGATGTGAAAAGCTTCTCCACATAGCAGGGATGTCAGCAGCTACGGCTGAGTGGCTACCAAGATCGCGGTGGAGAGGATAAATCGCATGGACGATATAAAATTCACGACGGGACTGTCGGCAGCGGCGGGTGCGCGCGTCGCGTTCCGGGGAACCCCCTTTGTGGAGAGGACCGCTCCATTGAACCAGAATGCATTGTGGATGCGCTGGGACAGAAACATGGTCGTCGATTCTTATTCCGACATGGTCGAGGAACTGGCGGCGATCCGCACCAGAGTTGCCATGGGAGACATGTCGCCGCTGTCGAAATACGTGATCTCCGGCCCGGATGCCGAAAGGTTGATGGACATGCTCATCCCGCGCGATATCATCAAGCTCAAGGTCGGCCAGATCTACTATGCACCCTGGTGTGATGAAAACGGCCATGTCGTCGGCGACGGTCTTGTCTTCCGTATGGACGAAACCACGTTCCGAGTGTCCGCCGATCCCGGTTTTACCTGGTGGAAGCAGCATGCCGAAGGTCTTGATGTTCAGGTAACCGACATTACCGAAGCCTACGGTATCCTGACTCTGCAGGGGCCGCGTTCCCGCGATGTCCTTCAGGCGGTCACGCAATCGGCATTCGAGGAATTGCCGTTCTCCCGTCTTGCCATCGTCACCATTGCCGGCCGGCAGGTGGAGATCCTGCGCCAGGGGTTCACCGGCGAGCACGGCTACGAACTCTGGGTCAAGGCCGAGGACGGTGTGGTCGTTTGGGACGCGGTGCAAGAGGCTGGCAAACCGCATGGCATTCTTCCCGCAGGCGCCTGGGCGCTCGACATTGCCCGGCTCGAAGCTGGCCTGCTGATCGTCGGCTACGACTACACCAGCGCCGGGCCGGACGACGGCGGTGCGGGTATCCAAGCCGCCGGAAAATATCGGGCTTCACCCTTCGACCTTGGCCTTGGACGGTTGATCGACTTCCGGAAGGGCGATTTCCTTGGCAAGGCAGCGCTTGAGCGCATGTCGAGCACGGGTGACCACCGCCAGCTTGTCGGGCTCGACATCGACTGGTCGCAGGCGGCCGGTGGCGCCAGTCTCGAGGGCGGCACGCCAGGTAATCTTCGTCGGGTCCGTTGGTATCCGGTACAGGTGTTCCACGGTTCCGCGGAAGTCGGTCATGCCAGCAGTGTCGCCTGGGCGCCGTCGATCGGCAAGATGATCGGCTTCGGTCACTTGCGCCGCGATGTCGCCGAAACAGGAACGCAGCTCACTCTGCGCTGGAACAAGGACGGCACGATGATCGACGTCACCGCGCGTGTTGTCGATCTGCCTTTCCTGTCGCTCCGGCGCGCGGCGAACGGCTAGACGTTGTTCCTGGCGATGGCTCTCCAGTCGTCGTGTTTCCCCGAGTAGGAATGGGGCGGCCCTCCGCCCGGTCGGATCCGCATGTTGAACGCCGCCAGCGATGGCGACGAACGGCTTAGGCTTGTCCATCGAACCCCAGGTAAGACTATGACAAAAACCAGCGAAACTCTCGTCGAAGGGCCGGTCCGTTCCACTTGGGCCGCTCAAGCCGATGCGTCGATCGAACTTGCTCCGGAGCAGGTGCGCAACTTTTCACCGCAGGTCGAGTATTTTCCCCACGGCTCGCGTGTGTTTCTGACGCATCTTACCGGCAAGCCGGAGGCGTTGCAGGTCGAAGCGGCCCAGCGCATCCAGGAGATGGGCTATGTCGCAGTTCCCCATCTCGGAGCACGAAACTTCAAGACCGAGAGAGACTATATCGATCTCATCTCCGCCCACAGTCGCAATGGCATCACCGAGGCGCTGTTTCTTGGCGGCAATCCGCCGCTGTTCGCGGGGCCGATGGGCGAATCGGCGCAGCTTCTTGCCCATCCAGTGTTGAAAGACAGCGCGATCAAGACGGCTTTCGTCGCCGGCTATCCTGAAGGGCATCCGAACATCGCCGAGACCAGTCTGAAAGATGCCTTGAGGCGTAAGCTCGATATTTGCAACGACGGTTCGCTCGAAGCCCGCGTCGCGTCACAGTTTGCCTTCGACGGACGCATGATCGGCGCTTGGGCAGAGAGCCTGCATACCGCGTATCCGGGGCTTGCGGTCCATATCGGGCTGGCCGGTGTCACCAGCCTCACAAAGCTCATCCGATTTTCCATGATGTGCGGAGTAGGGCCTTCGATCGCCGCACTCAGGCGTTCTGCAAGCGGTCTCTTCAATATCATCGCTGATCGCAATCCCGCCGAGGTTCTCGATGCGATGGCTGCCAGCTACCCCGAACCCACTGCGCCTGTTCACGTTCATTTCTTCCCGTTTGGCGGATGGGAGAAGACGCTGTCCTGGTTTGGAGATTATCGGGAGGCTCGCGGGCAGCGGGCGATCGAGCGATGACTTGCGTGGCGACGATGCAATCCTTCGTGCTGACGCTGTCCTGCGTAGATCGTGCCGGTATCGTAGCGGCGGTGACGACACAGCTCGCCGGCCTCGGCACCAATATTACGGAGAGCAACCAGCATTGGGATCAGGCTTCGAACCGGTTCTTCATGCGCATCGCCTTTTCGATACCTGCCTGGGCATCGAAAGCCTCGCTTGAAAAGGGCTTGAGCCCGGTGATGGAGGAGTTCGGCATACAGAGCGCGCTGTTTGATCGCGGCCAACGGCCGAAGATGGTGATTATGGTCTCCAGGTTCGACCACGCCCTGCTGCACCTTTTGTATCAGATCCGTGTCGGGTGGCTCGACGCCGAGGTCGTCGCGATTATCTCCAACCACGAGGACAGCCGGGAAACGGCCGAGTGGGCTGGTGTTCCCTATTACGTCCTGCCGGTGACCAAGGAGAACAAAGCCGGGCAGGAAGAGAGAATTCTGGCCGTCGTCGAAAACACCGGCGCCGATCTCGTCGTCCTTGCGCGTTACATGCAGGTTTTCTCGGACAATCTGGCCGGGCGATTGTTCGGCAAGGTTATCAATATCCACCACTCATTTCTGCCGAGCTTCAAGGGTGCGCGGCCCTATCACCAGGCCCACGAGCATGGCGTCAAGCTTATCGGGGCCACGGCGCACTATGTCACCGCCGATCTGGATGAAGGGCCGATCATCGAGCAGGAAGCCGAGCGGGTGACGCATGCCATGGGCGTCGAAGACTTCGTCGCCGCGGGCCGCGATATCGAAAGCCGCGTGCTTGCGCGTGCAGTCAAGCGGCATGTCGAGGGCCGCGTGATGCTCAACGGACGAAAGACGATCGTATTCGCCTAGAGACGCGGCATCGATCGAAGACAGTGCAGCCAAGCTCGCCCGGCAAAGGGGGCATAGACGGGAGACGATCACCGATCGTCGTGCATCGTCACATCACCTGGGAGGAATACGTGATGAAGAATGGAACTACGCATCTTTTTGTGCCCGGTCCGACCAATATTCCCGATGCGGTGCGCCGGGCCATGAACGTGCCGATGCAGGACATGCGCGCGCCGGACTTCCCGGAGCTCGTGCTGCCGCTGTTTTCGGATCTGAAGCGGATATTCAAGACCGAGACCGGCACCGTCTTCATCTTTCCGGGTTCCGGGACAGGCGCCTGGGAATCGGCAATTTCCAATACGCTCAATCGCGGCGACCGGGTGCTGATGTCGAGATTCGGGCAATTCTCGCATCTCTGGGTCGACATGGCCCAGCGGCTCGGCCTCAACGTCGACTGCATCGACGTCGAATGGGGCGAGGGCGTGCCGGTTGAGGAATATCAGCGGCGTTTGAGCGCCGACAAGGACGGCCAGATAAAGGCGGTTTTTGTAACGCACAACGAAACTGCGACAGGCGTCACATCCGACGTCGCTGGGGTGCGCGGGGCGCTGGAGAATGCTGGTCACGGCGCATTACTTTTCGTTGACGGCGTCAGCTCGATCGGGTCGATCGACTTCCGCATGGACGAATGGGGCGTTGACCTTGCCATCACCGGCTCGCAAAAGGGGCTTATGCTGCCAGCAGGTCTTGGCATCCTGGCTGTCAGCGAGAACGCGCTCGAAGCTCATATGCATTCGCGCATGGAGCGCTGCTATTTCAGTTTCGAGGACATGAAAGCGCCTTCCGCGACCGGCTATTTCCCTTACACGCCACAGCCGCCGAAATCCTGATGAACACCCAGAGCCAGGCGCGCTACACTGTCAAGCTCAAGTTCCTTGCCGGTCTTGCGCGCCGCATGGCGGAGACCACCGGCGTCATCAACTTCCCGGCCATTCAGGAATCTCTCGGCAATCTCGCCTCGCAGGCCATGGTGATCGACGGCATGTTCCGTTCGCTGATCCACGATCCGGCCGAGCGCAACGGCTTCTTTTTTCCGCGCCAGCTTCAGGTCTATACGACGCAGGCCTACAGCCAGGAGCTGTATCCGAGCTTCATCAACTCGATCCGTAAGCTTGCGGGCGGCGGCGTCATCATGCTGCCATCGGGCGTAGAGGATTTCGACAATCCGGAAATGGCAAAACTGATCGGCAAGACACAGTATTCGTCGATTGCAAGCCCCGAAGACCGCGTCAAGGTCATGAAGCTTGCCTGGGATGCGCTCGGTTCCGAGTTCGGTTCGCGCCACACGCAGTACGAAATGTTCTACAACGGCCCCCATTTCGCGGCTCTAATGCGTGTCTTCGGCGCGTTCGACTGGAGCGGGGCGACCGGCATGGTGGATGAACTGCTGGGAAGCTATTCGCGCGCAGACACCAAGGGAGTTGCCGCGGAATGACCTCCCCGTCGCCCTCCCTGCCGATCGACAATCCGCCGCCCGGCTTTCCCGTCGATATCGAACATTTCCGGCAGGGAATGCGACGGTTGACCGGTGCGGTCAATCTGGTGACGACGGCCCACGACGGGCAGTTGCATGGATTGACGGCCACCGCGGTCTGCTCCTTGTCGGGCCAGCCACCGAGGCTGCTGGCCTGCGTCAACGTCGTCGGCAAGACCTTCGAGTACATCCTGCAATCCCGTCGCATGGGCATCAACGTGCTGGCCTACCGGCATCTGGAACTGGCGCGGCGCTTTGCCAACATGACCGATATCGGACCGGAAAAGCGGTTCGCCGATGCCGAATGGGTCTCGCCGCACTCCGGCGCGCCGGTTCTCGCCGATGCGCTGGTCGCTTTCGACTGCGTCGTCGACGAGATTTTCGTTACACCGTCGCATGGCGTCATCATCGGGGAGATCAAGCATGTCTGCTTTGGCCCCGAAGGCGAGCCGCTCCTCTATTCCAACGGCAATTTCACGACGGTGCGCAGCGACGCGTGAAGCGTGCTGCATCCAACAAAGCTGCTTGCGCCCTACACAACTGAAAGAGTTTCGTCATGAATATTCAGGTCCATCCGAAATCCGCTGAAATCCTCGCCTCGCTCGGCCTGAAGGCCATCAATCCGGGCGCCTGCAGCGGTCCGAACGGCTGGTCGTCCATCGACCCCGCAAAGGCTTTCGCATCGATCAACCCGTCCACCGAGCAACCGATCGCCAGCATTTCGCCGGCAAGCTCGGCCGACATGAAAAAGGCAATCGACACTGCGGCCGAAACCTTCAAGAGCTGGCGCATGGTGCCGGCCCCCAAACGGGGCGAACTCATCGGCCGCATTGGCGAACTTCTGGCGCAGCACAAGGATGCACTGGGCGCGCTCCTGGCGCTCGAAACCGGCAAGTCGATCACCGAAGGCAAGGGCGAGATCGGGGAAATGGTCGATATGGCCAAGTTCGCCGTCGGCCAGTCGCGCATGCTCTACGGCTACACCATGCAGTCGCAGCGCAACGAACATCGCATGTATGACCAGTGGCTGCCGCTCGGCGTCATCGGCATCATTACCGCCTATAACTTCCCGGCCGCGCCATGGTCCTGGAATGCGCTTGTCGCGGCGATCTGCGGCAATACCATCGTCTGGAAGCCAAGCCCGAAAGTCGCCCTTCCCGCCATCGCCATCCAGCACCTGTGCAATCAGGCGATGTCCGAACTCGGCTATGAAGGTGTCTTCTCGCTGGTCATTCCGGGCGATGAAAGCATCTCGGAAGAGCTGGTGCGCGACAAGCGCGTCTCGCTGGTTTCGTTCACGGGCTCGAGCAAGATCGGCCGCCATGTCTCGAAGATCCTCGCCGAGGATCTCGGCCGCCGCCACCTGATGGAATGCTCCGGCAACAATGGCTGCATCGTGGACGAAAGCGCCGAACTCGATCTGTGCATCGCCGCCATCACCTTCGGCGCGCTCGGCACCACCGGACAGCGCTGTACCAGCACGCGCCGCCTGATCGTTCACAAGTCGCGGACGAAGGAGGTAGTCGAAGGCCTGAAGAAAGCCTATGCCAAGGTGAAGCTCGGAGACCCCTTCGTACCCGGCAACCTCATCGGCCCGCTGATCGACAAACCGGCGGTTGCCGAGTTCGAAAAGGCGATTGCGGACGCCAAGGCGCTTGGCGGCGAGGTGGTCTACGGCGGCAACGTCATGCCTGGACCGGGCTATTATGTCGAGCCAACCATCATCATGGCGAAGAACGACTGGCCCTGCGTCCAGCACGAAACTTTCGCGCCCATCCTCTACATCATCGAGTACGACACGTTTGATGAAGCACTGGAACTGCACAACAGCGTGCCGCAGGGTCTAGCATCCGGCATCCAGAGCACGAATATCCGTAATATCGAAGCATTTCTTTCGGCCAAGGGCAGCGATTGCGGTATCGCCAAAGTGAACATGGGCACCACGGGCGCGGATATCGGTGCCGCCTTCGGCGGTGAAAAGGAAACCGGCGGCGGCCGCGCCAGCGGCTCGGAAAGCTGGAAAGCTTACATGCGCCGCCAGAGCGTCGCCATTAACTGGGGCGACGAAACGCCGTGGCGGGCGCTTCTCGAAGGCTGATGCTTCAGAACCGGTGGTGCTTCGTTGCCTCGGGACCTTGGCGTAGTCATTTGATCTCTGCTCCATCATGGTCTGGATTGCCCACCTTCCATTGTGCGGCAGGGAAATGGATCGTCGGCTCAAGGCCCAGGATGACCCGAAAATGATGGCGCGTTTGTCATCGACCTGACGCGGTGCTTCATCGCCGGTTTGTTTGCAAGATGAGAGATTTAACAATGGATAATCCAGTGGACTCGATGGATCCGGTCACGCGGTCGCAGCTTGGCAAGGTCAATGTGTCGACACTTACCAACTGCCTGCTCCGGCGCGGTTTGCGAAACCAGTTTCTGCACGGTCTGGTGCCGCTGGCGCCCGGCCTGCCGAACATGGTCGGCCCCGCCTTCACGCTGCGATTCATTCCCTCGCGCGAGGATCTCGATACGATGGCAAACTACCAGTTGGAAACCCATGTCCAGCGCCGTGCGATGGAAGAATGCCCTGAAGGTTTCGTGCTCGTGATCGACAGCCATGGCGATGCGCGCGCGGCGTCCGCCGGCGATCTGCTAATCGGCCGCCTGAAGGCACGGGGCTGCGCCGGCATCGTCACCGATGGCGGCTACCGCGACCTGCCGGGCATTGTACGCACCGGCCTGCCCGCCTATCAGCGCCAGACGGCCTCTCCCGCGACGCCGATCACGCTGCACCCCGCCGATCTCAATCTGCCGATCGGCTGTGCGGGTGTTGCCGTTTATCCCGGCGATATCGTGGTGGGCGATACGGAAGGCGTCGTGGTGATCCCGGCGCATTTGGCTGACGAGATCGCTGCCGAGGCCTTGGCAACCGTCGAATATGAAGAATTCGCCGAGGAGAAGATTGCCGAAGGGCGCTCCATCTACGGCCTGTTTCCGGCAACCGACGAAAGCCGGGCCGAATACGATATCTGGAAGAAGAACAGGAATTGACCATGTATGTAGTCGCGGGAGTTTCAGGACAGACAGGGGCCGCAACGGCGCGTGCGCTTCTCGCACAGAATCTGCCTTTGCGCGTCATCGTCCGGGACGCGGAAAAGGGCAAGGTCTGGGCGGATAAGGGTGCCGAGGTCGCGGTCGCCGATATCGGCAATGCAGATGCGCTGGCGACGGCGCTGAATGGCGCGACATCAGCCTATCTGCTCAATCCGCCTGCCTATGGCGCCGAAAATCCCTTTGCGGAGGCCGAGCGCCGCGCCGATGTCTTCGCGGGGGCCATTCTGGGTTCGGATGTCGCGAGGGTCGTGGTGCTGTCGTCGATTTCGGCCCACCTCCCGGCCGGGAACGGTATCATCCACACCAACCATATCCTCGAGAAGCGTCTTAGTAACCTCGTAAAGCCCGTTACGTTTCTGCGCCCTGGCTATTTCTTCGAAAACTGGGGCCATGTACTTGCGTCCGCGCGCGCCGATGGCTTTTTGCCGAGTATGCTATCACCCCTGCACAGGGCCGTGCCGATGGTCGCCGTTGCTGATATTGGCGCCGTTGCTGCAAGGCTCATGCAGGAGACCTGGATCGGCCGCCGGATCGTTGAGCTTGCCGGTCCCACCAATACTTCGCCAGAGGCAGTCGCTACAGCCATCGCCGTCGCACTTGGAACGGATGTCAAGGCGCTCGCCGTGCCGCGCGAGGCGTGGGCCGGTGTCTTCGCAGGTGGTGGCATGAGCCCGCGCACGGTCGAGGCGTTCATCGACATGTTCGATGGTTTTAACAACGGCGCTATCCGCTTCGAAGGCGGCGAGCCGCGCCGCGGGATGACCACCGTGTCATCGGTCGCAAAAGCGCTCGTTTCCGAACATTTGTGATTGAAAGTAGATATAATGTCCATAAACGACAACAAGACACTGGTCGCCCGCTTCTATGAAGCCTTCAACACAGACAATGCCGATATCTTTCGTACTATCCTGTCACCGGTCTGGACGGACCATCCGGAGGCGCCAGGCCAGATCCCCGGCCCGGAAGGGCTGATCGGCGTCGTCGGCACTTTTCGCAATGCATTCGAAGGACTGCACATCACCCCCGAACAGGTGGTGGCGGAAGCCGACCATGTGGTGGTGCGCATTCGGCTGGAGGGCCACCACATCAAGGATTTCTACGGGCATGCGCCATCTGGAAAACACGCGGTTTTTCACGGAATGGACATGCATCGCATCGAGAACGGCGCAATTGCGGAAACCTGGCATTTCGAGGACTTTAGCGGTCTTGCGAAATGAGCCGGCAAAAGCGCTACGACGTCCTGGCGGGTTTTCCCAGTAAACCTCGGCAAGATAGCAAGGACGTGTTTCAACGCTTGGGGCATGATATGGTTGTCCATGAAGCCCGTCTGGCGGAGAAGACCGATGCAACCCAAAGACATAGGCGAACACAGCTGGCATCCTGACTTTGATGCAGCCCTTCTGGCACCGGCAGGGGCGAGTGGCGTGGTAGTGCTGGAGGCGCGACAGCCGGTCCCCGACCATGTCTGGGGAAGCGTTCTACTTCTCGGCAATTTCGACGGGCTGCACGTCGGCCATCTGGCACTTCTGACGGCCGCACGCCGGCATGCCGCCCTTCTAAAGGCCCCTCTTGGCATCATGAGCTGCGAGCCCCACCCGAAACAGTTTTTCAATCCGAGCGCGGCCCCGTTCAGGCTGTCCGGAAGCGATGCGAAGCAACTCGTTTGCGCAAGGCTGGGAATCGATCTGCTCTTCATGCCGCGTTTCGATTCCGATTTTGCTAATTTGTCGGCACAGGGTTTCGCCTCGGAACTGCTTGCAGGGCAACTGGGCGTCAAGGCCGTCGTGGTGGGGGAGGATTTTCATTTTGGCAAGGGGCGCAGCGCCTCTGTCGATGATCTTCGCCGCTTCGGCGCGACCTGCGATTTCGATGTCATCGTCGTTCCGGATCTAATCCTTCAGGGTGAACGGATTTCCTCGACCCGCGTGCGGTCCTGGATAAGATCGGGCGATTTGGAAAAGGCCAATGCCGCACTGAACGGAACCTGGATCACCCGAGTTCTTGCGGACGGAGGCGCGACACTGACATTCGAACCGACAACGATACTGCCGCCTCCAGGCCAATATTTTGCAAATATCTGGAACATGAACGGTGAGCCGCTAGCCTGTGTGAAGATTGACCTCAGTCTCGGACCGAGCGCGACAGTCTTGGCTTCTGCCATCCCGGCTGGTGCTTATCTCGTTTCAGCTTGGCGAAAGGCTAATTGAGAATGGTGACTTCGGCTGACCATCCCGTCCATGCTAGAGTGCAATTCGGGTTCGATCACCGCAACGCTCCTCCAATGAGCTTGGATTTGGCAGCCACCTATCCCGTGAATTTGTGTCCCCTTACCGTGAAAGAGCTGTCGGGCGGTTGATCTTATCGTCAACGAAACAACAGAACGTGTCGGCTACGAGGCGATGCTTAAACGCCTGCCGGCAATCGTCTCTTCGCGCTCGTCCTCGCAGGCATCGTCCGACCCATGCTTGTTTCAGGCGACGGACCTTCGTTTCGCCAGCTCGTGGTGTGCAACGCGTTGCCACCGTATGTTCTGCTCGGCCGTTGCAAACGAAGGCGAGTTTGTCGAGTAGTTCGCCTTGAAGGGATCCGAACTGTCGACCCTGTTGTTACAACTTCCATCCGTGTCAAATTCTCTAGCCCGGACATGAACTTGGTCTGGGTTGAACGACCGATTCGGGGCCGACAGCGGACGGGCAGATCCTAGGAAAGAATTTGCGAAACCTACCGTTATCTCATCTGCACACGAGGCCGGTGATGCGACGGCGTTTCTAGCAGGCTGATGGCAGTTGCATAGTGACGGCCTTCGCGGGCGGTCCGATCTTTTCTAAATCAACGTCCATACGCAAAACGCGGAGTGTAGCTTTCTATCAGGCTCGCCTCCTCGTCCTCTTCCTCATAGGTCTTCGTACTCGCCGATATTGCGACAAACGCCAAACGCGGCAAGAACGCCGCGCCGATCTCGCCGGTGGCGCTCGAGGCGGTAAAACGGATCGATGCGCTGTTCGACATCGACAGTCGATGCGCATGACGCTCAGCTTGGCGAGCGGCGCGGAAGCCGCAACGGCGACTGAACCCGTGCGGTCTCACCCCGGCTGGAGCTGTTCCCGACGAGATATTATCTGATCCTGCGAGCACAGAACGAGAACGTCTCACTCGGCATAGGTCAAGATTTTGCGCGCCATACAGGGCCAATTCACTCAGCGGTCTAGTCGACCCAAGAGCGACTATCCGCCGCCCCAATGCCTCTTCCGATTATCACCGCGGAACAGGTGACACCCGGCTCACCAAATCGACCCTGCGGCTTCGATCGTAGGTATCCTGGCTAACTTTCTTGGGGCCGCCGGTCATCGACGCCACCATACAAATAACAAAAAACCGGCCGCGGAACGCGCGGCCGGTTCTTCAGAATTTGATTTATGACCGGAAGCCTCACGCGACAGCCGACCTTACGGAAGCCGTCGCCTTGGCGACCGGTGCTTGGAGCGGCTTGTAGACGTCCTTGGCGAGATCGGCATACATTTCGCCGAGCTTCGTGGCTTCGGTGATGTAACCTTCGCAAGCCGACTTCACATATTTGGTCTGCAGTTCGAAAGCAGCTTCGACGCTCTTAACGGTGCTGATTTTCTCGACGTGAGCAACGCTTTCTTCAAAAGCCTTCTTGGAATAATCGGCGGCTTCGGTGGCGATCGCTTGAAAAGCCTTCGTCCACGCTGAATAGCTCTTCAACACCGTATCCAGCGTTTCTTTGCTTGTCTTGTTTGCATCTTCGAAATTGAACATCAGGCTGCTCCTCTTTTGACGCCTTGCAACGATACCACTCTATGTGCACTGCACAATAGAGTCAATGTATACGTGCAACGCGGTAAAGCACTGTCATTGCAACAGCTTGATGAAAAACTGCGGCGGTCGGGCGGTTTCTTCGAATAAATAAATAAAAATGATGAATAAAAGTATGACTTTACGAAAAAACCCGGCCTGAATATTAGAGTCGGATCAAAAAGGCTGAGCTCAACTGCAACGAGCGATTGGCGCTCGACGGTGCATCCGATTCTTCAAGCTCACGCCACCCTTGCATTGGCTGCCACGGCCTCGACCAGTTCTGCGGGCGCAGCAAATGTATCGCACGTGTTGGCGACACCGATACTCGCCGTCACGATCGCTCTGCTGCTTTGGCTGTGTCGGATTGCGCGCCGATGCAATGCTGAGCGCAGTGTCTCGGCCAGCCGCAACGCACCCCCCGGTCTGTGCCAGGAAGCACCGTCTGGGTTATTTGAAGGTTTGAAGGTGCCCGCGTTGGAAGCGTATTCTGGAGCCAACGTAGATGTCCGTCGGAAGAGGCGTTTTCATAAGCTCATCCTGTCGAGATATTGCTTTCGCTGCGAACGAGATTGTCGCGGATCAATGGTCTGTGCCAGCATAGACCCACATCGGAACGGTGCTGCCAGCTTTGGCAAACCCAAGGGCCTCATAGAAGCGCACGGAATTACCGTCCGCTGTGAGCATTATTTGATGAAAGTGAGCATATTTTTCCAGCATCGCTGTCATCAATTTACGACCGATGCCCAATCTCTGATAGTCAGGATGTACAAGCAGGTGCGGAAAATATACCACCAAGTGCCCATCTGAAATGGCATTTGCTAGACCGAGTAACAGGTTATTAGATCGCGCCGTTATCAGGGTGTGCGAATTATGAAGAGCAGCCAGTAATTCTTGTGGCTTCTTTGCGGATGACCAATTGTTGGCTTTATAGATCTCCACCACTTCCTCTTCAAAAATTGCATCACCAATTAAAATGTCTATTTTCATATTTTCTCCACAACAGCCTCGAGGAGGTATAGATGCGTCGATGACGTTATCGGCTGCCAAACTCGAAGAGGTTTACATGTCGTTCTGACATGTTTTGGTTTTGGGTGTAAAACTCTCGATTATGCGAACGACTGGTGAAGCGAGCCACGAACAGGCGCCTATGTCTGAGAGTGATTCCAAAAAAAATCGGCAGTCCGATTTTACATTCTGCGAGTGGAGCGGTCTGGGTGTGTTTCGACGTCCGGTTTACCCCTCTAGGTGCCGAAAGTTCCACGCTTAAACACAGCTAGAACGCGCGGCCTAGTTTCCTATCACTCTCCAGCCGTGCGACGCAGCCCTGGATCTTCGCCATCAGCAAATCGAAATCGACCGGCTTGGTAAGGTAATCAGCCACTCCAGCTTTAAGCGCTGTGACCATGTTGTCCTTGTCGCTCAGTGCTGTCAGGAAGATGAAGGGAATATTGGCAAGCTGCTCCTGGTTCATCTGAATTTCGGCAAATAGCTGATGGCCATTCATTTCAGGCATAGTGATATCGCACACGACGATATCCGGCCATTTGCCAATGATCAGGTCAAGTGCCTGCTTTCCATTGGTGGCTTCGAGCGTGGTGAACCCGGCTTCGCTGATCTCTTCGACCAGAAGGCTGCGGATGTCGTCTTCGTCTTCGACGCAAAGGATGGTGATCATTTGGTTTAACCTGCTTTCGCTTCGCCGCGTCCGGCGGCAATGAGCATCGGGTTGGTAACAGGAAGAGTTACGGTGAAAGTGGACCCTTGGCCCTTCCGGCTTTCGAGCGAAATATTCCCCTGATGCGCTTCAACGATCTGTTTCACGAGGTTCAGACCGATCCCCGTCCCGGCAATGCCTGTCGAGCTTCTGGCGCGGAAGTAGCGTTGGAACATTTTTGGAAGGTCGTCGGCATCGATCCCGACCCCTGTGTCCGTCACGGTCACACATGCCGTGTCGGCTTCCGAAGAACCCGTTATGTAGATATCGGGCGCAACCGGAGCATACTTCACGGCGTTTGAGATAAGATTTGTGAACACCTGTTCCATCGCCACGGTGTCAGCAACCACAACGGGCGGGAGATCATTCAGCTCCAGGTGGAAGCGGTGAGTGGGGGCGATGGATTGTTGCCGCGCGACACACCGCTCGACAACCTCTCTCAAGGAACAGGGGCGGAATTCGTATGTCATGTTCCCGTGTTCGATGCGACCCGCCGACAGGAAGCTTTCCATAAGATCAACCATCCGCGAAACGGCACCGCGGATTTGCCCGGCCTTTTCTTCAACGAACTCACCGGTGACGGCATACCTGCGCCGCTGGAGGCGCTGGGCCGCACCGTCGATGATGGCGAGCGGCGTCCGGAATTCGTGAGATGTCATCGTCACGAACTGGCGCTGCAACTCATTGATGTGACGTTCCTGGTCGAGCAGTCTCCTGAGTTCCTCGGCCTGCCGCTCGATCTCCTGGGTTCGAAACAGGACCAGCTCCTCAAGTGTCTCCTTGTGCCTGAGGAGCGCCTGTTCGGCCCGTCTGTTCACGGTGACGTCGAGGTACGTCAACACGCTTCCACCCCCGGGCTTTGGCGCTGATCGCATCTCGATGACGAGACCCGTTCCGACCTCGCGATCGAAACGATGCTCCTCGAAGCGCCTGACGTGGCTGAGACGCTCGCGCACCTTTTCTTCGGGATCGCCCACGCCGTATTCACCCCGGTGTGCGTTGTATCGGAACACGCCCTCCAGGTTAGAGCCGACAGGAAACATGTCTTCGGACAGATCCAGCAGCTCATAGAATTTTCGGTTGGTCACCAGCATAGTAAGGTCGTTGTCGAGCACGCAGATACCGCCGGGAAAGTTGTCGATCGTGGCGTGCAACAGGCCCGTTGCATCTTCACGACTGTCAGTTGTCTTGGCGTGGTATCGATCCGACATCACCGTTTCCTAAATTAGCGCCCGTTGAGATTGCGGGACCGGCGCCGCCAACTCCCGTCTGCGTTGTAGTCTACAGGCGTTATTGGTGTATTAAAATCAGGACAGCAACTTTAGGAATCGCTTGAGCCGAAGCACCTGCCTTGCGCCTCTAACCTGCGGGGACTCCCGTCGTATCGGCAGAGGTTCGGCGACGCCAATTGGCCCGGCAGCGAGGTCCTTTCTCGAATAATGCATCGGGCGAACGCACCATTGACTTGGCCGCGCAAAAATACGAGGCTGAAAAAATCGCCCTGGTTCGCACCATCAGGAATCCCCGCCGTCACGTGTTGATTTACAATGGCAACCACTCGCCTGTTGGGCGTCGGTCGAAGAAGTCGTCGTAAAGGACAGCGTGATGGAATTTGAAAGGGGTTCAAGTTCGCAGTTGGCGAGATCGTATTCACGTTGCTGATCTTTATCGCGCTTTGCTGCTTCTCGCCGAAATACGTGCCGTTACTAATCGTTCGCGAGCGCGTGGCGATCCAAGTGAAACAAAAACCCGGCTGCTGAGGCCGGGTTCTCGACTGCAAGCGGAAGCTGAGCCCGCTAATGCGTGGTGCTGTTGATCAGTGCGTCGATAAGTGCGATCTGCGAACGATTGCCGCGTTTGTACTCATTGATCAATATCTTTGCTTCTGCGGTCGCATCCTTGCGCAGAATGCGCTGCTGTGTGCACCAAGCGTCAAGAACCGACTGGAGCATATTGAGGTCTTTTGGCGGTATTGCGATATCGGATTTTTGCATCATTTTCCTCCCAAGGATTGACATCTTTTTTGTTGAGAAGCCGCCTCCCTGCGGCCTCCAGCACATTCAACTTAGTCCAAAGTAGTAGGGGCACAAGATGATTCTCGTGAGGTACGTACCCGTTTTCATACTAGCGATGATCGCTGCTCGTAGACCCGGCTTGCTTGTCTCAAAACCCTGAAAAGTCCAGCTGCGGAAAGCGATCCCCCCGCATCACCCGCACATGCTGACCGCGCAGCTGCGTGAGTTCGAAGCTGACTGCTTGTTTCACGGCCAGTGTTAGCGGGCTTCTCATCGGACTCGCCCAAGAACTCAGTTGAGCGCAATACGAAGACAAATGGTAATGCCAATCATCGCTCACGGCTCATCGACCCGTTCGAGTTCGAAGAAGTAGATCCGATCGTCTCCCTGGATCGTCATCGCTCCCATGATCTTGCACTCATCGATCCTGCGGAAATGGTCGACAATCGGTTGGTCGTCATAAACCATCGCGGCACTCCCCGAGCCACCGCGCTACCGATTGCTGCGTCTTGGTTTGGGAACAAGCCGCGCGCGACTATCGGTGTGCGGTTTGTATCGGCTTGCTAGGGTCCTTAGTTGCGTCCAGCCAACAGGCGCGCGGTCATGCCGACTGCGACGCCCACAACCAATACGCTCACTAACCCGGCGATCATGGGGGCATAGTTCGGCCGCGGGCGCGCCGGCTCTGGTGAGAGCCGTGGTGATTCCGCGAACCCCGATATGCTTCGCTTAAGATGAGACACGTAAGCAGAAAGCCGACGGAGCTCTTCCTGAAATTGTCGATCGTCAGATACTTGCCGCTGGGGGCCGGCCTCTTGCTCGATTGAATCGTCGGTTAGGTCCGCGAAATATTCCTCTATTTCATTTTCACGGCCCGAAAGATTCCTGTTGCCGATTGTCTTACTGCCGCCTTGCATCATGATCCTGACCTCATTTGTTTGTGCTTTGACAACGCGGGTGGCGACAAAAGGATGCATCACGACTTTTAAGCGCTGTCGACGCACAGAATCTATAGAAGAGCTGGAACCTTCCGGCATCGTCGATAGCGATCGGTGTTCAGGGCCGCATGACGGCCCTGAACCTTCGAAAAATCAGACCGACGACGCACGGCCGGCGTACCGAGCGCGCTCTGCGTCGATTTCCGCCTGGCTATAGGGTTCGGATGCATGATCGAAGCCCGTCCAGCCCTGTCCTTCGTACGCGTTCCGTCGCGCGGGCAGATCGACCCAGTTCGAGCGCTGCAGGATGGCCTCGGCCTCGACCGCGCGCCCTTCTTCAACCTTGGCGGTGACCAGTGTACCGCCGCGTCGGACGCCTTCCGCATAAACGTGGGCATCGCGCTCATCGACACCTGAATCCGTCAGCGCACCGATCAGGCCGCCAGCAGCTCCGCCGACAACCGCACCGGCGACAGCACCAGCAGCCGTGGCAGCCAGCCAGCCGGCAGCAACGACCGGGCCGACACCTGGAATGGCCATAATGCCAAGCCCCGTCAGCAGGCCTCCGACACCACCAACGGCCGCGCCGATGCCAGCACCGGCACCTGCGTCTTCTGCCACATCGTTGTCCTTGTAGCGTCCGTCCGCATTGTTCGAAACGATGCTGATGTCACTGTCTGAAATGCCTGCCGCCTTGAGCTGGTCGACTGCGGATGTCGCATCGGAATAGTGATCGAATAGTCCTGTGACTGTCTTCGTCATGGTGTTTCTCCTTGTTGTTTTTCTTGGCTGCTTACTTGGCGACGATGTTGCCCTGGTAGTCCAGCGACACCATCACGGCCTTGCCGTCCTTGGTGGCCTTGCCCTGCCAGACGCCCTTGTCATCAAGCTTCAGCTCTGTGACGTCAGCATACCCGGCTTCGACGATCCGATCCTTGGCCTGGCCTTCCGTGAAGCTGTTCGCGCCTTCTACAGGTGCGGTGGCGTTCTGGTCGGAAGGGGTCGCGACCGCCGGAGTGTCGCCATCCGGGTTCGGGGTTGGGGTCGCCGTCTGTGCAAATATCGACGTTGCGGAAAAAGCGATGATCGCCGTTGCGATGAGCAGTTTCTTCATGTGTGTCTCCTTGCAGGATCGTTGAGTGATCCTCGGGCCAGACAACCTTCGAAGGTCATGAAGGTTCCAATCGCCGTCTAGCCGACGGAAAAAACTTTTGAAATTTGCAACATTAACGTCACGACGGAACATGCGGCCGCCGACCGAGTTAATGAGCAGTTCACGAAATACGGGAGATCAACATGTCACGTAGCGCAATGACCGCACTTCTCAGTGTCCTCGCCGTCGCCGGATTTCAGAATCGGGACAAAATCGCCGAAGTGCTCAAGGGCCTCTCTGGGAATCTCCAGCGCCGCGTGGACCCAAGCGGAGCTTCCGCGGGCGATCCGGCCACTGCAGGTCAGTCCGGAGTCCCCGGCGATTTGCTGGGTGGACTGGGTGGTGTTGGGGGGCTTGGAGGCCTTGGCGACTTGTTTAGGGGCACCTCCGGCACAGGTGGCATCCTGAGCGGTGGGCTCGGTGGCCTGCTCGATCAGTTTAGCCAGACCGGCCACGGTGAGACCGCGAAGTCGTGGGTTCAGGATGGTCCAAACACTGAAATCGATGACCACACCCTGTCGGAGGCTCTCGGTCCCGACGTGCTTCAGGACATCTCTGCGCGGACCGGTCTGTCGCAGGAAGAAATCCTCACCAGGTTGTCGCGCGATCTTCCCAGCGCGGTTGATGGTCTCACACCCGACGGGATGCTCCCGGTCGAAGTCGGCGACGAGCAGGCAGAAGAGCGCTCGACATCGGTACCCTCGGTCAAGCCGACGATCGTATGATTTCTGTCGGAGCGCATCGCCAAACGGGATTACTGACATGAGTACCAAGGACATGCACTACTATCTGACACGCCTGGAAAACGATGCCGTCGCCATCGGCTCCCGAATCCAGACCATCGATGATGTGAAGCTCATGTTGACGGCAAATAACATTCCAATCGATGAAGGCCTGGCCGATTTGCATCGGTCTGGGGTCTTTGAGTTTCGTCAACCATCGCCCGGCGGCCAAGTGGAAACGATACTGCGGGCCAAGATTCCGCAATAAGCCGAACTGGCATACTGTCTCACCCCGTAGGCCGGCCTTTCAACCAACCGAGAGTAAATATGTCCACCTCTCTCCTCCGATGGCTTGCACTGTCCGGATGGGGGCACGCGACCACGTCTACGTTCTCGTGGCCGACGTTCTGTATCGGCCGCTAGGTCACGGACAAGAATACAAGCTTTGCCACTAATTATTTGTGCAGTGCAGCAACCTTCTGCCGCATGGTGCGTTGGGGACCGGGCGGTTCCCGCCGAAGGCCGCTAGGAGCACCAGATGCGATCCATTTCCGACACTATAGAAAGACTGCGCAAATTGCGCTCGGCCCAGGGGCCCTCCCCGCTGTTCAATGACAGCCTGACCGATCTCGGCCCCTTCGGTTCCAACCGTGGTGCCCTCGACGCGAAAATTCACATCCCGAAAGATCTCATGCCTCGCGCGCCACTGGTGGTCGTCCTTCACGGATGTACTCAGACGGCCAGTACGTATGACCATGGCTCCGGATGGTCTCGCCTCGCGGACGACTATGGCTTCGTAGTGTTGTTCCCTCAGCAGACGCGAAGCAACAACGCCAACACCTGTTTCAACTGGTTCGTGCCGGGCGACATCCGGCGTGACCAGGGAGAGGCGTTTTCCATCCGTCAGATGATCGAAACTGTGACCTCCCGATACGACATCGATCGGAGCCGTATCTTTATCACCGGACTGTCCGCAGGCGGAGCGATGGCGAACGTCATGCTCGCGACACATCCGGAGATTTTCGCAGGTGGCGCAATCATTGCAGGCCTTCCTTACGGTACTGCGACGACGGTTCCAGAAGCGTTTGACCGCATGCGCGGGCATGGCCTGCCCGGACCGGATAGTCTTCAGACGCTTCTTCGGTCTGCGTCGCCCCATAGGGGACCTTGGCCGACAATCTCGGTCTGGCAAGGCACAAAGGACCAAACGGTCGTCCCCGCGAACGCTTCCGCGATCATCGAACAGTGGAGCGGCGTGCACGAGCTGGAACAGCCGCCCGCAACCGAACGGATCGACGTCCATCAAAGAATTGTTTGGAGAGGTGCCGATGGTCGCGATGCCATCGAACTTTATCAGCTTGCAGGGATGGGTCATGGCACGCCGATCGATGTTCGATCGGGTTATGGCAAAGCTGCCCCGTATATGCTGGATGTCGGCATTTCCTCGACCCAGCATATTGCCCGCTCCTGGGGTTTGATCGCGTCATTCGAAAAACGCGGGAACATTGATCCCGGAAAGTCGCACGAGCCGCCAGCGAACACCTTTCACCCCCCATTTTCTTTAGAAAAAGGGGCGGGAATCCAGCAGACGATCGAGAAAGCCCTTCGGGCGGCGGGCCTTATGAAATGAGCGCTGGCGGCAGCGGCCGGTCTTTCGTCAGGCTGCCCTCAAGCGCGAAGCGGATATCGCCCTGAGAGCATTCGCAGCCTCTCGACCTAATTTAGGCCGCCAGTGCTCGATATCGAAATCGGACTGTATTGGGAAGTTGAAAGAAAACATGACCGCGACCGACCGACAAGCCTTCATGCAACATCTGATCGAGAGAGCCAGAGCGTCCGACAGCCCTATCGACGGTGACGCCGATTTCATGATGCTGGCACAGCTTTGGATCGACGGCCAGATCGATATCGCAGAGATGCGCGCGCGTTATCGCCAAGTTCGCGAGCGTCGGCTGGAAGAGCGTAGAACTGCCCGCTTTGCTGCTGTCTTGGCTCCATCTGGAAACGCTTACTCATCTACCGACGATCTTCTCGACGAGCTCGGGCGAATGTCACATTCCGCAGGCTACTGAAGGCGGCGGAACATTCAAGCGGGCCACTGGTTACAGGAGGTGAAAGCGAGGAATATACCATGAGCACCTACAAGGACGAACGCGGCGATACGGTTTCGACTGTGGAGACGCAGAAGGTCGTGGGGCTACGCCCGTGCAGGCACGGCAGGGATTGCTTGGGCGACCAGTGCTGATGGTGCTGATAGGCGGTCTCGTGCTCGCCGCCATCGCCTGGGCTATCGCGGGCATGTACGGAGAGGCTGTCGACAACGACGCCGCCACGGAAACGAAGCAAACCACGACGACCGATATGAAGGCGGTGGTCACACCGACCGATCAGAAGGTCATCGACAACATTCCACCTGCTGGAGAAACCATGCAGACCGCGCCAACAGACCGGGATCTTACGGCTGAATCGGGCACGGGCGGCGATTCGCAATCCGTCGCCCCGGCGGGAACCGAGAAGGCGCAGTGAAAAACCTCGAACAGGAGTTTCGATATGATGGATGACAAGCTCGCACAAGACACTCCGATCGAAGAGCCAGCACCGCTCGTTGACGAAGCGCTGGCGGCGACGGACCGGAGAGCCGGCGATCAGGAAGAGCTCAGGGCGTTGCGGTCGGAAGTCGCCGGTTAAAGGATTCGCTCCAGGACGCCGCCTCGGGAGCGGGGCGTGTGGCTATGGAAGAGTTCCGCGCCAAGGTGCGGGCACAGCCGATTACGGCTGCGGCAGCGGTCGGCTTCCTGGCCTTTTTGTATGGCGTCAGACAATGACCGCCACAGGCAATCGGTCGAAAGATCTGACCACGAAAACCCATCGGCGCGGCAAACGCATTTGAATTCAAAAAGATGCACTCGGCGTAAGATTTCATGCACTGCGCTGGAACCTTATCTGCTTGATACGGTTGTGCGGCGAGTCCAAGGAGCGCGGCCATGTCTAGTTTCAAGTTTCGGTTCAGGGATCAGGACGGCGATGCGGCGAGTGACGAAAGCTACGAATTTTCAGACCTGTTCGCCGCCATTGCGGAAGCCAAGCGCGTCCTCGGAGAGATGGCTCTGGATGGGCTGCCCGGTCGGCCGGACGAAACCTTGGCCGTCGAGGTACTGAACGCTGATGGCCTTCCGGTGGCCCGCGTCGGGTTGACAATAAGCGTGGACTTTCTTGCCGCATGACGTCGACGACCTCATAAATGGAACACGCCGTCGTCAGATCGGGATCAAGCTTAGTGTGGCTGGCGGTTGCGATCTGGCCCGACGACCGACAGACGAGCCGCCCTTAGCGCCTGCGTCTTGATGCGATCAGTTTCCCGCTTTTCTTCTATCATAGCGCTGGCAACAGTCTTCGACTGCTCGAAATCTCCCCTGGGAGACGGCCCACGCGGTCTGCGTTTGTCATTCTGCATAGTTGGACCTCCGACGAGGTAAACATATTCCAACGACCAGATGCGGCAATTAAGTTTGACATGTCCGCTGAAAGTTTCCGTGTTGGAACCCACGGAACCAAAGCACTCGGTCTTAGTTGAGTGGGGCTATCAACCCACCCAGGAGACCGAAATGGCTGAGAAAACACTGGACGACCTCTTCCTTGACACACTCAAGGACATCTATTTCGCAGAAAAGCAGATCTTGAAGGCCCTGCCGAAAATGGCACGCGCGGCACAGTCCCCGGACGGCAAGGCGGCGTTCCTAAAGCACAAGGACGAGACCGAAGGCCAGATAGAACGCCTGCAGCAGGTGTTCGAGATTATCGGAAAACCCGCTCGCGGAAAGACGTGCGAGGCCATTCAGGGCATTATTGCCGAAGGTGAGGAAATCATCGAAGAGTACACGGGTTCCGTCGCTCTCGACGCTGGCCTCATCTCGTCGGCTCAGGCAGTTGAGCACTATGAAATCGCCCGCTACGGCACGTTGAAGTCCTGGGCGGCGCAGCTCGGCTACACCGATGCCGTCGCACTCTTCGATGCGAATTTGCAGGAAGAGCTGGCCACTGACCAAAAGCTTACCCAACTTGGCGAAGGTTCGGCGAATCCGAAGGGCGCGAAAAAGAAGGTCGCCTGATTGCGTTGCAATAATTAAAACGAGGGCCGTCTCCGACGAGACGGTCCTTTTATTTATGCTCTCAATTCCGTCTTTTATGCGCCAGTCTGGGCATGCGGTGCAGCGACGGGTTTCGATTCCGGCGAACCTCTGAAACGCAGGAAGATCGAGAGCACGACGATGACGGCCGTCGAGAGGAATTCGCTCTGCCAGTTCTGCAAGGATTCAAACCAAAACTGGGCGCTAACGAGGTGCTCGGCGCTGTTGGCTGGCCATGCATCGCGGCGTCGGCGTTTTCCGCCTCGGCGCTGTATCGCAGATGGAGGATGAATGTCAGCACAAAAAGGAAGCCGAGTGCGATTCCCAACGAGTAGGAATACACCGCCTGTGCAAAACCGCCGACACGGACGGGCCACGGAGCGTCGTCGTCGTCCTGCTTCAATGCAGTTTCCTCGTCCCCGCTGAAACAGAAACGCCGTCAGCATCACATATGCCGACATTTGCAGAAATTCGGATTCCCAGTTTTCGAACAGAGATGACAGAAAATGCCCGGACTTCGCATAAGCCGCCAGGCCGATCAGGTTTGCAGCGTGATCGGCGAGTTCATGATCGTACACCGACCATCCCGTAAGGAGCATACCGCCGATGGTGAGAAGCGATAGGGTAACGAGTACGATTGTGAGGCCGTTGTCGCGCAAGGTTTTCATGATCTCTCCCCTTTATGAACTTCACCGAAACTACGGTGCGAGTTGATGGTTCCAGCATCGAGGTGATTGCCAGATAGCTAGACCGGAAGCGAATTGCTCTGAGACGATCCTGACTTCCGACACCTTGAGAGAAAGCCATGCCCATTATAGGTGACGTGATAGGCGCCACTCTCGACAGGAAACATGGCGTAGGCGATCCCCTTGATGGTCTCAATCTCATAGTCCACTGGCAACCCGTCTCGACTGATCTCCAATATCTCTCCCCTACCCGTCAGCACCGGAATCATTCCGCGAAGCATTGTGCCAACTCGCCTGTCTGCGAATGCGTCAAAAGTCAGGGCGTCACCGCTCCATTCGATATGCGCGAAATGGGAGTTGTTGCGGCCTTCGGTCCAATCGAGCAATTGCTGCACTGAGATCAATGGGACGCCCCGAGCCTTTGCCGCTGCGGTCAACTGTCTGTCGAAACCGTCGCTGAAATCGTAGTGCGTCCCGAACGCGCCATAGTAACCCTGGGGGCCTAGTGCCCGGTCGAGTTGTGTTTCGATGGCTGACGGAAAGCTCATTCCGCTCTCGTTCACCAGATGCGACGCCACCTGGTAGACGTCGATCATGCTTCCATCGAGATCGGCAAACCGCATCGGCAAGCCTGAACCGGTCATGAAGCCGGGACGGTCCTTTATCCACGAACCGGGCCAATAGTAATAGCTGAGGTCCATGCGAACCCCATACCGAGCCTCCGTTTTCGGCGTCGTCGCCCAGTCGCTCCACGCCACGCAATGTGTACGGCTACCCGTCTGGGGGGGCAAGTCGGGATACTTGAGGCGAAACGCCTGCAAATCGCGGCTGAATATCGTCGCGAAGTCCCTCGGCAGGAGATTGTTGCAGTCCTTGTTGACGTGATCGCCGATATCGAATCCTTCGGCAACGTAGGCGCGGGCCTCCTTGGGTGACAAGCCGCCACTCGTGTAAATCCATGCGGTTGCGCGATAGCATTCCCACTCGGTGAGCGAGCATCCCTTAGGCTCGTTCGCCTTGAGCCGATCAAACGAATCCTCGGTTCCACTTGGCGTGCCGTGATCGTCGCCCGCCATCACAAAAACCGCCTTGTGTCCCTTGGGAAAGTACCACAGCCTCGGCAGCGGCGCTTTGTCCTTGAGCATGAAGTTCATTAGGTTGACCAGCAGCCGCTGCTGCTCGTCGGCCACCGGAATGGCGATCTTGTCAAGATTGTTCCAGTCGAGTTGCTTGTCACCCACCTTGGCGCCGAAGAACAGATCATTGGGCCGGATGACGGAATTGCCGTCGCGCTCGTCGCCAACCCAAGCGGGATTGCCCTGGCGCGTGTAGATGACAGACCGGGCAAGATCGTAGGTGAACGCGGCGGCCTGTCCTCCGACCTTCCCAACGGTGCGAACCGTGATGGCCGGGTTTGGCGTTGCGTTAGAGCTGCTGCTGTAGAGCCGGGCGATTTCGGTCGTGCCTTCTGTCAGCGTGTATAGATCGGCCGCGCCATGATACTGGATCGTCTCGCCGGCTATGCCGTGCCCGGGAGCCGTCGTCGTGTCGATCAGCAGGTAACCTTCGTCCAGCGATGCAGCTTGGTCTTTCAACCCAAGCAGGCCGGCCAGCTTCTTGTCTGGGCGCATGGTGATCAGATCACCGCCTGTGTGGACCCATCTCGAAAACATCGCTGCTTGCGCCTGGCTCAGCGGCATTTCGCCCAACAGGACCAAGCTGAACTGGCCGAGCAGTTCCGCGGTGACGTGCGAAAGCTCCACGCTTTCGAACGATCCGATGCCTTCGGCTCGCAGAATCTCGCTGAAATATTTGCTGAAGGGTAAGGCGCTTGAGTGAACGATCAAGACCGGCCCCCCGAAACCGTGCTCAAGATCGCGCCGTGTCGTGAACGACCAACTTTGGCCAGCCGCCAGCGTGTTGCCGGCCTTGTCTCCAACGCCAGCAGCTATGGTCGCCGTATATTTCGTGCCGTTCTTTAACGGCATGGCTGGCGCAAGCACTGCGGAGCGGGTCCACGTGTCGTACGAGACGCTCGCCGCGACCGGTACGCCCGCTGCTGAAAGCCGGAGCGAGTTGACCCCGATGGTGGCGGGATCGACGTCTTCGGTGAAAGTCACCATGATCGCGGCACTGAGATCGACATTTCCTGCACCCGCCGCGGGCAGAACCTGAGCCACAGCCGGGGAGGTATCGTCTCGCGAGACAGCCACAAGCCCTGTCGCCGTAAATATCACCGCAGCACTCAATATCAGGCGCTTTCTCTCTTTCGCCATTCTTGCCGCCTCCTCCTCGCGTCAAAATGAGATCAGGCGAGGTTTGTTCCGTAAGCGATCACTAATGAGCGTCCGCCGATCTTGGTGGCCTTGTCTGTTCCGTTGACCACCCGGCGCGCGGCGATGAATTCGCGCAATTCCTCGGCATCGCCCATCGTCGATGAAGTCGTGGAGATCCTTGCCGGTCCACCAGCCTTCGCGGTTACCAAGAAAGAGGGCGCGTAGAGATGACCACTACGCCTCTCCGCCTTGGCGATGAGGTCGACGCCAAGGCCGTAGAGCTTGTTCAGTTGGTCTCGCCTCTCCACACCGGAACAATCGCGGTACCCCGCCGTTTTAAGGGATCGCCATATGAATGGAGGTTGGTCCCATGGGTGTTGAACAAGCCCCCACTAAAAAAGGCAAGGAGTCGGCAAAGGGCCTTAGAAGGAGTGCTGCAAGCGAGGAAAGGAAGGTCGAAGCCAAGAAGGGCTCGGATCTTGCTAAGGGCGCGGAACGTTTCGAAGAGCGCTCGAAGAGTTCGGACGGCAAGAGCGCTGGCGCAAAGCAGCAGACCAAGAAGACAAAGAGCAGCTAGCTGGCCAGGCCGCCTGTTACTGAGTTGCATCTCTGTGGAACAAAGGAGACCCCAATGGCCGGGCCCACAACAAAAAACGACATTGAAACGCTGCGGTCGGAAGTCGCCCGCTTGGCAAAGATCATTAATGCTCAGAGCGCTCAGGCTTACAGCGACATTAGGGACCGTGTCTCAAACGCGGCCGACGCAGCCACACCTGCCGCACAAAGGGCGGCTAACGTCGCCAAGGCAGAGGGCAGCGCCATCGCGCAAACTGCCCGGGAACATCCGACTGCGGCTGGCAGCATCCTGCTGGTGGCAGCCGCAGTCGGGTTCGTCGTGGGGTATGTGCTCGGGGCTACGTCCCAGCCCGAGCCGTCCCGACATCGCTACAGGTAGGCCACATGAACATAGGAAAAGGATACCCTCGGAGGCTACGGGAGCCGCACTACACGGTAGAGCAGTTCGCCAACAAATATGGTTTGTTTTATGGAGAGGCGAAATCGCTGTTCGACAAGTTTGGACCGTCGATGGTGGAGCTGGATCTGCTTATGCGGGCCAAGGGTATTGTGCCGTTGGCTGACGGAACCAAAACGCTGTAACTACGTGTCCTGCGTCAATCCCCCTCACCCTTGATGAAAAAGCGCTGGTCAGGCGGATTACGACAAGCACTGTAGAAACCACGCGGCCAGTCAGGAGACATGGTTGATCGTAGCAGACCCATTCTATAGCTGGAACTAATATTCAGTCGGCGAGTTAGATTCTCACTCCTCGGAGGAGATTCAAAATGCTCATACATCAAACTGAAAACTGCAGCGAAGCGCGCTGGCACAGCCCGGTGATGGTTCAGCTCCGATTCGGATTCCCCGAAGAAATCGATGGGCCTCTCAAGGCACTCAATTGCCTGGTATATCGATGGCCCGTACTCGGCGGCGAGGACTACAGCCGCGCCAAGGAAATGTGTATGGCGGCTCTGGGCCGTCGCATTCCGTGTGAATCCGCACGTGCCGCGTTTGTCGCTGCGGCGGAAGAGGCAGAGGCGCTGGCCGGCGCTGCGAACGCCGCAGCGATGAAGCGGCCACGACGAGAGCGGCACACTGGCGCTAAGTCATTGCATCGACCATAGAGCCCCGTCGCCGGTGGCTATCCTTGCCCTCTCGACCACGGCGCTTGCATCGCTGATGCCGGGATCAATGCGACACGATCGAAGAAGACGCCGAACTGGTCGTGCTTGATATCCCTACGATCGAAAGAGCCAGGGGATCGGTCCGTTGCACGTTGACGGGAGTTCACTCACGCCTCTGCCCTTGGCAAATCGCGACCTGCGTGCGAAGCCGCATTTCATGAAACCGCGACCCAATGGAACCATTTCAGTCCTGTCAGGTTGTCACTTCGTCTTATGAGGTGCCTCGTGCTCGTCAACCGACGAGCGATGAAAGAGGCCTCGAACAAGAGGAACAGACGATGAGAACTGTTATCAAACTTGCCCTTGCCGCGGCTTTTTCCGCAACCTCGCTTGGCGGCTACACGTTTGCCCAGACGACAGGATCGGTCACACCGATGATGGCTGACGATATGCTTACGATCGTCAATGTCGGCGAACTGACCAACGCAAATACCGATACATCGTCAATCCCGGCGACCTATCGCAACCCATCTCCGCAAACGATCGCCAACGCGCAGGCGGAAATTCAGAACGATCCGGCGTTGTTCGCCATGCTTCAGGCCAAGAATGTAATCATCGAGAATGTTATCGGAATTCAGACGGCGGCCAATGGCGGCAAGATTGTCTACCTCAAATGAAGACGCCCTAAAAAAGGGGCTCCAAATTCGTGGAGCCCCCTGCTCATCGCTAATTGCTCCGGCGCCCGGCAGGTGCGCGTAACTGCCCTCCTGCCGGGGAGAACATTACGTGTGACTAATTTGTTCCAGCAGTCAGCTTTTGTGAAGGACACCCAAATGGGGGATACCGACCAATTCCCCGCCATGATAACTTCTAGGTCTTGAATGTGGCGCGACCTGAGCCACCCCGCGCGTCAGTTCTGCGGGGTGGAGCGCTCATTCCAATAGTCCGCCGGCAGGTGTTCTTTCGCACCAATAGCCTGATGCGCCTCTGCCGTGTGCCAGCCCGAAACTCCCCCAGCCATTTCCGGCCAACCTGATGACCATGCGGAAGATTGGCAACAACGTCGGATCGCAGAAAAACAACAGCCCGGATTCCCACTGTTCATAACGCAGTGGATATCTTGTGGATAAATTTTCAGATTGGCGGCCGGATGCTGCATTTGTTCTTATTATGTCCTCGCCAGCGCGAGAGTCATCAATCCGAAAGCTTCGCGCATTCTCCACTCGACTGTTCAAGTCTTAACCACATCCACAAACCATTCACGCCGCACCGTTGCTCCAGTAAATGACAACAGGAAGCAACCGCAGGTGCGCGGGCAACCACGAAACTCTCAAGCACCGCTCTATCAGCATCAGCCGTACCTTGCGCTCACGGCTGGTGCGATCGGGATAACTGGGCAACCAGCAACCCCCGTTATCCGCTGACAACCGCTCTTGATATCACGCATATATGCCATAGTTCTAAAACTGTAGCCGCCGATCACAACGCGGAACGGTGGTCAGCATCACTCCTTAGGAGGGCGATATGAAGCACCATAATTTTGATCAACTGCGGATCCTTGCCAAAATCGACCAAGACTACCCTCAGCTTATGTCCCGCAGGAAGCGGCTCCAACGCTGGATTGAACTTCTTGAGGCAGATCCATCGCGGGTTCTGTCGACGCTGCACGAAACCGAATACCTTCCGCAGGCGAAGCGCGACGCATTGCGCTGCGACAATTCAGCGATCCGATCCTTCGGGCATCAGGTATGCAAAGCGACACTTACGGTGAAGCAAAGCGTTTTTTCGAACTGTCCGACAGGCAGCTTCACAGGATAGTCTGCGATTGTCATTTCGGCGCGATCGTGAGTACCGCAAAAGTCGCACGCTTTATCCGAGTAAAGCATGTTGAGAGTGGGAACGGATTTTGGGCCCGCCTGCGCGCAATATTCGCTTGATTGCTGGCGACGCTCAGCGGGCTCCTTGGTCATTGCCCCCAAGCAGGAAGATCCGGCGCGACATCTCGACCGAGACGCGAGTGATGCGCACGAGGTCGACGCCTTCTCTTTATCGTCGGAAAAAGCGCCGGCGCGGCGCAGCAGCCCAAAGCGAACTGTAGCCTTCTTTAGGTGGAAAAAATGGATGGTGAACCGAGGAACGAAACCTTGGCCTCCACGTTTTTACAGTATCGGGCGAAGGGGGAATGCTCGACGGTGCGAAGTCCCCGTATGCACCGAAAATTGGAGCCAGCGTTTCCTGCCACTGAAGCGCTGGCTTTCCCATGGTTGCTTCCACCTTCAGCCTTCACCAATAGAGCCAGTCAGTCCTCCTAAGACGGCGGACTTTTTCACTCGTGTGGGCAACAATAACGCCCGTTGGTGGTAGTTGCACCAGCATTTGTGACCAGTCTGGCCCCAGGCTGTGGTGCTGACGGCGCAAATTTGCCTCAACATTAGATAGGCGATTTCGGTGTGGTGCAGTAGAATTGTATTGGACCGTTTTTGACCGGCCGGTCCTGAGGAAAACACAGCCCTTTATCGTTATGTTGGCAAATCGATGGAACAGAGACTAGCCGCAGTCCTGGCAGCCGATATGGCGGGCTATAGCAGGCTGATGGAGGCCGACGAAGCGGGCACGCTCGCCCGCCTCAAGACGCACCGGATAGAATTGATTGATCCTGCCATCGCAAAGAACAAGGGCCGGATCATCAAGACGACGGGCGACGGCATGCTTGTGGAGTTCCACAGCGTGACTGATGCAGTAAAGTGCGCAGTAGAGATCCAGCAGCGCATGCAGCGGCGGAATTCGGACGTGCCACAGGATCGGCGAATCGAGTTCAGGATTGGCATCAATCTTGGCGACATCATTTTCGAAGATGATGACATTTTCGGCGACGGCGTGAATATAGCTTCTCGTATCGAACAGTTGGCCGACGTGGGCGGGATCTGTGTCACCGCTGCGGTAGCCGCACAAATTGCCGATCATCTCGAAGTCTCCATCGAGGATCTGGGTGAGAAGACGCTTAAGAATTTAAGCCGTCCTGTTCGTCTGTTTCGCATCGGGCTTGAGCGCTCCGACTCGCCCCATCAGTCGGCGAATTTCGATGCAAAGCGATCTGTTTCCAAACCGTCAATCGTGGTTCTGCCCTTCAACAACATGAGCGGTGATCCCGAGCAGGAGTTTTTCGCGGATGGTCTGACCGAAGACATTCTCACCGAATTGTCTCGCCGCCACGAGTTGTTCGTCATCTCACGCAACTCCAGTTTCGTCTACAAGAACCGAGCCGTAAACGTGCGCGAAGTGGCCGAGAAACTCGGGGCTCAATACCTGGTGGAAGGAAGCGTCCGCAAGATCGGCGACAGGGTGCGCGTAACGGTCCAGCTCATCGACGCAGCCAGTGATGGCCACATATGGGCAGATAAATACGACCGGAGGCTGGACGATATATTTGCGATCCAGGATGAAATAACAACGGCGATAGCAGCAACCCTACCCGGACGCGTCGAGGCGGCCCAGCGCGACCATCTTGCGCGGATAAAACCAGCAAACATGGCCGCATACGAGTGCGCGCTGACAGCAAAGGTGCTGCATCATAGAAGCACTGTCGCCGACAATGAGCAGGCACAGTCCCTGATAGACCGGGCAGTCGCGCTCGACCCGGGTTATGCCCACGCCCATGCTTGGCGGGCGTGCATTCTCGGCCAGGCCTGGGTCAATGGCTGGTGCGTAGACAAGGATGCCGTCTGGAATGAAATCGTTGCTGCGCTCGATCGGGCGTTGGCTCTGGATGACAACGATGCCGACGTGCATCGCATTCTGGCCGCGGTGAATGTGAACAACAACGCACTGACCACCGCGCGTTATCACCAGGAGCGTGCCCTTTCCCTCAATCCCAACTATGATCTTGTGGTGGTTCAGCAAGGGGAACTGTTAACCTGGCTTGGGCGGCCGGAGGAGGGAATCGAATGGATCCGCAAGGCAATGCGGCTGAATCCGCATCACCCTGAACGATTTTGGAGTCACCTTGCGAAAGCGCACTTCGCTGCGCATCAGTATGGCGAAGCGATTGAAGCATTCATGCACCTGTCCGTCATGGATTACGTCCAGCACGCATTCGTCGCTGCGTGTTACGGCTGGCTTGGCGATGGAATCGCCGCAGCAGCGCATATAAAGAAGGTGGGAGCGCTCCTCCCCGATTTCGGCGTCGAATCGTTCCTCGCCACCTTGCACTATGCCCAACAATCCGACGTGGAGCACCTCCGCGAAGGGCTTGTCAAAGCGGGAGTTGATGTGGCCGCCTTCAGGCGGCGCACGCTCTGGCAACGCCGTAGCCGGCGGACGAAGTGATGGCTTCCGCCCGCTCGCCAATCAGCAGGAGCGTCGGTTCGCCGAAGAATAACTGACCGGAGATTATAGAAAGATCGATCCGGAACCGCCTGCGCTGCGCTAGGAACTGATGGCGACAGAAGTGAAAAGGCCCATCACCGCTGAGGTGACGGGCCAGATATTGGCATGTACAGATACCGCACGGGACTGGTTGCGCGGCATATACCTAACTCCGAATATTGGGATTGGTTCCGCCTTCGATCCCTCGGTTCGATACCGTACAGTGAATGTCGTGGCGACGAGTTGCGTACACGTTCAGGAGGGCTCTCAGCGTTCCCGCAGACTTGGACCAAAGTGCACAGCAGGGATGGAAGATTCTGCTTTCGATTCTGTCGCTTAACGCGCCTGTGCATTGGGCTGCTCGACAAGGATCGCTTTTTCTCTGCGCATAATTGAAGCCGTTGTAGCGCTGTCCCGAAGATCGGGCGAACTCGATGACGAGTTTGTACGCAGGGCAGCCTCCAACCCACTAGCGCGGGTAGTGAAGCGGGCTGATCTCGAGGACAACCTCGTTCAGGCCGAGCAGGCGGGGTTGGACACGTCGAAGTATCTGGCCGGTCTTGAGTTGCTTCAGAACATGTAATCCGGGTGGATTTTTCAGCAGTTTCCACCATCCATGGTGTTATGGGTTCTATCCGACTATCTATCAGAACTGTTCAACGTCGTTGGCGTTCATAGGTGGCTTGGCGTTCCGGATATCCTTCAGCACTTCCTCAACAGCGATAACGACTTCGTCGGCAGTCCAGCCGGCAGCCTCGGCGCCTCTTACCAAGGTGACGACACCTGGGCGAACGAGCTCCTCACATTCCAGTGCGCGCTGCATATCGCCGACAGGGTTAACTGGTGCCGAGATTTCCATGGCGGTGTCCTTTGTCGCATAACTCCTCACGTCGCTTAACGTTCCAGCTAAGTGGTGGGCGCCGCTCTCACTATTTCCGTTCGACCGTCGCACCCTGCTTTGTTGAACGCCGGCACAGTGGCCGGGGCCGATTTTGACATCTTGAGCCACCGGCGGCAGACGCGGCGCGACCGTCTCTCAAATGCCTTGCGCCGCCTCCACGTCAAGAGGATGCGCTGCCGATTGCAAACACCGTGCATCTTTTGCTCTTCGAAGAGTTTGCTCAAGCCGAGACATTTGTGAGGACAGTCCATAATGCACGGTCGCAACCGTAGAAGAGGCAGACGAAACAGTTCTGTCCAAACCAACGAGTTGGACGAATACTTCGCCGAGCTGGGCACCGGAACGAATGAACATTCCGCCGATAGTTATAAGCTTGGGCCGCCGGCCGACAGGTCCGCAATGGTGGAAGAGCTGCGCCGCTTGAGAGCATACGTGTCATATCTTGGGGACCAGATATCGGAACTCCCCCGTGGACCGGAAGTTCAAGCGGCGAAGAAGCGAGTTTTCCCAAAAGGTGGTGCCCCGCTTTCTGGGATAGCGACCGCGCTAATTGCGGTTGCTGTGTTGGGCGCCGCGCGGATTTTGTCCGAGCGCCGATAGCCACCCTCGGTCTGCGGCTACAGCAGCTTGAGACCGCCAGAGCGGGTGCTGCATGCAGGGATAACAGAACCCGCCTCCGGAATGACCACCGATATACTGGCACGTGCTGTAGAGAGGTTTCGGAGAGGTCGGGTAACTGGCCGACATTTTCTTTGCGCTCGGTAGAGCGTGGTGGTGATGCGGCGCTTATAAATATTAGCTTTCCCTCAGGAACAATTCCCCTCGGACAGCGTTGCTGGTGGCGCGGGAACACATGTTGATGTTTAGGAGGGAACCAATGCATCTGAGCGAAGTCCCGAAGCCCGCCGAAATCCAATGGCTACCTGTCATCCTTAAGATGCGCGAAGGGCCTGTGGTGAAGGTCTGCGGACCGCTGCAGGCCTTCGCAATTTTGAACCGACAAACGATCACGAAACCAGGTCCGCTTCAACAGCACGCTCGGGAGTGCTGTCGGTTGGCGTTGGAACGCAAGATGTCATCAGATGAAGCTAGGCTTGCATTTATGGCGGCGACCATGGGGCAGACGCAGAGAGTTGTTTGAGACCAAGCCGCGAACTTCGGACATCAATTCACGGGTAAACCCATCCCTTGGCAAATGCGACCGTAGGAGCGCGCCATGAACAACAACATCTGGGATGTCAACGTCGAGGTGGCCGTAGAGTGCAGCGATCATTTCCATGTTGTTCGAAACGCACGTGAGGCGATTGCGTGCCTGGCCACGCGCTGGCCCGACATCAAAGGCTCCAGCTACGCCATCGCTCGTCAGATCTGCCTGGACGCGCTGGAGGGCACCAAGAGCAATGCAGAAGCTCGCGCTGCGTTTGAAGCCGCAGCGGATGAAGCTGGCATCCTGAAGCGGAGCTGAAATTGCTCCTCGCCGACGGCCATGCGGAACCTCTTCCACAGGCAAAACCGTCGTCCGGTTGGCGGCCACGGGACATACTGCCTGAAAACACGACGGCAAGCATTTCCAGTCGCGCGTAGTTTTCGATCGATAATCTCCAGCAAACCGCACCGCCAGCCACCATTCGATAACATCCAGGAGGGCGTCGGCTGGCGGCGAACGCGTTCTCGGCCATTCGCTGCGGGCTGACCGCTCCTCCCCTGCCGAAGTCAATGACGAGTGGGTGCAAAACCGATGGGGTCGCGCCTCGAAATGCAGTGGCAGTACCTGCGTCAGCGTTATCGGTCAGAGATCAAAGCTGCCGGCTCGCCCGTCCGGCAACGAACAGACGTTTGTCGATTGAAGACACTTCACTACCATTGCCGATAGGCAGAGGGTGTGACGCCGGTGCCCAATTTAAACGCCCGTGTCATGTGGCTCTGGCTGCTAAAGCCGCACGCCGAAGCGATCTGAGCAATCGGCTCCTTGCCGCGCAACATCGATTTGGCGCGCTCGACACGCCGGTGGGCCACCCAGGCATGCGGGGACACGCCATGGCTTGCCCGGAACATACGTTGAAAATGAAACGCGCTGAGCTGCGCGATCGCCGCCAGATCCTGCAGGCGGATTGTCCCATCGAGATGGGCCTCGATATACTCCAGACTCCGGCGCCGCACATAAGGAGCGAGTCCGCCGCTGACCACGCAGGGACGCATCCCTCCATAACGCGGATCGACGAAGAAATCGTTGATTGTCTGTGTCATCGCTTCTTCAGCCAGCAGATGACCGTCGGCCAACATCGCTTTCGTCATCTGCTGTAGCGCACGCGCCAGCGTGGGTGCATCTGCGAAGGTCACTTCGGGAAGAGCCATAAGCCGAGCATCGCGGTCAAACGTCTCTGCAAACATCCGGCGCATCTGATCGTCGGGAACATACAGATGGACGAATTCGAAGGGGTCGGTGATTTCCCATTCGGACGAATGCCCCTGTGGCATGATGCACAAGGCTCCGGGCCGGCCGCGCGCGGGTCTACCATCCAGACGGCGCGTTCCGGCGCCACCCTTGAGATAGAGACTGAATGTGTGCCCGTCCGGCCGCTCATAGCTCATCCTGTCCCCTTCATTGCTCCACAGGGCAGCTGACCGTCCGAACCCCAGATCGATGGACTTCGACAACCGGGCGCAAGGAGACGCTGACAAAAACCTGAAAACCGAGAGGTGGCTGTCTTTCAACAATTCTTCCCCACACCTGACCGCGACTTGCAGCGAACATACCGTTGAACGACCCGCATGGCGATCAGGAAGTCCGGGCAAATCGATTTCATAGCAAGAATCTGCAAAAGACCGGTGCGCAGGTCGCCTATTGTCGAGAAAACGAGGATCTCGCCATGGCAAATGCTGCTCTCTTCATCTCGACCGTCCTCATATGGGGGACGACTTGGATCGCCATTGCGATGCAGGTCGGTCCCGTGCCGGTTTTGGTCTCGGTCTTTTACAGATTTGCGGTCGCAGCCGTGATTCTCGTCGCCATCCTGGCTGTCATGCGGCGGCTCAAGCTCCCCGCCTTGCGTGATCAACCTTTCATCCTTGCGCAGGCGCTCTGCCTGTTCAGCCTCAATTTCATCTGTTTCTACAACGCAGCCGCCTCTATCCCGTCGGGGCTCATCTCCGTGATTTTCTCGCTCGCGACGATCTACAATGCCGTTAATGCACGCCTCTTCTTCGGAGACCGCATCACGGGCCGCACGCTTCTCGCAGCGGCGCTTGGAGCAACTGGCCTTATCCTGCTTTTCGGCCAGGACATTGTCGTCGATTTGGATACGGACACGTTAAAGGGGATCGCGCTCGCAGTGCTTGGCACACTGTTCTTCTCGCTGGGCAATATGGCATCGCGTCGAAACAGCGCGGCCGGGATTTCGCCGCTGACTGCCAATACCTGGGGCATGACCTATGGCGCGATCATCCTCCTCTTGCTGATTGCCGTAACGCAAACGCCGATCCTCGCGCCGCCTGACATCACCTATCTCGCCGCCCTGCTCTATCTCGCGGCGATCGGATCGGTGATCGGCTTCACCACCTACCTCATGCTGGTCTCCCGCATCGGTTCCTCGCGCGCTGCCTATGCCACCGTGCTCTTTCCGATCGTCGCCCTGTCGCTTTCAACAGTCTTCGAGGGCTACCACTGGACAGGCATGGGTCTAATCGGCCTCGCCCTGACGCTTCTCGGGAACCTGGTCATCTTTGCGCGCCCTATAGGCCGTCGCGAGCCGCAACTAGATGGGAAGCTGTCCGCCCCCTGATCTCGCTCGATGGGCCTTACGACTTACCGACAGGATTTCGAACGCTTGGGTCAAGGCCGTCACACGGGCTGTGAGCATATCCTCCACCATGCGAAGACTGAGCGGAAACCCGAAATGGAGCCAAACAGCATGGGCAATCACGTCCGCTGGAAACCGGTGGCGACGATAGAGAGGATCGCGTGGTCATACCGCCAAATCCCACATTTTGATCGCTGCTCGATTAGCGTTACTGTGCCAATCTGCTTACTGAAAAGGCGCCCGGTACAACGGAACCTATGTCAGTCCCTCCGGCCGCCAGTCGGCGCTGGGCCACGAGACGGGTGTGTCGTGTCGCAAAATCTGCAATTCACTTGCGCGTCAATGCATCATTCCCAAAGCAGCTGCGAAGAAATCCTCGCCTCCGAAGTTTCCTGATTTCAGCGCCAGAAGCATGTCGCCCTGCGCATTGCCGACTGTTCGCAGCACGGGCACGCCGGGCGCGATCTCCGGGCCGATCAGAAATGCGGGAATGGCGAGCCTGTCAACTGCGGCACCCGAGGTTTCGCCGCCGGCGACGACCAGCCGCCGCACGCCTCTTGCCACCAGTTCGGCAGCGATGATCGAGGTAGCGGTTTCGATCGCGTGGCCGGAGGCATCGCGTCCGTATTGCGCTTGCAGCCGGGAAACGGTTTCAGGTGCCGCACTCGCGGCGACGACGACGGGGCCGGCGGAAACGCGGTCTCCGGCCCAGGAAATCGCAGCGGCGATCTCCTGGGCGCCGGCAAGCAGTTTTTCCGGGTCGAGCCGCAGAACCGGCATCGATCGTTCGGCGACCTCGAGCTGCCGCAGAGTCGCTCTGGAGCAACTGCCGGCGACGATCGCCGAAAGGCCGCCAACGGGGCGAACGGCGTCCGCCGTTGTCGTCACCCCAGACGGCACCCGGCCGGAGCGGACGAGCGCACGGGCAAGGCCAAGCCCGAGGCCCGATGCACCGGTGGACACCGGCGTTTCCAGCGCGATTGCGCCGAGCGTCTCGAGATCGCGTTCGAAGACCGCATCGGCGATCGCCGTCCTGACACCCGCCGCCCGCAAGGCCTCGAGCCGGGCTCGGACCGTATCGGCTCCCGCCGCGATTGACGGCAGATCGATAAGCCCGACGGCGCCACGCGATTGTCGGGCGAGAACCCGCACGAGATTGGCGTCGTGCATCGGATTGAGGGGGTGATCCTTGAGCGGGCTTTCGTTCAGCGGCTGTCCGCCGACGAAGAGGTGGCCGAGATAGACGGTGCGGCCTGTTTCCGGAAAGGCTGGCGTCACCAGCACCACACCGCCGCCCGCGGCATCGCTCAATGCCTCGGTCACTGGACCGATATTGCCGACATCGGTGGAATCAAAGGTCGAGCAGATCTTGTACAGCACATGAGCCGCCCCCCGCCCGCGCAGCCACCGTTCGGCCTTGGTCGCCGCAGCCACGGCGTCAGCGGCCGCGACCGAGCGGATCTTCAGGGAAACGACGACCGCGTCGACGTCCGGTAGCGAGAGCGAGGGATCGGGGATACCGACCGTCTGCACCGTGCGCAGGCCGTTCCTGGTCAGCGTGTTGGCAAGGTCCGAAGCGCCGGTGTAGTCGTCGGCGATTGATCCGAGCAATATAGCCATCGTCTAGCTCCGTGCAAAAGGTCTGAACCAGCCAAGGCCGTCCAGTGTGTGGCCGCGCGGGATGTATTCGCAGCCGATGAAACCCTCATAGCCAAGGCGGTCGATTTCGCCGAACAGATAGGGATAGTTCAACTCCTCCCCGTCTGGCTCGTTGCGTGACGGCACGCTGGCAATCTGGATATGGCCGGTGATCGGCATGAGGCGGCGCAAGGCCATCGTCACGTCACCATGGATGATCTGGCGGTGATAGATGTCGAACTGCAGCTTCAGGTTCGGCAGGCCAAGATCAGCGATCAGCCGCTCGGCCGCGCCGAAATCATTGAGGAAATATCCCGGCATGTTTCGGCCGTTGATCGGTTCAAGCAGCAGGTCGATGCCCTCCTCCGCAAGCCGCCCGGCAGCGTAGGCGACCGAGCGCCGGTAAGAAGAGGCGGCGTCTTCGTCCTGGGGATCGGCAAGACCGGCCATCAGATGCAACCGCCTGACGCCCGTCGCTGCCGCATAGTCCAGCGCCCGCTCCACATCCGACTTCAATGTTTCGAACCGTCCGGGAAGGGCCGCGATGCCGCGCTCGCCGGCTGCCCAGTCGCCGGGCGGCAGGTTGAACAAGGCCTGCTGCAGATTGTTGCGGGCAAGCCGCTCGGCGATCGCCTCCGGCGTGGCTTCGTAGGGAAAGAGATATTCGACGACGGCAAAGCCGGCATCGGCCGCGGCGTCGAAGCGGTCGAGGAACGGCCATTCGTTGAACATCATCGTCAGATTGGCGGCGAAAACCGGCATGGTGGCGTTCCTTTACTGCTTCTCCGGCTCTTTGGTCGCGCCGGGCAATTGAGCGCCCGAGAGCTGGGCGTAGAGGCGCGCAAGCGAGGAATCGTCGTCACGGCCCATGCCCGCGCCGGAGGCGGCGAGATACATCTGCAGCGCAGCCGCCGCCAGCGGCACCGGATAGCGCTCCGAGCGGGCCATGTCCTGGACGATGCCGAGATCCTTGACGAAAATCTCGATGCTGCTGAGCGGAGTATAATCTCCGGCCAGCACATGCGGCACGCGGTTTTCGAACATCCACGAATTGCCGGCCGAGGCGGTAATCACTTCATAGACCTTGTCGAGATCGAGGCCCTGCCTGGCGGCAAACGTTATCGCCTCGCAGGCGGCTGCGATGTGCACGCCGGCGAGAAGCTGGTTGATCATCTTGAAGGCAGCACCGGTTCCGGCCGCGTCGCCGAGCTCGTAGACCTTGCCAGCCATGGCATCGAGCGCCGGGCGGGCCGTGTCGAACGCCTGTTTGGAGCCGGATGCCATGATCGTCAGTGCGCCGCTCGCCGCCTTGGCGGCACCACCCGAAATCGGTGCGTCGAGATAATGCAGGCCGAGAGCCTCCAACCGTTGCGTCAGATCACGCGCGACGGCCGGGTCCATGGTTGCCGAGGAGATGAAGACGGCTCCGGGCTTCATCGTGCCCGCGACGCCCTCGGGCCCGAACAGCACAGCCTCGGTCTGCGTGCCGTTGACGACGACGGAGACGACAATGTCGGCGTCCTTTGCCGCACCGGCGGGCGTGGCTGCGCCACGTCCACCCTCGGCAACAAAGCGATCCACCGCCGCAGGCGTGATGTCGTATCCAACGACATCGAGACCGGCGCGCTTCATCGACCGGGCCATTCCGAGCCCCATGGAACCAAGACCGATGACGGCCGCGACAACGGCGGGGCCGGAGTTTTCAGCAAGCGGTGACATGACGATATTCTCCAGTCTTGTAAGGGAAGAGCTGCCCCTCCGGATGTGGCCACCCGGAGGGATCGATGTCTAGCGATTGACGGTTTTCGCAGGAACCGTCAACACGGCCACCGAACCGACGACCAGCGCCGCGGCCAGAAGATACATGCCGGCACTGTTACTGCCCGTGAGGTCCTTCAGATGGCCGACCAGGAACGGCCCGAGGAATCCGGCGAGGTTTCCTACCGAATTGATCCAGGCAATACCGGCGGCAGCGCCCGTACCGGCGAGAAATGCCGTCGGAAGCGACCAGAAGAGCGGCGCGCAACTGATGGCGCCGGCAGCAGCCAGCGAGAGGCAGACGATTGAGACCGTCGTGCTTGTCGCCGTCGTTGCCGCGACAAAACCACCGGCGGCGATGAGAGCGGGGATGACGAGGTGCCACCGGCGTTCACGCAGCCTGTCGGCGGAGCGTCCGAGCACCAGCATGGCAACGAAGGTGCAGATATAGGGGATAGCGGAAATCAAGCCGATATTCAGGTTCCCGCTGACGCCCGAGGCCTTCACGATGGACGGCATCCAGAAATTCAGGCCGTATTGCCCAAGCACGAAGCAGAAATAGATAAGGCACATCAGCCAGACGCGGCGGTCAGTCAGCGTTCCGGCGATGCTGTGTGGGCTTGCGACCTTGGCCCTGTTCTCCGCTTCGATATTGGCTGTCAGCACCTGCTTTTCCTCGTCGCTCAGCCATTTCGCATCACGGATCTTATCATCAAGGTAGAAGAAGGTGGCGACGCCGAAAAGGATGGCCGGAATGGCTTCGATGAGGAACATCCACTGCCAGCCGGAAAGGCCGTGCGTGCCGTGGAAGCTGTCCATCAGCAGGCCCGAAATCGGATTGCCGAAAATGGCGGATATCGGGATGGCGGACATGAAAGTGGTGATGATCCTGCCGCGACGATGGGCCGGATACCAGGCGGTTAGATAGAGTATGATGCCGGGGAAAAATCCGGCTTCGGCAACGCCCAGCAGGAAACGCAGGACATAGAAGACGGTTTCCGACGAGGTGAACATGAACGCGGCGGAAATGATGCCCCAGGTGATCATGATACGGGCAATCCATACCCGCGCGCCAACCTTGTTCATGATGATGTTGCTCGGCACTTCAAACAGAAAATAGCCGATGAAGAAAATGCCTGCGCCGATGCCATAGGCCGCCTCCGAGAGGCCGAGCTCGCTCGACATCTGCAGCTTGGCGAAGCCGACATTGACGCGGTCGAGATAGGCGACCACGTAGCACAACATCAAAAAGGGCACGATGCGCCAGAATACGTTGCCATAGGCACGGTCTTCCACCGCCTGGGCGGGATGTGCGCCAACGACTGGCGCCTGCGTTTGCAGCGTCATAATTCTCTCCTCCAATTGTTGCCACGGTCTCCTGTCGATCCTCCCGCGGCACGCCAGGCCATTTTTGGCAGCGCTGCCATTCCCCTTAGTCCATTTTGGCAGCGCTGCCAACAGTAAATTGGCAGCGCTGCCAAAAAAACCTTGCTTCTTGGCGGCAACGGTGAAAAATGGTGCCAGCGCGGTTGATCATCGAGTGGACATGCCGCCGCCGAGGCAGCCGCCCAGGGCCGGATTCAAGTGTGACGATGGAATTCAATCATCAGGCGACCGTAACGCTTGCCGAGGTCGCAGAGGCGGCCGGCGTCGGCGAGAGCACCGTGTCGCGCGTGCTGCGCAATCACGGCTCGTTTTCCGGCAAGACGCGGGACCGGGTGATGGCTGCGGTCGAACGGCTGGGCTATGTGCCGAACCGGATCGCCGGGACGCTCGCCTCCACCGGTTCGCGTCTTGTTGCCTTCGTCATTCCCTCGCTGTCCAACATCGTCTTTCCCGATGTGCTTCGAGGCGCCAGCGCCATTCTGGAGGAAAACCGGTACCAGGCCGTCTTCTCCGTCACCGACTATGATCCGAAGAAGGAAGAAGAGCTCGCCGCCGCGATGCTCGCCTGGCGGCCGGCAGCGGTGATGCTGGCGGGATACGAGCACACCGACGGCACCATAAAAATGCTGCGCGCAAGCGGTTGCCGCATCGTCGAAATGCTCGATGTGGACGGTGATGCTCTCGACATCGCGGTTGGCTTCTCCAACCGTGCGGCCGGACGCGAAAGTGCCGCCTTCCTTCTCAGGCGGGGCTATCGCCGGATCGGCTATGTCGGCCACGACCTGAACCGCGATACCCGCGCCGGCAAGCGGTTTTCCGGCTTTTGCGAAACGCTCGGCGCAGGCGCCGCCCCCCTCGCCGACCACGAAATTCTCGCGGGCGCATCATCCGTGGAGAACGGCAAGCTAGGGCTGGAGCGGCTGCTGTCCCGAACCCCCGATCTCGATGCAGTTTATTTCTCGAACGACGACATGGCGCTGGGCGGTTATTTTCACTGTCTGGCGCGCGGGATCTCGATCCCCGCGCAGCTTGCCATTTTCGGCTATAACGGCCTCGATATCGGCCGCGCGACGCCGCAGCCGCTGTCGACCATCCGTACGCCCCGCGTGGCGACGGGACAGTTGGCGGCACAGCTTGTCGTCACCAATGCGCCACCCCAAGTGGTCGATCTCGGTTTCGAGCTGATCGAAGGGGCCACCGCCTGATGCACGTCAGCCAAAGGTGCCCAGCGTTTTGGGGGAGCGACATGCATGAAAACAAAGAGATAAAGCGCATCGCATGAATATGTTTTAGCGCGATGCGCTTTAGTACTGGAGGAACTGTCATGTCCGACGCGCGCCTGCGTGAGGAAATCTGCCGCTACGGCCGCTCGCTGTTCGAGCGCGGGCTGACGCCCGGTTCGTCGGGCAACATATCGCTGCGGCTGGAGGATGGCGGCTGGCTGGTCACGCCGACGAACGCCTCGCTCGGCTTCCTCGACCCGGCCCGCATCTCACGGCTGGATGCCGAAGGCCGGCTCCTGTCCGGCGACAAGCCAACCAAGGAAATTCCGCTTCACACCGCGCTTTACGACACACGCGGCAGCGCCCGCGCCATCGTCCATCTTCACTCCACCCACGCGGTGGCGCTGACCATGCTGCCGGAGATCGATCCGCGCGCCGCTCTGCCGCCGATGACGCCCTATTATCTCATGCGTGCCGGCGAAACCGCACTGGTCCCCTATTACCGTCCCGGCGATCCGGCGGTGTCCGACGCGATCCGCGGGCTGGCGGGGAAATATTCGTCGGTGCTTCTGGCCAATCACGGACCGGTCGTCGCAGGCGACAGCCTGGAGGCGGCGGTTTTCGCAACCGAGGAGCTGGAGGAGACGGCGAAGCTCTATCTGCTGCTGCGCAACCTCAACCCCCGCTATCTCAGCCCGGCGCAGGTGGCCGATCTCACCAAGACCTTCGACCTCGACCTGCCGTCGCATCACCACCACGACCACGATTGAATGCGTGATCGTAGTTGAGGGTTTTCATTCCTTCACCGCCCCGGTCATCGACGACACGTAATAATCGACGAAGAAGGAATACAAGATCACCACCGGCAGCGAGCCGAACAGCGCGCCCGCCATCAGCGCTCCCCATTCGAACACGTCGCCGCGGACCAGTTCGGTCAGCACGCCCACGGGCACGGTCTTGTTTTCCGACGACTGGATGAAGGTCAGCGCATAGATGAACTCGTTCCAGGACAGCGTGAAGGCAAAGATGCCGGCCGATATCAGCCCGGGAACGGCAAGCGGCAGGATGATCTTGATCAGGATCTGCCAGCGCGTCGCGCCATCCACCAGCGCGCTCTCCTCGAGCTCGAACGGGATCGACCGGAAATAGCCCATCAGCAGCCAGGTGCAGAAGGGAATGAGGAAGGTCGGATAGGTGAAGATCAGCGCCAGCTTGGAATCGTAGATGCCGAACTTGAAGACGATGAAGGCCAGCGGAATGAACAGGATCGAGGGCGGCACGAGATAGGCGAGGAAGATCATCAGGCCCACCGGCCGCGAGCCCGAAAACCGCACCCGCTCGATCGCGTAGGCCGCAAAGACGGATGCCGCCAGCGACAGGAACGTCGCACAGGTCGCCACCAGCATCGTGTTCCACAGCCAGCCCGGATAAGAGGTCTCGAACAGCAGGTACTTGATATGATCGAGCGTCGGGCCGACCACCCAGAAGGGGCTGTAATTGTTGTAGTCGGTCAGCTGCGAATTCGGCTTCACCGCGGTGATCGCCATCCAGTAGAACGGAAAGAGCAGCACGAAGACGAACACCGCCATCGGCAGATAAACCATCACGATCCTGCGCGGCAGGCGGTTGAGATAGCTCATGCCCTGTACATCGTCGGTGAGAACGGCGTCTTCGGATTTCACGGTCGTGGTCATCGTCATTCTCCCCCAATCAATCCTGGCCGCCCTGCTGCCATTTGCGGCGTTGCAGGCCGAAGAAGCTGAACATGATGGCGGCAAGCAGGAAGGGGATCATCGCGACCGCGATCGCCGCCCCCTCGCCCAACTGTCCGCCGGGAATGCCGCGCTGGAAGGACAGCGTCGCCATCAGATGCGTCGCGTTCACCGGCCCGCCCTTGGTGAGCACGTAGATGAGCTGGAAGTCGGTGAAGGTGAACAGCACCGAGAAGGTCATGACCACGGCAATGATCGGCGTCAGCATCGGCAGCGTCACGTAGCGGAACCGCTGCCAGCTCGTCGCACCATCCAGCGACGCCGCCTCCTGCAGCGAGGCCGGAATGGTCTGCAAGCCGGCGAGCAACGAAATGGCGACGAAGGGAATGCCGCGCCACACGTTGGCGGCGATCACCGAGGCCCGGGCATTTTCCGGATCGCCGAGGAAGTTGATCGGGCTGTCGATCACGCCGAGCTGCATCAGCGACCAGGAGATGATCGAGAACTGCGCATCGTAGATCCACCAGAAGGCCAGTGCCGAGAGCACGGTCGGAACGACCCACGGCAGGAGCACGATCGCCCGGAAGAAGGATTTGAACGGCAGGTTCTCATTCAACAAGAGCGCCAGCCACAATCCGAAGACGAATTTCAGGATCGACGCGACGACCGTGTAGAGCAGGGTGTTGAAGACCGAGAGCCAGAAGACCGAGTCCTCGGCCAGGAAGACATAGTTCTCGAGCCCGATGAACACCCCGTCACGGCCGATGCGCGTGTCGGTGAAGCCGAGCCAGACGCCCAGACCAAGCGGATAGGTCAGGAAGCAGACAAGGAAGACGGCGGCCGGCAGCATGAAGAGGAAACCGATCATGTTCCTGTTCTGCATGAGCGAAGCCATCGCCGAAGGCGGCTTCCTGGACGACACTGTGGACATCGGACATCTCCCCGGTAGGACGAATTGCGGAACGCGTACCGGCGGGCCATCTCCGCCGGTACGCTGCCTCGGCGGGGCTATGAGAGCCCCCCGGGAACTAGACCCGGTAGTAGCGGTTTGCCCGGCGCTCGGCCTCGACAACCGCCTCTTCCGGCGTCATCTGGCCGGTGACCGCGGCGGCGAACATGTCGACCAGCACATAGTCGGCCATCACCCCGGCGGACGCATAGCCGAGCGGGCCGGCATAGCCGTTGGGACGCAGCGTTTCCGACGCGCGCGCATAGGGCGCGTGGATCGGGTCGGACGTCCAGACCGGGTTGTTGGCGAAAGCCTTGAGCGGCTGGCAGCAATAGGCGCTGGAGCCTTTTATCCAGGCGTTCATCTGGTCGGCCTCCATCATGAATTTGATGTAGGCCTTGGCCGCTTCCGGATATTTCGTGTGGTTGAACAAGAGCAGCGAACTCGTCTGATGCAGCTCGACGCTCTGGCCGACCGGGCCGACCGGGAAGTTGGTGGTGCGGATATCGGCCGCGAGTTCCGCCGTCGCCGGATCCTTCTTCGACGCATAATAGAGCGAGACGCCGTTTGCCGTCAGCGACACCTGGCCCGCCAGGAAGGCGCGGTTGTTGTTGATGTCGAGCCAGCTCTCGGTGCCCGGAATGAAGGTTTCGTACAGCGCCTTGGCGTAGTTAATCGCCTTCAGCGTTTCGGGGCTGTTGACGACGACCTTGCCGCCCTCGTCGACCATCTTGCCGCCATGGCTCCAGAGCAGCCAGTGGGCATAGTTGTTGCCGTCGCCGACGGCCTTGCCGTGCGGGAAGCCGGCCGGCGTTCCCTTGGCCTTCATGGCCTTGCAGAGCTCGAGGAACCCGTCGGTATCCTTCGGAAATTCGCTGAAGCCGGCCGCCTTCATGTGGCTGTCACGGTAGCAGACCGCGTTGCCGATGGCCGTCAGCGGCATGGCGATGAACTTGTCGCCGCGCGAAGCATAACCCTTCACGCCATCGTACCAGCCGCCGTATTTGCCGCCGAGGTAGTTGGCGAGTTCGGTCAGATCGACGAGCTTGTCCGGATATTGATGGGCATCATCGAACCAGCACATCACCATATCCGGCCCGGAGCCGACATTGGCAGCGACGGCCGCTTTCGGGCGAATATCTTCCCAGCTTTCCTTGTCGATACGGACCTCGACCCCGGTCGCCTGGGTGAATTTCGCGGTGTTGGCAAGCCATGCATCCTCGTCACCCTTGACGAAGGGCGTCCAGCGCAGGAGCCTCAGGCTCGCCCCTTCTTCCGGCTTGTAGACCGGCTCCGCCCCTTGCGCGAAAGACGGGCGGATGCCGAAAGGCGAAAGCCCGGCGATGCCCGCCAGCGCGGCGGATGCGGTGAGAAAATCACGTCTCTTGAAAGTCATAATGCTCCTCCTGGTGACAACGGGACATCATCCTTTCCGGCACCCGCCGTCCCGTTTGGCGAATGCTGCAACGAGGTGTTCCGGCATCGCCGGAAACGTCGACCCGAGAAACCGGATGCGTCAGGGCTCCTCTCCCGACGCGGCGGCAAGACGAGGCGGTATCAGTCAATCAGCCGCACTCCGGATTCGGCGTCGAACAGATGCACGTGAGCGGCATCGATCGACAGGTGGATCGCCTCCCCCGGCCTGACGGTCACGCGCTCGCGGAAAACGCAGGTCACGTCGGTTCCGCCGAAGCGAACGATCAGCTGTGTTTCGTAGCCGGTCGGCTCGATGACCGCGACAGTCACGGGAAACCCGTTCGGGTCGAGCGACATATATTCCGGCCGCAGACCGTAGATGAGATCGCGCCCTCTTGCCGCCGATGGCGGCCGCGCGACCGGCAGTGCCATGCCATCGGTTGCGATAAAGCTGTTCGGATTTTGCGGATCGAGCCTGCCCTTGATCATGTTCATCGCCGGCGAGCCGATGAAACCGGCGACGAAAAGATTGACGGGACTGTCATAGAGATCAAGCGGCGCGCCGATCTGCTCGACAATGCCGTCATGCATGACGACGATCTTGTCGGCCATGGTCATCGCCTCGATCTGGTCGTGCGTGACATAGACGGTGGTCGTCTTCAGCCGCTGGTGCAGTTCCTTGATCTCGGCACGCATGGCCACGCGCAGTTTCGCATCAAGGTTGGACAGCGGCTCGTCGAAGAGAAACACTTGCGGATCGCGCACGATCGCCCGGCCCATCGCCACGCGCTGGCGCTGGCCGCCGGAGAGCTGGCGCGGATAGCGGTCGAGCAGCTTGGAAAGCCCCAGAATGCCCGCCGCGGTGCCGACGCGCTTGTCGATGTCGGCTTTCGGCGAGCCGTTCAGCATCAGCGAGAAGGCCATGTTGTCAGCGACCGTCATATGCGGATAAAGCGCATAGTTCTGGAACACCATGGCGATATCCCGGTCCTTGGGCGGCAGCGCATTGACCACCTTGTCGCCGATGCGGATTTCGCCCGCCGAGATGTTTTCAAGTCCTGCCAGCATTCGCAGAAGCGTCGATTTCCCGCAGCCCGACGGACCGACGAGGATGACGAATTCGCCGTCCTCGATTTCGATGTTCACGCCTTTGATGACGGGAAAGGCTCCGAATGATTTTTTGACATCGACGAAATCAACGCCTGCCATTTGCTTTCCTCCCATAGGAATTTCATCTGAAATCGGTGGATTGACCTGCGGCCTCCTCATGCCGCTCTCGAACGCCCTCCGGTTCCCGCGACCGCCATCCACACCCGACAAGTGGCGTTCAGATCCGTCCTCCGAGTTCGTCTTCGATGTGGATCCTGATGATCTCGTCGAAATTGGTTTCGGCCTTGAACCCCAGTTCGGACGCGCGGCGCGCATCGAAATCGGTCGCCCAGCCTGAAACAATCGAGCGGATAACCGGATCCGGTTCGCGACGGATGAGCTTGACGGCCTTTTCGCCCGCAACGCGCCGAAGTGCCTCGATCTCCTCGCCGACCAGGGCGGAAAGCCCAGGCATGGTCAGGTTGCGCCTCGGGCCGATCACGGACGTATCCATTCGCGCAGCATGAATGAAGAACCCGACCGCTGAGCGCGGGCTCGCAAACCAGTGGCGCACATTCTCGTCCACCGGCAACACCGCCTCCTGACCGGCGAGCGGCTCGCGGAGAATATTGGAGAAGAAGCTGGATGCGGCCTTGTTGGGTTTGCCCGGTCGGATGCAGATCGTCGGCAGCCGGATGCCGACGCCGTCGAAGATATCGCGCCTCGAGTAGTCGGCTAAAAGCAGTTCGCAGATCGCCTTTTGCGTGCCGTAGCTCGTCAGCGGCGTGGTGAAGAACTCGTCGCCGATCTTTTCCGGGAAAGGCTGCCCGAAAACGGCGATCGACGAGGCAAAGATGACGCGCGGAACGTAGGGCTCCCGCAGCCCCTCATGACGGATCGCTTCGAAGAGCGCCCGCGTTCCGTCGAGGTTGACCTCGTAGCCCTTGTCGAAATCAGCCTCCGCCTCGCCGGAAACGATCGCCGCCAAATGGAAGATCACACCCGGCCGCAAAGCGACGAGTTTCTCAGCGGCGCCGTCCGTTGAAAGATCAAGCGCTAGTGTCGTCGCAGCGGCAGACAGCGCCTGCGGCACGGGCGGCTCGATGACATCGACCAGGGTCAGCCTGGAAATATCGTAGCCAAGCGCGCCTTCCTGCGAGGCGAACTCTTCTACAAGCTTGCAGCCGACCATCCCGGCCGCTCCTATCACCATGACATGCATTGTCGACGAACCTCCCTGTCTGCCATCCGGCCAAGCCGGATCAAGCTTTCGTCCCGCTCTTGCTTTTTTCCCGCTTCGGCTGCCCGCTCACGCCAAGCAGTTCCTTCGTCGTGTCGTAGATCCGCGTGAGGTGGTGACGAAACGCGCCGACCACCGCCTCGCGGTCGCGCCGCTCCAGCGCCTCGACGATCTCGGCGTGATCGTCATAGCTGGCGTCGATGGCGCCCGGCCGGGACATGGCGTTGCGCCGGTAGTCCATCATGTAGGTATAGAGATCGGTGACGAAATCGGAGAGCAGAGGGTTTCCGCAAGCCCGGTAGATCGCCATGTGGAATTCGCGGTCGCAGATCAGGAAGCGCATGGCGTCATCGCCACAAAGCTTCTGTGCCTCGAGCAGGTTTTTGAGCTTGCCCAGCGTCTCTTCGTCAATCCGGTCGGCTGCATCGCCGACGACCTTCAACTCTATATGCAGCCGGGCCGCATGAACGTCCTCGAGATTGTAGCTGTCGATGGCGTTGGGAGAAGCGATGGTAACGGTGAGATGGCTGAGATCGACATTGCAGACCCGCGTGCGGCTACCCTGGGACACCTCGACGATGCCACGCGCCGAAAGCGTCTGGATGGCGCCGCGCACAGTCTCCCGGCTGACATGAAGGACATTGGCGAGTTCGCGTTCACCCGGCAAGACGTCGCCGGGCCGCAGCATGTTGGTGGCGATCAGCACCATCAGTTTGTCGACGATGAGGTCGCGCGCCGTGCGCCGGTCGAGGCTCTGCCCGACCTTCGGCATCTGCGTGAGTATCGGGCTGCCGTCCATCGCCGTCGCCACCTCCAACTGCCCTACTGGTTGGTCCAGCAGATCAGTTGTCATGGAGCCGTGAAAAGCTTGACCCGTCAAGACAGGTTCGTCGCTGCACCGCACCAAAAATCGACCGAGGTAGCACTAGATATCAGGTCAGGGCCGTTTTTTTATCCTACTTAAAATAGATGCGAATATGTTTTATCGAGGCAATTCGGCGAGTATCTATAACCAACGCCTTTGTGCAGCCCGTTTTCAGACATCCATGGCCTGGTTTCCTTGATCGAAAACCTCTGAACGCCCCAAGCCATGGACATAAAATTCCTATAGTCGAAACTGTCGAGCGGCGCCGGATTGCTCTCGGCATCCTCGTAGATCGCCTTTTCACCTTTGGGACCGATAGCTGGATGAGCATTGAGAAAGGCCAAGGTCTCTTCCATAGTGACATAGTGCCAATCTACGATTGGTCCTGCTGTGCACATACCGGTAGTGTTCAGGAGTGGCTTTATGGACAGCCACATCACAACCCCAAGGAACCCGGCGAGAAATAAATAACGCAATTTCAACCGCTTCACGCAGCGACTCCCTAATATGCCATCAACGCACGGTCACCGACCTTGCAACCCTTACGATAGACCCTTTAACGGCGAAGATTCTTGCCGCAACCAAAAAGTTAATAGCCTGTTAATTATCACGCGTAATCCGGATAGCAGGCCCAGTTGAGGATAGGTCGCCATTAAGGCTTGTTGGTGCTATTTGGGCATGCCTAAATCGCACCGGCAAAATTGTGGTTCGATAAATCCATTTTTCCCAATTCAACCGAACTGCACATTTTTGATGGTTCAAATTGCACCGCTCCTGCAGGGTGTCGCTTACAAACGCATTCGAACCGAAGACCTATTTTCCCGTTAGGACGGTCGCATGGAAACGCCGGCGTCGCCGCGTTGACTTGCACAGGGAAAGGATTCCCGAAGGCGCGTATTCGCATTGCAAGGTGGCTGTGATCATACATGTCTGGAACGGTCGTTGGTGGGATGAGGAGACACGACGATGGACATCATTCGCAAGCCGAAAGAGGAGGGACTTTATCGCGAACGGCACATCGATTGTCAGGAGGCTTTGGAAAAGTCCTTCCGCGACATTTCCCGCATTGCATCTGAAAACATGCGCGACACAGCTGGAGAACCCTTTCACCGGCCATTATTACCCTTGTCAAACGCGCGGTTGCGGTCGGATGGGGTGTCGAGGAAGCGGAAATTGCCGTTGGCGACTTGGCTCAGAACATGCTGGACGAGTATGGCCGCCGACAATGTTCGACGATTGCTACGATCAAGCGATTTTCGGTATGCGATGTGGCGCCAAGTTTGGATCGTTGTGCTGGGATCCGACTGCCGAGTTATACCACATAAACTGGTCCGGCCCCTCATTGGTCGCCTTGAGATCCCATCAGGGG
>UCML01000010.1:0-27892 GCA_900473675.1 Hyphomicrobiales bacterium | reverse complement strand
AAGGCGGCCGCACCGTCGGCGCCGGCATCGTGGCTTCTATCGTCGAGTAATTTACTCGGTTGGGAAGCGGCGCGTCATAGGCGCCGCTTCCTCGATCATTTGTTGGTCGAAGCATGCGCTTGGTGGCGTATGCCTCTCGAAATGACGCAAGCGCGAGAAAAACGTGTTTGCGTGGGCGTTCGGTCATTGTGTCGGACGCCGATTCCGTATATGTGGCGGGTCGAATTGCAGAATCGGACAGAGAGCGATTTGCTCTTTGTGCTCTTTGAAGCATCAGCACCCGGAAACGAATAACGAACTGCCTCATCTGAGGTATTCGCTTAACAACAACAAGGATAACTCGAATGAATGGCCAGAATATCCGTATCCGCCTCAAGGCGTTTGATCACCGGATTCTCGATGCCTCCACGCGGGAAATCGTTTCGACGGCCAAGCGCACAGGCGCTTCGGTTCGTGGTCCGGTGCCGCTTCCTACGCGGATCGAAAAATTCACGGTCAACCGCTCGCCCCACGTGGACAAGAAGAGCCGTGAACAGTTCGAGATGCGCACCCACAAGCGTCTCCTCGACATCGTCGATCCGACACCGCAGACCGTTGACGCGCTGATGAAGCTCGATCTCGCTGCCGGCGTAGACGTAGAAATCAAGCTTTAAAAACAAGGAAGGTACGTGGACTTCGGTCCAACGGCTTCCGAAAACGGGCGACCCCCAATCTTCCGGTCACACGGGCGGATGATCTCAAGGGAAACCTTAAACCAGAGATGCAACGGGGTTCTCTCCGTCGCTAACTCTTAAGAGGAATGAACCAATGCGTTCAGGTGTGATTGCACAGAAGATTGGGATGACCCGCGTCTATAACGACGCTGGTGAGCATATCCCAGTTACAGTACTGCGGATGGAAAACTGCCAAGTGGTAGCCCATCGCACAGAAGACAAGAATGGCTACACCGCAGTTCAGCTCGGTGCTGGCCAGTCCAAGGTCAAGAACACGAGCAAGCCGTTGCGTGGCCAGTTCGCTGCCGCCAACGTAGAGCCGAAGGCCAAGGTCGTTGAGTTCCGCGTTTCGTCGGACAATCTGATCGACGTCGGCGCTGAGCTCACCGCAAACCATTTCGTCGCGGGCCAGCTCGTCGACGTTACCGGTACATCTGCCGGTAAGGGTTTTGCCGGTGCCATGAAGCGCCACAACTTCGGCGGTCTGCGTGCAACGCACGGCGTGTCCGTATCGCACCGTTCGCATGGTTCGACTGGTTCCAACCAGGATCCGGGCCGCGTCTGGAAGGGTAAGCGCATGGCTGGCCACATGGGTCAGACACGCATCACCACCCAGAACCTGGAAGTGGTCTCCACCGATGAAGACCGCGGTCTGATCCTCGTCAAGGGCGCCGTACCCGGCTCCAAGGGCGCTTGGATCGTCGTTCGCGACGCCATCAAGTCCGGCACTCCGGCTGACGCTCCGCGTCCTGCCGCTGTGCGCGCAGCCAAGTAAGGGGGCCAGATCATGGATCTCAACGTCACCACACTCGAGGGCAAAGAGGCCGGTAAGGTTTCCCTGTCCGACGCGATTTTCGGCCTCGAGCCGCGCGAAGATATCATTGCCCGCGTTGTTCGCTGGCAGCTTGCCAAGAAGCAGCAGGGTACGCACAAGGCTAAGGGCCGCGCAGAAGTAGCGCGCACCGGCGCCAAGATGTTCAAGCAGAAGGGTACGGGCCGCGCTCGTCACCATTCGGCTCGTGCTCCGCAGTTCCGCGGCGGTGGTAAGGCTCACGGCCCGGTTGTTCGCAGCCACGCCCATGACCTGCCGAAGAAGGTTCGTGCTCTCGGTCTGCGCCATGCGCTGTCCGCAAAGCTGCGTGCCGAAGAGCTGATCATCGTTGACAACCTGGTTGCTGCTGAAGCCAAGACGAAGGTGCTGACCGGCGCATTCGCAACGCTCGGCCTGACCAACGTGTTGTTCATCGGCGGCGCCGAACTCGACAGCAATTTCAAGCTCGCAGCTCAGAACATCCCGAATGTGGACGTTCTGCCGGTGCAGGGCATCAACGTTTATGACATTCTGCGCCGCGGCAAGCTCGTCCTGTCCAAGGCAGCAGTTGAAGCTCTTGAGGAGCGGTTCAAATGACTGACCTTCGCCACTACGATGTGATCGTTTCTCCTTCGATCACCGAAAAGTCGACGCTGGTTTCTGAACAGAACCAGATCATCTTCAACGTCGCCAAGGGTGCGTCGAAGCCTGAAATCAAGGCTGCGATCGAAGCACTGTTCGGCGTCAAGGTTACGGCTGTGAACACGCTGGTCCGCAAGGGCAAGCTGAAGCGCTTCCGCGGCTTCGCTGGCCGGCAGAAGGACGTCAAGAAGGCTATCGTCACGCTCGCTGACGGTCAGACCATCGACGTCTCCACCGGACTCTGAGGAATAGAACAATGGCATTGAAAAGTTTCAATCCGACCACCCCGAGCCAGCGTCAGCTGGTCATCGTCGACCGGTCCGGCCTGCACAAGGGCAAGCCGGTCAAGTCGCTGACCGAGGGTCTGTCGTCGAAGGGCGGCCGTAACAACACCGGTCGCATCACCGTGCGTTTCCAGGGTGGTGGTCACAAGCGGACTTACCGTCTGATCGACTTCAAGCGTCGCAAGTTCGACGTCGAAGGCACGGTCGCACGTCTCGAATACGACCCGAACCGCACGGCGTTCATCGCGCTGATCAACTATGCGGACGGCGAACAGGCGTACATCATCGCTCCGCAGCGTCTCGCTGCCGGCGACAAGGTGATCGCTTCGGAAAAGCAGGTTGACGTGAAGCCGGGCAACACCATGCCGCTTCAGTACATGCCGGTTGGTTCGATCGTTCACAACGTCGAGATGAAGCCGGGCAAGGGTGGCCAGATCGCTCGCTCGGCCGGCGCCTACGTTCAGCTGGTCGGTCGCGACCAGGGCATGGCGATCCTTCGCCTGTCGTCTGGCGAACAGCGCCTGGTGCACGGCTCCTGCCTTGCAACGGTCGGTGCAGTCTCCAATCCGGACCACGGCAACATCAACGACGGCAAGGCCGGTCGTTCGGTGTGGCGTGGCAAGCGTCCGCACGTTCGCGGCGTCGTCATGAACCCTGTTGACCACCCGCACGGCGGTGGTGAAGGCCGCACCTCGGGTGGCCGTCATCCGGTTTCGCCATGGGGTAAGCCCACTAAGGGCAAGCGTACGCGCTCGAACAAGTCGACCGACAAGTTCATCATGCGCTCGCGTCATCAGCGTAAGAAGTAAGAGAGGAAGTCTCCAATGACTCGTTCAGTATGGAAAGGTCCGTTTGTTGACGGCTATCTTCTCAAGAAGGCTGAGAAGGTTCGTGAAGGTGGTCGTAACGAAGTGATCAAGATGTGGAGCCGTCGCTCCACCATCCTGCCGCAGTTCGTCGGTCTCACGTTCGGTGTCTACAACGGCAGCAAGCATGTTCCGGTCAGTGTCAACGAAGACATGATCGGTCACAAATTCGGTGAATTCTCTCCGACCAGGACCTATTACGGTCACGGTGCGGACAAGAAGGCAAAGAGGAAGTAATTATGGGCAAGGCAAAAGCCGAACGCCGGCTGAAGGATAATGAGGCGCAGGCAATTGCGCGCACGATCCGCGTCAGCCCCCAGAAGCTCAACCTGGTAGCAGCGATGATCCGCGGCAAGAAGGTCGACCGGGCTCTGGCCGAACTCGAGTTTTCGCGCAAGCGGATCTCGGACACTGTCAAGAAGACGCTGGAATCCGCGATCGCAAACGCGGAAAACAACCACGATCTCGACGTCGATAGCCTGATCGTTGCGGAAGCCTACGTTGGCAAGTCCATCGTCATGAAGCGTTTCCACGCTCGTGGCCGTGGCCGTGCATCGCGTATCGAAAAGCCTTTCGCGCATCTGACGATCGTTGTTCGCGAAGTCGAAGCCAAAGGGGAGGCCGCATAATGGGTCAGAAGATTAATCCAGTTGGCTTCCGCCTCGGCATCAACCGTACATGGGACAGCCGCTGGTTCGCCGACAACGCGGAATACGGTCAGCTTCTTCACGAAGACCTGAAGATCCGTGCCTACGTCATGGAAGAACTGAAGCAGGCTGGCATCGCGAAAGTGGTCATCGAGCGTCCGCACAAGAAGTGCCGCGTCACGATCCACTCGGCTCGTCCGGGTCTGATCATCGGCAAGAAGGGCGCAGACATCGAAAAGCTGCGCAAGAAGATCGGCGAGATGACCAAGTCGGAAACGCACCTCAACATCGTTGAAGTGCGCAAGCCGGAAGTCGACTCGACGCTCGTCGCCCAGTCGATCGCTCAGCAGCTCGAACGCCGCGTGGCTTTCCGCCGTGCGATGAAGCGCGCTGTTCAGTCCGCAATGCGTCTTGGCGCCGAAGGCATCAAGATCACCTGCGGCGGCCGTCTCGGCGGTGCTGAAATCGCTCGTACCGAATGGTACCGTGAAGGTCGCGTGCCGTTGCACACCCTTCGCGCCGACATCGACTACGGTGTGGCTGAAGCCAAGACCGCTTTCGGTATCTGCGGTATCAAGGTCTGGATCTTCAAGGGCGAAATCCTCGAACACGATCCGATGGCTTCCGAGCGTCGTTCGTCCGAGGCAGATGCCCAAGGCCCCAGCAGCAACAACCGTCGTCGCGAAAACGCGTAACAGTCGTTCCTGGCAGCTAATATCGGAGAATTAAAAAAATGTTGCAGCCAAAGCGCACTAAGTACCGCAAGCAGTTCAAGGGACGCATCAAGGGCGTTGCCAAGGGCGGTTCCGACCTTGCTTTCGGTGAATTCGGCCTGAAGTCTCAGGAGCCGAACCGCGTAAACGCACGCGAGATCGAAGCGGCCCGCCGCGCGATCACCCGTCACATGAAACGTGCCGGTCGTGTATGGATCCGCGTATTCCCAGACGTACCGGTCACGGCAAAGCCGACCGAAGTCCGCATGGGTAAAGGTAAGGGTTCGGTTGAATATTGGGCTTGCAAGGTCAAGCCCGGCCGAATGATGTTCGAAATCGACGGCGTCAGCGAAGAACTCGCCCGTGAGGCGCTTCGCCTTGGTGCTGCGAAACTCTCTGTCAAGACGCGCTTCGTGCAGCGCATTGCAGAGTAAGGAGTAAAGCCCATGAAAGCCGATACCGTTCGCGCTCTGAGCGCAGACCAGCTCAACGAAGAGCTTGCCAAGCTGAAGAAAGAGCAGTTCAACCTGCGCTTCCAGAAGGCGACTGGCCAGCTTGAAAAGTCGTCGCGCATCAATGAAGTCCGCAAGGACATTGCGCGCGTCAAAACCATTGCCCGCCAGAAGGCGGCAGAAGCCAAGGCTTAAGGAACTAAGAATATGCCAAAACGCATTCTGCAGGGCACAGTCGTCAGCGACAAGAACGATAAGACCGTCGTGGTCCGTGTCGAGCGTCGCTTCGCGCACCCGATCTTCCAGAAGACCGTTCGCCGGTCCAAGAAGTACAAGGCGCATGACGAGAACAACCAGTACAAGGTCGGCGACCAGGTTTCCATCGAGGAATGCGCGCCGATTTCCAAGGACAAGACCTGGACGGTCGTTTCCGTTCAGGCCTAATTCTTAAGACTTTCTCGTCTGGCTCTTGCGTCTGGCGAGAAAATCTGTATGAAGCAGCGCAAGGACGCTCGACCACGAGCGTTCTTTTGCTTTGAGCGCACGGAAGGTCCTGTTTAGGAAACCACCCTGGCAACGATCGATCCCGCGCGAGAACAGAAATTTAGAAGCTGGAACAGGGGGCCCTCAATCTGATGAGGTTGGCCCAACCGGTCCGGTCACAACAAGAAGGCGACCTGACATGATTCAGATGCAAACAAACCTCGACGTGGCGGATAATTCCGGCGCACGTCGTGTCATGTGCATCAAGGTGCTGGGCGGTTCCAAGCGCAAGTACGCTTCGGTCGGCGACATTATCGTCGTTTCGATCAAGGAAGCTATTCCGCGCGGCCGCGTCAAGAAGGGTGATGTGATGAAGGCGGTCGTTGTACGCACCGCTAAGGACATCCGTCGTCCGGACGGCAGCGTCATCCGGTTCGATAACAACGCAGCTGTTCTTATCGACAACAAGAAAGAGCCGATCGGCACCCGTATCTTCGGACCGGTTCCGCGCGAACTTCGCGCCAAGAACCACATGAAGATCATCTCGCTGGCTCCAGAAGTGCTGTAAGGAGCGATTGAGATGCAAAAGATTCGCAAGGGCGACAAGGTCGTCGTATTGACCGGCAAGGACAAGGGCCGTTCTGGGGAAGTTCTCCAGGTCCTGCCTAAGGAAGACCGGGCTGTTGTGCGTGGCGTCAACATGGTGAAGCGTCACCAGCGCCAGACCCAGAGCCAGGAAGCCGGCATCATCAACAAGGAAGCGTCGATTCATCTGTCGAACATCGCGATCGCCGACCCGAAGGACGGCAAGCCGACCCGCGTCGGTTTCAAGATCGACGGCGACAAGAAGGTTCGCGTTGCAAAGCGTTCGGGAGTGTCGATCGATGGCTGACACCAAGAAGTACGAGCCCCGTCTGAAGACGGAATACGTTGAGCGTATCTCCAAGGCGATGCAGGAGAAGTTCTCCTACTCAAACGTCATGCAGATCCCGCGCCTCGACAAGATCGTCATCAACATGGGCGTTGGTGAATCGACGGCTGATTCCAAGAAGCCGAGCGTTGCCGCAGCGGATCTCGCTGCCATCGCTGGCCAGAAGCCGGTCATCACCAAGGCCCGCACCTCCATCGCCGGCTTCAAGCTGCGCGAAGGCATGCCGATCGGCGCAAAGGTTACCCTGCGCGGCGTTCGCATGTATGAATTCCTGGACCGCCTGATCAACATCGCGCTTCCGCGCGTTCGAGATTTCCGCGGCCTGAATCCGAAGTCCTTCGATGGCCGTGGCAACTTCGCCATGGGCGTCAAGGAACACATTGTGTTCCCGGAGATCAACTACGACAAGGTTGATCAGATGTGGGGCATGGACATCATCGTTTGCACGACGGCAACGAACGACGACGAAGCACGCGCTCTGCTCACAGAGTTCAACTTCCCGTTTCGCCAGTAAGCCGTAACGACAAGCAGAAGGATTAAGTTGAATGGCGAAGACGAGCGCAATTGAAAAGAACAATCGCCGCCGTAAGTCGGTTGCCCAGGATGCCGGAAAGCGGGCAGCCCTGAAGGCAATCATCATGAACCAGTCCCTTCCGATCGAAGATCGCTTCAAGGCGACTCTGAAGTTGGCGAGCCTGCCGCGTGACGGATCCAAGACCCGCGTTCGCAACCGTTGCGAAGTGACCGGTCGTCCGCGTGCGTATTATCGCAAACTGAAGATGTCGCGTATTGCGCTTCGTGAACTTGGCAATTTCGGCAAGGTGCCGGGCATTGTTAAGTCGAGCTGGTAAGGAGACGGACACATGGCAATGACAGATCCGCTGGGCGATATGCTCACCCGTATCCGCAACGGTGCTGCACGCCGCAAGTCGAGTGTTTCCACTCCGGCTTCCAAGCTGCGCGCACGCGTCCTGGATGTCCTTCAGGCTGAAGGCTACATCCGCGGTTATTCGGAAACTGAATTCGGCAACGGCAAGGCCGAGCTGAACATCGAACTGAAATACTATGAAGGTGCGTCGGTGATCCGTGAGATCGGCCGCGTATCCAAGCCGGGCCGCCGGGTTTATGTCTCGGTCAAGTCCATTCCGCAGGTCGCGAACGGTCTCGGTATCACCATCCTTTCGACTCCGAAGGGTGTGATGGCCGATCATCAGGCACGCGAACAGAACGTTGGTGGCGAGGTTCTCTGCTCCGTATTCTAATACGGCAGCAGTGACCTCCATAACGGACAGACAGGTTACAAATATGTCTCGTATCGGTAAAAAGCCCGTTCCGGTTCCTGCAGGTGTCACGGCCACGGTTAGTGGCCAGACGGTGACTGCAAAGGGCCCGAAAGGCGAACTCTTCTTCGTTGCTAACGACGAAGTCGTCGTAAAGCTGGAAGACAACAACGCGGTGTCGGTGACCCCGGTTGACCAGTCCAAGGATGCTCGGTCCAAGTGGGGCATGTCCCGCACGATGATCGAAAACATCTTCAAGGGCGTCAAGGATGGTTACGAGCGCAAGCTCGAAATCAACGGCGTCGGTTATCGTGCGTCGCTTCAGGGCAAGAACCTGCAGCTGGCTCTCGGTTTCAGCCACGACGTGGTCTACCAGACTCCGGAAGGCATTTCGATTGCTGTGCCGAAGCCGACGGAAATCGTCGTCACCGGCATCAACAAGCAGCAGGTCGGTCAGGTTGCCGCGGAAATCCGCGAATACCGTGGCCCCGAGCCCTACAAGGGCAAGGGCGTCAAGTATGCCGGCGAGCGGATTGTCCGCAAAGAAGGCAAGAAGAAGTAAGGATCACGCGAAATGGCTACAAGGAAAGATACACTTGTGCGCCGCGCCAGCCGCGTGCGCCGTCAAGTCAAGGCAGTCGCCAATGGCCGCCTGCGCCTGTCCGTTCATCGCTCGTCGAAGAACATCTACGCACAGGTTATCGATGATGTTGCTGGCAAGACCGTTGCGTCTGCCTCGACACTCGACACGGATCTGCGTTCGTCGCTGAAGACGGGCGCTGACACGGCAGCAGCTGCTGCCGTTGGCAAGCTCCTCGCCGAGCGCGCCTCGAAGGCTGGTGTCAAGGACGTCGTCTTTGACCGTGGCGCCTTCATCTATCACGGCCGCGTCAAGGCGCTCGCCGAGGCAGCCCGCGAAGGCGGCCTGAACTTCTAAGGTGATATCCGCCTGGGCTTGCCCGGGCGGATCATCGAACCGCTTTTCAAAAGCGCGTCGCTACCGCTCCCTCGAAGGCGCGGGGCGACTTTTGTCAATCTGCCGATTGCACCCGGAAAAGAAAAAGGAAAAGGACAATGGCACAAGAAAAAAGAGGTTCTCGCGACGATCGCCAGAACCGCGAGGAGCGCGACAGCGAATTCGTTGACAAGCTCGTAGCAATCAACCGCGTTGCAAAAGTCGTCAAGGGCGGCCGTCGTTTCGGCTTTGCTGCTCTCGTCGTCGTCGGCGACCAGAAGGGCCGCGTAGGCTTCGGTCATGGCAAGGCACGTGAAGTGCCGGAAGCCATCCGCAAGGCAACCGAAGCTGCCAAGCGCGAGCTGATCTTCGTTCCGCTGCGTTCGGGCCGCACGCTTCATCACGACGTTCATGGCCGTCACGGCGCAGGCAAGGTTCTGCTGCGTGCCGCCAAGGCCGGTACCGGTATCATCGCCGGTGGTCCGATGCGCGCCGTTTTCGAAACGCTCGGCATGCACGACGTTGTTGCGAAGTCGACCGGTTCGTCGAACCCGTACAACATGATCCGTGCGACGTTCGACGCCCTGAAAAGCCAGATGCACCCGAAGGATATCGCAGCTCAGCGCGGCATGAAGTATGCCACTCTGCAGGGCCGCCGCGTATCCGCCGGCGTTGCTTCCGAAGAATAAGGGAGCCTGAACAATGGCTAAGAAAGAAGTCGCAAAGAAGACGGTTTCGGTCGAACAGATCGGTAGCCCCATTCGCCGCCCAGCCGTACAGCGTGCAACGCTGATCGGTCTCGGTCTCAACAAGATGCACCGGGTTAGCGTTCTGGAAGATACACCTTCCGTTCGTGGCATGATCCGGGCCGTCCAGCATCTCGTTCGCGTCGTCGACGAGAAGTGAGGGGGATACCATCATGAAACTGAATGAAATCAAAGACAACGAAGGTTCGACCAAGAACCGCAAGCGTCTCGGCCGTGGTATCGGCTCCGGATCCGGCAAGACTGCCGGCCGCGGTGTCAAGGGTCAGAAGGCTCGTTCGGGCGTTGCCATCAACGGCTTCGAAGGCGGCCAGATGCCAATCTACCGCCGTCTGCCGAAGCGTGGCTTCAACAACATCTTCCGTTCGGATTTTGTTGTCGTGTCGCTCGGCCGTATCCAGACCGCAATCGACGCCAAGAAGCTTGATGCTTCCAAGACCGTCGATGCTGCCGCTCTCCAGGCTGCTGGCGTTATCCGCCGCGCCAAGGACGGTATCCGCGTTCTGGCCGATGGCGAACTGAAGGCGAAGGTTTCGCTCGAAGTTGCCGGCGCTTCCAAGCCTGCGATCGAAAAGATCGAAAAGGCTGGCGGTTCGATCAAGCTGCTTTCGGGCGCTGCTGAATAATTGTTGCTGATGAACCGCCCGGGGTGCTTCACACCGGGCGGTTTTGCTCCCATATGAGAGCCTCACAGATTCGTGGCTAGCCAAGGCCGGTCGCAGACATTAATACGGGAGCCAGGTGAGGCGTGCGATTGCTGATGCAGTCTTTTCCAAGCCGGTTTTCACACATCGAACATAACCTCTACCGGAACTGACCGGGTTTCCCCGCGGGTTCCTACATTGGTTACGCGGAGAATTGCATGGCTTCTGCAGCGGAACAGCTCGCCTCCAACCTGAATTTTTCAACTTTCGCAAAAGCGGAAGATCTGAAACGGCGCCTGTGGTTCACCCTCGGCGCCCTTCTGGTTTATCGTCTCGGCACCTATATCCCGCTGCCTGGCCTCAATCCGGAAGCCTTCGCCCAGGCGTTTGCCGGGCAGAGCGGTGGTATCCTCGGTCTTTTCAACATGTTTTCAGGCGGCGCCGTTTCGCGTATGGCGATCTTCGCGCTTGGCATCATGCCCTACATTTCCGCTTCCATCATCGTTCAGCTGATGACCTCCGTGGTTCCGTCGCTTGAGCAGTTGAAGAAGGAAGGCGAGCAGGGCCGCAAGGTCATCAACCAGTATACCCGCTACGGCACCGTGCTGCTCGGTACGCTGCAGGCCTATGGCATTGCGGTCGGCCTCGAGAGCGGCAATGGCCTGGTGGTCGATCCGGGCTGGTTCTTCCGTGTCTCGACCGTTATTTCCCTTCTCGGCGGCACGATGTTCCTGATGTGGCTCGGCGAGCAGATCACCTCGCGCGGCATCGGCAACGGCATCTCGCTGATCATCTTCGCAGGCATCGTCGCCCATCTGCCGACGGCGCTGGCCGGTACACTGGAACTCGGCCGCACCGGCGCTCTGTCGACGCCGCTGATTCTCGCCATCATCGTGATGGTGGTCGCTGTCATCGCGCTGATCGTCTTTGTCGAGCGTGCGCAACGGCGGCTTTTGATCCAATATCCGAAGCGCCAGGTCGGCAACAAGATGTTCCAGGGCGATACCTCGCACCTGCCGCTGAAGCTCAACACCTCGGGCGTGATCCCCGCAATCTTCGCATCGTCGCTTCTGCTTCTGCCGGCAACGCTTGCGGGCTTTGCCAACAGCGCGGCTCTGCCGGGCTGGGCAACCACCGTCGTTGCGGCCCTCGGCCACGGCAAGCCGCTCTACATGGTGCTCTATGGCGGCATGATCGCGTTCTTTGCCTTCTTCTACACGGCCATCGTCTTCAATCCGAAGGACACGGCCGACAATCTGAAGAAGCATGGCGGTTTCATCCTCGGCATTCGTCCGGGTGAGCGCACCGCCGAATACATCGACTACGTGCTGACGCGCATCACCGTGCTCGGCGCGATCTACCTGATGTTCGTCTGCATTCTGCCCGAAGTCATGATCGCGCAGACCGGCGTGCCGTTCTACCTTGGTGGTACGTCGCTTTTGATTGTTGTCAGCGTTACCCTTGATACTGTAGCACAGGTGCAGGGTCACCTGATTGCCCAGCAGTATGAGGGGCTGATCAAGAAATCAAAGCTGCGTGGAGGGAAGAGGGGCCGATGAGACTAATATTTTTAGGACCGCCGGGAGCAGGCAAGGGAACACAGGCCAAGCTGCTGACGGAAAAATACGGCATTCCGCAGCTTTCCACAGGCGACATGCTGCGTGCGGCCGTCCAGGCGCAGACTGACGTCGGTAAGCGTGCCAAGGCAGTCATGGATGCTGGCCAGCTGGTTTCCGACGAAATCGTCAACGAGATCGTTTCCGATCGGATCGATTCGGCAGATTGTGCCAAGGGGTTCATCTTGGATGGTTACCCGCGCACGGTTCCGCAGGCGATTGCGCTTGGCAAGATGCTCGAAGGCAAGGGATTGCGGCTCGATTCGGTCATTGAATTGAAGGTTGATGAAGATGCGCTTGTACGGCGGATCGAGAATCGCGTAGCAGAAACCGTTGCCGCAGGCGGCACGGTTCGCTCCGATGATAATCCGGAAGCATTCAAGAAGCGTCTTGTCGAATATCGCGAAAAGACGGCGCCGCTGTCGCAGCACTATGCGGCAACGGGCGAGCTGAAGACGGTTGACGGAATGGCCTCGGTTGAAACCGTGACATCCGAAATCAACAGAATCCTGGCATCGGCTTCCGCCGACGCCTGAAAAGGGCCGGTTCTTGAAAAAGGACGGCCGGGGAGTTGACTTTTGCGGTCGATTCCTTCAAAGACCGCGCTAACTCGCGACATGCAAGGGATCGGCGCGGATTTCGAGACGAAGTCCGGGCGCGATTCTTTTGACGTGTTCCGAACACCACTTTAACAGTCGGCCTCTCAAGGGCTGCATAACGAAGCACCTATTGCCGGATGGCAACTGGAAGCAAGGAGAACAGGCGTGGCACGTATCGCTGGCGTCAACATCCCGACGAGCAAGCGCGTAGTAATCGCGCTTCGTTACATTCACGGGATCGGAGCGAAGTTCGCACAGGAAATCGTCGAGAAGGTCGGTATCCCGGCTGAACGTCGTGTGCACCAACTGACGGATGCCGAAGTTCTGGCAATCCGCGAAACCATCGACCGCGACTACCAGGTTGAAGGCGACCTGCGTCGCGAAACCTCGATGAACATCAAGCGTCTGATGGATCTGGGCTGCTACCGCGGTCTGCGTCATCGCCGCTCGCTGCCGGTTCGCGGCCAGCGCACGCACACCAATGCTCGTACCCGCAAGGGCCCGGCAAAGGCGATTGCAGGCAAGAAGAAGTAATTTCCCTGAATTGGGAAATGCGGAGGCTGGCGCTCGGCGCCGGCCTCTTTTGTGGTTTCGGATGGGCGCGCCTCGCGTCCCTCCGGTGGAGCTGCTGGAACTACGGCAGTGACGATATCGCCGCGAGGATCGGGTTTTCCATCCGCGCATGACTGAAAATTCAGGGCAGGGGTTTTCCTCTTCCCGGTGGAGCCGCTGGTGTTACGGCGGTGCAGAGATCAACGAAAGGTATACCATGGCCAAGGAAGCCACACGCGTTCGCCGTCGCGAGCGGAAAAACATTTCCACGGGCGTTGCGCACGTCAACTCGTCGTTCAACAACACGATGATCACCATCACCGACGCACAGGGCAACGCGATTGCTTGGTCGTCGGCCGGTTCGAAGGGCTTCAAGGGCTCGCGCAAGTCGACCCCGTTCGCAGCCCAGATGGCTGCTGAAGATGCGGCCAAGAAGGCTCAGGAACACGGCATGAAGACGCTCGAAGTCGAAGTTTGCGGCCCGGGTTCCGGTCGTGAATCGGCTCTGCGCGCGCTGCAGGCTGCCGGCTTCATGATCACCTCGATCCGTGACGTGACCCCGATCCCGCATAACGGTTGCCGCCCGCGCAAGAAGCGCCGCGTTTAATCATACGCATTCATCCTGCCGGTGAGGGGGCGACCTCTCCCGGCGCTTCAAGGCTCGGTTGCCACGATTGGATGGTGGCAACGAACGGAAGGCAAGACATATGATTCAGAAAAACTGGCAGGAACTGATCAAGCCGAACAAGGTGGAGTTCTCCTCCTCTGGCCGCACCAAGGTTAGCCTTGTTGCCGAGCCGCTGGAGCGTGGCTTTGGCCTGACTCTCGGCAACGCGCTTCGCCGCGTTCTTCTGTCGTCGCTTCGCGGTGCTGCGGTGACCGCAGTGCAGATCGACGGCGTACTGCATGAGTTCTCCTCGATCCCGGGCGTCCGGGAAGATGTGACGGACATCGTGCTCAATATCAAGGAAATCGCCATCAAGATGGATGGCGATGATTCCAAGCGCATGGTCGTGCGCAAGCAGGGTCCAGGCGTTGTAACCGCCGGTGACATCCAGACGGTTGGCGATATCGAAATCCTCAACCCGAACCACGTGATCTGCACGCTCGACGAGGGCGCCGAGATCCGCATGGAGTTCACTGTCAACAACGGCAAGGGCTATGTGCCGGCTGACCGCAACCGTTCGGAAGATGCACCGATCGGCCTCATCCCGGTCGACAGCCTGTATTCGCCGGTCAAGAAAGTGTCCTACAAGGTGGAAAACACCCGCGAAGGCCAGGTTCTCGACTACGACAAGCTGTCCATGCAGATCGAAACCGATGGATCGGTTACCGGTGAAGATGCAGTCGCTTTTGCGGCCCGCATCCTTCAGGACCAACTCGGCGTCTTTGTCAACTTCGACGAACCGCAGAAGGAAGCCGAAGAAGAAGCCGTTACCGAACTGGCGTTCAACCCGGCACTCTTGAAGAAGGTCGACGAACTGGAACTCTCCGTCCGTTCGGCCAACTGCCTGAAGAACGACAACATCGTTTACATCGGCGATCTCATTCAGAAGACCGAGGCTGAAATGCTTCGTACTCCGAACTTTGGTCGCAAGTCGCTGAACGAAATCAAGGAAGTTCTCGCTTCCATGGGCCTGCACCTCGGCATGGAAGTGCCGGCATGGCCGCCCGAGAACATCGAAGATCTCGCCAAGCGTTACGAAGACCAGTATTGATCAAACAAAAGGCAGGTTAACCCTCTGCCTTTCCCCGTCAAACAGCAGGTTTCGAACCTGTATGTGCCAGGAAACGGCAGGCCCATAAAGTGAAGGGCACCTGCATTTAAGGAGAATAGCAATGCGCCACCAGAAAGCCGGCCGCAAGCTGAACAGAACCGCCAGCCACCGCAAGGCAATGTTCGCCAACATGGCTGCCTCGCTCATCGAACATGAGCAGATCGTCACCACCCTGCCGAAGGCAAAGGAAATCCGCCCGATCGTCGAGAAGCTTGTTACGCTCGGCAAGAAGGGTGATCTTCATGCCCGTCGTCAGGCCATCTCGCAGATCCGCGACGTTGCCGTCGTCGGCAAGCTGTTCGATGCCATCGCCTCGCGCTACGCAACCCGCAACGGCGGCTACCTGCGTATCATGAAGGCCGGCTTCCGCCACGGTGACAATGCGGCTCTGGCCGTTATTGAGTTCGTCGATCGCGACACCTCGGCCAAGGGCGCCAAGGACATTGCTCGCGTTGCTGCCGAAGCAGAAGCTGCAGACGCCGCTTAAGTTTTCCGTTTGATCGGAAGATTAAAACAGCCGGGCCGAAAGCCCGGCTGTTTTGCGTTTGGGCCTTGCCTCATTGTGTTTTCACGGTTCCGCCGTCTTTGCTTTTTAAGCCTGACATCCTATCTGTTTCTCCCCATGAACTATTTCGGCAGGATGCCCCGCATGATCCGTTCGCCCCTTACTCTTGTGATGTCGACCATGGCCGGGCTGGCACTTTTTGCCGGCGCCGTGCATTTCGGGTTTGCCGGAACCGAGCCCTCTGACGGTGTGGAAAATATCCAGACCAGCGCCGTAGTCGCGCAGGCGGAAACACCGAAAGCGCTGCCGCAAAGCCGCACCGAGATGCAGCTTTCCTTCGCGCCTCTTGTCAAACAGACGGCCAACGCCGTGGTCAACGTCTACGCCGAAAAGACCGTCCAGAATCGTTCGCCCTTTGCCGATGATCCATTCTTCGAGCAGTTCTTCGGCCAGCGGATGCCGAACCGTTCCGAGAAGCAGTCGTCGCTCGGCTCCGGCGTCATTGTCGGCAAGAACGGTATCGTGGTGACCAACAATCACGTCATTGCTGACGCCGACGACATCAAGATCGCGCTAGCCGATGGCCGCGAGTTTGAAAGCACGGTCATGCTCAAGGATGATCGGCTGGATCTCGCCGTCTTGAAGATCAAATCTGACGGGCCCTTCGAGACGATCCCGCTTGGTGATTCCGATGCGGTCGAGGTCGGCGATCTCGTCCTGGCCATCGGCAATCCCTTCGGCGTCGGTCAGACCGTGACCAGCGGCATCGTCTCGGCTTTGGCCCGCAACCAGGTCGTCTCCGGTGATTTCGGCTTTTTCATTCAGACGGATGCTGCAATCAATCCCGGCAATTCCGGCGGCGGCCTGATCGATATGAATGGCCAGCTGATCGGCATCAACACCGCGATCTTTTCGCGCGGCGGCGGGTCGAACGGTGTCGGTTTTGCCATTCCCGCCAATCTCGTCAAGGTTTTCGTCGCTTCCGCCGAGGGCGGAAATGGCAGCTTTACGCGCCCCTTCATTGGCGCAAGCTTTGAACCGGTGACCTCGGAAGTCGCCGATGCGCTCGGGCTCGACCGGGCACGCGGCGCGCTGGTGAGTTCGGTGGTCGAGGGCGGACCGGCGGAAAAGGCGGGCATGAAGCCGGGGCAGGTGATTATTGCCGTCAACGGCATTCCTGTGGAGCATCCCGACGCGCTCGGCTACCGCCTGACCACTGTCGGCATTGGGCACCAGGCCAAGGTTACCGTGAGCGAAAACGGAAAAAACCGCGACCTTGAACTGACGCTCGCGCAAGCGCCGGAAACCTCGCCGCGCGACGAACGGCTGATCGAGGGGCGCAATCCCTTCGCCGGCGCCGTGGTCGGCAATCTCTCGCCGCGTCTCGCCGACGAGCTGCATATGTCGACGTCCTTGCAGGGTGTGGTGATCACCGAAATCAACCGCGGATCGCCCGCGGCGCGGGTCGGTTTTCAACCGAAGGATATCATCATCGCCGTCAACGGCACGCCGATCGACAAGTCGGAAACGCTCGAGGCGATCGCCAAGGACGATCCGTCCTTGTGGCGCGTCGAGATCGAACGCGACGGCCAGCGCATCCGCCAGTTCTTCCGATGAGCGACCTGTTTTCTCAGAGCGAACCACCTGGCATGAGCGAAAAACGCCCGCTGGCTGACCGCCTGCGACCGCAGACATTGGCTGAAGTCACCGGCCAGGCCCACCTGACCGGTGAGGACGGTGTCCTTGCCCGGATGATCGCATCGGGTTCGCTGGGCTCGATGATCTTCTGGGGCCCGCCCGGAACGGGGAAAACGACGGTCGCGCGGCTGCTGTCGGGCGAGGCGGGTTTGGCCTTCGAACAAATCTCGGCGATCTTCTCCGGGGTGGCAGATTTGAAGCGTGTTTTCGAGGGCGCCCGCGCGCGGCGCATGTCCGGCCGCCAGACCTTGCTTTTTGTCGATGAGATCCACCGCTTCAACCGCGCGCAGCAGGACAGTTTTCTGCCGGTCATGGAAGACGGCACGGTCATTCTGGTCGGAGCGACGACGGAAAATCCGTCTTTCGAACTCAATGCCGCTCTCCTGTCGCGCGCCCGCGTCCTGACGTTCAAGCCGCATGACGAGGCGAGCCTTGCCGAGTTGCTGGAACGCGCCGAGCAGGTCGAGGCAAAGCCGTTGCCGCTTGATGCCGATGCGCGGGCCAGCCTTGTGCGCATGGCCGATGGCGATGGCCGGGCGGTGCTGACACTTGCCGAAGAAGTCTGGCGTGCCGCGCGCCGGGACGAAGTGTTCGATGCGAATGCGTTGCAGGAAATCGTCCAGCGGCGCGCACCGGTCTATGACAAGGGCCAGGATGGCCACTACAACCTGATCTCGGCGCTGCACAAATCGGTGCGCGGCTCCGATCCGGATGCAGCGCTCTACTACCTCTGCCGCATGTTCGATGCCGGCGAGGATCCGCTCTATCTCGGGCGGCGTCTGGTGCGCATGGCGGTCGAGGATATCGGTCTTGCCGACCCGCAGGCGCTGGTGATCTGCAACGCGGCCAAGGATGCCTACGACTACCTCGGTTCTCCCGAGGGCGAACTGGCGTTGGCGCAGGCCTGTGTCTATCTGGCGACCGCACCGAAGTCGAACGCCGTCTATACCGCCTACAAATCCGCCCTGCGCGCCGCCAAGGAGCATGGCTCGTTGCTGCCGCCCAAGCACATCCTCAATGCGCCGACGAAGCTGATGAAGGGCGAGGGATATGGCGACGGCTATCGCTACGACCACGACGAGCCGGATGCCTTTTCAGGGCAGGATTATTTCCCGGAAAAGATGGGCCGCAAGACCTTCTACGACCCGCCGGAACGTGGCTTCGAACGCGATATCCGCAAGCGTCTCGACTGGTGGGCGAAACTGCGCAAGGAACGCGGCCAGTAGGGGCGTGAATGGCTGCCATGCACAACGGGCGCTTGTCACCCGAGTTCCGGGATGGCATAGAGTGCCCATGCAGACGGCTGCACGGGACCAGAACCTATCATCTGACACCCGAACATCCGCGGGGACGGCCTCGCTCCATAGATGGAGTTAAATCATGGCCTGGATCATTCTTTTCCTCGCAGGAATTCTCGAAATCGGCTGGGCGATCGGCCTCAAATATACTGAAGGCTTCACCAAGCTCGTACCAACGGTTTTGACCGCAGGTTCGATGGTGGCAAGCGTCGTTCTGCTCGGCATTGCGGTGCGTACGCTGCCGCTCGGCACGGCTTACGCGGTCTGGACCGGCATTGGCACGGTCGGAACGGTGATCCTTGGCATTGTGCTGTTTGCCGAGCCGGCAACCGCAATCCGCCTCGGCTGCATTTCGCTGATCATCGCCGGTATCGCCGGGTTGAAACTCGCCGCCTGATTGTCCTGCAACGCTCAATGAAGAACACCCGCGCAGGTAATTGCGCGGGTGTCTTGCATTCTATTGTGTGTTTGGCGTCTTGGTCTTCAGCGCAAGGCGTTAAGGGTCGCGGTGGCGGCCTGCATCTCCCGCCAGCGGTTTTCGCGGCGCTGGAAGGCCTCGTCGTCGGTACCCCAATGCTCGATCTGCCAGTCCTCGTCGAGATGGGCAAGCGCCCAGGCTTCATCGGCCGACAGCTGTTTTTCGGCAAAGGCGATGGCGAGCAGGGCGGAGCCTGTCAGCGTGGTGATCGTATGCAGGCAGGCAAGGCCAAGCGGGGTGGCATAGGCGCGCAACGCCTCGGCAACGCCGTTGATCGCGGCGCGGGGCTGAACCTGATGCACGACACCCTCGGCGAGGATGAAACGGGCACCCAGTTTGTCGGCTGCCCAGCTGATGACCGGGTCCCAGCGTTCCGATTGCCGGGCAACCAGCCCCTCAGGCTCGCTGGCGCGGTAGCACAGGAGATCGGTTCCAGCGAAATTGAGGATGTCGTCGAAGACGGCGCGGATGTCCTTGGCGATACCATCGATCGCCGTGTTGGCAAGCCGCGTGACCGGCATCGTCGCCGGGTCGATGTTTTCCTTCTGTGCCTCCCACTCGGCGGCGAGCAATTCGGCCGCGGCCGCAGTTGGCACAGTCAGGAGCTTTTTTGCCGGCGTGCGAACGGTCCTGCCGTCGAGAAGAACCGTATGGCCGCCGTCTTCCGCCGCGCCGATGCCAACCGTCGTATAGAACCGCTTCGGCAACGGCTTGTGCATCTGTATCTGCGCGCGGCGCACGGGATCGGGGTCACTGAGGGCAGCAGACAGATCGTCGCGAATATCAGGCATGATGTGTCTCCATCCAGTCCAGAATATCGTGCGGGGTGTGGGCGATGTGGTCCGCGCCCGCCTCGATAAGATCGGGAACGGAAGCATAGCCCCAGGCGACGCCAATCGCCGAGGCGCCGGCGCTCTTGGCCATCTGCATGTCGTAGATGGCGTCACCGATGACGACGGTGTCCTTCGGGTCTATGCCTGCCTCGGAGCAGCATTCCGTCACCATCGCCGGATGCGGTTTTGAGGGGCAGTCGTCTGCCGTCCTTGAAACGAAGAATGTCTTTTCATAGCCGTGGGTTGCACAGATCTGATCAAGTCCTCGCCGCGACTTTCCCGTTACGGCACCCAGGAGCAGTTCGTCGCGGACCGAAAGCGTGGACATGAGCGATGCGATGCCCGGAAACAGCGGCTCGCGAAAGTCCAGCTCGGCGCGGACGCCGCCATAAAGCTTCTTGTAGTGCGCGGTCATGGCTTGCGCGCGATCATCGACATGCGGCTGGTGCATCAGCCGCGCGATGGCGATATCGAGCGTCAGACCGATGATGCTCTTGGTGGCGTTGAGCGTGACGCGCTCAAGACCGAAATCCTCGAAAGTCCGCGCCATGACTTCGTGGATGAGCCCGGCGCTGTCGACCAGGGTGCCGTCGCAATCGAAAAGAGCGAGTTTCATCAGTCGTCGGCTTCCTCGGCGCTGGCCATGTCGAAGCCGATTAGGTTCCAGCTCTGGACCATATGTTGCGGCATCGGCGCGGTCACGATCAGGCGTCCGCCGTCCGGATGCGGCACATCGATGCGACGGGCATGCAGATGCAGCTTGTTCTGCACGCCGCCGGGAAACGCCCAATTGAACTCGGCGCCGAAATATTTCGGATCGCCGATGATCGGATGGCCGATATGGGCGGCGTGGACGCGCAACTGATGGGTGCGGCCGGTATAGGGCTCCATCTCCAGCCAGGTCAGGTTCTGGCCGGCCTGCTCGATGATCCGATAATAGGAAACGGCATGGTCGGCGCCGTCCTCGCCATGCTTGGCAATGCGCATGCGGTCACCATCCGGGGTCTGTTCCTTGACCAGCCAGGTGGAAATCTTGTCCTCGCGCTTGCGCGGTACGCCCTTGACCAGCGCCCAGTAGGTCTTCTTGGTATCGCGCTCGCGAAAGGCTGCCGTCAGCTTCTGCGCGGCGCCTCGGGTGCGGGCGATGACCAGAACGCCTGAGGTGTCGCGGTCGAGCCGGTGAACGAGGCGCGGCTTTTCACCCTTGGGGCTGGTCCAGGCTTCCAGCATGTCGTCGATATGGCGGTTGATGCCCGAACCGCCTTGAACCGCGATGCCGGGCGGCTTGTTGAGAACGATCACCTTGGCGTCTTCATGCAAAAGCATGCGCGACAGAAGCTCGTGATCGGATGCGTGGCGCAGGTCACGGCCGGCGATCGGGCCTGTCCTTGTCTTAGGGTCGACATCCATCGGCGGAATGCGCACGACTTGGCCGGGCTGGACGCGGGTATCGGATTTGACGCGGCCGCCATCGACGCGCACCTGGCCGGAGCGCAGCAACTTCTGCAGCGGTCCGAAGCCGAGGCCCGGATAATGTACCTTGAACCAACGATCGAGCCGCATGCCCGCTTCGTCGGTCTCGACCTGCTTGTGTTCAATGCCCGCCATCTTGCTTTTTACCTGCATCCAATTGTCATCGCGCCTCGACAATGGTGCCGACAGGAAACCCGTGCGCAAACTGATATGACAGAGCAGGCCGGTCGAAGGGACGCGCAGCGCTCTGAGATGGTCCCTTTAGACTATTGCACGCATAAGGGCCAGCCCGGCAAACACCGCGATTGCCGAAAGAAGCACGCTTGAGCCTACATAAATTGCCGCCGTGACCATCTCACCGCGTTCCATCAGCGTGATCGCATCGAGCGAGAAGGCGGAAAAGGTCGTGTAGCCACCGAGGATGCCGGTGATCAGGAACACGCGCATCTCAGGGGAAGCACCAAGTTTGCGGGCGATCACTTCTGCGAAGACACCGATCAGGAAGGATCCGGTGACGTTGACGATCAGCGTTCCCCACGGAAAGGACGGTCCGAAACTGCGAAGCGTCCAGAGGCCCACGAGATAGCGGAGTACGGAACCGAAAGCGCCACCGGTGGCAACGAGAAGGATGTGTGTCATGAGAAACGCCATAGCCGAAAGTGGTGCAGCTGAAAAGTCGGGCGTCCATTTTGGTGCAATGGCAATGGGCAAAGGCAAGCTGCCGCGGTTGGCGAAAAACCATTCTTTAACGCGCGAGCGCTAATATAGAGGCTCCTGACAAGGTAGTTTTCAAGCGGACGCGGAATGACAAAACTGAAGTTCAACTTCACCCACTACGACCTCAAGCAGCAGCGTGCCGGTGTGACCATCGAGATCACGCTGTCGGCGGTCGCCAATGTCCGACTGATGACGGCGAATAATTTTCAGCTCTACAAGGAAGCGATGAAGCACCAGTTCGTCGGTGGCGTGGCGCGCAAGTCGCCGATCCGGCTGGTCATTCCGCAGTCCGGCCACTGGCACGTGGTTGTCGATATGGAAGGTCATCACGGCCAGAGCGAATCGAGCATCCGGATCGTCGAGACCGCAGCTCCACCCCGTTTCCAATCGGCGTCCTGAGAGAGCCAAAAAATCCACACCGCTACCCGGCAAGATAAGGCCGCAATCGGACAAGACGAGTAGAACTCGCCTTGGTCGCTGGGCGCTTCCATGTGGAAGGCCAACACGCGGCCGCTTTGCCGGCAGCTGTCTGGCAGCCTAAGCTTGAAAGCCCTCGCATCGTTCGAACACGCGATCCTGTCCGGTTCCAAACGAAACAGACATCCTTTCTGCGCTGCTATAGATTCCAATAATCGGCACGTCGGATGATCGTCGTGCAGTTTTCGCGTTTTCATCACAACTGAACCAGGCAGATTGGTGCGCTGTACAAGGCTGCGCTATGCGCAGGCGTGCGCCATCGCACCTGGAGAAAGAGGATGTCATGGCAAAATTTATCGGAACGAAGGGCAAGGACAATTTTAGCGGCGGCGCGACCAATGACGTGTTCGTCTTCAACACGGATCAACTTTCCTCAACTGACAGGCTTTCGGGCGGCGGCGGTACCGACGTCCTTCTGCTGACAAATACCACCGGATTGTGGGACGGCGTGAGCGCTAGCCAGTGGCGCGGCCTATCGAGCGTGGAAGGCGTTGTACTCGCATCTCAGGGCAGTGCCGCCGGCTTCCAGTTGGCGTTCGATGATACGTTCTACACCCACAATAAAGTCAAGCATTTCGGGATTGTCGGGACCGCCCTGACGGGTTTTGCCCAGGGCGTCCAGGTCTTGGCATCCGGCGTGACGAACATGTCTTTCGAAATCGCCGGAAGCGTGGGCGCGGCCGACAAATTGAAGACAGGAAAGGGCGACGACACGTTTGCCTATGTCAAAAATGCCCTCGACGTCGCCGATGTCATCGACGGCGGTGCGGGCTTCAACACCCTCGTGCTCGCCGGCGCCGGCGAAACCATCAGGATCAAGGATGGCGGTACCCGCGAGCTGCCTGACGGACATACCTATTTGGCCGACGTCAGGAACATCGACAAGATCGTCGTGACCGACCTCGATGCCGGACAATCCCGCAGCATCGGCTTTGGCAATCTCGTCGGGACCGCCCGCTATATGGGAACGGGCGTCGTGGCGATCACGACCGACAAGAACTATGGAACGAGCAATGCCGCCGCCCCCATTTCAGGAAAGCTGATTATTGACGGCGAGCGCCTCACCTCGACGCAAAGCCTGACTGTCACCGGCGGCAATGCCGGGGATTTGATCAAGGCTGGTGCGGGCAACGACCGCCTGAGCGGCGGCGCGGGCAACGATAGTCTTTCGGGAGTCAAAGGGAACGACGCGCTTTCCGGCGGCGACGGCAACGACGTGCTCTTGGGCGGTCTCGGTGCCGACACCATGAGCGGTGGTCTGGGCAAGGATATTTTCACCATATCAGATGCCAGGCAGGGCAGCAGCGCCGCGCAATTCTACAAGGACAAGATCAGCGGCGGAGCCGGAACCGACACCCTGGCTTTTACCGCGAGCGGAAACGTCGGCATCTCCGCCGCCGAACTTGCAGGCAACACGGTGACCGGCATCGAAGTGGTCCAGTTCTCAGGCGCGGCGCAGAATGCGTTCACGCTCAGCCAGGCGTTTCTTTCCGGCAACCACGACACCAACGGTGTGCTGCACGTCGTCAACGGCTCCATCGCGACCGATGGCCGGTTGACCGGCTTTTCGGTTGATGCGTCAAAGCTCACCAGCACGTCGCTTGCGGTGGATATGGAAATCCATGGAAGGGGCAAAGATATCCTGAAAGGGGGAGCGGGCAATGATTTCTTCGATTTCGCCGGTGCCTCCGACAGTGGCGCCGGTGCCGAGGACATCGTCTCGGGTGGTGCCGGCAGGGACACTATCCTCATCCATGAGGGCGCGTTGGCAAGCCTCGGTGCCGGTGTCTCATCGATGGAGACAGTGAAGATCGTTGCCGAAAGCCGTGTATCCGGCTCGCCGACATCCGTCGATATCGCCACCAAGGACAGCTTGACGATCGACGGCCGCGCGCTGGGAGCCAAAGAGGGACTGGCCGCGACGGGCTATATCTTCGATCCGATCACGATGACGCAACGCGACGCCACCGGAAAACTGGCGATGTATGGCGGCAGGGGTGACGACACGCTGATTGGCGGTGTCGCAGCCGACACGATTTCCGGTGGCAGTGGCGCGGACGCGCTCTTCGGCCGGAAAGGCGCGGATTTGCTGACCGGTGGAAGCGGTGACGACCTCTTTATCTTTGCGGCGGTGAGTGACTCGACGGTCGTCGCCAGCGGCCGCGACACGATCACTGATTTCAGCCGGGCTCAAGGCGACCAGATCTATTTCCTGCACGCGACGAGCACGCGCTTCGACTTCATCGGTGATGACGCTTTCGGCCATCACGCCGGCGAGGTCCGCAGCACGGTCGGCAGCACGGTCGGCAGCACGACCACCACGGTCCAGCTCGACCAGAATGGCGACGGAACGGCCGATTTTCAGATTACCCTGAACGGAAAGATCGCGCTGACCGCCTCGGACTTCGTTCTCTGATGCCAAGGAAGGCGGGGATTCGCACCATCGCCCGGTAGCGGGACGATGGCGCGAATCCTGCAATTTAATGCCTCGGTCGGCTTCAGCTCAGGCCAACCGTTCGGCATGCCATTTCAGGTGATCGTCCATGAAGGACGAGATGAAATAATAGGAGTGGTCATAGCGCTCGTGCATGCGCAGCGTCAGGCCGATGTTCGTTCCCTTGACGGCTTCTTCAAACAACCATGGGCGGAGCCCGGTTTCCAGGAAACTGTCGGCCTTGCCCTGATCGATCAGGAATTCCGGGAAGCGAGCGCCGTCCTTGACCAGCGCGCAGGCGTCATACTGCCGCCAACTCGCCTTGTCCGCACCGAGATATTTTTCGAAAGCGCCGACGGACCAATCGGCGGTCGATGGTTCGACGATCGGAGCGAAGGCTGAGCAGCTCTTGAACCGTCCTGGGTTTTTCAGCGCGATCGTCATGGCGCCGTGGCCGCCCATGGAATGGCCGAAGATGCCCTGACGGGCCATATCGACGCGGAAATGCTGGGCGATGAAGGCCGGCAATTCCTCGGTGACATAGGTATACATCTGATAATGCTCGGCCCACGGCGCCTCCGTGGCGTCGAGATAGAAGCCCGCGCCCTTGCCCATCTGCCAGTTGGTCAGTTCGTCCGGAACGTCGTTACCGCGCGGGCTGGTATCCGGGCAAACGATGATCAGGCCGAGTTCCGCGGCCATCCGGCGATATTCACCCTTCTCCATCACGTTGGCGTGCGTGCAGGTGAGGCCGGAGAGATACCAGACGACCGGGCAGGGTGCCGAGATCGCCTGCGGCGGGATATAGACCGCAAAGGTCATCTCGGTCTTGCAGGCCTGAGAATCATGCGCAAAGACGCCCTGCATGCCGCCGAAGGCGGTGTTCTGGGAAAGGACTTTCAATTTGTGCTCCTTTGAAGCTGAACGGCGTCACTATGCCAGCGATACCGCCGCGTTGACCGCAGCCGCCACCAGCACCGTGTTGAAAAAGAAGGAGACAACCGCGTGCAGAAGATTGATCTTTCGCATGGCGGTCGAGGTAATCGCAATATCCGAGGTTTGCGCCGTCATGCCTATGACAAAGGCGAAATAGAGGAAATCGCAGCCGCCCGGCTCCTTCGTGCCCGGAAAATCAAGACCGCGGCGGTGACCGTCGCTTCCGACTATCTCCGGGCTCCAGTAGCTATGGGCATAGTGCATCGCGGCCATCGTGTGGATGGTCAGCCAGCCGAGGGTAACGGAGGAGAAGGCGAGGGTGAGTTCAATTGCTGTTTCGCTGCCGCCCGCATTCAGGGCCATGAACAGCGAAACAATCGAAATTGCGGCCGTTGCCAGCGTGACGGCAAAGATGATGACGGCGGGTTCGTCGGTGCCGGCTGCATTCCGCTTCAGATAGGCTCCGGTAAGCCTCGGCAGCCGCCGCGCGATCAGGATCAGATAGACGAGGAAGAAGACCACTGCGGCGAGGTTGATTGCCAGCTGCGGGATGGCGACCAAGCACACAATGAGGGTGATCAACGCGCAGATGCCGCCAGCGTAGAAGGGCGCGTGGCGGCGATGGACGATCTTCTTCTCTGAAATGGTCATCGGTACTCCCGGGTCGCCCTTGCTTTCCTAGCGCTGTTTGACGCGGCGGCAAAGCCTGTCGAGCGTTTCGAGGAAAGCGGAACGGTCGCGGGGCGAGAAGGCTGCGTTGTAGCCCTTGCTTTCGCCGGTCTCGCGCAAGTGCGCACCGAGGTCGCGCATGGCGGTCGCCATGCCGATATTGGCCTTGTCGAAGATACGGCCCGTCGGTCCGGTCACCTGCGCGCCGGCAGCAACGCAGCGGCCAGCCAGCGGCACGTCGGCGGTGATGACGATGTCTCCGTCGCCGGCCCGTTCGGCAATCCAATCGTCCGCCGCATCGAAGCCGGCGGAGACGATCACATTGCGCACCATCGGATCACGGGATGGCCTGAGCCCTGAATTGGCGACCAGCACCACGGGCAGGCCATGGCGCTCGGCGACCTTCAGGATCTCCGGCTTGACCGGGCACGCGTCGGCATCGACATAGATGGTGCTGGTGGGCGTTTGCTGCTCCGACATGTTACTAAGACCGCCTCATCATGGCCGCGCCACCGAGTTGCTCATCGGCTTCATGGCATTGCTGGCCGGTGTCTTCGGCAATTCGATCGATCGGGTTGCGCCGGGGCGTCTCCAGGTTTCCGTCGAAACCTTCTCTCCGCCTCCGCCCGCATATGCCCAATGTCCCTTCCACGAGCCATCGGGCTGCAGATCATACTGCGAAATCCCAAAGCCGTTTTCGTTGCCGTAGCCGATCGTGATCATGTCGTCGTCCGGCGAGGCGGCTCCTGTCGTTGCGCTGCCGCCGCGCTTGCCGCCGATGCCGACACCGGTCGATTCCGTTCCAGCGATCGTCCAGACGACTGCATAGGTTTCGCCGTTGCTGCTGACGGTCACGATGCCGCTATATTCGCCGCCGGTATCCGGATTGACACCGACCATGTCATAGGTCCCAACCGGGTCAGCCAGGGCCACGGTGGAAAGTGCAGGGGTGGAAAAGGCAAGTGCCAGAACCGCGCCGGCGATACCCGGATTTTTTGCCTTCATTCCACCCCTCGCACCATCATTTTTTCCGGAACCACTTTTCCGACGTCGCCTTGGTCGTGCCGCCATAGGTCCAGACACCTTCCCAATGGCCGTCCGGCTGCTCGAAATACATGGCAATGCCAGATGTACCCTGCGCTACGTATCCCACTGACAAGGCAATGTCATCCGGTGTTGCGGCACCCATTTCGAAGCGCGTTTCGCTGACGAACTTCGCGCCAAGACCGGTGCCGGTGATGGCGCTGTTGCCGATCGTCCATGTGACGCTGTAGGTTTCGCCGGTCCGCGTCACTTCCGCGGTTCCCTTGTATTCGGTGCCGCTGTTGGGATTGGTGCCGACGACCTCATAGGTTCCGACCGGATCGGCCATAGCAGTAATTGGTGTCAGGGCCAGCAGAGCTGCGGCAGTCAGGCAACGTATCAACATAACAGGTCTCCTTGATATGGATGATCGCCGCACCCTATTCGTAGGCGCGGCGCTGTTATGATTTTTAGGCTCTGCAATTTCGGAAAACGAAGTCGATTTTTGGGGTAATCCTAGTAGATCACCACGCTGCGGATGCTCTCGCCCGCGTGCATCAGATCAAACCCCTTGTTGATGTCGTCGAGCGGCATCGTATGGGTGATCATCGGATCGATCTG
>UCML01000035.1:0-147854 GCA_900473675.1 Hyphomicrobiales bacterium | reverse complement strand
TCGGTGTGCTCGTTGAGGCTGGCCTGATCCAGCGCCGCGATAGCCCGAACGGTAAACGTTATGCGCATCGGAGCAGGGGAGGGGAAATCGAGGACGCGTTCGGCTTCAGCCTGGCACCGCTACGTGCGCGTGCTGCCGAGCTGGCTGGTCTTGCCCAGCAAGTTGCTGAAGAGCGCGTGCAGTTCAAGCGTGCCAAGGAAGCTTTGACGCTTTGCCGGCGCGATGTGCGCAAGCTGATTTCCGCTGCCATGGAAGAGGGCGCTGACGGCGATTGGGCAGAGATCGAGGCGATGTATGTTGGCCTTATTGCGCGCCTTCCGCGCGCGCCGAGGCGCCACGATGTCGATGCCGTGCTAGAAGACATGCGAATGCTTCGCGAAGAAATCGTCAACGTCCTGGAAATTCAGCTAAAAGCAGAAAAAACCGACGGCAATGCTATCCAGGATGGATGCCACATACAGAATTCAAATCCCGAATCCACTTCTGAACTTGAACCTAGCTCTGAACAAGAGCAGGGCGAAAAGCCGGAGACAAAACCGAAATGGGTTGCCGAGCCGTTGAAGGCGTTCCCGTTGAGTATGGTGTTGAGGGCATGCCCGCAGATGGCGGATTACGCCCCAGGCGGCCGGATAGACCATTGGCGTGAGTTGATGTCGGCCGCCATTGTGGTCCGGTCGATGCTCGGCGTCAGTCCTTCGGCCTACCAAGAGGCCTGCGAAATTATGGGGGCCGAGAATGCCGCGGTTGCGATTGCCTGCATCCTCGAACGGGCAGGGCATATCACCTCGGCCGGCGGTTACTTGCGTGACTTGACCCGAAAGGCGGCGCGCGGAGAATTTGGCCTTGGTCCGATGCTGATGGCGGCGATCAGGGCGAACGCCGGGGATGAGAAGCGGAGCGCATGAGGAGCCCCGCATCCACCTGGTCAGGAAATGTCGGGGATCCGATCCGCGATCTTTTCGAGATAGTCGTCGATCGCTTCTTCGATATAGGCGTTGAACTTGCGGCGCTCTATCGCGGCAAGGATCTTCAGCGTCTTGTGGACATCGGCACGGATATGGATGCCGGTGGTGACCTTCTCGGTGTCGCGGAAGCGCTTGCCGGCGATCGGATCGCGGCTCTCGCCTTTGGCGACCATGTCGCGAAGCTGTTGACGGCCAATCGGCGGCTTGTTAGTCGAGGCTTGATGGACGCCCTCGGTTTGCGGAGGAGGGGAGGCGATCTGCTTTTCCCGCACGGACGGCTTTTGCCGGTTGGTCGAAATCAGCCCGAGAACAAGGTTCTTGCTGTCTGGTCCGTCGCTCATGCTTGAACTCCCTCGGCGGTCGATCTGTAAAGGGCGAGAATTTCGCCGAGCAGCGTTTCCATCTCGGCAATGGCTTTCGGGTCGGGAGTTGTAACTGTCTGGAGCGTGCCGGCGGCGCCGATCGATTGATAGCAAGCGCGCCGGGCGATCGGCTGCGAGGCAAGCGCAACGCCGCTTTCCCGCAAGATTTCACGCAGCGGCGCATGCGCCTTGGCGCGTCCGGTGACCAGATCGTGCTGGTTGATGACGATCAGAGAGGGTAGTTTACGTTTTTGGTCGTCTTCGACGACGGGAATATGATTGAGCGCCAGTTGCATGCCGGCGACCACATCGTCCTGGGTGGTCTGGAGGGGAATGAGGACGATATCGGCGCAATAAAGACCCGCAAAGAGATTTTCATTCGTCGTCCCCTCAATGTCGACAAAGACGATCTTGCCCTCGCGCTGTCGATCCAACGCCATTTTGTAGATGCGATCTGGATCCAGGCAACTTTCTGCCTCCAGTTTGTCAGGCCAAACGTCCATCTGTTTCGACATCGTTACCCACCGCATTGTGTTGGCACGGCTGTCTGCGTCGATGAGAAACACGTCGTTTCCGGCATGGGCGGCGGTTCCCGATAGCGCCCGCACGAGCGTGGTTTTTCCGGTCCCGCCTTTTGGGTTTGCGATGGTGACGATCATGAAAGCTCCTTTCAATTCCAAAAGAAACTATAATTAACCGTGCGCAGCTTTTCTTGCAACGCTTCAGTTGCCCGTTGCTGATTGGCCGCTGATGATTGATGATCGACAATTGCCAGCTGTTCATCATCAACGGGCAGCGACCCATTGATGATTGCCATTGAGCAGTTGATGACACGTTGTTTGATGATTAACAACGGTTATCTGAGCATTACCCGTGCACTAACGGGCACTGTTTCAATTAACAATGGGTAATTGCCAGCGTTTCAATTACCCATTGTCGGTCGCCGTCCATAGACGGCATGTGCGTCTCACTTGCGAGTGTGAATTGACAGTGCGAAGTGGAAACTATAATTAATTTTCTGTGGCAGGATAGTCAAGTTTGTGGTACAAACTCGACGACGCCCCGCCACCGGCGGTGCTGGTGTTCGCGCCATATGGCGCTCTGTGGCGCCTCCGGCACCCATGGCAATGAAGAGGAAGCGATGCGAAGCGAGGTGGTCAGGGTCCGCATGAAGCCGGAAGAGCGGCAAGCGCTCGCGGCGCTTTGTGGAGAAGCACGGACCGCAAGTGACGTCATCCGGCTGCTGTTCCGCGATCAGGCCGGTCTACCATTGCCAGTCGGACCGATCGAAGCCGACCATCTGCGGGGCACGAACGAGGAATTGCGTCGCGTCGGCATCAATCTCAACCAGGCTGTTCGGGCCATGAACGAAGGCCGCGTCGGCTATGAGCCGCATCTGGATGCAGCGCTGCGAAAGCTTCTCGACGCTGTGTTTCGGCTGAGGGCCGACGTCGATCTGATGCTGCGGATCAGCCGGCAAGAACGGAGAGGGCGCGGACATGGCCTATGAGTGGGCAAGCCTGCTGGGTGAAGTCGACACCTACTCGGCGCGCCGGACCGCATCGCTGGTGGACGACGATGAAAAGCGGCGCCGCGGACGGGCGAGTGGTCCCGCCGTGACCGGTGATCGTGCTGAGAAGCGGTATCTGCCAACAGGGATTGCAGCCAAGGTCGCTATGATCTCCGTCCCGTTGGGGGAACAGACTATCGCCTCCATCCTGCAGCCGCCGCCCTCCTCTCAACAGGACGTCATCGCGCTCGTCGGTGCGTTAGCTTCACGCATGGGGCCGGAAGAGGACGACGAATTGCGCAGGGGCGGGGGAGGCGGCGGTAGCGCCGCACGTCAAGCCAACCCGCCGATCGCCACTCGGCGTTCATTGAAAGACAGGGTGTCGTCGGAGGTTGCCAGCCGGGCAGCGCTTGCTGCCGGTGCCCAGCCGGTTGTGATCAAAGTCACATCAACGGTTTCCAGCCGCGCTTCCGCCGCGGGCCTGCTCACCTATCTTGGAACGCGGGAGGTCGAAACTGAAAATGGGCAAAAGGAGAAGGTGGACATCTCCGTCGTCGATCAGGACGGGATAGCCATCGCAACCAGGGAGGCGCGCGCGGCCGTTCTATCCGACTGGATCGCTGAGTTCCGGGAGCCCTACGCCGTAAACGCGGTAGCGAGCATCTCGATTAAGTTCGCCGAACCTGTTGGAGACGACGATCTTCATGAGGCACTGAACGCTGCCTTCGGCTCAAAGCCGTTCCTTTATTCCCGTCGCCCGCACGGGGAGGTTTCTGTCTATACGGTCACGGACCTGCCGGCGGGAAAACTGGCTGTCGCTTTGAAAGCCCGTGAGAAGGGCGACGGTTCGGTGCGGTTGGCGGAAACTGCCGAAGCGGATCTTGCGGCTCGGTTGGTAGAGGCTGGCAGCCGGGCCGATGTTCGCATTCTCGGGGCTGCGGCTTCGGAAAAGTCGGGCCGCTATTTCCTCGAAAAGTTTCTTCATGCCGAAAGACCGGTCACCTCGAGTGCCGGCGAAGCGGTAAAGCACGGATCGTCTATCAAGAACGCAGCAGATGGGATTTGGCAGAGTTGGTCTGAACATATTCGCACCGTCGAGCCGCGCAATGCTTTCCACGTCATTTTCTCAGCCCGCGCCGGCACAGATGGTGAGGCGATGAACCGCGCGGTGCGCGATTTTCTGAGCGAGCAGGTCGCGGGGCACCGGTGGGTCACAGCCCATCATCCTGAAACCGGGCATGTGCACGTCCATGCAATGATTTCCGCCCGCGATGATGTTGGCAAAGCGCTGCGGTTGACCAAGCCCGAACTTTATCAATGGCGAGAGCGGTTTGCGGCAAAGGCGCGTGAGCATGGGATCGCAATGGTGGCGACCCGCCGGGCCGACGTCGCGGCAACGCGGCCGTACAGCCAGGCGCAGGCCGGCGCGCATCAGCGTGGTGTCGCCGATCCTCATTATCTCAAAACGTCCGCAGTCAATAAGCGTGTCGAGCGCAAGCGGGCCGCCATCGCGGATCGCTCCTCGCTCGTCAGCGGCAGTCTTGCGTTGGCCCCGCAATGGCGAGCGACTGTAGACGCTCTTAAAAAGGTGGGCGCAGAATCCACAGTGATAGACGCGGCCAATCGGTTTGCCGCTGCTGCCGCGGAGAAACCGCCAAAGCTTCCACCACAAAATGAAACGGGCTTCGTGCTTGTGCGGCTGGAAATCAAAAATGCCAACGACCCTACTTCCGTGTCGAAAACTGTCGAGCGCGCCCTGAAAGTCGACTCTCGGTTCGTTTCTGTGAAAGCCGGAACAGTGTTGCTGTTGGCGCCGACCGTAGCGAGCATCAGCAAGGTTGAGCGGGAGCTGAAGAGACAGAAGGAAGTTGGCCGAGGCGCGGAGACCCTTGCGGTGGTCAAGACTATCGAGCGCCAGCTGTCCGAACAGGGGCTCAGTGCGGCCGTTTCGGTCAAGGCGGCCGGCGCTGCCCAGAATGGGGCGCCAACGCCATGGCTGCAGAGCCGCTTTGCAAAATCGGCACAGAGAACGGCTTCGGATCCAGCCACGCAACTGGCGAAACTCATGACTTTGGTCTCAGACATCAAACATCGAAAGGAAAACACTATGCCCCTATCGCTGGAGCAGTTCGACGAGCGCGTTGCACGCGCCAATAAATCGATGGACCGCCTGGAGACGATGGTCGACAGCAGTGGCGAGCGCCAGGCCGTCGAGGAAATGCGGCGCGAGATTTCTGCACTTTTTGCCGAGCAGCGCCGTGACATCGAATTGCAGCAGATACCGTCAGCCATGCGAGCTTCCGGGGGAGGGGGAACACCGTCCACTGTTCAAGCTGGCGAGGGCCATAATCAAAACCGAAAGCCGCCGGCAAGTGTGGATTCTGCCATCGCGGTCCAGCAAAACGCTATTGCTGCGGGTCGAGCGGCCCGGGCAGCACGCGATCAGGCGGGTGGCGCGAAAGGCGTGCAGGTCGAAAGGCGTAGAGAAATCGTCCGTCAGACGGAGCAGGAGCGCGATAAAAACCGCGATGGCGCCGAACGGTAGGCGAAAGCCAGATTATGAGCTGCTGAAACACCAATATTGAGCTTGCCACTGCAATGGAATTTGTAGCGTCGTCGTTGCTCAGTCTATCAAGGTGGGTGAGATTCCCGGCCCCTCGCACCAATCGCAAATGGTGCGAGGAAACCTTACGATGCCGTGATGCGATCAAATCTCGCGGACGTTTTCCGCTTTAGCTTTGCCAGTCTTTCGATCTTGGCCCACGTCAAAGCTTACCTGCTGCCCCTCACGAAGCGACGCGCTACCCTGAAGGGCTGACACGTGGACGAAGACGTCTTGACCGCCGTTTTCCGGGGTGATGAAACCAAATCCCTTGTCGTTGTTGAAGAACTTAACCGTACCAGTTGCCATAAATAGTCCCCGTTTTCGCTCGCGCTGCAAGGCGCTGAGAGAAGAATATTGTGCCAACTGCGCGCAGGCAAGTTACCGACAGAATCTTTGCTCGACCAAAACGACCCAATGTCTCATCGGACAATCCTGCGGCCCGAGGCGACGTGTGGGTCTTGAAAATCAGTACCAGTGATCGCATCTAAGGAACATCACCCGTTATCGACGGCTACCTGCAGCGACACTGTCGCGCGTTTGTGGCTGTCCGGGTCTGCGAAGGGCGCTCTCCGAGAGGATCGAGCGCCCTTCGTGTTTATATGGCTGGAACGGCTTTACAGCGCTCCGCCCCAAAACCTGACCGACGTCGATTGTCAAAGAGCGCACTATTCATCGCTTAATGCGCCCGAAATTTCTTTACGCAGCTTTTTGATTGCGCGCTTCTTCGCTGGTGTGGTGTCAAATAAATTGAGGACTCTGCCAATTGCCTCGTCTGCGTCGCTTTGACGACGAGCGCTTGCATTGACTGCGGCCCTGAAATCCGGCTTCCCATCTGATGGCGTCAGCTCTTTGCTGCTACTTTCTAGGTTTCGTCCATTTGGCATCCTGATCGAGGCCGCGACATAAGCGAGGGGGGCCTTCAGCGCAAACTTTTCGCCTGGTGCCACCAGGCTCGGCGCGACCGGGTTTGATGGATACGGGTCTATGTGCTCTACCACCACCTCCGGAGTTCTTGTCATCCGGTGTTGTCCATTGGTTGCGGCGATTGGTAGCCAAGCGCGCTTCATCAGTTCATCATCAGCATAATAGAAGTTTCGAAGGCCGAAGATGGGTTGCTGATTGCGCAACTTGATGATGCAGCGCGTCTCGTTCATCGCCCCGAGTTCATCGGGGCGCATGAGCGGACGCATCGCTGTCCTGTGCGACATGGTCGCGCCCTTGCGATCAAAGAGCGTGACGCCCGTCGAAACCGCCTTGTCGACAGTAACTTCTTTGCGCTCACCGAGCAGTTGCGAGACATAACGCTGATCCTCGGGATCCTGGGCCCCGAGGAAGATTTGGGCGCGGGCGGAGTTGACCAGCGTTTGTCGACCTTCGCGCGTGTAGACGTTGTCGATGGATCGGAGCGATTGGACGAAGAACCAGCATGGTATGCCGTAGCCGCCGAGAACGGTTGCGACGGTGAGAGCATTCTCAAGCTTTCCGAGGTTCTGAAACTCATCGAGCAGCACCAGCACGCGGCGCTCGCCGCGCGTCATCATGGTGCGCGACATGTAGTCCATGAACTGGACCATCAGCACGTTGAAGATCGGCCCAATGGAGGCAACCTGCTGGATCCGAAAATCCAGATACAGGCTCATATTCTCGCGCCGCATCGCGCGAATGTCGAAGGTCGAGCGCGCCGTCGCTCGCAAAATGCGGTTGTTCTTGAATGGACGAACGGCTGCGGCAAGCGAGCCGTAAACCCCGTCGAACTGTTTTCCTGCCATAACCGCAAAGCGCGCGATCGTCGTGTAGGTAAATGAACTGATCCACTCGGCCCGAAGCTCGGGGTTGGCAACCTCCTCCAACCACTCGCGCAGCGGCTGATCACCACCTTCGACGACATTGAGAACCGTTCCGAGATTTTTGTCTTTGTCGGGGATGTCAGGATTTTCCAAAACCCAAGAGGTGACACCGGCAAACAGAGCACGCGCATCGGAAATCCAGTAGGCATCGCCCTTTGGCGTCGGCAAAAGGGCGGTCGCGATCGAATTGATATCGATGTCGCGCTGATCGGGATCAATGGCGACGAAGTCGAGGGGATTGTAGCATTCCGTATCGCCATTCTCGTCGGCTGGCGAAAAGCGCAACACGCGTGAGAATTTCGACCGGTAGCCGGCCGTGGCCTCGTAGGTCTCGCCGCGCATATCAAGAACGACGATGCTGTCTGGCCAGAGGAGACAATTGGGCACGATCAGCGATGCGCCCTTGCCCGAGCGCGGCGGACCGATGACAAAGCCGCCGACGTCATCACCATCGATCCAAAGCTTTTTGCCGCCGAACAGCTTCGGCTTTGTCAGCCGCCGCCTGCCGGAGCCACGTTGGGTAAAGCCTCCAGGGACTTTGATCAGGCTGCCGCCGATTCTGCCAACGAACACGCCACCGGTGCGCGTCAGGCCGAGGGCGCGCGCCTCCATCGTGCTGAGGAAGCGCGCATCGGTGGATTTCTTCTTGCCCGTCGCAAGCGTGATCAGCATCGCGGCGCCGGCAATAAAACCAGCGCCCGCTGCGATCGCTGGCCGATGCCATTCGCCCGCATAGAGATCGAGACGCGCGGCCTTGTACGATGCCAGAAGATCGTCCTGCAGCGCCTGGAGCATCCACGTCGAATTGTCGAATGTATAATAGAGACCGGCATAGGCGAGTGACGCCACAAACGCCGCCGTGGCCAGTGCAATGAGACCACCGAAAAGCAGGAGGGCCGGGTTCATAGCGCGTCTGCCTTGGTGAATACGATCTCCGATACCACGCGGCGTCCGTCCGGCAAGCGCGCGAGCTGAACCACGATCGGAATGACCTCCTTTAGGTAGTCGATGATCTCCTGTTTTTTGAGGTCCATGCCGCTTTGCATGACCATCAGCGCCAGGCGCTCATAGGCCGATCGACCGGAATTTGCGTGCACTGTCGTGAGCGAGCCGGGATGGCCCGTGTTGATCGCCTGTAAAAAGGAGAAGGCTTCTGCCCCGCGAAGTTCGCCAAGCATCAACCGGTCGGGGCGCATGCGTAGCGAGGCCTCGAGAAGTTGTTGTTGCGTAACTTTGGCACGGCCCTGGTCGCCTTTGGAGGCGAGTAGGGCAACGGTGTTCGGCGTGATCGGTTTGAGTTCGCGCGTGTCCTCGATTGTGACAATGCGTTCTTCTTCCGGGATCTCCTTTAAGAGTGCATTGAGGAAAGTCGTCTTGCCGGTAGAAGTGCCGCCGGACACGACGATGGAGACCCGCAAGCGTACGGCGGTCCGGAGGAATTCCATGGCATCGACATCGCCTTGCATCATAGCGGCAAGCTCTTCCTCGGCAGCGGAGAGCGAGAGCTGGCGCCCGACGCGCGTGCCCTCGAAAGCGCCGCGCTGCTGATAAACGTCGAGGCCAATGTCATGAATGACCTGCTTGCGGATGGAGATGGCGCCGCCAGCGGGTGCCGCCGGCGGCAGCACGCATTGGAAGCGTTCCCCGGATGGAAGCGATGCGGACAGGATCGGGTGCTCGTCATTGACGACCTGGTTAGTGGAACCCGCGACCCGCTCGCTCAACGTCCGAATCCAGTCGGCCGTGAACTGCGGGTCTTCCACCCGCTCCATGCTGCTCACACCCAGGCGCTCAACGAACAGCTCTCCGGGGCGATTGACCGAAATCTCAGATACGCGATCATCCGACAGAAAGGGTTTTAGCCGTTCAAGGGTTTTTTCGAGAAACGGGAACGCGCTCATTTGTAGACCGGCGCGATCGGATAATAAGGCGTGGGGTCGACATCCCGGCGGACCTGCCCACCGCGCTTCAGGCGCATCATCTCCTGGCGGACCGGATCGGCATAAAAATCCGAGAAGTCGAGATCACGCCTGAGATAGACGATCACCGGCTCGCCCTGAGCAACATAGATCGTCGGCGGGATTTTCGAGCTCTCCTTGAACGCTTCGTTGGCGATCTCCTGCAACATGGAGGAAGATTTCTCGGCAGCAATGGCACGTGCCTCAGCGGCAGTTTGGCTAGGTTCGGTGGTGATCGTCGTGACAGCACCAGTGATAGGATCAACCGTCGAGATCGAGCGCGCACTGTTGGTCGGGGTCTCGCCGAGGGCGGAAACGTATTCTGCCGCGCCGCCGATCACGGAGAGCATGATTGCAGAACCAAACCGCTCCCAGAAATGCGTGTCGATCTCGCCGGTCAGGCCAGCGCGACCAAGCCGGTCAGCGCCGGGCGAAGCGATCTCGACCGACAGTCCGTCGGAGCGGATCACCCGCGACCAGACGACGAAGATCCGCTTTTGGCCGCGCGCCAGCCCGGACTTGTACTCCCCGATCAGGCGAGAGCCTTTTGGGATCAGGATGAGTCCGCCGTCGAGCGAGCGCACGTCTTCGCGCACAACGGCCCGTACCATGCCGGGAAGGTCAGTATTGATCGCTGTTTCCAAAAAACCGCGGATCATCGTGCCCTGCGCAACGAGTGCGTCGGTGCGGTCAAAGCGGGTCGCCTTGACGATGCCGGCTGTCTGCTTCTCGGATTGAGCCAGGAAAGCCTTGTTTGCGTCGGTCTCTGCCCCCGGGACGGTCACGAGCTGACCATCGTCGGCGATTGTCACCGACTGGTCGCTCCCGGACAAACTCTCACTGTTTGACCCGTCGACAATGATTTGCTCGGAGCGCAGCCGGTCCCACCGGGCCTTCTCCTCGTCCTCGCGCCGCTTGGCCTCCAGTTGCGCCAGCCGCTCGTCTTCTTCCGCGCGCCGGCGCGCCTCTTCCATCCGACGCCGCTCTTCCTCGGCGAGGCGCCGGGCCTCTTCAATCTGTCGCAGTTTCTCCAGGTCTTCACCTTGGTTGACCGTGACATCGACCGTGGCAGCGTCCACCAGCTTCTTTTCCTCGACTATGGGGATCTGAACGAGGTTGGGATCGGCTGCCTGCTTGACCGGTTCGTCGGGGAAGTTGCGAATGCTGGTATTCGATGTTTCGAAGGTCTCGTTTGCGCCCTCGTTCAGGCCGGGGTTCTGAGGTCCCGTCGGCCAGTTGACGTACGCAAGCACGCCAGCGCCGATAACGAGAAGCAGGGGAAGCGCCAGCTTGCCGAGACGGCCATTGCGGTTGCTGGCGACACTGCTTTGACCATCGAGGTGGTCGAAATCGATCCCGCTCATCGCTGGCTGCCCTCCTTACCGTCAAGGTTCTTCGGGCCATAGGCATCCTCGACAAGATCGAAGGATCGGCGATTAGCCTGTCGATTGTAGAGGCAGAGCCACTTGTCGCCGGCGCGCAGCGTAAACTGGGCGGCGATCTTGTCGACCACCACGTATTTGCCCTGGGTGCGTAGATTGACGAGCGACTCCTGACGCTTGCCCTCGACGACGAAGATCGCCGGGATTTCATCCGGAAACTCAAGATACATATGGGTGCCGTCGTCGAAGGCGACGCGCGGCTTCAGGCTGCTGTCGCCCCGGAAGACATAGTCGTAGTTGAGCCGGCTCGGATCGAGGCCTTTCAGCAGTGGATCCTTGGCGCTATCTTGGGCTGCCGCCAGAAGGCGTGCGTTCACGTCTTCGTCGGGATATTTGAAGCGCACCTGGAACGCAGCTCTGAGATCGGCGGCGGCCGAGCCTTTCAGAAGAAGCGCATAGACCCGCTGGTTGGTGACGATGTTGACGTTGGTCTCGGCGTTTTCGCGCAGCGGTTTGACGAAGAGGATGCTGGATCCCTTCTTCGGCACGATAGACCAGCTGGCCGTGTCGCCAGCCGAAATCGTCTCGATCACCTCAGAGCTCCCAAGCTGGATCATCGTAGACACACCGAGCCCAGCGGGAACGGTAACGACGGCATTATTGTTGAACGTGATGTAGCGGATGCGAGGATCGGCGGCCGCCAAGGGTTTTGCCATGATCAGTAGTGACAGAGCGCCGAAGAGGAAACGGGATTTCTGCATCAGCGTGCCGCCTTATCAGCCGGCAGGACTTCCGGAAGTGACTCCTGGTCGCGCCGATACTCGACGACCTGGAAACCGAGCGGGTTGTCGAAGCGATATTCGTTCTTCAGTGGCGCGGTCGTGTAGCGGAAGCGGACAACAGAAACCCAGTGCTCGCGCCGAAATGTATTGTCGCGGCGCGTTTCCGTCGAAAAGCGCACTGTCGCCGTCGACGCATTGAGAAACGACACCGACTTGATCGTCACGGCGATGCGCGTGTCTCGGCCGAGCAACTTATCCCTCGACTGCGGGTTCGATGGCTCGAATTCGTGGCGCAGGTCGACCGAGGCCTGTGCCGTCGAATAAAGCTGGGCAAGGTCGTAATTATCCTTCAGTCCTCGCGGATCATAGGTTTCGCGCGCCCTGATGTAGCGGACAATGTTGGCGGTCTTGATCGCATCGTTTTCCGAAAGCTTGCTCTCATCGAGCGAGCGTGCGACCTCGACGAAACCGGTCGTCTTGTCGGCTACCACCACAACGGCCTCGAATTGCTTTAACGGAACGAGGAGATTGAGGGCCGATAGGCTGAGCAGCGTCGAAACGCTCGCGATCGTCGCGACCGTCCATGCGATTTTCCGCGATCGGCGTTCCTTGCGATAGAGTTCGGCCTCCCACGACGCACCCGCTTTCCAATATGAGCTCAGGTCAATGGGAGGGGTGGTGGGCTGCTGTTCAGTCGTTTCTGCGTTGGCCATATCTGCTTCCAATGCGCCGCGTTCGCGGCGTGATTAAATATATTTAATTCTCCGGGCATGGAGAGCCCTGGGCCGATCTCCCGGGGTCGTTATGGGCGTGATCGTTCGGCTAGAAAATCAACAGTGAGAGCTCAAAAGCTGCCGCTGTCCCGCGGGTTGCAAAACGTTCGAGCCTCAGCTGCACCACCGCATGAGTGTTCTCTCAGACGCGGAATTGGAGAAATAGAAGCTCCTGTCGTCCTTCACCTCGATCCCGACCGTATCGCGATCGCCGTCCGCTTTGTCTGCCCCAGCCTCAATCCAGAGGACGTCGAGGACGTAGGAGGCACCGTCCTGTTTGACGGATGTCACTGTCCCGGTGGTTTTGTTGGCGGCGATACCCTTATCCTCGATATAGATGAATGCGGCCGCTGCTGCATCGCAGCCGCCGTCCGCTGGGGCATAAGCGCCAGTCATTACCGGAACGATCGAGCTTTTTGACTGCGCCATCGCCATGGTGGGAAACAACATGCCGAACATTAGGAGCGCTGCGAAAGTCTTATTCATCAGGATCTCCGTCGCTTAAAAGCCCAACATGGCGCTAAGGCCGTGAAGATAACTGGAGGCAGAGCCGTAAAGTTCGATGCAATATTCTGCGAACGGTTTGAAGAAAATGACCGCGAGGACAAAGAGGACGACCCACTTAGTCTCTCCTGGCTTGGCATTCGGTTTCGAACTTTCGCCAATCTCCTCGTTTATCCGGACTTGCTCCTGCAGCGCTCCGCCATATCTGCGGGCTTCATCCAAATCTCGCATGGTGCCCTCCTTGCCGCAAAAACTATATTTAACCAACGCCATCAGCTCATGCCACCTAAAAATGCCCGTTCTTTTCTGTTTCACGCTGGATTGCTCTTGCGCGTGCTGCTTGAACGTCAGCCGAGGTGCGTCGCTTGGCTAGGCCGACAGACATAATTCTGGCTCTCCCCGTCACCTGTCTTGTCGCCAAAAGAGCTGATCTCCAGCCACCGAGTGCGGGTGTGTCACCTTGGCCGAGCGCCATTCCGCCGACGATGGCACTGGCGAACGACGGGATAAATCTGAACACTACGATGCCGAGGAGGCAGACGATCACGAATGGCGCCACATAGGACAGCTTGCTTTCCGTCGCGGTATTGTTGGCGGTGTTAATGGCGAGCTCAATGAGTTGGTAGAGGAAGGCCAAAAATGACATCATCAAGGTCTGCGTCACCATCAGGTTGACCATGAGCAGCAGCCAACCATCTGTAAACCGGAAGGTCCAGCGGTACAGCGCAAGAATGATGAACACCGGCGCCAGCGCCAGCGTGATGAACAGCATCAGCTTGGCAGCGAGGATCGCGGCGGCGGCGACCGCGATGAAAATCATTGCGACGACAAAGACCACGGCGCCAATCAGAGCGCCAACATATTCGAAGGTGCCGGTCGCTACCTGCTCATAGACTTTGCCCGCCGTTTCAAACACCGCATCGAGAATTTTCACGACGCCGGTCGTATCGTCGGTTCCCCCGTCGAGTATGCCGCCTGAACCTGCAATCGACTCGATGATCGTGTCGGAGATCAGGTTCGGCACGGCTTGCACAAGCTGGTAGAGCGTGGCGGAGAAGGCGTCCCAGTTGGTCGCCATGTAATAGATGAAGAAGGCTCGCCCCAGCCGCCAAGCCGCTTCCGGTACGGAAAATCCGTCCCGGCCGGCAAGGATCATGTAACCCCACCAGATGACATAGAGTGTCAGCATCGACCCGAACAGGACGGTGACCTGAAGGGCCAAGCCTTCATAGGCGTTCGAGATGAAGGTCTCGCCGATATTGTCGAGCTTCTCGAAGATGTCCGAAATGATCGTGGTCGCCGCCATCTCGTTATTCCTTCAGGACGGACGTAAACACGTCATTGACCGGAAGGGCAGGGCCACACAAGTCGTCGGCCGGCCCATATCCGGAGATCGGCGGGCAGGGGGCTTTCTTCTCGCCCTTTGTCTGGCAGCCGGCAACGAAGACCAGCCCTACCAGCATTGTCATCACGAGCAATCGCATGCGGTCTCACTTGAACGGGTTGATGTCTTTGTATTGCAGCATCTTGGCGGTCTCGGATTGCTGCGTCAGTCGCATCTGCATCTCGGTATTGAGAGCGGAGACCGCGCCGTTCGAAACGCCGATCAACTCATTGATGGTGCGCGCCGTCTCCAGCTGCATGCGGGTATTGGCGTCGACCGAGCCCTTTACGTCTTCGGATGAGCCGATCTGGCCAGTCGCCGACTGAAGCGACTGTTCCCTCTTGGAGATACCTTGCGTCGCCTGCTGCGTCAGTGCCGAGAGCAGCGTGACTGTGTTGACGGCGCCGGAGAAGGCACTGTTCATCGCGCCCGCATCTTCGCCGTCAACGATTGCCTTCACCTGTTTGACGAGCTGAAGGCCGTTGATCAACGTCGCCGCGATATTCTGGGAGTTGGCGTCGAGGCCGCCAAAGGACAGCGTTCCACCGTTCATGATGGATGAGAAAGATGGTGCTGCGGAAACTGACATATTTCCGCTTAAGCCGGTCGAGGAAATACCCATGGACCCGTCGCGACTTCCGGAGAGGGCACCAAGGATCGCCTTGGTCTTTTCCAGGATGTCGGTATTTGTGTTCATGATTTTGCCAGTGTTTTCGGCATTCTTTCTGGCGATCGTCAGGTTGGCGTTGTCGATGACGGGAACGTCGGCAAATGCCGGCGTCGAGACGGCAAAAACGGTGGCTATCACAAGTGTGGTTTTCATGGGGAACCTCGTTAATCTGCCGCCTCGGCGGCATTCTGGATGGACAGAAGATTGGCGTCGATCGCACCATCAGTATTGCCGGACGACAGCACCGATGTTTCCCCCTGCGCTTCCGCGATGACAGCGCAACGTGGCCAGTCGGCGCGCGGCACCTTCATTTGCTCGAGAATAACGGGATCACAGCTATAGGGATTGACGTTGGGATCGGACTTCATGGCCTTGGCGGTCTCGGAGGTCTTTGACAGCTTCATCTGTAGGCGCGCCTGCAACAGCTCGTTAAAGAGGTTGCGTGCGGTCATCAGGTTGTTCAGCAGCTCGGCGTGGACGGCGCGCGCTTGCGTGTTGTCATCCCAGGCGTCTTGGTAGATTTCCGAGGCGCCAACCGATGCCGACAGGGCATCGATCCGTCGCCCGGCTTCCTGCACGCGGGCAGAGCTCCTATCGATCCCGGAGATGGCCCTGTCGACGGAGCCAGCGGCGGCACGATTGGCGTTGCGCGTGGCCTCGGATCCGTAGTCGACAGTGGACTTGTAGGATGGCGAAGAGATTTCCTCGATATTGGAGCCGCCAGCATAGGCGTTGAACCATCCATGGTTCCGACCGACCTTGCCGGCCCAGTTCTTCTGTTCTGCCGCAGTCGAGCCATTGTACCATGAGGCAAGGCAGGCATAGTCTGTCGTCCCGCACTTGTTGACGCCGAGACCCAGATATTTGACGCCGCCCTCGATATTCTCCTCGTTGATATCGCGGTCGAAACCCATGCCCTTGCCGGTGCGTTTCGTCAGCTGCATCACGCCCTTGACACCGGTCGGTGAGCCCGAGCAGGTAGAAATCCCGGACTCCGCATGCGCAACAGACAGCGCCAGGCCGACGGGAACATTGTATTTGTCGGCATAGTGCTTGATCAGCTCGACATTGCTGGTGTCTTCATTCACTGCCTGCGCCGGCGATCGATACAAACGCCGGTTCTTTTCCTTCTGCGAGATGTTGCAGCTGGTGACGGTCTGCTCCTCGAGCTGGTCGTCCTGCGTGTCTTTATCGGTAGCCGAATGACCTTCGTCCTCGGAGCGCTTGTCCTTCGCGTCGTTATCGAGCACAGGCACATCCGCCCAGACAGAGGGTGATGGCGCAAGGGCAAGCCCTGCAGAGAGCAAAAGGAGAACTGCTTTATGCATCGCTTGCCTCCGGTATCGTCCAACCGCAGAAGTGCGGAAGCCAGGCGGCCGGCTCCTCGCCATACGTCTCTCGCAAATTCTCGCACTCGCGAACCGTTTCCGGACGCCCGGATAGCACCTTCACCAGGTCGGGCATGGCGGAGAGGTCGAGGCGGGCGATGATCGAGTCCTGCGCATGCTTGACCAGGAAGGTACGGCTTGCCTTGTCTGCCTGCTTGATGAACCGGAACTCTTTCTCCGACAGTCCGAAGGCTTTGCGGTAACTCTCCTCATCGGCCGATGCGTTTGGGAAGAAGATGTTCGTCATCGTCTGCTCGATGATGGTGTTGCGCAGATCGGAGCGCACGACGTCGGAGGCGGACTGGGTTCCGAAGCCGACGATGCCGTTCATCTTTCGAATGGTTTTCAGCCAGTCCTTGATGAAACCGGAAAACACCTCGTCGTCGAGCAGGCGCCAACCTTCGTCAAGAAAGATCATTGACGGCCGACCATCGAGGATCTCCTGAATACGGTGAAACATATAAAGGAGAGCGGCCGATCGCGTGCGCTTGTCGGAGAGGATTTCAGTCATGTCGAAACCGATCACCGAGCCCGAGAAATCAAGCTTGTCCTCGGTATTATTGAAGAGCCAGCCCTTGTCACCGGTCGTCCATTCCTTAAGCCGGTCCGGAAGATCGCCAATACCGGATCGCATCCGTCCTTTGAGCGCCTCCGCTAGCATGTCGAGGCGGCGCTGTGGCCGATCGAAGTCGGTATAGATGCTGTCGACCGCGTCAGAGATCACGGCCATCTCCTCGGCGTGAAGCACCCGGTCTGCCGGCGTGACCAGATAGGAAATCAGCGTCTTGCCGAAACTGCGATTGGCCGGCGTATCGTCAAGCTGGAGGGGGGCAAACCCGGTCGGCTCGCCGGGAGACATTCGCTCGTAGCGTCCGCCCATGGCGCGCACGAAAATCTCGCCCCCACGGTCCTTGTCGATGAACACACAGCGCGGCCGCGGCTCAACGCGCATCCCTTGGGCAAGGAGGAACGACAGTGCTACCGTTTTACCTGAGCCAGTCGGTCCAATGACCGTGAAATTACCGACATCATCCTCATGGAAATTGAAGAAATAGGCGGTCTGGCTCGTCGTTTCCAAAAGCGAGATGGGTTTGCCCCAATGCGCTTTATGTGTCTGCCCGGACGGGAAATTATGTGCGGAAAACAGCCCGGCAAAGTTGACCGACGAGATCAACCCCTGCCTGGCGACATAGGCGAAATTCGCCGGTAGCTGCGCCCACCACGACGCTTCCTGGTTGAGATCTTCGCGCACCGCGACGACGCCCATGCGGGCAAGTTCGGCGGTGACGTCGGCAACCGCCCGGTTGAGACCGGCTGGCTCGCGCGCCAGCACGGCGACGGTCATATGGTGTTTGCCGAAGACCACCTCGCCCGAGGCAAGCCGGTCACGGGCGGTCTCGACATCGTCCTCGACAGCCGTACCGCCATCGTCGGAATTGGAGATCTGTCGGCTGATGGTCGCTATCGCCTCGGTGACGGACGTGCGATCCTCGGGAGCAAAGGAATGGGTGACGATGAACTCGTAAGGGAGGCGCAGCAGCCCGTCGAGTTGGCCCGGCGTCGTCATCGGCGGATATTCTTTGATCGACACCATAGCGGCGACTTTGGAAGTGGATCCGTCGTCCGACCAGATTTCGGTTGCCTTGCGGCCAAACAGAATACGACCGGTCCCGATATAGTCGGCAAGCGACATACGGGGCAGGGGCATCGACCGCTCGTCGCCGGCGGCAAGGATTTTTGCGAAAAACTCTGCTGGCTCCGAGAAGATGCCTCCCTCGCGGGTCACACAGGACAGGAGCTCCGGCCGATAGGTGCGGAAGTCGCCGACGATCCCCGAAACCATATCTTTCAGGTCGCGCAGCGCTTCGCCTTTGGCCTCAACCTCATTGTCCGCCATACGGAAGACGTCGAACATGCGATCGACCTTGCCAGCGCGGCCGGTCATTGGCCGTCGAATGACGGTCAGATAAAGCTCGTTGACGAACATCGTCCGATGCTTCAGCCCATCCATATAGCGGGCGTTCAGCTCATCGGCGAAGGGATTGTCAAATTCCCCGTCGATTTCAGGTACGATCTGGCGACGGATGATCGTTGCATAGAGCGCAAAGCGCGACGACCCGAGCGACCGGACCGTCATATTGCGGTTGGCAAGACGCGCGTTGATCTCGGCCTGGTCCATCGTCTGGTACGGAAGCCCGGAAAGCTTGATGACCTGCAGGAGCATACCGGTCTTGGTGACGATGGTCTCTTCATCGACATGGCGCAGATAGGGAACATGGGTGCCGATGCCAATTTCGCGTGCACGCTCGCGTCCGAACTTTAAATCATGATTGACGATGTTCACGGGCTGTAGCTCCCCGCTCTCCAGAACCTCCTGTTACGGATCGCCCTGCGCATCGACAAGAACACCTGGACCACGCGGACGATGTGGACGTCGCGCTGGCAAAGGTAGAGACCGATAAAATGAATGGGCAGAACGATGAGCGGCGCCAGGAAGCTCGACGTTGCTATGAAGAGGACGATCCCGAACAGTCCGTTGACGACGAAGACGATGATGTCGACGCCAAAATACATTGGCGGCCGGGTCAACGGCAGGATCAGTGGTTCGACGTCGGGAGCGTCCTCGCGCATCTTAAATTCCCGCCGATGACTTCATCGCATCGACCAGCTGGGCTGCACCGAAGATGATCGCGATACCGATGACGATGGAGATCGCTCCCTGCCAGGCCATCCGACCGGTCAAAAATAGAAAGCCGAGAAAGCAAACGGCGATGATCGCCAAAGAGCGCGCGACGTTGCCCTGAAGCACACCGACGAACCACTCGAGGATCCCCTCGACGGGAGCGGCGGACTGCGCATAGGCGAAGTCCGGAGCGAGTGCCAGCCCGGTTGTCAGAAGGGTAAGGCATACCGTCGCCTTGAAGCGGGAAGGGGATACGATCGAAAGCGTGCTCATACGGAAGTCCTTTGAATGTTGAAGGGAAAGTTTGGAGAACGGTCGATCTATTCGCCGTTCCAGACGTGATCATCCCGCCAAGGGGAAGGCGCCAATGCGATCGTCTGTTTCTGAGAACGGTGGTTTCCGCCGCGCCTTTCGTCGGCAGCCAACGCCTTGGCATTGAGTGTCCAGCGGTTCATCACCTTAACGACGTATTGGGCGGTCTCGTTAAACTCGGGAATGCCGGCCTTTTGGTAGACCCGCTCCGGACCGGCATTGTAGGCAGCGAGCATCAGCAGCGGATCGTCGAACTCACCATAGAGTTTCTTCAGGTAGCGGATGCCGGCGCGAATGTTTTCCTCGGGGTCGCAGCGATCTGTGACACCATAATCAGACGCCGTGGCCGGCATCAGCTGCATGATGCCGAGAGCACCGGCATCGGAGACCTGATGCTTTCCGCTAGCGCTTTCAACGTCAACCACAGCGAGTGCGAGAGCCGGATCCAGCTGCTCTTCCGTCGCGATTGCTTTGACCATCGCAAGGGTGCTCGCGGTGTCGACTGGCTCGCAGGCGTTGGCCGAATAAGATGCTGAAAAAAAGAGGAGTAACGCGATCGTCTTCATGGAAAGGTTCCGGTTGCTGCGTCGCAGAATAAAATATAATTAATTTAGGAGGGATTCTTATGTCAACTCCAAAACGAAGGATTTTCGGTGTATCGACAACTCAAGGTCTACAGCGTGGCAATTTCTTTGATGCTGCCAAGTGCGGCTTTTGCGGTCGAAGTGGGCGAACACCCCTATGCGGAACCGCTTCCAGATTATCTCCGTCAGTTCGCCGAGGACGGCGCCAAGGTCTTTGTCTTCGAACGATTTGATGCCGAGGGCAGACTGGTCGACCGCTCCATGGAGCGGGTCGGCGGCGAGATCTCCATCAGTGGGGCCGTCGAGCGACGAATTGCCGGGTACGACATTCAGCTACGAGGCCTGAACGGCTGCCCAGCGCAGACGGTGACCTACAACCGGGTGCAGACATGGACGTGTATAGACGCCGTTCGTGACTACGCCGGAGCGATTTACAACAGGCGGGCGCACGTCATCCTCTGCAAGACCCTGATGCTGTCGACGGCGCAAGGCCAGGCTATACCAGCATCCTGCTTCGTCCTCGTTGGTGGCGACGGCGAGCCCTACCGCACTGTCAATGACGATGACAGCATGGTGTTTCTCGGTCTCGCAGAGATCGGAAAGACGCCGGCCGGCCGATTACGGCGTCCCGATCTTGAACAGGCCCAATCGCTCTCAAAAATGATGGAGTTTCAAAATGCGGATTGAGCTAACGCTGCTTTTTGCACTTATCCTCGGGGCAGAGGCCAGCGCCCAAGCCAAGACCATCCCGTTTTCCTCGGATATTACATTCGAGACCGGAGATACCTGGAGGCACGAAGGCAGAAGATTCAGGCTGTTCGGCGTTCAATCCTGCATCCGAGGCACAACCTATCGCGCACCTGACGGGCAAGAAGGTGATTGCGGGATGCGCTCACTCGCGTCTTTGGCGGCTCTGTTTTCAACTGGCACAGTCGGATGCCAGCCGATCGGGAAAGCAAAGGACGGAGCAAGCTTTGTCATCTGTGCGGTAAAGATCGGTGACAGCACAGTCGATGTCGGTACAGCGATAATATCAGCAGGCATTGCCTTTGCGGCAACGTTGCCTTCGGGATCACCGGTATCGACCGCCTACGCAGTGGCGGAACTGGCGGCGCAGGACAACCAAAATGGCTTGTGGGCGGGTTCATTTGAACATCCTGCAACACTGCTTTCAGCGGGGCGATGAGAACAGATTGCAGATGTCGACATCGAGATTTTGTGCGATTGCTCCAAACTCCATGATCGTCAGATATTCCCATGCGCCCGTCTGAAGAAGTTCCAGCCGGTCTTCGGTAATGCCGGCTCTTTGCGCAAATACTTGGGGTTCTATTCCGCTACGCTCAAATTCCTCCGCCAGAATTTGCATTAGCTCGGGAAAGCTTTCAATGGCCATTTGCGGTCATCCTTTTCACAGTCTGTGCATGTTGAGCGAAAAGAGTAAGGGGGGATCCTTCTGGGATCGCGATAGTGCTGCGCCAAGGCGCGCCGATAGGGTCACGATTAATAGGCGTTGGCTTGGCCGCAGAAATTGGGGTAACCAATTTGCGTACAAGCAGTGACCCATATTTGAACGATCTGTTACGTCACCGATTAAATATAATAAATCAACAGCTGTCGACTTACCACTTTAGATGAGCAGGTTGTAACAGTCGTGTCTGACTCCCTCGCGAGGCCCTGATCTTCACATTGACAGGTGCTCTAGCGGTGAAATTGCGCTCGAATTGGCTGATGACGCAATCGAGGCGATTAGTTGAGTATTCCCACCGCCGTGTCACTCATCACAATCATGCTTGCCTGGGTTTCGAAAACAAAAGCGCTCCGCTCATTATTTCCCTCATCATTATTTGCAAGAGAGGCGACCATTGACGGACCCTGTATGACAACAGTCACGTCCGAAGACTGCAAATCCGATGCGACTTCACGCTTCACCTGCCAAGCGTATCGGATTGCGTCTTGCATGTTTGCCAACTCAGTCCCTAAACGATCTGTGTCGCGGGTTGTACCTGCATGGATGTGGAAAAAAAATCTCAACGTATCGAGCCTCACGCTATGAACGACGCGACGTAATTAGCTTTCGGCCGGTTATCCGGAAACCCCTAGAATTATTGTGGTTTCGACATTTTTTTTTAAAAAGCACATAATATCAGTAAGATCGGGAATAGTTTTTTGTCAATTTGCGTTACATCGAAATCTTGATCTACGTCATCGCACGGCTCCTGACGCCCGTCGGCGAAGATGGCTGCCGCGTGCAAACGCCAGTTAATCGAGCACTGGTGCGACTTCCGTGCTGAATTCCGGCATGACCGTAGGTTGTCCCAAGGGATGGAGCTTTGCCTTCACAGAACGACAATCTGGGGGAAGGAATGGAATTAGGAAAGTGCACGCGCGGGTCTATCGGAGGCGTTCAAATCGTAAGCTGCCGAGTATGTGGCTACGAGAGCGAGGATGCACTGATACGTTCCTCGTTGAATTTGAAAATGGAATCTACCGTTTTCCGTGCTGCCGATATCTTCATCGCCGCCGTCCACCGTCGAGACATGGTCAATGTCGACTGGGCGAACGCGCTGTGAGCCGCTCCCAAACCGGCGGCGAAAACGGGTACGTACCTCACGATGTCGAACGCGCTTTTGCCTTGTGCCACTGAGACTTTTGTCTGAGTATGGTCATGCCGGACGTCGCGAGGAGGCGCCTTCACGGCAAAGTGTCAATTCCTTGGGAGGAAAATGATGCATATTTCTGATACAGCAATACCGCCGAAAGATCTCACCATGCTCCAGACGGTTCTGGATGCTTGGTGTACTCAGCACAGCATCGCGCGCCGTGATGCGACGGCGGAGGCGAAGATACTGATCAGTGAATACAAGCGCGGAAATCGCTCGCAGATCAGGCTAATCGATGCGCTTATCAACAATACGGCGCATTAGCCCGGACAGGTTGAATTTCCCCCGAGATTCTGATTTTCAAATCCGGGGGTTTTCCCGTCGAACCGCACCCATACCGTCAGTTACAGGAGCTCAGCGGATGGACGGGCATAACGCATTTGTGGATCTTTGGTGGGCCCGGCAGGACTTGAACCTGCAACCAATCGGTTATGAGCCGACGGCTCTAACCAATTGAGCTACGGGCCCGGCAGCCGTCTTCTAAAACATATGCAACACGACAGCAAGGCAAGTCGAAGGCAACAGTGTGAGGAAGCGCATCGACGTGAGAACGAGGACGACGCCAGTCCGTCGAACTCCAGTCCGGCAGACAAAAAACCCTCCGAACGAAATACAAATCGGAGGGTTTCTGCGATGTCCACCGGATGCAGCTCAGGTCAGCCGGCCACATCAAAATGGGTCAAACGTCTTAAATTTTGATGACCCTGACGTGGGTCGCGGTGTCACTGGCCGAGTTCAGCCTCACTCGATACGTTGATCTCGATGCTGACCTCGGAATCGAGGACAATGTAAAGATCCCTGACCATTTCCGCTGCGTGGAGAAGGCCATGATGCCATTCTTCGGGAGAAACCTTCAATGCGCCGGCTGCGACCGTTCGCGGGTAGATGAGCGCGTCACGCCCGATGATGGGTACAATACCAATCTGCGCCCGCATTTCGACAATGGTCGCGATTGCCCGATCAAGCAGGCGGCTGACGTCGATACCGGTAAGCTTCTCGGTTTCATTCGCTGCCCGAACCAGCTCTGAAACAAGCTGCGGTATTCCGTGCATTGCACCATCTCCCACGCGCCCAATTCGCGCAAATCTCCACCGGCACAAGCTCAACAAGATCAGTCGGTTCAATCTGCGAAAGTCCAGCTTTCCACTTCGCGGTCCTTCAAGGCAGCGCGCCCACATTCTCGATGCTAAAAGGGGGTGGCATCCACTTTCGCCGACCAGTCTCACTTGGGTCTTTAGCCCCGTGCCGGCCAGCAATGGATGATATCTGGAAAAATGACGAGCTTTCGAAGAAAGCCGTCACACCTTTATCCGTTGATCTTGAGGTCTTGGATCTTACTTTTGGGATGGCCCGATTGCTGAAGCAGGAACACCGCCTCACCGAAAATCTCGCGCCGTCGCCGAATTCTGGCTTTGACGGCGCGATCGTGTTCACTAGGCGTTTTCGTTGCGGGAGGCGTGACCGACCCCTCATTCTCAAGCATGTCGATTAACAAGTTGCGCATGACGCAGTTTTGTTCCTTAAGATGTCTAAGCTCAATAGCCATTGGCGACATCGACAGCTTACGGGCAATTGCTGCCTCGATCGCCTGCTCGACCAACCGGGTTTTCGCCGCGAAAAAGCGCCCCACGAAAAACGTGCAAACGATGATAGACATGGCAACGATGACATACAGCATGGTGGGGCTCCGATCTCTGGACTGAAGTCGTGATGATGAAGCGCATTTTCAATGGGACGGCTTTGCCGATCAGTTAGCCCGGTGGCTTCCCGCAATACATCGGTCGTCCGTCATCCCCTCTCCTCCATGTCCTTCTGGAATTCTCCCAGGAGCAGCAGCTCTTCGACGTGCTTCGTTACCAGGGTGGGGTCTGCAGGCTTTCGTATCCATTTGACGTTTTCAAAGACCGAGGCGGCATCCGATGGCGCCGAACCGGAATAGACGATGAACGGGACGTGCTGGCTGGCCAGGTGCATTGCGACCCTCTCGCTCGACCCTTCCCGCAACCCGATATCGAGGATCGCCAAATCTGGCTTGTGTGTAGAAAGCCACGTCAGCGCGCCGGTGTTCGAGAACTGAAGCTCGGTTGAAAACCCCGCTTGGTCGAGGGCATGTTCGAGGTCCATCGCAATCAAGGGCTGATCTTCGACAACCAAAATCTGATGGGAATTGTTTAAACGGGACACGGCTTCACCTGCATTCGATTTTGGAGCGCGCTTGTCGCCCCAGTGGTCGTCGCCGCATGTTCTTGTGCGAGGCCGACAGCCTGACGATAGGCTTGATCGCCAGCAGTTCAAATTAAGTATTTCAAAGTGTCACTGCCCCTTCGTCGTGTGGAGGATCACGTTTCACGGCTGGTGATGATCTTTGGCTATAGACTGTCAGACCGCTGTGGGTGCCACGGGGAGATCTTGGAACAAATTCCGGAACGCTTTCGTTTTCAGGTGAGATGGATGATCGGATCTACTATGTCTCGGAAAATAAAGCTCTTCGCCTCACTTGTCTTGGCCGGTCTGATGCTGGGATCAACCGTGACGCCTGCAAGCGCATTTCACATCATGGAAAGTAACGCTCCTGCTTCCGGCCCCAACGGTGTTGTGGCCTTCGCCGGCGCTCCTGCTAATTCGGTGCAAGCTGATACGTCGATACTGTCGCCCGAAGACATCCTTCACATCCGCTGGTGTGCAACACGCTATCGAACCTATCACGCGACAGACAACTCCTACGCCAGTCACTCCGGTCAACGTGTTGCCTGTCGTTCGCCGTATTAAATGCCGAGGTGAGATACTACACCGGGCGAATACAAGGTATCAGCGTTTGGAACTGGTGGCTTCGCCACCTTCAGCTCAATCCGTAAATTTCTGGGCAAGTCTCCGCAGCCTTTTGAAAAGTCGAGCGAACCATCTGTCTGATCGAGACGCTTAGATTCCTGATTAATTTCGATTTTCCCGACACTGACCTTCCGCGATGGCAAAAAACCCGAATCTCGCCGCCTTGACTCTTTTGTTTGATCGGAACAGAACGGGAACGTCAACAGTTTTCGGGGACATGAAGCCCCACCCAACGCGAGCCGAGGAGGCCTGTGAACGATGTCGCGCGGCTTTCATACTCGGGTTATTGATGATCTCAGGCAGAGGATCGCGCATCTGGAAGGGACCGCCTCCAGAAAAGCGGTCGTTCTGCCATTCGGTATTCCCGAGATGGACGAACGCCTTCCCGGCGGCGGCCTTTCCTTTGGTGCGATCCACGAGATCGCCGGCGGCGGCGCCGGGACCGTGGATGGAGCAGCGGCCGCTCTTTTTGCGGGAGGGATTGCCGCAAGGGCGAAAGGCAAGGTCCTCTGGTGTCTGACCCGTCCCGATCTGTTTGGTCCTGCACTGTCGCAGGCAGGCTTGCATCCTGATCGCGTGATCTACTGCGAAGCCGACCGGGAAGAGGATGTCCTGGCATCGATGGAAGAGGGACTGTCCTTTGGCGGTCTTGCGGCTGTGGTGGGAGAGCTGGTCAGGTTGCCGATGACGCAGTCGCGTCGCCTCCAGCTCGCTGCCGAGAAAACCGGGACGATGGGGTTGATCGTCAGAAGGTGGCGGCGGCAGTCCGAGGCCTCCGACTTCGGAAACCCCTCAGCGTCAACGACACGGTGGCGCATCAGCGTTCTCCCATCGGAGCCTTTGCCAACTGTCGGCGTCGGACGGGCGCGATGGCTGGCCGAGTTGATGCGCGTGAAAGCAGGCGAGTGTGCCGAGTTCGAACTGGGAGCCTGTGATGCCAAGGGTCGTGTGTGTCTATTTCCCGTATCTGGCGACGGATCGGATACGCAAGCATGGAGAGGGAGCCGTGCCGTCTGACCAGCCGATCGTCGTCATCTCGAGATCCGGATCGAAGCGGTGGGTATCGGCTGCGGATCCTTCCGCACGCAAACTCGGCCTTCGTATCGGCATGGCGGCCAGCAAGGCGCAGGCCGTTATCGCTGGTCTTACCATGATCGATGCAGATCCGGCCGCAGACGCCGCGGCTCTCGAGCGGCTAACGCTCTGGGCGCTCAAACAGTATAGCCCGGTCGTCGCGGTCGATGGCACGGATGGTCTCGTGATGGATACGGAAGGTGCCGACCATCTTCGTGGCGGCGAGGCTTTGATGATCTCAGGCCTTGTCAATTTGCTTCGTGGCAAGGGCCTGACCGTCCGGGCCGCGGTGTCAGACACCTGGGGGGCATCACACGCAATCACCAGGCTTGTGTCTGCGGAAACGACGATCGTTCCCGTTGGCGGGGTCTCGAAGGCGGTCGTCGGATTGCCGATCCAATGCCTGCGCCTACCGCATGACACGATCCATGGCCTGCGGGTTCTCGGTGTGGAAACCGTGGGCGAGTTGTCGGCCATTCCGCGCGCGCCGCTCACCCTACGCTTCGGTCCCGAAGTTGGGCGCCGCCTGGACCAGCTGTTTGGAAGGGTAGCGGAGCCGATCGAGCCTATCAGGACGCCGGAGCTGGTCGAAGTCTCGCGTAACTTCCAGGAGCCGATCGGCGCGGCGGAAACGATCGCGAAATACATCGGTAAGCTCGTCATCCAGCTGAGCGCCAAGCTTGAGGAGCGCGGTCTCGGCGTCCGGCGATCCGACCTCGTCATCCATCGGGTGGACAATACACGGCAATCGGTGCGCGCCGGCCTTCAAAAGCCTGTTCGCGACCCGCGACGCCTCACAAAGCTGCTTTGTGACCAGATCGAGAAGATCGATCCGGGCTTCGGCATCGAGAAGATGATCCTTGTCGCTGTCATGGTCGAGCCGCTGGAAGAGCGGCAGGTTACGTCGTCGCTGATCGAAGAAGAGGTGGTCGATGTCACACCGCTCATTGACGTCCTGGGCAACCGCGGCCAACGACTGTACCGTCTGACACCGGTGGCTTCTGACGTTCCGGAACGCTCAGTCAGGCGCATATCGCCGGTCGCAGATGAAACGGGAGCCGACTGGGCCGTCAAATGGCCCCGGCCGTCACGGCTGTTCACCCATCCCGAGCAGATTGAAACCTTGGCCGTGCTGCCGGACCAGCCGCCCGTGGTAGTGACATGGCGGGGAAAACGCCGCCGCATCGTCCGGGCGGATGGACCCGAGCGCATCTTCGGAGAGTGGTGGTTGCGTCCACGCGAGATGGAGGCAGTGCGCGATTACTTCGTTGTCGAGGACGAGCAGGGCGAACGCCTCTGGGTCTATAGGGCGGGCGACGGCGTGGATCTAAACACCGGATCGCACAGGTGGTTTCTGCATGGGATTTTCGGATGAGATATGCCGAACTCCAGGTTACCAGCCATTTCAGCTTTCTTCGGGGCGCGTCGAGCGCGGAGGAATTGTTTGCCACCGCCGCCGCCATGGGCATCGACGCTCTTGGCATCGCGGATCGAAACTCGCTGGCCGGGATCGTGCGCGCCTGGGAGGCGGCCAAAACCACCGGTGTTCGCCTGGTTGTCGGTTGTCGCCTCGACCTCGCCGACGGCATGGCGATCCTTGTCTACCCGACTGAGCGCGCTGCCTATTCAAGGCTCACGCGCCTGCTGTCTCTTGGCAAAAGTCGGGGTGGCAAGGGGAAATGTATCCTCTACCTCGAAGACGTCGAAGCCTATAGCGAGGGTCTGATCGCCGTCCTCGTGCCAGACGAGGCGGATGACGTCTATGCCGGGCAGTTGCGCAAAATCGCTGCGATCTTCGGCGACAGGGCCTATGTCAATCTGTGTCTGCGCCGCCGCCCGAACGACAGGCTCCGTCTTCACAACCTTTCTCACTTGGCTCTCAGGCATCGTGTGAAGACCGTCATCACCAACGACGTGCTGTTTCACGATCCCGGCCGTCGGCAGTTGCAAGACGTCGTTACCTGCATCCGAAACCGCACGACCATCGACAGCGTCGGTTTTGACCGCGAGCGTCACGCGGACCGGTTCCTGAAAGACCCCGAAGAAATGCACCGCCTGTTTTTTGAGTATCCGGAGGCGCTGGCAAGGACACGCGAGATCGTGGAGCGCTGCAAATTCGATATGAGCGAACTGCAGTACCAGTACCCCGAGGAAGCGATCGTTCCGGGGCTCGACGCCCAGCAATCACTGACCAAGTTCGCCTGGCAAGGCGCGACAGAGCGATATCCTGAAGGCATTCCGGAAAAGGTCCGTAAGGCCATCCTGCATGAGCTCGAGCTGATCCGGGTCATGCGATACGCGCCGTATTTTCTCACGGTCTACTCCATCGTCCGGTACGCCCGTTCAAAGGGCATTCTATGCCAGGGCCGCGGAAGCGCCGCCAACTCGGCCGTCTGCTATTGTCTTGGGATCACCAGTATCAATCCGGAAACCTCGGACCTGCTCTTCGAACGCTTCGTGTCGATGGAGCGCGACGAGCCGCCTGATATCGACGTCGACTTCGAGCACAACAGGCGCGAGGAGGTCATCCAGTGGATCTACGAAACCTACGGGCGTAGCCGGTCTGCCCTCTGTTCGACAGTGACACGCTATCGCGCCAAGGGCGCTCTGCGTGATGTCGGCAAGGCGCTCGGCCTGCCCGAAGACCTCATCGGTCAACTGTCGTCGGGGATCTGGGGATGGTCGAAAGACGGGGTCGGCGAAAAACAGCTCAAAGAAAACAACATGAACACGTCGGATTACCGACTGCGCCTGGCGCTGGACCTCGCGGGGCAACTGATGGGTGCACCGAGGCATCTCGGCCAGCACCCCGGAGGTTTCGTGCTGACGCAGGACCGCCTGGACGACCTGGTGCCGATCGAGCCGGCGTCGATGAAGGATCGCCAGGTTGTCGAATGGGACAAGGACGACATCGAGGCGTTGAAGTTCATGAAGGTCGATGTCCTTGCGCTGGGCATGTTGTCCTGCATGGCGCGATCCTTCGAGATGCTGGCCGACTATAAAAAGGATCCAAAGGGAGTTGCCGATATTCCGCAAGGGGACGCCAGAACCTACGCCATGATCCGTCGCGCCGATACGCTTGGCACCTTCCAGATCGAAAGCCGGGCTCAGATGGCCATGCTGCCACGCCTGAAGCCACGCGAGTTCTACGACCTCGTGGTCCAGGTGGCGATCGTCAGGCCTGGTCCGATCCAGGGCGACATGGTTCATCCCTATCTGCGCCGCCGCGAAGGCAAGGAGAAGGTCGAATACCCGACGCCGGAACTGGAGGCCGTGTTGGGCAAAACCCTGGGCGTTCCGCTGTTTCAGGAAAGCGCGATGAAGGTGGCGATGGTCTGCGCCGGGTTTTCGGCCGGGGAGGCCGATCAGCTGCGGCGCGCCATGGCGACCTTCAAGTTCACGGGCGGCGTCTCGAAGTTCAAGGACAAGCTGGTCAGCGGCATGGTGAAGAATGGATACACACCCGAGTTCGCCGAGAGGACCTTTACGCAGCTGGAAGGCTTTGGCTCCTACGGCTTTCCGGAAAGCCATGCGGCGTCTTTCGCTTTGATCGCGTATGCCTCGTCCTGGATGAAATGCCATCATCCCGATATCTTCTGTGCGGCGCTGATTAACAGCCAGCCGATGGGGTTTTATTCCGTGGCACAGATCGTCACCGACGCCCGTCAGCACGGGGTCGAGGTCCGCCCCGTCTGCGTCAACGCGTCCCGCTGGGACTGCACTCTCGAGCGCATCGGAAACACGGACCGTTTCGCCGTCCGTCTTGGGATGCGGGTTGTCAAAGGGGTTCCGGTCAACGACGTCGCGCGGTTGGTGCTGGCGCGAGCAGAGCAGCCGTTTGAGAGTGCCGACGACATGTGGCGGCGCTCTAGCGTGCCGACAGCCTCTCTGGTCAGGTTGGCCAAGGCAGACGCCTTCCTGCCGTCGCTGGGTCTTGAACGGCGCGAAGCACTCTGGGACATCAAGGCGCTGCGCGACGAGCCGCTGGAGCTCTGGGCGGCGGCGGCCGCCCGCGAAGCGAAAACCGTCGCCGAGCTGCAGGAACCAGATGTGACACTGAAGTCCATGACGGAGGGCCGCGAGGTCATCGAGGACTACACCAATACCGGGCTGACCTTGCGCGCTCATCCGATCTCGTTTCTCCGCGAGGACCTTCAAGCCAAACGCATTGCCACCTGTGCGCAAGCGATGAGCGAGCGCGACGGCAGATGGCTCTGGACGGCTGGCCTTGTTCTTGTGCGGCAAAGGCCGGGATCCGCCAAGGGCGTGATGTTCCTGACGCTGGAAGACGAAACCGGCATCGTCAACGCCGTGGTCTGGCCCAGCTTATTCGAAAAGCAGAGAAGAGTGCTGATGACAGCGTCGATGATGGGTATTCACGGCAAGATCCAGCGAGAAGGTGACGTTGTCCATCTGGTTGCCCAGAAGCTGTTCGACTTCTCAAGTGATTTGTCGAGCCTTGGCGATCGGGACAGCGCATTCGTGCTCCCGCACGGCCGCGGCGATCAGGTCAAGAATGGTGGCGGCCCCGATCCGCGCGACACCCCGAAGCCCGCTGTCCAGACAAGGGACATCTATATTCCCGATCTTCATATTGATACCCTGCGGGTGAAATCGAGGAATTTCCATTGAGCGAAGTCGAGGGAACCGTATCGACGGACATCATCACGGCGCTTGAGACCGCGGCCAACACGATCCATGATGTCACGCTCACGGAACGGCGCCGGCTGATCGAGCAAGGTATTGAGGCCGCCACCAACGAGCGGGCGCAACTCTTGGCCCGCGGAGAGATCATTCCCGTGGAGCCTGCCTTCATGGCGGATATGCCCACACTGGCCGAGGCGGCCAGCCACAGCAATACCGTCGCGGTCATCGTCAGCGCCGGCATGTTGATGCTGGCTGCGGAGATCGGCCGGCTTCGTCGCCTCAACGCCGATCGAGGTTAGTCACAGATGTCCCGTCTGTTCGCCATCACCAGGAAAATTGAGGAGGTCGTCTCGGAATTCGCGGTCGATGTTCAATCGGCAACCGACGTGCCCAGCGAAACGATCGAGGGAATGCCAGGCCTCGTCGTCTTCAAGAAGAATGGCGTGCGCGTCCTCAAATCTGTTCCGTGGGGTTTCCCGCGCAAGTCACGCGATGGTCCGCCGACCCGGCTTGGCCTTGTCGCCGACCTGACCAATGCCATGTGGGAGCAGACGGTCGTCGATCCACGCTATCGATGCCTGATCCCGCTGACGCATTTTGCCAATCCCGACGGGCCGAAAGGCGGAAAGACCAGAACCTGGTTCAGCCTTCATCGGCAACCGCTCGTTGCCTGGGCCGGTTTCTGCAGAAATACGCCAGAGTTCGGAGCTGTGTTCGCGGGCATGACAGGCGAGGCGAACGAGAAGGTACGACCGCTGAACGACCGCATGCCTGTCCTTTTGAGGCCCAACGAGTACGAACACTGGCTGACCGGTGACATTCAGGACGTCATCAAGTTCCAGTTCCGCGAGCCTTTGCCCGCCGAAGACTTTGACGTTCTCGAAACTCGCGACCGCTGGCAAAGCGGCAGCCCGCCGGGAACAGCTATTCTACGCCGCTCAAACCGCTCTATGTTGTAATCGATCCGCGCCAATCCGAGGAAACCGCATGTGCAACCTGTACACCGTTCGCAAAACAGCCGCAGAAGTCGCCGCGTATTTTGGCGTGCCGAACCCGATGGCATCCAACGCGGCCGAGGAGATTTATCCTGGAACACCGGGCATGGTCGTGACCGAGAACGACGGCGTACGTGAGCTGAGGTCGATGACATGGGGTTTCCCTTTGCGGCTGAAGACCATGAAGCCGGAGGCAAAGCCCAAGCCCGTGAACAACATCGCCGACCTGGCAAAGGGCATGTGGATCGGGCTTGCGCGCAAACCGCAATGGCGGTGTCTGATTCCGGTCACCCATTTTGCAGAAGCTGAAGGCGAAAAGGGGAAAATGACGAGGACGTGGTTTTCCCATCGGGATGAACCGATCTTCGCCTGGGCAGGTTTGTGGCGGGTCAGCGATGAATGGGGGCCTGTCTATAGCGGCGTGATGACCGATGCGAACGAAGCGATCCAGCCCGTCCACAACCGGATGCCGGTCCTGCTTCAGTCGCATGAATACGATCAATGGCTCCATGGAAGCTTCGACGAAGCTTACGCGTTTCAGAAACGGATTTTTCCACCGGACCTCATCGTTATGGACCGCACTGACGAACTCTGGGCCAGGAAAAAGGTGGGTGCGGAAACGCCGTTGCTTCTCTAAATTGGACGATCTGTACGTATCAGCAATGGTCCGCCTGGATGGTCTTACCGCCCACGTTTCGGGAAAGACGCCTCCCGATATGACGAACGATCACCGCAAAAAGCCGTCGCGTCCAAATTCTTCCCAACCGGTCAGTTTCGTGCTTTCCTCGCCTAACCCTGCGTTTGTTGGCGATGGAGAGTTCGCTCCCTTCTTCAGGGAGCGCGTTAGTTTCGCCTTGTAAGCGGCCCGCTGTCGGTTTTCCGCTGCCGCCACAAGGTCGTCTTCCCGCCATTCGTCAACCGCACCCCGATCGAGCAAATCCTCGACCACGCGAGGATCAAAGACGTGAAACGTGATCTGCCTCGCGCGACCTGCCAATCGGACCGTGCGCGTACCCGCACTGGGGAGCCGACCGTCAGCGAGCCAGCGGTGTCTCTCGCCTGGCTTGATCGTGAGAATATCCTGTATCTCGCGAGGGATGACAGGCAGGCTTTCGATATCCTTCATGCCGGCAGAGACGATACCAGCTGCCGCGTTAAATTCCGTCTTTGCATTGGCAGGCATTGCCAGCACGAGCTCACCGGCTTCGAGAACGAGCGACTTTCGCGAAGACATCGGAAGGCGCGACCGCATTTCCAAAAGAATGCCTTTTGCACGCACGGAGGATCCAAGCGTGGCCGCCGGCGCAAGCGGCCAGGTCCTCAGGAGTTCGATGTCATTCTTCTCTTGTCTTGGCATGTCAGATAAATGGGTCCGGGCCGTGCCAAGTCAATGTAATGCAGGCCGTCGCGAACGGACGAAGGTGGTGGCGAGATACGATGTTGTGACTGTTCAGAGGCTTGCGAACCAACGTGCATAGGGGGTGTTTTTCGCCATGTGCCGGTTGTAGTCCGGCTGGCCATCATTCCACCAGACCGGACCACGTTCGCCAAGGCCGATTTTGGCCAGATCAACTTGGCTACGTGCTTCCGCTCTAGCAGCGCTATCCGCTTCCGAGTTGCGTACGGCCCGTTGCGCTGACATCAGGTCTTTCACCAGTCTGTCCCGCTCGTCTTCGCTCAGTGCCGGATTGCTTTTCCGCCACAGGCGTCCCCGCACGACAAAGTATCGGCCGTCAGGCGTGTCCGGATATTTGTTTCGTTCCTCAGGCTTTGCCGTCATTGGCAGGGAACTATCGGGCACGACATTGGTTTCAAATCCGAGGTCACGGTGTGTCAATCGGACATGACGGGGATGGTGGACGCAGCGGTTTTTCCGATTTCTCGCTGCGGGCAACGAAACGCCAGGCGAGCGCCCAACCCGTCCGCCGCGTCCTTAACCCAAGGAGTAGCCAATGATCGATCCACCGACAGCCGCCCCAGGGAGTGGGGAACGGAAGGTCGAACTCGATCAAACCGTGGACTACGCTATTCAGCTCCTGACGGAGGATGCCCATACACTCGGCTGGCAACGGGTCGAATTCCTGACAGCGGTCATGGATGCAGCAAACAATCGCATCTCCGCATTGGAAGACGAGCGCGAAATCGAAGATGTGCCACCTCTCAAACCCAACTGAGGCGACTCAGATGGTCGGTTCGAGATTTCGACCTGAGAATGATCCCCCATCTCTCATCTGATAAGTCAATGCGCGCAGATGCCCGGCCATTTGCCATCCATCTGTAACTTTTTGCCTTTTCGCGCGTTTCGAGAACAGGAACCAACGGAGGCTGCAATGTCCAAGCGCGAACTGATCGATACCGGGACCGATAAACGCTATGTGCGCCGTGATGAGGACGGCAAGTTCAAGCAGTCCGTCGATGTCGGTCGCTCGCTGTCGGCAGACAAGCGCCACGACGCGAAAACCGATGCCAAGCGCGGCGAGGGCGATAAGGGCGACCATAAGTCAAGGTGAAAATCGCCACCTACAACGTCAACGGTGTCAACGGTCGGCTCGACGTCCTCCTGCAATGGCTCGAGCAGGCCGCCCCCGATATCGTCTGTCTTCAGGAGCTGAAAGCCCCGGACGCCAAATTTCCAGCCAAGGCGATTGAAGCCGCCGGGTACGGCGCCATCTGGCACGGGCAGAAAAGCTGGAACGGTGTCGCGATCCTGGCAAAAGGAAATGAGCCGCTGCTCACCCGCAAGGGCTTGCCGGGCGATTCCGACGACACCCAAAGCCGATACATCGAAGCGGCGATCGAGGGCATGGTGATCGGCTGCCTCTATCTGCCCAACGGCAATCCCTATCCCGGCCCGAAGTTCGACTACAAGCTCGCTTGGTTTGAACGCCTTGCGATATATGCTGCGGAACTTCTTGAGCTTGAAGTGCCCGTCATCCTTGCCGGCGACTACAATGTCATGCCGACGGAGCTCGACGTCTATAAACCTGAGCGATGGATCGACGATGCGTTGTTTCGCATTGAGGTCCGCGAAGCTTACAAGCAACTTTTAGGCCAGGGATGGACAGACGCCATCAGGGCACTTCACCCCGGCGAGCGGATCTACACCTTTTGGGATTATTTCAGGAACGCTTTCGGCAGGGATGCTGGTCTCAGGCTCGATCACTTTTTGCTCAGCCCGGATGTCGCAGCGCGCCTCGTCAAGGCCGAGGTGGACAAAGATGTTCGAGGTTGGGACCACACGAGCGACCATGCGCCGACATGGCTCTCTGACAAAGCAATCAAAAGGAGACGAAAAAATGGAAGATGACTGGCGCGCTGAGGTTAGGCTGGGTCTGGAGAACCTGATCGACAAAGCCGTTGTAGCGGGCGCAATGCAGGCGGACGCTTTTGCAGTGATTGAGGACGAACTGGCTCGTCTGCGCGCCGCCATGGAACGTGATCCTTATCCGTCAGAAGACGACATGCAGACGGCTAAGGAACCTGCCAACGATTGGCCCGGTGCATCCTAAAATCTTTCGGGCTGGTGAGAGGGGTTCTCACGATATTCCGCTCTAGGTTGTCGATGGACGGTGGGCAAAACTTGTTTAAGGATTCGATGGAAATGGACCGCATGGCAACAAACTCCGGCAAATCAAAACCGTTATGATATAACATATCGCATAAGCATATTTATGGAACTATCGTCCGCCTCGATAATTGAAGCTTTCCAGCAAGGACTGTATGACTGATAGACCATTATGTCCGGCGATCTCAAGATCAACGTAGGACAACAACATGCGCTCGTGATCGCGCAGTAAACGCAATTGCACTAAATCTGATGACGGGCCGTGAATGTACAGGTCGTCAAATTCCTGCACAAATGGTTTTAGAACGTCGCGAAACTGATGTAGCCAGCCGTTCCAATCGTCCGGCTGTATGTCTGCGAGAAGATGCCTGGTAAGTTCAATAACACGCGCGTTCTCCACCGGCCGCACTTCGTATCGCTCCAGGAGTTCACCAAGAGCATTTCCGACGAGTTGCTCTACTATTGAGAGCGTCTGAAAATCTTGTGCCTTATCGGGGAAGAGAATTGCCATCTCTCTAAACAATATTTCACCGACGAGTTCCCCAAAATGAGCCTCTCGCAGCTTCTCGGTATATTCTTCAATTTTCATTGTCCCTACATCTCCGAGTAGACCGGCCCTTCGCCACCCTGCGGCGGAGCCCAGGTGATGTTCTCGTTGGGGTCCTTGATGTCACAGGTCTTGCAGTGGACGCAGTTCTGGGCGTTGATGACGAAGACTTGCCTGCCATCCTTTTCCACCCATTCGTAGACGCCCGCCGGACAGTAGCGCGACGACGGGCCGGCATAGATATCGTGCTCGGACCGTTTCTGCAGGTCCATGTCCTTCACCTTCAGATGGACCGGCTGGTCCTCCTCATGATTGGTGTTGGACAGGAACACCGACGACAGGCGGTCGAAGGTCAGCACGCCGTCGGGCTTGGGATAGTCGATCTTCTTGTGCTTGGCCGCAGGCTCCAGCGAAGCCGCGTCGGTCTTGCCGTGCTTCAGCGTGAACGGCGAGCTGCCGAAGATCTGGTTGATCCACATGTCGAGACCGCCTAGCGCCACGCCCAGCGCCGTGCCGAACTTCGACCACAGCGGCTTGACGTTGCGCACCCGCTTCAGGTCCTTGCCGATGTCGGAGGCGCGCCAGCTGTTTTCGATCTCGATCACCTCGTCATGAGCGCGACCGCTCGCCATCGCTTCCGCCAGCTTGTCGGCCGCCAGCATCCCCGACAGCACTGCATTGTGGCTGCCCTTGATGCGCGGCACGTTGACGAAGCCGGCCGAACAGCCAATCAGCGCACCGCCGGGGAAAGTAAGCTTCGGGACAGACTGCCAGCCGCCTTCGGTGATGGCACGGGCGCCATAGGAGATCCGCTTGCCGCCCTCGAACGTTCCACGAATGGCCGGATGCGTCTTGAAGCGCTGAAACTCCTCGAATGGGTAGAGATAGGGATTCTTATAGTTCAGGTGGACCACGAAGCCGACGGCGACGGTGTTGTCTTCGAGGTGATAAAGGAACGAGCCACCGCCGGTCTTCATGCCGAGCGGCCAGCCGAACGAATGCTGGACGAGGCCCTGTTTGTGGTTCTCGGGCTTGACCTGCCAGAGTTCCTTGATGCCGATGCCGAATTTTTGCGGTTCGCGATCCTTCTGGAGATCGTACTTCGCGATCAGCTGCTTGGCGAGCGAGCCGCGCACGCCCTCGCCGATCAGCGTGTACTTGCCGAGAAGCTCCATGCCGCAGGCAAAGCTAGGGCCTGGCTCGCCGTTCTTCTCGATGCCCATGTCGCCGGTAGCCACGCCGATGACCGAACCGGCCTCGTTGTAGAGAACTTCAGTCGCGGCAAAGCCGGGGTAGATTTCGACGCCGAGTTCCTCCGCCTTGGTGGCCAGCCACCGACAGACATTGCCGAGCGAAACGATGTAATTGCCGTGATTGCTCATCAGGCCCGGCATAGCGGCATTGGGGAGACGCAGGGAGCCGGCCGGACCGAGCAGCAGGAACTGGTCGTCGGTAACCAGCGTCTTGAAGGGATGATCCGTCTCCTCGCGCCAGCCCGGCAAAAGTCGGTCAATGCCAACAGGGTCGACCACAGCGCCGGACAGAATATGCGCGCCGACTTCGGCGCCTTTTTCCAGCACGACAACGGACAGCTCCGGATTGACCTGCTTCAGCCGGATCGCAGCCGAGAGACCGGCCGGTCCGGCACCGACGATCACCACGTCGAATTCCATGCTTTCGCGTTCAGGCATCTCTCTCATTTAGCGCGGGCCTCATTACCTACGAGAATTTTGGTGGCGTCTTGCCGGCCTTACGGTGGGCGGCGATAACGGTATTTGCCATTAACATGGCGATTGTCATCGGACCGACGCCACCGGGAACAGGGGTGATGGCACTGGCGACCTTGGCGCATTCATCGAATGCGACGTCACCGACGAGGCGGGACTTACCCTCACCCTTTTCCGGAGCATCAACGCGGTTGATGCCAACATCAATGACTGTCGCGCCGGGCTTTACCCAGTCGGCCTTTACCATCTCCGCACGGCCTACTGCGGCAACAAGGATATCCGCATTCCGGCAGACACTGGCGAGGTCTTTCGTGCGTGAATGCGCCGTCGTGACAGTGGCATTGGCGGCGAGCAGCAGGGCCGACATTGGTTTACCGAAAAGGTTGGACCGGCCGATCACGACCGCGTTGAGGCCTGAGAGGTCTTGACCGTGGACACGGCGAACGAACACCATCGCGCCAGCGGGCGTGCAGGAGAGGAGCCCGCCATCCAGGTCACCCGTCGTGACCTTGCCGGCGTTGACAACATGCAAGCCATCGACATCCTTCTCCGGGCTGATCGACTGAATGACTGGCTCGGAGCTGAGATGTTTAGGCAGTGGCAGTTGCACAAGGATGCCGTGGATCGCTTCATCGCCATTCAGTGTCTCGATCAGACGCGCAAGCTCTTCTTGCGTCGTCTCTTCCGGTAGCGTGTGCTGAACGGAAAGGAAGCCGCACTCCTTCGCCATCTTGCTTTTTGACGTAACATAGGCGCGGCTCGCTGGATCATTGCCGACAATCACAACGGCAAGACCAGGTGTGACGCCCGCCTCCTTCTCCAGGACCTCAGTGGAAGTCTTCACCGAGTCAATCACAGACCCAGCAATCTGCTTGCCGTCGATAATTCTCCCCATCGGTCAGCCCATCCGTTCCGAAACGAAGGAGCCTGGGCTCGCCGGGAATACCACCGTCCGGTTCCCGTTGATGAAGGTGCGGTGATGGATGTGCGCGTGGATGGCGCGGGCCAGCACCTGGCTTTCGACGTCACGACCAATCGAGATGTAATCCTCGGCTGACTGCGCATGAGTGATGCGGGCGACGTCCTGCTCAATGATCGGTCCTTCGTCAAGATCGGCCGTAACGTAATGCGCCGTCGCTCCAATCAGCTTCACACCGCGCTCGAAGGCCTGCTTGTAGGGGTTAGCGCCCTTGAAGCTCGGCAAGAAGGAATGATGGATGTTGATAATCTTGCCCGACATCTTCTGGCACATCTGATCAGACAGGATCTGCATGTAGCGAGCGAGCACAATGAGTTCGGTGCCGGTCTGCTCAACCACGTCCATGATACGGGCTTCCGCCTGCGGCTTGTTGGCCTTAGTCACCGGGATATGGTGGAAGGGGATGTCGTGGTTCACGACGACCTTCTGGTAGTCGAAATGATTGGAGACGACGCCGACGATCTCGATCGGCAGCGCGCCGATCTTCCAGCGGTAGAGCAGATCGTTGAGGCAATGGCCGAAACGCGACACCATCAGCAACACCTTCATTTTTGTGTCGCCGCTATGGAAGTCGCTGATCATGCCAAACTTCTTTTGGACGGGCTCAAAAGCCTCTGTGATCTCCTGGATACCTACACCTTGTTCACTAGTGAAGGTAAGTCTCATAAAGAACATGCCCGTGTTGAGATCGTCGAACTGCGAGGAGTCAACGATGTTGCAGCCTTTTTCCGCCAGCAACCCGGTAATAGCGGCCACAATTCCGCGGGTCGATACGCATGATACGTTGAGGATGTACGTGTTCATTTTCAGGTCCATTTGATTTGTGTTGATTAGATGGCCTGCGCAAGATCAGGTAGTGCCTCAAAGAGATCAGCCACGAGACCGTAGTCTGCGACCTGGAAGATTGGGGCTTCCTCGTCCTTGTTGATGGCGACAATGATCTTCGAGTCCTTCATGCCGGCGAGATGCTGGATGGCACCGGAAATGCCGACCGCGATGTAGAGCTGCGGAGCGACGACCTTGCCGGTCTGGCCGACCTGCCAGTCATTGGGTGCATAACCGGCGTCGACAGCGGCGCGCGATGCGCCGACGGCGGCGCCGAGCTTATCGGCAACAGGAAGGATGACCTCCTGGAATTTTTCCGACGAGCCGAGTGCGCGGCCACCCGAGATGATGATCTTTGCCGAGGTCAGTTCCGGACGGTCCGACGAGGACAAAGCATCGCCAACGAAGGAGGACAGGCCGGGATTGGCGGCAGCCGCGATGGCTTCAACCGCAGCCGAACCGCCGTCACCGTTCGAGGCGAAGCTGGCCGTGCGCACGGTGATGACCTTCTTGGCATCTCCCGACTGGACGGTCTGGATGGCATTACCGGCATAGATCGGCCGCTTGAAGGTGTCTGCCGAGACGACCTCGGTGATTTCCGAGATCTGCGCCACGTCGAGCAGGGCCGCGACGCGCGGTGCGACGTTCTTGCCCACGGAGGTCGCCGCCGTGATGATGGTGTCATAGGCCGGCGCCAGCGAGACGATCAGGGCTGCCAGCGGCTCGGCCAGATTGTTGGCCAGATCGTCGCTATCGGCCAGCAGCACCTTGGCGACGCCCGACAGCTTGGCGGCTGCGTCGGCTGCGGCCTGCGCGCCCTTGCCGCCGACCAGCACATGCACGTCGCCACCGATCTTTGCGGCTGCGGTCAGCGTCTTGGCCGTCTGGTCCGAAAGCGTTGCATTGTCGTGGTCAGCCAGAAGAAGAATGGTCATGATCGTATATTCCTTTCCTGAACCTTACAGAAGGCCGGCTTCGTTTTTCAGCTTGTCGACAAGCTCGGCGACGGACTTGACCTTGATGCCAGCCTTACGACCACCCGGCTCTTCGGTCTTGAGGACCTTGAGGCGCGGCGTCGTGTCGACGCCGAAATCGGCGGGCGTCTTCTTGTCGAGCGGCTTCTTCTTGGCCTTCATGATGTTCGGCAGCGAGGCGTAGCGCGGCTCGTTCAGGCGAAGATCCGTAGTAACCACGGCCGGAAGCTTGATCTCGATGGTCTGCAGACCGCCATCGACTTCGCGCGTCACTTGCGCCTTGCCGTCGCCGATCTCTACCTTGGAGGCAAATGTGCCCTGTGCCCAGCCAAGCAGGGCCGACAGCATCTGTCCGGTCTGGTTGCTGTCGTCGTCGATCGCCTGCTTGCCGACGATGACGAGGCCGGGCTGTTCGGCTTCGACGACGCCCTTGACGATCTTGGCCACTGCCAGCGGTTCGATAACGTCATCGGTCTCGACCAGAATGGCGCGATCCGCGCCCATGGCGAGTGCCGTGCGCAGCGTCTCCTCCGCCTTGGCCGGGCCGATGGATACGACAACGACTTCGGACGCCTTGCCGGCTTCCTTCAGGCGCAGGGCTTCTTCGACCGAAATTTCGTCGAACGGGTTCATCGACATCTTGACGTTGGTAAGCTCGACGCCCGAACCGTCCGTCTTGACGCGGATCTTCACGTTGTAGTCGACAACGCGCTTGACTGTGACCAGAATTTTCATGACCGATCCTCCTGCTCAAGCACGCGAACGGACGGACTTTGGGTCGTAGACGGCGGTCCTGCGAACCGTGACACCTGTCCCATCTTCCAGTGTGAGAACTTGTCCGTCGCCTGCGCAGGCGATCTGGACGTAAGCCAAGGCAAGTCCGTGCCCGACAGTGTGTCCATGCGCAGCCGAGGTGACTTTTCCGATGGCGTCACCACCAAGCTTCACCACCGTTCCAATGGCGGGAAGAACAGAACCGACAGGAAGTTCGAGAAGAACGAGCATGCGCTCCACTCCGTCCTGCTTCTGTCGTTCGACAACCGCCTTGCCAGGATAGGATGAGTCCTTCGGTTTCACGGTCCAACCCAATCCCGCTTCAACGGGTGTCGTGTCCTCACCGATATCCCGGCCCCAGATCGGAAAACGCTTCTCGATACGAAGCGAGCCCATCGACCCGGCCCCGCACGGCACGAGCCCGAGCGGCTTGCCAGCTTCCAGGAGGGCGTCATAGAAACTCTCGATGTGCTCGGTCGGCACCCAGAGCTCGTAGCCAAGTTCTCCGGTGAAACCCGTTCGCGTGACGATGACGTCGTCCACGCCGGCTACCGTTGCCTTCACCATCCCGAAACCAGGAAGCGCTTGGCCCGAAACATCCTCACTCGTAACGCGCTCCAGGCAGGCACGTGACTGCGGCCCCTGAAGGGAAAGCGACACGTATCGATATCCGAGCGAAACGACGTGCACGCCGTAAGGCTTTCCGCACTCCTTGAGGTAGGCTTCGACCTTTTCGACACGATGGGGCGCAGGAACGACCCAGAACGTGTCCGGCGCCGGACGATAGGTGATAACATCGTCGATGAAGCCGCCATTTTCGTTCAGGATGCCGCCATAGATGCCCCTTCCCGGAGCGACCTTTGACATATCCGCCACGAACGTCTCGTTCAGAAATGTCTCGGCTTTTGCGCCTGCGACTTCGACAAGAAACTGCCCGAAAATCTCGAACAGGCCTGCCGCGTTTCGCACGGCCTCATGTTCTGATTTCGCATCCGTAAAGACGTTGGCGGTGAGAAAATGGGCCTTCTCGGCCATCTCGGCATTGCGCGCCTTGAAGGCGTGATAAAGCGGCGTCCGTTTTGCGGTCATGATTGTCGATCCCTTCGATCTCAGAGAAAAAGTGTTGGGCGCTCGCGCTTGAAAACGCGGTCATCGGGCTCCGTGCCTAGCAGTTCGCGCGCATGACGATGGCCGGAATAAACAGCGCCCTGAATGATGCCCGGACACTCTGCATCGCCGATGGTCCGGTAAGGCAAGCCTTGTGCGGTGAGCGCCTCGCCAAGACGCGTGTCAGGCAGCCGTGTGCCCACGGCGACCAACGTCGCACCTGCAATTGCCGGTAGCGCCTCCCCCGTGTCACCTCGGCTGACAGCAAGCCCTTCCCCGCTCCAGCCGGTTGCGACGCTGTTCGGATACATACGCACACCGGCGGCTTTCATCTCGGCAACCATGCGGGGTTGCTCAAGCGTATGCCCCATCCAGGCCGAAAGGGATGGCATGGGAGTTACCAGGTGCACGGCGTGTCCCCTGGCAGCAAGATCCGCCGCCAGCGCATTGGCCATGTAATAGTGATCGTCGTCGTAGATGACGACTGAATGGGCTATGGCAGCACCGTCCATGACATCGTCGGGCGTCAGAGCTGCACCCGCGAAACCAGGTATTGGTGTGAGTCGCGTTCGCCCAGCCCCATCGCCGCGCCATGGAGCACCGGTTGCGAGGAGGACATGGTCAGCCCCGAACTCAGCAATGCCACCGGCATCCAGCTCGCTACCGGGATAGAGATTGACGTTGGGCATCTGCTGAAGCTGATACAGCCGATAGTCCTTAACCCGCCCCCAGGATGCGAGCCCTTTAATACGGGCCTCGCGAGCCGAGCGGCCACCCATCTCGTCGGCGCGTTCGGCCACCGTCACCTCGTGGCCGGCCTTGGCAAGAACGAGCGCCGCCTCAAGACCCGCAGGTCCAGAGCCCACGATCAGTACGGTCTTTGCATTGCCGGCCGCAGGGATTTTCTCAGGGTGCCAACCGCGACGCCATTCCTCGGAAATCGTCGGATTTTGCGTACATCGCAGTTCCACCCCGATCGTTTCGACCGCGACGCAAATGTTGCAGCCAATGCACTCTCGGATGTCTTCGATCCGGCCCTCACGGACTTTTGCAGGCAGGAATGGATCCGCAATAGACGGACGGGCTGCACCGATGAGATCGAGGACACCACGCCTGATCTGGCTGACCATCGCATCCGGAGAGGTGAAGCGCCCGACGCCCAGAACCGGTTTGCCGGTTACCTGCTTCACAAAGCTGGTAAACTCTTCCTGAAAACCTTCGGCGTCATAGCGAGCCGTGCCGCTGTCTCGGCTCCAGGAAGAGACATTCACATCCCACAGGTCAGGTAGGTCGGCGAGCGCCTCAATGACATCCCTGCCCTCGCCGCTATTCAGGATACGCTTCGGGCCGGAAAGCTCATGCACGGCAAAGCGCACCGCAACCGCCATGTCGTCACCCGCTTCCTCCTTGGTTTCCTCCAGCACCTCGCGGAAAAGTCGCAGCCGGTTTTCGAAACTGCCCCCATACTCGTCAGTCCGAAAATTATATGCAGGAGACAGGAAGTGCCACAAAATCGAGGCTTCGTGCGAGGCATAGACATAGACGATATCATAACCTGCGGCCTTTGCCCGTCGCGTTGCCGCGCGGTACATCTGTCGCAGATTACGGATATCGTCTTTGTCCATAGCCTTTGCCATGAAGGGCATGTCCGGCTTCAGGATAGGCACGACGGATGGCCCCATCGCCGGATATCCTGTCGATATGCCCCGCGAACGAATACCCGTATGCGCAAGCTCAATCGAGGCGAGCGCTCCATGGGCATGAATACGCTCGACAGATCGCGCATGCGCGGCAACGTCGCCCTCGTCCCAAAGCCGCTCATATGGCAAACCGGCGAGATCAGAGGTGGGATCGATTTCGCTCAGCTGCATTGCAACAATGCCCCAACCACCTTCGGCACGGGTTTCGCGAATGCCAATTGCTCCGTTCGGCATCAAATAGCTGTGGCCGATTGCATGCGGCATCGATACGAAGCGGTTTGGCGCGGTGATCGGCCCGATCTTCAGCGGCTCGAAAAGTATTGAATATCGCGGATCCATCACATCTTTACCGCGTCATCTTGATGGTGCCGTCAGCAATCCACCGATCGATGACCTCGAGCACCTTTTCTGAGAAGGCCAAATCGTTAATGTGGCAATCGAGCACCGAAAGCTCGATCGGATCGACCATCACCTTCCGATACTCGTCTACCATTTCGGCAAGCGCTTCCGGATCATGCGCGGGCATGCCCTCAACGTCCCAAGCATGAATGCCCTGCGTCGGAAGCACGAAATGGACCGGCCCCTTGGACTGCTGCAGCCGGTGAGCCACTTCACGAGCAAGTTCGCGGCGTTCGTCCGCAGTCAGCGAGGCAGAGGCGAGCAGGCGGTTGTGAGCATGATAGGGCCGATCCCGGAACCGTTCGGGCACAGGCTGCCATGTCGCGAAGTCGATCATGTCGCCAAAGGCGGGTGCGGCAATGATCGGTGTGCCCAAGCGGCCGGCAGCCGTCATGCGATTGGCGCCGGCGTTCACGACAGAACCGACCATAAGATTGCCGATCTCGGCCACCGCGAGCTCCAGCACTGCCGCGAAGTAACCTTGCTCCGCAAGGCTTTCCAAAGCCATGCCCCCCATGCCAGTTCCATGAAAGACTGCGACCGAAAAGCCGCGGTCGATCAACGGCTGTCTCAAGTGAATCATATAGTGAAGCGCGGAAGAGCCGAAGCTCACCATACCGATGACTGGCCGGTCCGGGTCAGGCGGCTCCACTGCGAGCGCCGCGCCATAGATGGCGCCGGCCGCCTGGCTGAGCGTCGCCTTGCAGATGTCGTTGAGGCCGTAGAGACCGCCAGCCCACAGGATCATCTGGATATCCGCGGAAAGCCTATCCGGCGCAATCAGCGGCGAAAACGCGATCGTCGAGACAACATATTTCGGAACGCCGATCGGCAGCGCACGGGCGCAATCCAATGCTAGGTCGGTACCCATGGTGCCCCCAAGGGCAATCATGCCGTCTATGCGACCTTCGGCATAGAGTCTGGCGCAGAGCGTGGACGCACCAGAAGCCATGATCTGCATGGCCAGATTCTCGTCACCGGCGTTCACCGCCTCATCGATAGTCTTTCCAATTGCGGCAGTGACCTCGTGCTTGGAAATATCCGTTGGTTGCGACGGATCCCCAAGCACGCTGACGTCCATCGAGATCACGTTCCCACCAAGCTTCTTGATGCAATCAGCGACGTAGTTGAGCTCCTGATCCTTCGTGTCGTAAGTGCCGATCACGAGGATTGTTTTTGTTGCGCTCATCTTCAGTTCCCCTTTTTTGTGTCAATCAGCCCCGCATGATCGTCCCGGCTGGATCATAAAAAGCGCCGAGTTGGACTCGGAGCCGATAAAGCTTGCCTGCCACTTGCACCTCGAAACGACCTTCATCGATCCAATCCTTGGTGACGCCATTCACGCGGTTAAGAGAAGCAAGTCCAATCATCGCGTTCAGTCTCCAGCCCCAGCCCCCGGACGTGACATGACCGACGAGTGCGCCATCCTTGAAGACCGGCTCGTTGTGAATGAGATATGGACCTGTTTCAGCGGACGCACCCTCTACCAACACGGAAACGCTGCGATGCGGCGTGGCGGCACCATACGACTGCTTCTGGCGCATCAGCGCCTCGCGACCGACAAAGCCTTCCTTAGCGAGCTTCACAGCAAAGCCGAGGCCAGTTTCGATTGGCGTGTCTTCCTCACCGATATCGTGGCCGAAGTGCCGGAAGCCCTTTTCGAGGCGGCAAGCACCGAGTGCAAACATGCCGGCGTGGCGCAGACTTAGTGGAGCGCCGGCACGCATGATTTCGTCGTATACGTGCGCCGTGAACTCGCTCGAAATCATCAACTCATATCCGAGCTCGCCCAGGAACGAGCGGCGGATGGCCCAGACGCGCGCGAAGCCAAGGTCAATCTCGCGCGCCGCGCCGAACGGGAATGCCTCATTGGACAGGTCGTCCGCCGAAAGCTGCTGGAGGATCGCACGGGACTGCGGGCCATGTATGGTCAAAAGACCATAGGCCGACGTCGCGTCGAAAATCTCGAAGCGCCAGGCGGGTTCTGCATGGGCGCGAATGTGGGTTTGGTCGCGGATCTGGCTTGGATGACCGGTCACGACCATGAACTGTTCCGCGGCGATGCGGGTCACGGTGACATCCGCTTCGATCCCGCCCTTCTCGTTGAGGAACTGCGTGTAGACCGAGGTGCCGACCGCAACATCGATTTCGGCGCCGGAGACACGGTTCAGAGCCTTGACGGCATCCGGTCCCTGCACAAGGATCTTTCCGTACATCGACTGGTCAATGAGCACCGCATGATCGCGTGCTGCAAAACACTCTGCCTTGACTCGTTCAGACCAGTCCTGCCAACCCAGACTTGCACGCTCAGTCCAGCTCGGGTTTTCGAGGTCGAAGTACATCGGCACTTCCCAGCCAATACGCTCGGCCATAACGGCCCCGGCCGCAAGTAGACGGTCATGCAGCGGTACCCGGCGAACGCCGCGCGCTGTCTCGATCTGCCGGCCCGGCCAATGCAAGCCCCAATGAAGACCGACGCCTTCGGTCACACGCTCGGCATTGTAGGCCATGTTCTTCTGGAAAGGATGCGCTCGTGCGGCCAGCATCGAGGCGACAGCGCGCGGTGGTTGGCCCTCCGTCATCCAGGCTGCCATGGTGAGCCCGACACCGCCAGAATTGAGGATGCCGTTCGAGTTCATGCCAGCGGCGATGAAGAGCCCGGGCATCTCCGGAGCGGGACCGATGTATGGCCGTCCGTCCGGTGTAAAGCTCTCCGGTCCATTAAAGAAGGTCTGGATACCCATCGTTTCAAGAGCCGGGAAACGCGTAAAGAATTTCTCCAGTACCGGCTCCACATGATCCATGTCGAAGGGTAGCTCGTCGAATTCGAAACTCTCTGGGATGCCCTCGCGACCCCAAGCCTTGCCCCGTGCTTCGAAGCCACCGATCAGAAGTTTGCCGGCATCCTCCTTGGTGTAGAGCCGTTCCTCAAGAACGACGAGACCGGGCAATGTGCGCGGCAGGTCAGGAATGGCTTCGGTGAGGATGTAGAAATGTTCGGCCGCGTGGAGCGGAACGGTCACGCCATGCTCGGCGGCAAAACGCAGCGACCACATGCCCGCCGCCAGAAGAACCTTCTCCGTTGCAATAACGCCCTGATCTGTCTCGACGCCGACCACCTTGCCGTTCCGTGTCAGGATACGAATGGCCTTCGTGTTCTCGAAGATTTGTGCGCCTCGCGCCTTAGCGCCTTTTGCCAGCGCCTGGGTCACGTCAAGTGGATTAACCTGCCCGTTCGAGGGAACAAGGAAGCCGCAATGCACATCGGACGTGTCGACGAGTGGCCAGAGCTCGTTTATGTCCTCGACCGAGAGAATGCGACTTTCGATCTTCATGCGGGCCGCATGATCCTGATTCCGGAGCAGTTGCTCGGCGCGGAGATCCGACAAGGCCAGATGCAGGGTTCCGTTCTGCTTGTAACCGGTTGCCTGCCCTGTTTCGATTTCCAGTTCTGTAAAGAGCCGCGCAGTATATTTCGAAAGCTCGGTCTGCGCTGAGCTCTCACGCAACTGGCCCACAATGCCGGCGGCATGCCACGTAGTGCCGGACGCAAGCTGCTTGCGTTCCAAAAGGACGGCTCCTTCCATCCCCTTCTTCGCAAGGTGATAAAGTGTCGAGACACCGATGATGCCGCCGCCAATAATGACGGCCGGTGCGGATGGCGGAAGAGCTTTGGTCACGGTCACAGCTGTATCCATGCAGTCTTGAGGTCGAGATATTTATCGAGTGCGTGCGGAGACTTGTCATGGCCATTGCCAGACTGCTTGACACCACCAAGCGGCACGGTGAGGTCCGAGCCGCCATAGGTGTTGACGTGTACCAAGCCAGCGCGAAGGCTCTCCACCATTCGATGCGCCCGCGAAAGATTGGACGTCCAAACCGCAGACGCCAGGCCGAAATCGGTGCCATTTGCCACGCGGATAACATCCGCTTCGTCGGTAAAGGGCGTGATGGCGAGGACAGGGCCAAAGACCTCGTTCCGCGAAACTTCCATTTCCGGACGAACCTTTGACAGGACGGTCGGCGCCATGAACCACCCTCCCGTCTCCTGCAGGATGCGGCTGCCGCCGGTTAGAAGCTCAGCACCTTCCATTTGAGCCCGCGCGGCAAAGCCGAGAGTACGGTCCAGATGTGTCTCAGAGTTGAGGGCGCCGGCTTCGGTCGTAAGATCAAGCGGATCTCCGACCTTCATGGACGCCGCAATCGCTGCCACCTTTTCTGCGAACTGGTCGACGATCGACGCCTCGACCAGCAGACGCGAGCCTGCAATGCAGACTTGACCGGAATTACGGAAGATGCCGTAAGCAGCCACCTTCGCAGCCTTGTCCAGGTCGGGCGCATCGGCAAAGACGATGTTCGGGCTCTTGCCACCGAGTTCGAGATAGACCCGCTTCAGGTTGGAACGGGCAGAGTATTCGAGGAGTTTTCGCCCGACGCCACCGGAGCCGGTGAAGGCCATCACGTCGACGTCCATCGACAACCCAAGTGCTTCGCCGGCGACAGCCCCCTGTCCCGTTACGACATTGAAGACACCAGGCGGAACGCCGGCTTCGAGCGCCAGCTCGGCAATCCGCAGCAATGTGAGCGAAGCGGTCTCCGCAGGCTTCAGCACGACGCTGTTGCCGGCTGCGAGTGCCGGTGCAATCTTCCAAGCGCCGATCATCAGCGGGAAGTTCCAAGGCACAATGACAGCAACCACGCCAACCGGGTGCCTGTGCACCAGCGCGAGCACATCGCTCTGGGTCGGTGCAATCTCGCCGTATGTCTTATCGATCAGTTCCGCGTAGTAACGGAAAGTCGAAGCCGCACTCATCGGTTCCGCCTTCAACGCCATGACGATCTCGGTGCCGTTGTCGCGCACGCCGAGGACCGCGATCTTCAAGGCTTCTCTCTCGATGAGGTCGGCCAGCTTCAGCAGCACCTTCTTCCGGTGGGCAGGCGCCGTCCGCGACCAGACACCCGCCTCGAAGGCGGCGCGGGCCGACTGGCAGGCGAGATTGACATCTTCCCTACCCGCATCAGCAAGGGTCGTCAGCCGCGTGCCGTCAAGCGGCGAGAGAACATCAAGCTCTTGACCGGAAAAGGCGGAGCGAAACTTGCCGTCAACAAGGAGCCCTTGCGGCGGGATGTGATCCCCCCGCATCGCATTGATCTGGTCCTGCATCAGCTTGCCTCCACAGTCTTATTCCTGAAGTGGTTCCAGGTAAAAGTCGCGACGGCGACGACAGCAAGCGTGAGAAACGCCGCAGCGAGAGGACGCGTCAGGAAAATCGTCGGATCTCCGTCTGAGATGCTGAAGGCCTGCTTGATCCTGCCTTCCATCATTGGTCCGAGCACAAGCCCGACAACCATCGGGAAAGCCGGCACTCCGTTCTTCAACATGAAGCGACCCACAATGGCGAATGCCAGTGCGACCAAACCGTCCGTAATGCGGAAGTTCTGCGTATATGTGCCGATAAAGCCCAGAATCATGATCGCAGCGCCGATAACGCGTGGCGAGATTGACGACAGGCGCACGACATATTTGGTGAAAATCAGCAGGAAGATCATCACGAAGATGTTGAGCAGGAACAGTGAAATGTAGAGGCCAGAAATGAAGTCTGCATGCTCAACGAAAAGCTGCGGCCCGGGCACGATGTTGTGGATCATGAACACCGCTAGCAGCATAGCCATCAGCGGATCGGCCGGAATGCCCAACGAAAGCAGCGGCACGAGAACGGTCGAGGTGCAGGCGTTGATAGAGACTTCGGACGCCACCAGACCTTCGGGCGAGCCCTTGCCAAACTCCTCCGGCTTCTTCGAGAAGCGGCGGGCAAGCGAATAGGATAGGAACTGAGCCCCGAATTCGCCGACGCCCGGGAGCAGCCCCATAACGAGCCCGATGAGTGAGGACCGGATCACGGTTGCGCGGTACTTGAAAACTTCGAGTAGACCAACAAACCGTCCGGTTGACGAGAGGTTTTCCGGTACTTTTGGCGGCGACTTCGTTTCGAGCAAGATGAAGGCTTGGCTGAGGGCGAAGAGACCAATGACCATAGGCACCATTGGAATGCCGCCCAACAGCCACGTCTGGTCGAAGGTGTAGCGTAGCGTATGGTGCGGGCTCTCGAAGCCGACGGTTCCGAGGAACATTCCGATGCCGAACGTCAAGATCGCGCCACGGATGTTCTGGTGATGCGCAAGAACGACCGAAACCGATGCGAGGATCATGACCGCCGCGAATTCCGGCGGGCCGAATTTTGCAGCAATCTTGGCCATGAAGGGGGCCAGAAAGATTAGTGCGAGAATCGAGATTATGCCGCCGACGAAGGACGATGAGTAGGCAAGCGACAGGGCCCGCATCGGCTGGCCCTTTTGCGCCAGCGGATAGCCGTCATATGTCGTCAGCACGTTGACCGGCGTTCCGGGTACTCTAATCAGAATTGCCGGAATGGCGCCACCATACCATGCACCACCATAGCATCCGAGCAGCAGGATAATGCCTGGAAGCGGCTCCATGGTCAGCGTGAACGGCAGGGCGATAGCCATCGCGCCGGCAGGCTCCATGCCTGGAATCGCACCAACCAGAATGCCGGCGATCGCACCGATCAGGAGTGCAGCGATCACCTGCCAGTGTGCGACTTCCTGGAAGCCGAGGATGATCGAATCCATCATAGATATTCTCCAAGCGCGTTGCCGACCCAGTCAGGGAAGAGAAGCATGATAGGGGGGAGTGGGAACCAGATGCCGAGGCCGACGCGGAAGGCGAGAACGATTGCCACGGTCACAGCGAGCCCGATAAGGCTCCACTTCGCACCCCGAAGGCCAGACATGTAATAGAGGATCTGCATGAAGAGGATGGAGGCCAACGTGAACCCAATCAGCCCTACCCCACCGATGAAGGCCAAGAAGGCGGCTGCATAGGCGAACGAGCGTCCCATCCCTGCGAAGGCTTCGTTTGCCTTCGCAGAAAATCCCGGGTTCCGGCGCAGCCTGAGACAATCTAAGACCAGTCCGCCGCCGCCGAAAAGGGCGACTATCAGCACGATGAAAGGCCAGGACCACGGCTCTTGGATCCAGCCGAGTGGACGCTTGCCTGCGACCGTCGCAAAGGGCAGAAGAATGAGCGCGAACGCTGCAAAAATCCAGAATAGGGTCCCTGCCGTGGATGCGGCTTCGGGTGTGACGTCATCCTCAAACTGCGGCGTTTCCGCATCCGCAGCCGTTGGGATGTGATCGACATGGGCAGTCATGGCGCGATATCCTGACACGTTATAGACCGAGGACGGTCGGGCTTTCCGGAGGAGGGCCCGACCGATGCGAAGACTTATTTCTTCATCTTCGAGAAGAGGTCTTTGACCGCTTCAAAATCCTTGCCGATGCGTGCCTGCGCCTCGGCTGGGCCCTGCCAATAGACCTCTGCGCCGGTTGTGGCCGAGATTTGCTTAACCTGCTCTGACATCATCGCCTTTTCCGCGATTGATCCGAGCAAATCCTTCACCTCCTGGGGCGTGCCCTTCGGGACAAAGAGACCAGACCACAGAGCAAAGGTGGGACCCGTGATCTGGTCCCGCAGCAGAGGCGCCTCAGGGAAGACAGAAATCGGCTTTTCGGTGTAGGCGGCGAGAACCTTGATGTCGTCTTTACAAGCTAGAACCAGCCCGACGGTGGAATTCATTACGTCCGCGTCACCATTCGCAAGCGTCGTGCAGTCTGTCACGTCGTAGCCGGTTTCAGTTGAAAACTTGAAACCAAGCTGACGCGCAGCCTCAAACGTTTGTTGTGCGGGGATGGTCTCGAAGCCGAAATGCGCCAGCTTGACCGAGTTCTTCTTCGCATATTCAGCCAGTTCAGCAAGATTATTGTAGGGCGCATCCTTCTTTGCGGCCAGGATAAAGGGGAAGTTCATATTGAGGCCGACGACTTCCATGTCTTCGCGCCCGAAGGGCGTGATGCCTTGAACGATGTAGCTCGTCGGTATGTCGATCAGAAAGTTGCCAACCGTGTAGCCGTCGGCGGCGGAGGTCAGCACAGATTGGGCACCTTCGACACCGTATCCGCCGGGTCGATTGACAACCTTCGCGGGGACGCCTGTCTGCTTGGTAAACTCTTCCGCTATCAGGCGCACTAGCTGATCATCGACGTCCCCCGGCGGCCAGGGTTCGATGATCGTGATAGGCCGCTCCGGGTATTCGGCGAGAACGTTTCCGACCATTCCGGTTGTCGCCATGAGCGCAACAAGAGCGCCGTTCAGGAAATTTTTCATTCGATTCCTCCAGTGGGTTGCGTGCTGTTCCATTATTATCTACGCTGTTTCAAACATGTTGCATCCGCGACTAGTTTATGTCAAGTATCTAAAATCGCGAGGATCAAAAAATGACCGAGAGCAAAGATAGACGCCCTGGTTCAACGATGAAGACGATCGACAAAGCTATGTTTTTGCTTGGCTTTTTCTCACCTGAAACACCGGAGTACCGACTGAGCGATCTTGCACGCGCAGCTGACATGGACAAGGTCACAACGATGCGGATCCTCGCCTCGCTTGTTGCCAGTGGTTTTGTTGAGCAGCACCCAGAGACCCGGCGCTATCGTCTGGGCACCGCAGTCCTGCGCCTCGCCCGCATCCGTGAAGCAAGTTTTCCGGTGATTGCGGTACTACAGCCGATACTCGAATCCCTAACCGAGGAGGTGGGGGAATCGACGCATGCATGCTTGTTCTCCGGCAAGGGCATGACGACAATCGCTATTGCCGAGCCGCACCGGTCCACGAGGGTATTTATCGATCCGGCACAGCCTCTTCCCATCCACGCCACAGCCTCCGGCCTGGTCTTTCTAGCCTACGCCGACGATGCGATCGTCAATGAAGCGCTGCGGCGCCTCAATGTCCCGACAACCTACACCGATAGCACCGTCAAGTCTGAGATCGAGCTTCGACAGCGTCTGGATAAGATCCGGAAGAATGGCTGCGCGATCTCCAGCAGGAGTTTTGAAGATGATGTCACTGGCATCGCCGCTCCCATTTTCAATTGGCACGGCAAGATCCAGGCGACGATCTCAGCGGCGTGCATCTCCACGCGCATGACACCGGAGCTGGAACGCGAAATTGAAAGTGCCGTGCTGCGGGCATCGGTGAGGGCAACGCGGGCGATGGGTGGAGAGCCGCCTAAAGCCTTTCTCATGAAGATCAGGGAGAATGCATAAATGACGCGAAGAGCACTGGTGCTGGATTTTGGAGGGGTGATATCGAAAACCCTCTTCGAGACGCATGACCTGAGCGAAAGGGCGCTCGACCTTGCCGCTGGTACTTTGACCTGGCGTGGCCCTTTTGACGTCGACACGGATCCGCTCTGGCGCGACATGCAGGCCGGCGTCATCACCGAGCGTGACTACTGGACGACGCGCGCGCGCGAGACCGGTAGGCTTGTGGGCAGGGATTGGGACACACTGCCGCCCTTCCTGACCGCCGTTCGTGGCAACGATCCATCGGAGGTCATCCGTCCCGAAGCGCTTGAAGCGATTGGCGCGGCAAAGCGTGCGGGCCATCGATTGGCCATTTTATCCAATGAACTCGATCTCTTTTATGGCCAGGAATTCCGCGCCAAGCTGCCGTTCCTCGCCGGTTTCGACTTGATCGTCGACGCCACCTATACCGAGATCCTGAAGCCCGATCCACGGGCCTTCGCCTTCATTACCGACGGACTGTCAATAGACGCCGGCGACTGCGTTTTCGTCGACGATCAGTTGAAGAACATCCGTGGCGGCGAGGCTATTGGGATGTCCTGCGTGCATTTCGATGTAACCCGCCCAGGCGCTAGCTACGAGCGCGTCCTTTCGCTTCTTTCCGCCTGAACAACACCGATTCCAAGGAGTACGATACGATGGCCGATAGCAACTTCCTGACCGAGCACAACGCCCGCCATGTCTGGCATCCAATGGCACATCCAGCAGATATGCGGGCCAATCCTCCGACGATCATTACGGGTGGAGAAGGAGCGGAAATCACGGATATAGACGGCAAGCGGTTGCTCGATGGCGTGGGAGGCCTCTGGAATGTCAACCTCGGCTATTCCTGCGATCCCGTCAAACAAGCGATTACTGCGCAACTGAACGAGTTGCCATATTACTCGGCTTTCCGCGGCACGACCAACGGGCCTCTAATCGAACTATCTGTAGCCCTTGCCGAATTTTTCGGCCCCGATGGCATGGTGCGCAGCTTCTTTACCTCTGGCGGATCCGACAGCGTTGAAACAGCACTTCGCCTTGCCCGGCAGTTCCACAAAATCAATGGCCAACCAGAGCGAACGAAATTTGTGTCGCTAAAGAAAGGCTATCACGGCACACATTTCGGCGGGGCGAGTGTCAACGGGAATCAGAATTTCCGTCGCGCCTATGAGCCGCTCCTGCCGGGCACTATCCATCTGGCAGCACCGTATGCCTATCGCAACCCGTTTAATACCAATGATCCGAAGCTGATCGCAGACGCCATTATCCGGCAGTTCGCCGACGAGATCGCCTTTAATGGCGCGGACACTATTGCTGCCCTCATCATGGAGCCCGTACTTGGCGCCGGAGGCGTCATCGTTCCACATGAGAGCTTGATGCCTGGGCTGCGCGCGCTCTGTGACAAAAACGGAATCCTGCTGATCGCCGATGAGGTCATCACTGCCTTCGGCCGCACCGGTGCGTGGTCTGGAAGTCGGCTCTGGGGCGTTCAGCCGGACATGATGTGCACGGCGAAGGCCATCACCAATGGCTACTTCCCTTTCGGCGCTGTTATGATCGGCAGTCGCATCGCGGACGCTTTCGAAGCTGACCGTACAGCCATGGGGAACATCGGTCATGGCTATACCTACTCCGGTCACCCTGTTGGCGCCGCGGCGGCCATCGCCTGCCTTGCCGAGACGATCAAGCAGGATCTTCCCCCGAATGCCGCTGCGCGCGGTGTGGAACTGCTCGATGGCCTGAAGGATTTGCAGGCCCGATACCCCATCATCGGCGATGTACGCGGCAAGGGTCTGATGTGCGCGCTCGAACTGGTCGCCAACAGGGACGATAAGACGCCAGCCGGGAAAGATGTCGTGGGCAAGGTCTATCAGGGCGCCTATGACGCCGGCGTGATGATCCGCACGTCGGGCAACAACATCATCTTGTCGCCGACGCTGATCATTTCGAAGGCCGATGTCACGCGTATTCTTGATGCTCTCGATGCAGGGCTGAAGTCCACGCAAAACTGATCATTCTCGGTAACCGGGAGGCTGGACCTCCCGGTTACCGAGGCTATCAAAGAAATTCTAAGGCATGCGTCACGGAAAGCAGGGCTTCGAAATCAAGCCTTAGCAGCACGAGCCTTTGTCTATGAGACAAACGGGACGCGAGCCGCAGCAGGGGATCACCTCCGGTCTCAGCCTGCCAGCTCCGCCAGACCTGCGTAGAGGAGAAGGGCCTGCGGATTAGCCAGCGCTTCTTGATTCTTGACTGGCCGCCCATGCACAACCTCGCGCACCGCAAGCTCGACCACCTTGCCGGTCTTGGTCATCGGAATATCGGCAACGGCGATAATCTTTGCTGGCACGTGCCGTGGTGAGGCCCCGGTTCTGATCTGCTGCTTGATTTTTTGCGTCAGGGCCGCGTCGAGCGTCACGCCGCTGCGGAGCTTGACGAAGAGGACGACGCGAACGTCGTTGTCCCAATCCTGCCCGATGCAGACGGCGCTTTCGATCTCGGTGATCCGCTCAACCTGGTTGTAAATCTCGGCCGTGCCGATCCGGACACCTCCCGGGTTCAACGTGGCATCCGAGCGGCCATGGATCACGATGCCGCCATGGCCGGTCCATTCCGCAAAATCCCCATGGCACCAGATATTTTCGAAGCGCTCGAAATATGCAGAGCGGAAGCGCGAGCAGTCCGGGTCGTTCCAGAAGCCGATTGGCATCGCAGGGAATGCACAAGTGCAAACCAGTTCGCCCTTGCCGCTCGCCAGCGGCTGGCCGAGGTCGTCGAACACCTCGACTGCCATGCCCAATCCCGGCCCCTGGATTTCCCCGGACCAAACCGGCTTCACCGGATTGCCAAGTACGAAGCAGGAAACGATATCGGTGCCGCCTGACATCGAGGCGAGGCTCACGTCGGGCTTTATGTCTCGGTAGACATAGTCGAAACTGGCAGGTGACAAGGGCGATCCAGTTGACAGTACAGCGGTCAGATGGTCCAGCCGATGAGTTTCGCGCGGTTTTACTTCTGCCTTGGCAAGGGCATCGAGATACTTGGCCGAGGTGCCGAAGATGGAAAACTGCTCCTCTTCGGCATAATCCCATAAGACCTTTGCATCGGGCGAAAAGGGAGAGCCATCGTAGAGGCAAAGCGTGGCCCCGCTCGCCAGACCCGAAACCAGCCAGTTCCACATCATCCAGCCACAGGTCGTATAGTAGAAGAGTCGATCTCCGCCCCCGAGATTGCAATGGTACCGGTGTTCCTTCAGATGCTGAAGCAGCGTTCCCCCGGCTGAGTGGACAATGCATTTCGGCACGCCCGTCGTCCCCGATGAAAACAGGATGACCAGCGGATGGGAAAATGGCAACTGCTCGAAGACGGGTTCGCGCGCGTCATGGGAGGACATGAAAGCCTCAAGTGTACGCCCATTCGACAGCGTAGCGGCAAGGCTTTCCGCTCCGCCACAATACTCCACGATAACCACCGGAACGCCGAGCCGTGGCTCCAGCGCCGTCACCTTCTCGCCGACATCGATGCGTTTGCCGTTATACCAGTAGCCGTCGCAAGCTAGGAATAGTTTTGGCTCGATCTGGCCGAAACGGTCCATCACACCCTGTTCGCCAAAATCAGGAGAACAGGACGACCAGATGGCCCCGATCGACGCTGCCGCGAGCATGCAGGCTACCGTTTCTGGCACGTTTGGTAACATGGCGGCGATGCGGTCGCCTGGTCCAATGCCGAGTGAACGGTAGGCCTGCTGAACACGCGAGACGGTCTCAGTGAGCCTGTCCCAGCTCCAACGGCTTGCCACTTTATCTTCACCGCGAAAGATCAACGCATTGTCGACGCCGCGTTTTGCGAGCAGGTTTTCCGCGAAGTTCAGTCTGGCCTCTGGGAAAAACCTGTCCTCCAGAATTTTGCCGGTCTCAAGTAAAGCCGTCTCGCCCTTATGGCCCTGCACGCCACAATAGTCCCAGAGCCCCGACCAGAACGAGCCGCGCTGGCGGACGGACCATTGGTGAAAAGCGTCATGGGATGGTAGGGAAACGCCGAACCTTTCCGCGCACCAAAGCCGAAAGCGGGTGATCTCCGCCTCTTCAATGCGCGTTTCACTCGGCGAAAAATGCAGCGCCATGCTTCCCTCCATCACACGATCCCCTTTTAACACTGTCGCGGCCTTGGGCCCGCCGGCCCGTCATTTCCGTTCTACTCGCCAGCATCACGCCAACATGTCGGGATGGCAGTGCCAAACGACAGTGCGAATGACGGGCGGGATAGTAGCCAACTCACTTCGACCGAACCCACCCTGTTGGTGTGGTCGCTTCCTCGCAAAGCCACCACGCTCCTGCTTCACGAGCCGATCCGACAGATAAGGCCGGTAACACCGTCAGGTCGCGGCACGCACGTTTCGTGCAAGGGCGAGTGCCTCGGCGATGACTGCATGATCACCGATCTGGTTCATCAGGATGAGGATCAGACGGGCGTTCATGGCGTGGCTCTCGGCTTCCGAAAGGCCCTGATGCGCCTTGATCAAAAGCGCATAGGATTCGTCGGGGCGGTCGAAATTTGGCTTGGTCTCAAGCATCCACTTGATCCTTTGCAAGGGCGCGGCCAAGGGCGGCTGCAACGGTCTTGGCATCGAAACTCTCAAAGCGCGCAGCCACGTGTTGATCAGGACGTATAAGGTAAACAGCGCTCGTCGCATCCCCGAGATAACGTTCGCCGAGGGCCTTGTTGTCACGGCCTGAGACCGAGAGCACGCTCACCGCAATGCCACAGGCGGAAAATGTCGTCGGAACATCGGCATCGATAGCAAGAAGGGTGAAATTGCCGCCAAGCAGGCGAAGCAACCAGTCAGCGCCGATAGGCGCGTCCGGGCAGGGGCTCCCGGGTCGCGTTCGCGCAGGAAAGCTCGCCACGTCAGGACCATTTAGTGGAGAACCATCGTAGGTACAAGGCATGGACAGACGACCGGAATTGACGACCGTTCGCGCGAAGGGAACGGTCTCGGCGAGTTGGAGCACGGCGTCGCGGAAAAGCTTTGAAATGGCTGATTTCGGGGTAATGAAATCCGTCGCCCGCGTCGAGTTCGCGATATTCTCGTCCGCTCCGTAGACCCGCTCGCTGTCGTAGCTATTGAGCAGCGTATCAGGCGCAAGTCCCTGCACCACGAGGGCAAGCTTCCAGCCGAGATTGTCGGCGTCCTGCACGCCTGAATTCGCGCCGCGTGCGCCAAAGGGCGAGACCTGATGCGCCGAGTCCCCAGCAAAGAGAACCGGCCCGTGGCGGAACTTGTCCATGCGGCGACACTGGAATGTATAGATCGAGCACCAGTCCAGCTCGTAGTCCACATCTGGCCCGAGCATTGCGCTCACGCGCGCTCTGATATTCTCCGGCTTGAGTTCCTTTTGCCTATCGATATTCCAGCCAAGCTGGAAATCGATGCGCCAGATGTCATCGGGTTGCTTGTGAAGAAGGGCGCTGTCACCCGACTTGAAATGCGGCTCGAACCAGAACCAGCGCTCGGTCGGAAAATTCGCCTTCATCTTTACGTCGGCAATCAGGAAGTTGTCCTCGAACACGCGTCCGTCAAAGCCATGACCCAGCATGGAACGTATGGGAGAGCGAGCGCCATCACATGCGACTAGCCAATCCGCGTCCAACACATAAGGACCGTCCGGTGTCATAACATCGATCGTTACGTGATCCTCATGCCGCACCACGGCGTCGATACGGTTGCTGCCGCGAATCTCAATTGGCGCGCCCTGGCTCTGCGCCTTGACGATGGCCTCATGGAGGAACTTCTCAAACAGCGGCTGCTGGAGATTGATAAAGGCGGGAAAGGCATGACCGTCTTCCGGCAACAAATTGAACTCATAGAGCAGCCTGTTGTCGTGAAAGACCTTTCCAATGTTCCATTGCACGCCTTTCGCCAGCATAGACACCCCCGCTCCAAGGCGATCGCATATTTCCAGCGTTCGCTTGGCAAAGCAGATAGCCCGGCTGCCGAGCCCCACTCCCTCTTGGTCGTCACAAACGAGAACCGGAACGCCGCGCAGACCAAGATCGAGTGCGGTTGCAAGCCCCACTGGCCCGCCGCCAGCGACGACCACCTTGTGCCTGATCGGCGTTACGGCGGTCTGGTCCGGTGACTTGACGTAAGGATACAGTCGGAACGCTAGCGGGTAGCGCTCCGTGACGGGAGTTCTCATGATCCCTCCTCCGGGAAACGGTTAGCCTTGAAGGTCTGCCCACATCTGCATGTCGCGCTCGGCTGTCCAGATACGTGGATGGTCGATACCGCGCGCCTCGTCATAGGCCCGCGCCACATTGAACGGCAGGCAATGTTCGTAGATGGCATAATCCTTGAACTTCGGATCGCACTCGGAACGAACAGCGTCCCATGCCTCGCGGAGCGAGCCCCCGCGTGCGGCAATGCGCACCACCGGCTTGTAGGTTGAGTCCACGAAATCCCTGGTTCGGTCGAGCGCGCCATTCACCGCATCACGGCCGATCACTGCATCGCCACGGCCCGGTGCGATGGCCGCGAGGTCATAGGCGCGGATTGCCTCCAGGGTAGCACCCCATTCGGCAAAATGCCCGTCGCCGCAATAGCAGGCCGAGTGCGCCTCGACGATGTCACCGGTGAACATGACATTCTGATCCGGCACGTGAATGACGGCGTCGCCGGCAGTGTGAGCGCGGCCGACTTGCATGATATCGACGCGGCGCTTGCCCAGGAAAACAGACATCTTGCCGTTGAAGGTCGTTGTTGGCCAAGTCAGACCCGGAATGGACACATGTCCCTGGAACAGGCGTGGAAAGCGCTGAAATTCACTTTCCCAGTCCTCTTGCCCGCGCTCGACCACCATCTTGCGGGCGGCATCCGACATGATCACCTGGCCGGCGTTGAAGGCACTGGCCCCGAGCACCCGCACCGCATGATAGTGCGTCAGCACAACATGGCTGATCGGTTTGTCGGTGACGGTGCGGACGCAGTCGATCACCTTTTGCGCCAGACGCGGAGTGGCCTGAGCTTCCACGATCATCACGCTGTCATCACCGATGATGACGCCCGAATTAGGATCGCCTTCGGCGGTAAAGGCATAAAGCCCCTCCCCGACTTCTGTGAAGCTGATCGTCTTGTCGGCGAGGTCGCCTTGCGAAGCAAATGCTTTGGCCATGGAACTATCCTTGTCGTGAGTAAGGGTCGGCGAGTGCCGGAAGAATGCGTCCCGTACAATCGCCAAAACCGATGATGTAGCCGTCTCCCTTCGCTACTCCGCGCAGGGTGACGATGTCGTTGTCGTGAAGGAAGCTGCGCGTCTCTCCGTTCTCAAGCGTGAGCGGCTCCTTGCCACCCCAACTCAGCTCAAGCAGGGAGCCGCGATTTTCCTTCAGCGGTCCGGAAATCGTACCGGAGCCGAGAAGATCGCCGGTATTCATCGGGCAGCCAGCGGTTGTATGATGGGCGAGCTGCTGGGCTGCCGAGTAATACATTTCCCGGTAGTTGGTGCGGCTGAGGATGGTTTCGGCGGCGTCTTCAGGCGTAAGGCCGACGTCGAGGTAGATATCGTAGAGCAGCGGCCCCGGTTCCGCCAAATGTGGCAGAAGCGGCACTTCACGTACCGGTGTGGAGATACGGAAAGGCTCAAGGGCCGCCTTCATCACGATCCAGGGCGAGATTGTCGTGGCAGTCGCCTTCGATTGGAATGGTCCAAGCGGCTGATACTCCCATGCCTGGATGTCACGCGCCGACCAATCGTTCAGGAGCACGTATCCAAAAATCATCGCATCCGCTTCGGCCACGGTGACGGGTTGCCCACTTTTAGAGGGCAGGCCAACCACCGCGCCAATTTCCAGTTCGATATCGAAGCGCTGCGACGGAGCAAATCGCGGCACCACATCATCGGGGCCCTTTAATTGTCCCCAAGGACGACGCACGTCAGTGCCAGAGACCACCACCGACGAGGCGCGGCCATTATAGCCGATCGGAATATGCAGCCAGTTGGGCGGCAGCGCGTTTTCCGCCCCTCGAAACATAGTGCCCACGTTGAAGGCATGGTGCCGGCCCGCATAGAAATCGGTGTACTCGACGACCTGGAATGGCAGATGCAACTGGGCCCCTGCAAGCGGCGCCAAATGGGCCTCGACCGCGCCCTGACGCGCGGCGCCCTCTTGGAGAAGTTCCGTTAGTTGCACCCGCAGTGCGTCCCAGACTGCGGGACCGGCCACCATCACGCTATTCCACCGGGGCTGATCGAGTAGCGGCCCCCCGTCCAGGCTGATCAAGCCCGTCTTCTCCAGTGCCGTCACATCAAGAATACGATTGCCTATGGCTACGCCGCAACGTCTTGCACCGTCCGCGGTGGAAAAGACACCGCACGGCAGATTGTTGAGAGGGAAAGGACATCCGGCATCGTTGGCGCCTTCGACCCAGCTGCGTTTCAGCGGCATTCTGAAAATCCATTTCTAAGGAGGTTTACCTCAACGTGTGGGCTGCTTACGGCTTTACGCCCGGAGTGCCGTCGAACTTCTTCTCCAGACTGTCCCAGCAGTCGATATAATCGTCCTGCATCGGCGCGTCCTTGGCCGCCCATTCCGTAAGGTGCTGAGGGAAGCGTGTTTCAAACATGAAGCTCATGGTCTCCGCCTGGAATTGCGGAACCATCGGCTCGTTCGAGCCATGCTCGAATGCGTTGCGGTCGGGTCCGTGCGGGAGCATGCAATTGTGGAGGCTCATGCCACCAGGCGCAAAGCCCTGTGGCTTGGCATCGTACACCCCGTAGATGTTGCCCATCAGCTCGGACATGATGTTTTTATGGTACCACGGCGGGCGGAAGGAATGCTCGGCCACCATCCAGCGTTCGCGAAACAGGACGAAATCGATGTTGGCGGTTCCCTCCTGCCCGGATGGCGCCGTCAGCACCGTGAAAATGGATGGGTCGGGATGGTCAAACAGGATCGCGCCGACGGGCGAATAGGTGCGCAGATCGTACTTGTAGGCGCAGTAATTGCCGTGCCATGCGACGATATCGAGCGGGGAGTGACCGATGCTGGTCTCATGAAACTGACCGCACCATTTCAGGATAACGCGTGAAGCCGCCTCGCGATCCTCGAATGCGGCGACCGGGCACTTGAAATCCCGTGGATTGGCCAGGCAGTTGGCTCCGATCGGTCCGCGATTGGGCAGGTCGAACTTCTGGCCATAATTCTCGCAGACGAACCCGCGGCAAGGCCCTTCCAGAACCTCGACTCGATAGACCAGACCGCGTGGCAGGATCGCGATTTCCTTCGGCTCAAGATCGATCACCCCCAGCTCCGTATAGAAGCGAAGCCTGCCTTCCTGCGGTACGACGAGGAGTTCGCCATCGGCGGAGTAGAAATACTCGTCGATCATCGAGTCTGTCACGAGATAGACATGGCTCGCCATACCGGTCTGCGTGTTCACATCGCCGGCGGTCGTCACCGTTCTCATGCCAGTCACCCACGTCAGCCTTTCAGCGGCATGCGGGATTGGATCCCAACGATACTGACCCAATGAGACCACGTCAGGCAGAACATGCGGGGCAGACTTCCAATGAGGGACGTCGATCTTCGCAAAGCGCCCGGTGTGCTTGACCGAGGGGCGGATGCGATAGCACCAGGTACGCTCGTTCTGCCCTCGCGGAGCGGTGAAGGCGGTTCCTGACAGCTGCTCTGCATAGAGGCCGTAGCTGCATTTTTGCGGCGAATTCTGCCCCTGAGGGAGCGCGCCGGGCAACGTTTCGGTCTCAAAATCATTTCCGAACCCGGGCATGTAACCATCATGGGGGCCCGTGTTTGTGAGTGCTCTGGTCATGCCTGGGGCAAGCGGATGGTGGTGCATCGTTTCCTCCTAAAGGAGCAGGTCTTCTGATCGATCGAATAACTAGTTGCATTCACAACTTTGTCAAGATAAAGTTTGATGGATGATAAGGCAGGAACGGTGATGCAGACGATTCTTCATGACTATTGGCGGTCTTCAGCGTCCTACAGGGTGCGGATAGGCCTAAATTTGCTTGGATTGCCCTATCGAAGCGTATCCGTTGATTTGCTTGGAGGGGGGCAGCGCAGTGCCGATTACCTCGCATGCAACCCTCAGGGGCTTGTACCCGCCCTCGAAATTGACGGCGTCATACTGACGCAATCACTTGCCATCCTTGAGTATCTCAACGAGACGCATTCCGCCGGTTGGCTTGGCTCGGCCTTGCTGGAGAAGGCCCGTATCCGGGCGCTAGCCTATGCGATTGCAATGGAGGTTCACGCGGTCTGCAATCTCCGCGTCGCGCGTTATGCAGTTTCGCTTGGCGGAACGACGCTTGAAGACTGGATAAAACATTTTATCCGTGATGGTCTTGCCGATTTCGAAGCCATGCTCGCCCAGAACAAACGCCCAAGCCAATACTGCCACGGCGGCGTGGTTAGCCTTGCCGATATCTGCCTTGTTCCGCAGGTTTACAACGCGACGCGCTGGAACGTGGATATGGCAGAGTTTCCAAAAACTGCGGCTATCGCCGCGCGGCTAGAAAAGCTAGAGGCATTTGCCGACGCCCACCCAGACAGGGCAAGTCCCCAATCGTGACTTGTTCCGAATCCTGTGGCACGTTAGGGCGGCAGGATATTGGAAGTCGGAATGGCAGAGCACGATACGGACCCGGAATTCGATCTAGAGCAGTTTCTCCCCTATCTGCTCAATCAGGCGGCAGAAGCAACCTCCCGCTCATTTCAAGCGGTCTATGTTGATCTTTACGGGATGACACGCACGCAGTGGCGCGTCATGGCCAACCTTGGCAAGTTCGGCGCGATGACGGCAAAGGACATCTGCGACATCTCTCATATTGAAAAGAGCAAAGTTAGCCGAGCCGTTTCCACGCTTGAGTCGGCAGGTCTTCTCCTGCGAACGCCGAGCAAGGATGACCGACGGGCAGAATTTCTCAGTCTTACTGAGCATGGAATGACTGTGTTCCGCGATCTTGGCCATCGTGCAAACGAGTATGATAGAAAATTGCGGGCAGACCTTGGGGAGCAGATTTCTGCCGAACTTATCCATTTGCTGGGGATGCTGATGAAGCGTTGACGGCTACCCAACGCCCTGACAAAGGGCCATACGTTAGCACGCGACTTCATCTGCCTTCACCATTGTCGGCTGCCGCAATAGCTTTCAAACGGGAGAAAAAGGCGTCCTTTGTGGTTTGATCAAACCGATGTAGTCCCAGAAGCTCAAGCAGGACCAGACCTTCACATGCCATCCAGGCCACCAATGCGTCGGTGGCGATAGGCCCGTCGAGTTGCATGAGATTTCCATACCGTTGGTAGGCCTGCCTCACTGGCTCAAGCAACTTGGGATCTTCCGCCCTCGCCACGGCAACAGCCTCGAGATATGATGGCGCTTGCGGGTCGCTCTGCTCCCAGGTCTCAATGTAGGCAGACAAGGCATCACCGGTCGTCTTAGACTGGATCTCGTCAAAACGACGATCCCATTCCTGGCACATTGAACGTAGCAGCTCTTCCAAAAGCGTTAGCTTGTTGGGAAAGGTGTGGAGCACGGCGCCCTTTGTCGATCCGATGACCTCTGCAACCGCCTCCAATGTCACCCGGCCGGCGCCACGGTGCAGGGCAATGTCTCGTGCTGCTGCAATCATCTGCTCACGAGTAAACTTTCTTCTTGCCAAAATTTAGCTCCCTTGATACATACCTACCAGAAGGTATGTATTTTTCGTACCAGCTATTGGACTTCTGATCTAGCGTCGCGTCCCTGTAATGTCACCAGTTCAAGTCCAATTTCACCTGCGGTCGCGTAGCGCAGCAACGGATGAAACCACTATAAAACAAATGGAGGGGTTCATGGCATCTACAAAGACAGGAGTTGCGGAATGGAGAGAGGGGCACTCGCTTCCCCAGTCTTTTTACACATCCGGAATGACATTTAACGCTGATATGGAAATGCTCTCGACCAGCCAATGGCTGCTTGTCGACCACGAGAGCCGGATTGCGAAACCTGGCGACTATTTTCTTTTCGAATTTGGCGCCGAAAGCGTGATCGTCATCCGCAATCGCAGCGGCGACGTCAATGCGTTCTTTAATGTCTGCCGCCATCGCGGATCACGGATCTGTCTGGAGAATGAAGGCAATAAGCGCGTTTTGACTTGCCCCTATCATTCATGGAGTTACGACCTGAACGGCAAGCTTCGCGGTGCTCATCTCATGCCGTCGGATTTCGATCCGACAAATGTCGCTTTGGCGCCAGCTCATGTTCGAGTGTTCGAAGGCCTCATCTTCCTGAACTTCATGAAAGGGACTCCCCCTGACTTTGACACCTTCTGCGCTCCCTTCGGCGCGCTTTTGCGCGGACAAGGTCTGGCGTCCGCGAAGATAGCGGCGCGAAAACTTTATCCGACAGCCGCCAACTGGAAGCTCGTCGTCGAGAATTTCTTTGAATGCTACCACTGCAACTCCGCTCACCCGACCTACTGCTCGGTCCATGACAAGATGAAAATGCTTGCATTCGGCGCAGGTGCGGGATCAGGAGACGATGAGGACACAATTCTCTACCAAGAAAAGCTGAAACGCTGGGAGGAGCATTCCGAGGGTCTGGGCTATCCGGTCGGCATGTTCGCAGACAATGCGGAGAGCGTCTACTTCCGGTCCGGCAATCGTCTGCCAATCGCGGATGATGCCAAAACTGAAAGCCTGGATGGAAAGCCTCTTGCTCCCTTAATGACCGAATTTGGTGTTTTCGACGGCGGTCAAACAGGATGCGTTTTCAATCCAATAAGCACCGTCCTCGTCAACAACGATCACGCAGTGATCTTTCACTTCATCCCGAAGTCGGCTCACCAGACCGATGTCGAGGCAATATGGCTGGTCGCTCCGCACGCGGTGGAAGGACAGGACTATCAGCCAGCCGATCTGATGAGGGTCTGGGACGTAACACTTGGCGAAGACAAGACGATCACCGAAAACAATCAGCTGGGGGTGAACTCCGCGCGATACCAGCCCGGCCGCTACTCCACCCAGGAGCGCCGGATCGCTGAGTTTGCAAAGTGGTACATGGAAGCGGTGTCGGCCAGGCCGCAGGCACTCTGATTAATGTGCGAGAGAGTGATCGTGATGGGTCCTTTCCAGAACCCGTTACGATCCCTTCGCTATACCACGATAGACGATCACTGGCTGTCGGGCTTACGAGGAGGAAACGTATGAACGAGCATTGGATCGAGGTAGTCGTTGTCGGTCTTCGACAGGAGACAGAGCGCGTGAAGACTTTCACGCTTACCTCGAAGGAGCGGACTCTTCCCACCTGGAGCGCAGGAGCGCATATTCAGGTTCGCTTGCCATCCGGCACGGTCCGGCAGTACTCCCTGATGCGGTCGCGGACTCCAAACTCGTACGACATCGCCGTTCTCCATGAGGCCTCCGGACGTGGAGGCTCGACAGAAATGCATGCACTCACCGACGGCGCTAGGCTATTTATCTCAAAGCCTGCCAACCATTTTTCTCTGGTGGAAGATGGGGCCTCGCATGTACTTATCGCAGGCGGCATCGGTATCACCCCGATCATCTCAATGGCTCGGGAACTCCACCAGCAGGGAAGAGACTGGCGCCTGATCTACTGCTCCCGGACGCGCGACCAGGCCGCACTGGTTAAAGAAGTCGAACAACTCGGTGACGGGAACACAACGTTCATCTTTGATAATGGCGACCCGAGCCAAGGACTGGACATACAATCTCTATTCAACAGCTTGGAAGCCGACGCACATGTGTATGTTTGTGGGCCGCGCGGCCTAATCGATGCTGTCTCCGCAACCGGCAAGGCGCGCGGATGGACGCAAGCTAATCTTCATTCGGAGGTCTTCGCCCCTTCATCTCCGAATGACGACCGCGTCGGGGCGACGAACAACTTGTTTCAAGTAGAGCTTCGTAAATCAGGTCTTTTCCTCGAAGTACCGCCTTCGGATTCGGTGCTGGACGTCGTTCGCAGAGCAGGCATACATGTTGAAAGCGCCTGTCAGAAAGGCTATTGCGGCACCTGCCTGACAGCTGTCCTGGAGGGTGTGCCCGACCACCGAGACGACGATCTACTTTCCGACGACGAGCGGGCGAGCAATAGGATCATGACGATCTGCTGTTCACGTTCTTGTACACCCAAACTCGTCCTCGATTTGTGACTGTGCTGGAATCCGCTATCGCAACCCTGCATAGCCTGACAATCATGTCTAGAAGCCCGAGCTATTTGAACCCACAGTCAGCACTTGGTGCTTTTGTGGTTCCCCGCACCTAAAGCAATACGTCTCTGAACGATTATCAGAGCAGATCATGTAGTAGGGCGAGCTCCCGTAAAACCCTCACCGGGTATCAGGTGGCAACATCAACGCCCGCCCGAGCCAGAATATCGCGCATGACGATCTCCACCCCTGGCATCGCCACCGGTTCGACTCGCGCGGACCTGACCTTACTCCCTGTCGCTTCAGGCAAAAGCGTAGCCGCGGCCGACGAAAGGCCGACAGCTGTGTGTGATGATCGCGTTGACGCCATATTAGTATTTTCAGATTATACATTAGTTGCGATAGCAACTTTACGGCCGGCGTCCGTCACTGATTTCTTGCGTGTTTCGCAGATGCGACCTGCCGCTTCAAAGAGGAATCCTATGTTTCGATCTGCAACACTCAGAAACACCTTCTCGATTGTAGGGCTAGGTTTGGTATCAACGCTTGCTGTAGCAGGGGCGCTCTTCCTGACGTCCTATGAGCGCGCTTACAACCAAAGTATCGAGAAGGTCTCCACGGAGGCAAATACTGTGGCGTTTCAGGTCGAAGCTGACCTTCGCGACGCTTATAAAACTGTCTTCGACCTCAAGACGACGCTCTCGCAACTGCAGAAGCATCCAAATAATGAGAGCCGCGCCACCGTCAACGACATTTTGTCCGAAACGGTAGGAAACAATCCTTTGGCCTTCGCGGCTTTCACTGTCTGGAATCCAGATGCTTTCGATGGACGAGACAAGGAATTCGCCGGAAAGCCACTCCACGACCAGACCGGTCGATTGGTGCCTTATTTCTTCCGTGATGGCGCCGGGGTGGGAAGCATGGTTACGCCAGGCTACGATGACCCCCAATTAGCCGGCGTGGTAGGAGCGCTACCGCAAGGGAAAGCACTGCTTTTTGACCCCTATCTATACCCGATCGGCGACAAGAAGCTGCTAATGACGACCATCGCAATGCCGCTCCACATCAATGGCAAAACTGCGGGCTCGTTGGGTATGGATTTCGACCTGGAGACAATTGCCGCCCGCCTGGCTTCGGCAAAGCCAATGGGTGTTGGCAGCGTCATGCTGGTATCTGCTGGTAAGACGTTTATCGTCAATTCAGATCCTGCGCTCCTGACAAAACCGCTGACCGATGACACCAAAAATGGCCAATCCCTGGATGCTTTGGTATCAACAGAGACCGGTTATGCCGAAACAATTGGACAGGGCGGCGCTCCAAACATTTCTGTTTCCAAGCGGATCACCCCTTTTGAGGGCGCAACTATGTATGTCATCGTCTCAGTGTCAAAATCGGTGGTTCTGGCTGATCTGGATCGGATGATCATCACCTCTACTGCGACTATCGTGGCGTGTGCGATTGTCATGTGCCTTGCCGGCTGGTTCGTCGCGAGCCGCTTCAGCAGGCGCATCGCTGGTGCCATCAGCCAGACTACTGAATTGGCGCGAGGCAATTTTGACGTCGCCTTGTCCGACACCGCAACGAACGACGAAATCGGCGACCTTGCGCGCGCACTGGAGATCCTGCGCAATGCCGGAAGGCGCAAGATTGAACTCGAACGCGAGACAGAACTGTCTCGTGAGCAACAGGAAGCCGAACGGATTGAACGTGCGCGCATTTCTGAAGCACAGGAAGCTGAGGTGGAGTTTGCAGTCCACGAACTCGCAGATGGCCTAAAGAGACTGTCAGGCGGCGACATGACGGTTCGCTTGGGGCGACCCTTTACCGCTTCTCTCGACCCAATCCGCCTCAATTTTAATCACTCGGTTGAAACGCTCGAAGATGCCATGCTCGCATTCTCCGAGAACGCCAACACAATTCATGGCGGATCCGAAGAGATTCGAAATGCCGCCGACAATCTGGCCCGTCGAACTGAGCAGCAGGCGGCATCCGTTGAGGAAACTGCAGCGGCGCTCGCGGAAATCACGAGTTCGGTAAAGGACTCCACGTCACGTGCCGAGACCGCTGGTACGCGAGTTTCGCAAACCCGGGAAAGGGCGGAGCAGTCTGGTATTGTTGTCCGTCGCGCCGTCGATGCCATGGGTGCCATCGAGCGATCCGCCGACTCCATATCGAATATCATCGGCGTAATCGACGAAATCGCTTTCCAGACCAACCTTCTCGCCCTTAACGCTGGCGTAGAGGCCGCCCGTGCTGGTGAGGCTGGTAAGGGCTTCGCTGTCGTAGCGCAGGAAGTTCGAGAGCTGGCGCAGCGCTCTGCGCAGGCAGCAAAGGAGATCAAGGCTCTCATCAACACGTCGAGCGGTCAGGTTGCGGAAGGCGTTTCACTCGTTGGACAGACCGGTGAAGAGTTGGAGACGATCGTGCAAGAGGTCCAAGAGATTAATCGCCACGTGGAGGCCATTGTGGGTGCCGCGCGCGAACAGGCCAGCAGCCTTCAAGAGATCAATACCGCCGTCGGACAGATGGATCGGATGACCCAACAGAATGCTGCAATGGTCGAAGAATCCAATGCGGCGACCCACACACTTGCCAGCGAGGTCAGAGCCCTGACGAGCCGCCTGGAGCAGTTCCGCATCGGGCGCAACCAGGACGCGGGTCGCATGGCGGCGTAAAGGCATACAACATGCCCAAAAGGCGCCGGCTAAATTCAAACTTGGCATTTGACTTGTGACGTCGACAGCATCTCCAGCCGTGCCGTATTCGTCCCGGCTGGAGACAAATATGTGTAAAGTAAACAGTCCTTCAAGCGAAACCACCTTACCTGGGCAATGCTCCGGATCTCTATCGACGTGCCTTCGCCCGGGTCACCAAGACATTGCGGATCGAAAAACTCGAGTGAATGCGAAGCACTCCCGGAAGCTTCGAAAGTATCTCCTTGTGTATTTGTTCGAACTCGCCGGCATTTTCCACTTCGACGCGTAACAGATAATCAGAGCCGCCGGTCATCAAAAAACATTCCTGGATCTCGGGATACCTCCGTGCAGCGGCCTCAAAACGATCGAGACAATCCTCCGTCTGGCGTTCAAGGGTGATGTTGATAATGACGGCAATCGTAGACACCGCATTCGTTGCATCGATGAGCGCCGTGTAGCCTCTTATGACACCGCCTGCCTCTAACAGCTTGATCCGCCTCAGGCAAGCCGACGGCGAGAGCCCAACTTCGGCGGCGAGGGCCGCGTTGCTTCTGCGCGCATTGAGCCGGAGAAGCCGCAAGATGTTGCGGTCAATCGTATCAAGAGAGGCCATTGCAGATTGTTCCAAAACATCAACTTTCCTTCCAACAATCATGCGGAAACGCAATAATCAAGCGCTCATCGGCCGGAAATTCCACGATCGTTTCACTAGTCTTTAGATGAAGGATAGGGGACGGGTATGGACGGCGTGACATCACGGAACATCAGCGAGGGGATCGGCGCCGCGTCTGGCTATCTCACGATCGATCTGACAGCGCTCGCCCGCAATTATGAGCGACTTGTCAAAGAGGTTTCCCCCGCAGGCGCCGCCGCCGTGGTCAAAGCCGATGCGTACGGGCTAGGCGCCGACCGGGTTGCGACCCACCTTTACGCGAAGGGCTGCCGCCACTTCTTCGTCGCACAGTTCGTCGAGGCGCTGCAGCTGCGCCCGCTTCTGGCCGACGATGCCCGCATCTTCGTGCTGAACGGCCTTCAGCCGGGCAACGAAAGCACCTGCGCTCGTCACGGCATCGTACCGGTCATCAATTCACTCGATCAGTGGCGAGAATGGGCCGGTGCTGCGAAGGCGGCCGGCCACACCCTGCCCGCGGTGCTCCAGTTCGACACCGGCATGTCGCGCCTCGGCGTACCGCCAGAGGATCGCGACACCCTCGTCGCGTTGGTGAAAGCCGAACCCAGGATCGCGGTGCTGTTCGTGATGAGCCACCTTGCCAGTGCCGACGATACCGGTAGTGGACAGAATGACAGCCAGCTTGCGGAGATGCAGCTGGTCGCAGCCGCCTTTCCGCAGTTCGACGTCTGCTTTGCCAATTCCGGCGGCATCTTTCTCGGTCGATCCTATCATGGCGTGCTCGCCCGCCCCGGCATCGCCCTCTATGGCGGCGCACCCAACGCCGTTGGTGTAAATCCTCTGGAGCCGGTCGTGAGCCTCGACATCAGCGTGGTGCAAACCCGCACGGTGCGAGCGGGCGCACGTGTCGGCTACGGCGGCAGCCATGTTGTCACAGGCGAAATGCGCCTTGCCACCATCGCCGCCGGCTATGCGGACGGCCTGCCGCGCAGCCTTTCGGGGCGTGGCGCGGTCTATTGCGACGGTCTTCGTCTGCCCATCATCGGACGCATTTCCATGGACAGCATCACCATCGACATCTCCGCCCTGCCGGAAGGCCGCCTCACGCTCGGCAGCCGCGTCGAGATGTTAGGCCCGCACCAGACGCTGGAAGACGTGGCTCGCGACGCCAACACCATTTCCTACGAAATCCTGACCGGTCTCGGGAACCGCTACCAGCGCACCTATCGCTGACACCGTCTCTTTCAATCGAGGGCATCATGAAAATCATCGTTCTCGGCGCCGGCATCGTCGGCGTCACATCGGCCTACCAGCTTGCGCGAGCAGGCCATGAGGTCACGGTCATCGACCGCCAGCCCGGTCCGGCGCTGGAAACCAGCTTTGCCAATGCTGGCGAAGTTTCCTTCGGCTATTGCTCGCCCTGGGCAGCGCCCGGTATTCCCATGAAAGCGATGAAATGGCTGTTCATGGAGCATGCTCCGCTCATCCTGCGCCCCAAGATCGACATGGCGATGCTGAGCTGGATGGCGCAGATGCTGCGCAACTGCACATCCGCCCGCTATGCGCTGAACAAAAGCCGCATGCTGCGCCTCGCCGACTACAGCCGCGTTGCGCTCGCCGCGCTGCGCGAGGAGACCGGCATCTCTTATGACGAGCGCATGCAGGGCACGTTGCAGCTTTTCCGCACGCAGGCCCAACTCGACGCCTCTGCCAAGGACGTCAAGGCGCTCGCCGCCGATGGCATTCCCTATGAAGTGCTCGACCCAGAAGGCTGCATCCGCGTCGAGCCGGCGTTGAAGCACGTGCGCGAAAAGATCGTCGGCGGACTGCTGACACCGAAAGACGAGACCGGCGACTGCTTCAAGTTCTCCAGTGCGCTTGCCGCCAAAGCCGCAGCCCTCGGTGTTCGCTTCACCTACGGCAGCATCATCCGCGGGCTCGACGTGGAGGGCGGACGTGTCACCGGCGTTGTCACCGCCCATGGCCGACTTGAGGCCGATGCTGTCGTCGTGGCGCTTGGCAGCTTCTCTCCGCTTCTCGTTCGCCCGCACGGTATCCGTCTGCCGGTGTATCCGGTCAAGGGCTATTCACTAACCATCCCGATCACCGACGACAGGCACGCGCCCGTCTCCACCGTGATGGACGAGACCTACAAGATTGCTATCACGCGTCTTGGCGACCGGATCCGTGTCGGAGGCATGGCGGAAATCTCCGGCTACACCAACGATCTGGGCGAACCGCGTCGCCTGACGCTCCAGCATTCCGTCACCGATCTCTTCCCGGGCGGTGACGTGTCGAGGGCCAGCTTCTGGTCGGGCCTGCGCCCGATGACGCCGGATGGGACCCCGGTCATTGGGCCAACGAAGATTGCCGGCCTCTTCGTCAACACTGGCCACGGCACACTCGGCTGGACGATGAGCTCCGGTTCCGCGCGAGTGATCGCCGACCTCGTTTCAGGCAGGCAACCCGAGATCGACGCTACTGACCTCGCAGTCACACGCTATGGCTAAATCGTCTTGAAGAGAATTTTGACCGCTATGCACACACATAGTTCGCCGATGTAGAGCACCGCATGGCCACCCGTCGCCGCAGTGAATAGCCACGCAACAAACAAACGAGGTAATCAAAAGTCAGAACGAACTCCGCTTGCCAACTTAACATCGGGCAGTGGGGCTCGCCCAGCCGGACTTCTCGCCGTCGGAGGAGACATTATATTCCTAACCGCCTTGAACAGATATGAACCAGCGACCAGCGTTGAACCAGGATCGTGGTAGAAACCTCTGATCACGCTAACATGCTTGGTTTGCGATTGTCCGAAGTTAAGGACGCAGAATCCAGGATGTTCAACAGCCCTGACAATGGCAGACTTGGAACGCACCGAAATCTCGGCGCAGTCATGAGCTCTGTCGAGGTGTGCTTTGAAGGACCGCTTAAGGAAGTCGCTTGCTGATGCAACGCTCTATCCGTTCTGGCTGGATAATCCGGCAGCTCCCAACACCGAGCCGCACCTTATTGGTCGCCAAGATGCTGACCTCCTCATTGTCGGCGGAGGCTTTACCGGGCTTTGGGCGGCTATTCTCGCTAAACAAACCGAACCAAACAGAGACGTCATTCTTATTGAAGCCGGTAAAGTAGCCCACGGCGCGTCGGGCAGGCCAGGCGGGATTGTATCTACCTCTGTAATGCACGGTCTGTCGAATGCTGCTCGAATATTCCCGGTTGACCTCGATGTACTCGAGCGCCTCGGGAAGGACAACCTGGATGCCTGGCGACAAACGATCGAGGCGTTTGGAATCGATGCTGACCTCGAATGGACTGGCGAGATGACGGTCGCGATCGACAAGGCTGGCCTCGCCGAACTCGATAGCGAATTTAGCCTGGCGAAGCAGCATGGGCACGACATCGTCCGCCTCGATAGCACGAGTACTCGAATGGAGCTCGCCTCACCACTCTTCCAGGGCGCAATATGGTCACGAAAGCGAAGCGGTACCGTTCATCCCGCGAAACTCGCGTGGGGCCTGAAGCGCGCCGCGCTCGAACTTGGTGTGCGCTTGTTCGAACATACTCCTATGACCGGCGTGGAAGATAACCAGGCCACGCTAACTGTGCGCACGCACGACGGGTTGATCAGGGCGCGTAGAGTCTTGTTCGCAACCAACGCGTGGGCGGCGGGGCATCCGCACATCAAGCGCCGGGTTGCCGCGGTGCGAGACAGGGTACTTGCAACAGAGCCTCTGACCGCCGAACAGATGGAAAGGCTGGGATGGAAGAACCGCCAAGGGGTGTATGACACTCGCACGCAGTTGAACTACACGCGGCTTACGAAGGATAACCGCATCATCTTTGGTGGTCGTGTCGGCTATTACTTCAACGACAATACAGACCCCGAGCAGGACCATAAAATTAGTACTTACGAAGTCCTGGCAGGCTATTTCGCTCAAACTTTCCCCCAGTTGCAAGACGTCAAGTTCACACACGCATGGTCAGGCCCTATTGACCTGACAATGCGGCTAGCCGTGCACTTCCAACGCTACTACGGCGGGAAAGGCGTCTATGCGGGCGGCTATTCTGGTTTTGGAGTGACCACGACGCGGTTTGGCGCGCGGGTGGGTCTGGATATCCTCGACGGCAAGCAGAGCGACGACCTCAACCTTGATTTCGCTCGTACGCTGCCGGGAAGGATTCCGCCAGAGCCGTTTCGATGGATCGGGGCAAAGCTGACTATGCATGCTCTGGATGAAGTCGATAAAAAGGGCGGTTGGCGGAAGCAATGGATAAACCTAGTGCACAAGATGGGCTTTCCATTGTGAACGCCTCTTTTGATCTAATGACCGACCATTTGCTGTATTTGTCGACGGGAGGTGAACTAGGGCTGCAGCCTCTGTGCAACTCCTCACCAGAGATCCCACTTATTGGGCGGGCGTTCGGCGAAGCGGCACAGGTTCCGAAGCAGACGTCAATGACGCTGTATATTAGCGGCTCCTTCGAAGTTCTTGAGACCTGCAGGGAATACTGCTTCGACTGGGATCATCGGATCATGAGCATCCAGGACCGGGCGGCAATCGGTCCGCATCGCAGCCGAGAACTCTTGGGCAAGAAAGCACTTGACGCCATTTGAATGTGATGATTGGATAATTGGATACAAAAATCCAGTAGGTGAAAATGTCAGGTTCTTTTGCCACTAGCGTACATCCCGCTTCAACGGCGGAGCAGGAGGCTTATCTCCATCTGCAGCAGGCCTTGCGCATCGGCCGTTACAAGCCCGGCGACCGCTTGATTCCAGAAGAGATCGCATCCGAAATCGGCATGAGCCGCATGCCGGTTCGCGAGGCGTTTCGCCGACTCGCAGCCGATGGACTGGTGACATTGCGCCCCAATCGCGGGTGCGTGGTTGCAGGTCTCACGCTGGATGAAATCCACGAGACTTTCGAAATCCGCTCCGTTCTGGAGGGACTGGCGGTTCGGCTTGCTACACCGAAGATGACGACCGAAATCTTCGAAGAACTGGACCGGCTGCTCGACCGCATGGAGCGTGCCGGACAGTCTGGCGGTAGCGATTGGGTCTCGCACCATCAGGAGTTCCATGCGGTGATCTTCAACCTCAGTGAGCGCCCGAAACTCATCCGTCAGATCACCTCCCTGCATGTGGTGATCGAGCCCTACATGCGGATCTGGTTCGACTGCGTTAACAAACCGCTGTCCGCGCGGGAAGAACATCAGACGCTGATCGACGCCTTGCGTTCCGGCGACCCAAGCCATGCCGAGGCTGTCATGCAGGAACACATTATTGCGACGCCAAGCCTTCTGGCCGAATACGCCAGCCCCGGGCGGTGAGCGTAGCTTGAGAGATTGTCCGCAGCCGGAGGAGACATCCGGCACGGACGGGGAACCGCCGTCACGAACGGCTCAACAACGAAGAGGAAATGTCATGACGATCCGTCGCATGGCCGCGCTTGCGGCTGCTCTCACCACACTGACCTTCGGCCCAGCGGCATATGCCCAGAGCGCGCCGACAGAAATCAAGATCGCGACTGAGGGCGCCTATGCTCCCTGGAATTTCACGAATGCCAACGGTGAGCTCGACGGCCTCGAGATCGAGCTTGCGAATGATCTCTGCGCCCGGATGAAGATCAAGTGCACGCTCGTCGCGCAGGATTGGGACGGCCTGATCCCCTCGCTGACCGTCGGCAAGTTCGACGTCATCATGGCTGGAATGTTTATCACCCCGAAGCGTCTTGAGACCATCGACTTCACGCAACCTTATGCGGTCGATCCCGGTGGCTTTGCCGTTGCCAAGGATAGCGAGCTTGGAAAGCTTGGCCTTTCGACCGAGCGCTTCGACATGAGTAACGAAGCCGAAGCGACGGCTGCCATCGAGAAGCTGAAGCCGCTGCTCAAGGGCAAGATCATCGGCGTGCAGGCAGCGACCACCATGCTCGATTTCGTCAAGAAGTACTTCGGCGATTCGGTCGAGGTCCGTGAATACAAGACGACAGAGCAACACGACCTTGACCTGTCGGCCGGCCGCATCGATGCCATTTTTGCCCAGCAGACGGCCCTCGCCGCAACGCTCGCCAAGCCTGAATTCGCCGACTACACGATCGCCGGACCCGGCTTCGTCGGCGGCCTCTTCGGCATGGGCACCGGCGCTGGTCTGCGCAAGGAAGACACCAAGCTCAAGGAAATGCTGAACGCGGCCATCGACTCGGCCATTGCGGATGGCACGATCAAGCGCATCTCCGAGAGATGGGTCGGCACCGACGTCACCCCGCTCAAGTAACCAAAGGCGGACCGAATGACGCCGGAGTTCAAGTAACTCCGGCGGCATGAAGGACATAAAGGGGTTTCGCCCGGCATGCTTGAAAAACTTTATCTGCTCGGTTTCGCCGAAGGCGGCTGGGGCACAGCCCTACTCGGCGCAGCGGGGGTGACCGTTTTGCTATCGGTGCTGGGCTTTCTGCTCGGAGCCGTATTCGGTGCCCTGGGTGCGAGCGGCGGATTGTCCTCGAAACGACTGCCGAGATTCCTCGCCTCGGCTTACGGCACGATTTTCCGCGGCGTTCCGGATCTCCTCACCATCTACCTCTTCTACTACGGCGGCAGCGTGGCGCTGACCGCGATTGCTAAGGAGTTCGGCTCGGACGGGTTCGTCGGCCTTCCCTCTCTTGCGACCGGCATCATCGCCATCGGCGTCATCTCGGGCGCCTATCAGGCCGAAGTCTATCGCGGCGCCTATCTCGCCGTCGAGCAGGGACAGTTCGATGCCGCAAAAGCGCTAGCGCTGTCACGCGTCCAGATTCTTCGGCTCATAATCGTTCCGCAACTCCTGCGCCACGCGATCCCCGGCCTCAGCAATGTCTGGCAGTTGGTCCTCAAGGATTCGGCTCTGATCTCCGTGATCGGCCTCGTCGAACTGATGCGTCAGTCACAGATCGGTGCGGGCTCCACGCGCGAACCCTTCCTGTTCTACATCGCCGCAGCAGCCCTCTATTTCGTCATCGCCGGCATAACCGGTCAGGTCTTCCGCGTTGCAGAGACCCGCACATCTCGGGGGATCTTGCATCGATGATCGACGTTGGCTTCTTCCTGGAAATCATTCCGCAACTTCTCTCCGGCGTCTCCCTCACCCTTAAGTTGGCTGGAACCTCCATTCTACTGGGCTTTGCGCTGGCGCTACTGCTGGCCCTTGCTCAACAGGGCGAACATCGCCTCGTCGTCTGGCCGATCCGTACCTTCGTTGCCGTGTTTCGCGGTACGCCGCTGCTCGTCCAGATCTTCTTGATCTATTACGGCCTCGGCCAGTTCCGCCCCTCTCTGCAGGCGATCGGGCTCTGGGGGCTGTTTCGCGAACCCTACTGGTGCGCAATCCTGGCGCTGACCTTGAATACCGCCGCCTATGGCAGTGAGATCCTGCGCGGCGCGATCAAGAACGTTCCGCGTGGACTGGGGGAAGCCGCCCAGGCGCTCGGCATGACGCGCCTCTTGACCCTTCGGCTGGTGATCCTTCCCATCGCGCTTCGCCAGGCAATCCCGGCCTATGGCAATGAAATCATCCTAATGGTCAAAGGCACCTCGCTTGCCTCGATCATCACGCTGCTCGAGGTGACGGGGATTGCCCGAGACCTTATCTCCGAAAGCTACCGCGCGATCGAGGTCTTCCTGGCTGCCGGCGCGATCTACCTTTTTCTGAACTTCCTGATTGTCCGGGCACTTGCCTATCTGGAAGTCCGCATGACGCCATACCGGTCCCGCAGCTGAGGACCGGTGCAACTGAGAATACGAGGAGACTGACAAGGATGCGCAATTTCGAGAACCCGACGCGGTCGGTGGCCGTCTCGGCCAAGGCCATGGCTGCGACCTCCCACCCCTATGCCACGCTGACGGCAGTCAACATCCTGCAGGCTGGCGGCAACGCGATGGATGCAGCGATAGCTGCCTGCGCCGTTCAGTGCGTGGTCGAACCCGGCTCCACGGGCATCGGTGGCGATTGTTTTGCCCTTTATGCTCCGAAGGGCGGCGAGCGCGTGCTGGCCTATAACGGCTCCGGCCGGACCCCGAAGGCGCTCACAATCGACTGGTTCGAGGAGCGTGGCCTGACCGAAGTTCCGCGTCAGTCGCCCTCCGCCGTCACCATTCCAGGTGCGATCGATGCCTGGACCCGCCTACATGCCGATTATGGTCGCCTGCCGCTCGCAGACGTTCTGGCACCTGCCATTCGTTATGCCGATGAAGGTTATGCCATCACACCTCGCGTTCATCGCGACTGGGTGAAGGAAGAGGCGCTTCTCTCGGCCGACAAGGCGGCAGCCGACATCTTCCTGCCGGGCGGCCGGGCGCCACGGATTGGTGAAATGCACCGCCAGCCGAAACTCGCTGCCACGCTCCGCAAGATCGCAGCCGAAGGTCGCGATGGCTTTTACACCGGTTCTGTTGCCGAAGACATGGTGGCGCATTTGAACGCCCATGGCGGCCTGCACACGCTCGACGACTTTGCCAAGGCCAAGGGTGAGTATGTTGACCCGGTGACCACCACGTTCCGCGGCCATACCGTGCACGAATGCCCGCCGAATGGTCAGGGCATCATTGCCCTTCTCATTCTTAACATTCTCTCTTGCTTCGACAATACGCTCGAGCCGCAGTCGGCGGACCGGCTGCACCTCGAAATCGAAGCGACCCGCCTCGCCTATGCCGCCCGCGATGCCTGGATTGCCGATCCGGCCAATGCAAACGTCCCGATCGATGAACTGCTTTCAACCGCCTTCGCGTGCGGACTGGCCGAGAAGATCGATTTGACTCGAGCACTCACCGAGCTGCCCGACTTCGAGATGCCGCTGCATCGCGACACGGTCTACATCTCGATCATCGACGAAGACCGCAATGCAGTCAGCTTCATCAACTCGATCTTCGACAGCTTCGGCACCGGGCTTGTTGCACCGGAGTCGGGCGTGATCCTGCACAATCGCGGCCAGAGTTTCTCGCTGACACGCGGGCATCCCAATATGATCGCCCCCGAAAAGCGGCCTCTCCACACCATCATCCCCGGCATGATGACCCGGAACGGGCGCACGGAAATGTCCTTCGGCGTGATGGGCGGCTACTATCAGGCCATGGGCCATGCGCATCTCATCTCCAAGGTCGTCGACTACGGCATGGACCTGCAGGATGTGATCGACCTGCCGCGCCTGATCCCCGTCGGCGGCAAGAATCCGCGTGTCGAGGCGGAGCATACGGTCCCGGTTGAAATCCAAGTCGAACTCATCCGCCGGGGCTTCGAGATCGTGCCCGCAGAAGATCCGATCGGCGGCGCACAGGTCGTGTACATCGACTGGGAAAACGGCACCCTGACAGGCGCATCGGAGTCGCGCAAGGACGGGATCGCCCTGGGATACTGAAGACGACTGCCTAGAAACGCCGACAAGGCAAGGCCGCACCAGCACGGAGTTGGTGCGGCCTTGTCTTCGACTGCATTGAAACAATCACACCATATCGAAGAGGCTGCCAAGCCATTTCATCTGCTTTCGCTCCTGAAATGCCTGTCCACCCTCGTGATTGTTGAAGTCGTATTCAATTATTTCCTTTTCGCCGGCATAGCCATTGTATGCCGCATAGACGGTCGAAGGCGGGCAGATCTCATCCATCATGCCGACGGAAAAGAACGCCTTCGCCTTGGCCCGCCTCGCGAAATTCACGCAGTCGAAATAGGTGAGCGTTTCGAATACCCTATCCTTCTTGTCGCGTTGCTGGGCGAGGAACTGGGCGATCTCGGTGTAGGGCTCACGGAAGGCCACTCTCACGGCGCGCGGAAAATCGCATAGGAAAGGCACGTCCGGCATGGCAGCCTTGATCCGAGGATCAAGCCCGGCAGCGGCAATGGACATGCCTCCGCCCTGACTGTCGCCGCAGACCGCAATCCTGGTTCTGTCGATGAAGGGCAGTTCCACCATCGCGTCGATCGCACGCACGCAGTCCGTCAGCAGGCGACGGTAGTAATAATCCTTCCGGTCGAGGACCCCTCGTGTCATGAAGCCCGGAAACGATGCCGTGGATCCGACGGGGTCCGGAGTATCGCCGGCACACCAGACACTGCCCTGCCCGCGCGTGTCCATGCGCAAATACGCGTAGCCCGAGGCGGCCCAATGCAGTTGATCATGCGGCTGACCACGACCGCCGCCATAACCGATGTACTGGACCACGAGCGGCAAACGCCCCTGCCGCTCTGCCGGCATGATCAGCCATCCCTTGATCGGATGTCCGCCGAAGCCCGGGAATGTCACGTCATAGGTCTCGAGCACCTTCAGCGACGTCTCGGCCTTGACGATCTCGACCTTTCCTCCCGCAGCCCGGGCTTCCGCGATAGTCGAACTCCAGAATGCATCGAAATCATCCGGCATGGCCACCATGCTGCGATAAGAACCGAGTTCGGGATGAACGAGATCTGAGATGGGCATAGAGGCTCCGTAAATTGTTTATATCGGAAACAGAAGGAGTGAGCTAACCAGTCCGGGTTAAGGGCTGGTCAGGAATTCCTTGGGAACCTGTCCAAGGGCTCTATCGAGAGCTTCCAAGCATCTTTCGGCATCGGTAAGGCTGAACGCCAACGGGGGTCTGATCTTAATGATATTCCCGAACGGGCCCGTCGAGGATACGAGGACACCGGCAGATTTCATATGCTCGCGCACCCAGCGGGCGGCAAGCTTCGCAGGCACCTTGGTTTCGCGGTCCGAAACCAGTTCGACGCCGAGGAAGAGGCCGCGGCCCTGGATATGGCCGACAATCTTGTGGCGCAACTGCAGTACCTCAAGGCCAGACCTGAGCGCCTCGCCACTTCGCTTCGCATTCCCCTGCAGGTCTTCTCCAAAGAGCACATCGAGGCATGCATTGCCCACCACGGCCGATACCGTGTTGCCGCCAAAGGTATTGAAATATCCGCCCTTCCTCTGCAATTGCGCAGCAATCTCGCGCCGCGTCACCACGGCAGCAATTGGATGACCGTTGCCCATCGGCTTTCCCATGGTGACGATGTCGGGCTCCACGTCGAAGGCCTGGAAACCCCACATGTGGGTACCGGAGCGGGCAAAGCCCATCTGGACTTCGTCAGCAATGGTAAGACCGCCGTGGCGTCTGACGGACGTGTAAACCTTCGGGAGGTAGTCGGCCGGCGGCACGAGAGCGCCGTTTGCGTCGAAGATCGAATCGATCATCACTCCTGCCAGCCCCCTGCCGTGTTGCTCCAACCGGCCTGCCGCTTCATCGAGATGCACGGCATATTTCGAGCCGGCGTCATTGTCGCCCAGACGATACAGGCCCCGGTAAAGGTTGGGCGGCGGCAAAGTCTCGACCCAGGTCGGCCTCTGCGACGCATCATAGTCGATCAGGGACAGCGGGGCTCCGACAGAGGTGTTGCCATGATAGCTGTTCTCTGTGACGACGATCCCCTCATTGCCACTGACCGCCCGCGCCATCCGGACAGCAAGATCGTTGGCCTCGGAGCCGGTGCAGACGAAGATCCAGGTGTCGAGCTGTGGCGGGAGGGTTGCTGAAAGACGCTCGCCCAGCCTGACGATCTCCCTGTGCAGATAGCGGGAGTTCGTATTCAACGTGCTTGCCTGTCGCGCGAGCGCATCCACGACATAGGGATGGCAATGACCGAGATTCGCGACGTTGTTGTAGCAATCGAGATACTCGTTCCCCGCCGCGTCCCAAACCTTGGATCCGCGGCCTCGAACGAGTTCCAATGGTTCGTTGTAGAAGGTGTACGTTTTGCCCAGCACCGCCTCGCGCTGTTTCAGCAAAGAGGGCGTGGAGATGGTGGAGAATTTCGGGGCGACATGACTGAAAGGAACCACGGACGGCAGCATTCCGGCGACGAAATCTGCGGAACTGACAGAAGCCAGCCGCTCGATCGCCGTCATGTAAAACGTCTGGAGATCGTCAAGCGGCGTCGCGTCATTGGCGTTCGCGCGATAGGCGACGATGCCCACCTGTAGCATCAATCGTGCCAGCACCAGATCGCGCAGCAAGGCGAGATCGTCCGCCTCCAGAGGCATGAAACGCTGATAGCCACGTGCCAGGCAGCTTGCGGCAAACACCGGATCCGGGCTCCAGTGTATGAGCGAGGCGATGGTCACCGCCAGATCTTGCGCGACAGGACCATAGACCATGTCACCGAAGTCGATGACGCCTGCGATGCTGAAGGACGGATCGAACGCGGCGATGATGTTGGATTCGTGGAAGTCGTTGTAGATCACTTGGGCGCGAAGCTTGGGCAACGCTCCGGTGAGCGTGTTCGAAAGCGCCGGGAGAAGATTGCTGGTGATGGAACGGATGCGGTCCGGCATCTGATGCAACAGTCCGGCGAGGAGTAGCGGGGCGTTCTTCAAGTCCCACGGCATGGTTTTTGGGGCCCCGCGCCCATGAAAGCCTTGCAGCGCACGCGCCAGGCGTCCGCTCATCGCCCCCAGAACAACCAGTTCCTCCGCGCCCAGTTTTCTGCCTTCTGCGTTGATAACGTCAAGCAAAGTTTGGCCCGGCAAGAAGGTCAGAACCCTGAGCACGTGCGCCTCGCCAGTCTCGCCGGCCATCATGGCCATGAACTCTCCCTCAAGGGTTCGAACGACCCTCGGCACCTGGAAGTCGGGATCGATCGCGGCCACATGCTCGAGCGCCTCGATCTGAAACTCAAGACTGTCGATCGGCTCGTCCAGAGATGCTATCTTGACGACGAATTGCCTGTCATCGGCCGTGCTCAGCCTGAAATTCTGCTCGCGCTCGCCTCCGAGCCGGCGAAACGTACCGGCGAGCCCATAGACTTCTGAGACCCGGGCGGCGAGGCGTTCTTCCGGAAGCTCCGGCGCACCAATGCCGGCGAGAACAACATCGATTGAGTTCTGCTGTGTCATGGTCTGGATCTTCACCGGATTACCTCATGGACTGGGCGAATAGTGCTCTGACAGGCGGAGTTCGCTCTTGGACGCGCCGTGCTTCGATCGCTCATTGCATCACCATTTGAACGCTCCTGAGAAGTTCGAGCAACACATGAGGAAAACCGATGGTTCAGTTCGAGAATCCGCAATGCAGCTCGGTTGGAGTTGAGGCGCAGGATTGTCATCGTCAATGCCCCCGCAACGCGGCTTCTGATCCTCTGGTCGACCAGGCGGCAGCAAGAAGCCCCAGCGCGACCACACCGAGGATCATCGTCGACACCGCATTGATCTCGGGCGTCACGCCGAACTTGATCTGTGAATAGATCTTCATCGGCAAAGTCGATGCACCCGGTCCCGTCGTGAAGCTGGAGATGACGAGGTCATCCAGCGACAGTGTGAAGGAGAGCAGCCAGGCGGATGCTAGTGCCGGAAGGATGTTCGGCAAAGCAACCTTCAAGAAAGCAGTCGCCGGAGGACACCCCAGATCCCTCGCCGCCTCTTCGAGCGAGGGGTCGAGTTCGGCAAGTCGCGATTGAAGAACGACGGCCGCAAAGCACATCGTGAAGGTGGCATGCGCAAGGGTGATGGTGAGCGGCCCCCGGTCGACCCCGAGTGCAACGAACATCAAAAGCATGGATACGCCCAGCACTACCTCGGGCATGACCATGGGTGCTGCCAGAAGCCCCATGAATACCTGCCGCCCGCGAAAGCGCCGGATGCGGACCATCACCAAGGCTGCCGGGAGACCCAGGGCGGTTGCAATCGTCGCAGAGACCGCTGCCACCACGAAGCTGACGCGTGCACCATCCAATAGAGCGGCATTGGAAAGTGCGGCGCCGTACCACTGCGTCGAAAATCCGCCCCAGACCGTCACGAGCTTCGACTTGTTGAAGCTGAAAACGACCAGGATGAAGATCGGGAGGTAGAGAAACAACATGACGACGAAGATCGACAGCCGATTGAACCAACTTGGACCGCGTGACTGGCTCATGGTCAGACCCTCATCTTGGAAAGGCGGGATTGCAGCAATGTGATCGGAATGACGAGGAGCAGCACCAGGAGCACTGTCACAGAAGCCGCGACCGGCCAGTCACGATTGTTGAAAAACTCGACCCAGATCGTGCGGCCGATCATCTGTGTGTCGGCGCCCCCGAGGAGGTCGGGAACGACGAATTCGCCAACCACGGGAATGAAGACCAATGCACATCCGGCCACGATGCCCGACAGACTGAGAGGAAACGTTATGCGCCAGAACGAGGACAAGCGGCTGCAACCAAGGTCTCGCGCGGCCTCCAGCAAGCTCTGGTCGCGGTCCGCCAGGTTCGAGTAGAGCGGCAGAACCATGAAAGGGAGATAGGAATAAACGATCCCAATATAAACGGCCGTCTGCGTGTTCAGGATCTGTAACGGTCGATCGATCAGCCCCGACGCAAGAAGCAAACTGTTGAGAAGACCGTCATTGCTGAGAATGGCCATCCATGCATAGACACGGATCAGCAGAGAACTCCAAAACGGCACGATGACGAGGAAAACCAGAAGCGAACGCCAAGGATGCTTGCAGCAGGAAATACCGTAGGCCAGTGGATAGGCTATGAGCAGCGTGAGAAGTGTCGCGATGGCCGCTACCTTGAGACTATTCAGATAGGCGTGCGCATAGAGCCCGTCGCGAAAAACGAACTGGAGATTTTCGAAATTGAGCTTGATGGACAGCATCGCGCCGTCCCAGGTGAACAGCGGCTCGTAAGGCGGCATGCCGACACGCGTCGAGGACAATGCGATGGCGAGCACGAGCAGCGTCGGCAGAAGAAACATGACCCCGAGCCAGAGGAAGGGCGGAATTATCAGCAGTCTTTGGTTCTGACCCATGGTCTTTGGTGTAACCATGACAATCACTCCGCGAGAAGGTGTGCAGCCTCGCCGGCCCATCCGGCAGCGACGGCTTCACCGATCTGGAAGTCTTCACCTCCGCTGTTTACTTTTACCGCGTCCAGGGTGGCGTTTGTGGCCAGCCTCAGCCGGTACCGTCTCTGCGCGCCGGTGTAGGTGATGTCTTCTACGATGCCGGGAACACCCTCCCCGTTACGCACGAGTTCGACCCTTTCGGGGCGGACGGAAAGCCATAGCGGGCCAACGGTCGAAGTGCCGGCTGGAAGCCTCGCCCGGTATCTCCCCTCGAAACCGGTGAGAACGACGCTTGCCAGCCCTTGATCGGAGATCGCACTTGCCACTTCGAAGATGTTCGCCTCGCCGAGAAACTTGGCGATGTATCGCGAGGTCGGCGCCTCATAGACCGTCTCGGGGGAGCCGACTTGAAGTACACGGCCTGCCTGCATGATCGCAATTCGGGAAGACACGGTCATCGCCTCCTGCTGGTCGTGCGTCACGATGATGAATGTGAGGCCCAGTTCCTTCTGCAGTCGAACCAGTTCATCCTGAGTTTCGGCGCGCAGGTTCTTGTCGAGCGCGCCCAGTGGCTCGTCGAGCAATAGAACCTTGGGCCGCTTCACCAGCGCGCGGGCGAGAGCAGCGCGCTGGCGTTGGCCGCCGGAGAGCTGGGAGGGTTTCCTTTCCAGCAAAGTTCCAAGCTGAAGCTTCTCTGCGACATCGGACAACCGAACTGCGATCTCGGCCTTGGGCAAGCGTTCCTGGACAAGACCGAAGATGATATTCTTCGCCACGCTCAGATGCGGAAACAGTGCATAGGACTGAAACATCATATTGGTCGGCCGCTTCTCCGGGGGAAGCGCCGTGACATCGGCGCCGTCAAGAAGCACGCTACCGGCAGTCGGGTTCTCAAAACCGGCGATCATCCTGAGAAGCGTGGACTTACCACAGCCGGATGGCCCTAGAAGCGAGAAAAACTCCCCCCTGCCCACATCGAGCGATACGCCGCTCACGGCGATGAAGTTTCCGTAGGCCTTGCTCAGACCATCGACCGTCAGAAATGGCTTCTGCATGTCGCCCCTCACTCTCTTTTCTTTACTGGCCAGCCCGGAAGGTCGTCCAGATCCGTGTCCGTTCTCGGTTTTGGCGCGGCGGCAGGGACTTGTCGCTAAAGAGCTTCGCCTGCACTTCGGCGGGCGGATAGATGTTTGGATCCGTGGTAATGGCTTCGTCCACCAGCGGGGTCGCTGCGGCATTGGCATTTGCCAGGAAGACGGCGTTGCTGATGTCGGCGACGACCTTGGGTTCCAGGATGTAGTCGATGAATTGCAGCGCCTGATCCACATTGGCCGAATCCGCTGGAATGGCCATCGTGTCGAAGGACACGATCGTACCTTCCTTCGGAAGCGAGTAGCGGATCTCCTGACCGGTCTTCGCCTCTCCCGCGCGTGCAGCAGCAATGCCGGTATCACCGCTCCACATGATGGCGAGGCAGAGCTGCCCCGACGCCATGTCGGCAACCAGCTTCCCGCTCTGCATGTGGCGGATGTTGGGGCGCAAAGCCGTGAGCAGATCCTGCGCCTTTTGCAAGTCCTCCGGGTTGGCGGAGTACGGATTCAGACCGAGGTAGTTGAGCGCGATCGGAATGATTTCGTTTGGCGCGTCGACGATACCGATGCCGCAGTCCGCGAATTTCGCGGCAATCTTCGGGTCGAACACCATGGCGAGGCTATCAACCGGGGCACCGGCAAGCCGTTGCTCGACCATGGCCTTATTATAGGCAATACCGGTCGTCAGCCACATATAGGGTACGAGATAGGTGTTGCCGCTGTCGTGTTCGCCGAGCAGCTTGAGAAGTTTCGGGTCGAGATTGCCGTAGTTCTTCAGCTTGCTCTTGTCGATCGCCTGCAGTGCACCGGATGCGATCAGTCTCTCGCCAACGGTCGCACTCGGGAAGACAACATCAAATCCGCTGCCTCCGGCAAGCAGCCGGGTTTCAAGGATCTCGAGCGAATCGAAGAAGTCGACGCGCGCGTCGATGGCGGTCTTCTCGATAAACTTCGAGATCGTGTCTGGAGCGAAGTAGTCGGAAAAATTGTAAATGAACAACTGATCGGCCTGCGCTTCAACGGCGGGGGCCGCGAGGCAGGTCGTGAATAGCAGTGCCCTGCCCAGATTGAAGATGGGTTTCTTTACCATGTTGCGCTTCCCCTCAGCTTCGAATGCAGAGATTGTTTTCTGTGAAGTCTTGGCAGGCATCTCTAACCGAGATGGACAGGCTGATCCTTCGTGATTCGTCAAAGTGAACCGGAAGCCATTCTCAACAATGACTTGAGCCTGTTTCCCGGCGTTCTATCTATCTCAGGTAATGTTGAGGTCCGTACGAGAGTGAATGGTCAATGAGGTCATGCGGCCCTCACAAGCCCCTTCCGGGTCGTACTTGTGATGGCGTCAACAAAGGTGCGGACACCCTGCCGGGTCTTCCAGTCCTCCAGCGTCGCAACCTGAAACTTCGCCTTATAGGAAAAGAGGTTTGGCCGGATGAGGCGCATACGCCCAGAATGGACGAACTGAGCGGCATAGTGGTCCGGCAAGTAGCCGAGATAGGCTCCCGATAGAATTAGAAACGCCTCTGCCTCCATGCTGGAGACGGTCGCGTGCGGGCTGCTGATGGCGAATATCTTGATGTCACGCGCAGCCCAATAATTTCGGCCGATGATCCGATGCACCCTTGCTTCCTCGACGCCTATGTTTTCATCCGGCACAGAAAACAGTGGATGCTCGGCACCGCAGTAGAAGTTCTGCATCTCCTCGTAGAGGTCGATATAGGCGAGCCCGAGAGCCATCCGTGGAAAGCTGCCGACGACAAGGTCGAGCTTTCTCGACACGACGTCGCGCAGCAATTCGCCCGGAGATTTGGTGTCGATGGATAGGTGGAGAGCCGGCGCAACATCAGCGAGCTTCGCGATCGTTATGGCAAGCGGCGAGAGGGGATCCGTGATTGTGTTGTCGACAAGCCCAACGGCAAGATTACCGCTTAGGTTCGATCTGAGGCCTGAGACCTTCCGGCTAAATTGATCAAGCGATCCCGTCAGTCGCTGACACTCATCGAAGATCAACCGGCCGCTTTCGGACAGCTCGAACCCGCTTCGGCCACGCTTGCAAAGCGTCACGCCCAGCCTCTCCTCAAGCGCAGATATCTTTCCGGAGATGGTCGACAGGGACAGGTTCAAGTCGGCCTGTGCGGCGGACAGACCACCTGCCTCAACCACGCGGATGAAAATCTTGATGAGTCTGATATCGGCGTTGTCGACCGAAATCAGATTGCGCAGCTTGCCTTCGCACTTTTGCATTCGTCGCTCCCCCTCTGCACCAAGCGCCCGTTCGAGATGTCGGGCCGGACGGGCCAGACAGCGAGGACGTCAGCGGCGGAAAGTGAGCGCTTTGTCTCGGCTCAAAATCCATCCCGCATTGTTAAGGGTGAGGATTGCAGGCCGGATCGGTTCGGAAAATATCAAACAAAGAACCGATACATTTAGATTCACAAATGTAATCCATGCGCTCTCAGGATGGCGTCGGAAACATAGTTCACATTAGCGGCCTGTTCGCCCGTGCGGGTGGCGAGATCGATGTCGGCGAAATAGGTCTCATCCTGGAGAGGCAGTCGCCGCAGCCGTGAAAACGTTTCCGCATAATGGACTGGCAGCACGCCGAGATAGGCACCTGACAGCACCAACAGCGTCTCGGCTTCGATGTCGAATGCCACACGATGCTTAATGGGATCGTCGAAGCGCTGCCCCCTGATCCCGTTCCAATAGCCGCGATGCACCCAGGGATAGTTGTAGCAATCGGAACCTGAGACATGCTCGTCCGGCACCTTGAACAGCGGATGGCTGGAACCACAATAGACGGCGTGCTCTTCGCGATAGAGAGTCCGGTAGCTAAGGCTGGCAACCTTAATGTCGGACCCTCCAAGTCCGACGTCCAACTCGTTCGAAGCGACCGCCTTCGTAATGTCGTTGGGTCGCATGATCTTCAAGTTGAGCTCGATCTCAGGTGCGTGGCGCGAAAGCACGGCAATCGCGTCCGCCAACTTCAATGCCGGATCCGTCGCCAGACAATCGACCACTCCTACACTGACCTTGCCGGCGAGCTCGCTTCTCAGGCAGGACAGCCGTGCGGACCCGGCATCGAGCAGCCCAGTCATTTCCACACTGATGTCGTAGACACGCCGGCCTTCATGCGTAAGCGAGAACCCTCGGCGTCCGCGCTCGCACAGCTTGACACCGATGCGTTGCTCCAGGGCCGTCAGATGGTTGGAGATGGTGGGCTGGCTAAGCGAGAGCTCCATTTGCGCGGCCGATATGCCGCCATTGCGGACGACGCATTCGAACACGCGGAGCAAGTGAATGTCTGATCCCGAAATCTTCATGGACATAGAATGCACCAAAGGTACCGGATGGCCAACTCCTCTCGACGGGGCCGCGCGTGAACAGGTCGGCCAGGCCACTGGTAGGAAGTCTGGCGGACCGCCGATAGGCTTGGGAGCGTTCGATCAGCTAGTGCTTGCACCGGGCGCGTTCACCATAAGGCAGAGGATCGTGTGCAGAACCTGGGCCGCGATCTGCGCCGTGTTCGTCGTGGAATCGTATTGAGGAGCAACCTCGACCACGTCTCCGCCGATGATATTGAGGCCATCAAGGCCCCGCAGGATCTGAAGCACTTCCCGTGGCAGGAGACCGCCGACCTCGGGCGTGCCGGTTCCCGGCGCAAAGCCCGGATCGACGCTGTCGATGTCGAAGGATACGTAAGTGGGCCGGTCGCCGACGATCCGTCGCGCCTTCTCGATGATCTGCGGGAGGCTCGCTTCGCCGACTTCTTCGGCGTGGACGACGGTCATGCCGCTCTCATAGGAGAACTCCCAGAGATATTCGGCGGGGCCGCGGATACCGATCTGGATCGTCCGTCGGGGATCCAGGACACCGTCGAGAACAGCCAGCCGGAACGGGCCGCCGTGCTGGAACTTCGTTCCTTCGTAGGGACCAGCGGTGTCGCAATGGGCGTCGATGTGGATCAGGCCGACCGGTTCTTTTTCACCCAGCGCCTTCAAGATGGACGATGTGATGGAATGGTCACCGCCGACGCTCAGCGGTTTTACACCGGCTGCGACCAAGCGGCGATAGAAGGTCTCGATATCCTTGTGGCACTGAGCGAGATCGAAGCGGCTCGTCAGGGGAACGTCGCCGATGTCGGCAATCTTCGCCATTGTCAGCGGTGAGGTTCGCAGAACGTGGTCATAGGGCCCGATGCGTTCGATGGTTCTGAGCGCGCGGGGTCCAAAGCGGGTGCCATTGCGGTTCGTTACGCCGAGGTCCATCGGGACCCCAACCAGCGCGATGTCCAAGCCGCCGAAGTCATCAGCGTCCTGCGCCTCGGGGAACCCACGGGCATCGAGAAGCGTCGGAATACCGGCGAAAGGCCATTTCCGCTTGTCGCCACCTTTAAATTGTGACTGCGCGACCGCCTTGAAATCCGGATCAAAAATATCTCCGCCGGACGCATTGGCGTATTTTTCCCGCAGCGAGTCGAGATGTGTTTTGTCGACCATAAATGTGGTTCTCCCCAGTGATGGGTAGGGACCATACCGGCGCGGAATGGGGAAGTGGTTCGAAATTTCCCGAAGTAATTGAGCCCATATTCGTATGTAATCGGTCCTCTTGATCGGTCAGCATACCCAGCAATCAAACCTTCAATAAAAGGGGAATGTCATGTCAATCAAGAGCATTGCGAACACTTCCATCAGACGCCGAAGCCTGTTGAAGGGCCTGTCGGGCCTTGCGATCGCACCCGTCATTACCGGTTTCCCGAACATCGTCCGGGCCCAGGAGAAGAAGCTGCGCGTCGGTCTCTACGGCGGCTACTTCAAGGACACGTTCGACGCGGAGATCTTTCCCGACTTCACGGCCGCAACGGGCATCGAGATCGAGAGCGTCGGCGAGCCGACCGGTGAAGTCTGGTTGATCCAGCTCGAACAGGCTGCCAAGGCGGGAACCTCTCCTGTCGATATCTCAATGATGGCTGGTGTGCCGGTCATCCGCGGGGCTAATAGCGGCCTTTGGGCGCCGCTCGACCCGAAGAAAATTCCCAATATGAAATACATCAAGCCCGACCTGGTGCGTCAGAACGCAGACGGAGAGGTCGTCGCGATCGGTGCGACGAGTTGGTATGTGACCCTGGTCTCGAACACGGACGTCTATCCGGAAGCGCCGACCTCTTGGAAAGACATCTGGGATCCTAAGTACGAGGACAGCCTCGGCCTTCTGGCAAACGTCGGCAATTCGTATCTTCTTGAAGTCGCTGCCAAGGTCTATTTCGGCGGGATCAATCATCTCGATACGGATGACGGCATTCGCGAAGCCTGCGCCAAGGTCGGCGAACTGAAGCCGAACGTCCGCCTCTGGTACCGCGACGAAGCCCAGTTCGAACTGGCGCTCAAGTCTGGCGAGATCCCGATGGGACAGTATTTTCACGATGTCACCAGGCTCGCCGTCAAAGACGGCTTCCCCGTCCGTTCCACCATGCCCATCGAAGGCGGGATCTACGATTATGGCACGTGGGCGGTGACAAAAGCCGCTGCCGCCTCTCTCGACCTCGCGTATGCCTACATGGATTACATGTCCCAGCCTTCGACACAGGCGACCCTCGCACGCAAACTTGGCAGCGCTCCGGTCGTAGAACGCTCGACCATGGATCTCACTAAGGAGGAGTTCGACTCGGTTTCTTCCGAAATCGATCCGGTGCGTCCGCATTACGAGATGCAGGCACTCAAGACCGACTTCATCAACCAGGTCTGGACGGAGATGCAGCAGGGTTAAACGCCCTGCCTTCCGAACGAAAACGAAACCTGTAGCAGGCGACGCGCTGCGCGCTGCCGGAGTGATGCCAATGTCTGGACTAGTCATCCGCGAGATCCACAAAAGCTACGGCCCGGTGCCCGCGTTGAGCGATATCTCGCTCAATGTGGAGAATGGCAAATTCCTCTGCCTGCTCGGGCCGTCTGGCTGCGGCAAGTCGACCCTCTTGCGGATCATTGCGGGGCTTGAAGCTTCGTCGCGGGGACAGATCCTTCTCGATGGCCGCGACATCACGAAGGTGCCGCCGCACCTACGGGACTTCGGCATGGTGTTCCAGTCCCTAGCGCTGTTTCCGCACTTGTCCGTCGGGGGCAACATCGCCTTTGCCTTGGGCATTCGAGGTGCGTCTCGCGAGGTTCAGAGGCGCGAGGTTGAGAGGCTGCTCGATCTCGTGCATCTGCCAGGAATTGCGGAACGTTCGATCATGCAGCTCTCGGGCGGACAGCGCCAGCGGGTGGCCATTGCCCGGGCGCTCGCCTTGAAGCCGAAGCTCTTTCTCCTCGATGAACCCATGTCCGCGCTTGACGCGAAGCTGCGCGAGGCCATGCAGGTAGAGCTCAAGCGTCTGCAACAGGAGCTTGGGATCACAACCCTTCTCGTCACCCACGACCAGAAGGAGGCGATGACCACTGCCGATCTCGTTGTCCTTATGTCTCGCGGGGTCATCCAACAGGTTGCACCGCCACTCGAAATGTATCGAAAACCCGCGAACACTTTCGTGGCTGAATTCATCGGCGCGACAAACCTTATTGATGCAACGTCACTTGGCGGCGGTCGGGTTCAGGTTGCAGGTGCAACGGTTACGATCGAACAGGCGCCGCCTGTGGGCCAGTTCACCTTCTCCGTGCGGCCAGAGGACCTGAACCTGAAGGATGAAGCAAGCAGCAGCAGTCTCGTGGGCCGGATTGCCTTCACGCGGCATCTCGGTGCGAGCATCGAGGTGAATGTTTCGGTCGACGGCATGGAGAGGGACCTCGTCGTCGCCGTGCCCGCGAGACAGGAGAGCAGTCTTTCGATCGGACGTCCGGTGCATGTTCATGTGAACAGCGCGACCTGTGTGGTCCTGAGGTGAATCATGAACACCCGGCAGCCTCAATCCCTAATAGCCTATATGCCAATCCTAGTTCCAGCCCTTCTCCTGACGGTTTTTTTCGTCATGCCGTTCGGGACGATGATCGTCACCTCGTTCTATGAGAACAGGAGCATCGGGGCGGCCGAGACCGCTTTCACGCTCGCTAATTACCAGCGCCTGCTCAGCCCCTTCTTTCTCTGGCTCGTAACCGCGTCCTTTGGGCTTGCGTTCGGTGTTGCCGCTATCTCCATCCTGATTGCGTTTCCATTCTCCTATCTCCTCGTGAACGCTCCGCGATCTACCCAGGTCGGCTGGCTCATTTTCATGCTGTCCGTTCTCTCCCTGTCAGAATCCATCATCGGCTTTGCCTGGTCCACATTGTTGTCGCGGACCGCGGGGATCAGCAATTTCTTCGTACTGATTGGCCTTGTCGACAAGCCTGCGTCCTATGCACCCGGACTTGGCGCTCTCCTGACAGGCGTGGTGTATACGGCGGTCCCCTACGCCGTTCTGGTGCTATACCCCATTCTCTCGAGGGTCGATCCGCATATTGAGGAGGCAGCACGCACACTTGGACTCTCGCCGCTCAAGACCTTCCTTCGCGTAATACTGCCGATGCATCGTAATGCGATCGTGACCACCTTCCTGATGTTGTTGGTCTTCACGCTTGGCACTTACCTGATGCCGCAGATCTTGGGGCGGCCGCAGCACTGGACCCTGTCTGTTGCGATCAGCGATCAGGCGCTGGTGCAATCCAACATCCCGTTCGCTGCGGCACTCGCCGTGTTCCTCGTTGTCGTCACCCTTGTGATCGTGCTCGCGGTCATCCAGTTCGGTCGGAAGGAGCAGGCAATATGACGCAGACCTTCGTCCGGCGACTGTTCTTCTCACTCCTTGGGATCGTCATGGGGGCGCCGCTGCTGGTCGTACTTGGCGTGTCCGTGAATGAGAAGAAGTCGCTGACCTTCCCGCCGCAGGGTTTCAATCTGCGCTGGTATCTCGAACTCTTCGGCGCTGGCGACTGGTCGACCTCGATATCCAACAGCGCAATTACCGCCCTGCTGTCAGCCACCCTCGCCGTCGCTATCGCCTTCCCCATCGCCTGGTTCAGCTGGCGCTACCGGCTCGGCTGGGTCAGGATAGTGATTGCGGCCGGGCTTGCGCCGTTCCTCCTTCCCCCGGTCATCACGGCGCTCGGCTTTCTGTCCTTCTGGACGCAGTCCGGCTTTTACGGGCAATACTGGACCGTCGTCGTCAGCCACGGGATTTTCCTGGTGTCGCTTCCGCTGGTGTCGCTGACGCTCGGATTCAGCGCGCTCGACCGGAGCCTTCCAGAGGCCGCTGCCATGCTTGGTGCGGATGACCGGCAGGTGCTGACGAGGATCATCTTACCCCTCGTTCGCCCCTATGTGATCTCCGGCTTCGCCTTCGCGTTCGTCGTGTCGCTGAACGAATATCTCATCGCCTACATGACCGTGGGTGCCGTTCTTGAAACGCTACCAATGCGCATCTTCAACTCGCTGCGCTACGGATACACGCCCGTGATGGCAGCGGCTTCGGTCCTGTTCGTGTTCCTCACGATCGTAATCTTTTCACTGGTTGCCCGCTTTGGTGACCTTCCAAAGCTCCTCGGCGCTCATCGTCGGTAACGTCGTTGTCCGAGGAACACGCGACGCCCCTGTCGCAACCGCGTTTTCGAAATGGAGGAACCACGCCTTGACCACGAATTCCTATCAGCCGACGAACGTCCCAGCTTACCTCCTGCAGCGAGACAAGGCCGTTTACATCGACGGCGGCTGGCATGTCGGCGGTGGCACGTCGCCCCTGGCCTGCGTCGATCCGTCGAGGGCGAAAACCTTCAACAGCCTCATTCCGGGTTCGGTCGACCAGGTGGCACTGGCAGCCGAAGCTGCAGCACGCGCCTTTACCACGTGGAGAGCAACGGCCGGCGCCGAGCGCTCGCGCTATCTGCGCGCCATCGCGTCAGGGCTTTCGAAACGGAAGCCGGATCTTGTTGCACTCCAGATGCTCAACAACGGCAAGCCGCGCTTCGAGGCGGAAATCGATGTCGATGATGCGGTCGCGACGTTCGAATACTATGCCGGTCTTGCTGAGAAGATCGACGGGCAGCAGGGGCAGACGGTCGACCTCGGCGATCCCGACCTTTTAGGAAACACGCAGTTCGAACCGCTCGGGCCGGTCGGGCTGATCGTCGCCTGGAATTTCCCCATGGTGACCACCGCATGGAAGGTGGCACCAGCTCTCGCCGCCGGATGCACCGCCGTCCTGAAGCCGTCGGAGTTCACGACGCTCGCCGAACTGGTTTATGGCGACATCGCCAGTGAAATTAATCTGCCACCCGGTGTGCTGAATATCCTGCCCGGTCGCGGCGATGTCGGTGCTGCCCTCTGTGCAGACCGTCGGATCCGGAAGATCTCCTTTACGGGGTCGAATGCGACGGGAACCCGCGTCATGGCAGCCGCAGCCGGCCGCATCGTTCCTGTCTCGCTCGAACTCGGCGGCAAATCACCGATCGTCATTCTCGAAGATGCCGACATCGAGCAGGCGGTTGCGATCGCAAGCGCCGGGATCTTCTTTAATTGCGGCCAGATGTGCTCGGCCACGTCGAGGCTCATCGTGGCGGCCTCGATTGCTGATGAATTTACAACAGCGATGATCGCCAATACCAAGCTGATCACTGTTGGGGGGCCCGACAATCCAGACGCCCAGATGGGTCCGTTGACCACTCGAGAACAGTTTGAAAAGGTGAAGTCTGTTCTGAACAAGGCCCAGACCGACGGCCTGCACTGCATCACAGGCGGCGCACCGGATGCGGTGCAGGGTGGCTTCTTTATCCAGCCGACGATCTATCGCGATGTCCCAACGGACCATCCGCTCTGGCGCGACGAAATCTTCGGCCCCGTGCTGGCAATCCGCAGCTTTGAGACTGCCGACGAGGCGGTTGCGCTGGCGAATGACACGGAGTTCGGGCTGGCCGCCACGGTGGTTGGCGGTGACAAGGATGCAGCCGAGGCGGTCGCAAGACGGATCGATGCGGGCCATGTCTGGGTCAACACGCCCCAACTGATTTTCCCCAACACGGCCTGGGGCGGCTTCAAGGCGAGCGGCATCGGTCGCGAGCTCGGCCCCTGGGGCTTGGCCGCCTATCGCGGCGTCAAGCACATGACCCGAGCGGCTTAAGCTCCGCCACCTCCGACCAGCCGAACAACTATTGCAGAGGACAAGCATGCACGCTTCAGCAGAAATGATCGTCACGAACGGACGGATCCTGTCGATGAACCCGAAGCAACCGCACGCCGAAGCGATCGCCATTGCCGGCGGACGGATTCTGGCGGTCGGAAGCGCAGACGAGATCGCCGCCTATCGCGGCGCCGCTACCCAAGTAATCGATGCCAACGGCATGTCTGTCACGCCCGGCATAAACGAAAGCCACATCCACATTTTCGGTGGATCCAGCGAGTTGGACCAGCTCTCCCTCTTCAATGTGAAGGGCTTCGAGGCCTTCAAGGCAGCCGTCGAAACTTACGCGGCGTCCCGGCCGAACGAACCGCTGCTGCTCGCCAATGGGTGCGACTACACGATCCTGGGCGGAGATCGTAACGTCGACCGGCATGTGCTGGATGCGATCCTTCCCGACAGGCCCTTCGCGGTGATGTCGCCGGACCATCATACAATCTGGGCAAATACGATCGCGCTCACCAAAGCTGGCATTCTGCAGGGGCGAAGCCTTCCGCCCGGCAACGAGATCGTGATGGGAGACGATCGGCTGGCCACTGGAGAATTGCGTGAGCACTATGCCTTCGATGATGTTATCGCACTTGGCGCCAATGGCGGTCGAGACCTGCTGGGTCTCAGCACGGGCGGCGAGCCGGATCCGGCGCCAACACCAGAAGAGCGCGCCTATGACCGGGAGCTTCTGAAACGGGGGCTTCAGCATCTTGCTGCCCACGGGATCACGAGCTTCCAGAACATGGACGGAAACCGCTATCAGCTTGAACTCCTGCGAGAGATCGAGGCGGAAGGTGGGCTTTTGTGCCGCGGGCGTGTGCCGCTTCACTATACGGGCGGAGACATCACCGCGCAGATGGACAAAGCAGCGCAGCTACAGTCAGACTTTCAGGGCGAATGGTTGAATTCGGGAACCGTCAAGATGTTCATGGATGGTGTGCTCGATTCTCATACGGCAGTGATGTGCGAAGAATATGCCGACCGACCCGGCTGGAAGGGAGAGCCCCGCTTCGACCAGGCGACTTTCGACCGTATCTGCACCGAGGCGGACAAGCGAGGCCTTCAGATCGCCGTGCATGCGATCGGCGACGGCGCTGTCGCCAATACCATCGACGGCTATGCCGCTGCGGCAGACGCGAATGGCAAGCGGGACAGCCGCCATCGCATCGAGCACATTGAAGTGGTTCGGCCCTCTGATCTCACGCGGATGGCCGAGATGAAGCTTATCGCCTCCATGCAGCCGACCGTTCCCCCGGGTCAAATGGGCCTGCCTCTGGAACCGACACTCTCGCGCATCGGCAGACAGAACTGGGCCAGATCCTATGCTTGGCGTGCTGTGCGCGACGCTGGCATCGATCTGATCTTCTCGACCGACTGGCCGGTGTCACCGGTCTCCCCAATGCTTTCCATGCATTCGGCCATGACGATGAAGCCGTGGACAGACGATCTTCCGGACAACCGGCAGACGCTTATGGAGGCCCTGGACGCCTACACAGTGCGCGGTGCGTATGCTGAGTTCGCAGAAGACTGGAAGGGAATGCTGAAGCCGGGGTTTGTTGCAGACCTAGTTATCTGGGACCGCGTCCTTGATCGAATTGAGGCTAACGAGATTGCGGAGGTAAAGCCACAACAGACGATCTGTGGGGGGCGCATCACTTATTCGGCATGATACGCCAACGAAGCGGGATGCAGGGATAGTATTGCAGGAAGCCTCTCAACCTGCTGCAATACCCCATTCCATTATGTTTTCTAGAAGACGTTCTCGCGGCCACGCCGCATGGATGGCAAGACTTATGGGCAGTTCAACGAAATTGCGGTTAAGGTCGATCGTCGTTGCCTTCAGATTACGGTTCAGTCCATTGGCTTTGAGCATGCGGAGGATCGCAATGACAAACTTACGCCCGGTTATCTTGACGATTTCGTCATTCTTTCCGACGACATCGAAGCGTTGCCGAAAGACGAGATCAATACTTTTTTCCCTGGGTCGACCGTCTGCGGCGGTCGCGTAACATTCGAGGCCTGATCATGAGCATATCGCTGAGGGTCACCTTGCTGCCGACCGAAAATCCCCTATTCAAACCATTGGCCTGCACAGGAGCTATAGTGCCCAAGCTACTGTTTTCTGGCGCTTGGAGACGTATCGATCTAATTGCGGAATACGAGATTTTCACTCTGTTCGGCGCCCCGCGTGTTTCATTCCGAAGGCGTGCTCCGGGCCGAGCGTGGCGTTTCCGGCACGATCGTCGGTCACGTGGCGGCGCTCGGCCCTCAGGTCGAGGAAGCGCCGGAACCGTTCGGCGGCGGACAGGCCGTGTGGATCGCTTGGAAAAGCGCACCCTGACCGATGCGTCTGATGCCCGCAAAGACGGCATGGCTCAGAGATTTTAGAAAGTTTTTTTCATGGCACGCGCAATTCTCATTATCGACGTCCAGAAGATCTATACCGATCGCGCCTCCCCGCTTCATTGCGTTGGCAATGATGCGGTGATCGCCAACATCAACAAAGTGCTGACCGCGGCCGAAAAATCGGGTGATCTTGTCGTACACGTGCGGCACTTCCACCGCGCCGACGGATTGGATGCTGGCCGCATGTTCGATTTCAGCGGCCAACCGGGCGAACTTGGCTTCGTCGCCGGAACCAAGGAGGTGGAGGACGATCCGCGACTGATGGTTCCGGCGACAGCGCTTGCTGTGACCAAGCAGCGTTATTCATGCTTTGTCGGCACCAGTCTCGACCAAATCCTGCGGGAAAAATCGATCGACCGCATCGTCGTCACCGGCTTCATGACCAATTTCTGCTGCGAGGCGACCGCTCGCAATGGCCACGATTTGGACTACTTCGTTGATTTCCTGCTCGATGCCACGGGCTGCCCCGATCTTTCTGAAAGTGCGACACAGGCGGCGATCAAGGAAGCGACGGCGGCCACCCTTTCGGCCGGCTTCGCGCGGGTATTCTCTACGGCCGAATGGCTCGCCGGCTGAGGTCGCATCGTCTCATGCCTCGCTCACCAAACTGGCAAACTTACTCATAATCTGGAGACTTGACGGCATGACATTGACTGCCATCGAGAACTGTCTGAAGCGCCTGGGGCTGGATCGTTACCTCATCATCCTTTTTCTGACCGTCTTGCTTGCCGCTTTTCTTCCAGCGCGGGGGCAGTTTGCGACGATCCTCTCCGGGGTGACCTTCTGGGCCATTGCACTCCTGTTTTTCCTCTACGGGGTCAAGCTTTCTTTGGCCGCAATTGTGGCCGGCCTTACCAACTGGAAACTCCAGCTCGGTTGCCTTCTGTGTACATACGCTCTCTTTCCGGTGCTTGCTTTTGGACTCTTTGGCCTGTCTCAGGCCTGGTTTCCCGCGGCGATCGGCATCGGGTTTCTCTATCTCGGCTGCCTGCCCTCAACGGTGCAAAGTTCGATTGCCTTCACTTCTGTGGCGGGCGGCAATGTCGCGGGCGCCATCTGCGCCGCGTCGCTGTCGAATATCGTCGGCGTAGTGCTCTGCCCGCTGCTGCTGGCGATCGTGCTGCATGCAAGCAACGGCGCGGGTGATCCGCTGGCGGCAATCTGGAAGATCGCCCAGCAAATCCTCCTGCCGTTCGTGCTGGGACAGCTTGTCCGACCATGGCTTTCAGCCTTCATAAACCGTCATAAACAGACGACTATGCTGGTGGATCGCGGCTCGATCCTGCTGATCGTCTACTCGGCCTTTTCGGCGGGGGTTGTCGCAGGAATCTGGAATCTGCTGTCATGGGGGCATATTGGCCTGCTGATCGCCATCTGCGTCATTCTTCTAGGCGTGGCGATGGCCACCGTGGAAGGAAGTGGGCGCGCATCCGGCATGGTGCGGGAAGACCGCCTAGCTCTGCTGTTTTGCGGCTCGACGAAAAGCCTGGCGACCGGACTGCCCATGGCCGGCATCTTGTTTGACCGTGCCGAAGTGGCGCTTATCATTCTGCCGCTGATGCTCTATCACCTGATTCAACTGACGGCGCTGGCTGTGTTATCCCAGCGGAGTGCCACGGCGGTGCAACCCCAATGAGCGGCCGGCTGGAACCGCGCAGATCTGTCAGCGCTGCTATCGGCTTCCGATGCCGCGACGTCGCGCAGATGTTAGCGAACGACATGACCGGACCCATCCTGGATATCAGCCATGAATGGCTTCCTTCAGGGCAACGGCATCCCGGCGCTTGATCGCCTCGATCGCTTCGACATGCCGGTCCACCTGATAACTCTGGTGAAGATGGGCAACCGCCTCGCACATGAACGGTCCCATCCGGAGCCAGACGGACTCGATCAAAGCTCGCGACTTTTGCGAGCTGTATGTGAAAGAACCTTGGTACCCGAGCTGCGGTAGACAAGGAGCTCTTGACAGGATCTGAACCCTAGACCCCTCAATTTGGATGTCATGATACAGTCCCACTGTCGTGGCTGTTTCCTCCAGCTTGCGGCGTCCGTGTAGTAGCGGGTGATCTCCATCGATCATTCACGACATTCTTCGACAGCGTTGCGCCTGGGGCTTCGGCGCATCATCGGGCAGGGTTCAGATGCCTCTTAGATTCGGTCAGATCAAACGAACAGCAATCCAACAACACACTCAGCAATGCTGAAAGGTCATGATTTTCCGTCTCATGTAAGAATGTCTCCGAGGAAAAACTCAACACGGAGATAGCCATGATCGGAATTTCTTTCCCAGACCAGTTAAACCCAAAAGAACATCTTTTTGCAGCTCCGTTGCCGCTCCGCCGCAGCCTGCTGATCGCTGGTCTTTCTGCCCCGGTTCTGGCGGCAATGCCCGCCACTGCGGCAACCAAAACCACCTCCACCAAGGTCAGTAATACCGCCAAGGAAGGCCGCGATATGAATTATGTCACCACCCCCGACGGCGTCGAGATCTTCTACAAGGACTGGGGCCCCAAAGACGCCCAGTCGCTCGTTTTCCATCACGGATGGCCCCTCTCTGCTGACGACTGGGACGCCCAGATGCTGTTCTTCCTTGCCAAGGGATATCGCGTGATCGCGCATGACCGGCGCGGCCATGGACGTTCGGGCCAGGTTAGCGATGGCCACGACATGGATCACTATGCTGCAGATTTCGCGGCGGTTGCCAAACACCTCGATCTTCGCAACGCCATTCATATCGGTCACTCCACAGGCGGCGGCGAAGCAGCGCACTATGTTGCCAAACACGGTCAGCCGGACGGGCGCGTGGCAAAGCTAGTGCTGATCGGTGCCGTGCCGCCGATCATGGTCAAGACGAAAGCCAACCCCGGCGGCCTGCCGATCGAGGTCTTCGACGGCCTCCGCGCACAGCTTGCCGCGAACCGCGGTCAATTCTACTACGACCTCGCAAGCGGCCCCTTCTACGGCTTCAATCGTGAAGGCGCCAAGACGACTGAGACCATCGTCCAGAACTGGTGGCGCCAGTCGATGATGGGCGGCGCCAACGCGCAGTATCTCGGTATCAAGGCGTTCTCGGAAACCGACTTCACAGAGGACCTGAAGGCGATCACCGTGCCTACCTTCGTCATGCACGGCGACGACGACCAGATCGTACCGGTCGCCGACGCCGCGCCCCTTTCGGCAAAGCTCCTGAAGAACTCGACACTTAAAATCTATCCTGGCCTCCCACACGGCATGTGCACGACACATGCCGAGATCGTCAACGCCGACCTGCTCGCCTTCATCAAGAGCTAGTCGGCTGGGAAGCGGCGCCATCCGCCGCCGGCGCCGCTTCCCGTTTCATTCTGCAACTGATAACTGCTACCAAAAATTGTGTCGGGTACAGCTTCACTTAGGCGTGGGGTGCCTTTGCACATGCTACCCCCTCGATCGGTTGAGCGGCCTTCGCGCTTGGTACCCTGTTCCTAAACTCTGGAACAGGTCGGGATAGCCCCGTAGACGATATCCCTGATCCAGAGAGAATTTTATTCTTCCCCGTACTCGTCCCCGAGCCCGTTGGAAGGAACCGCCCATGGCTCTCTTTAGCATCAATGAGCAGCGCCCGGCTGAGACAGGCATCAAGCCCCCGGAAACGAGCGTGACGCCGGACCGAGAGATGCAGCGCGTGCTACGGACTGCGCCAGTGGAAACCTTCCGTATCGAAGATCCTTTCGACACCCGGCTCGCCCGCTGGAAGCACAATCCATTCCACGAGATCGTGCAGCCCATGACCGACAACGTGATCATGACCTATCTTGGAGCGATGCAGCGCCTGGAACGTCGGTCTGGAGGGGAATATTCGACGGGCATGGGACGGCGTGGCAGCATCACGTTCATCCCGGCCGGCTCCAGTTCACGCTGGGATATCCACGGTCCTATGGACATCGTGCAGCTTTATCTGTCGCCGCAACTTCTGGACCGTGTCGCACGAGAATCCCCAGGCGCAGCACGGCCGCTGAACGAAAGCACGGCGCGGCCGGACAACACCATGGCAACACTGCTCGAGTTGATCCTTCAGTCACCCGGCGATCCGGTTCACCTGGAGGCGCTTTATCGCCAGCAACTGGCGAGTTTGATCGCCATCCATCTGGTGAAGACCCATAGCGGCTTTGTCGAAGCTGCCGATAAGGCCGTGGGTGGGCTTGCTCCGAGAGTTTTGCGCATGTCGCTGGAGCGACTTTCCTCGGAAAATGGCGGGGATTTTTCGTTGGGCGCGCTCGCCGAAGCCGCCAATCTTTCGCGCTTCCACTTCTGTCGCGCCTTCAAGAAAAGCACGGGGCTCACGCCACATGAATGGCTGCGCCAGAGGCGAATGGAACAGGCGATGGCAATGCTGCGCGACCCGTTCCTGCAGATCACCGACATTGCGGGTTCGCTGGGATATGCAACGCTCACCGCCTTCGGCGTGGCGTTCAAACGCCATACAGGCCTGACACCCGGCGAATGGCGGCGTGCCGTCTTATGACGCGAAATAGAGATCGGATTGCTACCGGTAGAAAAAGCTACAGCCGACTCTTCGGGAGCCGGCTGCATGTTTTCGTGCAACGGGTGGGTGCAAGATGACCGATCGTTTAGTGCTCGCGCGGCGGAAGGAACCCTTTGACGGTAGCGAGCTCAGGCCACGGCAGTACCGTCTCGCCCGAAACTCGCCACTCCCCATTCACCCGCCGCAGCCGCAGCTCGTAGAACGCCGGCGACGCGCTATCACTCATGCGTCGGTAAAGAACCGCGGTCGCCTCGTCGCCCTGCTCTTCGATGTGCAATATCCGCTTTTCGGTCGAAAGAGGCTTTTCACCGGCATCGCGCCTTGCGCGGAATTCCGCGAACATTTCCGGCTTGGAGAACCGCGCAATCGTGCCGTCTTCTGTCAAAACAAGGAAGCCGAGATCCTCTGTGTAAAGGTTCTCCATCTCCTCCATACGATAATTGCTGCCCGTTTCCGCCAGGCGATCGATGAACGCGACGATCTCGGGATTATGCTGCTCGTTCATAACGTTACTCCTTCAAGCCAGAGTCATGCCGCCATCGACATGGAGTTCGATACCGTTGACGAAGCTCCCTGCATCGGAAGCAAGAAACAATGCGGCACGGGCCAGTTCCTCCGGTCGTCCCATTCGGCCTGCGGGAATGAGGGATGCCATGTAATCTTCGAATGCCGGGCGATCGGCCTCCGAAACACCCAGCTTCCCGAGGATTGCTGTTTCGACCGGTCCAGGGCTCAGGATGTTCACGCGAATCTTGCGTGGCTTGAACTCGATGGCCCAGTTCTTGGCGAAGGCAGCGACAGCAGCTTTCGAGCCAGCATAGACAGTGTGGTCCGGAAGAACCTTCGTCGCGGCAAGCGAACTCGTGACGATGATATTACCGCCATCGCGGATCAGCGGGGCAATTTCCTGCACGCCGAAGAACACACCGCGGGTATTGGTGGCGAAGTGGCGATCGTAGTCGTCCGGCGTCACGTCGCTGGAGGCGGTGAGGTTGATGACGCCTGCATTGGCCATGTAGACATCCAGACCGCCGAAGCGGGTTTTCACCAACTCCGCGAGCATTTTGTGATGTTCCAGATCGCCGACGTCGCCCACCAACCCGATGGCGCCATGGCCGATCTCGCCGACCGTCTGATCGACGACGTCCTGACGTCTGCCGGTGATGATCACCTGCGCTCCTTCTTGCGCGAAGAGAAGTGCAGTTGCTTTACCGATGCCACTGTTGCCGCCGGTGATGACGGCAACCTTGTCCTTGAGTTGTTGCATTTGATTATCTCCTTTTTCCATCGAGACAGAGATAAATCCTTGCGTGACATGCGATTAGATCACGATCGGGCACATGATCTGTGCCCCGGAGATGCCAATGCCAAACCTATTGGATGAGACGCCTGGGATGACGGCTTTCGTGCGAACCGTGGAGGCCGGCTCATTTACGGCAGCCGCACGCGATCTGAGCACGACACCGTCGGCGGTCTCGAAAAGGGTGGCTCGGCTGGAGAAAAAAATCGGAACGCGGCTCTTCCTTCGTTCCACCCGAGCACTCACCCTAACGCAGGACGGGCAGGTATTTTTTGAGCGTGTCGCACCGCTTCTGCGAGAACTCGATGCCAGCGATGACGCCATCCGTTCACAGGCGGGACCGTCCGGCAGGCTGCGCATCAGTATGCCGGGCGAGCTTGCTCCGCTATTGCTACCGCAGCTATTCGGCACTTTCGCGAAGAGTTATCCGGACCTCCAGCTCGATGTCGGGCTAACCGATCGCTTCGTCAATCTGGTTCGGGAGGATTATGATGTAGCGCTGCGCGCCGGAACACCTTTGCAGGAGGATCTGATCGTGCGGCGCTTGGCTGACCTACCGACCATCGTGGTTGCCTCCCCTGCCTTTGTCGAAACATGGGGCCATCCGAAATCCATGGAAGATTTGGCCGGCTTGCCGTTTGTCCGTTACGCGATGGGCGGCACGGTGCAGCCTGTCAGGCTTGCCGACGGTACAGTTTTCACTCCCAAGGGGCGAGTCGATTGCGATACAGGAATTGCGATGATCCACGCCGCGCGCAGCGGGATAGGGGCGGCCTATCTGCTGCGATGCCTAGTGACGGCCGAATTGCAGGCCGGCACGCTCCTCGAGCTTGCTCCGGATATCGCGCTTCCGAAGCTTCCGCTCGGCGCCTTGCATGCCTTCGGGCGGACAGTCCCGATGCGGGTGAGACTATTCTGCGACTTCATAGCTAGCGAAGCCAAAATCCTCGCCGACCTTTAGCATCGGCATCAATGAAGACCGATATCGTCGCATCACTCATCAAAGGGGCTGCGGCGACAAGATCGACCGAAGAAGGAACCTTGTAGTCAGGAACCAGCCGCTCGCCAAAATCCCGCACAAAATTGTCGTAGGTGGTTTCCGGCTGTGTCTTGGCAATATGGCAAAAACATGCGGTCATTTTTTTCTTCATCCCAAGCCGGGGAAACTCGGTAATGATCGCTCGCACCTCGGACGAAGGAATGAGGCTGTATTTGAGGCCCACGACATCAAAGCAGATTCCGGTCGTGCAAAGTGCGATCTCTGCCTCCTTGTAGAGCCCGATCGAAGGCGTCGAGTTAAGAGCGACGCTGTCCCAGATCAGTTGCGCGCGCCGTCCATCGAGCCCGGCTTCAGTGGCAAAATTTCGAGCCAGATCGGCGGCTTCCACTTCGAAACGACGAGGCCCCTCAAATCGGTCGTTGAGGGTGATGTCATGTAGTAATGTGCCGACTGCAAGCACTTCGGCGTCGTGCGCTAAATTCTGTATCTCGGCGATCTTCGCCGCAAAGAGCCAGGATCGCATCACGTGATTGAAAAGGTAGGGTTCACAGATATCCCGCGCATACTCAATCGCCCGGTCGACGAGCGGCGTACTGGGAACCAAGACATCAGCGAGCATCCGTGTTTGGTTCGAAGTCATGGACATAACCTTCTCGTGGCATTTGTGGTTTGAAGAATTGCGGAGAACGTTGCGCATTGGCACCGTCCACTCTCTGCCGCGAGAGCCGCATGCGATCGACTGTGGGATCGCATGCGGTCGCGTGACTGGCACCTAGGCCATCGCGTGGTCAGTAATCCCAGAAAACAGGTACCCAACGGAAGGCATCTCCGTCGACCGCAACGTGCCCGACCGACGGGAATGGCATATGCGTGGCCACCAGCAGTTCACCTGTTGCCGCCAGCTCTTTTAAAAGTCTGACCCGTACGCGAGCTGCCTCTTCGGGATCGTGCTCGAAGCCGTTGAACCAGTCGGGATGTTCGAAGCCAACCGCGAATACGGCGTCGCCGGCAAACATCAGTCGGTCTTTGCCGGACGCGACGCGCACCACGGCGTGCCCCGGAGTGTGGCCGCCGGTGCGAGAGACGACGACACCTGGAGCCACCTGGTGTTCCTCATCGAACAGTCGCAGCTGGTCATGGTATTCTTCGGCAAACCGTTTGGCGGCCGCACGAAGCGCATCCGGAAAGCCGGGAGGCATCTGGACATGCGTGAAATCGGGCGCCTCCCAGAACTTGACCTCGGCGGCGGCCACGTGAATGCGCAGGTCCGAGCGCAGCTTTTCCTTCACACCATCAACGAGCAACCCGCCAACGTGGTCCATATGCATGTGGGTCAGCACGACGTCGGTCACGGAGCCGAGGTCGATGCCGGCGCTCTCCAGTCGCTGCACAAGCTGCCCAGCCCGCGGCAGGTTCAGTTCGGGATCAAGGCCCAGACCTGCGTCGATAAGTATGACCTGCGCGCCGCTGCGCACCACCACCGCATTCAGTGCCCAGTCGAAAGCTTCCTGCGGCAGGAACATATTGTCCAGCCACGCTGCGCGCTCCGTTGGATTGGCATTGTGCCCCAACATCGTCGTCGGAAGAGGCAGCACGCCGTCGCTGATCACCAGCACTTCAATTTCGCCGACCTTCACCGCATAGCGAGAAGGGACCAGTTCCTGGGTTGCCGGTCGGCCTACACGTTGCGTGTTTTCCAGGCTCGTGTTTGTCCGCTGGTGACCCATTGTACCGGCGGTTGCTTCTACTTGCGTCATGATGCGCTCCTGTTTTCGGGACTGGAACGTGCCGGGCACGAACCATGCGGCGAAGTGTATTGAGGAGCATTTGGACGGTCGATTGGGTCAAGGCAGAGGAGAGCCTACGCCAGAGGATAGGATGGCCTTGGCTTTAGTTTACAAGCCCGGAGGTTAAGTAGAGGTCAGATCCGCATTTCCACCACCTGGCATTGCTGGCCAGGGCTCTTCTCTTGACGAGCTGAAATGAAATTTGCCGTTTGATCGTTTGGATCAGCTTTGTCGGTCGCTCAGGGCTTTGCGAACGGCCGCAACGAGGGCGTGTCCATCGAACGGCTTTCGTAGAAACCCGTCAATGCCCCGGGCGCGGTCCTGGTCCGCAATTTCATGGCGCCCGGTAATCAGGAAAACAGGCAGCTGCGGATCTGCTTGCCTGACGAGATCCCGAAGTTCGAAACCGTCGGCGCCAGGCATCCCTATATCGCTAATCAAGACTTCGACGCCTTCGAGACCGTAAGCGAGCAGCGCCTCACCCGAGTGGAAGCTTCGCGTTCGGAATTCCGCCGATTCCAGGAGTTCAACCAGCGAAGCAAGTACCGTCGGGTCGTCGTCGACGATCGCTACTAGAGGTTTGTTCATACCGTCCTCCCTAAGGCCCAGTTACCTGGTCATGGCATCTTCGCCACGTCGAGCGGCAGTGTGAAAACGAGTATCGCGCCGAGCGGTTCATTCTTTTCCGCCCATAACTGGCCACCATGCGATTCGATGATCGAGCGCGATATAGCGAGGCCCATTCCCATCCCGTCGTCTTTTGTGGTGAAGAACGGCTCAAAAATCTTGTCCGGGAACTGGATGCCTCGACCCCTGTCCTTGACCTCGATGCGAACCATATCCCCTGCCCGGAAGGCCCGGATATCGAGAACACGTTCGCTCGAAACGGAAGCCATCGCATCCATGCCGTTGCGCATGAGATTGACCAAAACCTGCTGAATCTGCACCCGGTCGAACGGAACCAGCCGAAGACCGCTCTCGCCCTCGACATTCATGGTGATGCGCCGCCTCCCCGCCTCCTCTGCGAGCAGGTCACGTGCCTGTCTGACGACCGTGCCAAGCTCAGCGCTGTCGCGCTTGTCCGTCGATTGCTTGAAGAGGGCACGAATTCGGCTGACGACATCGGCTGCGGAATTGGCACTTTGAACCAGGCGATCAAGCGCCTTTAGCGCGCGTTCGATATTGGGCGGGCCAGCGGTGAGCCATCGCTGGCATGCGCTGGAATAATTCATGACGGCAGAAAGCGGCTGATTTACCTCATGCGCGATTGAGGCCGACAATTCTGCGAGGCTGGCGGCCTGGCTTGATCGCGTGAGATTTTCCTGGGCGCGGCTCAGCTCCTCTCGCGCGTTCACTTGATCCTCGATATCCAGACAGATACCGTTCCACTGAACGATCTCACCGTCTCCATTGTGCATCGCCGAAGCCCGGGTCTCTACCCAGCGGTACACCCCGTCAAAGCGACGCAGCCGGTGTCTTAGCAAATAGGGCTCGCCAGTCGCTAGTGAATGAGCGTACCGCCGCTTGACCTCAACCAGATCGTCGGGATGGATCACAGCGTCGAGAGTGCCCTCCAGCCGGGTTTTACCCAGACCATCCGTTTCTTCGAGGTTGAGGCCGAGATACTCGCGGAGACGCTTGCTGCGATAGATCGGCTTGCCGTCCGGCAAAGCGCAATAGATCAAAGCAGGCAGCGTTTCAACGAGCTGCTGAAGCTGTTGTTCGCTTTCCCGCAACGCGTCCTGAGTGGCTATGAGGTCATCGATGTCTGAGCTCACGCCATACCACTGGACGATCAGGCCTGCTTCATCCCGTAAGGGATGGGCTCGCGTCTCGGTCCAGTGATAGTTGCCGTCGGCGCGATGCTGGCGATACCTCTGGATATAGGGCGTGCCTGATGCCACGGAACGGAGGAACGCCTCTCGCGCCGCCGCCCTGTCTTCGGGGTGAACGACGCCGAGGGACGCAGATCGATCCGGCGCGGTGATGTCCTCAAGCGTGGCCCCGGTGACCTCGGTGAAGGGCTTGTTGACATAAGTCGGGGTCCCGTCGGCCATCGTGCTCCAGATCAGCGCCGGTACGGAGTCGATCAGTTGCTGCAGTTGGCGTTCACGCTCGCGCAGCTCAACCTCGAGGGTCCGCGGCGGAGCGTCAATGTCTATGAACGTGCCGTACCAGCCAGCGATCGCGCCATCCACGTCATATGTCGGCTGGCCGCTGCTGCGCACCTGGCCATAAACTCCGGTCGCACGCCGCATCCGATGCTCGACACTATAGTGCTCGCCCGTCTTTAAACACCGACGCCATGCCCCGGCGGCCGCGTCGTAATCTTCCGGGTGAATAATCCGCCTCCAGCCGGACGAATTGAGGCTTTCCAGGCTGGCTTTTAAGGGAGCAAGCGCAGCCGGTGTTACATAGATAAAATTGCCAATGGCATCGGTCGCCCAGGCATTGCCGGTGATCCGCTCGACCAGCTTCGCGGATTCTACTGCTTTGGTGAGGGGCGGCTCTTGCGATCCACCGCGCCTATCCATTCCCGATATTCCCGCGAGCTTCGACATGCCTCACCCCGATCCCATGACATTCGAGATCACCGTGGTGCGCCTGAATGCGTGACAGCACCACAGCCATCTGGGGAGAATGGTATATCGAAGCGTCTGGCAGAAACACCTGTGCCGAAGAATAGGGCGAGGTTCGAGAGGCAATACGAATTCGACGGTGGTCGAGGGTGTTTAGCAAACTCACGCAGCAACGAGACGCAATGGTCGCAAGGTGGGGATTAACTTCCTATCATAGTCTCTCTGAGTGACATGTCGGGAAGAAACGCGGAGGTCATCAGGAGATGGCCAGCCCCTCGCTTTCCAATGCCGTCTGGACCGAAGGCCGCGCCAACAGGCGCTTATAGAGTCCATACAGCGGCGTCGGAATTGCGACACCAAACATTCTGGCCCATCGCATCATCACGAACAGATAGAAGTCGGCTACGCTCGGCCGATCGCCGAACAGGTATTCGTCGTGCATCCGGTCGGCTAGATACCCGAGGCGATAAGTGATAGAGGCGCTAGCTCCGGATTGTTCTTTCGGATCTGCGCCCGAGAACAGAGATTCGAAGCTCTTGTGGACTTCCGTCGAGAGATACGCCAGGGCCTCGATAAGTTGGATACGCCCGAACTCACCGCTGACGCCAAGGGCAGGCAGTTCTCCGGCGAGATAGGACAGCACCGCAACGTTCTCAGTGACGACCTCTCCACTATCAAGGATCAGCGCCGGCACATATCCCTTGGCGGTCACCGAGCGGAAATCACCACCGGATGCGGTTATCTTCGTCTTCAGGTCAACGCGTTCGGCTTCGAATTGCGCTTTGCCCTCGATCAGGCAGATGTGGCTCGCCAGGCTGCAGGCGCCAGGCGCGTAAAAGAGTTTCACGACCATTGTCTCGTTCTTCCTTCGGTGTTTTCGGTTTATTTCCGCCTGTGGCCGACATTCAGGTGCTGAAGATCGTCCGGATCGACTTCAAGAAAGCGGAAGCGCTCCGCTCGTGTTTGATCGCCGCCGACGGCAAATGGCCGACGTCGTCGGAACTTTCGGACAGTATCGCCGAGATCTCTTCAGCTACTGCCGGGCGGTCAGCGATCAGGTGCGCAAAACTCTTCTGGTCGATCTCATAAGCGGTCACCCGCGTGAGCGCCTGCAGCGCGTAGGTTTCTTGCATTCCCGCGAAGTGGCCCGTCTCTCCGAAAAAGTCGCCCGAGGAAAACCGCCGCTTTTCCTGCTGGTCGTGCTGCATCGATATCACCCCCGTGCGGACAATCATCATCGATGGCAGCGCCTGCCCCTGCGAGACGATGACATCGCCTTTGCGGTATTCACGCTCTACGCCAGACTGAGCCAGTTTTTCTCTTTCGAGCCGGGTTAGGCTGGAAAAGATCGGATTTTCATCGAGCATCTCCTCCAGGATCTCTTCTCGCGGTCTCCTGGATTGATCCGACTGAATCCCGGAGGCGATGGCAGAAGACGGCATTGCGAGCTGTAGACCGGTGGACCTGCAATGCCGGTAAAAGCGGTCGATCACCTCGTTTCGCGCTTTCATTCTCAGCATCGGATTGCTCACCCGGAAGAAAAGGTGGATTTCCAGCGCTGTCGCATCCACACCACTTAGCGAAACCAGTGGCGGCGGCTCCCGCATGATCGAATTGCACCCCGCCAGAACCGTCAGCATCGCCTCTTCGACGATCGAAGGAGCGTGCGTCGGCACCACCCGCACCATCATATTGAGCAGATGCGTTTCGTCGGGCCGGCTGACATTGGTCAGCTTCTGCTTCGCAAGAACACTGTTCGGTAAAACCACAATATTGTTGGCACCCGTCAATATCTGCGTCGAGCGCCAGGTGCTCGCGATGACCCTTCCTTCAGTACCGTCCTCAAGGAGAATCCAGTCGCCCAGCGCGTAGGTATGGCCGAGATTGAGAGCGACGCCGGAAAATACGTCGCCGAGCGTGTTCTGAAGAGCAAGGCCGAGCGCAATGGCGATGACGCCGGACGTCGCGATCAGCGTTCCGACCGGGGCGCCGAAAACGAAAGCCAGTGCGGCGAGCGTGGCACACAGGTAAACCGCGCCGACGACGATATCTTGAAGCAAACGGGCCTCGCGCGGCCGGCCTTCCAGAACAAGATAGATCCGCACAAACCCGATGACGGCCCATGAGAGATGAAGCCACCACAGCAACTGGGCGACGACGATGAAAGCGGCTCGCTCGTCGGCGATGCGCAAACGTTCCGATTGACCGAGCGGAATATCTGCGAGAACGAGGACAGACGTCATGGCGGTGAAAAAGATGATCTGCACCACCAGCCGCAGATTGGAACGCACCGGGCCGATTGCTTTCCACACGGCTATTCCGGTCAGGCCAAGAATGATCAGCCATGCCAGTGGCGCAGCGGCGATTTCAGCCAGATATGCATGAAACATGGCGATCGTCCCGATATCGGCTATCAGTAACCAATGCCGGCGATATAGTTTGCCAGCACATGTTCCTGCAGTTGTCCCTGTTCGAAGAGCACTTTCAGGGCATCGCGAATATCAAGCACACCCAGCGGTTTCGCGTCCGCGCCGAGAACCGGCATGTTCTGGATGCGGTTTTCAACCATGACCTGCCATGCGGCCTGCAATTCGTCGGTTGGGCTGCAGAAAATGATGTTGCGGCTCATTAGCGTCTCGATGCTGGTGTTCTGCTCGAGATCCGTCAGATGGCGAATAAGGTCAGATTTGCTGAGTACCCCCGCTGCTTTGCCACTTGTTTCGCTGACGACGACCAATCCGATCCCCGGATTGGAAAGCGTCCGGGCAGCAGACTGCGGCGTGGTGGCGACATTGATCACCATCAGGCGAGCCGATGTCATGGGATAGAGTTTTTCGATGCGCATGGGCCCCTCCTGACGGCGCTCGCTGGCGCAGCCGGGTATGTCAGTATGGTTATAGTTCGTTCTCGGGATGGCGGCCGCTGTTGGTGCCATCCCGGGATCGACGCAAGTCCCTACTCGGACTACTTTTCGTAGATCGTCAGGTTGGTTTCATCGGTATCGACCACGAACACCGCAAGCAGGCGAGCGCGCGCCGTCTTGCTTGCATTTTCGCTGAGGGCATGATGATCGCCGGGAAACTCGGAAAAGTTCTCGCCGGCGTGGTAGACCGTAACAGGCCCGTTATTGACCTGGCTGGTGATCGCTCCCTCCAGTACAGTCGCATAGATAAATGCGGAATTCGGGTGGGTGTGGGCTGGCGATGTGCCGCCTGGCGCGTATTCGACAAGCACGCCCTTCATGCTCTTGCCGGGTACGTTCGGCAGTGGCTGATCGAAGACCACCGTCACCTTTTCATCACCGCCGTCGTCGTGGGCCAGGACCGCAGGGCTGGTGGCGAATACGAGAGCCGTCGCGAAGAGAAAAGTCCTGATCATTTTCTGTCTCCTTATTGAGCTGGCGTCTGCCGGCCCTCGGGCCGGCGAGACTGAGAGGAATTTGCGAGCGCTTACTTCTTCTGTGCGGCGGGGGACTTCAGCCAGTCCTCGAAGCGGATCGCGCCGAGGCGAGCGCCGGCATCGGGAACCAGCGTCCGGGCATCGATCTCGACCTCGAAATACCGAGCGTGCGTGTCAGGCACGAGGGTGCGCGGGTCGTCGGTCGCCTTGAGGTAACGCGCGATGAACTCGTTCATCGGTGCCCGCTCCGGACCGGCGATCTCGATCACGCCGTTAACCGGCTCGGCCAGAGCGGTATCGGCCATGGCATCGGCGACGTTGTCCGCTGCAATTGGCTGGAAAGCGCCGGTCGGCGCGCGAACATTTGTCCCCTCGGTCGCCGACTGGGCAATGGCCCCAACGAACTCGAAGAACTGCGTCGCATGGACGATCGTATAGGGAATTCCAGAACTCTGGATGTGTTCTTCCTGGTGCAGCTTGGCGCGGAAATATCCCATCGCCTGCATGCGATCGGTGCCGACAACGGAGAGGGCGACATGATGGCGAACGCCTGCGGCCTTTTCTGCGGCGAAGAGGTTGCGGCCGGCCGCTTCGAAGAATTCCATGGCGACTTTTTCTTCGAAGGACGGCGAGTTTGCGAGATCGACTACGACCTGCGCACCGGCCACAGCTTCGGCAAGGCCTTCTCCGGTTACGGTATTTACGCCGGAGCTCGGAGACGCGGCGAGTACTTCGTGCCCCTTCTTGCGCAGCCGTTCGACAGTCTTCGAACCAATGAGGCCTGTGCCTCCGATGACGACGATTTTCATGTTCAATCTCCTGGTTTCAAGTTTGAAATTGTGGTTGCAGGGTCGCGCGCCCGCACTACTGTGCGGAGGCTGCTTCCTCGATCAGCGAGGCAACTTCCTTTGGATGGGAGACCGGCAGGGCATGCGATCCGCCCTCGATGACAACGGTCTTCAAGGCTCCTGCGCGCTTCGCCATAAACGCCATGACTGCCGGCGGGATGTTGCGGTCCGCGGAACCGTAAATCGCGTAAGATGGCAACGTCTTCCATGAAGCGACCCTCGATGGTTCGGCCAATGCGGTCTGCGCGATGGGACGCTGGGTGACCGCCATCAGCTGCGCTTCGCCTTCAGGCACATCGGCGGCGAATTGGTCGTGGAACCGGTCCGGCCGTATGTAGAGGTCCTGGCCCTCGCCTGGCAGCGAAGTGGTCGTCAACGCATCGGCCAAGGTGCTGCCGGGAAATTTTGCCGATAGGCTCACGCTGGATTCGCCGGTTTCAGGAGCAAAGGCCGCCACGTAGACCAAGGCCTTCACATTCGAATTTCCGTTGGCCGCTTCGGTGATGACAGGCCCACCATAGGAATGACCGACCAGCACGATCGGTCCCGGGATCGAGCGGAGCACGCTTGCAACAGCAGCAGCATCGCTTGCGACACTGCGAAGTGGATTGGCGGCGGCGATCGCCGTATAGCCGTCCTTGGAAAGGACGCCGATCACGCCGTTCCAGCTCGACCCTTCGGCAAACGCGCCATGCACCAGGACGATCGTCGGCTTTGCTCGCGGTTCCGCGGCCTGTGTGACTGCGATCCCCGCCGTGCCCACCGCTGCGACGAGCACTAGAATTCTGAGAATATTGCGCATCTAATGTCTCCTGTTTGTGCCTTTCGACCGGTCAGGAGAATGCGCTACGGGAGGCCGCCAGCCTATCGAACACAGGCATCAGGCACCTAGTCCCAGAGTACAGGTATGATAGATCGGGTGATTAGACGCCCTGCCTGAACTCACCGCCGCGCAAACCACTTACGAGGGAGGGTTACGTACGGCAGCGATGATGGACGCATGAGTCGTAGAACGAGCTCGAAAGTCTCACGCGCTCTGCGAAGTGACGAAGAACAGCAAGCCCGGCGCTGTGCTTCGCGACAAGACCTTTGCGGAGAATGGACATGGACGTCAGGCACTCGACGCCAGGGGCCAAGTTCAGACTTGCTGTCTGTCACGCAAGCTGGAAGGCAGTGAATCCCAGGCACGGATGAGTTCGCCGACGGAAATAGTCCGCATCTTGCGCATCACATTGCTACGGTGGAGCTTCACGGTGATCTCGCTAATCCCGAGCTCAAACGCGATCTGCTTGTTGAGCCGCCCGCGCGCGACTTCGCCAAGGACCTGGCGTTCGCGTGGGGTTAGGGTCGCAAACCGGGTGGAGTGCTGCTGGATGTTTTCCGCCTGCGCCCTTTGCTCCACGTCGCGCTGGATACCGGCAATAACGGCGTCCAGAAGGGTCTGATCCCGCACGGGTTTCGTCAGGAAATCGACGGCTCCAGCCTTCATGGCCTGGACAGTCATCGGGATGTCGCCGTATCCAGTGAGAAACACGATAGGTTTCGTGACCCCACGCGTCGACAGTTGGTGCTGTAGGTCGAGTCCGCTCGCGCCCGGCATGCGGACGTCCAGCACCAAGCAGCCCGGCCGATTGGGAAGGCCGGCGCTCATCAACTCGCGCGGTGAAGGAAAGCAGGCGACATCGAGGCCGACCGATTCCATCAGTTCCTGAAGGGAATTGCGCACATCTTCGTCATCATCGACGACCAGAACCAGCGGACTTTCCGCAGCGACAGCTTGTGTAGCCATCTGATCAACTCCCAGCACGGCAGTTCATTGGCTCTACCACGCTCGTCGGCGAGTAAGAGACGTCGTGGCAGGCCATGTCGAAAATCTCCTGCATTAAATCCTCATTTGCGGTTGCACCGGCGTCTCAGCGCCGCACGGTTGTATTCTTACCACCACACAGGACCTGCTCTTCCAGCTTCTCAGGACAACGCTCAATCCTCTGCTGCACCACCTCGGGTCCGTCCCTTCGTCCGGTCCGCGAACCAATCGCGAACGTCGTCGGAAAACTCAGGCGGCGCCTTTGGACCGAACTCGGCGGCGATATCGGCCAGCGTCTGGCTGGCGAGCGAATCCCGCATCGCTTTTTCCGCGCGCAGCATCGCCGCGTGGATAGCGCACACGCCTTTCATCGCCCATGACGGCGGCCGCTCGCGATAGACCGCGCAGCGCCCTCGAATCTCCTGGCAATCGAACAGACGTTTCCTGCCTTCGATCGCATCGACGACCTCCAGAACCGTGATGTCTCCGGGCGGCTTTGCGAGCAGGTACCCCCCTTTGATACCCTCGGAGGCGGATACGATCCCCGCCTTTTCGAGCTTCGGAAATACCTTCGCCAGAAAACTCGGAGAAATTCCCTGAAAATCTGCCAGGTCGCGACTGCTGAGCGGCGCCTCGGGCGAGCTCGCCAACCATAGGAGACAATGCAACCCGTATTCCACACCTGCCGTCATATGCGCCATAACGCGGACTATAATAGTCCGCGTTATGCTAGGCAAGCATTTATTTGCGGCGTCGGGCGCACTACATCAGCGCCGTTCGGAAATCAGCAAGCGCTGGAGCCGGAAACGTCCATCAATGCGATTGCTATTGGCGTTCAGCAATAGGCAGATACATCGTGATTTGCGTGCCAGCGTTGAGGTTGCTTTCCGCGGCAACGCATCCTCCGACTTCCTCGACAAATCGCTTAACCACGGGCAAGCCCAAGCCGCCGAGCCCTGTCGCCCTCGTTGTGAAGAGGGGTTCGAAGGCGCGCTGCAGCGTCTCCGGGCTCATGCCGCAACCGTTGTCTGCGACTTCTATTGCAACGGCCGCCGCACATCCGGTTCTCTCCACGCGTCGGGCAGCAAGTGTAATAGTTCCTCCATCCGGCATGGCGTCGCGCGAATTGGTCAGCAAGTTCATGATCGCGCCTTGCAGACCGATCCTGTTGCAGATCACGGGCGGCAGATCCGGTTCGATGTGCAGGTCGAGCCGGATTTCGGGATGCCAGATGGTTGCGACCAGGTCCCGACACCCTATCAGGCAGCCGGCAATGCTAACCGGTTCGACCGAAGGCTCTCCTTCGCGTGCCCGACGCATCGTCTGCTCCACGAGCATCCCGGCGCGTCGAAGAGATATTCTCGCGCTGACGACGATGGGCAGCAGGCTCGGCTCCGCCTCCAAATGAGCGTTGCGCGAGAGGATGTTCAATGCAGATACGGCAACTTGTATCAGATTACCCAGGTCATGGACCGTAGCATGCAGGGGATCCGACGGGCTGCCCGTTGCCGCCCCACCGATAACAGAGGCCGAGTATACGCTTCTGGCTTCCAAGCCTGTTTCTGTATGCGACATAAGATCCTCCATGGGCGCAGACGGGCGCAAATCAGTCGGCAACGCGCAGAAAACTAAGGGATAGCGCAGGTGGAATCGATCAAGCAAAAGGTGGGATATAACCATACCGAGGGATAGGTTTCGCGCGGAAGATTTTGCACGGTGGAGAGCGACACCGCAACGCGGGCAAACACGCCGAGCTGGCCAGATCGGTTGTAGATCCGCGCCAAAAGGTTACCCGCATCCTCCGAGCCGCCAGCAAGTTCGAACTGTCCGTATGGCTGGGCAGTGGTGCGGTCGTATGTCCCCGTGCTCGTCACCCATCAGAGAATCTCCATAGCGTTCGACTGGAGTCCTCGCGTTCCTTCCTCGGGGATTTTCGTACACCTAGCGGCGCCCGAACCTCTTCACGGGAGCGGGCTGTCCACCAGCGTTTTGATTGCACGGAGAGCGGCCACTCCGCAACCTGTCCCCGTTGTGAATGCCAATCTCCAATATAACTTGCCGAGCCCATTTTTGGCGTTTTGCACGGACGTCAGCCGTGCGGTATGGACCGTCCGGCGAGGAGCGGTGCGTACGCAGCGAGCCGGTAGGATATGAATTCCGTAAAAAGCCTCACGCGCTTCGTCTTGCGTGCCTCCCCCTGCGTGAGAAGCCAGATGGTCGCAGGTGATTTCAGATCGATGCCCGGAACTCTCGCCAGCAGGTGATCGGCATCTCCAACGAAACAGGGTAGTCTCGTCATGCCGATCCCTTGCCTTGCCGCGGCGATCTGCGCGTCGGCGTCAGGCGTTCTGAACGGAACCCCTGTGGCGCGGACGTCCCCTTTGTCGAACCAGTCCGGAACAGCCTGACCGCCGATGACGATGGGCCTGATTGGCTCCGCCGCACCCGCACGCCACGCGGCCAGTCTATCGCGGGACATATAAACACCCGCGAGCAGATCCGGGCCTTTCAGGCCATGAAGATTGAGCGGCAGTTTCTTGCGATCGGAGACCATCCGGATCGCCACATCAGCCTCCCGGTTGGTCAGATTCACGACGTCACCGGTCGATACGATCTCCATCTCGATGTCCGGATGTAGACGCGCAAAATCGGCGATATCCGGCATGAGAAGGTGTGTCGCAAGGAAGGGGGGCAGCGTCACGCGCAGGAGCCCGCGTACGCTCTGATCCCGTCCGAAGACGCGCGTCTCCAGTTGGTGCGACGAGGCCTCCATCTGGTTCGCAAACTCCAGAACCTCTTCGCCCGCGGCCGTCGGGCGGTAGCCCGAAGGCAGCTTTTCGAACATCTGCGCCCCGAGGTGCTCCTCGAGCTGAGCAATGCGTCGCAGCACGGTCGCGTGGTTGACTCCCAGGCTCTTGGCGGCAGCCCGCACTGAGCCGCCACGCGCGGCAGCAAGAAAGTAGCGAACGTCATCCCAGTCGATCATGGTCCATTCCCGCGCCGCATGGGGCGGCTTCTGAAGACCAGTCTACTCTACTGGGCCGGGTTGCGCATGATCGTCGCTGCGTTCGATCACGTAAGTGGATCGTTTTCGCACCACGGATGCGCGCGATTGCACACTCACCGCCTGGCACCGGCGAACCCATATCGAGGCTGTCGGAGGATGCCTCCGCAAAGCGATGACCCGAGACGCGACACAAGGAATGCATAACATGACCAGATTGAATGGAAAGACCGCCGTGATCACGGGCGGCGCCACCGGTATCGGCCTCGCCGCCGCAAGGCGCTTCATCGAGGAAGGTGCCTTCGTCTTCATCTACGGCCGTCGGCAGCAAGCACTCGATGCGGCTGTGGCCGCGCTTGGACCCAACGCCCGCGCGGTGAAGGGCTCGGTCTCGGATGAGGCCGATCTGGATCGGCTCTACGCGGCGGTGAAAGCCGAGCGCGGAAGCCTCGACGTCGTCTTCGCCAATGCTGGGGCCGGAAGTCCGCTTCCTCTCGGCCAGATCACCGCCCACCACATCGACGAGACCTTCGACACCAATGTGAAGGGTACTATCTTCACGGTCCAGAAGGCGCTGCCGCTGATGGGCCTGGGCGGTTCGATCATCCTGACGGGATCGAGCGCCGGCACCACGGGCGCTCCCGCATTCACCGCCTACAGCGCCAGCAAGGCAGCCGTGCGCAATCTCGCACGGACCTGGGCCGAGGATCTGAAGGGCACCGGCATTCGGGTCAACGTGCTGTCGCCCGGGGCGACGGCCACCGAACTGGCAAAGGAAGCGCTCGGAGAGGAGGGCCAGAGGGCCTACGGCGCGATGACCCCGCTGCAGCGCATGGCCGACCCGGCGGAGATCGCAGCCGTGGCCGCCTTCCTCGCGTCGGACGACAGCAGCTTTATGACCGCCAGCGAAGTCGCCGTCGACGGCGGCCTGGCTCAACTCTGACCCCGGCGCGGTTCGGTGCCCAACTCACACACAACGAAGGACAAAATATTATGAAAGCACTCGAAGGTAAAATCGCAGTCATCACGGGCGGAAGCAGCGGGATCGGCTTGGCCACAGCCAAGCGTTTCGTGGAAGAAGGTGCGCAGGTCGTGATCATGGGGCGACGCGAGAAAGCCTTACAAGAGGCCGCGGCCCTTATCGGGAAAAACGTGACAACAGTCGTGGGCGACGTCTCGCGCTTGGAAGATCTGGACCGGCTCTACGCCACCGTGAAGGAGAAACACGGTCACATCGACATTCTCTTCGCAAACGCGGGCGCAGGTACGGTCGCGCCGCTCGCGGCAGCGACTGAGGCCCATTTTGACCAGACCTTCGACGTGAACGTGAAGGGTCTGTTCTTTACGGTGCAGAAGGCCCTTCCCATCTTCAAAGACGGCGGATCGATCATTCTGAACTCTTCGGTCTCGAATGTGATGGGGCTGCCAGCGTTCAGCGCCTACGCAGCAAGCAAGGCGGCTGTTCGCAGTTTCTCGCGGTCTTGGACCCAGGAGCTGAAGGACCGCAATATCCGCGTCAATACGATGAGCCCCGGCGCGATCGAGACCCCCGCCTTGGCGACAACGACCGGCCTCACCGCTGAGCAAGCCGAGGAGGCGGTCGCCCAGTTTGCTGCACAGATCCCAATGGGTCGCCGGGGTAAGGCAGAGGAAATCGCGGCTGCGCTCACGTTCCTCGCCTCCGATGAAAGCTCCTACATCACCGGCATAGATCTCGCCGTCGATGGTGGTTGGGCGCAGGTCTGACCCAGCATTCACACAGGATTGGAGAAGCATTATGAGTTACTCAATCATCGGCTTCGGCAATATCGGCCGAGCTCTGGCCAAAGCCTTCGCCCGCAATGGCATCGAAGTGTCCGTGGCAACCACGCGTGACCCGGAAAGTTTTGCAGCCGAGGCTGCCGCGATTGGGCCGAAGGTCATTGCCAAAACACTGGCGGACGCCGTCAAGGCGGACGTCATCTTCCTGGCTGTGCGTTTCGAAGCGCACTCGGACGTCGCGAAGACGCTTCCCACCTGGCAGGGGAAGACAATCGTCGATGTGACCAATGCCTACGGCGTGCCCCCGGAGGAACTTGGAGGACAACCTTCTTCCGCCTTCGTTGCAAAGGCCTTCTACGGTGCAAGTCTGGTCAAGGGCTTCAACCATTTGATCGTGGCCGTCCTTGACCAGGATCCCGCAGTGCATAGCGGTAGGAGAGTTGTGTTCCTGTCGAGCGACGATGACGCTGCCGCAGCGCAGATCGGTACACTCGCGCAAAATCTGGGCTTCGCGCCGATCAAACTTGGCGCGCTTTCGGAAGGCGGGCTTCTGGTCCAGGCGCGCGGAAAGAACTGGGGTCATCTGATCTTCAAGGACCTGGTCAAGTTCGACTGATGAAGACCACCTGCCCACCGGCAGCGCCAAGCTGCACGGATCGGATCGAGCGCGGTCCGATCCAAGCGAAATGGAGAAATAATGATGAACACCGAAAAAAACATCCAGACCGTGAAAGACTTTTTCGCCGCGATTGGCCGCAGCGACAAGGAGGCTCTGCTGGCGCTGGTCGCGGAAGATATCGAGTGGATCATTCCGGGCAAGGACTGGCCGCTGGCCGGCACCTACCGGGGGCACGCGGGACTGGCAGATTTGCTGGAGACGGCATCCAGGTCGATGGAAACCTCCACGGAACCCCGGGAGTTTGTCGCACAAGGAGACCGTGTTCTCGTCGTCGGCTTCGCCAGCGGGAAGGTCAAAGCCACGAACAAGCCGTTCGAGGACGACTGGATCTTCGTCATCACGGTCCGGGACGGCAGACTGACCCGCATCCGGGAATATATCGATACGCAAGCGCTGGCCCGAGCCTCGCAGTTGGACGCGGCCGGGGCAACATAGTGCAGGCCTTCTGCAACCATCGGCTTTCACCGAAGGTGAATAATGCCCAACCGCAAAGGAAATTCCGATGTACGACCAATCCAAACTATCCGAGTTGATCCGGTTTGCGCGCATTGATGCGGGTGCCACCGTCATCGACGTTTACCCAGGCGACGGTGACTGGACGCGCCTGTTCTCCGACATCGTAGGACCCGAAGGTCGAGTCACCAGCTTCGTGCCGGCCGAAGTCGCGCACTTCAAGAACGATCCGGTCGGCGTCATGCGAACGCTCGCGCAAGAGGCAGGCCGGGAAAATGTCGAAGCCCTCTCAGCGGACCTCGTGGCGATGGCGGAGATCACGCAGCCAGCAGATGTCCTGTGGCTGCACCTGTTCTACCACGATCTCCACACCGCGCTGATGCAGACCAGGGGCGCGACGGCGGCCGATTTCAATCGAGCTGTCTACGAGCGGCTAAAGCCCGGTGGGTTCTATGTCATTGTCGATCACGCCGCCGCCGCCGGAACCGGCACAGGTGATGCCCAGTCATTGCATCGCATCGACCCTGCCTCAGTGCGCGAGGAGGTGGCGGCTGCCGGCTTCGTACTGGATGCGGAAAGTACCCTGCTCGCGAACAGGAACGATCCACACGCGATCAAGGTGTTCGATCCCATGATCAAGGGCGAGACCGATCGCTTTGCATATCGGTTCGTGAAGCCCTGACAGTGGCCGGCGCCAAGTGCAAAGCTGACCTGCCAAGGATGCCACGACACTGCTCAACTGGGCCAGTCTGTAGCAACTTCAGCTTTCAGAACTTGCTGGAGAGCCTGCAAAGGGTAGGCTTGCGGGCGCACTGCCGTCCGGAAGCATTGGCTCGGTCGGTGGTGTCTCTGATCGCATTTCTGCTAAAGCAGGGAAGGAAATCGCCCGCGATGTCACAACTGCCGAAGTGTTTAAAAGGCGCACGGGATGATCAGCCTCTCGCTCATCAGGCCCCTTGTTTTGGAGGAGAAGCGCTAGAATGAGTACCGACCTGGATACCGTGCGGTCCTATGATGCGGTCGCGGCGGAGTATGCTGCCGAGGCGGCGGCGATGCCCGAGTGGGTCGCGACCGAGATCGATGCGTTCGTGACCGACCTGGGCGGCTCGGGAAGGGTGCTGGAAATCGGAAGCGGTGGCGGGCGAGATGCACTTGAGCTTGAGAAGCGGGGAATTAGCGTCCGGCGTACCGACATTTCGAAGGGCTTCGTCGAACTGCTTCGCGAAAGCGGCTTCGAGGCCGACCTGTTGGACCCGCTGACCGATGACATGGCAGACCCGCAGCGTCCCGGCACACCCTACGATGGGATCTGGGCCTGCGCCTGCCTGATTCATGTCGCGCGCGAAGATTTCGGCACAGTGCTTAGACGGCTTGCCGAGGCGACCCGGACCGGTGGGCGACTGCACGCCTCGGTCAGAGAGGGCGACGGCGAGGATGTATCCACCAACGGCAGCGCCGCAGCACCGCGGCATTACGCCGAGACGTACTGGCGCGAGTCTGGCCTGCGGTCCGAACTCACAGACGCGGGCTGGATCTTCAGCAAGGTAGGCCAGTGCGTCGGAAAGCCCCATGATCGGTGGCTGAGCGTGCGGGCGAGCCGGGCGTGACGCTCACAGATCAGGGGAATCGCTCCTTGTGGCGACTGTGAAATTCAGGTGATCCATAATGCCCGCTTCTGGGTGAAGGTAAAACCTGCCCCTATGGCCGATATGGGGCGCAAGGTCGTCTACCAGCTTTAACCCCAATTAGCGTTGGCACTGTTCCGGACGGCTTCTTCGCCTTGATGGGAATTGAACTCACGACCCGTGATATCGGCTTGATTGTTGGATTACACGAAGTGATATTGCAAGACCCGATCGGGGGCATTGCTCCTGCCGCCAGTGCTTTCGAGGTTTGGACATTTCTCAAACTAACCGCGCCAACTCTACGGCGGCCAGCGTCAGCGTCGCCATAGAACATGTCCATCGTGTGCGAATTTTGCGCCTTCTTGTTCACCGAGCCTCCGTTGAACAATCGTCTAACGCCGCCTCGTCTTAAAAGACGCCCTCTAATCCCGAATGCTGCAAACCGGCGATCTTCAATAGGTCTTCCCGTGCGCCAGGCGCAGCAGCCAGTACAGGCGAACCCTTCGTCAACTGTTCACCCTCCACGGGAAAGGGGTGATGCCAGCCGCCGGCTTCCTTGACGAGGCAATAGCCGGCAAGGCAGTCCCAGGCGTGCATATAGGGCTCGTAGTAGCCGACCAGCCGTCCAGCCGCCACATAGGCGAGCATCAGCGCACCGGAGCCGTTGCGGATGAAATTGCCGCCGGCTTCCAGGAGATCCTCGACCATCTTGCCGACAAACGCCGGCGTCACATAGTTGTTGGCGCCGATGCCGGTGACCGCGTTGCGGATAGTGCGGGAGGGGTCGAGGGTCAGTACCCGGCCGTTGAGTGTCGCGCCCTTGCCGCTAGCGCTGGCATAGAGTTCGTCATGGCAGGGGGCACAGATGACGCCGATCACCGGCTCGTTGTTGTGCAGCACAGCGATGGAGACGCACCAGTTCGGCATGCCGTTGACAAAAGGGCTGGTGCCGTCGATCGGATCGACCACCCAAGTGTAGCCGGAATCGCCGGGAGCGAGGCCATATTCTTCGCCTAGGAACCCGTCGCCCGGGTTAACCTCGCCGACGCGGGCGCGAATGAGGTTCTCGACCTCGCGGTCGGCAATGGAGACAACGTCCTGCAGGTCACGCTTGGTTTCGATCACCAGCGTCTCGCGCCTGTTGTAATAGTCGAGAGCAACAGCGCCTGCTTCTTTGGCGATGGCCTGTGCCAGGGTAAAGCGCACGTCAAGCCCGGAGATCTGCGATGTCATGAAATAGTCCTTCCGTAATATCGTGTGGCTCAGCCGTTGATGATGGCGATACCGCGTCCCTTGAAGCCGATAGCGACTTCGGTCGCCGGTGCCAAGGCCCGCTCGACGGCCGGATCGACGACGAAAAGCCTGCCTGTGCTGGTCTCTACCTCGTATTCGACATGGTCGCCAAGATAGGCGGAATGGGTGATCTGGCCGGGGAACGCGGCGCCTGATCTCGGTTCGAGCGTGATCGAATTCGGTCGGACTGCCAGCTTTGCCGGTCCGGGCCGCGCGTTGCGGCTGGGAACCCGATGTTCGAGCGCCCCGATGCGGATAGTGGCGTCGGCCCCATCGACGCTGATAACGTCGCAGGCAACCACATTGGCCTCGCCCATGAAATCGGCAATGAACGCCGAGGCAGGGGCCTCGTAAAGATCGCGTGGTGAGCCTTCCTGCGCGATCACACCGTCCTTCATGATGACGATCCGGTCGGATACGGCCAGTGCTTCGTCCTGGTCGTGGGTCACGTAGACGGCGGTAAAACCGAGACGCTGCTGCAGGTCGCGGATTTCGGTGCGGACCTGCCGGCGCAGGCGGGCGTCGAGATTGGAGAGCGGCTCGTCGAGCAGCAGAACCTGTGGTTCCAGCACGAGGGCTCGGGCAACGGCGACGCGCTGCTGCTGTCCACCGGACAATTCCGCGGGCAGCCGTCCGCCCATGCCGGCGAGACCAACGAGTTTCAACCCTTCCTCGGCCCGCTCGCGAGCTTCTTTCTTTTTGAAGCCGGAGGATTCAAGGCCGTAGGCGACATTGTCGAGCGAAGTCATATGGGGAAACAGCGCGTAGGACTGGAACACCATCGAGACATCGCGTTCGTTGGCCGGCAGCATGGTCACATCCTTGCCACCGATCAGGATTTTGCCCGAGCTTGGATGTTCAAGGCCAGCGAGCATCCGCAGTGTCGTCGTCTTGCCGCAGCCGGAAGGGCCGAGCAGCGTGACGAGTTGGCCGGGTTCGATGGTCAGCGACAGGTCGTGAATGGCGGTGAAGCTGCCGAACTGTTTCCTGATATTCTGGAAGACGACGGAGCCGGCGCGGGGCGTGATCATGCGGTTTTCTCCTGGCCGAGGGAAAGGGATGGAGCGGCGGTCAGCCCGGCGACGCGATTTTCACGCCGCAGCCTGCGTTCGCCGACAAGAAGCTGGAAGCCGGCGATAACGACGATCATCACGACGATCAGCATGGAGGAATAAGCGATCGCCACGCCGTATTCGCCGTTTTCGACGAGGCCGACAATATAGGAGGTCGCCATGTTGTATTCGGCGCTGACGAGGAAGATGACGGCGCTGATCGAGGTAATGGCCCGCACGAAGGAATAAACCAAGGCTGCGTTGATCGCCGGGCGGAGCAGCGGCAGGATGACCTTGCGGATCGTCCGGAAGCTGGTGGCGCGCAGCGTCAGCGAGGCTTCGTCCAGGCTCTTGTCGAGCTGGCTCATCGCCGCCACGCCGCCGCGCACGCCGACGGGCATATTGCGGAACACAAAGCAGGCAATCAGGATCAGCGCCGTGCCGGTCATTTCCAATGGCGGCAGGTTGAAGGCCATGATGTAGCTGATGCCGATGACAGTACCGGGAATGGCAAAGCTCATCATCAGGGCAAATTCGAAGACGTTGCGACCGGCGAACTTCTGGCGAACAATGAGATAGGCCGTCAATAATCCGACAGCCGCCGTCAGCGGCGCCGAGATCAGCGCGATCTCGATCGTCGTCCAGAAGGAATTCCAGGCGACGCCGGTCCAGGCGAATGCCCCATCGCGCATTTCGACGGAAAAGGCGCGGGTGTAATGCTCAAGCGTCAGCGAATTGTCCAGTCCCCAAGTCTTCACGAATCCTCCGAACAGGATCATGCCGTAAATTACGACGGTAAAGATCATCCACGGTATGACCATCGTATGCACCGCAATGGAGATTGAGCGGGGCAGTGCAATATGCGAACCGCTGTCACCCTTGCCGGTCACGGTGGCGAAATTCTTGCCGGCCAGCCAGTAGCGCTGCGCTAGAAATGCCGTCAGCGTGAAGCAGAGCAGAATGATGGCGAGCACGGCGGCGCGCGACGGATCGTTCTGCGAGCCGACGACAGCAAAGAAGATCTCGGTCGAAAGTACGCCATGGCTACCGCCGAGCACCAGCGGGTTGCCGAAATCGGCCATGCTTTCGATGAAGCCGATCAGGAAGGCGTTGGCAATGCCCGGCTTCATCAAAGGCAGCGATACGCGCCAGAAGGTGCGCCAGCGGTCAGCTCGTAATGTCTGGGACGCTTCTTCCATGGACGGGCTGACGCCTTCGACGACGCCGATGAGGACGAGGAAGGAGATCGGCGTGAAGGACAGGACTTGGGCGATCCAGATGCCGGTCAGGCCATAGAGCCAGCGGCCGGGCTCGATGCCGAACAGGTTGGACAGGCTTTCGGTAATGACACCGGCGCGACCGAACAGCAGGGTGAGCGCAAGGCCGATGACGAAGGGCGGGGTAATGATCGGTAGCACCGTCAGAAGCCGCAGGCCCTTCTTGAACGGGAAGCGGGTGCGCGTGGCGACCAGCGCAAAGGCAAGACCCATAATGGTAGAGCCGCCGGCCGTCATCAAGGCCAGCCAGAGCGTGCGCCAGGCAACGCCGCAGCGCTCGCCACCAACCACGCAGCCGAGACTCCAGATCGAATTGTCCTGGATGTTGCGGGTAAAACCGTCTGGATTGAACGAGCCATCAAAATCCTGGAAGGCGCCGACCAGCATGCTGCCAACGGGATAGAAGACGAAGATCGCGACGAGGAAAACCAGGATTGCGATGGAGGCGACGACGAAGGCATCACCTTTCATGACGCCGCGTTCAGCAAGGCCGAAGGAAAAGATGAGCACGAAGGCAAATGCAGAGAGGACCGCGCCGAAACCCATCGATGGCTGACCGTCGGCCAGAGCACCAAACAGAGTTTCGCTAACCGTCCAGGACCAGCCCGAAAAGCCGATTGCCAGACCCTGAAGCGTCAGGAAAAGAACGCCAAGCGCGCCTGCTGTGGCAAGCACTGTTCCACGCCGCATCGGATCAGCAATGAACCGTGCTGCGACGGCGGCCGCTGTGATGAAGGCGGCGACGCCGAGCCACCAGCGGCCAAAGCCAAGGATCTGCAAGATTCCGGGCGCAACGGAGGCCTCGGACGGAAAACCGGAAACCCAGCCAAAGCCCAGGAAACCACCCTCGATCCGATACCACGGAACGAGAACGAAGGCCGCGATCCCCAGTGCGAGGACAATATCCAGTCTGCGGTTGCGATGGTCCATGACGATCCTCGCGCCTTTTCATGATGTCAAAGATGAAGTGATGGTTGGCCGGGAACCGCACCGCAATCGGTGGAGGTCGACAATGCGGTTCCCGTGCCTGGAGAAACTTCGGGCAGGTCGTGGCGATGGCCGCGACCGGCCAGTTTCCCTTAGTTGGCGTTGGCGCTGATCTCGCGGTCCCAGCGCTCAAGCAGCTCCTTGCGCTTGGCCGGATCGCCATAGGTCTTGAAGTCGTAGTCGATCAGCTTGATGTCCTCGAAGCGCGGCGCTTCCTTGGGCACTTCCGCCGTCTTGTTAGACGGGAGCTGGAAGGACTTGGCGTCTTTCATGCGGGACTGGACGTCGGGCTTGAGTGCCCAGTCATACCAGGTCTTGGCATTGTCGAGGTTCTTTGCTCCCTTGACGATCGACATCGAGCCGATCTCGTAACCGGTGCCCTCGCAAGGTGCTACCGACACGACCGGGAAACCTTCTGCCGTTTGGGCAACGGCATCATGCATGAAGACGATACCGATGGCTGTTTCGCCGCGCGCGGCGGCCTTTACCGGTGCGGAGCCCGACTTGGTGTATTGTGAGATATTGACGTTCAGCTTCTTGAGATAGTCATAGGCCTTGTCCTCGCCCATAATCTGGACAAGTGAGGCAAGTGCCGTATAGGCGGTACCCGACGAGTTCGGATTGGCAATCTGGATTTCGCCCTTGAAGGCAGGATCCAGAAGATCAGCCCAGCATTTTGGCTCCTTGAAGCCCTTGGCCTTGAAGATTTCGGTGTTGTATCCCCAGCCAAGCGCACCGGCATAGACGCCGACCGTCTTGTAGCCTGAGCTTTCTGCCTGCTTCTTCGCCCAATCCTGCAACTGGTCGAGCAGCGGCGACTTGTATTCCTGCGTCAGGCCTTCGGATGCGGCCTGGAGATGGGGGTCGCCCGTGCCGGCCCACCAGATGTCGGTCTTCGGATTGCGGGCCTCGGCGCGGATCTTGGCGTAGGTCTCGCCCGAAGACAGGCGCACCATGTTAACCTTGATGTCGCCATGAGCCTTTTCGAAATCGCCTTTCATCTGCTCGCAGATGACGACGTCGGCCGAGCAGATCAGATTGAGATCGCCGGCGGCCTGTGCCGAAAATGCGGAAAGTGTCGTCCCAGCGAAAAGCATGAGGGAAAGAGGGTTTAGTTTCATGGTGTTTTCTCCTGTTGTTGTGGTTTTTTGACATCGGCATGAATGAGACACGTCGAGGCGATCGGACGCTCGCAAGAGCGGCTCGTCAGAATTCCAATAGGGGTGATGTCAGGCGATCTCGATCAGTTCGTCGCGATGATACTGGTATCGAACTTTTCGAGTAACCGACTTCGTTCTCCCGGCGAACCGAAGGTGGCGAAGTCGTAATCGACCATTTTGATCAGCGAGATGTCAGGGGCAGAGAGCGGCAATGCCGTCAGAGCATTCGATGGCACCTGGTTCTGGCCCGACGCGGCCCCCGTGCCCTGCCCTTCCGGACTCAATGCGAAGTCGACAAATAGCTTTGCATTGTCAGGGTTGCGCGAGCCCTTGATGATGCTGACTGCGCCGATCTCGTATCCGGTGCCCTCACATGGGGCAACGATCACCAGCGGCGCACCTGCCAGCTTCAGTGTAACGGAGTCGTGCATGAAGGAAATTCCGATCAGCGTCTCCCCGCGTGCCGCTGCCTTGACCGGGGCGGAGCCTGCAGACGTATACTGATCGATGTTGCGATTGAGCTTTGCCATGAAGCGAAATGCTTCGTCCTCGCCAAATAGCTGAACCAACGTCGCGAGCATCGTAAACGCGGTGCCAGATGAGTTTGGATTACCGCTACGGACATGACCTCTGTAAACCGGGTCAGTCAGATCGCGCCAACACGTAGGTGCCGGCAGTTTCAGTTTGCGAAGCAAGTTGGAATTATAAGCGAATCCAAGGGCACCGGCATAGATGCCCGCAGAACGACCGCCCGAGATTGAAAAGAAATTCTGCGCCCAAGGCAGGAGATCACGCTTATGGGCCGGTTGGTACGGCTGGAGCAGGTCTTCCGATCCGCCCTGCAAATGGGTATCGCCCGTACCTCCCCACCACACATCGATAGTCGGAGCACCCTTCTCTGCGCGAATCTGGTTCAGAATATCGCCGGTGCTCTTGCGAGACATTGAAATATCGAGGCCCGACTTCGCTTCAAACGCCTTCTCCATCGCGGAACACCAAGCCTCGTCGACGCCGCACAAAACGGTGAGCGAAGGCGCCGCGGTGCTTGTAAAAGCGCTACCCAGCCAAAAGGCTAAGCCCGCGCCGAAAGCGGTGATAAGTCTCACGATGTCCTCCATTTGAAGCGCTAACGCCCCAATCTCCGCAGTCAGGATGTCACATCCACCGCGCACCGCAATCGAAGAATGATTACGGATCTTACAACCAGCCCCCGGGATCGCGGCGAACGTTACAAAGATTACAATTGTTGCAATCGTCATAACGCTAGTTGCTTTGATCATTGCCGCCGCCGCGCCTATGATCAACATGGGAGGACTGCATGTGCTGAGTGAAAGCGTACGGATTCTGATCGTCGAAGACGATCCGGATATGGCGGAGTTAATTTCCGATTTGATGGAGGCGGAAGGGTGGCTTCCCATGAGGGCATCCTCGGCGGAGGAAGCAGCAAGCATTTTGGCACGGGAAACAGTGCATCTTGTTCTCGTCGACCATAATCTCCCTGGGACGTCCGGCCGAACCTTCGCACAGCGGCTTCGTGCCCAGATGAACCTCGGTATCATCATGGTTACAGCGGCGGGCAGTGCTGCCGACAGGGTACTGGGATTGGAAACGGCAGCTGACGATTATGTCGTCAAGCCCTTTGAACCGATCGAACTGACTGCGCGCATAAAGGCGGTGTTGCGCCGTACGTTTCCATCGCTCAAACCAGAAAGGGAGATCGAACGCGAATACGAGCCCGCATCCCTGAAGCTCAGCGACTGGTCGGTCGATCTCAAGCGCCGTCGCGCTGTCTGCGCAACAGACTCGACGAAATCGCTGACGAGCGCCGAATTCTCCCTCCTCGAAATTCTCGCCGAGAAGCCTAACACGCCCGTTAGCCGCGCGCATATCCTCGACCGCCTCGGCTCTGAAAGCGAGCGTTACATCGACCGCAATGTCGATGTCCTCGTATTGAGACTGCGCCGAAAGATCGAGCGCAACCCGGATCTGCCGCGTCATATCAAGACGAGGCGAGGAAAAGGTTACGTCCTCGACCTGGACGACAGCGAGTCTGAGCCGTGATCAATCGCCCTTTCCTCGCCTCGATTGCTTTCCGGCTGCCTTTCGCCATTGCCTTCATCTGCATTCTGGCCTTCAGCCTTGCAACAATAGCCGTCTATGGGCTGCAACGCGCCCGCGAAGAAATGGCGGCATACGGGTTGCAGGCCTTTTCCAGCCTCGCCAAGGCCTCGCTCGTGTCGCGCCAGGTATCCGACCTTGTATCGAGCGCCCCATTTCTTATGAACGCAGCCTCACCCTACAGGGTGTCAAGCGAAAGCCGGGCCGTCGTTTTGCAAGTCGACAATCTGTTGCAGGCGATGAAGCCTGAAGGAGAAGGAACTGGCTTCCAAGGCTCTGGTAGTGCGCGTATTGTTGAACTGCTGGATTCGATCCGCACGCAGACGACAGCCCTTGCCGGTGACGCGGAGTCCGCCCAACAGCATAAGGCGGAGGCCGCAGCGGCGCTGGGCGAGATCGCGACGGGCGGCGGTATCGCCGATATCGATATCCGACGCAGTCTCAACGCTTTGGTTCAGTCAGCGTCTAATTCCGACAGCCTATTTCAGCTTGGCGAACTGCGCCGCCGCTATGTAGCTGAAACAACGCCGCGGCTAGGACATGCGCCCCCGGACATGCGCGTATCTTCAAGAGAACTGGTACCTTACGAACGAATCTTTGAAGCCCAGACGCAATATCTTCTGGAAATGTTTGCAATACGCGCGGCCGTGACACGGCTGCACTCAGTCTCCCGCGCGCTCTCGCAAGCAACCGAGTCGCAAAGCGAAGCCATTGCCCTCAGCCTCACTGACGATCTTGCCTCGACCTCCGAAGCCCTTAGCCGCTTGCTCCTTACTGTCGCAGTCGCATCCCTACTGGTTTTGGTCATGGCGATCTTTTCCATTCGATCTGTCATGCGGGTCTCACGCGGTATCGTTGCTTTGTCCGGTGGCATGAACGCACTTGCGGAAGGGAGCAAGGATGTCGTTGCACCCGAATACAGAGGCACAGAAACAGAGCTCGTGCGTCTGCTTGAGGCCTTTCAGGCATTTCGCGAAAGCGTGGAGCGGGTCTCGCGACTTCGGCGGACGGCAGAGGCGGCGGCGCGCACGATCCGTTCAACCTTCCGCAATATGAACGAAGGTATCGCTCTGTTTGACCCGATCGGTCGGCCCATAACGATGAACCGGCGTATGATGGCTCTCGTTGGATGGACCGGCTCGGCGAGGAAGCTGCCGTTGCGGAAATTCGTCTCACCGATTCCCGAGGTTGATCCGCTGCTACTACCCTTCGACGATCAGCCAGGAACGCTTGACGACCGCACAGTCGTTCGACATCGGTCGCAAGAGGGGCGGACGACCGAAATCTCGGTCTCACGACAGCCGGACGGCGGAATAGCACTGCTTGCCCGAGATGTTACGGACCTCGACAGACAGGAAGCGGAGACCGCAAGGGCGCTGCGCCTCGACGGCATCATGCGCATGACGCACCAAGTGAGTCATGAAGTTGGAAACATGATCGGCATCATCACCGGCAGCCTCGGGCTGCTGGAGCGGGAAACCGGCTTCAACGATCGGCAGAAGCGCAACATCGCGCGTATCCGCAAGGCGGCTGACCGCGGCCGCTCGCTGGCGGGCAGCATGCTTTCCATCGGAAGCCAACAGCCTATAAATCCTGATGCTGTCGAGGTTGGAGCTCTGCTGCGTGGGATGGCCGACGTCCTTGAGATCGCAATCGGTGAACAATGCCTGCTGGTCTTCGACATCGCAGAGAATTTACCGAAGGTTACTTTGGACCCGGCGCTGTTTGAACAATCGATCCTCAACCTATGCCTGAACGCGGCGGCCGCCATGCCATCGGGCGGCACGATCCTCATTCGATGCCGCGCCGCCGGCGAAGCTGCGGTGAGCATTTCAGTAAAAGACGACGGTACAGGTATGTCGCCGGAGGCGATGGATAAGGCATTCGAACCGTATTTCACGACGCGTATTGACGAGGGAGGCGCTGGCCTCGGACTTGCCGTTGTTTACGGGTTTGTTCGTCAGAGCGGGGGCGACGCCCGGATCATTTCTGTACTTGGCGAAGGGACGACGGTTGAACTTCAGTTTCCGGTATGATCGAAGACCGGTTGTCAAGGCATTCTTTTAGTAGATTTTTGGCACGTCCGCATTGTGCCGGACGAACATTCTGCCGCCCAAGCGACTTTGGAATTTAGCTTCTACAAAACCGTGCGATGTTCATTCGACCGAAATGGAGCCCCTTCAAGGCTCTGAGTGAATCTTCAACCGATCAGACCCCGGAGCTTTGCTATCGACAGTGCCGCGACTGTCGCGGCGTCCCTGAGGTCTCCGGATAGGATCATGGACTCAACCTCTCCCACACTAAATGACGCCGTCACCAAATCCTGCTCCTCGACCGAAAGCCGAGATGAGCCTTGAGATAACCCAGTTGCAAAAAAGATCCGATAGGACTGGGTTGCAGTGCCGTATAGTGGAAACAACTGCCCGATCTGTTCCACGCGACTTGCGGTGAGTCCGGTCTCCTCGGTAAGTTCGCTACGTGCGAGATGTTCCGGATCGACGTCTGGATCTTCTTCCCACGAACCCTGCGGGAATTCCCATTGTCGTTGGCCAATCGGATAGCGGAATTGCTGAACGAGGTGAAGGCGTCCTTGATCGAATGGGATTATCACCGCGAAGTCGGGTTTATCGACAAAACCGTAGATACCGGTGGTGCCATCACGGCGCCGGATCTGGTCTTCCTTGACTTTCATCCATCGGTTTTCATAAACGATCTTTGATGCGATCGTCGCGAGATCGGGTATGGGGTCTGTCATTGTGATCCTCACATAAGCTTTCCAGAGACGATAAATGACATGGAAACGTCGGTAAATCCGGCATTGCCCCTCCCTATCGGTTTGGTTAGGCTCTCCCGTTTGCTGAGCGCCTAGATCGCGCTAACGTTCTGCTCTCGAAGGGATGTACATGCGCGAGGCATCTTTAGTTGTGCATGCGCGCATCACATCAGAGAAGTAAGCTGATACGTTAGGTATGAAATCAGCGCCGCCGCCGGCATCGTGACAATCCACGCAATCACAATATTGCCGGCGAGCCCCCAACGTACCGCCGAGACGCGCCTTGCAGCACCAACACCAATTATGGCGCCAGTGATCGTATGCGTGGTCGAGACAGGAATGCCAAGCCAGGTGGCGCCGAATAACGTGAGCGCGCCGCCAGTTTCAGCGCAGAAGCCCTGCATTGGATTGAGCCGGGTAATCTTCGAGCCCATTGTGTGAACGATGCGCCAACCACCGAACAATGTACCCAGCGCCATTGCCGATTGACACGTTATGACCACCCAGAACGGCACGTAAAATTCCGATCCCAAATACCCTTGGCTGAACAAAAGAACGGCAATAATGCCCATTGTTTTCTGTGCGTCGTTGCCGCCATGGCCGAGTGAATAAAGCGAAGCGGAGATGAACTGCATAACGCGAAACGTCCGATCGACCGCAAACGGCGTTTGGCGTCGGAACATCCAGGAGACGGCGAGCACGAGCACAAGCGCCAGAAAAAACCCGATCGCGGGTGACATGAAGATCGCACTGGCCGTCTTCAGAAATCCGCCCCAGACGATGGAGGAAACGCCGACCTTCGCGAGACCGGCGCCAATCATGCCGCCGACCAAAGCGTGCGATGAACTGGACGGGATGCCGAATATCCAAGTAGCGATATTCCACACGACTGCGCCCATCAACGCCGCGAAGATCACCAGAGGCGACACGATGCGAGGATCGATGATGCCTGTTCCAAGCGTTTCGGCCACATGCAGACCAAAAAAAAGGAAGGCGATAAAATTGAAAAACGCCGCCCAGGCTACTGCATATTGCGGCCTCAGGACCCTGGTCGAGACGATCGTCGCGATCGAATTGGCCGCGTCGTGCAATCCGTTGAGAAAGTCAAAGAAGAGTGCGAAACAGATGAGGCCGATGAGGAGCGGAAGGGCAAGCGACGCATCCATCAGACGTTCTCGATCACGATGCCGCTGATTTCGTTGGCAACGTCCTCAAAGCGATCGACGACCTTTTCCAGTTCGCCGTATAGCTCACTACCGATCATATAGGTCATTGCATTGCCAGAGTGCCCGGTGCGAACAAAAAGGCTTTTCAGTCCGTGATCGTGCAGGTCGTCGGAACGGCCTTCGACGCGGGTGACCTCCTCGGCGATTGCGCTGAGACGCTGGGCGTTCGCGCCAACCTTGTCGAGCAGCGGTATGGCTTCCGCAATGAGATGCGCTGCCTGGACGATCTCCTCGCCCATCTGTTGCATCAGCGGATCGAAGTCCGTCTGCTCGAATAGTCTGATGGTTTTCACAGTCTTGTGCATCATGTCTATAGCGTCATCCATCGACTGGATCAGATCTTTGATATCGCCGCGATCAAATGGTGTGATGAAACTGCGCCGCACGGCGAGGAGAACTTCACGGGTTATGTTATCGGCCCGATCTTCCAAGGCAATAATCCGCTCGCAATTTGTGTGCAGGTCTTGACCGTTGAGAAGATCACGCAGCGCTTCGGCCGCTTCCACCACAGTTCGGGAGTGCTCGGCAAACAAGTCGAAGAACTTGTCCTCACGTGGCATCAGCTTTCGAAAAATGCTCATCATAGTCTTGATGCCTTACTTTGCTCGTTCGCGCGCTGTCATAAAACTGTCATAAACGCAGTTTGGCCATTGATGCAACGCAGAAATCAGTGACTTATGAGGACATGAAGGCCACCAGCAAAAACCGCAAGCAGTCGCTTCCCAAGCAGAACTCATTGCTGCAGCAGTTGGCCGCAATGCCGGACAAGCTGTTTACTGGGCAGTTTCGAACCCAGTATGGTGCGTTGTGCTACCGCCAGGCGCCGGACGGAAACGGAGTTGAGGTGCTGCTGATTACCTCGCGAGAAACCGCACGATGGGTGATCCCTAAAGGATGGCCCATGAAAAAGAAAAAGCCGCATGAAGCCGCAGAAATAGAGGCACTGGAGGAAGCTGGCATCCGCGGTCGCGCCGAGAGAAAGCCGGTGGGCCGTTACACATATCTCAAGTGGTTGGATAACGGCGACGTCGCGCCATGCACCGTTGAGGTGTTTCAGGTCGAGGTCACGGCCCTCGCTACAAATTTTAAGGAACGCGGTCAGCGCGAGCTTGTTTGGGTTTCGCCCGACGAGGCCGCGAGGCGCGTCCGTGAGGTCGAGCTTAAATCGCTGATTGTCGCGTTCCGGCCAAACGTACATTCCGGGGCTGAGAAGAAGGTTGGGAAAAGTACGTCAACTCCACGCTCTTGACCACAAGTGAACCGACGACCTGCCAAAGCAATACCGCAACTCATGGGCAATATTATATAATTCTCTATCGCTTTTCTCGAGGATCGACTAATTGGGCTGATCGTCGTTACTAACTTCTGTTACTCCGATGCAAAAACAAGTGCCTTGTTGAAACCGACTTGGTGTTGTCGGCATGTCGGGGATGGTCTATCGAAGCGGCGCGGACGCAGTCTGACAGCCGATGGAGAGACACCAAATCGATGGCACGCAAGTACAGAGAGGATTTTGCCTCGCAAGATGTCGAGTCGAAGCCGGTCATCTGCCCGCTCTGCGAGCGGGTAGTACCTGATGACCAGATCGAGGACCACCATCTTGTTCCCAAGAGCAAGGGTGGCAAGATCAAGGTGCCATTGCACCGCATATGCCATAGCCACATACATGCAGCCTTCACGGACGCCCAGTTGGCAAGGAAGTTCTCCACGATCTCAGCTATCCTCGAGGACCCCGCGATTCAGAAGTTCGTCAGTTGGGTAAAAACAAAACCACCTGGCTTCGATGATGAAGCAGAGAAGCGTGGCCGATGTCGCTGAGAGTTGGCCACAAGACTGCGCGCGTTATGCATGATTTGAGATCGCCAGCACATTGACCGCCCGATTCAAGGCTTTGACACTCTCCTGGTAAAGCATTGAGGCGCATGCTTAGCCTTGATGGGAATCGAACTGCAAACCCGTGATTATTGGCGCGATATGATTCCAAGTCGTTAGTACCGGCCGGTTTCGGCCCGTCGTTCACGCATGCTGCTGAACGCTCAGGCCGCCATCAATCATCAATCGTCAGACAAGTGGTGTTCATGAAGGGGCATTGTCGGAAATCACGAACACCGCCGCGAGCACGATTTCTTCTGGCGAGGTAATCTGGCCGCCGGGCTGCAGCTTCATCATCTCGGCCTCCGCAGCAATCGGGGCCGGAAATCCGTTCCAGTAATCCATGACCTTCTGGGTCGAGACATAACCAGGTGCAATTACCTTGACGCCCTTGCCGGCAAACCTCGAGCATCAATCATAATTACAAAGCTGGGGTTGTATTCGCCTTTTCTTTTAATAAGATAACACGACACTGGCCGCTTGTCTGTCAATGTCATGGGATCGGGGGGCTAAACTGGGCAATTCACTCATTCGCAAGCGCGAAGGCGCTCAGGCTGGCAATTTTGCCTGACGATGACAAGTCACCTTATTCCGCGGCGCAACAGGGACTTGGCTACATTTATCAGCCGCGTTTTGCGCTACTCAAAATTCTCGAATTACCTGAAAGTAGTTCTGTCCTGATTGAAAAGGACGACGATCTCGATTTTATAGACCAAAATGGAGGTAAATCGCTCGCCTCGCTCAAACACAAGGCGATGGGCGACACTGTCCACGATCTTTCAACGGACTTTTGGAAGTCCGTTCGAATATGGATCGCGAGCTACAATCGAGCCGAGCGAACCGCATCCAATCTTCGCTTCTTTCTTTTTACAACTGCGACGGTGTCGGATACCTCGTTCTTAATCCACTTTGTTGACGGGAATCCGGCCGAGGATCCAGTCGTTCCCTTGGCTCGACAGGCATTGGCTGAGAGTACGGCTAAGTTGATCGGAAAAATCAGGGACGACTTCAACAAGTTTACCGATGATGAGGCGGAGGATTTCCTGTCCCGCATCACTATCATCGATAATAGCCCCAGAATATCGGACTTACCGAACCTCATCCAGGATCGCCACCTTCGTACAATTCGGCGGGACACGCGCGAGCGCGTGTTCGAACGGCTCGAGGGTTGGTGGAACTCTCTGATGATCAAGATGCTCACTCGCGAGAGGACCGATCCGGTGTTCGGCTATGAGGTATCGGACAAGTTGTCCGCCATTGCCGAGGAGTACCGGTCCGACAACTTGCCCATCACCTTTCGTAACGTCATTCCAGATGGGATCGACGTTGAAAATGACCCTCGTCTGTTTGTTGAGCAGCTCCGGTCGATCGGGATATCTTTGAACCGAATTCAAAGCGCCATTATCGACTACTATCGCGCGTTTGAGCAGCGCTCGGCCTGGGCAAGAGAAAGCCTATTGGTGACCGGTGAGGTAGAGGAATACGAAGACCGACTTGCTGATGAATGGGGCCGTTACAAAGACGTGGTCTTCGAAAGTTTGAATCAGCTAAGTAGCGATGAAGCACTCATGAGCGCAGGGCGCGACCTGTATCGATGGGCCGAGTTCGAGACCGAGCGCTTTCGTATACGCGAGCGCGTGACAGAACCTTATGTCGTGCGTGGTGCGTTTCACATGCTCGCCAATAATAGACCGTCACCGCGGATCTTTTGGCATCCCCGTTTCCTGGATCGGCTTGCGTCAGTCCTTGAGGTTGACGCATGAAGCCTTGGGATCAGCGACCGATCGAAATTCGAAACCTATTCAATCCGGCATTCTGCGGACTCACGCTTTTTCGTGGTCTAAGCGGCTACGAGGAAGAAGACCCCCGAGGCATGCCATTCTCCTTGGTATTGTTGATCCTGCCCCTTTGCCTACACAAGGAGTCGCGATCAGTCCTTTCAAAGGGGTCACGTAGCTACTTCCTCAAGGCGATCGAGACAAATCCGCAAATGCTTGTCGGCTTTCCTCGTCGAACAACCGACATGATGTCCTTCACATTTGAGGCGCTTGGTTTTCTCATGCATCTGGGCAGCTTTGAAGTAACGGCAGATGGGAGGTTGAAAACAATCGAAAAGCGCGTCCGAAAAGCTCTCACCGGTACGCCCGAGTCACTCGAATGTCAGCGTGTAGCTCGTTTTGTTTGTAAAGAGTTTGCCCGAATTGCCGACCGCGTAACCATATATGCATCACTCGGAATCAAGCCATGAAGATCAAATCCATTCATATTTACAGCCGGGACGGACGTCGCCGGGATATCTATTTCAAGCTTGACGGGTTGAACATCATAACGGGCCGGTCTTCCACCGGGAAGTCTGCGCTCTCGGACATCATCGAATACTGCATGGGGCGCTCAACCTTTAACGTTGCCGAGGGCGTTATCCTCGATAAGGTCGCTTGGTTCGCAGTCATTTACCAGTTTCCCATTGAACAGATCCTTGTTGCAAAGCCCGCTCCTAAGCCCGGCTTTTCAAGCTGCAGCACTGTCATGTTGCGCCGTGGAAAAGATATCGCTCCGCCGGATTTTGTTGACTTGCGTCTCACTGATGATGATGAAGCCGTGGAGTCGTTACTCTCCAGACTTGTTGGGATTCCAGAAAACAAGACTGCAGTCCCCATCGACAATAGTCGAGAAAGTTACAATGCGAACATAAAGCACACGCTCTATTACCTTTTCCAGAAGCAGACAATCGTTGCAAACAAAGACCAACTTTTTTATCGCCAAAACGAGCCATTCCAGCCCCAGGCGATAAAAGATACGCTGCCAATCTTGTTAGGCGTCTCATCGCACGAACGATATCTCCTCGAACAGGAGCTGCGCACCGCCCAGAGAGATTTACGGCTGAATGCAAAACTGCTCGAACAGGCCAATAACGCCATTGATACCGCGCAGGAGCGAGCTATCGGCTTGCTTTCGGAGGCACGCGCTGTCGGCATCCGTCTGGTGGATAACGAAACAGGGGAGGTTGTTGAAACTCTTCGATCGGCCTTAACTTGGAAGCCCGCACCTGTTCCCGAGGACGACATCGAGCGCGTGTCATCGATAGAGCGGGAACTCTCCGATCAGCGTGAGGAGCGTCGCGAAATTCAAAAGAGGATCGATGCTGCAACACAGTACGCCAAGCGCGCAGAGGGTTTTGAGAGCGAAGCAGCAGAGCAACGCGACCGGCTCACATCGATCAAAGCACTACCAAAGAATGCGGACGGGGTGTGGCAATGGCCGTTCGCACAAGAAAACCTGGCTATGGAAGGACCTATCGCGGCCGCGTTGCTCTCCGAGCTCTCCTCTCTCGAAAAAGAAATGACGATGGTTGAAGGCGAACGGCCTCACCTTGACGCTTATCTCGCAGAGCAGCGAGACAAGGTGCGGCTGTTGCTCGATGCGATCCGCAATAACGAGATTGAGCTTGCATCTGCGATCGCGGCCAACGAAGCCATTGCTGCTGTTGGAGATCGCAACAATGCCGCCGCGAAGGTCGTCGGAAGGATCAGTCTGTTTCTCGAAAACCTGGTTTCAGATGATGTCAAGCGGCACTATCAATCTGAGGATCGCCGCTTGAGACGCAAGGTCGAAGATCTCCAGCGCAGAATCGGACTTGATGACACCGGCGAACGGCTAACTTCCATTCTCAACAATATCAGCAGCCATATGTCGGGCTATATCACGACACTGGATGGTGAGTTTGGTGAGTTTCCTGCTCGACTGGACTTGCAGCAGGTAACTGTTGTCATTGATCGGCCCGGCCGGCCGATACAAATGCACCGAACCGGTGGTGGCTCAAACCATTTGGCGTATCACTTAGCAGCTTTATTGGCGCTGCATCGATATGCCAACACCAATGGCCAGCCTCTCCCACGGTTCCTTTTGATAGATCAGCCCACACAGGTCTACTTTCCTTCGGTCGAGAAGTATGAAGCGACAGGTGGCTCAATCGAAAGGACCGAAGCCGACGCCGATCTGGAGGCGGTCGAGAGACTCTTTAAAATGCTCTTTGACTTTGCAACGATCGACGCTCCAGGTTTCCAGATCATAGTGACCGAGCACGCCAATTTGCGAAACGATTGGTTCCAGTCTTCTTTGGTTGAAGAGCCGTGGAGCAAACCCCCCGCACTCGTACCGGAGGATTGGCCGGATGGTCCGTAGTCTGGATTCGATCCGCATTTGACGCCTGGGCGACTTAAGATGCAGCCCGTCCCGTCTTCCCGAGGTAACGGAGAAACAGAGACAACAGTGTTTCGGGCGCCGACGATCTGTTCGTCGCTAGCAGCTGACAGTATAGCGTTTGCTGATGTTGATGTCATGTAGAGGGGCCTGTCTCTCCTGAAATGGCATTCCTGCTTAACACGGGCGATGTCGATTTGATGGAACATGCAATATCGACGAAATCTAACTTTTCTGCTGTTCGCTCAACGATCAACAACAATCATTCATACCTGCTCGCCGATTTTCGTGGAACAAGTTATGGTTGCTTCGCAGGAAATGAGGTGAGCGATGTATATCGAGAAGGTCAAGATCAAGAACTTCAAATGTTTCGAAGGCTGGTTCGAGGTCGATTTCAATCGGGGCGTCAACATTATCGTCGGCAGTAACGAAGCCGGAAAATCCACGCTGTTGGAAGCAATCCATCTATGCCTCACCGGAATGCTGAATGGGAAATATCTACGCAACGAGCTGTCCTCTTATCTTTTCAACAGGAACGTTGAGCGGGACTACCTGAAAAGCATCGGCACGAAAGCGCCTCTTCCCCAGCCCGATATTCAGATCGAGCTGTTTCTTGGCGGCGATAACGACGCGTTAGAAGACCTGCGCGGAAACAAGAACTCTGAAAAGAACGATAAAGCTTGCGGTCTTCTCTTCACGATCGAGTTCGATAAAAAATACGATGGCCCCTATGAGGAGCTGCTGAAAACTAATGATATCCATTCGATCCCTTTGGAATTCTACTATGTGCAATGGTGGGAGTTTTCCCGCCAACCTGCGACGGCACGGGGCATCCCCGTTAAATCCGCGCTGATCGACTCCACGAGCACCCGTGTGCAGAGCGGCTCGGACATGTATATCTCGCGGATCGTCAGGGAGTTTCTAGACGAGAAGGAACGCGTTGCGATATCGCAGGCTCACCGAAAGCTGAAAGACGCTTTTAAAGGCGATGGTAATGTTGACGCCATCAACAAGAGGCTGGCGGAAGCGGCCAAGATCAGCCGGAAAAACGTGAGCATTTCGGTCGATATGTCATCCCACAATGCGTGGGAAAACAGCCTGATGACCTACATCGAAGATGTGCCGTTCCATTATATCGGCAAAGGCGAGCAATGTATCATCAAGACGCGGCTCGCTCTGAGCAGTAAGAAGAACAGCGAAGCGACCGTACTGCTGATCGAGGAGCCAGAGAACCATCTCTCGTACTCCAAGCTCAACCAGCTCATTAGCGATATCAGTACCGACAATAGCGGCAAGCAGGTCATCATCACCACGCATAGCAGCTTCGTCGCGAACAAGCTCGGACTGGACCACCTCATATTGTTACGTGAAGCGCGGGTCACGCGGATCAAGGATCTTAAGGCCAGCGATTTCTTCCACAAGCTCCCCGGTTACGACACCCTACGTCTCGTGCTGTCCCAGAAATCGATCCTCGTCGAAGGCGATTGCGACGAGCTGATTGTCCAGCGCGCCTATATGGATGTAAATAAGGGGCGATTGCCAATTGATGACGAGATTGATGTCATCTCGGTCGGGACAGCATTCCTGCGTTTCCTCGAACTGGCAAAGGCGTTGAAAATTCCCGTCATCGTCGCAACAGACAATGACGGCAATCTCGACAAGTTAAAAAAGAAATACGCTGACTTCGACGGCGTCGCTCATATCAGGATTTGCTATGACCCGGAGATCGATAAGGGCGACTTAGTCATCGGCGATAAGGCGTTCAACTACAATACGTTGGAGCCGAAACTGCTTAAAGCAAACAGCGTTGATGCGTTCAACAACCTCTTTGGCACCGATCATGCACTCGATGACCTCCATCGCTACATGTTGCGAAAGAAGACCGAATGCGCGCTGGCGATATTCTCGGCGCCAACGAACATCAGCTATCCGAAATATATTTTAGACGCGATCGCCAAATGATCGGGCCAAATAAGCTGGTCATTGCCGCTGCCGGATCGGGGAAAACCACCTACCTCGTCCGGCAGGCGCTCGCCGTTGAGTCCAAACGGGTCCTCATTACCACCTACACTGAATCGAACGAAGACGAGATCCGGCGCAAATTCTTCGAAATCCACGGGTCTGTGCCAGGCAACGTGCAAATCCAGACATGGTTCAGCCTACTGATCGAGCATGGCATCAAGCCATTTCAGGGAAGGCTCTTTGATTGGGATGTAGCCGGTATGCTCCTCGATTCGAAGCGGTCAGGATTGCGCTATAGGACCAAGGCAGGTTTCCCCGTCTATTGGGGAGAAGACGATTTTCAGCGTTACTATTTCGATCGTCGCAATCGCGTCTACTCCGACAAATTGGCCAAGCTGGTCATCCGCTGCAACAAGGAATCCGCCGGGGCGGTGTTTGAACGTTTCTCCCGGATCTTTCCGTTCATCTTGGTGGATGAAGTGCAGGATCTCGCCGGCCACGATCTCGATATCCTGATGGCCTTATTTAAAAGTCATTCCCATGTCGTTCTGGTAGGGGACCCGCGCCAGGTCACCTACCTGACCCACAACGAAGCCCGTCTTGTGAAATACAGAAATGGCGGAATAGAGAGCTTCATTCGCGACACGCTACCAAAAAAGCTCGCGTGCGATATCGATGTGACCAGCCTCGCCACATCGCACCGCAACAGTGCGGTGATATGTGCGTTGTCGTCCAAGCTATATCCTGGCATGGCGGCGCCCGCGGCGTGCGGCTGCGCAGATTGCCGCCAGCCGGTACCCGAAGATGCCGGACTTTACATTGTCCGTCGCAAGGATCTGCCTCGCTATCTCGAGACTGGCCGGCCGGCACAGCTCCGTTGGGGTTCCAACGTCAAAGTCGCCTCCACAGATCTGCCGACCCTCACCTTTGGTCGTGCCAAAGGACTTGGGTTTGACCGTGTCGTCATCTATCCCACGCAGGACATGGTTTCGTGGCTGAGAGACCCGCAAAGTGCGTTGGAAGATGAGACGCGTGCGAAGCTGTATGTCGCGTTGACACGGGCGAGGCACGTGGTCGCTGTTGTCTATGATCTCCCTGAAGGGCAGGAAATTCCCGAATTTTCAGTATTCCAGTAACGATGTTTTTTACGGATGGCGCCCTTTTCTCACATCTACCGACTGGAATTCTCGACCTCGCTAAAATCCGGGTCGTCGTCCTCTTCATCCGGCTCCAGCTCGAACAGTGCATCGAGATCGTCGAGATCATCTTCGTCATCGGGCGGTGAAACGTACCGTTCGCCGGTGAGCATCTCCCGCAGGAGCAAGAGCTTGCCGAACAACTCGTCGAAGGTGACGATACGCACATCCTTGAACTGGCCGCGCATCATCTCGAACGAGCCGACCTGGCTGATATCCATCGGCATCTTCCCGATGACGATCACGCAATCTACGGCATAGGCCTGTAGGTCCGACAAGGCCGGCGAGAATTGCTTATGCAGCGACAGGCTCAGGGTGAATTTCTGGCGCTGGTCGAGAACCTGTACCACCGCGCCCATCAGGTGGTTGGAAGGCTTCCACGCGCCGCCACGATAGACTGTGCCACAGACCGGTGTTTGCGGTGTCTTGATCTCCACGATCGCCGCGTTGTGGCTGGAGCTGTTCTTCGACAGGAAGTCGGCGATCTTCGTGCCATTGCCGGCGATAGTGCCGCCACCCACAGAAGCCGCCGCCTGCACGATGACGATCGGGTAGCCGAACACCATCGACAGGATGAACGGGTTCAGCTCCAGCATCTTCTGCCAGTGGCTTTCGTTGTGATTCCGGGCCATGCTTTTCTCGAATGTGTGGATCAACCGATCGAGGCTGACAAGCTCCAGATCCTTTTGCAGCTGCACGAACTCGTTGGGGTCGCGATCAGCAATGGCCGCCGCGTTGCCCACGATGGTCTTGAGCAGGGCGGTCCGGTCTTTTCGCTCAAGGACCGTTTGTGCTGCGTCCTGTCCACCGACCAGCTTGTAGATGGTACCCGGCCGATAGGGCGGCTCTTTCATAGGATATGTGTCCGGATAGACCTCATGCAGGACGTTGTTATGGGCGAGGATGTTGCGCTCGATCAGGCTGTCCTGCTGGTGCCTGCGTGTCGTTCGGCCGAACGCCACGCGCAACGTGTCAAAATCCATCTCGTTGAAGTAGAAAGTCGAATGCTCATGCCGAGTTGTCTCCTTCGCAACGATCACGATGCGGGTGACTTTATCGATTTTTTCCACCGCCTGGATGATTGGGCGCAGTTCCTTCGTCACGCCTAGGCCGTAGGTCGGGTCCTGCACAAACCCGCCGGGGAGGTATTGTTTCAGGAACTCCACCGCACTGTCGTGATCGGTCGGTCGGTCCACATCATCATCCGGCAGGTCGAACCAAATCGACCTGATCTGTGAGTATTTCTGCGCATAGATCTTATCGCTCCGATAGGTGACGAGTGGAAAAATGCCGGCAACCTTCCTGTCGAGATCAATGGTGAAGAGTTGCTTTGGCTCGTTGACGGCCGGCCAATTGTAGAGGGTGTTAACGCTCTGGACCAATCGGTCATTGAGCTGCACATCTACATTGATAGTGTCACCCAGATCGTGAACGATCAGCCGAAGGTCTCCATTCCACTCGTCAGCCATTTCCATCCTCCCGATCATGAATTGCATCTTCTGTATACACACAGGGCGCGCGGAATCCATGTTGATCCGTAAGCATAGAGAGCATCGGTAAGTGCTGTCGTGAATGGAACCAGCAGAGCCGTTTCAGCCGGTCGGCTTCCATCCTTGATGCCGGTCTTATGGTCACGGACGTGGCCGGAGGGCTGATGCTGCATATCGTCAAGGAAGTAACGCGCCTTCTCTATCAATACCATAAGCTGAATAAGCAAAGGTGACCGGCCAAGTCGCGAAGGCCGTCACCGGCAAAGGCTGGCTCCCTGCTCTGCTGCGAGGGTGGAAGAGACCCATTGCAATGCCGCTTGAACCCTGTTGGTCGGAGGCGGCTTATCGGTGATGATGGTCCGCTTTCTTTAATCGTCGCGGCTGGTGACGTGGTCGCAATAATCGCACAGGCTAGGATTATTGACCGATTGGTTGTTGATGTTCAGGTCGGTGAAGCAACGGGCGCATTCGCCCTCGATCACGTACTGGCAGTAGTAGCAGCCCACATACATGCCCGCCTGAACATAGGTTGGGTAAGCGCATTCAGGGCAGTCATAGATGGTCTGCTCGCCCCCGTCCTTCACTCGTTCGAACTCATCGACCGCGAAAACGGATTCCACGATCATCGTGACCGTCTCTTCAGCGCTGAACTCGGCCGCGCATGCCTTGCAGCCACCGGCGATCATCGTCGGTTCCGCGTTGCTCGCATCCGCTTGGAAAAGCAGCGAGGAACTACACTCCGTGCAGGAGAATACGCTGCTGTTCTCGATACTGTCCCACCACGGCAAGGACTGGAGGGTGGCATTGACCTTGCCCCCAAGTTTTA
>UCML01000009.1:0-103859 GCA_900473675.1 Hyphomicrobiales bacterium | reverse complement strand
GGCGGGGATTTGCGGGGATGAATTTTTCGGAGTAACGGCTGCAGCGCGTCGCTGATGATGGTTTTCAGTTGTATAAATCAAGTGACATGGACAGTGAAATCGGCAGCGGGTTCCACCATCCGGTTTGCAGCCCGGCCTCACGCAACGCCGCTGCCGTCCAGGTGTTGCAGCCGAGGGCGGCGCTGAACCAGCCATTCGCTTCGAAGAACCGGTCGTTTGGACCATAGGCGGTCCCCGGTATCGCAACGATCCGGCCGTTCTCCGGTTTGAAACTGGCCTCGATGTAGGACAGGAGCCGCTGATACTCATCCCGGTCGATCTCGAAACTGCGGACGCGATCCGAAGGCTCGACGATTTCTCCGGCAACATCGGCATGAATGACCGACCGGTCGAGCGTCAGCCCCTTGATCAACGGAACGGGCTTCAAATCCGCCCATGTCGGCGTCTCGATGTAGAAGGCACGCCCGCCCCAGCCGAAAACCAGCCAGCGCGCGTTCGGATGCGCAACCGGCATGCCGCTTTCCAACAGAAACGGAAACCGGGCCAGGGTTTCGGCATCGACCGCTATGGCGATATCCGTGTGGATGGGATTGGACAGGACGAGGATGCGGTACCGATCGCCTGTGGCCGTATCGGCCTTCGCGGCGGACCACAAAGGCCGCGGAATGATCGTCCCGGCCACGGCAAACAATGCCGCCGAGAAAATGACGACAACCAGCCAGCGCAAGGGCTGTTTCCAGGACATCAGCGTTCTTTCCCGGTCCGCAAACTGCTCTAGAACATGAAATAGCGCTGCGCCATCGGCAGCACGGTTGCAGGTTCGCAAGTGAGAAGCTCGCCGTCGGCACGGACTTCGTAGGTTTCGGGATCGACTTCGATATGCGGCGTCAGGCTGTTGTGGATCATCGACGCCTTGCCGATGCCGCCACGGGTATTTCTCACCGCAACGAGCTGCTTGTCCACACCGAGGCGGCCTTTGAGACCGGCATCGAGAGAGGCTTGCGATACGAACGTTACGGAAGAATTGGTGCGCGCCTTGCCGAAGGCGCCAAACATCGGACGGTAGTGTACCGGCTGCGGCGTCGGGATCGAAGCATTCGGATCGCCCATCGGAGCTGCGGCGATCGAGCCACCAAGGATGACCATATCGGGTTTCACGCCGAAGAAGGCCGGGTTCCACATCACCAGATCGGCGCGCTTGCCGACCTCCACGGATCCGACATGATGGCTGAGACCGTGGGCGATGGCCGGGTTGATCGTGTACTTGGCGATATAGCGCTTGACCCGGACATTGTCGTTTTCGCCGGTTTCCTGCGACATCCGACCGCGCTGGCGCTTCATCTTGTCGGCCGTCTGCCAGGTGCGGATCGCCACCTCGCCGACGCGGCCCATCGCCTGGCTGTCGGACGAGATGATCGAGAAGGCGCCGATATCATGCAGGATGTCTTCGGCCGCGATGGTTTCCTTGCGGATCCGGCTTTCGGCAAAGGCAATGTCCTCGGGGATCGACGGTGACAGGTGATGGCAGACCATCAGCATGTCGAGATGCTCGGCCAGCGTATTGATGGTGTAGGGCCGGGTCGGATTGGTCGAGGACGGGATGACATTCGGCTGGCCGCAGATCTTGATGATATCCGGCGCGTGGCCGCCGCCTGCTCCTTCCGTATGGAAGGCATGGATGGTGCGGCCCTTGATCGCCGCAATGGAATCCTCGACGAAACCACTCTCGTTCAGCGTATCGGTGTGGATCATCACCTGAACGTCGTATTCATCGGCAACCGACAGGCAGCAGTCAATGGCAGCCGGTGTCGTACCCCAATCCTCGTGAAGTTTCAGCGAGCAGGCGCCGCCCATCACCATTTCCACCAGCGCCGCCGGCAGCGAGGCGTTGCCCTTGCCCGACAGGCCGATGTTCATCGGGAAGGCATCGAAGGACTCGATCATCCGGGCGATATGCCACGGCCCGGGCGTGCAGGTGGTGGCGAGGGTGCCATGCGCCGGCCCGGTGCCGCCGCCGAGCATGGTGGTTATGCCGCTCATCAGCGCTTCCTCGATCTGCTGCGGGCAGATGAAGTGGATATGGCTGTCCATGCCACCGGCGGTGATGATCTTGCCTTCGGAAGCAATCACCTCCGTGCCCGGACCGACGATGATGTCGACGCCGGGCTGCGTATCGGGATTGCCCGCCTTGCCGATGGCCGCGATATGGCCGTCCTTCAGGCCGATATCGGCCTTGACGATGCCCCAGTGATCAACGATCAGCGCGTTGGTGATCACCGTATCCACCGCTCCGTCAGCACGGGTCACCTGGCTTTGGCCCATGCCATCGCGGATGACCTTGCCACCGCCGAATTTCACCTCGTTGCCATAGGTGGTGAAGTCTTTCTCGACCTCGATGAAAAGCTCGGTGTCGGCCAGCCGAACCTTGTCGCCGGTGGTGGGGCCGAACATGTTGGCATAGGCCGCGCGCGACATTTTGTAGGACATGGCTATCAGGCTCCCTGAGCAAAAGCGGATATAAAATTCTGGTCGAGGCGTAAGAGGCGCCCCTTGGAAATCAAGTCATCGACATAGCGGCGCTCGGCAGCGAACGGGTGCCACTCCCAGCCGGCATGGCCGAAACCGGCGAGCACCACGCGGTCGCCCGGCCGGCACCAATGCGCCAAGACTTCGGCGATCGCGATGAGGCCGCTGCTCGGCACGACGTAGGCGCCTGCATCGAACCGTTGCAGTCCGGCCTCAACACTCTCATGCGTCGATGCAGGAACCGCGTGAAAGGCCCTGCCAGTCGCCTTGGCGAATGCGCGAAAACCATCGGTGTAATCGTCACAGAGATCATCGAGATCGGGATGCGTCACGGCCAATCGCGGCCGCAGCGTTTCAAATTTTCCGCCGTCGCGAACACACCAGATTTGGCTGGCCTGCCGCACCGCCGCATTCATCTTCCACTGTCCACCACCCAGCATCGCCAAGGCCGGGCGCCCGGTATTGCAAACGGCGACGATATCCGTCTTCCACCCACCTGCACCGCAGGAGCGGCAGTCGTTGAAGCGGATGACCAGATCGGTAGCGTCGATAACCGTGGCAGCGCCCTGCGGTACTGGACCGTTACCGACGATCATGATGGTTCGGCCCACCGTCACTTGCACCTCAGTTTCCAAGCCCTTCGGTCAGCCCCTTCAGTTCCGCGGTCCGTTTCTTCGTCAGGTCCGCGAGACAACCGGAAACCAGCATCGGCTCCATCGAGCCGCCGCGCGCCTCGAAGCCGGCGAGTTCGCATTGACCGTCACGGTAGTCGATCCAGGCGCGCTGGGCCTTCTTCAAGGCATCGACCGCGCCGACATAATTTTCGTTGATTGCGCCGAGATCCTTGTCGGTATCCTTCATGGTCGCCACGGTCTTCCTGTAGACGGCATTCAGTTCCTTGTCGGCCGCCTCATAGTCCTTGTTGGCGCAAAAGTTCATGTCCGATTGGGCCATGGCGTTCTCGCAATCGACCTGTGATTCTTCCTGCGCCGGCGCAAACGGCGCGCCCAACCCGGCAGCCGCGACGATCACGCTTGCAACGATCAGCAGCCGGTTCATAACTTACCCATGACCTTCTGGCGAAAACCGTAGACTTCGCGCTTGCCGGCAAACGGGATGAGCGTGACGCTGCGCGTTTGCCCCGGCTCGAAGCGCACGGCGGTTCCCGCCGGAATATCGAGACGCTTGCCATGTGCCAAAGCCCGGTCGAACGTCAGACCGGCATTGGTTTCCGCAAAATGATAGTGGCTGCCAACCTGGACCGGCCGGTCGCCGGTATTGGATACCTCGAGCGCAACTGTTTCCAACCCGGCATTCAGCTCGATCTCGCCGCTGGCCGCAATGATTTCACCAGGGATCATCGTATCGTCTCTCCTGTTCAGGCAGCCTTGATCGGCGCACAGCCATCCGGTTTCAAAACCCGTTCGGTGGATGCCGGAAACTTGCCGAGTTTGGCCGCAGGGCGAACCGGGCGACGGACGAGTTCGCCGGCGCAATTCGGGCATTGTCCGTCCAGAACCTCCGACGCGCACTGCGTGCAGAAGGTACATTCGAAGCTGCAGATCATCGCTTCGCGGCTGCCGGGCGGCAGGTCCTTGTCGCAGCATTCGCAATTGGGTCTCAGTTGCAGCATGAGGTGCTCCTTCAGCGAATCGGTTCGTGGACGGTGACGAGCTTTGTGCCATCCGGAAAGGTGGCCTCGATCTGGATATCATGGATCATCTCGGGGATGCCCTCCATCACCTGGGCGCGGGTGATGACATGGGCGCCCGCTTCCATCAACTCGGCGACGGAGCGACCGTCGCGCGCGCCTTCGACGACATAATCGGTGATCAGCGCGATCGCTTCCGGGTGATTGAGCTTCACGCCTCGCTCCAGCCGCCTTCGGGCAACCATCGCCGCCATCGAAATCAGCAGTTTGTCTTTTTCACGGGGAGTCAGATTCATGCGCGGCCACCAGGATTTCGTGTCGATTACAGGTTCCAGACTTTCGGCACGGAAGCGCCCTTGCGCAAGTGCGAAATGACCGGGATGAGGATTTTTCTCAAGGCGAAACCGTCGGGAGCCACGAGCCGTGCGACGAGCTTTTCCTGGCCGCCAACTTGATAATGGCTGACCCCGCCGCTGGCGTTACCGATCAGGCCCCGCAGTTTCTCCAAATGCTGCTCGCAATCCGCGCCGGCATAGAAAAGCGTCGCAAAGGCCACCTGCCCGCCGAGCGTCGCGCGCTCCTGCGTCAGCGCGGCTATGTCTTCTGATAACCGCAGGTTTTCCGCGTGGAGCAACGCGCCATTCTTGCGGATACGCCAGCAATCCTGAAACAACCCTGTCCGCATCGCTTCGCCCATGGCCTTGCGGCCGAGCAAAACGGCCTCGACGGCCAGAAACTCAGCCCCGTCTGCGATATCGATCGCGAGTCGGCGCGACAGAGAGGCGCGATCGAACAGGATAGTCTCCTGCGGCAGCCAATGCACGGTCGCCCCTGCCCCGACGGAAATCTTCGCGCTGACCGCCGCGGTTCCGGCGCTTGCCTTGTAGATCTTCTCGCAGGCCTGGGTCGTGAGCGTCAGATGGGTGCCTTCGCCTGCCGAAAACTCCCATTCCATATGATCGCCGCCGGTGAGGCCACCGGAACTGTTGATCAGGACGGCATCCATCGTGGCATCGAACGTATCGGGCAGCCGGATCTTGGCGCAGCCTTCCTGGTAGAATTCGGCGAGCCGGGTGCGTCCGGCAAATGGCTTGGCCACCAGCCGTCCCTTGCCCCACGCCCTTTGTGGCGCGATTGCCGCTGCCTCAGCCATCAAAAATCCTACTTAAACAGTGAGGTGGCGACGCGCTTCCGGCGTGTCCAGCGTTTCGGCCGGGCCTTCATGCACGATCTCGCCCCGATCCATGATGTAGACATGGTCGGCAAGCTCACGGCAGAAGTCAAGATATTGTTCCACAAGCAAAATTGCCATCCCGGTGGAATCGCGCAGATACTGGATCGCCCGGCCGATATCCTTGATGATCGAGGGTTGGATGCCCTCGGTCGGTTCGTCGAGCACGAGGATTTTCGGCCGCGTCACCAAAGCCCGGCCGATTGCCAGCTGCTGCTGCTGCCCGCCCGACAGATCGCCGCCGCGGCGGCCGAGCATGGAACGCAGGATCGGGAAGAGGTTGAAGATATCCTCCGGAATGAAGCGGTCCTTGCGGGCGACAGGCGCATAACCCGATTCCAGATTTTCCTTGACCGTCAGCAGGGGAAAGACCTCGCGGCCCTGCGGCACGAAGCCGATGCCCTGCTTGGCGCGGTTATAGGGTGCCATGCCGTTGAGCACAGTATCATTGAAGGTGATGGTTCCGGCGCTCGGCCCATGCTGGCCGGTAATGGCGCGCAACAGGCTGGTCTTGCCGACGCCGTTGCGACCAAGCACGCAGGTGATCTTGCCCATAGGAGCGGTGATGGAGACGCCGCGCAACGCTTGCGCAGCACCGTAATGCAGATTGATGTTATCGACCGTCAGCATATCCCATCACCTTTTTCGTCATCAGTTCAAAAGCGTCCGCCTCAGCGTCTGCAAAACCTGTTTCTGTTCCTGCGTCGCCTCGCCGCCGACAAGGGAAACCTCGTCGGCAACGGCGATCAACTCCTGGCGCTCGTCCATGGTCAGCGCCTTGCTCCACAGATCGCGGAAACGGCGGATCGGGTCTTCCGGATTGACCACGCTCTTGCCCGCCCAGTCCGCAAACACCAGCACCTCTTCCATATCGCCGGGCTTGATGATGCCGTTCATCCGCTGGCGGACCACCTCGCGCGCAGCATCCTTCCAGACCGGTTTTTCATTGGCAAGGCAAAGGAAGAAGGCCACCGCCGCAATCGCCGGATCGGCAATCGAGGCAAGCGGCGCGACTTCGGCCTTCTTGCGGAACTGGCGGCGCTTGTAGGCGCCCCGCATCCGCTCGACCGAATCGATGATTTCGCTTCCCGCTTCCCGCACCATTTTCAAACGCCAGTACCAGACGGCCGCCCCGGCCAGGACAAACACCACAAAACCAACAATATGCATCGATTGAACCCCGGAATGCGAAAACTATCGGTGTTAAAGCCGCTTTCCCGCAAGGGTTCAACCTCTACGTTCATTCACCGTCCCAAATAGTTCTCGATCACCTTCGGATCAGAGCTGACGAAATCGATCGAGCCTTCGGCCAACACGGAGCCTTCCGCCAAGCACGTCACCTTGACGCCGAGATCGCGGATGAAACCCATGTCGTGTTCGACCACGACGACCGAGCGGGTCTTGGCGATTTCCTTGAGCAGGACGGCGGTTTCGGCGGTTTCGGCGTCGGTCATGCCGGCCACGGGCTCGTCGACCAGAAGCAGCTTCGGCTCCTGCGCAAGCAGCATGCCGATCTCCAGCCATTGTTTCTGCCCGTGCGAGAGATTGGCGGCCAGATCGTCCTTGCGCGCGGTCATGCGCACCGTTTCAAGAATTTCCTCGATGCGCGCCTTGTCGGCCGGAGTCAGCCGGTAGAACAACGTCGAGAACACGCCGCGCTTCCGGTTGAGCGCCAGCTCGATATTGTCCCAGACCGTATGGCTTTCGAAGACCGTCGGCTTCTGGAATTTGCGGCCGATGCCGAGCTGGGCGATGTCCGCCTCGTCCTTCTTGGTGAGATCGATATCGCCGTTGAAGAAGACCTGGCCACTATCGGGCCGGGTCTTGCCAGTGATGATGTCCATCATCGTCGTCTTGCCGGCGCCGTTCGGGCCGATAATGGCCCGCAACTCGCCCGGTTCGACCACGAAGGAGAGTGAGTTCAGCGCCTTGAAACCATCAAAGGAAACCGAGACACCATCGAGATACAGCAGGCTGCGGGAGGTCTTTGCATCCATCGATCTTACTCCGCAGCCTGGGGTTCGAGTGTTGCAAGCTGGTTCTCGGCCTTGGCAGCCGCCTTGTCCTGATACGCCTGCTCGACGGCGTCGGCTTGTCTCTGCTCGTTTCGCCGGGCAAGAAACTGCTGGACTGTGCCGACGACGCCCTTGGGCAGGAACAACGTCGTTGCGACGAACAGGGCGCCGAGTGCGAACAGCCAGAATTCCGGGAAAGCAGCAGTAAAGATGCTCTTGCCGAAGTTGACGAGAATGGCGCCGATGATCGGCCCGATCAGCGTGCCGCGGCCACCGACCGCCGTCCAGATGACGACTTCAATCGAGTTTGCCGGCGCAAATTCTCCCGGATTGATGATGCCCACCTGCGGCACGTAGAGCGCGCCGGCAACGCCTGCCATCATCGCCGAAACGGTGAAAATGAACAGCTTCATGTTCTCGACCCGGTAGCCGAGAAACCGTGTCCGGCTTTCCGCATCGCGCACGCCGACCAGCACCTTGCCGTATTTGGAGCGGACGATGGCCGAGCTCAGTACCAGAGCAAGCGCAAGCGCTACCGCTGTTGCGGCAAAGAGTGCTGCCCGCGTGCCGCCGGCCTGAACATTGAAGCCGAGGATTTCCTTGAAGTCCGTCAGGCCGTTATTGCCGCCGAAACCCATCTCGTTGCGGAAGAAGGCGAGCAGCAGGGCGTAGGTCATCGCCTGGGTAATGATCGAGAGGTAGACGCCGGTGACGCGCGAGCGGAAGGCGAACCAGCCGAAGACGAAGGCAAGTAGGCCCGGCACCAGCAGAACCATCAACGCCGCGAAGGCGAAATGGTTGAAGCCGTACCAGTACCACGGCAGTTCGCTCCAGTTCAGGAACACCATGAAGTCCGGCAGAAGTGGATTGGCATAGACACCCCGGTCGCCGATCTGGCGCATCAGGTACATGCCCATCGCATAACCACCGAGCGCAAAGAATGCACCGTGGCCAAGCGAAAGAATGCCGCAATAGCCCCAGACGAGATCGAGCGCGAGCGCCAGCAGCGCGTAGCACAGGTACTTGCCGAGCAGCGGCACCAGATAGGCGGGCACATGGAACGGGCTGCCTTCGGGGATCAGCAGATTGGCGAGCGGCACGAGCGCGGCGGCAAGCAGGATCAGGACGACAGCCCAGACCGTCTTCTTTTCATGCCGACTGAAAAGCATTTGCGTGATCATTGTTCGATCGCCCTTCCCTTGAGCGCGAACAGGCCGCGCGGCCGCCGCTGGATGAAGAGAATGATAAAGATGAGGATGAGGATCTTGCCCAGCACTGCACCCGCGTAAGGCTCGAGGAACTTGTTGGCGATGCCGAGCGTCAGCGCGCCGACCAGCGTGCCCCAGAGATTGCCGACGCCACCGAAGACCACGACCATGAAGCTGTCGATGATGTAGTTCTGGCCAAGATTGGGCGAGACGTTGTCGATCTGGCTGAGCGCCACGCCCGCCATGCCGGCGATGCCGGAACCGAGACCGAAGGTCAGCGCATCGACCCAAGGCGTGCGGATACCCATTGAGGAGGCCATGCGGCGGTTCTGGGTCACGGCACGCATCTGCAGGCCGAATTTCGAGCGCTTGAGCAGCAACAGCAGCGCGACGAAGACACCGAGCGAGAAGACGATGATCCACATGCGGTTGTAGGTGATGGCAAGCCCGCCGAACTCGAAGGCTCCAGACATCCAGCTTGGGTTGTCGACCTGCCGGTTGGTCGGTCCGAAGATCGTGCGGATCGCCTGCTGCAGGATCAGCGAGATGCCCCAGGTGGCGAGCAGGGTTTCCAGCGGGCGGCCATAGAGCCAGCGGATGACGCTGCGCTCGATGCCCACGCCGACCAGGCCGGTAAAGAGGAAGGCCGCCGGCACCGCAAAGGCCAGTGAATAATCGGCCATGCCGGGTGCAACGGAGGCAATTGTCTGCTGCACAACGTAGGTCGTGTAGGCCCCGAGCATGACCATTTCGCCGTGCGCCATGTTGATGATGCCCATGACGCCGAAGGTGATGGCAAGGCCGATGGCTGCAAGAAGCAGGACCGAGCCGAGCGACAGGCCATACCAGACATTCTGGGCCACGTCCCACACGGCGAGACTGCCTTTGATGGAACTGATGTTCTGCTCGATGGCTGGCTTCAATTCATCCGGAGCATTGTCCAAGGCCGCTGTCAGGATTGTCAGCGCATCCCGGTTTCCGCGCGCAGCGATCATATCGATGGCCGCCTTCTTCTCCTCAGCGCTGGCATCGGTCTTGAGCAGGATCACGGCGCGCGCTGCTTCCATCGTCGCCTTGACCTCGGCATCCTTCTCCCCGGCGAGCGCTGAATTCAGAAGATAGAGATTGTCCGGATTGGCATCCTTGAGCAGATCCTGCGACGCCACCAAACGGGCGGAGCGGTCGGGGCTCAAAAGGGTCAGTTGGCTGAGCGCCGCACCGATCGCGCCACGCAAGCCGTTGTTCAATTTGATCTTGGCAAGATTTCCGGGAACATCGGTTGCCGGCGCTCCCGTCAGCACATCAAGATATGCACCATCGGTCGGACCTTCGAGATAAACTGTGCCACCAGTTTTGGGAGCGTAAAGTTTGCCATCACTGAGATTTTGCAGGATTTCGCCAACTTTGGGGTCGCCTGATGCGGCAAGGGCTTTGACGGCTTCTATCTTCTGCGGGAAAGCCGTCGAACCAAGTGCATCGATCAGCGGCCGGATATCCTCCTGAGCGCGCAAGCCCGTCGCAAGGCAACTGACGAGCAGGCAGAAAGCAACAAGGAAGGTCTGGATGGCGCGATACATGAGCTCTTCTTGTTCCGTTGGCTGGCGCCGCGAATTCCATCGAAGCCACTGGCGCCGCTGCTTAAAATTTCCGCAATGCGCTCGTCCGACGATCAGATCGAGCTGCTGCGACATCAGGAACCCTGGACCATCCCCCACCGATGCAGAAACCATGCCAGGCGCGCGGCAAGGGATAGAAGTCCCTCCGTCCGGTGGGAGATCCGGACGGAGGGATATTCTTCGGTGATGCAGTGAATGACTTTCGGGAGACGGCCGCAAAGCCGTCTCCCTATTATACCAACGTGCTGAAATCAGGAGCCCTTGCCACCGCACTTGCCGGTTGCGACGTTGAAGTTGCCGCAGGACATCGGCTTGCGCCAGTCGGAGATCAGGTCTTTCGAGTCTGGCAGGTAATCGGACCATTCGTCGCCGACGACAGCCGGGGTCTGCTGCACGATTTCGAACTGGCCGTCTTCCTGGATTTCACCGATCAGCACCGGCTTGGTGATGTGGTGGTTCGGCATGACGGTGGCGTAGCCGCCCGAAAGGTTCGGAACGGTGGTGCCGATGATCGTGTCGAGAACGGCATCCGTGTCGGTCGTGCCGGCCGCTTCAACGGCCGATACCCAAGCCTTGAAGCCGATATAGGCAGCTTCCATCGGGTCGTTGGTCACGCGCTTGTCGTTCTTGGTGAAGGCGTGCCATTCCTTGATGAACTCGGCATTGGCAGGTGCATCGACCGACTGGAAGTAGTTCCAGGCAGCAAGGTGGCCGACCAGCGGCTTGGTGTCGAGACCGGCAAGCTCTTCCTCGCCGACCGAGAATGCTACGACCGGAATGTCGGTTGCCTTGATGCCCTTGTTGCCAAGTTCCTTGTAGAACGGCACGTTGGCGTCGCCGTTGATCGTTGAAACGACGGCAGTCTTCTTGCCGGCCGAGCCGAATTCCTTGATCTTGGCCACTTCCGTCTGCCAGTCGGAGAAGCCGAACGGCGTGTAGTTGATCAGGATGTCTTCCTTCGGAATGCCCTTGGCGATGAGGTAGGCTTCGAGGATCTTGTTGGTCGTGCGCGGATAGACATAGTCGGTGCCTTCGAGCACGAAGCGCTCGACGCCTTCGGTGTTCATCAGGTAATCGACGGCCGGAATGGCCTGCTGGTTCGGTGCGGCACCGGTGTAGAAGATGTTGCGCGAGGATTCTTCACCCTCGTACTGGACCGGGTAGAACAGCAGCGAGTTCAGCTCTTCGAAAACCGGCAGGACCGACTTGCGCGACGACGAGGTCCAGCAACCGAACACGGCCGAGACCTTGTTGACCGAAATCAGTTCGCGGGCCTTTTCGGCAAACAGCGGCCAGTCGGACGCCGGATCGACGACGACGGCTTCGAGCTTCTTACCCAGGAGACCGCCCTTCTTGTTCTGATCCTCGATGAGCATCAGCATGGCGTCCTTGAGCGTCGTCTCGGAAATCGCCATGGTGCCGGAAAGCGAATGCAGGATACCGACCTTGATCGTGTCTTCGGCGGCATAAACGCTGGAGAATGCTGTCGTGGCCAGCGCTCCGGCCAGGAACGCGCTCATGACATGAGATTTGATTTTCATTGTGAACCCCTCTCGTTCTTTGACGACGGCTCTTGGGAGACCTTTACCGTTCGTGAAGGAACTATCGGCCGAGGGTTTTGAAACCTGTATACGTTAATTGACGTAGACACCGGGGCGAAGTGTGCATTGCAGCACCCGCATGCGCGCATCTACCGGAAGCCGTCCTTGCCTGTTCGGCAGCAAGCCGCCTCCCCGTTCCGCTTTTGGAAAACAAATCTCTCGATCCCCAATCAATCCACATCTCGCACTTGCAAAAGATCGCGGACCGGAGGACATTGCCTAATCATTGATCATTTCCCGCAGAGGAATATAAATTAGGCATGACGGCACGCCAGCGCATCATTCCGGTCCGGCGCGAATATAACCGCTGGGTCGCCAACCAGACGCTGGAAGACTACGCGCTGCGCTTCACGGCAAAGAGCGCCCGGCAATTCTCCTCGCAGCGTATCTCGCAGACGGCGATCGGAGCGATTTCGTTCCTCGCGCTCGAGGCGATCGGTGGCGCGATCACGCTCTCCTACGGCACCACCAACGCCATCATTGCCATTCTTGCCGCCAGCCTCGTCATGCTTGGCGTCGGCCTGCCGATCAGCCGCTACGCCATCCGCCATGGAGTCGACATCGACCTTCTGACGCGCGGGGCGAGCTTCGGCTATATCGGCTCGACGATCACCTCGCTGATTTATGCCAGTTTCACCTTCATGCTGTTTGCCATCGAGGCGTCGATCATGTCGGCGGCACTGGAGCTGGCGCTCGGCATCCCGGTCTGGATCGGCTACATCATCAGCGCCATCATGGTCATCCCGCTGGTCACCCATGGGGTGCGGCTGATCAGCAAGTTCCAGCTGATGACGCAGCCGTTCTGGATCGTCCTCAACATCCTGCCCTTCGCATTCATCGCCCTCGCAGACTGGAGCAAGTTCGACCTTTGGCTCGCCTTCCCCGGCTCCCACAAGGCGGCAGGAATACCTGGCTCTTTCGCTCCGTTCTCGCTCGTCGAGTTCGGCGCCGCCTCGGCCGTCATCCTCGCTTTGATGGCGCAGATCGGCGAGCAGGTTGATTTCCTGCGCTTCCTGCCGCCGGAAGGACAGCGCAAGCTGCATCATCGCTTTGCCGTGTTCCTCGCCGGCGCCGGCTGGGTGATCGTCGGCGCTCCGAAGCTTCTGGCAGGGTCGTTCTTGGTTGTCCTGTGTCTCAGCGCCGGCGTTCCCGTCGAAGACGCAGCCGACCCTGCGCATATGTACCTGACCGCCTTCGGCTACATGATCCCCTGGCACAATGCGGCGCTTCTCCTGATGGCGGCCTTCGTGGTGGTGTCGCAGCTGAAGATCAACGTCATGAACGCCTATGCCGGATCGTTGGCCTGGTCGAATTTCTTCTCCCGCCTCACCCACAGCCATCCCGGCCGCGTCGTCTGGCTGATGTTCAACGTGGCGATCGCGCTGCTGTTGATGGAACTCGGCATCTACAAGCTCTTGGAAGAAACACTCGGCATCTTCTCGATCATCGCCATGTCCTGGCTCTGCACGATCTCGGCCGATCTGTTCATCAACAAGCCACTGGGACTGGCGCCACCGAACATCGAGTTCAAGCGTGCCCATCTCTACGATATCAATCCGGTCGGCGTCGGCGCGATGACGGCATCAGCATTGATTGCGCTCATCGCTCATTTCGGTCTGCTCGGCGCGTTGGCGTCGTCGCTGGCGCCCTATATCGCGCTGATCACGGCCTTCATCGTTTCCCCCGCCATTGCCTGGGCCACCAAGGGCAAATACTACCTCGCCCGCAAGCCGCGCCAGAGCTGGAAGAAACTCTCGACCGTGACCTGCTCCATCTGCGAGCATCCGTTCGAGCCGGAGGACATGGCCTGGTGCCCGGCCTATTCCGCGCCGATCTGTTCGCTCTGCTGCTCGCTCGACAGCCGCTGTCACGACATGTGCAAGCCGCATGCGAGCTTCAACTACCAGACCGCCGTCGTGGCAAAGACCCTGCTGCCGCAAAAAGTCACGGAAACGCTCTCCACCCGGCTCGGCCGCTACGGGATCGCCGTCGTCCTTTCCGTTGCCGGCATCGGGGCAATCCTGGCGATGATCGCGCATCAGACGGGCACGGCCTCGCCGGAGACGGCTTCGGTGATCAACCGCACTGTCGGCGTCGTCTTCTTTGTCTTCGCAGTGGTGACAGGCGTCGTCTGCTGGTTCTACGTGCTTGCCCATGACAGCCGGCTTGTGGCCGAGGAAGAATCATCACGCCAGAACACGCTTCTCCTGAAAGAAATTGCTGCGCACAAGAAGACCGACGCAGCCCTGCAATATGCCAAGGAAACGGCTGAGGCGGCCAATCGCGCCAAGAGCCGCTATGTGGTGGGCCTCAGCCATGAGCTGCGCACGCCGCTCAACGCCGTTCTCGGTTATGCCCAGATTCTCGAGCGGGACGAGACCATCCCGCCGCCGCGCCAGTCGGCCATCAAGGTGATCAAGCGCAGCGCCGACCATCTGTCAGGCCTGATCGACGGACTGCTCGATATTTCCAAGATCGAAGCCGGCCGCCTGCAGGTCTATTCCAACGAGATCAACATCCAGGATTTCCTCGACCAGATCGCCGACATGTTCCGCCCGCAGGCGCAGGCCAAGGGCCTCGTCTTCGAACACGAACGCGCAAGCGCCCTGCCGCAATATGTCCGGACCGACGAGAAGCGCCTGCGCCAGATTCTCGTCAACCTCCTGTCCAATGCCATCAAGTTCACCGACACAGGCACCATCCGCTTCGATGTCGCCTACCGCAGCCAGGTGGCGACCTTCACCGTCTCCGATACCGGCCGCGGCATCTCGCAAGCCGACCTGCCCCGCATCTTCGAGCCCTTCCAGCGCGGCGAAGCCGAACACATCCGGCCGATGCCCGGCCTTGGCCTGGGGCTCACCATCACGCAGCTTCTGACCCAGACGCTCGGCGGCGAGATCGTCGTCGATAGCGAACGCGACAGGGGGTCGACCTTCCGGGTGCGGCTGATGCTATCGGCGATCAACCGGCCGACGGCGTCCCTGCCCTCAGTGCGCAAGATCGCCGGTTATGCCGGCCCGCGCCGGACCGTCGTCGTCGTCGATGACAACGAGGATCATCGCGACCTGATGCGCGAAGTACTGATGCCGCTCGATTTCGTCGTGCTCACCGCCGCAGGCGGCATGGAATGCCTGACGCTGATCGAAGGCATCAAGCCTGATCTGTTCCTGATCGACATATCGATGCCCGGCATGAACGGCTGGCAGCTGGTCACGCGTTTGCGCGATCATGAACAGACGGCGCCGATCATCATGCTGTCGGCCAATATCGGCGACGGCACGGCAGCAGACACCCATACGGGCCACAACGATACCCTCGCAAAGCCGTTCGATATCCGCCAACTCCACGACAAGCTTGCAGTTCATCTGGCACTCGAATGGATCTACGGCGACACGGCGCAGCCAGCACCGAAATCAAATGACAAAGGCAAGGTGAAGACACCGGGCGCTGCCCATGTCGAGGAATTGATCCGGCTCGGAGAAATCGGTTACGTCCGGGGCATCGAGGCCAAACTCGCCGATCTCGCCCGGCAGGAGGAAAACCAGCCATTCACAGAAGCGGTCAAGACCTATGTCCAGGCTTTCGATCTTGCCGGCTACGCCAACTTCCTGCAGAACATAGACAAACAGGGGAGACTGGCCGGTGAATGAAGCAGTGCATCCGCGCGACATCGTGCTCATCGTGGATGATTCGCCGGAAACGCTGGGCTTCCTCACCGATGCGCTCGAACAGTCCGGATTTTCCGTGCTGATCGCCACCTCCGGAAGCGCCGCCATCAACGTCGTCGATCGCATCACGCCCGATGTCATCCTGATGGACGCGGTCATGCCGGGCATGGATGGCTTCGACACCTGCCGGACGCTGAAGACCAACCCGGCCGTGGCCCAGGTGCCGGTGATCTTCATGACGGGTCTGACGGAAACCGAGCACATCGTCCACGCGCTGGAATCCGGCGGCGTCGACTATCTGTCAAAACCGATCAACATCGACGAACTGCGCGCCCGTATCCGCGTCCACCTTGCCAATGCCCGCTCGGCCCAAAGTGCCCGCGTTGCGCTGGACGCCGCCGGGCGACATCTCCTCGCCGTGCGCGGGACAGGCAATATCCAGTGGTCGACGCCGCAGGCGACCCGGCTGGTGAATGCTGCGACAGGCCGCGACGACGGGCTGGACACGCTCGCCATCCACATCCGGGAGTGGCTGCAGGAACGGAAAAAACACGGCGTATCGAAGGATGGGCCGCTGATGATCCATCAGAACGGCCAGCCGGTGCTGCAACTCGCCTATCTCGGCGCGATCGGTGGCGACGAATTCCTGTTCCGGCTCACCGGTGTCAGCCAGACCAGCGACGACGAAACCCTCCGCCAGACCTTTTCGCTGACGGTGCGCGAAGCACAAGTCCTGCTCTGGATCGCCAAGGGCAAATCCAACCGCGATATCGGTGAAATCCTTGGCCTCAGCGCCCGCACCGTCAACAAGCACCTGGAGCAGATCTACGTGAAGCTTGGCGTCGAAAACCGCGCTTCCGCCGCCGTCAAGGCGGCGAACGCGCTGCACGAGGTGTGAGCCTCATCAGTAGGCGTGCGGCGGCACGAAAAGACAGAGGGTCCGGCTTTTCTCCTCGCCCGCCACCGAACACCAGTGAAATTCGCCGTCTGGCGAAACTCTGACCCGCTTGTCCGCATAGGGCACGACCTCGCCTGTGATGTTGATCACGTAGCCTTGGGGCCTTTCGCTGACCGCCTTGGCCGCAACTGGTCTGCAATCCTGATTCGAGCAACAGGAGAACGGATAGCTCCAGCCCGACGGCGCATCATGCGCCTTGCCCACGGCTGGCCACAGGCTCGCTACAATCAACGGCGGTATCAACCAAGCGAAATACGATCCGCCTTCCTGCGGGAGGGCGATCGCAGTCGAGACATGTCCATCGGCGAATGGGCGGCGGGTTACCTTTGACGAGCGCATGAAGAACTCCTGGTTTGGGACCACTGCTGTTCCCGCCCTTCAAGCATTTCTCCCGATAACGGCTGACGCCCGGCAAACTTTGCTGGCGCCGACATCGGCAAGATCCTTTCCTGGACCCTGCTTCCGTTCGTTGGCATGGCATCGCCGGCATACACTTTAGGCGACGCAAAGCCTGCCTTATATTTAATCACTATCTGCCGATTCCGGCCGGTGAGCAATCACCGGCCAAAGACAATCATGGCGCGTTGTAATATCGCAACAAGCTAAAATTAAGTCTTTTAAAGCCAGGAGCTTACACCACACGATCAGGAACAGCCTTGCCTTCAAAGAAGGCGGTGACGTTCTCGACCACCTTCATGCCCATGGCCGTGCGCGTCTCTTCTGTTGCGCTGCCAAGATGCGGCAAGAGGACGACATTTTCCAAAGCGCGCAGTCGCGCGGGAATATTGGGTTCCGTCTCAAAGACATCCAGTCCGGCCCCACGGATGACACCGGTCTCCAAAGCCTCGATCAGCGCGCTCTCATCAACGACGTCGCCGCGCGCCGTGTTGATCAGGTAAGCGCCCGGTTTCATCATCGCCAGCCGCTGGGCATTGATCAGATGCCGGTTTTCGCCACCGCCCGGGCAATGCAGCGAAACGAAATCGGCGGTGGCCAGCACCTCCTCGACGGTGTCCACCTGTCGCGCTCCATATCGTGCCGCTTCCGCCGGATCGATCTTCGACCTGTTGTAGAAGACGATATCCATGTCGAAACCGAAATGGCAGCGTTTTGCCATTGCCTTGCCGATCCGGCCAAAACCGATGATCCCGAGCGTCTTTCCCGTCACCTTGGTCCCGATCATATGCGTCGGTCGCCAACCGGCCCATTCCCCGGCGCGAACCTGCCGCTCGCCTTCGCCTGCCCGGCGCGCAACGGACAACAACAGAGACATGGCGATATCGGCAGTGCAATCGGTGAGCACGCCGGGCGTGTTGGTGACCACAATGCCGCGCCGCTTGGCGGCCGCGACGTCGATGTGATTGTAGCCGACGCCGAAATTCCCGAGGATTTTCGCGCGGATGTTGTCACCATCGAAAAGCGAAGCCGGGAAGCGGTCGGACACCGTCGGCAGCACTGCGTCGAAGGACCGAAGCGCTTCGGCGAGTGCCCCGGCGTCCATGGCGATATCCGGGACATTGAACGAAGCATCGAACCGCTCGGAGAGAACACGCTCCACGGCGTCAGGCCAGCGGCGGGTAACGAGGATGCTTGGTTTTTGGGTCATTGGTTACTCCTGACTGGTGTCTGGAGCTGACAATTAGCACAGGAACAGCCGCAAACCAGCGGCCAATTGATTGAAACAGATATGCAAATCGGGGCGCCGGAAATGGCGCCCCGATCCACTTTGCCTAGCTCTTCAGGAAGGCGAGCATGTCGTCGTTCAATTGCTGCTTGTGCGTGTCGGTGATGCCATGCGGCGCGCCGGCATAAACCTTCAACGTGGCATGTGGCACCAGCTTCTTCGACGCCTTGGCCGCAGCATCGATGGGCACGATCTGGTCGTCGTCGCCGTGGACGATCAGCGTCGGCACGTCGAACTTCTTTAGATCCTCGGTAAAGTCTGTTTCCGAGAACGCCTTGATCGAGTCATAGGTGTTCTTGTGGCCACCCGTCATGCCCTGCAGCCAGAAGCTGTCGATCATGCCCTGCGAGGCCTTGGCACCGGGACGATTGAAGCCGAAGAACGGGCCCGAAGCGATGTCCTTGTAGAGCTGCGAACGGTCGGCGATCGAAGCAGCGCGGATACCGTCGAAGACTTCGATCGGCAGACCGCCGGGATTGGCAGTTGTCTTCAGCATCAGCGGCGGTACCGCGGAGATGAGGCCGGCCTTCGCGACGCGGCTTGTACCGTGGCGGCCGATATAGCGGCTGATCTCACCGCCGCCGGTGGAGAAGCCGAACAGCGAGACGTTCTTCAGGTCCAGAACTTCGATCAGATCCGCCAGATCGTCGGCATAGTGGTCCATGTCGTTGCCTTCCCAAGGCTGGGAAGAGCGCCCGTGCCCGCGGCGGTCATGGGTGATGACACGGAAACCGTTATTGGCAAGATGAAACGCCTGGGCTTCCCAACTATCGGACGACAGAGGCCAGCCGTGGCTAAGTATGACGACCTGGCCATCCTGCGGACCCCAGTCCTTGTAGTAGATTTCGACACCGTCACGGGTGACGATCGTGTTTACGCTGCGTTGAGCCGGTGCCTGGGTAGCCGTTGCAGCCTGATCCTGGGCAACGGCATTCTTGCTGTTCAGGACGCCCGAAACCGCAGCGATCCCTGCTCCGCCAACGCTGGCAAGCAGGATATTGCGGCGGGAAAAGTTGTGCTCGTTGGTGCTTCTGGTCATGACGTTCTCCTTCTCCATGTGCGATGCCGATCGCGGGGCGTAATCTATTGAGCGATTTAATCGCGCGCGATATAAATGACCGAAAATCGACTGCATTTATCTCGGCTTAGCGGAACCATATTTACATAGTGCACAACTAAATCGTTATCGATAATTATCGCCACGATTTTTCAATGTCAATACCTTGCGATTAAATCGCGAACGATTTATTTTACAGACACAGAATGAAGGATAGGCACAATGGATCACGCATCAAACGTTGAAAGAGATACTGCGAAACTCGATGACTTCCTCTGTTTCGCGATCTATTCCGCCAATCACGCGCTCAACCGCGTCTACAAGCCGCTTCTGGACGCCTTGGGGCTCACCTACACGCAGTACATTGCAATGGTCACGCTTTGGGAGCGGGATGACCAGACGGTCGGAAGTCTCGGTGAAAAACTGTTTCTGGAATCAAGCACGCTGACGCCGGTGCTGAAGCGTCTGGAAGCTCTGGGCCTTATTGTGCGGGCACGCGACAAGGCGGACGAGCGGCAGGTGCGGGTGCAGCTAACGGCAACGGGCCGCGCGCTTCAGGATAGGGCAAAAACCATCCCCCCCTGCATTCTTGAAGCAAGCGGCCTGGACATGAACGAGTTGACGCGGCTCAAGACAGAAATAGCAACGCTTCGGTCCTCGCTTCTGCGATAGAGCATCGTTGTCCACGGCACAGTGCTGGAACGCCTCGATCCGCGGACGGAGAATGCAAAAAGGCCCGGCAATGCCGGGCCTTTCGCGGTCCAAAAGAACCGATGAGCATCGCCGGAACGACTATTCGTTCTGGAAATAGCTGTACTTGCCGTCGTCACCCTTCTTCCAGGTGTACATGACGTAGTCCGGACGGGTGATGTCGCCCTTGTCGTCATAGCCGAAGTCGCCGATGACGGTCTTGAACGGACCCTTGCCCTTGATGTTTTCAGCAACAGCCTGCGGGTCGTTGCCGCCGGTCGTCTTGGCAGCTTCTGCGATGACCTGCAGGGCAGCGTAGGAGTAGAGCGTGTAGGCTTCCGGCTCGAAACCAGCAGCGCGGAACTTTTCGACCAGTTCCTTTGCGGCCGGGTTCTTGCGCGGATCCGGAGCGAACGTCATCAGCGTGCCGTCGACAGCGTCGCCAGCGATCGAAGCCAGTTCGTTCGAAACGATGCCGTCGCCGGACATGACAGTGGCCTTCAGGCCCTGGTCAGCCATCTGGCGCATGATGAGGCCGGCTTCGGTGTGCAGACCGCCGTAGTAAACCAGCGAAACGCCGGCATCCTTCATCTTGGCGATCAGAGCCGAGAAGTCCTTGTCGCCAGCCGTGATACCTTCGTAGACGGCTTCCTTGACGCCGGCTTCGTTCATGGCAGCCTTGGTCAGGTCAGCGAGGCCCTGGCCGTAAGGTGTCTTGTCGTGAACGACGGCAACCTTGGCGTCCTTGAAGTTGGCAGCGATGTAGGCACCGGCAACGGCACCCTGCTGGTCGTCACGACCGCAGGTACGGAAGGTGTTCCACAGGCCACGCTCGGTGAAGGTCGGGTTCGTCGAAGCAGGGGTGATCTGCAAGATGCCGTTTTCGGCGTAAACTTCCGAAGCCGGAATCGAAACGCCGGAGTTGAAGTGGCCGATAACGAACTTGACGCCGTCAGCAACGAACTTGTTGGCAACGGAAACGCCCTGCTTCGGGTCGGAAACGTCGTCGCCGAGCACGATCTTGATCTGCTCGCCATTGATGCCGCCGGCAGCATTGATGTCAGCCGCGGCCTGTTCAGCACCCTTCTGGAGCTGCGCGCCGAAAGCTGCGTTCGGCCCCGTCAGCGGGCCAGCAACACCAACCAGCAGGTCAGCCCATGCAGTGCCGCTGAAAGCGACCATTGCAGTCAGCGCAACAGCTGACAAAAGTGACTTTTTCATCTTGTTACTCCCAAAAAATTGAGCGGGTGCCTTTTAAAACCAGTCGCGATACCCACCATAATCGCGCCGGTGTTCTTATACCCGCCTTGGCGCTGAAGAGACGCCGCTGCAGGGTTCCCTCTTATTTGGCTCTCCAGGAAAAGAGCGATGCCTTCTCATAGAGCCAGTAGTAATTGTTGGTCATCTGCTTCGTGCGGTAGTAGCGATAACCGGCCGTAGCAAACAGCAAAAGGACGACGGTGTCCACGATATAGTATTGCAAAGTCAACATGCTGCCGTTGAAAAGCGCATGGTGAATGAAGCGGATCGCCACGCCCAGAAGCAGGGTGTAGATGACCAATGTCGAGTACTTGCTCCAGCCTTCGGCAGCACTCTTGCCGGTGCGCCAGGCGGTCCATCCGCCCATCAACACGGTGACCAGCGCAAACTGCCAGATGGTCGGTTCTTCGTAGAGAATGCCTTGCATTCCATTTCTCCCCTTCAAAGCGTAGGCGGGCTTTCAAGCCGCGCGAAAACGCCCCAACGTGCCGAAATCACACCCGCCAATTGCCTTGAAAGGCGGCCGGCAGGCATGGCATCAATGATGACCGCCCTCAAGATAGGCGGCGCGCACTTCCGGATTGGCCAGCAATTCCTTGCCGCTGCCGCTCATCGTCACCTTGCCATTGACCATGACATAGCCGCGATGGGACAGTTTCAACGCCGCGAAGGCGTTTTGTTCGACGAGGAAGACAGTCAGGCCTTCCTGCTCGTTGAGCGTCTTGATCGCTGCAAAGATGCCCTTGACGATCAGTGGCGCGAGGCCGAGCGACGGTTCGTCGAGCAAAAGCAGCTTCGGACGGGCCATCAGCGCACGGCCGATCGACAGCATCTGCTGCTCACCGCCCGACAGCGTGCCGCCGCGCTGGGCCTGACGCTCCTTGAGACGCGGAAAAAGTGTGAAGATCTTTTCCACGTCTTCGTTGAAATACTTCAGATTGTCGAGGCTCGCCCCCATCTGGAGATTTTCAAAGACAGTCATGCGCGGGAAAATACGGCGGCCTTCCGGAGATTGGGCGATGCGCAGCCGGGCAATTTCGTGCGTCGGCATGCGCGTGATGTCCTGACCGTCGAAGGTCACCGAACCGGCCTTCGCTTGCGGGCTGCCGCAGATCGTCATCATCAGTGTCGACTTGCCGGCACCGTTGGCGCCGATCATGCAGACAATTTCACCGCGCCTGACTTCAACCTCGACGCCGGCCAACGCGCGAATATTGCCGTAATAGGTCTCGACGTTTTTTACATGCAGGAGATTCTCGCTCATCAGTGCGTATCTCCAGGCGCGATTTCCGCGATTTGTTCGATCACTTCTTCGACCTCATCATCCTCAACACCGAGATAGGCCGCAATAACCTTCGGATCGTGTTTCACATGCTCCGGGTTGCCATCGGAAATCTTCTGGCCGTATTCCAGCACTACGACATGGTCCGAAATTTCCATGACCACCGACATGTCATGTTCGATCAGAAGGATCGATGTGCCGGTGTCCTTGCGGATGCTCCGCAGCAATTCGTTGAGAGCCAGGGATTCACGCGGATTGAGACCGGCCGCCGGCTCATCGAGGCAGAGAAATTCCGGCCCCGTGCACATGGCTCGGGCAATTTCAAGACGGCGCTGCGCACCGTATGGCAGGTCGCCAGCCGGATCGTCGGCGCGATCGGTCAGGTTTGCCTTATCGAGCCAGTACTTCGCCTGTTCGATCGACTGCCCGACAGCCCGCTTGTAGGTCGGAAACCCGAGCAGTCCAAGGATGGTATAACCCGAGGCGAGCATCAGCTTGTTGTGCTGGGCGACGAGCAGGTTCTCAAGAACCGTCAGACCCGAGAACAATCGGATGTTCTGGAAGGTGCGGGCAACCTTGGCGTCGCGATTGACCTCGTAATCCGACATGCGCTCGAGAAGGTATTCCTTCCCGGCTTTCTGCCGCATCGTGATCATGCCCATCGTCGGCTTGTAGAAACCGGTGACGCAGTTGAACACGGTCGTCTTGCCGGCACCGTTCGGGCCAATGAGAGCCGTGATATCGCCGCGGTAGGCTTCGAACGACAGGTCGTTGATGGCCATCAGGCCGCCAAAGCGCATCGACAGATGCTCGACTTTGAGGATTGGATCTTTCGTCATTGTATCTGTCTCAAGGGCCATCAGCCGTGCCCTTCCTTGGTAAAGCTGCCGGAAACACTCTTGCGTTCACGCAGGAATGCCGTGGGTTCGCGCGAGCCGACGAAGCCGCGAGGCTTCCAGACCATGACGACGATCATTGCCAGACCAAAGATCAGCATGCGGTAGAGTTCCGGCGTGAAGTCAGGTCCGAAGATCTGCTTCAGGAAGTCCATTTCACGCAGCAGTTCGGTGCCGCCGATCATCACGGTCGCGGCGATGGCGATACCGACCAGCGAGCCCATGCCGCCGAGAACCACGATTGCAAGAATGATCGCCGATTCCAGGAAGACGAAGGATTCCGGCGAAACGAAACCCTGGCGGACGGCAAAGAACGAACCTGCAATCCCCCCGAACATCGCGCCGGTGGCGAATGCCGTCAATTTGGTCGTCACCGTGTTGATACCGAGCGAACGGCAGGCAATTTCGTCCTCGCGTAGCGCTTCCCAGGCCCGACCGATTGGCATGCGCCGCAGGCGGATCGTGACGAAGGCGGCGAGCATGCAAAGCGCCAGGGCAAGATAGAAGAGGAAGATCTTGTAGTAGGCCGAGGACATCGGCAGGCCGAATGCCTTGGCGAAATTGTTGCTGGCACTGACATCGAAGGACCAGATGCCGAAGACACTTGCCTTGGCGATACCCGAAATACCAAAGGTGCCCTTGGTGACCGCAGTCCAGTTGATCAGCACCAACCGGATGATTTCCCCGAAGGCGAGCGTGACGATCGCCAGATAGTCACCCTTGAGCCGCAGTACCGGGAAGCCGAGGATCGTACCCCATAGTGCTGCCAGGATACCGGCCATCGGCAGGAGAAGCCAGAAGGACAGGCCGAAATAGGACGACAGCAGCGCGTAGGAATAAGCGCCGACCGCGTAGAAGGCGACATAACCAAGATCGAGAAGGCCGGCGAGGCCGACGACGATGTTCAGTCCCCAGGCCAGCATCACATAGATGAGAATCTGGATGCCGAAGTTATCGACCCATTTCAGCGAGCCCTGGAAGCCGAACAATGCGACCATGACCGGCGGATACACGACCAGGGCGACGAGGGCGAGCAGGCTGAAATTGCGTGCGACGAAGCCCGCCTCCCGCTCGACCGTCGGAGCTGCAGCCTTTGCGGCCTTGCGCGCGTCGAGCCAGGGGCGAATATAGGCGACTGTCAGGAAGCGACCGACCATGGCAATGGCGACGAAAGTCGCCAAAAGACCCCAGCGCTGGACGAGAACAAGCTCGTTCAGGATGTTCTGGTCGGTCTTCAGACCGACGAAGAGGACGAAAAGACCGATAGCAACGAGACCGGCATAAAAGGCCTCACGCAGAGCCCGCGCCATCAGATTGCTGCTGGCGCTCTCATTGGTGTGCGAAATGTTTGCCATGAAATTATACCTTCTCGACTTCCGGCCGACCCAGGATACCAGATGGCTTGAAAATCAGCACGATGGCGAGGATCGAGAATGTCGCAACATCCTTGTAGTCGATGGTGAAGTAGGCGGACCATAGCGACTCGATGAGACCGATCATCAGACCACCCAGCACGGCCCCCGGCAGCGAACCGATACCTCCGAGAACAGCCGCAGTGAAGGCCTTGACGCCTGGAGTAAACCCGTCGGTGAAGACGATCACACCATAGTACATCAGATACATGGTACCGGCGACCGCGGCCAGCGCTGCACCCATGACGAAGGTGATCGAGATCGTCTTGTCGACGTCGATGCCGAGCAGCGCCGCCATCTTGCGGTCCTGTTCCGTGGCGCGTTGGGCGCGTCCGAGCGGCGTATGATTGACGATGTACCAGAAGATCGTCAGCAGAACCGCCGTCACCACCACGATGATGATCTGTTTCAGCGAGACCGAAATTCCGAAGATGTCATAGACGGAAGACACCAGCGGCGGCACCGGCTTGTTGCGCGGGCCTTGCGTTACCTGAATGAAGTTCGACAGCGCGATCGACATGCCGATCGCCGTGATCAGTGGCGCCAGCCGGAACGATCCGCGCAACGGGCGGTAGGCCATCTTCTCAATGACCCAGTTCCAAAGCCCGGTCATCAGCATCGCTACAATGATCATGATGAACAGTGCCAGCGCTATCGGAATGCCGCCGAACAGTCCCACCAGAATCAGGTAAACGATGAGCGCTGCGAAACCGCCAAGCATGAAGATATCGCCGTGAGCGAAGTTCACCATGCCGATAATGCCGTAAACCATTGTATAGCCAATGGCAATCAAACCGTAAATCGAGCCAAGAGTCAGCCCATTGACGAGCTGCTGGACAAAATACTCCATCAATATCCCCCGGGCCTGATCCTTATCCGGTCAGGCCTCTTGTTTTCGCGGCTCTTTCCGAGCCTTTTCGATAGGGGGATTCCATAATGCTTTCGAACCAAAAGTGAAGCGTAAAATGACGCTTTCCTGAAATTCTTTCCCAATTTGGTGATATTGACGCTTTAACAGCCAAAAAACCAAAAAAATTCCGGTTTGGAGCACGATTTTAGGCACCAAACGGTGAATTCTACGGCCGAGCGTCGGCACAGTACCGGTCGCCGCATTCGTCGCCGGACGGTACTGTGCCATGGCTGAAGAAGACGTCAAGAACGCATGCGCGACCCGTTGGCATCGAAAAGCGGCTGCGCCTGCAGACGCGCGGACAGCATTTCTCCAAGAAGCTCGACCTGCCATCCCTCCGCTTCGTCTGCAACCTCCTTCGGTACATAGCCGATGGCGACAGAAACACCTGACGTGTGGGCATAACCGCCTGACGTCACCCAGCCGCAAACCTTGCCGTTCAGCGAGATCGGCTCATCGCCGATGACATCCGCATCCTTGGCGTCGATGACGAAGGTTCGCAGGCGCAATGTGCCGCCTTCCGCCTTCTCCTTCGCCGCTGCTTCCTTGCCGATGAAATCCGCATCCTTCTTCAACGCAACGAATCGGCCAAGGCCGGCCTCGAACGGACCATAGAGGGGACGATATTCGCGCGACCAGCTGCCGAACGATTTTTCGACGCGCAGGGCATTGAGTGCACGCAGGCCGAACGGCTTGATGGAGAATTCGGCACCGGCCTCCATGATCAGGTCATAGAGATAACGCTGGTATTCCGGCTTCATCCAGATTTCATAGCCGAGATCGCCGGTATAGCTGACACGCCCGACGATCGCCGGCGCCATGCCGAGATCCATGCGGCGGATATCCATGAAGGCAAACGCCTCGTCGGACATATCAAGATGCGTCAGCTTGGCAATGAGCGCGCGCGAATTGGGGCCGGCGATCGACAGGCCGACCAGCTGCAGGTTCAACGCTTTCAGCGTCACCGAGCCGTCCTTCGGCAAATGGTTTTCGAACCAGCGCATGTGATAATCTTCGGCAATGCCGGAGCCGATGAGCAGGAAGTCCCCCTCCCCAAGCTTTGCCAGCGTGAAGTCACCGATCAGCTTGCCGTCATCCTTCAGCATTGGTGCGAGCGACATGCGGCCCCTGGTCGGAATGCGGCAAGTCAGCATCCGGTCGAGCCAGGCCTCCGCACCCTTGCCGGTGATCGCATATTTGGCAAAGCCGGAAGTTTCCATCAGCCCGACGCTGTCGCGCACGGCCTTGGCTTCCGCGCCAACAACGTCGAAATCGTTGGAACGGCGCCAGGAGAATTTGTCTTCCTCGCCCTTCGGCGCGAACCAGAGCGGTGATTCGAGACCATAGGAAGCTCCGAAGACGGCGCCTGCCTCCTTCAACTTGTCGTAGATCGGCGTCGTCAGGAACGGCCGCGCTCCCGGCAGTTCCTCGTTCGGATAACGGATCGAGAAACGGCGGGAATAGTTTTCGCGGACCTTGGCATTGGTGAAGCCCAGCGTGGCGAAATCCCCGTAGCGCGAGACGTCCATGGCAAAAACGTCGAAACCCGGATCGCCGTAGATGATCCAGTTGGCAAGAGCCAGACCAACGCCACCGCCCTGGCTGAAGCCGGCCATGACGGCACAGGCCGACCAGTAGTTGGTCAGCCCGCGCACCGGTCCGACCAGCGGATTGCCATCCGGCGAGAAAGTGAAGGGGCCGTTGATGATCTTCTTGATGCCGGCATTGTTGAAGGCCGGGAAGTGGCGGAAGCCGACTTCGAGCTCGGGCGTGATGCGCTCGATATCCTCGGCCAGCAGTTCATGACCAAAATCCCACGACGTGGTGATCGGCGACCACGGACGACAGGCCTTTTCATAGGTGCCCATCAGCATGCCGTTGCGTTCCTGGCGCAGATAGATCTCGCCATCGAAATCGACGCAGTGCATCAGTTCCTTGCCGCGTGTCTGGTTGAATTCGATGACCTCGGGCATGTCCTCGGTGATGAGATACATGTGCTCCATGGCAAGCACCGGTAGCTCGAGGCCCGTCATGCGGCCGACTTCGCGCGCCCAGAGACCGGCGGCGTTGACGACATGCTCGGCAATGATCTCGCCCTTGTTGGTGATGACCCGCCACGGGCCGTCCTCCAGCTGGACGAGGTCTTCGACCTTCGTGTGCAGGTAGATGTCGGCGCCGTTCTTCTTGGCGGATTTGGCATAGGCATGCGTCGTGCCATAGGGATCGAGATGGCCTTCGACCGGATCGAAGACAGCGCCGACGAATTGCGAGGGATCGAGAAGCGGCATCAGTTCGTGCGCTTCCTTGGGCGAAAGCAGCTCGGCCTCCAGCCCCATGTAGCGGCCCTTGGCAAGGATCGACTTCATCCAGTCGAACCGCTCCTTGGTGGCAGCCAGCATCATGCCCGAGGTCATGTGCAGCCCAATATCCTGGCCGGAATACTCCTGGATTTCCTTGTAGAGTTCGACCGTATATTTCTGCAGCTTGGCGACGTTCGGGTCGCCGTTGATCGTGTGCATGCCGCCGGCTGCGTGCCATGTCGAGCCGGAGGTGAGTTCCGAGCGTTCCAGGAGAACGACATCGGTCCAGCCGAATTTCGTCAGGTGATAGAGGATCGAACAACCGACGACGCCGCCGCCGATAACGACGACCCTGGCATGGCTTTTCATGGGGTTTCTCCGGTTTCGGGCGCGCTTAAGGAAAAGCGTCCCCGGTCAGTTAAGCGAAATCTTGGCTTTCGAAACCGTAGTGATAAAGTCGCGGCGGATAAAGACATCCGTGCGAACAGGTCTTGCCCATTCCCGCCATCCGCTGCCTTAGCCGCGCCGTAAAAGCGTCACGCGATGCCGCTTTTACCCTTGGGCGGCAAAATCGGCAGAGAGATCGAACTCCCGCCCCATGGCTCTCAGATCATCGAACAGTGATTCCGCAAAGCTGCGCATGACGATCAATTCGAATTCGTTCTCGCCGCTGCGCGCCAGATTGACGCTGATATGGCCACAGAGAACATTCGACGAGGTTCCAATTTCGAAGGCGGAGGCATGCAGATCGATCCCCACACTCTTGGCGAGAATGCGCCGGACGTTTGGACCGGACAGCCGGAAAACAACCCGGCCGTCGCTCTGATCGAAGATATACGCGGCCTCCGCAAGGAGCAGCGAGAGATTGCGGTGAAGAACCTCCGGTGTGTCCGATTGCGAGATCGCCAGCCATTCGCCGGGGGCAACGACACGCACGGACACGTCGCCTGACGCCGCGAGGCCAGCGGCAACAGCGGCTTCCTCGCCATCCATCGCCATCACGGTCGCAATCGCCTGGCCGCGCGGAACTTCCAGGTGATCGACCGCCCGGATACCAGGCTCGAGCGGGAGCCGGTCTTCAAGGGGGTGGCGAGAAATGTAAGTCGTTGTCATGTCGCAGCCTCAGGCGTTCAGCTTGGCATTGTCGGGATCAACGAAGACCGGGATGCAGACTTCCGCCACGGCCTCGGCACCAGCCAGCTTGTCCCAGACGACGATGCGCTCGCCATAGCGCTCGCGGCCGGATTTAAGGAAGGCAAGCGCAATGTCGTGACCAAGCGTCGGCGAAAAGCAGGCGGAACTGACATAGCCCTGATCGTTGAGCGTCGAAGGCTTGGCCCCCTCCCGCAACAGATGCGCGCCGGCGCGGATATGCTTGTCCGGCTCCACCGGCTTCAGTCCCACCATCTGCATGCGGTCGGCGGCGGTCAGGCCGAAACGGGTGGAGAGCCGCTTACCAATGAAGTCCGGTTTCAGTGCCGATACCATGCGCCCGAAGCCGGCATCGTCTGGCGTCACGCGGCCGTCGAATTCGGCGTGGGTGACATGCCCCTTCTCTATGCGCAGCACGTTCAGCGCCTCAAGGCCATAGGCGCAAATGCCGTGTGCCCTGCCCTCCTGCATGATTGCGTCTGCGACCGCCTCGCCGGCGCCTGCAGGTACAGCCAGTTCGTAGGCCAGTTCACCGGAGAAAGAGATGCGGAACAGCCGCGCGTTCAGGCCGCCTTTCAGCGTGACGACGCCTGCTGCGAGGAAGGGAAACGCCGCATCCGAGATATCGTCCTCGACGAGCGCCTGCATCACGAGCCGCGCTTTCGGTCCTGCAATCGCCATCTGCGCCCATTGATCGGTCGAGGATAAGAAGCGGACCTTAAGGTCCGGCCAGTGCACCTGAGCGCAGTACTCCATATGGGACATGACACCGCCGGCCAGCGCCGTCGTCGTCGTCATGAAGAAGTGTTCGGGCGACAGCCGGCTGGTGGTGCCGTCGTCATAGACCATGCCGTCCTCGCGCAGCATCAGCCCATAGCGCGCCTTGCCGACCGGCAGCTTCAGGAACGGATTGCAGTAGAGGCGATTGAGGAACTCCGCTGCATCCGGGCCGAATATCTCGATCTTGCCGAGTGTCGAGACATCGCAGAGGCCGACATTCTGGCGCACGTTGAGAACCTCGCGGTCGGTACTCTCCCGCCAGGTCTTTTCCCCATCGCGGACAAACCACGCCGGTCGATACCAGAGACCGGAATCGACGAAGACGGCGCCGTTCTTTTGTGCCCAGCCATAGAGAGGCGACTTGCGCACCGGTGCCGCATGCTCATCCCGCGACGTTCCGGCAAGTGCGCCAAAGGTCACCGGCGTGTAGAACGGACGGAAGGTGGTGGTACCGACATTGGCCGGGCTGATGCCCTGCATACCGGCCAGAAGACCCGTGGCGTTGATGCCGGAAAGCTTGCCCTGGTCCGTCGCCATGCCGTTCGTCGTGTAGCGCTTGGCATGCTCGACATGGCCGAAGCCCTCGCGCAGAGCGAGCCCGATATCCTTGACATGAACGTCATTCTGGAAATCGACAAAGGCCTTCGCCTTGGCGCCCGGTGAATACCACAATGCCGTGAATGAGGGGGCGATCTCCCCATCCACGACCGGCTGGGCTTCTGCAACCGCTGAAAAGCCAAGTTCAGCAGCGATCGCAGCCGCCTTGTCCGTCCCATCTTTCAGACAGCCGGCCAAAGTATAATGCCCGGCTGCCGAGCCGGCGACGATAAGCCCGCTGCCGACATCCGGGGCCAGAAATGTCTGCAACTCCGGCGACCAGACGGCCTTCGCACCGCGCTGACAGGCAAGGTGAATGATCGGGTTCCAGCCACCAGACATGCCGATTGCGTCGCAGGCGATCGTCTCCTCGAAGCCCGAGCGTTCGACGACGACACCGGATATGCGCTGGCGGCCCTTCGTGTTGATCACGGAAGCCGACGGTATGACACGCACGCCATCCGGAGCGACATCTGCGGCATCGGACCGGCTGTCGATGATAGCAGCGATTTCCATGCCGTGCGCTGCGAGATCAGCGGCGGCCCGGTAGCCCCCGCCGCCATTGGTGAAAATCGCCACCGACTTGCCGGCCCCGACGCCAAACCGATTGGCATAGGTTCGCATGGCACCCGCCATCATCACGCCGGGCTTGTCATTGCCGCCAAAAACCAGCGGCCGTTCCTCGGCACCACTCGCCAGCAGCGCCCGCTTGGCGGCAATCCGCCAAAGCCGCTCCATCGGCAGCTTCGCTTGCGGCATCGCCACATGCTTCTGCACCCGCTCGACCGCGCCAAAGATGTTGTCGTCATACCAGCCGAAAACCGTGGTGCGCGGCATGATGGTGACGTTGGGAAGAGACCGGAGTTCAGCGAGCGATGTTTCGGCGAAGGCTTGAGCGGATACGTCGTTGATGCGCGTGGCCTCGGCAAGTAGCGAGCCGCCGGGCCGGAAATCCTCGTCCGCAAGGATAACCCGCAATCCGGCGCGACCTGCGACCAGCGCCGCCATCAGCCCCGTAGGCCCGGCGCCGACAACCAGCAGATCGCAATGCGCCCAGCACTTCTCGTAGGATTCCGGGTCGCGTTCCAGCACGGCGCGCCCAAGCCCGGCCGCCTTGCGGATGATCGGCTCGTAGACCTTCTCCCAGAAGGCCGCCGGCCACATGAAGGTCTTGTAATAGAACCCGGCACCCAGGAACGGTGACAACAGGCCGTTCACCGCGCCGATATCGTATTTCAGCGATGGAAAGCGGTTCTGGCTGCGGGCATCGAGCCCGGAATAGAGTTCGGCCACCGTCGCCTTGGTGTTCGGGTCGCTGCGTGCGTCGCGACCGATCGTGACCAGCGCATTCGGCTCGGAAGGCCCGGCGGTGACGATGCCGCGCGGCCGATGGTACTTGAAGCTGCGACCGACCAGAAGCTGATCGTTGGCAAGCAGCGCCGAGGCCAGCGTATCGCCTGCAAATCCCTTCACTGCCCGGCCATCGAACTTGAAATCGAGCGAAGCGCCACGATCGACGAGACCACCGGAGGAAAGGCGATGGGCGGTCATCGGCCACCCTCCCGCGCTGCAGCCGCACCATCCGTCACCGAAAAGACCTGATGGGTAAATGTATCACGCATGACGACCAGCCAGCGCCGGCAGCCGGCGACATGCTGCCAGTGTTCCAGGTAGCGTCCGCGCGGATTGGCACGGATGTGGACATATTCATGCCAGGCCTCGTCAGAAGCCTCTGGATCAGGGCGAACAGGCGATGCGTCGCCCCGGATCGAAAATTCTTCCTTGGGCCGAACGCCGCAGTGCGGGCAGTGAATGAGGCTCGCCATTCTTAAGGTCTCAATGCAGGTTGGGCTGGGGGCCAGCGCCATGTTCGTCGATCGGATAGCCGCGCTCGAAGCGATCGAGGCGCAGGAAGCGGGCGACGGGATGCGTCTCGTCCCTGGCGATCAGATGCGCGAAGCACCAGCCCGACGCCGGCGTCGCCTTGAAGCCGCCGTAGCACCAGCCGCAGTTCAGATAGAGATTATCGATCGGCGTATGGCTGATGATCGGCGAACCGTCCATGCTCATGTCCATGACGCCGCCCCAGGAACGCAGCACCCGGACCCGCGACAGGCCGGGGATCATCGTCACCCCCTCCTCCATCACATGCTCGACCGTCGCCAGATTGCCGCGCTGGGCATAGGAATTGTAGCCGTCGATCTCCGCACCGAAAACCAGGCCGCCCTTGTCCGACTGCGAGATATAGAAATGGCCGGCGCCATAGGTGATGACGTGATCAATCGCAGGCTTCAGCCCTTCCGTCACGAATGCCTGCAGCACATGGCTCTCGATCGGCAACTTCAGGTCGGCCATCTCACCGACGCGCGACGTATTGCCCGCAGCCGCCAGACCGAGTTTGCCGCAGCCGATGAACCCTTTCGAGGTCTCGACCCCGGTCACAACGCCATTTTCGCGCCGGATGCCAGTGACCTCGCAGCTCTGGATGAGATCGACGCCGAGGCGATCGGCAGCGCGGGCATAACCCCAGGCGACGGCGTCGTGGCGCGCCGTACCGCCGCGCTTCTGTAGCAGTCCGCCCATGATCGGGAAGCGGGCATGGTCAAAATTGAGGAACGGCAGCATCTTCTTCAAGGCTGCGCGGTCGAGCAGTTCGGCCGGAACGCCCTCCATCCACATGGCATTGCCGCGGCGGATATAGGCGTCGCGCTGGCCGTCATTGTGGTAGAGATTGATGACGCCGCGCTGCGACAACATGGCGTTGTAGTTCAACTCCTGCTCCATGCCTTCCCAGAGCTTCATCGAAAACTCGTAGAACGGCTCGTTGCCGGGCAGCATGTAGTTGGAGCGTACGATCGTCGTATTGCGCCCGACATTCCCCGAGCCGAGATAGCCTTTTTCAAGAACTGCTATGTTCTTGAGGCCGAATTCCTTGGCGAGGTAGTAAGCTGTTGCCAACCCATGGCCGCCGCCGCCGACGATGATGACGTCGTAGTAGGGTTTGGGCTCGGGCTGGCGCCACGCCGGCTTCCAGTTGACGTTGCCCGTCAGCGCGTTCTTGACGATCGAGAATGCCGAATAACGCATGCCAGTCCCAATTCACTCAACCCATGTTGCAACGCACATTTGCACAAGCTGCGACCGGCGCAAAGACCGCCGCGGCAAAGACGGTTCGAATGCACCGTGCCGTGTTGCCGCAGCTCTATCCGAACCGGACCGGAGGCGCAGTGCCAAATGCGGCACAGTTGGAAAAAATTGACGAGCGAATCTTGAAAAGACCGGTAAGGAATGTGGATGTATAGTCACTGTTCCGGGCGGCAAACTTCAACGTCTCCGGGAAATTTGAATGCCATGGCCGAAGACGGCAGAGAGGCACGGGAAACAAAATGCTGGACGTTCTGGAAGCGGCGGCGGTGGCTGCGGGGAAAGCAATCCTCGACGTCTATCATGCCGGACCGGAAGTCAGCTACAAGGCCGACTGTTCCCCCGTGACCGATGCCGATGAGAGCGCCGAAAAGATCATACTCGATCGCCTGGCAGCAGCCTTTCCTGATATCCCCGTGGTCGCCGAGGAAGCCGTCGCCGCCGGTCATATACCCGATATCGAAGGCAAGTCCTTCTTCCTCGTCGATCCGCTCGACGGCACCAAGGAATTCGTCGGCCGCAACGACGATTTCACCGTCAACATCGCGCTAATCGAAAACGGCGAACCGATCGTCGGCGTCGTCTACGCGCCGGCAATCGGCATTCTCTACGCCGCCACCCGCAACAAGGCGAAGAAATCCGTGGTTTCAGGCCAGCACGATATCGGCCCGCCGATTATCATCGGTTGCCGCAGCCGCGGTGACCGGCTGGTGGCGCTGGCGAGCCGTTCCCACAACAGCCAGGAAACCATCGCCTACCTCGCCGAACATGGCATCACGGATTACGAATCCATCGGCTCGTCGCTGAAATTCTGCCTTCTCGCCGAAGGGCTTGCCGATATCTATCCGCGCCTCAGCCGGACGATGGAATGGGACACCGCTGCCGGCGATGCCATCTTGCGGGCAGCAGGTGGCGAGACCTTGACCATGGACGGCAATCCCCTGTCCTATGGCAAGCGCAACCAGACATTCGACGTTGACTTCGCCAATCCCCATTTCGTCTCGCGCGGCCTGTAACCCGCCAGCCCCACTCCGGTTTTGGTTGCTAGACTGCATCCATAACGATGTTGAATGGGGTTCTTATGAGCGGCAATCTGGTTCAGGCGCGCGCGGCGTATGCCAGCGGCGATTACAATCTTGCGCTGACCCATCTCAATCACCTGCTCACGGCCGGAGGCGGCACCGATGAAGCCGTCATCTGCCTGCTTGGCGAAACTCTGGCCAAGCTCGGCATGGGCGCCGAAGCAGCCGAATTCTTCCAGCATGCCGCAGGTCTTGGCGGCACGAATGCCTTTTCCCATTTTCACCGCGCGGCACAGCTTTACGCCGACAACGGCCGTGACGACGCCGCCCTGCTCTGCTGCATGCGTGGCCATCAGATCCAGCCGGAAGACTCGGACAACGTTTTCTTGCTGGTCAGGATTTTGCAGCGCTCCGGCGATACCGCGCTGGTCGAGCAGCTGAAATACCAGCTGATTGCCAGCGATAAATCCGAACATCTGGAATTGGCACTCGATCTGGTTGGCGCCAACCGCTGGGACGTGCGCTCGCTGATCCTCATGCGCAAGCTTCGCAAGCTGCATCCGAAGAACATGATCTATCGCAACGCCGTGATGAGTCTGGCTCGCGAGTTCTGTGACTACGATGTTCTGGACGAGGAAGACAGCCTGATCACGCCGGCAAAATGGCAAGGTCGTTCGGAATGGGTGGCGCAGGAAACACCGCACGACATCATCCACTGGTGTGACAACGAAGCCGTGAACCGGCTGGCGCGCAATTCCGAAACGATCGGAGCGCTGAGCCCCACTGTTACTGCGCAAAGACGCGCCAGAAAACATGCATGGGGCGAAAAGATCAGGATCGGCTATCTCTCGGCAGACTTTTTTGACGCGCATGCAACGATGCGCCTGCTCGGCGACGTACTGCGCCGACACGACCTCGAGCGCTTCGATGTCACGCTTTTCTGCCATACGCCGCCACGACTGACGGCCACACCGGCTACGAAGGCTGCCCGGCAGCAATGGGGCAAGATCGTCGATCTCAATGGACTATCGGATGCGCAAAGCGCCGCCAAAATCCGCGAACGCAACATCGATATTCTCGTCGATCTCAAGGGGCACACCGCACATTCCCGCGTAACCATCCTCAATCATGGCCCAGCACCGGTCCAGGCAACGTGGCTTGGCTTCCCCGGCAGCGTCGTCGATATCGACATCGACTACGTGATTGGCGACGCCGTCGTCACACCCGACACTTCCAAGCCATTTTATCGCGAGAAGTTCTGCCGTCTGCCGGAGAGCTATCAGCCGAACGATCCGCAGACGCGGGTTCTGCCCGTGCCTGCGAAGCGGGCCGACCTGGGACTTCCGGAGGATACTTTTGTTTTCGCCTCCTTCAACGCGGCCGCAAAGATCAGCAGCAGGACCATCGCACTGTGGGCTCGCATCCTGATCGGAGCTCCCGACGCCATCCTCTGGCTGATGTGCACCAGCCAGGCCATGGAGGCGAATATCCGCCGCCGCTTCGAACGCGTGGGCGTTAATCAACACAGGTTGATCTTTGCCACTGCTGCCCCATACGCCGATCATATCGCACGGCTGCAGGCCGCCGATCTCGCCCTCGACACTTTCCCGTGTAACGGGCATACGACCACTTCGGACAAGCTCTGGGCAGGGCTGCCGGTCGTCACTGTAAAAGGCCGGAACTTTGCCTCGCGGGTTTCACAAAGCCTGCTTCGCGCCACCGGGCTTGAGCAACTGGTGGCTGCCAGCGATGATGATTTCGTCGCGCTCGCTGTGGCGCTCGCCACCGATCCGGAGCGCCTTGCCGCCATCAAACAGACCTTGGCTGAAAACCGCTTCCGGGCACCGTTGTTTGATTCCGAACGCTTCTGCCGCCATCTCGAAACGGCCTATGAGATGATGGCCGATCGCGCCAGAAGCGGAAAACGCCCGGATCATTTCGACGTTCCCGCCTTGCCGCTGCGTGCGACATCGTTCTGCTCCTGACGGGAAGGGAATGCTGGCATCCCTGCCGTTGAGCCATCATCCTTGATAGTCCCCGTGAACTGGCGGGCATGGTTTGCTCCAATCTCTCTTTATAAACAATCCGGCGCCGGATCTCACTCCCCTCCTCCCCGTGAGCGGATACCCTTCTCCTCACCCAAAAGGAGAACCGACCCAATGAGCGAGACCACCGCCAATCTCGAACTGCCCTATATCCTGCCGTCGCAGGCCCAAAAGCACGTAACCCACAACGAAGCGCTGCAGCGCCTCGACGTCCTGACGCAGCTGACGATCACCGCCTCTCTTTCGACGCCGCCATCCGATCCGCAGGAAGGGGCTTGTTATGACATCACGACGTCGCCGACGGGCGGATGGGCGGGAAAGAGCGGCAAGCTCGCCTTCTGGCAGGATGGCGATTGGATTTTCGTAACACCGAGGGAAGGCTGGCGCGGCTGGTTCCTGGCTGAAGACAGGATGAAGATTCACACCGGCAGCCTTTGGGGCCCTTACGACGCTGTCGGCACGCCTGCGCATCTCGGCATCAACACCACCGCCGACAGCACCAATCGGCTCGCGGTGTCCGCGGCCGCCACCTTGCTGACACACGACGGCAACGGACATCAGGTGAAGGTCAACAAAGCGACGGCAGGCGATACTGCGAGCCTGCTGTTCCAGACGGGCTGGTCCGGCCGGGCGGAAATGGGGCTCACCGGCTCGGATGATTTCGCCATCAAGGTCAGTCCGGACGGTTCGGCCTGGACATCGGCGCTGAGCATTACCGGCCAAGGCCAGGTGCGCATGCCGCAGCGTCCGCTGGTGCGCGCAACGCGGGGTGGCGGTGTAACGACGCCAGCTTCCGGCTCGCAGACCGGCTTTTCCACCTTAAGCGTCAACCAGGGCGGATTCAGCCTCGGTGCGTCGGTCGCCGGCGGCGGCAACCGGTTGGTTGTTCCGGTCACCGCTCCCTATCTCGTCTGCCTTGGCGTGGAAGCCAATCCATCCGGCGCATTTTCCGTCGCTGTCAAAGTCAACGGCACAACGATCGTCGCCAGCGTCAACGACAACGACCCGGCGTCCGCGTCCTACGGAAATTGTGCGGTTGGTCTGGCGCTCCTGAATGCCGGCGACTGGCTGGTGCTGGAACACACAGGAGCCACACCGCTCGATTTCGGCTTTGACAAGACCGAACTGACAATAGTGATGCTGTAGGCAGGGGGAAACTCAATTGGCGCACAGGTGGGACAACGATCAACTGAACGCCATACCCGACCTCCGTCATCCTCCCTTGTAGCGGGGATGACGGAGGTCGGAATACGCGCTAGTCACAAAATTGGCCACCGGAGGATGCCCTCCTAGACCGGAACCGCGTCATTCGGAATCGGCGTTTCCACGCCCTCGATCCGCACGTCATCCGTCTTTTCCGGCGGCTTGATGCGGAACCAGGCAAGATAGAGCGCCGGCAGGAAAAGCAGCGTCAGCACGGTGCCGACGATGATGCCGCCCATCATGGCGTAGGCCATCGGACCCCAGAAGATTTCGCGGGCAATCGGGATGAGCGCCAGGCTGGCCGCCGCAGCCGTCAGCATGATCGGCCGCATCCTGTGCTCGGTCGCTTCCTGCACTGCCTGCCAGGGCGCAATGCCTTCCTTGCGCAAATCCTCGATCTGCACCACCAGGATGACGGAGTTTCGGATGAGGATACCGATCAGCGCGAGAATGCCGAGAATGGCGACGAAGCCCATCGGCGAATTGCTCGACAGCAATGCCGCGACAACCCCGATCAACGCCAGCGGCGCCACCGCGAAAACGAGGAACAGCCGCGAGAAGCTCTGAAGCTGGATCATCAGGATCGTCGCCATGATGAACAGCATCAGCGGCACGACGGCGGCGATCGGCGCCTGGCTCTTGCCACTTTCCTCGACGCTGCCGCCGACATCGATCTTGTACCCGGGTGGCAGTTTTTCCGCAAAAGCCGACACATCCTTCGACAGCTGGGCGACAATCGTCGCCGGCTGCGTCGCATCGCGGATGCCCGCCTTGACGGTGAGCGTCGGCAGACGCGAACGACGCCAGACCACGGGCTGCTCCATCTCGTAGCGAAAGCTTGCGACAGCGGCGAGCGGCACGGAACTGCCGCTCGCACCCGGAAGCTGCAAGTCGCGCAAGGTCTCGATCGACTGGCGTTCGGACGCTTTGGCGCGGGCAACGACGTTGATCAGGTAGATATCGTCGCGAACCTGGGTGACTGTTGTTCCGCCGACGATGCCGTTCAGCGCCGACGAAATATCCTGCGACGTAACGCCGAGCTGGCGGGCCTTGTCCTGCAGCACATCTACCTTGATGACGCGCGCTGGCTCGTTCCAGTCATAGACGACATCCCCGAGCAGCGGATTACCGCCGAGAACACTGCCGAGTTCGAGCGCGTGCCGGCGGACCTGGCCGATATCAGGACCGCTGACGCGGTACTGGACCGGACGGCCGACCGGCGGGCCGATATCGAGCAGCTTCACATAGGCATCCGTGCCGACGAACGTTTCCTTCAGATACTTCTGCAGATCGGCACGCAATTTGTCGCGTACTTCAAGACTCTTGGTAACGATGATCGTCTGGCCGAAGGATGTGTCCGGCGGCTGGACGTCGAAAGACAGAACGAAGCGGACGGCACCTTGTCCGACATAGGTCGACCAGCGCTCGACATCGGGATTGCCCACCAGCTTGTCCTGTTCGAACTTGGCCATCTGCGCATTGGTCTCGGTAATCGACGCATTTTGCGGCAGTGACCAGTCGACAATCAGTTCGAGCCGGTCGGATGACGGGAAGAACTGTTGCTGGACAAAGCCCATGCCGAAGACGGAGGCCGCAAAAATCAGGACCGTAAAGGCGATCGTCACCCAGCGCCAACGCATGCACCAGACGAGAAGCCCGGAAAACATCCGCCCCAGCCGGCTCTTTTCGCCATGATGCTGCTTCATCGTCTTCGGCAGGATGGTGACCCCGAGCAGCGGCGCAAAAACCACCGCAACGATCCACGACACCAGCAACGAGACGGCGATGACGACGAAGAGCGTGAACGTGAACTCGCCGGCAGCGCTGTTGTTAAGGCCGACCGGGATGAAACTTGCGACGGTCACCAGCGTGCCGGTCAGCATGGGAAAGGCTGTCGACGTATAGACATAAGTCGCCGCCTTGCGCAGCGAATCCCCCGCCTCCAGCCGCGCCACCATCATCTCGACGGCGATCATCGCGTCATCGACGAGAAGTCCCAGTGCAATGATCAGCGCCCCGAGCGAGATGCGCTGCAGCGAGATACCGAAATAGGACATGACGACGAAGGTGATGGCAAGCGTCAGCGGGATCGACAGGGCGACGACGAGGCCGGCCCGCACGCCGAGGCTGACGAAGCTGACGGCAAGAACGATGATCACCGCTTCGGCAAGGCCGCGCGTAAAGCCCGATACTGCCTCTTCGACAATCAGCGGCTGGTCGGAGACGAGATGTACGCCGACACCGACCGGCAATTCCGCCTCGACCTGTTTGATCTGTTCTTCGACATGCGCGCCGAACTCCAGGAGATTGGCACCCTGCTTCATGCCGATTGCCAGACCGATGGCCGGCTCACCGTTGAACCGGAACAGCGCCGTCGGCGGGTCGGTATATCCGCGGGTGATCGTGGCGATATCGCTCAGGCGGAAGAAGCGGTTGTTGACCTGCAGGTTGACGGCGCTCAGGCTATGTTCGGACGAGAACTGGCCGTTGACACGCACGCTGACACGCTCGCCCTCCGCCTGGATCACGCCCGAAGGCGCAATGGCATTCTGCGCCTGCAGGGTGGCCACCACCTCGTTCTGGTTGATGCCGAAGGCGGCCAGCTGGCGCGCCGAGAATTCGAGATAGATCACCTCATCCTGCGCACCGATGATATCGACCTTGCCGATATTCGGGACGGTGAGGATTTGCCGGCGCGCAGTCTCGACATAGTCGCGCAATTGTCGCTGGGTCAGCCCATCGGAAGTAAAGGCATAGATATTGCCGAACACGTCGCCGAAGCGATCATTGAACGAAGGGCCGACGACGCCTGAGGGAAACTGGCCGCGAATATCGCCGATCATGTTGCGAACGGTCACCCAGATCGAGGCGACATCCCGCGCCTTGGTGGTCTGCTTCAGATTGACGAAGACGAGCGTCTGGCCCGGCGTGGTGATGCTGCGGGTGTAATCAAGCGATTCCAGCTCCTCAAGCTTGCGCTCGATGCGCTCGGTCACCTGGCGCGTGGTTTCCTCGACCGAGGCACCCGGCCATTGCGCCGATATCGTCATGGTCTTGATGGTGAAGGACGGATCTTCCTCACGCCCGAGGCTCAGATAGGAAAAGAAGCCGAGCAGGCCGAAGACGATCATGAAATACCAGACCATCGACGCGTGATCGAGCGCCCAGTCGGAAAGGTTGAACTTCTTCATGACCGCGCCCCGCCTTCAACTTTCACTTTCTGACCTTCCTCGAGACTATGCACCCCGGCGATGACGACGCGCATACCAACGTCGATACCGGATATGACGACGATCCCGTTGACCGCTTGAGGCCCGGTGACCACTTCGCGGGTCTTGACCGTTCCATCCCCCTCGTCGATCACCCAGACATAGGATTTGCCGTCGCGCGAAAGAATGGCGGTCGCCGGCAGAACCATCTGCTCGACGACGGCTTCCTTCAGTGAGGCGGTGATCGTGGTTCCGAGCCTGAAGCCCGCCGGCGGGTTTTCAAGGGCAATCTTGACGCGGCGCGTTCGCGTCGCCGCATCCGCAGCCGGCGCGACTTCGCGGACCTTGCCGTTCACGGTCATGGCCGGATTGATCTGCAGGGAAACCGAGAACGGTGCTCCCACCGGCAGAAGCGCGTTGCCATCCGGAACGTCCACCACCGCATCCCGCTCGTCCGGCCGGGCGACGGTCACGACGGAAGCTCCGGCGGCGACGACCTGCCCAACCTCCGCGCCCGTCTGTGTCACTATACCGTCGAACGCCGCCTTGATCTGCGTGTAGGAAAGCTGTTCCTCGGCCTTCGACAAGGCAGCGCTTGCCTGTACGACCGAAGCTTGCGCGGCGGCACTCGCCTGTTCGGCGCTTTCGACGGCCGCCTGCGTTTCCGTGCCGGCCTTCAAGAGCGCCCTCGCGCGCCGCTCGACGGAAGCGGCGTTGGCAAGCGTCGCTTCCGCGTTGGTCAGATCGGCACGGGCCGACCCGACGGCAAGCTCAAGCGACGTCGGATCGAGCGCCGCCAGCAATTGTCCCTGGCTCACCGTGTCTCCCGTATCGACATCGCGGGCAACGAGAAGACCCGCCACGCGTGGGCCGAAATTGGTCTGAACCTTGGGCTGCACAGTTCCGGCGAAGCTGGAGCCGGGCAGGCGTTGAAGGGTGACGATTTGTGAAAGCACAGGGCGGATCGCCGGGGGGGCCTGCTCCTCTTTCTCCTGGCAGCCCGCGAGCATCAGCAGCGTGAACGGCGCAAAAAGCAGCGCCAGCGATATCCGGTTCATTCTGCCTGCTCCTTGACGACATCAACCACCTGGCCGGGACGCAACATTTTCGAGCCGTTGACCACCACAGTGTCGCCCTCGATGATCCCCTCGGAAATGAGCACGCGGCCCGTCTCGTAGGACGCCACCTTCACCGGATTCAGTTTGACCGTGCTGTCCTTGGCGTTCACCACCCAGACGGCCGGCTTTCCATCCACCGCGGAAAGGGAGGTCCATGGCAGGATGACCAGCTTTGCCGGCTGCGAACTGGCAAAGCCGGTGACCGGTGCACCGAGCGTCATGCGATCTGGCGTGCTGTCCATGGCGATCTTGACGCGCACAGTCCCCGTTGCCGCATCGATTGTCGGCGAGACTTCCCTAATCGTTCCTTCGGTTCTGACCGAGGGGTCGCTGACCAGCGCCAGGTGGATTTTCGGTTCTGACGGTTTTTCGAAAAGCAGCGATTCGTACACTTCGAAGACCGCATCGCGCGGACCATCCCTTGCGACGGTAAACATGGTTTGTGCCGCCTGAACCACCTGCCCCGCTTCCGCATTCCGCACGGTGACGATACCATCGGCATCGGCGCGAAGTTCAGTGTAGGACAGCGCATCGCGCGCCGTGCCCAGCTGCGCTTTCGCGGAATCGAGTGATCCCTCGGCGGTCCGCAAGGCCGTCTGTGCCTGATCGAAGGCTTCCTGCGTGGTCGAGTTCGTCGCCAGCAGCGACTTCTGGCGCTCGAATGCGGACGATGCCTGCCTGACCTGTGCCTCTGCCGCACGGACGGCGGCCTCGGAAGCCTGAACATCCGCCTGTTGCTCTTTGGGATCGATGCGCGCCAGAACCTCGCCGACCGTGACATGCGACCCGACGTCCGCGTACCATTCCGTTATCTGGCCACTGACACGGAACGAAAGATTGGTCTGGACATGGGCAATAACCTCGCCCGTCAGCATCACGGTCTGCCGGTGATCAACGAAGTCGGCGCTCTGCACCCGCACCGTTGTCTTTTCCTTTTCCGGCGGCCTCGCCTCGCCCTGGCAGGACGCCAGGACCAGGAGGGCAACCGATGCCGCGCACCACCCGCCGAAGCGGTCGTTTCGTTTTCCGTTCATCTGCGGCCGCTCGCTCCGATACTCGCACAGAACCATTTATTGTGGACCCTCAATATACACGGCCCACACCAATTACAAGCCGTTGGGCAGGCAGAAAACACCCATCTTTACAACGGAAACTATGCGGATTTGTTGCGCAAGCATAGAGAGCCCACCGGTCGAGCAGTTTGCTTGCCGGTAGAATACGGCGCGTTCCTTGAGAAAGGTTGATCGACGGCGACCTACACCCGATCAAACGCCTGCGGTGGCAAGGAGGCTGGCCATCGAGCTTTCATCGAAAGGCTTGGAAATGCGGGGGATTTCGCGCAGGGCGACGGGAAAGATCGAATCTTCGCCATAACCGCTGACGAAACCGAAGGTCACGCCACGGACAATCAGAATGCCAGCGAAATCGAAACTCGTTTCCTTACCCAGATTAACATCGAGAAAAGCGAAATCGAAAGACTGCGCTTCGATCAAAGCACCGGCCTCAGCCAGATTGCTGGCAATCTCGACATGCTCGACGCCAAGCGACCGCAGAATATCCTCGGCTTCCATTGCGATGATGAAATTGTCTTCCAGCACCAGCACGCGCCTGATCGAAACTGGAATTTTCGTGAGCGCCACCGATATGGATCCTGTCTGCAATTCGTCCGGCGGCATTTGAGCCGCGGCCCTTGAATTCGACAAATATGACAAGAACACGGTGGTGGCATTTAAATAAGACATCTGCCCCACCGATATCGAGTTGGCGATATCGAACCTCCAGCGGTTCAGATGAAGGGGCGGTTCTTTTCGTGATACCCGTCCCAACCCGCTATCTTCATCAGCCCTTCATCGTCCAGAATGTCGCAGCCGCGATCAGCCCAGCGGATCAGCTTGCGTTCGCCCAGTTTTTTCAGTGTCTTGTTGGTGTGGACGATGGAAAGCCCAAGCGTGTCCGCCACATGCTGCTGCGTGATTGGAATGGAGACGCGCTCGCCCTTGAAAAGATTGGTGGCCCTGGCGCGCTGATAGAGGAAAGCCAGAAGATAGGCCGCACGCTCCAGCGCCGATCGGCGTCCGATGCTCAAGAGGTTTTCATCGAGGATGCGCTCCTCCTGCGCCGCGATCCAAGTCAGGTCATAGGCAAGGTCAGGATAGTTGCGGTAGAGCATGCCGAGCTTGTCGCGTTCGAAAACGCACAGCGTCACAGGCGAAAGCGCCTCAACCGAATGCTGCATCTCGCCCATAAGGCTGCCCTGCAATCCGATAAGGTCCCCCGGCATCATGTAGTTCAGGATCTGGCGGCGGCCATCGTCCAGCATCTTGTAGCGAAAGCCCCAACCGGAGAGCACCGTGAAGAGGTGCGCGCTGTGCGACCCTTCCACCAGGATCGTGGTTCCCGCATCGACCGCCAGTTCGCCCGTCTTGAAGTTTGAAACGAAATCCAGTTCATCCGGCTTGAACTCGCGGAAATGGGGAAGCGCCCGCAGAGGACATTGTTCGCAGGGCGTCTGTCGGTTGTTCCGGGTCTTCGGCGCGGCCATTCGGTTCCTCGGAGAGATGAAAGCTTTGGGCGGAAAAGCAGGGCTTTGATTTCTCTAGAAAATTAGGGCCTGATGTTGTTCCGGCAAGGGGCTTTGCAAAGCACCGGTGGACATCTCCACACAGCACGCCTAGTTTTCCGTTCGAGATCATGCCCTTAAGATGAGACGGAACAGCGATGAACCATCCAGCCTTTGCCAGCAATCATGTCGCCGTCGTGACCGGAGCAGCTTCCGGGATCGGCCTTGCCGCCGCCCGGCGCTTTTCCGGCCTCGGCATGAACGTCGCCCTTGCCGATCTGCCGGGAGAGCGGCTGGACAAGGCGGCGCGCGAAACGGCTGCGATCTCTCCGCACGGTCCCGACAGCGCCGTTGCGATCCCCACGGATGTTTCGAGCATCGATTCCCTCAAGGCGCTGGAAAAGGCGGCGATCGAACGTTTCGGCAGGGTGCATGTGCTGATCAACAATGCCGGCATCTCCGGCAGTCCGATGTTCGGCGCGCAGGACGCCTGGGAGAAGGTGTTCGCGGTCAACCTCTGGGGCGTCATCAACGGGTCGCGGATCTTTTCGCCCGGCATGATCGCCCACGGCCAGCCCGGCCTCATCATCAATACAGGCTCCAAGCAGGGCATTACCACACCGCCCGGCGACCCGGCCTATAATGTTACCAAGGCGGGGGTCAAAGCTTTCACCGAGGCTCTGCAGCATGAATTGCGCAACACGCCGGGCTGCAACATCACGGCCCATCTGCTGATCCCCGGCTTCGTCTACACCGGCCTGACCGCAGGCGGACGCGCAGAGAAGCCCGATGCCGCCTGGACGCCGCAGGAAACGGTCGACTTCATGATGCAGAGCCTCGAGGGCGGTGATTTCTACATTCTCTGCCCCGACAACGATGTTGATCGTCCAACGGATGAAAAACGCATTCTCTGGGCCGCCGGCGATATCATCGAAAACCGCCCGGCGCTTTCGCGCTGGCATCCGGACCACGCCGATGCCTTCAAGGCATTCCTGGCGAAGGATCGTCCGAAGATCAGATAACGCGACAACGGCGGATGCCTGTTCGCGCGTTTATACGGTGGACGAAGTGTTCACACAGAAGGGCTGGCACAGCCCTCTGTTTGCTGCTTCTCTGTAACCAAATCAACGGGTTTCATGACATGACGAGCGGCATCCACCACATCACCCTGATCACCCGCAAGGTACAGGCCAATGTTGATTTCTACGCGGGCTTTCTCGGGCTGCGCCTCGTCAAGCGGACGGCGGGTTTCGAGGATGCGGCGCAACTTCATCTGCTCTATGGCGATGAGATCGGATCGCCGGGATCGCTGGTGACGTTTCTCGTCTGGGAAGATGGCGGGCCGGGTCGCGTTGGTCATGGCCAGCCGAGCGAGATCGCCTTTGCCATCGCGCCGGACAGCATCGGCTTCTGGCTGACCCGCGCCTTGCGATATAATGTAGCCGCAACCGGCCCCACCCACGAATTCGGCGAGCCGGTCATCCGGCTGAAAGATCCGGACGGCGTCATCGTCAAGCTCGTGGGCACGCAGACCGTTGCCACCGCCACCATCCATGTTACGCCTGATATCCCGCAAGGAGACGCGATCCGGCGGCTGCGCGGGGCAACGATCCTGACGGCCAAGCCGGATGGCACGGCTGCATTCGTGACCAGGCATTTCGGCTATACCGAAACAGACAGGACGGACGCGATCCGCCGCCTGACTTCCGAATCAGGTGACATCATCGACGTGCGCGATGCCGCCGGTTTCTGGACGGCTGCCCCCGGCACCGGAACGATCGATCACATCGCGTTTCGAGCCACGAGTGAGGCGGCGGTCAACGGTGTCCGCATGCAGCTGGAGGCGGAAGACGCGGGTACGATCAATGCCCATGACCGTAAATATTTCTACTCGCTCTATGTCCGCGAACCGGGCGGCACCCTGTTCGAACTAGCCACCGATGCGCCGGGCATGACGATTGATGAAAGCCTGGAAACTCTGGGGACAAAGCTGTTCGTTCCCGAGCATTTCGGCGGTGATCTGGAAGCCAACCTCGTCATGCTGCCGCAATTCGCGCTCCCCGGCGAGGAACGTTTCACCGAACGCGACCTGCCCTTCGTTCACCGCCTGCACCAGCCGGAAAACCCGGACGGCCGAACCATTGTGCTGCTGCACGGCAGCGGCGCCAACGAGACCAGCCTTTTACCGCTCGGTCGTCAGATTGCCCCGAATTCGCTATTGCTCAGCCTGCGGGGCCGCAGCACGGAGGAAGGTTTCCCACGCTTCTTCCGCAGGATCACGCCCTTTACCTTCGACCAGGCGGATATCGTCTCCGAAACCGAAGCCTTCGTCGCGATGATCGAAGGGGCCATTCCGGCCTATGGCATCGACCGCGACAAGATGGTTTTCGTCGGCTATTCCAACGGCGCCAATATGCTCATCGCCACCATGCTTCTGCATCCGGGACTGATCCGCAAAGCCGCGCTACTGCGCATGATGAACCCGCTGGAAACGGTGCCGGACGCCGATCTTACCGGCACGGATATCCTGACGGTAACGGGGCGGACGGACGGCTATTCCCGTTATGCCGGGTCGCTCGAAACCATCTTCCGCAAGGCAGGCGCGACGCTCGACACCGCCACGCTGAACGCCGGACACGAGATTGGCGAGATGGATGCGCAAGCCGTCCGGAAATGGCTGGAGAGCATCGGAGCCTGATAGCAGCTTCTACCGCTCAGGCCGTTTTCCGGGTGACATAATCAGCAAAAGCCTCGACGAAGGCCTTCAGCCGTGCCTGGGCGTCCGCATCGACCAGTTGCCCGTCCTTGTCGAACAGCGATGCCGCCTTGGGCAGCATCAGCCGCTTGCCGGACCAGAGGTCGGCGCCGAGCGTGCGCAGCACCGAGAGCCAGGCATTCTGGCTGAGCAGCGTGCCGAACGGACCGGGCGACGTGCCGGCAATGGCGAAGGCACGGCCGGCAAAGACATTCGGTGCCCCGGTCATCGAGGAGCTGACCCAGTCGATGGCGTTCTTGAATACACCCGGCATCGAGTTGTTGTATTCCGGCGTGAACAGGATGACGCCATCGGCGGTAGCGATCTGGTCTTTCAAAACCTGCACGGCATCCGGCACGCCTTCCCTCTCCACATCGGCATTATAGAGCGGAATGCCTTCGATGGTGCCCGTCGTGAAGGTCACGCCTTGCGGCGCGAGCGGTAGCGCCGCGTGCAGCAGGGACTTGTTGAAAGACGCCTTTCTCAGGCTTCCGGAAATGCCGATCAGTTTTGTCATCTGGGAGAATCCTTTTCGCTTTGCCGGAAGCATGCTGCCAAACGCGGAAAAGTACAGACAAAAAAGCCGGGAGACATCCTCCCGGCTTTTTTGCTTTTTTTCAGTTAGACCAACGGCTTCAACCGGGCCTCGATCTGGGCGCGCTTGTGCTCCAGGAACGGCGGCAGCGACAGGCCTTCGCCCAGCGTCTCCATCGGTTCGTCCACCGCAAAGCCGGGGCCGTCGGTGGCGATCTCGAACAGGATGCCGTTCGGCTCGCGGAAATAGAGCGAGCGGAAATAGAAGCGCTCGACCTCGCCACTCGACGGCAGGCGGAAGCTCTGCAGCCGCTCGGTCCATTCGTGCAACGCCGCCTCGTCCGGTGCACGGAAGGCGACATGGTGGACGGCTCCCGCACCCTGCCGGGCAGTCGGCAGACCGGACTGGACGGCAACATGCAGCTCAGCTGCCGGGCCACCCTCGCCCATGGAGAAGACATGCACTTCGCCATTGCCATCCGGCGACGGGTACTGGCGCTGCTTGGTCATGTTCATCACATGCTCCAGCACCAGTTCTGTGTTGGTGATATCCGGCACGCTCATGGTGATGGGCCCGAGACCCTTGATCTGGTGTTCGGCCGGAACCGGGCTCCTGTCCCAGGGGTGAGACGGCGCAAGCCCGCCATCGTCGATCAGACGAAAGCGCTGGCCTTCTCCATCCTCGAAATCGATCGAGGCGCGACCGTCGATATCCGTGATCTCACCGGCCTTAACCTTCAAGTCGTCGAAACGCGCCTTCCACCAGACAAGGCTGTCCCGGCTGCCGACCCGAAGGCCGGTGCGCGAAACGCTGTGCGTGCCCCGGCCTTCCGGTCCGACCGGCCAGTCGAAGAAGGTGAGATCGGTGCCCGGCGTCGCCTGACCGTCGGCATAGAACAGATGATAGGCTGTGGTGTCGTCCTGGTTCACCGTCTTCTTGACCAGCCGCATGCCGAGCGTCTGCGTATAGAACCGCAGGTTCTCCGGAGCGTTGGCGGTGATCGCCGTCAGATGATGAATGCCCGTCAGTTGCAAGCTCATGGCTGCCTCCATTCGTGAATATGAGGCGAATATCAGGCCTAGCGGCCGTTTAATAAAGAGGCCCGACGCGGACAGAATGTTCACTATATGTGAACGACGATTCGAGCGCTGCCACTTGAAATGAGTTTTAGAGATGGGGCTGGTTTTCCAAACCCGGATCGACCGGATCAGGCGCGGCGCGTCAGGTCGGTCAGATAGGTATTCTCGGTTTTCGAGACCTGGAAATCGGCGGGATTGAGCGACACGATCATCAGCGCCTCACCATGAGAGGCAGCGCTTGCCAGAAGGCTGCCGTCGGGCGCCGCGATGCGTGATGAGCCGGCGAAAGTGAAACGCTCGTCGGCACCGCAATGATTGATATAGGCGACAAAAACCTGATTCTCGAAAGCCCTTGTCTGGATCATGTGATCGGCAATGAAGGTGCCGGAATAGCCGGCCGGCAGAGCCGTCGGTACCAGCACGGCATCGACGCCCGCCAAAGCCAGCCGCCGGACGTTTTCCGGGAATTCGACATCGTAGCAGATCAGCATGCCGCATTTCACGCCGCGATGCGTAAACAGCATGGTGCTCGGCTCGGCTGTGGTGAACAGCGCGCGTTCATAATCGCCGTAAAGATGCGATTTGCGGTAGACGACCGGCTCTGCCGGACCGTCAACGTAAACGGCGCTGTTGAAGGTATCGGAACCCGCCTTCTCGGCAAAACCGGCAATGATAGCCACGCCGGTTTCCGTCGAAATTGCCTGCAGCCGCTGGACCAGCGGTCCATCCGCCGGCTCCGCCAGTTCGCGAATGACATCGCCCGCGCCATAACCCGTCAGACCGAGTTCGGGCGTGATCAGCAGGCTTGCCCCTTTGCCGGCCGCTTCCTTCGCCGCCTGCTCGATGCGTGCAAGGTTGGCGGCGACATCGCCGCTTTCCGATTTCATCTGCAGGGCCGCGAGCGTGATCATGTGTCGTCCAATGACATGGCGCCGAGCAGTTTCGGCAGATCGCCGAACCGCGCGACAAGGGAGAAGATGACGGCGGCGGTCGCCACGAACAGGATCGTCACCGACGCCATGGTCGGGGTGTAGCCGTAGCGCAGCGCATTGAAGATCTTGATCGGCAGCGTTTCCATGGTGAAACCGACGGTCATGTAGGCAACGATATACTCGTTGAGCGACAGGACGAAGGCAAAAGCATAGCCGGAAACGATATAGGGCAGGATCAGCGGCAGGACCACGGTGCGGAAAATCGTCTTGTCATCGGCGCCCATCGTTGCCGCAGCCTCGACCAGCGAGCGGTCGATTGCGGTGAAGCCAAGCGACAGGGTCACCAGCGGCAGCGTCACGAAGAAGATCGCGTGGCTGACGACCGCGGTCCAGGGCTGGCCGTAAAAACCGGTGGTCGCCCAGAAGGTGAGCAAGCCGAGCGCCGTAATGACCGGCGGCAGCGTGAAGGGCGCGATGCCGAGAAGCTGGAAGATGTTCGCCCAGGGCGCGATCCGCCGCCACAGGAACCAGGCGAGCGGCAGGGCGATCGCTACGGCCAAGGCTGCCGACAGGATCGCCAGCGTCAGCGAGGCAAAGAGCGCATTGCGCCATTCCTGATTGAGGAAGATTTCGCCGTACCAGGACAGCGAAAAACCCTTGGGCGGGAAGGCGAGCGTCTGCTTGGCATTCACCGAAACGCCGGCAACGACGATCATCGGCAACGCCAGGAACAGGCCGATCAGGAAGAAATAGACTTTGCTGAGCGCGCCGGTCATGCCGCTTCTCCCTTGCGTCCGGCAATGACGGTCAGGGCAACGAGACCAAGCGTCACCAGCACGAGGAACACCGCCATCGCTGCCGCGAACGGCATGTTGGATTGGTAGATCGCCTGATCGGTGATCAGCACCGACAGCGTCCAATGTTGCGGCCGGCCGAGCAACTGCGGCAGGAGATAGGAGCCGAGTGCGAAGATGAACACCATGATCAGCGTCGCGGTGATGGTGTTGCGCAAGGCTGGAATGACGACCGTGAAGAAGGCCTTGATCGGCGAGGCGCCAAGCGTGCGAGCCGCTTCCGTCAGCGTCGGATCAAGCCGGACGAGCGCCGGGTAAAGCACCAGCACCGTATAGGGGAAAGCCTGATAGACCATGCCCGTGAGCACAGCACCAAAGCTCGGGAGCAATGCCTTCGCCTCGCTCATGATGCCGGCCATCACCAGAAGGTTGGTAATGCCGGCGGTGCGCGAAAACAGCGTCGACCATGCAAAGCCGATGATGACTTCCGACAACGACAGAACCGACAGCAGCGCCACCAGCCAGACGATCTGCACTTTTCGCGCCATACGGGTTAAAAGATAGGTGAAGGGAACGGCCAGCACGACGCAGCAGATGGCGACCGTGATGGCCAGCATCAGCGAGAAACCGAGCACGTTGGCAAAGAACAGGCTGAGGAAGCGCTGGTAATTGGCCAGTTCGAAAGCCGGCACGTAGAAGCCGCCCTGCTGGCGCTGGAAGAAACTGACGGCGATCATCGTCGCAAACGGCACGACGAAGAAGACGATGAGCATCATCGCAGGGAAGAACAGCGGCCCGTAATCGGCCAGGCGTTGCGGGGCTTCGCGTCTCATTTGGCAAGCACCACGCAAACGTCGGGCAACAGTACCACGCCGACCGGCTGGCCGACGGTGACTTCGGGCCGTGCGCGCGGCGTCGAGACCGCGACGATCTGCTGGCCGGCGATATCGACGAACGTCTCGATCGTGCCGCCGAGATCGCGCACAAAGGTGACGGTGCCGGACAGCGCGCCATCGCCCGGCGCCGTCAAATGCACGTCTTCCGGCCGGATCGACAGCATCGCCTTGCGAGTATCAGGACCAAGAGACACACCGGAAACCGGCTGGCCAAGCACGCTGACGCGGCCGGTGCCGTCGGCTTCGGCCTCGAGCAGATTGGTCGAGCCGATGAAGTCGGCAACAAACGTGTCGGCCGGGCGGCGATAGATTTCGATCGGCGACGCGGCCTGGCGGATTTCGCCGCCCTTCATGACGACAACCGTGTCAGCCATGGTCATCGCCTCGCGCTGGTCGTGCGTCACGACGATGGTGGTGATCCCGAGCTGCTGCTGCAGCTGGCGCAACTCCACCTGCATCGCCTCGCGCAGCTTGGCGTCCAGAGCCGAGAGCGGCTCGTCGAGCAGGAAGAGTTTTGGAGAAATCGAGAGCGCCCGGGCGATCGCCACGCGCTGGCGCTGGCCACCAGAGAGTTTCGACACTGGCCGATCAGCATAGCCGGAGAGATGGATCATCGACAGGAGCTCGTCGACGCGCTTCTTCTGGTCTTCCTTCGGCGCACCACGAATGCGCAAGGGATAGGCGATATTCTCGCCGACCGTCAGATGCGGAAACAGCGCCAGCGACTGGAACACCATGCCGAGATTGCGCTTGTGAGTCGGGACCCGGGTGATGTCCTCGCCATCGAGGCGGATAGCGCCACCAGTCGGCAGGTCGAGGCCTGCGATCATCCTGAGCAGCGTGGTCTTGCCGCAGCCGGACGGTCCGAGCATGCAGACGAAAGTGCCATGCGGCACCGTCAGCTCGACATTGTTGACCGCGGTGAAAGTCCCGAATTCCTTCGTGACGGAGTTGAGGGCGAGGCCTGACATGTTGTTCCTCTAAAGACCGCATTCATTGCGGCATCTGCACTTGCTGTATTTGACGGTACTATACCCAGAGCAACGCCCCTCACCCTAGCCCTCTCCCCGCACGCGGGGAGAGGGGACGATGGAGTTTGCGGCTTGGTCCTTCTCCCCGTCGAAACGGGGAGAAGGTGCCCGCCCTTCTTCTCAGACAAGGAGGGGCGGATGAGGGGCTTAACTTCAACCGACGATCAGCTCCGTCCACTTCTGGTTCAGCCAATCCGACTTCGTCTGGTAGAGATCATAACGCGGAATGATCGGCTCGATGTCGGAGGACACGGCGGCGAACTCTTCCGCCGTCAGGTCCGTCACTTCACGCTTGACCGTCGGCGACGTGCCGACCTTGCGCGACAGCAGCGACTGGATCTTGGGCTGGCTCATATAGTCGATGAAGACATGGGCTTCCTCGACCTTGGTCGATGCGCGTGACAGGGCCCAGCAACCGCTGTCCTGAATGCCGCCTTCCTTCGGGAAGGTCGAACGCACGGGATTGCCGTCGGCGGCCGCAAGGCCGGTCACGTCATGATAGTATTGGCCCATCGGGATTTCGCCCGACTTCAGCGCCTGCTCGAATTGCGCCTCGTCGCGATACCACAGGCGAACGTTCGGCTTGACTTCGGCGAGCTTGTCGAACGCCTTCTGGATGCCCTCTTCCGTATCCAGCGCATTGGTGCCACCGAAGAAGGTCTTCGCCGTCACTTCAAGCAGGAACGAGTTGGAGACGAGCGCCAGCAGGCCGAGCTTGTCGGCATTTGCCGGATCCCAGAATGCCTGCCACGATGTCGGGGCTTCCTTGTAAACGTCGGTGTTGGTCACCAGCGTGATGTACCAGGAAACGGCACCGATACCGGCGACGCGGCCATCCGGATACTTGTTGACGAAACGCTCGATCAGGTTCGAGGCATTCGGGATCTTCGCCACGTCGAGCGGCGCCCAGAGGTCGGTCGCCTGGCCCTTGAGCATCGCCACCTGCGACATCATCGAAACGTCGGCCGGCGCCTGTCCCGCCTTGGCCGCCTGATCGAGCTGAACAAGCCAGGCTTCGCCAGTTGGTTCGGCAACGGCTTCGATCGCGATGCCGGTCGCCTTGGTGAAGTCCGGGAAGATGTTCTTATCGAACGAATCCTTGAAGTAGCCGCCATAGACGCCGACCTTCAGCGACTTGTCCTGCGCGCGCAGGATCGATGGCATGGCGAGCATCGACACACCGGCAAGACCGGCGCCGAGTACGGCGCGCCGGCTGACATTTTGTTTCAGAAATTCAGTCATCAACGTTCTCCTGTTTTTTTTGCCGGTGCCGCTTTTTCAGCTTCCGGTCTGTTCCCAATTTTTACTCCGGCGCGCAAGTCCGGACCGTGGTTTATCAGTGTTTTAGAGCGCGAAGCTCCAGCATCTTTGCGTACCGCGTCAGCGGAAAACATAGGGCGAAATAGATCAAGGCAACAAACCCGTAGACCTTGAACGGCTCGAAAGTCGCATTGTTGATCGCATTCGAGGTTCTGACCAGTTCCTCGAAGCCGATAATCGATGTCAGGGCCGTGCTCTTGATCAGCTGCACCAGAAATCCGACCGTCGGCGCCCGCGTCATCGCAAAAGCCTGCGGCAGGATGATCAGCCGCAATTGCTTGAGATAATGCAGCCCGAGGCTGCTGCCCGCATCCCATTGACCCAATGGCACCGCCTGCACGCCGCCGCGCCAGATTTCCGCCAGAAAGGCGCTGGCGCAGAGCGTAAGCCCGAGAACCGCAGCCGTCCATGGCTCGATACGAAATCCGAGCAGCGGCAGGCCGAAGAACAGCAGGAACAGCTGCATCAGGAGCGGCGTGCCCTGGAAAAGGCCGATGTAATATTCGGCAAACTGCCGCACCCAGCGCCGTTTGGAAATGCGCATGAAGAGGATCAGCAGCCCGACAATCGTGCCGCCGGCAAAAGCGACGGCCGACAGCAGGATTGTCCAACGTGCAGCCAGAAGCAGGTTGCGAACGATATCCCAGAGGGTGAATTCGATCACGACACGCCTCCCGCAAGAAAGCGATTTCCGCCGGCAACGAGCAGGCGGCGCAGGCCAATGCTCATGGCAAGGTAAACCAGCGTGACGATGAAATAGGTTTCGAAAGCACGGAACGTGCGGGCCTGCAGCATATCGGCCTCATAAGTCAGTTCGCGCACGGCGATCTGCGAGACGACGGCCGATTCCAGCATCATGATGACAATCTGGCTGGTCAGCGCCGGAAAGATCACCTTCAGCGCCTGCGGCAGCACGATCTTGATGAAGACCAGACGTGGCCGAAGGCCGAGAGCAAGCGCGGCCTCCCGCTGTCCCTTCGGCACGGCATCAAGACCGGCGCCGACAATCTCGGTCGTATAGGCCGTCATGTTCAGCGTCATCGCCAGGATCGCGGCGACAACCGGATCGAGACGAATGCCGAGGCTGGGCAGCCCGAAGAAGATGAAGAAGAGCTGCACCAGAAACGGCGTATTGCGGATAAGCTCGACATAGCCGGCAATCGCTTGCCTGAGCAAAGCATGGCGGCTGCGCCGCGCCGCCGCGCCGAGAACGCTGAGCACGATGCCGGCGACAGCCGACACCGCAATCAGGAAGATCGTCATGGCTGCGCCGCTTGCGATCAACGCGATCGCGTCTTCCAGCCAGCCAAAATCGAGCACATAGCCCAAAGGATCAATCCTTCAGGTTTTCAGGATTGAGCGGGACTTTCAGCCACGCTTCCGAGCTTGCATTCAGCTTGCCGTCAGCCAGCATCTTCGCAACCGCATCGTTGATCGCCGCCTTCAGACGGTCTTCACCCTTGTTGAGCGCCAGATGCGACGGCGAAGTGAGGAGCTGGAACTTCTGCTCCGGCTTCAAAGCTTCCTGACGGGCCAGCACCTGCGCGCCGACGTCGTTGCCGACCACCATCAGTTCGGTCTGGCCGGAGATGAAGGCCTGGATGACCGAATTATAGTTGTCGAAACGCTTGATGTCGGCATCCTTGGGGGCGGCTTCCGTCAGCGAAGTGTCTTCGAGCGTACCGCGATTGACGGCGATGCTCTTGCCGGCAAGGTCGTCCTTGCCCTTCACTTCCATGGCCGCCGGGCCGATCACGGCGATGTAGTAAGGCGCGTAAGCTGCGGCGAAATCGATGACCTCGGCGCGTTCCTTGCTGTAGCCGACGCTGACCAGCATATCGACGCGCTTTTCTGTAAGATACGGAATACGGTTCTGGCCGGTCACCGGAACCGGAACCAGCTTCACCTTCAGCGAGTCCGCAATGTACTGCGCAACGTCGATGTCATAACCCTTGAGGCTCATGTCTGCACTGGCCGAGGAGAAGGGTGGGAAGTCGGCGAAGACGCCGACATTCAGGACGCCAGCCTTGGTGATATCGTCGATAGCGTCGGCATTGGCGGCGGATGCGAAGCCGAGCACGGCCGCGCTCAGCATCAGGGCGGAGGCGAAGGATGATTTCAATACGGTTTTCATTTTTGTTCCCCTTTATTCGGACATTGCTTGGGTGGTGCGGGCAATCCGGCCGCAGACCGCTGGCCGAAGCCAGCGGTAAATTGCGTATTTGGCCTCAGTCGCGCTTGCCGTTGACGAACGGGCTGAACACCATGAGGCTGAGGATTTCGAACAGAACCTGCGAGCCGACATGCGCCGTGTTGGTGGTCGAATCGTACTGCGGCGCGACTTCGACGACATCGCCGCCGACAAGGTTGAGACCCTTGAGGCCGCGGATCAATTCCAGCACTTCGCGCGTGGTCAGACCACCGATTTCCGGCGTGCCGGTGCCCGGCGCAAAGCTCGGATCGACGCTGTCGATGTCGAAGGACAGATAGGTCGGGCCGTCGCCGACGATCTTCTTGGCCTTCTCGATGATCGCCGGCATGCCCATGCCGGTCACTTCCTCGGCATGGATGACGGTCATGCCGGACTCGTAGGAGAACTCCCACAGATATTCCGAGGAACCGCGGATGCCGATCTGGATCGTGCGGGTCGGATCGAGCACGCCGTCGAGCACGGCGTTGCGGAACGGGCCACCGTGATGGAACTTGGTGAGGTCGTAGGCACCGCCGGTATCGCAATGCGCGTCGATATGGATCATGCCGACCGGGCGCTTCTTGCCGACCGCCTTCAGGATCGGATGGCTGATCGAATGGTCGCCGCCGACGGACAGCGGAACAACGCCGGCATCGACGATCTGGTTGATGCGCTTTTCGATGTCGTCATGGCTGAGCTCCAGCCGGTAGCGGCTCTGGAACGGCACGTCGCCGATATCTGCCACACGCAGGTCATGCACCGGAGCGCAGCCGAGCACGTGGTTGTAGGGGCCAATGCGTTCGATAGTGCGCATGGCGCGCGGTCCGAAGCGCGAGCCCGGACGGTTGGTGACGCCGAGATCCATCGGCACGCCGACGATGGCGACCTGCAGATTGCCGAAATCCGGTTCGTTGGCATCGACCGGCATATGCGGCGCCATCAGGAAGGTCGGAACGCCGGAATACGGCGCAAGACGCGTACCGTTCTTGGAGAAAATCTTGTCGGCGACCTTGCGGAACGTCGGGTCGAACATTTCACCGCCATGGGCTTCGCCGTATTTCGCCTTCAGTTCGCTGAGCTTGCTGTCATCCCACGCCATTCAACTGGACCTCATGTTGGGCCTGGAAAGACGCGCGTTTCGGGCGGTGGTCGAGCATCAGATGAAGGTGCGCTCTGCCGCCAAAGCCAAGATGCCACCCCTGTTTGCCAGAGGCGATCTCGGTTGCATGTTCCCCAGGCTTTGCCTTTGTTGCCCACATTAGGAAACAATTTGATTGGAAAATCAATTGACATTGTTATAGCGTTTGGTGTGAGAAATTCTCACATAGTTTTTCGCCCTTCGGAGCCGCCTTCTTGTCCAGCCGCCTGCCCCCGCTCAACCCGTTGCGCGCCTTCGAGGCGACGGCCCGGCGCGGCTCCGTTTCGGCAGCAGCGCGCGAGCTGAACGTCACGCATGGGGCGATCAGCCACCAGATCCGGGCGCTGGAACTGTCCTTCAACGCGGCACTTTTCGAGCGTGGCGGCAAGCGGCTGAAGCTGACATCGCAGGGGGCACTGCTGTTGCCTGCCGTCACCAATGCCTTCGAAGGCATTGCCGCAGCCACTGCCGCCATGACCCGCCCGACAACCAGCGGCGAATTGCGCATCGTCTGCGTGCCTGCCCTGCTCTCCTTCTGGATGATCCCGCGGCTGCATCAATTCACCGAGCAATTCCCGGACGTGCAGCTCACATTGATTGCCTCCAACGACGCGGCCAACCTGTTTTCCGGCGATGTCGATATCTGTCTGCTTTATGGCGACGGCAATTGGCCGGACTGCTGGGCGCGGCTGTGGAGCCGGCTGGAACTGTTTCCGGTGGTCAGCCCGACGCTTCTCAACATGCGGCCCTTGCGCTCGTTGCGTGATCTGCGCGACCACGTCATCCTGCATGGCGATGACGGCCGCGAATGGAACACCTGGCTCGCCGCCGCAGACGGCATCGATATCCCGCGCGGACGCCAGCATTTCATGAGCGACGCCCGGCTCTCGACGGAAGCTGCCCTGCACAACCAGGGCGTGGCGCTTGGCGATACGATCACTGCCGGCAGCCTGATCGCCAAGGGCGAACTGATTGCGCCTTTCGACCTGACGGTTCCCGCCAACGATGCCTTCTATGTCGCCTGCCGCAACGAAATCCGCGCCGCGCCGATCGTCAAGGTTTTCATCGACTGGCTGTTTTCAGCCCTTGAAAGCGACCCCATGCCGGAGCTACAGACTTCGGCGCGCACGATCATCCGCGCCCGCGCACCCAAGATCAGCGCGCCGGAGCGCCTACCCGCCAAGGACAGTTTCCAGCCCGTTTCCTCTCCCGCCCGCGCCAGGCGGCCGGAACCGACGCCGAAGCGCCGGACCAAGTCATAACCTACAGGACATCCGCAATGCCGCATTTCAATCCGCTGATCGCCAAGCTCTCGCCGCCGCCGGTGCCTTCCGTTCTCGCCTGGGCCAAGGCCTACGACGGTTCGCGCGGACCGCTGATCGATCTCAGCCAGGCAGTGCCCGGTTACCCGCCGCATCCCGACATGCTGAATTGGCTGGGCGAAGCGGCAGCATCCCCGGCGTTCACCGGCTATGGCGCGATCGAAGGCGAACAGGTTCTGCGCACCGCCTATGCGGCGCATGTCTCCGGCCTCTACAATGCGTCCGTCAGCGCTGAAAACATCCACATCACCTCCGGCTGCAACCAGGCCTTCATCTGCACGGCCATGGCAATTGCCCGTGCGGGCGATACGGTCCTGATGACCAACCCCTTCTATTTCAACCAGGAAACGACGCTGGCGATGCTCGGCATCGGCATCGAACTCGTGCCCTGCGATGCAGGACGCGGCTTTCTCCCGGATGTCGATGCGATCGCCGCCGCGCTCAAGCTCGGCGTCCGCGCTTTGGCGCTCGTCACGCCGAACAATCCGACCGGCTCCGTCTACCCGCCGGCGCTGCTGCGCCGGATCTACGACCTCTGCCGCGCCAATCGCACCTGGCTGATCCTTGACGAAACCTATCGCGATTTTCTTGCCGAGGGCTACGGCGCACCGCATGATCTTCTGTCTGTCGAAGGCTGGCAGGACAGCCTCGTCTGTCTCTACAGCTTCTCCAAGTCCTTCTGCATTCCCGGCCATCGCCTCGGCGCCATCACGGCTGGACCGGCCGTCGTCGAGCAGGTCGCCAAGATCATGGACAACCTGCAGATCTGCGCCCCGCGCTCTGCCCAGGCAGCCGTTGCCAAGGCGATCCCGGCACTGGACGACTGGAGAGCCGGCAACCGTGCCGAAATCGCCACCCGGGCGGAAGCGCTGAAACAGGTGATGGGCAAGCTGAAGGGCTGGAAACTGCAGGCGATCGGCGCCTATTTCGCCTATATCCGCCATCCCTATCCGGATATCCGCTCAGAATTCGTCGCGGAAAAACTGGCAAAGCTCGCCGGCATCGTCTGCCTGCCCGGCGATTATTTCGGCGAGGGGCAGGAAGGGTATTTGCGCTTTGCCTTCGCCAATGCCGATGCGCCGACGATCCTGAAGCTCGAGGAGCGGCTTTCAGGCTTCAACCTGCCTGGAATTTGACCCGCGATATGATCAACCCCGGCGGGCGATCAGGATGCCGGCAAGCACGACGGCACCACCGATCGCCTGCATCAGCCCAACGGGTTCGCTCAGCAGTAGCCAGGCAAGGATCGCCGCCACCACCGGCTGCAACAGCAGCGTCAGCGACGAGAACGCCGGCGGCAGGAAGGCGAGCGCATAGATGATCAGCGCCTGCCCGCCGGCATGGCTGATGAAGGCAAGGCCAAACAGCATGGCCCAGCCGAAAACGGCGGTGGGCATGAAGCTGTCTTCAAAGAAGAACACCAGCGGGAACATGCAGACTGCCGCAGACGCCGTGCTCCAGATCATGATCCGGTTGGTGGAAAAACGGCTGCGCAGCCGGCCGATGGAGAGAATATATCCGGCGTAGAAAACCGCCGCCACCGCCGCGGTCGCGTCACCTGCGAGGCGCCCATCACCGAGTGCCGCCGGCCCGCCCTTCAGGATCACCACGCCGGCGAGCGCCGTCGCCAGTCCGGCGATGAACACGCCGCTGACATGGGCACGAAACAATACCCAGGAGCCGAGCGTCACGAAGATCGGTGCCAGATTGGCAAGCAGCGTCGCATTGGCAACCGACGTCATATGCAGCGCCAGGTGCCATGCGGCAAGATCGGCTGCGAGAAAGACGCCCGGCAGAACCAGCAGGCTATAATCGGCAAATCCGGCCGGCCGAGAGTCCGTAACCGTCTTTTCCGTCGCCTTCGCCCAGATCAACAGCGGCAGCAGCGCCAGCGCCACCCGCCAGAACGCCGTCGCCATCGGTCCGACTTCCGACAATCGGACAAAAATCGGCGACCCACCAATCGCCGCGCCACCAATCAGAAGCGCTGCAAGAGCAAGCCGGCTAGCTGGAGAAGACGAACGGGACGAGGATGATGGAAGGGCGGTGTCTGACACGGGATGCTGTCCGATAAGTCTGCGCCGCACAATGCCGCCACGCGATAACGCATCGCAGCTATCAGAAACCGTCAGCCGGAAACAACGACTTCTCCTGATGGGAGTATGAGAATTGGTGAACCAACCCCGTGGCCCAGCGGACCGCGAGGTTGGTTTTCAGCAATCAGTTCAATGGTTCAGGCAGCGTCCGGCCGGTGAACCGTCTTCACCTCGAGGAAATCCTCGAGCCCGAACATGCCGCCTTCGCGGCCGTTGCCGGATTGCTTGTAGCCGCCGAAGGGGCTGCCGTAGCGGTGCGGACCGCCGTTGATGTGGACCATGCCGGCGCGAAGCCGAGAGGCGACACGTTCCGCCCGCTTGGGATCGCCGGTCTGCACATAGGCGGCCAGGCCGTAATTGGTGTCGTTGGCGATCTCGATCGCTTCCTCTTCCGTCTCGAACGGCATGATCGCGAGTACCGGCCCGAACACCTCTTCACGGGCAATACGCATGGTGTTGTTGACGTCGGCGAAGATCGTCGGCTTGACGAAATAGCCGGTCTTGAAACCGTGCGGCTTGCCCGCGCCGCCGACTAGAAGGCGAGCGCCTTCGGCGATGCCGGCCTCGATCAGCGCCTGCACGCGGCCGAACTGAACGTCGCTGACCAACGGTCCGATATGGCTTCCCTCTTCCGCCGGATTGCCGACCTTGGCTTCCTTGCCCACGCGCGTGGCGATCTCGACAGCCTTGTCATAGACCGATTTTTGCACCAGGAGGCGCGTCGGCGCATCGCAGGACTGACCGGAATTATTAAAGCACTCCAGTACGCTACCGGCAACGCGATCTTCGAGATCAGCATCTTCGAAGACGATATTCGGCGACTTGCCACCGAGTTCGAGCGTCACACGCTTGACCGTTTCGGCCGCATCCTTGCTGACGGCGATGCCGGCGCGGGTCGAGCCCGTGAAGGACATCATGTCGACGTCCTTGTGTTTGGAGAGAGCAGCGCCGACGTTCAGCCCATCGCCATTGACGAGGTTGAACGTACCTGCCGGGAAGCCAGCCTCGTGCACCATTTCAGCATAGAGCATCGCATTCAGGGGCGTGAATTCACTCGGCTTCAAGATGCAGGTCGAGCCGGTCGCAAGTGCCGGCACCACCTTCAGCGCGATCTGGTTGATCGGCCAGTTCCAGGGGGTGATCAGGCCGCAGACGCCGATCGGTTCGCGCAGCATGACGTCGCCGTTCGGCAGGACTTCGCGCGTGTGTAGGCGCTTCAGCGCGTCGATAAAGCCCTGCAAATGGCCGACTCCGACATCGGCCTGCTGTTCGCGGCTCATTGTCAGCGGCGCGCCGAGTTCGAGCGTGATGGTCTGCGCCATCTCCTCGTAGCGGCGCTTGTAGATGGCGAGCAGCTTTTCCAGCAGCGCCAGGCGTTCTTCGGTGCTGGTGCGGCTATAGGTGGCGAATGCCTTCTTGGCGGCGGCAACGGCGCGGTCGATATCCGCTGCCGTGCCCATGGAAATCACCGCGACCGGCTTTTCCGTCGCGGGGTTCAGCACTTCGAGATCGTTGGCAACGACCGGATCAACCCATTCGCCATTGATGTAGAACTTGCGTTTGTCGAGCATGTTTCTGTCCTTCCCGTCAGATCGTCTTCTGTTTTTCATTGAGCCAATCGATGATCAATTGGCGATAGCGTTGCCCGCTGAAGCTTGGAAAATGGCCGCCATGCACGATGCGGGCGGGAATTTTCAACAGGCGCTCCATCGAGGCGAGATAGTCACCGGCGTTGGAATGATAGGTATCCTCGATCAGCGGGCCGTCATAGAGGATATCGCCGGAGAACAGAATTTCAGTCGCCTTCTCGTAAAGCGCAATACCCCCTGGGGAGTGGCCGGGCGTATGGATGACCTCGAACACCCGATCGCCGAGATCGATCTTATCGCCATCTTCGAGGATGCGCGTCGCCGGCGCCTTTTTTACGGCATAGCATGTCGAGCAGTAAGGCTCGGGCGGCAGCAGCGCGTCGAAAATGTCGTCGGTGACATAGGGATCGGCCAGCGTGTTTTGCCGGGTTGGGTTCGCCAGCAGATCAGCCTCGGCCGAATGAACGGCGCGGCATTCGAATTCGTGATGGCAGCCGATATGATCGAAATGCGTGTGACTGGCGACCGCGATCAGGTCGCGTTCGGTGACCAGCGGCACATATTCCCTGAGCGAAACCACGCCCATGCCGCTGTCGACCAGCATGTCGCGATCGCGGCCGCGCACATGCCAGATGTTGCAGCGGTAGAACTCCTGGATGAACGGCTCGGAAATGGCGGTAACGTCGTCATCGAGACGTTTCACCTGATACCACTTATCCGCGCTAATGCGTTCCATGCTCAATTCCCGCCGCTGGGCAAGGCTACGATGTCGGCGAGATTGACGGCAAGTGGGACGATCTGGCCGTCAGTCACCGCCGCCGATTGCGGCATGTGCGCCACGACAGTCAGGTCAGGCGCAGCAGATGGTTTCAGATGGCAACGGTAGTGCGTGCCGAAAAAGGCGCTTCCCGTGACTTTGGCCTCGCCGAGCGACGCGACAGATCCTCCACCTTCCCCTGCCCGGCGAAAATGCTCCGGGCGGATGCAGAGCGTGATCGTCTGCCCCGCGACGGGTGCCGAAACAGTAAAGCTCTTGATCGGCAGAGCGATCGAACCGACCGCCGTCTCGACCAACGCCGATCCGGCATCCGCACCTTTCACCCTGCCGGGAAGGAAATTCACTTCCCCCATAAAGCCCGCCGAAAAGACCGAGCGTGGACGCATGTAGATATCGGCTGGTGGACCGAAATCCTCGATCCGGCCCTGGTTCATCACCACGATCCGGTCGGCGATCGCCATTGCTTCTTCCTGGTCGTGGGTCACATGCACGAAGGTGGTACCCACCCGCTTCTGGATCGCCTTCAACTCGTCCTGCATCTGCCGGCGCAGTTTCAGATCGAGTGCGCCGAGTGGTTCGTCGAGCAACAGCACGTCGGGATCGACGGCAAGCGCACGGGCAAGAGCCACGCGCTGGCGCTGGCCGCCGGAAAGTTCGTGCGGCTTCTTGTCGGCGGAGGCTTTCAGCCCGACGAGATCGAGAAAGCCGAGCGCCTTGTCATCCCGCTCGGCCTTCGCCATGCCGCGCATCCTGAGGCCAAAACCGACATTGTCGCGAAGCTTCATGTGCGGAAAGAGCGCATAATCCTGAAACATCGTCGTCGTCGGCCGTTTTGCCGGCGGCACGCTGGTCATGTCCTTGCCCGCGATCGTCACCCGCCCCTTGGTCGGCGACTGAAAGCCTCCGAGGATCGAGAGGAGCGTGGTCTTGCCGCAGCCGGACGGCCCGAGCAGGACGATGAACTCGCCGGCCTTGATATCCAAGGAGACATCGTTGAGCGCGGTGAAAGCGCCGAACGTCTTGGTGGCGTTGTGAACCGAAACCGGAGCGGTCATGATTTTTTCGTCCTTCCGAACAGGGTCAGTTCCAGAACCGCCAGCACCGCGACGGAAACGAGGAAGACCAGCGAGCCGATGGCGTTGGTTTTCGGGTTGAGGCCGGAACGCAGCAGGCTCCAGATTTCGACCGGCAGCGTCACGTCGAAGCGCGACAAGAGGAACGCAATGATGAATTCGTCCCAGCTGAAGGTCACCGACAGGAAGAAGGCCGCAAGGATCGAAGGCAGCAGCATCGGTGCGGTAACGAGTGCCATCACCTTGAAATCATTGGCACCGAGATCACGTGCGGCGCGTTCTATGTTGATGTGATGATCGCCCATCGAGGAATAGATGATGGCAAAGCAGAGCGGCAGGTTGATCACCACATGGCCGATGCCAACGGTCCAGAGCGACAGCTTGATGCCGAAGGTGTTGAGCACCGTCAGCAGCCCGAGCGCGATGATGAGATAGCTGACCGTCATCGGCGCGATCAGCAGACCACGCTGCAACGCCGAGCCGGGCAGTTTGTAGCGCGCCAAAGCATAGGCTGCGAGGAAGCCGAGCAGGCAGGCAATCACGGACGAGACGATCGCCACGACAAACGAATTGGCGAGCGCCGCCATCAGCTTGCGATCGGCAAACACCGCCTCGTACCATTGCAGCGAAAAGCCGTTGAACGGCGGCACCGGCAGGCGACCGTCCTGGAACGAGAACAGCACCAGTACCGCGACCGGCAGGAAGATGAAGCCGTAGATCAGCCCGGCATAGGCGATAGAAGCAACCTTGGTCAGCGTGTCGCGCATCTCACGCCCTCTCGATCTTCAGCCAGCGGGCGCAGAGCACATAGGCCGCGGTGACTGCCAGCATCAGGATAATCGACAGCGCCGCCGCCATCGGGAAATCCGCCCGGCGGCCGAGTTGCAGCATGATGATCTGCGGCAGCACCAATTCGTTGTTGCCGCCCAGAATCTGCGGCGTCACATAATCGCCGATGCAGAGAACGAAAGTCAGGAACGCGCCGGTCATGATGCCGGGCAGCGTCAGCGGCAGGATGACGTGCCAGAAGGTCTGGAAGGCATTGGCACCAAGATCGGCGGCTGCGCGGCGGTAGTTCGGCGACAGCTGGATCAGGTTGGCATAGATCGTCAGCGTCAGCAGCATGACGAAGAAATGCACGAAGCCGATGACGGTGGCAGTGCGATTGCTGGCGATCTCCAGCGGTTCGCTGACGAAGCCGAGCGTCATCAGCGTCTGGTTGATCACACCGTTCTTGGAAAGCACCAAGAGCCAGGAATAGGAGCGCACCACGTAAGACGTCCAGAACGGTAGCACGGCCATGATCAGCGCCAGCCGCTGGAATCGCTTCGGCACCCGTTCGGCGATGATCCAGGCCAACGGATAGGCCAGAAGAACCGACAGCACCGTGACGATCAGGGTGATTTCCAGCGAATTCACCAGCCCCTTGAACAGCGAATCCTTCGCGAAAAAGGCGATGTAGTTGTCGAGGTTCCAGGCTCGAACGATCTGTCCACTCTGCCGCGACCACATGCTCATCGCCGCCATGAACAGGAACGGTACGATGAAGAAAGCGATCGTCCACAGCAATGCCGGGGCAACGAAACCCCAGGCCCTGCGGCGTTCGGTGTCTTCGAGGGTCATGGTGGACATGGTGATAGCTCCAGTTCTGGAATAGCCGCTCATCCGGCCTGTCGGCCACCTTCTCCCCGTGAACGGAGAGAAGGAACAAGCGGCAATTTCCGTCGTCCCCTTTCCCCGTAAGCGGGGAGAGGGTTAGGGTGAGGGGCAATCTTGCGCAGTTTGTTACTGCTGCATCATATCCGTCCAGGCATCCTGCATCTTCTGGTCAAGCTCGGCGCTCGGGATCGGATAGAGCTGGGTTTTCTTCAGGTATTCGGCCTGGTCGTTCCAGCGCAGCGCCGCTTTCTGGGCGTCCGTCAGGTGCTCGCCGGCCTTCATGTTGGCGGGCATCGCCCAATAGCAGGAGGAGGTCGCGAGCCGCGCCTGACCCTCGGGGCTGACGATGTACTGGACGAATTTCAGTGCCAGATCCTGCTTCTTCGACGCTTTCATGACGCCGATCGACTGCGCCCAGCGAACGGCACCCTGATCCGGCACGGTCCAATCGAGGTTCGGTTTTTCGCCGGATAATGCCGCCGTAATCCATTCACCACCGCCAACGAGGATATCGACTTCGCCGGTTGCCAGTGCCGTCTGCGAGGAAACGACGTCGCTCACCTGCTTCGACATGGTTTTCATCTCGGACAACTTTTCGGCGATCGCCGGCATGTCGGCGTCGGAAAGCTCGGCGGTCTTCTTGCCGAGGCCGAGAGCGACGAGGCCGATCATCGGCAGGTAGTAATCATAGAGCGCTATGCGGCCCTTGTATTTGTCGGACCAGATGATCGACAGGTCCTTCATGTCGGCCGGATCGACCTTGGTCTTGTCGTAGGAAATCGTGTTGTAGCCAAACTTTTCGGTGACGGCGTAGGTCTTACCGTCCTTCATATTGTTGGCCTCCATCCGCACTTCCGGGAAGATGTCGGCGGTCGGCAGCTTGTCGGCGGGAATTTCGGCCAGCAGATCAAGACCAACGGCGCGCTGGACATCGACGCCATCGATGACGAGCACGTCCCAGTCACCCGGCTGCGACTGTTCGAGGATCGAGAGTGCCGCGCCAGTTCCCTCGTAGTCCTTGAGATTGACCTTGACGTCGTTTGCCTTCTCGAACGGCTCGACCAGCGCCGGATCGGTATGGTCGCACCAGACCAGCGCATTCAGTTCTTCCGTTGCAAAAGCGGGCGCCGGCGCGCTGACGGTTGAGACAGTAGCGATTGAGATCGCAGCCACCGAAGCGAAAAATCGGCGCATGGAAACGCCATTCACGGAAATGATCATCGTGTTGCCCTCTGGTTTACAGCGCTCATTGCGGCGCCTTCGAGAAAAAGATTGAATGAGTTCATTTTTTAAGTCAATCTCAATTTTGAGGACATTCAAAAAAAGGAAAAGGGCGGAATGACGGGGCTTCGCGCAAAACAGAAAGCCGACAGAAATCGGCGCATCCTGCAGGCAGCCACAGATCTTTTCCGGGAGGTCGGCTATGACAGTGCCCGCATCGAGGACATTGCCGAGCGGGCGGAAGTTTCTGTCGGAACCTTCTATAACTACTACCAGAACAAGGGCGACATCCTCGTCGCCGCGGTATCGATGGAAGTCAAGGAGGTGCTTGCCGCCGGCAAGACCATCGTCGACAGCCCGCCGGACACGGTTGGCGAAGCACTGACGGCGCTGATCGGCCAATATTATGACCACTCGCTCGTCTATCTCAGCAAGGAAATGTGGCGCACGGCCATGGCGATCTCGATCCAGCAACCGGAAAGCCCGTTCAGCAGGCGCTATACCGAACTCGACGGCCGCCTCTGCGACCAGGTCTCGACGCTGATCGCCAAGCTGCAGCTGCGCGGTGCCGTCATGCCAGGCATTGACGCTGTTGGTGCCGGCCAGATGTTCTTCAACAATCTCAACATGATGTTCATCGAGTTCGTCAAGGACGAGACAATGACACTCGACACGCTGAAGGAGATCGTCGGGAGGCAGAACCGGCCGCTGGCGACACTGATCAGCGGCCCCAAAATACAATAGCAAGCAGGATATTCAGGGATGGAACACACGAGGAATGCGGTCCTTGCGGCGGCCGACAGCCTTATTGACGCCTTTTCGCGGCATGATCGCGAAAAATACTTCGCAGCCTTCTCGAAGGACGCGACCTTCATCTTCCACAATCTCGATCGCCCTTTGAAAAACCGCGCCGCCTATGAGGCGGAATGGGCGCTCTGGGAAGCTCGCGACGGCTTCAAGGTCCTCTCCTGCCATTCAAGCGATCGCAATCTTCAGATGCTCGGCGGCGTGGCGATCTTCAGCCATAACGTCGAAACACAGGCAGAATTCGGCGGCGAAGCCGTGACCAGCCAGGAGCGCGAGACGATCGTCTTCGAAAAGCAGACGGACGGCGCGTGGCTGGCCGTTCACGAACATCTTTCACGCGCATCGTAAATGGAGAAAGCCCTCGAATCGCAGTCGATTCAAGGGCTTTTCATTTACTTAAACAGCAGAACTTCCGCTTTCGTTACGGCTTAGATGGCACCAAAGACGAGCGCGGAAACAAAAAGAAAGGCTGCCGCCAGAGCCGCGGCCTGCGCTGCCATATTCCACGAAAACTGCGTCCCGGACTGCGCGCCAAAGGCGGCTGGGCGATTCTGCATGACTGGTTTCGAACCTTGCATCCTGTCCTCCACTTACGTTGTCGCAGATATCCTGCTGGCCGTATCGTCGCCCTGATTTTCTCCTATATTTTCCATCGAGTTTATAGATATTATTTTCTTCATTTTTCGCGCTGAGGAGAAAAACCGTCCTCGACGCACGACCGGCTATCGGAAGAAACGCACAAGCCGCCTTAATGTTCCCGTCCGTGTTCTCTTTCTCGAACATGCCGGGACCACTGCTCGCTAAACCATGGATTCAGCAGAGAAACATCCGATTGACTACGCCGCTGCGTCAAGGCGCCGTTGGTCTCCTCGCAAGTCCAGACCTTGAAGGTTGTAAGTTCATGTTTGCCGAAGGTCTGGATTAGCGGAATGTCGGCGGCATCACGGCCGCGCGCGACGGCGATACGGCCGATCCGAGGAATATTGTGGCGCGCATCGAATGTATACCATCGGTCCTGAAGATAGACCTCGAACCAGGCATTGAAGTCCATCGGCGCAGGATCGCCTTCAACCCCGATGTCCCCCATATAGCCGTTGACGTAGCGCGCCGGCATGTTCATGCAACGGCACAGGGTGACGGCGAGATGGGCATAATCGCGGCAGACCCCCGCCCGCTCCTCATGTGCTTCCATCGCGGTCCGCAAGATAGAGGTATAGCCGTAGCTGAAAGTCAGCCGCTCATGCACATAATCGCAGATGGCCTGCACGCGTGCCCAGCCGGGCGCCATATCGCCGAAAAGCCTCCAGGCGAGCTCGGCAAAACGGTCGGTTTCGCAATAGCGGCTGGCCGAAAGATAGGGCAGGCAGACCGAGGGCAGCTTTTCAACCGGTACGGCACCCGCTTCGAGATCGACTGGATCCGGCCGGCCACTGTCCTTGATGATGGCGTCGTAGCTTAGATGAAGGCCACCTTCAGGCACCACCATGCGCATGCAGAGATTGCCGTGTGGATCAATGACCTCTCCGATCTTGACGGCCGGCTCAGACATCGGCCCGCGTTCGCTGACAATATCGGAGCGTCTGGCGCGATCGACGGAAAGATAGGTCATCATCGGTGTTGGCTGACTGCAGCTGATACCGATTTCGTATCCTAACCGTATGAACATGAGCTACCTCCACCGCCAGGCAGGAACGGGTTTCCTGCATACTTTGTTCCGGAAAAAGTGGGGCCAAACAGGCCTCTGACACAAGGATGCTGTCGCGATTGTCTCGGTCATCGACCGAACGTTGTCAAAGCTGACGAATTCTTGCTGCCGGCGCCACGGCGACCGCCAACTCCGGCACCGTTCGGGTTCTTGCCGACCAAGAGGCGTAGAACGCGAACGTCTTCGGCCAATCCTAGGCCGAATTGCTGACCCTGACAACGTCGCATGGCGGGTGGAGAACTACAAAGCCTACGTCTTGGGGAGTACTGAGACGCGTGGAACGCCGATCGATTTCGACTAATCCGCGCCAGGGCCGGATGCAAAAACAGCACTCGCACCGCTGACGATCGAAACATGCGCATAGGCGGCCTGCCCCGCCACGACACCATCGGCCCGCAGGATCGCCATCACGATACCCTCGTGCTCGTCGTAGGATTTCGCCAACCGCCCCGGGATACGGAACTGCGCCCGCCGAAAGGGCGCAAGGCGCGCGCGGGTCTGGATGGCAAGGTCGGTGATATGATCGCTATGGGCACCCCGGTAGAGACGCGTGTGGAACTCGGTATTGTGTGCCTCGTACTCATCCTCGGCGCTGCGATGCACCAGGCGCGCAGACGCCTTATGTTCAGCTTCCAGCATGCGGCGTTCGTCCACCGTCATGCGTTCGGCCGAGAGACGCGCGCAGATCCCTTCAAGCTCCGCCATTGCCTCAAACATCGAGGCAAGATGCTGCTGCGTCACATTGGTAACAACAGCGCTCTTGTTGGGCTCCCGGCCGACGAGACCGATCGCGCAGAGTTGGCCCAGCGCCTCGCGAACCGGGGTTCTGGAAACTTCGAAACGGTTGGCCAGAGAGATCTCGTCCAGCCTCTCACCGGGACGCATGGCACCGGTGATGATCAGATCGGCAATCGCCCGAACCATCTGCTCGACGGTTGTTCCGGACCGGATGATTTCTCTTTTTCTGGCGAGCTTCACGGATCGAATCTGCTTGAATTTTACACTGTATACAGATGCAATGCAGGACGGTCATTGTCAATGATGGCTTTAGCAAGCTGATTTTGCTGGATAATTATCACTGGCGCATCATCCAAGGGAAACCTCTGGACAAAGATGAGCTCATATTTGGCGCGATGGTGTCCAAATTTTCCTTCTTGCTTAAAAATAAATCAATCATTGAAGAAATTGCATACAGTTTACGCTCGGTGAATTTTTCAGTTTTCAATAAAGTCAATACAAACAAATATTTAAATATTGGCACGCTCGTTGCATACAGTTTCCTGTGACCTTTTTCGAACCCGGCTACCTAAGCCGCAAGGAGCCCGCCATGACCAAACTCCTTCCCATGAACCGTCGCAACTTCCTGAAATCGACCGCCACCGGCGCAGCTGCCATCGGTTTTGCGCCTTCGCTGTTTTCAACATCCGCCGCAGCGCAGACAGCCCTGACCGTCGGCTTCATCTATGTCGGCCCCAAGGATGACTATGGCTATAACCAGGCGCACGCCGAAGGCGCCGCCGTTATCAAGGCAATGTCCGGCGTAACGGTCGTCGAAGAGGAAAACGTGCCTGAAACGGTCGATGTCCAGAAGACGATGGAATCGATGATCAATCTCGATGGAGCGACGCTCGTCTTCCCGACGTCCTTCGGCTACTTCGACCCCCATATGCTGGCCATGGCGGAAAAATATCCCGACGTGCAGTTCCGCCATTGCGGCGGTCTCTGGCAAGAGGGCAAGAACCCGACGAATACCGGCTCCTATTTCGGATACATCGGCCAGGGCCAGTATCTGAACGGTATTGCTGCCGGCTACGCCTCCAAGAGCAAGAAGATCGGCTTTGTCGCAGCCAAGCCGATCCCGCAGGTGCTACAGAATATCAATTCCTTCCTGCTGGGCGCGCGGTCCGTCGATCCGGCCGTCACCTGCCAGGTGATCTTTACCGGCGAATGGTCGCTGGCGGTCAAGGAAGCCGAAGCCACCAATGCGCTGATCGACCAGGGTGCCGACGTCATCACCTGCCATGTCGACAGCCCGAAGGTCGTTGTCGAGACCGCCGCCGGACGCGGCGCTTTCGTCTGTGGCTACCACGCCAACCAGAGCCCGCTGGCACCTGAAAAGTACCTGACCGGCGCCGAATGGGCCTGGGGCAATGTCTACACCGATTTCGTCAAGAAGGCGCAGGCCGGCGAAAAGCTCGGCAATTTCGTTCGTGGCGGGTTGAAGGATGGCTTCGTCAAGATGAGCCCGCTCGGACCGGGGGTCTCGGCCGAGGCGCGCACCAAGTTCGACGCGACGCTGGCCGAAATGATGAAAGGCAGTTTCTCCGTCTTCAAGGGGCCAATCAAGGACAACAAGGGCGGCGATGCCGTCACCGCTGGCCAGACGCTCGCCGAGGACGCGATCGAACTGGAAAGCATGGCCTATCTCGTCGAGGGCGTCGTCGGCTCGACATCTTAATCGGAGCAGGAGCGTCATGACGATCGAGGTGAACACACCAACGCTTTCTCCTTTGTCCGCCGATGCCCGAAGCCTCAAGCCCCTGCTTGAATGGCTGGCACGGCGGGCGGAACCGGTGGCGATCTCGCTGGGGGCGATTCTTGCCGGCATGGCGCTCTTTTCCATTTTCATCGTGGTGGTCGGCAAATCGCCCGTCGACCTTTTCAAGTTGATGTATACCGGCGGCTTCGGCAGCTGGTTTTCCATCCAGAACAGCCTGAGCCGGGCAGCTCCGCTGCTGCTCACGGCTCTTTGCGTCGCCCTGCCCGCCCGGCTCGGCCTTGTCATCATCGGGGGCGAAGGGGCGGTGGTGCTCGGCGGTGTCGCCGCAGCGGCTGCCGCCCTGCCGCTGGTGGGCTCAGTCTCGCCCATCATCGTGCTTCCCGTCATGGCGGTCGCCGGCATGATTATGGGCGGCCTCTGGATCGGGCTCTCCGGTTTTCTGCGCCACTATCGCGGCGTCAACGAAACCATCGCCTCGCTGTTGCTGGCCTATATCGCCATCGCTCTGATGAACCATTTCATCGAGGGGCCTTTGCGTGACCCGGCCAGCCTCAACAAGCCGTCGACCGCCCCGCTTCCGTCAGACTATATGCTGAGTAACATCCCCGGCATGGACGTCAACTGGGGGCTGGCGATCGGCGTCGTCGCCTGCATTGTCTCCTGGATATTGATCGAGGCGACCAGCTTTGGCTTTGCCGCCCGCATCGCAGGCGGCAATGTCCGTGCCGCACAAATCCAGGGCCTGCCGGTCGGCCGGCTGATCGTCGGCTTCACAGCCCTTGCCGGCAGTTTTGCCGGACTGGCAGGCATGATCGAAGTGGCAGCCGTGCAAGGGTCAGCCAACGCTTCGCTGGCCGCCGGCTACGGCTATACCGGCATCCTCGTCGCCTTCCTCGCGCGGCACAATCCGCTGGCGATCATCCCCGTCGCCATCCTGCTCGGCGGCATCGACGCCTCCGGCGGCCTGATCCAGCGGCGCATGGGACTGCCGGATGCCACGGTGCTCGTGCTTCAAGGCACGCTTTTCGTGGTGATCCTGCTTTGCGAGACCTTCTACGGCCGCTTCAAGATCTTCAATCCCGACCTTTGGAAAAGACCAACACTTTCAGGGAGGACCGCGTGATGGAGGAAACCGGCATCGGCATCTGGGGCGTCCCGCTCGCCATCTTCGCAGGCGCAATCCGCGTTTCGACACCCTTCATCTTCGTCAGCCTCGGGGAGTCAATTACCGAGCGTTCCGGCCGCATCAATCTCGGGCTCGAAGGCACGCTGGTCTTCGGTGCCATGACGGCCTACGCCATCGCCGTCATGAGCAATTCTCCCTGGCTCGGCGTCCTCGCCGCCATGGCCACCGGCGCCGTCTTCGGCCTCATCCACGGCTGGATCTGCAAATTCCCCAAGGTCAACGACATCGCCATCGGTATCGCCATGATGCAGTTCGGCCTCGGCCTTGCCTTCTTCCTCGGCAAGCCGTTCATCCAGCCCGTCGCGCCGCATCTCCCCTCCATTCCGCTCGGCGGCTGGTCGGACCTGCCGCAGATCCAGTCCGCGCTGAATATCAACGTGCTCTTCATCATCGGCGCGCTTCTGTCGGTCGCGCTCTGGTGGGCGTTCAAGAACACACGCGTCGGCCTGATCCTGCGCGTCGTCGGCGACAGTTCGGACGCCGCCCGCGCCATGGGTCTCAATCCGGATACAGTACGGCTTCTGGCCACAGCAGTCGGCGGCTCGCTCGCCGCCGTCGGCGGCGCCTATCTCTCGCTGTTCTATCCCGGCTCCTGGAACGAGGGCATTTCCTCCGGCCAGGGCCTGATGGCGGTTGCGCTTGTGATCTTCGCCCGTTGGAATCCGATCGGCTGCTTCCTCGCCGCCCTCCTCTTCGGCGGTGCCGGGGCACTCGGCCCCGCCCTGCAATCCGTCGGCGTCACGCAGGGCTATTACCTCTTCTATGCCGCCCCTTATGTGCTCACCCTCGTCATTCTTGTCGCCACCTCCTCGCCCACCCGCTCGCTCGCAGGCGCACCCGGCGCCCTGTCGATCACGAAATAGGATATCCGGCCATGACAGCTCTTGCCGCCACCGCAATACCCACCGGCGAAAACCTCAATTACATCGACGCCGATCCCTATCCCTGGCCCTATAATGGCGCCCTTCGCCCCGACAACACGGCCCTGATCATCATCGACATGCAGACGGATTTCTGCGGTCCGGGCGGTTATGTCGATCACATGGGATACAGCCTCTCGCTGGTGCGCGCGCCGATCGAGCCGATCAAAAAGGTGCTCGCCGCAATGCGGGCCAAAGGCTACCACATCATCCACACCCGTGAAGGCCACCGACCGGACCTTGCCGACCTGCCCGCCAACAAGCGCTGGCGCTCGCGGCGGATCAATGCAGGCATCGGCGATTTCGGTCCTTGCGGCCGCATTCTGGTGCGCGGCGAGCCCGGATGGGATATCATCGATGAACTCTATCCGATCGAAGGCGAGGCGATCATCGACAAGCCCGGCAAGGGCTCCTTCTGCGCCACCGATCTGGAGCTGATCCTCAACCAGAAGCGCATCGAGAACATCATCCTCACCGGCATCACCACCGATGTCTGCGTGCACACCACAATGCGCGAGGCGAACGACCGCGGCTTCGAATGCCTGTTGCTGGAAGACTGCTGCGGCGCCACAGACTACGGCAATCATCTGGCCGCGATCAAGATGGTGAAGATGCAGGGCGGCGTCTTCGGCTCCGTCTCCAACTCCGAAAAGCTTTTGAGGCAGTTGCCATGATCCAGGTTCGCGACACGCCGCTTCCGCAGGCAGGCAAAGCCGTCGGCATCCAGACCATCGGCATGACCATGCGCTTCGGCAGCTTCACCGCGCTCGACAATGTCTCGATCGATATCCCGGCCGGCACCTTCCATGCGCTGCTTGGCGAAAACGGCGCCGGCAAGTCGACACTGGTCAAATGTATCATGGGCTTCTACCACCAGACCTCCGGCTCGCTCTCCGTCGATGGCCGCGAGATAGCAGTGCAATCCCCAAGGGACGCGGCGACCTACGGGCTCGGCATGGTCTACCAGCAGTTCACACTTGTCCCCTCGCTGACCGGTGCCGAAAATCTCGTCATCAACCGGACGCATGTGCCGGCTGTGATCAACTGGGCGAAGGAGCGCAAGGACCTTGCCGCCTTCATGGAGCGCATGCCGTTCAAGATCCCGCTCGACCGTCCGGTGAGCGAACTCGCAGCAGGCGAAAAGCAGAAGCTCGAGATCGTCAAGCAACTCTATCTCGGCCGCAGCTTCCTCATTCTCGACGAGCCGACTTCGGTGCTGACGCCTGCCGAAGCTGACGAGATGCTCGGCCTCGTGCGCGGCATGACAGAGCGCGGCGAACTGACCGTACTGATGATCAGCCACAAGTTCCATGAGGTGACGAAGTTCACCGACGCTGTGACCGTTCTCAGGCGCGGCAAGATGGCCGGCAGCGGGCTGGTCAAGGATCTCTCGACCAAGGACATGGCGGCCATGATGATCGGCGACGTCAAGCTGGCCGAACTCGACACCCGCCTGCCGGTACCCGCCGACGCCAGGCCGATCCTCGTCGTCAGCGACATCAAGGCGCCGGACCGCACCGGCCTGAAGATGATCGACATCGGCAACCTCACGGTCCACGCCGGCGAGATCGTCGGCATTGCCGGTATCTCCGGCAACGGCCAGAAGGAGCTTGCCGAAGTGCTGGCCGGCCAGCGCCCGCCGGAAGCCGGCAGCATCACGGTGAAGGGCTCGCTGTATGGCGCGACACGACAGGAAACGCGCATCAACAATGTCCGTTTCATCCCGGAAGAGCCGTTGAACAACGCCTGTGCACCAAAGATGACCGTCACGGAAAACCTCGCCTTCCGCACGTTTGACGTCAGGAAGCAGGGTGGCGATGCCCTTTGGCTTGACATGAAATCCATGCGCAAGCGCGCCGCCTCGCTGATCTCGGATTTCAAAGTGAAGACGGCGTCCCACTCATCGCCGATCGCATCGCTATCCGGCGGCAATGTCCAACGCGCGGTGCTTGCCCGTGAATTGACAGGCGACGTCGACCTGCTGATCGTCTCCAACCCCTGCTTTGGTCTCGACTTCTCCGCCGTCGCCGAAATCCGCGCCCGGATCATGAAAGCACGCAATTCCGGCACGGCAGTGCTGCTCTTGTCCGAAGACCTGGATGAACTGCTGGAAATGTCGGACCGGATCATGGTCATGTCCGACGGCAAGCTGGTCTATGAGACGCAGGCTCTGTCGGCCGATATTTCCGTGATCGGCGCCCATATGGCGGGGCATCACTGATGCCGGAAATCACGGCCGCCCCCTTTGCCTTTCCGCTGAAACGCGACGCCATCGCGCTTGTGGTCATCGACATGCAGCGTGATTTTGCAGAACCCGGCGGCTTCGGCGCCAGCCTCGGCAACGATGTCAGCCGCATCACCAAGATCGTTCCGGATGTGAAGAGGCTGATCGAGGGCTTCCGGAGTGCTGGCCTGCCGGTCATCCATACGATGGAGTGCCACCGGCCCGACCTCTCCGACCTGCCACCGGCCAAACGCAACCGTGGCGACCCGGCTCTGAAAATCGGCGACGAAGGGCCGATGGGTCGGGTATTGATATCAGGAGAACCCGGCACCGCGATCCTTTCCGAACTCGCACCGATCGACGGCGAAACCGTCATCGAAAAGCCCGGCAAAGGCGCGTTCTATGCCACACCTCTTGGCGATATCCTGAAGCAACGCGGCATCGAGCAACTGGTGTTTGCCGGTGTGACTACGGAAGTCTGCGTGCAGACGACCATGCGTGAAGCCAATGATCGGGGCTACGAATGCCTGCTCGCCGAAGAGGCGACGGAAAGCTATTTTCCCGAGTTCAAGAAAGCAGCCATCGCGATGATCACCGCCCAGGGCGCGATCGTCGGCTGGGTCGCTTCGGTCGACGCCATAGTGGAAGGGATCGCCCATGCCTGAAACGACACGCGAAAGCCTGACCTCCGGCGGCTGGAAGACATTGCCGTTCGAGCCCTTCCGCGACGAGATCACGATCCACTGGATCCAGCGCTTCGAAAACGACCAGCCAGGCGTTGCGCTGTTGAAATATGAGGCCGGCGCCTCTGTCCCCCGCCATCGGCATATGGGCTTGGAAACCATTGTCGTACTTGAAGGTACGCAATCGGATGAGGCGGGCGACTATGGGCCCGGCAGCTTCATCGTCAACAAGGAAGGGACCGAGCATTCCGTCTGGAGCGATACCGGCTGCGTCGTACTGATCCAGTGGGACCGGCCCGTAAAGATACTGCAAGAGGAACCGGCATAGCCGACGAACGTGCCGCTCGGCATCACTGTAAACCAGCTGTCCGGCGGCGTATCCAATGAACGGCTTTCCCAGGGAGCCTGCCGCGTGTCACGCAGCGGGCTCCCTGGTTCTTGGCACTGGCAATTCTAGAGATTGGCCAGCAGTTCGTTGATGCGGCTTTCGGCATCGGCGAGGGCCGCGTCGATCTCCTTCTGGCCGGTGACGGCAGCGCCCATTTCTTCGCCGATGATATCCTGGATGGCAAACTGGCGCTGAACGGCAGATGGCAGCGGTGTGCCCAGTTCGGCAATCGGCGCGATCGTGTCGCGATGCGGCAGCGCCTTGAAGGCGTCGGAAGCAAGCACCGCCTTGAAAGCCGGCAGATGGCCGGTGCGTGACCATTCGAAATCGTTGTCGGCAAAGAACTTCAGGAACTTGCCGATGGCGGCGAGTTGTTCCGGCGTCCGGTCATCCTTGTTGGAAACGGCCCATGTGTGGCCGTCGGCATACTGTGCCTTCTTGCCACCGAAGAGCTGCGGATAGGGATAGACCGCATAGCCACCGGCGTTCAGCGCCGTGCCCGCCTTTTCTGCGGATGCGTTGTAATCGCCGACGACCCAGGTACCGTTCAGCTGTACACCGCCCTCACCTGCCAGGAACGCCTGGATGGCGGCGGCATAGTCCATGTTCTTCGTCGTATAATCCTTGTCGAAGATCGTCTTGTACAGCTCGAAGACCTTCTTGGCTTCGGGCGTCTTCAGCTTCACCTGCATCGGGTCAGCGAAGAAGTCCGAATCCTGCTGGAAGAGATAGGTGTAGAGATTGCGCGTGAACAACGCATTCTCGTTGGCCAGATTCTGGATGAAGTATGGCTTCCCGGTCTTCTGCTTGAACTGCTCCGCCTGCGCCAGAAGTTCATCCACGTTCTTCGGCAGCAGCGGCGTGCCGTCGGCATTCAGAAGGCCAGCCTGTTTGAACAGGCCGAGATTGATATGATAGAGCATCGTCCAGCTGTCGATCGGCAGGGCGTAGATCTTGTCTTCCTTGGTGACGCCGCCGCGGCCGGCATCCGTGAAGCTGTCCGGCGAAATCCCGACAGTTGCGAGCAATTCGTCGAGCGGCAGGAGCAGGCCCTTGGACTGGTAGTCCGACAAAGCGGATTCATGCACGGTGACGATATCCGGCGGGTCGCCGGCCGCGAACTGCGCTGTCAACTGATCGTAGCCCGGCCATTCGACCGTCGTCACCGTCGCCTTGATGCCGGGATTATCGGCGTTGAATTTGTTGATCAGCGACGTGATGATACCGCATTCGCCGACAGCCTTGCTGACGTCGGTATTCGTGCCGAAATCGGCATCGCAGGCGCCGAAAAAGCGCTGCACCGTGATTTCGGTGACATCCTGCGCAAGGACGGGCGACGCGCTCGCCATTGCCGCGACGGACGCCGCCGCCATGATCCATGATCTGAAATGCCGTGTCATGCTTGTCTCCTCCGTTGGTTTCGTCTGTTGGTGTGGTCAAACCCTCTCCCAGGGTCTGTCTTTCACGGCCGGAGCAGCACGACTGCCGCATACGGCTGATTGGCAAAAGCGCGGGTGGCGCTAGCGCACGGCGGCGCCCGAGACGGCCGTGACGATGTATTTCTGGAAGAACAGGTAGAGGATCAGGATCGGCGCACCGGCAAAGATCGCCTGCGCCATCAGGAAGCCTAATCCTTCCGACTGTGCGAAATTGGTCTGCGTCGAAGCCATGCCGACCGTCAGCGTGAACATCGTGTTCTTGGTGCCGGAGATCAGCGGCCAGAAATAATCGTTCCACGACCAGAGGAAGGTGAAGATGCCAAGTGTTGCCTGGGCGGGAACGGTCAGCGGCAGCAGCACCTTCCAGAAAATCTTGAAGCGGCTGGCATTGTCGAGCAGTGCGGCCTCATCCAGTTCCTTCGGGATGGCGCGAAAATACTGGGTCATCAGGAACACGCCGAAGGGCGCGGAAAGCCCCGGCAGGATCAGCCCCTGGTATGTATTGTGCAGTTTCAGAATGCCGAAGATCTGGTGACGCGCGATCAACACGGCCTGCTCCGGCACCGCAAGGCCGAGAAGCACGGCGACAAAGAGGATATCGCGGCCGGGAAAGTTCAGCCGCGCGAAACCATAGCCCGCGAGCGAGCAGAGAACCAGCGTGCCGATCGTCAGGCCGGTCGAGACGATGAGGCTATTCAGGATCCAGCGGAACACCGACGAGTTCGCAAGGATATTGAAGTAGTTCATCACCGTATAAGGCGCACGGAAGACCGAATTCGTATCGGCCATCAACTCGGCATTGGCCTTCAGCGACAGGCCGATCACCCAGAGAACCGGGGCGAGCATGATCAGCGCGAAAACGATGACGAGTGCGAGCACGAGGCGGTCGCCGAATTCGCGTCCCATGATGCTGGTGGAGCGGCTCATCAGTTTTCTCCCCGTCTGCGCGTGAGCACGAATTGAGCCATCGCAGCAATCAGGATCAGGACAAACAGTACCTCCGATGCGGCAGCCCCCATACCGAGATCCCAGCGCTTGAAGGCAACGTCGTAGATGTACATGACGATCGGCTTCGATGTGTTGTTCGGGCCACCCTGCGTCATCAGCCGGGCTTGCCCGAACAGCTGGAACTGCATGACCACCTGAATGAGCAGCACCAGAATAAAGGTGCGCTTGATCGACGGCAGTGTGATCGACCGGAAGGTCTGCCAGCGGTTGGCGTTGTCGAGTGCCGCCGCCTCATAGATCTCGCCCGGGATTTGCTGCAAGGCAGACAGGAACAGCATCATCGGCAGGCCGACGCACCACCAGATCGTGGCAATCGCAATGGCGATCATCGAAAGATCAGGGCTGGATAGGAACGCCGGTGCCGGGGCGCCGAACCAGCCATAGATCGTTGCCAGAAGGCCGAAGTCGGGAATGAACACGATCCGCCAGATGAGCGTCACGATGGTGACAGAGAGAACGGACGAGGAGAAAAAGGCGGCACGCAGGAAGGCGGCGCTGCGCGTCTGGCGGTTGAGCGCCAGGGCCAGAAACAGGCCCAGCAGCGCCAGCGCCGGAACGGTTAGAAGCACAAAATAGAAGGTGTTTCCGACGGATTGCAGAAAGATTTTATCGCCGAACAGCCGAGCATAATTGGCCAATCCGACGAACTTGCCGACGCCGAAGGTATCGGCCTTGTGGAAGCTCAGCCAGATCCCCCAGATGAGCGGAAAAACCAGCATGGTAACGAAGAAGAACAGATAGGGCGCGATAAACAGGGCGTTGCGCCACTGCGATGCGTTGATATTGGCGCGTGGCGCCCTTTGCGCCGTCAACGCGGGTGAAGAAAGGCTAGCTTGCGAAGAGACCAATGCCTCAGCCATTGATCCCCTCCTCGCAATGCCAGGCACGATCGGAACCATCGAACAAGTGGACCCGTGATCCGTCAATCGACAGCGACACCGTGTCGTTGACGGCGACGCGGCTGTAGCCGATATCTTCGGCGACCACGACGCTACCGTCCTTCAGCTTTGTATAAACAAGCGTCCGGTCGCCCAATCGCTCCAGCACATCGACCGTGCCGGTTGTTACACCCTGCCCATTCGGCGCGACACGTACCCCTTCGGCGCGGATGCCGAGCGTGAACTCGCCAGGCTCCAATTTCATCGCGGGAACAGCCGTTTTCACGCTTGTGCCGTCGCCAAGCGTGACGGTCACTCCGCCGGCCCCTCCGCCTGCGACGCGCACCGGCACGAAGTTCATGGTCGGCGAACCGACGAACGTCGCAACGAAGCGCGTCGCCGGCCGGGAGTAGATCTCCATCGGCGTGCCGATCTGCTCGATCTTGCGGTTGTTCATGACGACGATACGGTCAGCGAGCGTCATCGCCTCGATCTGGTCGTGGGTAACGAAGATCATCGTCGATTTCACCCGGTGGCGAAGCTGGGCAAGCTCGACACGGGTACGGACACGCAAGGCTGCATCGAGATTGGACAGCGGCTCGTCGAACAGGAAGGCCTTTGGCTCCTTGACGATGGCGCGGCCGATGGCGACACGCTGGCGCTGACCGCCGGAAAGCTGCCCCGGCTTGCGTTCCAGGAGATGGCCGATCTCCAGCATGCGGCCCGCCTCGGCAACACGAGCAGAGATGACGTTCGCTGCGACGCCGATATTGCGCAGCCCGAAGGCCATGTTGTCGGCAACCGTCATGTGCGGATAAAGCGCGTAGCTCTGGAACACCATGGCGATATCACGCTGGCCAGGCGGCAGGTTGTCGATGCGCTGGCCGTTGATCGAAATCGTCCCCTCATCGACGCTTTCGAGACCTGCGATCATGCGCAGCAGCGTCGACTTCCCGCAGCCCGATGGCCCGAGAAACACCATGAATTCATTGGGATCGATGGATAGCGACAGATGGTCGATGACCGTCGCGGCGCCGAAGCGCTTGACCACATCCCTGATTTCGATATGCGCCGTCACGTCAACCTCCCTTGCCGTGATGGAACGGCTTCGCTTCGGCGCGGCGGCGAAATCGCCTGCCACGACCAATCCGGCCATTCCTCGGTTTCTGCGTTCCCCGACCTGGTTTTCCTCCCTGGCCTCGGCGCTTTCTCCGCGGCGCCGAGTATTCCCGAAATGAAATTCAAGTCAAGATTTTCGATGTATATCATATTTTATGATATACAAACTTTCACACCTTCAGGCGGATGACCTGATAGGACAACGGCGGCAGAACCACCGAGACCACGTCGCCCTTTACGAACGCGCCATCTCCCTTGCGCGGGACAACGTTGTCGGGTTTGTCCGCCGTGTTGACCGCGCGAAGATCCGCATGCGTCATCACCTGGTGATCGAAGATTTCCGCTCTCTCGAAGCCGGCGAGGCTGAATTCCGTTGTGATACTGTCCGTCAGGTGACGGTTGACCGCAAAGAAGGTGACGGTCCTGCCGTCCGCATCGTGCACCCCGGCGACATCGACGAAGGGCACCTTTTCGGCAACGGGCGCATCATAGGTTGGCGAGTTGACCGCCAGATTGAGCGCCGTGCCGCGACCGAAGACCGAGGCGAAATAGTAGGGATAGAAGATCGACTGCCGCCAGGCAGCGCCGTTCGGCGCGGTCATGATCGGCGCGATGACGTTGACCAGCTGCGCGATGCAGGCGATGCGCACCACGTCGGAACGGCGGATGAAAGTGTTGAGGATCAGGCCGACCTGCAGTACGTCCTCGAAATTGTAGATGTCTTCGAGGAGGGCCGGCGCGTGCGGCCAGCCGTGGTTGCCAGCCAGAAGCGCCTTGTCCTTTTCCTTGGAATGATACCAGACGTTCCATTCGTCGAAGGAGATATAGACCTGCTTCTTCGAACGCTTCTTTGCCTTGACGTAGTCGATGACGCTGGCGACCGTGACGATGTAATTGTCGAGCTCGACGCTCTGGGCTAGGTAGTTTGCCGTGTCGCCCGCCCGGTTTTCGAAATACATATGCAGCGAGATGTAATCGACCTCGTTGTAGGTGTGCTCGAGAACGGTCGCTTCCCATTCCGGATAGGTTGGCATGTGGGCGTTGGACGAGCCGCAGACAATCAGTTCCAGCGAACTGTCGAAGGCGCGCATGGCCTTTGCGGTTTCATGCGCAAGGCGACCATATTCGTCGGCCGTCTTGTGACCGATCTGCCAGGGGCCGTCCATCTCGTTGCCGAGGCACCAGAGCTTTGTGTTGAACGGCTCGGCGCGACCGTTGGCGATGCGCATGTCGCTCCACTTGCTGCCGCCGGGATGATTGACATATTCGAGGAAATTGCGGGCTTCATCGAGACCACGCGAGCCGAGATTGACGGCCAGCATCATCTCCGTGCCGACGCTGTCGCACCAGTCGGCGAACTCATGGATACCAACCTGGTTGCTGTCCGACGTATGCCAGGCGAGATCGAGCCGTGTCGGACGATCCTCCTTCGGGCCGATGCCGTCTTCCCAATTATAGGCGGAGACGAAATTGCCGCCGGGATAGCGCACGACCGGAACTTTCAGTTCCTTGACGAGATCGATGACATCCTTGCGCATGCCGTTTTCATCCGCCGTCGCATGCTCCGGCTCATAGATGCCGGTGTAGATGGCGCGGCCCAGATGCTCGAGAAACGAACCATAGAGCCGATCGTCGATCTGCGAAATCACATAGTCCCGGTGTGCGACAACGGAAGCCTTCACGGCACGCCCTCCCTAAGTTATCGTCTTTTGTGATATCAATCACTTTTAACGATACTAAAACGGAAGAGATCGCCGCGGTCAAGCGATATAATTCATAAAATCGGATTTATATCCGTTATTTCGTTTTAAGTCGCATGACGATGTCCTGATCGTAATTGCCGAAACCACGGCCGAAGATATTGATTCCACCGGGATGTTTGGCATTTTCCCGCACCCCGATGCGCAAGCGGATCGAATGGTGTTCGGACAGGCGCAGGTCGCTCAGCGCGATATCGGAAATCTTCAGGCCGTCGATATAGGTGCCATCGCCAGCGATGCGCCAGTTCTTCAGCTTGCCGTATTGCGAGCCCTTGAGCTTCCACCAGTCGGGCGTAAAGACGCCGCGCTTGTCGCCATAATCGCCCGGAGAGGTCCATGTCGCTGTGTCGACACCATTGACCGAAATGGTGATATCGGACGGCCAGTCGGCACTTGTGCCTGGCACTTCCGAGCTTAATTCCATTGCGAATTCAATTTCTTCAATCTGCGCTCCGGTCAAACGAGCGTTGTTCGGGAACTGGTATTCGACATAGCCGCGCGTAAACCAGATTAGGCCGGCCTTCATGCGATCCGGGTCAAGAAAGGTGTCTGGCACATCGAGAAGACCGATAATTCCGTCAACGGAACAGAGACCGCAGGGACCCGTGACTTCGCAGCTCGTGTAAAGCCCCAGCGGCATCGCAACCTCGATACCGTTCGATTTCAGCGCCTTGATATCGTCCTTGAAGACGACCAGAACCTCGTCGAAATTCGAATAGCAGATCTTCTGGTTGCCCTTGCGCGCCTTCTGCGATTCCGTGCGGATCAGTCCGGCCTCCTCGAGAATGGCGATGTTCGTCGACACCGTGGACTGCGGAAGGCCAAGGATTTCAGAGATTTCATTGACGTTTTGCGGGCCTTTGACATGCAGGAGCTTGAGCATCGCGATCCGGGATGTCGAGGCAAGGCCCTTGAGAACAGCCATTCCCTCTTCGGGATCAATCACTAGAAAATTTCGGCTCATCAGCTATTCCCGCGCTCCAGCATCGCTGCTCCACCAGCAAAGCCAATTAATATCAAAATAAATGATATGGTCAACGGCGCTCTGCAGGCGGTGACTTTCAAATCGCCGCCAGAGAACAGCTAAAGGATCAGAAGCGCGCGAAGATCGTTGACATTGGTGCCGGTGGGACCGGGTACGAACAGATCGCCGCTGGCGTTGAACGCGCTCCAGGCGTCGTGCCGGGCGAGATGATCGCGCGGATCGGCGCCGGCGGCCCGCATACGGGCAATGGTGAAGCCATCGGCAAAGGCGCCGGCATTGTCCTCGGACCCGTCAATGCCGTCGGTATCGGCAGCGAGCGCGTGAATTCCTTCGACACCATCGATATCCAGCGCAAAGGACAGCAGGAATTCACTGTTGCGCCCGCCCTTGCCATAGCCGTCGCCGGAAATGGTCACCGTGGTTTCGCCGCCGGAAAGGATGACAACAGGCTTTCGAAACGGTCTATTGCGCAGCGCCGTTTCCCGCGCGACCGCCGCGTGCATGCGGCCGATATCGCGCGCCTCGCCTTCGATCGCATCAGAGAGGATCACCGCCTCAATGCGCTGCTCTCGCGCTTTGGCGGCGGCCGCCTCCAGCGAAACGCTGGCGGAAGCGATGATGTGGTGACGCTGATTGGCAAATACGGGATGATCGGGCTTTGGCGCAGAGGCGTGCTCCGACCGCAGATGCTGCATGACCGCATCAGGCAGCATCATGCCGTAGCGCGTGACAATGGCGAGAGCGTCATCCGGCGTGGAGAGGTCAGGGATTGTTGGCCCCGACGCCACGAAAACGGGATTATCACCCGGCACATCTGAGACAATTAGGCTGACGACTTTGGCAGGTGCGGCGGCAAAGGCGAGCCGGCCGCCCTTGATGCGCGAGACATGCTTGCGCACGACGTTCATCGCCGAAATCGGCGCACCGGAGGCAAGAAGCGCGCGATTGACAGCGATCTCGTCGTTCAGCGTCAGACCGCCGGGAGGCGCAGGCAGCAGCGAGGAACCGCCACCGGAGATCAGCGCAACGACGAGATCATCCGGCGTCAGGCCTTCGACCAACCGCAGAAGTTCGGCCAATCCGGCAAGCCCCGCCTCATCCGGCACAGGATGGGCCGATTGCAGGACACGGATGCGCTTGCAGGCGGCGACCGGCCCATGCCGCGCTACAACAGCGCCTTCCAATGGCCCGTCCCAAAGGCTTTCGAAAGCGGCCGCCATCTGGCTTGCCGCCTTGCCCGCTCCGACAACGATGGTTCGCCCCTTCGGCCGCGCCGGCAGATGGGCACGAATGGCCGCCAACGGATCGGCGGCGTCTACGGCTGCCGTGAACAGGCTCGCCAGAAAAGCCCTGGGTTCGACGATCATGCGCGGTCAGCTCGCAATGTCGAAATCATAGACGAACACGCCATCGGCGCCACCTTCGGTGGCGGCAACGATCCGGCCAGCCGCCTTCTCGTGATCCGGATGGGAAATATAGCCGTCCCGGGCAGCCGCGTCGGCAAAATCGATGATGAAACCGCCAGAATAGCCCCTGCCCAAGCCTTCAGGGCTGACATTGGGGCCGATATCGATGGCGAGGTATCCGGGAACGATCGGCTGCAATGCCGCGATATCCGAAAGGATCGACGCTCTCTCGGCGTCAGAAACGCCCGCCTTGAAGCGGATGAAGACACAATGACGGATCATGGCAGAACTCCTATCGGATATCGGCACGCGCACGCGGCCGCTGGTCGTTGCGTTCGTGGGAAAAGATCGCGGCCGGCAGCGGCTGCCGATTGCGGATGATGTCCGAGCCCTTCTCGCCCATCATGATCGTCGGACCATTGGTATTGCAAGAGGGAACGCGTGGCATGATGGAACTGTCGCAGACGCGCAGACCCTCAAGACCGTGCACCTTGAGATCGAGGTCGACGACCGCATCTGAACCCGTGCCCATCTTGCAGGTGCCGACCGGATGATGGTCTGTCTTGGCACTGGCACAGCCATAGTCGAACATCTCCTCATCGCTCATCACTTTTGGTCCCGGCAGACGCTCGGCCATGACGAAAGGTTTCAACGCGGCCTGCTGAAGGATTTCCCGAGCGATCTTCAAACCCTCGATCGACATTTTCCGATCATGCGGATCCTCCCAGTAATTCGGGTCGATCAGCGGAGCGGCCGCCGCGTCGGAGGAGGACAACCGCACGGTGCCGCGCGAGCGTGGATGCAGATAGGCCGAGTTGAGGGTCACTCCCGCGTTCTTCAGCTTCTCGACACCCGCCTCGATGCCGGAGCCAAGGCCCAGATGAAACTGAATGTCCGGCGAGCGCGCATTCGGATCGGCATACCAGAAGCCACCGGTCTCAAACAGCGACGAGGCGACCGGCCCGGAGCGAAACAGCACATATTGCAGCCCAGCCCAGATCGACCGATGCCACTTCGCAACGCCATCATAGGTATGATCGCCGGTGCATTCGGAAATGACGAAGAGGTCGAGATGGTCCTGCAGATTGCTGCCGACGCCCGGCAGGTCATGCTTCACGTCGACGCCAACCGAACGCAAGTGATCGGCCGGACCGATGCCGGACTGTTGCAAGAGTTTTGGCGAGCCGATGGCGCCGGAAGAGACGAGCACCTCGCGCCCGGCCCGGACCGTCTCCAAGCCCTTGGAGGTCGCGATCTCGACACCGACCGCACGTGTACCCTCTAGGACGATCCTCGTCACAAACGACCCAAGCCGAACAGTCAGGTTCTTGCGATCCTTGATCGGGCTCAGATAGGCAAGCGACGCGGAAGAGCGGCGGCGGTTGCGCTGGGTCAGTTGATAAAAGCCGACGCCGGCCTGTTGCTTGCCGTTGAAATCATGGTTGTACGGAATGCCCAGTTCCTGGCCGGCGCGGATATAGGCATCGCAGATCGGCAAACCGGAAACCGGCATGGAGACGCCAAGCGGCCCGCCATAGGCATGATAGTCGTCGGCAAAGCGCTGATTGTCCTCGGCGCGTTTGTAATAGGGCAAAACACTGCGGTAGTCCCAGCCGGTGCAGCCGTCTTCGCTCGCCCACAGGTCATAGTCCACAGCATTGCCGCGCGTATAAAGCTGGGCGTTGATCGACGAACCGCCACCGATCACCTTGGCCTGCGTATAGCGCATCACGCGACCCTTCATGTGCTTCTGCGGCACGGTCTCCCAGCCCCAGCTCGCCACACCCTTGGTCATCTTGGCAAAGCCGGCCGGCATGTGGAACAGCGGATTCCAGTCGCTGCCGCCAGCTTCGAGCAGCAGCACCTTGACGTCGGGGTCCTCGGTCAACCGATTGGCGAGCACGCAGCCAGCCGGTCCGGCACCGGTGATGATGTAGTCGTAGGTCATGTCGTCTTCCTCAAAATCTATCACCGAGGGTGGTTTGCCCCTCATCCGCCCTGTCGGGCACCTTCTCCCCGTAAACGGGGAGAAGGACCGTGCCGCAAACCTCGTCGTCCCCTCTCTCCGTTTACGGGGAGATGGCTGGAGTGAGGGCATTCACCAGCAAGACACGCGCCTACAAACGTCCGATAGACAGCCCACCATCGGCGTTGATCACCGAGCCCGTGGCAAAGCCGAAGCTGCCGCTGGCTAAGGCCGCGACCATCCGGCCGATATCCTCCGCCTCGCCCCAGCGCTTCATCGGCACCAGCCCGTCGGCAATCAGCGCATCGTATTTTCCTGAAACACCGGCCGTCATGTCAGAGCGGATGATGCCCGGCCGCAGCTCGAAGACGGAGATACCGGTATCGGCAAGACGCAGCGCCAGTCCTTGCGAAAAGGCCGCAAGCCCCGCCTTGCTCATGCAGTAGTCCAAGCGTTCCGGCGAACTCAGACTCGCCGAGACCGAGGTGATGTTGATCACCGAACGATGCCCGCCGGAACCACTTGCCAGCATGGCCTTCACGACAGCCTGCGTGAAGAACACCGTGCCGCGCAGGTTGGTGGCGACGATCGTATCGAAGTTTTCCGGGGCGAGATCCAGAAAATCGCCCCGCACCACAGATGCCATACCGGCATTGTTGACGAGGCAATCGATGGATCCGAATTGCGCCAGGATGGCGTCGACGGTCGCCTGATGCCCGGAAAGATCGGAAAGATCGGCCTTTAGAAAAATCGCCTTCGCGCCCAGCGCTGCAAGTTCATCCAGCACACCTGAAACCTGATCCGCTTCGCCAATGCCGGTGATCGCGATATCGAAACCAGTTTTCGCCAGCGCCTTGGCAATGCCCAGCCCGATACCGCGGCGACCGCCGGTGACGATGGCAACGGGACGCTTGTGACCGGTCATGCCGCCAAATCCTTCGAAACGATATGATCGGCGACGCGTAGCGCCTGCGCGGCGATGGTCAGAGCCGGATTGACGGCGGCCGAGGTTGGCAGGCAGCTTGCGTCGACGACGAACAGGTTCTGGTGGTCGAAGGCGCGGCAGAGCGGGTCGAGCGGTGCGGAGGCCGGATCGAGCCCCATGCGCACCGTACCGCACTGGTGCGAAGGTGTGCGTTTGTCGAAGGGTTGGGACAGCACGATCGGATAGCCCGCCGCCTTGAAATGCGCGCGCATCTTCGTCTCAAGGCCGGACAGCGCTTCCATGTTCGAACGCCGCCACTGCATGATGATGCCCTTGCCGTCGACCATGATGCGGCTTTCGGGATTCGGCAGGTCCTCCGTCATCATGTACCAGTCGACCGCGTGGCCGGCCATGAAGTCGAGTGCAAAGCGCGGCGCGTAACGCGGCGCATTGGCCTTGAGGATGTCTCCATTGATCTTACCGAGCAGTTGGACATTGCCGAGCGGCAGGCCGCCGCGACCACCGGTCAGGTAGTAGTCGTTCAGCATCAGCGTCTTCTGGTAGACGCTGTCGTTGCGCCGGAACGGGTTGATGGCCAGCATGGCACTGCAATTATGGTTCATGAAGTTGCGGCCGACCTGATCGGAGCGGTTGGCGAGCCCCCTGCCGTCGCCGGAGCGCAGCAGGATCGCGGCGGAATTGATCGCGCCTGCCGACAGGATCACCAGCTTCGGGGACAGCCGTTTCCGCTCGCCCCTGTGGGTGTAGTGGATCGCCTCGATCCGGCCACCCGGCCCGGCTTCAAGCGTCTCGACATGGGCGGAGGTGATCAGTTCGATATTCGGGTCCTTCAGCGCGGCGGCGAGCGGCGCGGTCTCGGCATCCTTCTTGCCATTGCCGGTGTTGGGAAACCCATCCCACGGCGTGCGTCCGCCGGCCAGCCAGGCGTCGATGTCGACGCCAAGCGGCAATGTCGCCGGATGCAGCCCCTGCGACTTCAGTTCGGCGCGGGCGCGGGCGATGGCTGGCTCGTCCGGCACGGGGCCATGAGAATAGGGTGTCGAGTGGGCCGGCTCCGTCGGGTCCTGACCAAGCTCGCCACGCACCTCGAACAACCGCTCCGCCTTGCCGTACCATGGCTCCAGTTCCTCGTAGGGAAAGGGCCAGGCCGGCGAGATGCCGCCGAGATGCTGCATCTCGGTAAAGTCCTCGGCGCGATAGCGCAGCAACACCGCGCCGAAGAGCTTGGAATTGCCGCCGACGAAATAGAAGTTCCCCGGATTGAACGCCGTGCCGTCCGGTTCGCGCCACATCTCCTTTGGCCGGAAATGGCCGTCGACGAAAATGGAGCGATAGCTGCGTGCTTCCGGCGTATCGGGAAGGCGCTCGCCGCGCTCGAGGATCACGATACGTGCGCCCGAGCCGGCAAGCCCGGCGGCGACCGTCGCCCCGCCGATGCCGGAACCGATGATGACGATATCGGGCTGCTTGACCATGACGATACTCAGCCGATGCGGCTCTGGGTTTGCGGATCGAAATACACCGCCTTGTCCAGGTTGAAGGCAAGCCGGGTGTTCTGTCCGGGCGCGATGCGGGCATCGGCGCGCAGGCGCGCCACGACTTCCTTGCCGCCAAGCTTGGTGACAGCAAACGTATCGGAACCCGCCGGCTCCACCACCTCGATCAGGCAATCGCCTTCGACCAGCGAACGGGCGTTGCGATCGGCACCATCCGGATCGGTCAGCGCTTCCGGACGGATGCCAAAGACGATCTGCTTGCCGGCATAGGCCGCGAGACCGCCGACCTGAGCGACCGGCAGATGCAACGGCTCCGCATCGGGACGCTCGAGCGAGACACGCAGATCGTTGCCGCCGCCCTCCACCGTGGCAGTCAGAAGGTTCATCGCGGGCGAGCCCATGAAATCGGCAACGAACAAGTTGGCCGGATTGTTATAGATCTCAGCCGGCGTGCCGAACTGCTGCAGGACGCCGTCCTTCAGAACCGCGATCTTGGTGGCAAGTGTCATCGCCTCGATCTGGTCGTGCGTCACGTAGACGATCGTCGTCTTCATGCGCTGGTGCAGGCGCTTGATCTCGGTGCGCATGTCAACGCGCAGCTTCGCATCGAGGTTGGACAGCGGCTCGTCGAACAGGAAGACCTGCGGATTGCGCACCAGCGCCCGGCCCATGGCGACACGCTGGCGCTGGCCGCCGGACAACTGGCTCGGCTTGCGCTCCAGCAGATGACCGATCTGCAGCATTTCGGAGACCTGCTTGATCGCCTTGTCGCGCTCGTCCTTCGGTACGCCACGGATTTCCATGCCGAAGGCGATGTTTCCGGCAACCGTCATGTTCGGGTACAACGCATAGGACTGGAAGACCATCGCGATATCGCGCTTGGACGGATGCAGGCCCGCCACCGACTTGCCGTTGATCGAGATCTCGCCCGAGGTGATCGGCTCCAGGCCCGCAATGGTGTTGAGCAGCGTCGATTTTCCGCAACCGGACGGGCCAACCAGCACCAGGAAGCCGCCCTCGTCGATTTCCAGATTGATGTTCTTGAGGATTTCCAGCGAGCCGTAGGACTTGCGCAGATCGGTGATTTTCAGAAAGGACATGGCTTTAACCCTTCACTGCGCCGGACATCAGGCCACGGACGAAGTAGCGGCCGGAGACGATGTAGACGACAAGCGTTGGCAGGGCGGCGAGGATCGCGCCTGCGAAATGGACGTTGTATTCCTTCACCCCGGTGGACGAGGAAACGAGGTTGTTGAGCGCCACCGTCATCGGCGTGGAACCGGCGCCGGAGAACGAGGCCCCGAAGAGGAAGTCATTCCAGATATTGGTAAACTGCCAGATGACGGAGACGACGATGATTGGGCCTGAAGACGGCAGGAGAATGCGCCGGAAAATCTGGAAGAAGCTGGCGCCGTCGATCTGCGCGGCCCGCACCAGTTCGGTGGGGAAGGCTTCATAGTAGTTACGGAAGTAGAGCGTCGTGAAACCGAGACCGTAGATGACGTGCACGAACACCAGGCCCGGCACCGATCCGGCAAGCCCGAGGATGCCGAGAATGCGTGCCATCGGAATAAGGACGATCTGGAACGGGATGAAGCAGGACAGAAGCAGCATGCCGAAGAAGATGCCCGATCCCGGGAAACGCCACTTGGTCAGCACGTAGCCGTTCAGCGCACCGACGATGGTGGAGATCGCCACGGCCGGAATGACCATCAGGATGGAATTGATGAAGAACGGGCGAAGGCCGGTCGGCTGCACGCCGATCTGTGCCGTCGACCAGGCCGAAAGCCAAGGCTCGACCGTCCAGGTCTGCGGCAGGTTGAGCATACCACCCTGACGGATTTCATCGAGCGGTTTGAAGGAATTGACGACCATCACATAGAGTGGCAGCAGCGAATAGAGCGCAAACAGGATCAGCACCGAATAGATGATCGCGCGCATCAGGCGGCTGCTGGAGATGGCGTTGTCAGGGCTTGGGACGCTCATTGGCGCTTCTCCCCTCTGATTTCGGAATAGAGATAGGGAATGATGATCGAGAAGATCATCACCAGCATGATGATCGCCGAGGAAGCGCCAATGCCCATCTGGTTACGGGTGAAGGTGTAGGAATACATGAAGGTTGCCGGAAGTTCGGTCGCCTGCCCCGGCCCGCCGCCGGTGAGCGCGATGATCAGGTCGTAGGCCTTGATGGCGAGATGGGCGAGCACGACGAAGGCCGACAGGAAGACCGGACGCATCAGCGGAATGATGATCCGCCGGTAGATGGTCGTCGCCGAGGCTCCGTCGATCTGCGCTGCCTTGATGATCTCGTTGTCGACGCCGCGCAGGCCGGCGAGAAACATCGCCATGATGAACCCGGATGACTGCCAGACGGCTGCGATGACAACACAGTAGATTGCGTAGTTACGATCCTTGATCCAGTTGAAGGTGAAGCTCTCCCAGCCCCAGAGGTGCATGGTGTTTTCAAGCCCGATACCGGGATCGAGGAACCATTTCCAGGCCGTGCCCGTGACGATGAAGGACAGCGCCATCGGATAGAGATAGATCGGCCGGAGCAGACCTTCGGCGCGGATCTTCTGGTCGAGCAGAATGGCGAGCGCCAGCCCCAGCACCGAGCAGATGGCGATATAGAGTGTCGCAAAGATCGCCAGGTTGGAGATCGCTCGCCACCAGTGCGGTAGCGCCCAGAGCTTGGAATAATTGCTGAGGCCCACGAAATTGTACGAGGGCAGCATCTTGCTGTCGGTCACCGACAGGTAGCCGGTATAGGCGATGAAGCCATAGACAAAAACAAAAACAATGAGGAAGCTTGGGGCAAGCACCAGTTTTGGCACAATATCCTGCAGCCGGCTGCGGCTATCCATGGCGAATACCACCGTTTCAAAGACAAATGTCTGTAGGGAATGATGTCCGGGGTGCTTGGAGCACCCCGGACCGATACAACGTTACTGTGCAGCTGCGACGGCGGCCGGCAGTTCCTTGACGGCTTCGTCAGCGGTGAGTTCACCGTTGAATTCGCGCGTCACGACGTCATAGATCGCGTTCTTGACAGCGGCCGGGTTGGCATGGCCGTGGGCCATGGAACCGAACAGCTTGCCGTTCTTGTCGGCATCGGCGAGATCCGCCATTGCCTTCTTACCGCAAGCATCAAAGGCTTCGTTCGACACGTCGGTACGGGCCGGAGCCGAACCCTTCACCACGTTGAAGGCCGACTGGAAGGTCGGGCTTTCAATTGCCGACGCCATCTGCATCTGCGCCGGCACCTTGTCGGCAGCAACCTTGAACATCGCGAACTGGTCGGAGTTGAAGGTCACGGACCCTTGAGTTTCCGGGTAGCGCATGCAGACGAAGTCGGTGCCAGGCACCTTCTTGGCCTTGACGAACTCGCCCTTTGCCCAGTCGCCCATGAACTGCACGCCGGCCTTGCCTTCGATGACCATGGCGGACGCCAGGTTCCAGTCGCGGCCGGAGAAGTTATCGTCCACATAGGAACGCAGCTTGGTCATGCGCTCGAAAGCGGTCTTCATCTTGTCGCCGCCGAGAGCGGCCGGATCGAGATCGATGAAGGCTGCCTTGTAGAAATCTGTGCCGAGCGAAAGCACGACAGCGTCAAACAGGGTCGCGTCCTGCCACGGCTGGCCACCGGCAGCGATCGGGGTGATGCCCTGCGCCTTGAAGTTGTCGAGAAGAGCAACCAGTTCGTCCCAGTTCTGGGGCTCCTTGCCGCCGGCCTTGTCGAGCGCAGCCTTGTTGATCCACATCCAGTTGGTGGAGTGGACGTTGACCGGAGCAGCGATCCAGTGACCGTCATACTTGGAGAACTTCTGCAGGGCCGCCGGGATGACCTTGTCCCAGCCTTCCTTGCCCGCAATCTCGTCGAGGTTGCCGAGCGAACCTTCCTTGGCCCAGTCGAGGATGTCGAAGCCGAGCATCTGGACAGCCGTCGGGGCATTGCCCGAGGTGACGCGGGCACGCAGCACGGTCATGGCTTCCGTACCGCCACCGCCGGCAACCGGCATATCGGTCCAGGAAATGCTCTTGCTTTCCAGATCCTTCTTCAGGACGTCCAGAGCAGCCGCTTCGCCGCCGGATGTCCACCAATGCAGAACTTCAACGCTCTCGGCAGCATGCGCGGCAGTGCCGCCCATGACCGCGCCGCCCGTTATCATCAGTGCTGCAATCGCTGTCGTCGTCATAAACTTGCGCATCGTATTCCTCCCGTTTGCAAGTCGTAAAGCGGGAAACTCCTCCCCGCCGTTGAATGCCATCCCGTTTTGAAACGGGAAGCAATTGATCTGCGGTCACCACCGCTGGCTCATTTAAAACGTTATAAATCCCATCAAGTCAAGCGCCACACGCATCTCCTATCCAATAGCTTTAACATACTGAATCCGGATGTTTATAAGCCGATGAATCGATTCCGCAACGCAGCAAAACTCTTGCGATAAGTATGATTTAAAACGTTTGCATAAACGCATTGCGCCTGCGTTCGTCTGACGTTACAAAAGCACCTTGTCATTGCCTCAAGGGAGTATTTCATTGGCGGACACTCCCAAATCTCTGGCCTCGGAAATCATGCTGAAAAGCGGCAAGCCAACCCTGCGCACAATCGCCGACCTGACGGGCTTTGCCGTGACCACGGTATCGCGCGCACTCAGCAACGCCCCGCAGATTTCGGCAGAGACCCGCAAGCGTGTCCATGAAGTGGCGGCCGAGATCGGCTACCTGCCGGATCGAGCCGCCCAGCGCTTGAAGACCGGCCGCACCAACGTCATCTGCGTTCTGCTTGATCCGCACGAGGAAATCCTCGGCTACGGCATTTCGCTGATGCACGGGCTTGCCAAAGCGCTCCGCGACACACCCTACCACCTGATCGTCATGCCGAACTTCATCAACGGGGCCAATATTGACGCGGTTCGTCATATCGTCCGCAACGGCATGGCCGATGGCCTGATCTTCTCGCGCACCGAACCCTTCGATCCACGCGTCCGCCTGCTTCTGGAAAACGGCTTCCCGTTCGTCACGCACGGCAGGACCGAATTCACCACGCCACACCCTTACGTCGACTACGACAATTTCAGTTTCGCTTATGAAGCGACCAAGCGGCTGATCGGACGCGGACGCCGCAAACCGATGATCATCCTGCCGCCCAAGCGCATGACCTTCTCGCAGCACCTGCTGCACGGGTTCATGACCGCCGTCCGGGAAGCCGGCGTCGGCTACGAAATTCCCGATGAAATCAATCTCGACTGTCCCGTCGAAGAGATCCGCGACTTCATGAGCCGCCGTGCCGCGCAACGTGACGCCCCCGATGGCTTTGCCTGCGGTGGCGAGGTCTCGGCGCTTGCCACCATTACCGGCATGAGCGACCACGGTCTGACGCTCGGACTGGAATACGACATCGTCGCCAAACGGACGTCCAAACTGCTCAGCCAGATCCAGCCGAAGGTCGAGACGATCTACGAGGACCTCACCGACACCGGCGAACAGATGGGCCGCGTTCTCCTGGCCCGGATCGCGGGCGATGAGACGACCGAGATGCAGGTGCTGCTCAAGCCGCAGATCAGCTTTCCGACGGTTTGAGGCGACGCTCCGCTCCAAATAATTCAATTCCTGCATCACGCCCTCCTTTCTTTCCATCTTCCAGTCACACTACGAACGCGGCATCCACCAGCCGGTACGGCCGCCGATGTGCATGTTGAGCGTCTTGGTTTCGGTATAGTCCTCGACCGCATGGCGGCCGAGTTCGCGGCCAAGGCCCGACTGGCGATAGCCGCCGAAGGGCAGTTCGGACGCACCGTCCATGAAGGTGTTCATCCAGACCGTTCCCGCCCGCACCTTGCGGCCGACCGTCAGGCAGGTATCGAAATCACGGCTCCAGACGCCGGCCGACAGGCCGTAATCGATCGAATTGGCAATACGGATCGCTTCCTCAATCGTTTCGAAACTCAGAACCGAAAGCACCGGCCCAAAAACCTCTTCGCGCGCCACGGCCATGTCCGGCGTGACGGCGGACAAAATGGTCGGCGACATGAACTGGCCGGAACCGAGATCAAGCGAGGAACCGCCATGAGACACCGTCGCGCCGTTGCCGGAAGCGGCAGAGACGTAGCCGACGATCTTTTCCAGATGCTGCGGTGTGATGATCGCGCCGACCTGGGTCGAAGGGTCGAGCGGATCGCCGACCTTGACCTTGGCCGAAAGCTCGGCCACACGACGAACGACTTCATCGGCGATGTCGCGATGGACGATCAGCCGCGATCCGGCATTGCAGCATTCGCCGGCGTTGAAATAGGCACCGAACACCGCCGCATCGATGAAATCGTCGAGATTGGCATCTGGAAAGACGATCTGCGGGTTCTTGCCGCCGAGCTCCAGCGACACCTTCTTCAGGGTCTGCGCCGCATTGCTCATCGTCAGCTTGCCGACGCCGGTCGAACCGGTAAACGAGACCATGTCCACATCCGGATGGGTGGTCATGATTGCACCCACATCCGGGCCGGTGCCAGTGATGATATTCACGACGCCAACGGGAACGCCGGCCGCTTCGAGAATTTCGCCGAGGACCAGCGTCGAGCCGGAGGTCAGTTCGGACGGCTTGACCACTGTCGTGCAGCCGGCGGCAAGCGCGAACGGTAATTTCTGTGAGACGATCAGGAACGGAAAATTCCACGGCGTAATGATCGAAACAACGCCGATCGCCTCGCGCAGGACCACGCCAAGCGTGCCGTCACCGAGCGTGTTGTAGCTTTCGCCGTGCAGGTCACGGGCAAGAGCTGCGGCATAGCGCCAGATGTCGGCGGCACCGCCGAGTTCGCCCTTGGCCTGGCTGATCGGCTTGCCGGATTCAATGCAGTCGAGATAGGCGAGTTCATCAGCACGCGCCGCAATCATGTCGGCGGCCCTCAGCAGGACAAGCGATCGTTCCGACGCTGTCATGCGCGGCCAAGGGCCGTCGTCAAACGCCTTGCGCGCAGCGGCAATCGCCCGTTCGGCATCGGCTTTCGTTGCGGCCTGATAGCGGCTGACGGTGACGCCATGACCGGGGGCAACGCGCTCCAGCGTTTTACCTTCGGACGCATTCCCCCATTTGCCGTCAATCAGCATCTGGAAGTCGCGCACACTCACGTCGGCCAGCGCCTTGGGCTTCACCAGAACCGTCATTACCATTCTCCCTTGAATTCCGCGGGGCGTTTATCTGTAAAAGCAGCAACGCCCTCTTTCATGTCACCGGTCTTCGCGGCCAGGATCGACCCCAGCGCCTCGACGGCCGTCCCGTTGTCTTCGCCGTTGGCGGAGGCGATCATCAGCTTGCAGATCTCCAGCGCCGCCGGACCACGCTTGGCGATGCGATGGGCATAATCCTTTGCCACGCTCATCACCGTTCCTGTCCCGGCCACCGCATCGATCAGACCAAGGTGCCATGCCTCATCGGCAGAAAACATCTCGCCGCCCAGCACCATCCGGCGCACGACCTGCGCACCGAACCGCTTGACCAGACGCTGCGTGCCCGACCAGCCCGGCACCATGCCAAGGCTTGCTTCCGGCAGGCCGATCTTCACCTGTATTTCCGCAATGCGGATATCGGCCGCCGCCGCCAGTTCCAGCCCACCGCCGAGCGTGTGGCCGTTGATCGCGGCGATCACCGGCATGCGCAGCGTTGCCAGCCGTTCGAATACCCGGTGGCCGAAGCGCACCCATTGATGACCGAATTCGTTGGGGCTCATCGCCCCCCAGGCCTTGATATCGCCGCCGGCGGAAAAAGCCTTGCCCTCCCCCGTCAGGATGACCACTCGGATAGTGGCATCGGCCTCGACCGTATCGCAGGCAGCAGACAGCGCCTTCAGCATATCGATATCGAAAGCGTTCAGCTTTTCCGGCCGCGCAACCGTCAAGATGGCAATTGCACCCTCGATCTCGATGCGGATTCGCTCGTCAGACATGCGCCGCTCCTTCCAGCGTCCGGATCGGCTTTTCCGGCAGCGTCAGGCCGATTGGCGCTTCGTGGAACAGCGCCGCGTCCATGACCTTCAGCTTGTCGGAAACGATCAGCGGGAATTCCGACTGGTCGAGGATATGCGTCTGCAGATCGACGCCCGGCGCGATTTCGGTGAGCATGATGCCTTGCGGCGTCAGCTTCATCACGCAGCGCTCGGTGACATAGGTGATGTCCTGCCCCTGTTCGACAGCGCGGCGGCCGGAGAAGGTGACGTGCTCGACTTCGTTGACCAGCTTCTTCAGCTTGCCCTCTTTCTCGATCACCAGCTTGCGGTCGGCCATCGAGAGCTTCGCCCCGGCATTGAACATGCCGGAGAAGACGATCTTCCTTGCTCGCGCGGTGATATCGACGAAGCCGCCTGCCCCTGCCGTCACATGCGGCCGGAAGGACAGCTTCGAGACATTGACCGAGCCGGACTTGTCGATTTCGAGGAAGGACAAAAGCGAGGCATCGAAGCCGGCGCCCTGAAAATAGGTGAACTGATAGGGCGACGGCATGAAGGCGTCGGCATTCGAGGCGCAACCGAAAGCAAAATCGAGCAGCGGCACGCCACCGACAGCACCCTGTTCGATCACCCAGGTGACCGAACCGTGCAGACCTTCCTCAAGCAGGATACGCGGCACATTGGCCGAGATGCCGAAGCCGAGATTGACGCAAGAGCCGCCCTGAAGCTCCTGCGCGACACGACGTGCAATGACCTTCTGGATATTGAACTCGGGCACGCGGAAACTGTCGAGCGGCCGGAAGATTTCACCGGAAATGGCCGGATCGTAATCCGTCAGCGTCGTCTGCTTCTGGTCGGGATCGACGATCACATAGTCGACCAGCATGCCGGGAACGCGCACGTCGTGCGGCTTCAACGAGCCGGACTTGGTGATGCGCTTGACCTGCGCAATGACGATGCCGCCATTATTGCGGGCGGCGAGCGCCTGGTCGAGACCGCCGAGATAGGCGCCTTCGTGTTCATAGGTCAGGTTGCCGCGCTCGTCGGCTGTCGTGGCACGGATGATTGCCACCTGCGGCACGATCGCCTTGAAATACAGCCAGTCTTCGCCCTCGAACTCCATCTTCTTGACGACCGGTTCGGCCGCAGCCGAGGCGTTCATCGCGCAGCCCTGGCGCGAGGGATCGACGAAGGTGTCGAGACCGATCTTGGTCAGCACGCCCGGACGCTTGGCGGCGGCTTCGCGGTGCATGTCGAACAGTACGCCGGAGGGGATGTTATAGGCGGCAACCTCGTTGTTACCGATCATCTGCCAGATCAGCGGCGGCTCGGATGTCGAAGGGCCGGAGGGATAGGAGCCGCCGATGATCTTCTTCAGGAGCCCCTTCTTGGCGATGTAATCCACCCCCTTGATGCCGCTCATGTCGCCGGCTGCAATCGGATGCAGCGTCGTCAGATCGCGCGGATGGCCGGTGGCGTCAAAGCGTTCGCCGATGGCTTTCAGCATCAGGTCCGGGCAACCGAGCCCGCTCGACGACGACACCGATACGGTCGCTCCATCGGGGATCAGGGAGGCTGCTTCGGCCGGAGTGATATGCTTGCTCATGGAAATACTCTCAAAGTCCGGTTTCAATCTTGATCGTGCCGCCGGTCTGCGCTGATTTCATCACCGCAAGCCCCGTGGCCAGCGACCAGATGCCATCCTCGCCGCCGCAGAGCGGCTTGCCTTTGCCCGCGATCGCCTTATCGAAGGCAACAAGCGTGTTTTCGTAGAGATTGCGGTGGTCGAGCGGCAGTTCCGTCTCGCCATCAGCATTGCGCAAGGTGACGGTGCCGACCGGCTTCTGCGTCATGCAGTTGCGGCCGATCAGCGATCCCTCCGAACCATGCACTTCAAATCCGGTGACGGCATATTTTGTGGTAAAACCATCATGGAACTGGGCGATCAAACCCGACTTGAAGCGCAGAACGCCCATCGCCGCATCTTCGAGCCCTGCCTTCGCCATGCCGCTATATTGACCGAGTGCCACCGCCTCGACCGGATCGTCGCCGAGCACGAAGCGCAGCGTATCGGTATCGTGCACGGTGATATCGAGAATGACGCCGCCGCCCGCCTCGGGCTTGTCCAGACGCCAGCCCTGCAGATGTGCCGGCAGATAACCGGCATGGCAGACCCGGGCGGCGAGCGGCTTGCCGATCTTGCCGGCGGCGATCGCATCGCGCATGGCGCGGTGGGTGGCGGCACCGCGCAGATGATGATTGGTGGCCATCACCACACCCGCGTCCCGGGCAGCCTTGACCATGATCCGCGCATCCTCAAGCGACGTCGCCAGCGGCTTTTCGCAGAGAATATGCTTACCGGCCTTGGCCGCGGCGATCACCTGATCGCGGTGCAATTCGTTGGTGGTGGAAATATAGACCGCCTGAACGTCGGGATCGCCGAGAAGCTCGGCAACGCTGGTCACAGATTTTGCGATGCCATGGTCGCCGGCATATTTGGCACCACGCTCTGCGCTGGTGCTCATCACCGAAACGACCTCGCCACCGACGGCGCGGATCGCATCGATCACCCATTCATGGGCAATCGTGCTCGCCCCGATCAAACCCCAACGTGTCATAACAAGGACAGCCTTTCCCGCTTGTCGATGGCGGCACCGCAGCTTTGGCGCACGACCAGCCGCACCGAACTGACGATCGCTTCGGCGTCCGCCCGTCCTGCATTGATCTGTTTCAAGAGAAGTTGTGCGGCCCGCCGCCCCATGCCCTGCGGATCGACCGAGATCGTCGTCAGGGCCGGCACCGCCGTCTGCGCCTCGATCACGTCGTCGAAGCCGATCACGGCAAAATCCTCGCCCGGATCAAGGCGATGGGCACGCAAGCCATCACAAACACCAAAGGCGACCGCGTCATTGAAGCAGACGGCGGCAGTCGGCCGTTCACGCAAAAGCAGCGCCCGCTCGATGGCGGCAACGCCGCCTGCCCGCGACGGAGCAGAACTGACGACCAACTCGTCATGAACAGCCAGGTCCATGTCGGAAAGCGCATCGCGATAGCCCTGCAGCCGTTCACTGAAAACAGCCGTATCGGGAAAGCCGCCGAGAAAGGCGATGCGGTGATGGCCAAGCCCGACCAGATGGCGGACCGCATCGCGCATGCCGGCATGATTGTCTGAAATCAGCGACGAAACCTTGGCGCCGGAGACCTGCCGGACGACATTGACGACCGGAATGCCGCTTGCCACCAGCGGCTTGAGATCGGCCGCATCGGTACCGCGGGCCGGCGACAGAATGAGCCCGGAAATGCCATGTTCGCGCATCGAGGCGATGACCTCGCGCTGGCGGTCGACGCTTTCGGCGGTATTGGCAAGGAACTGCACGTAGCCGGCCGATTGCACGACCATGTCGACACCGACTGCAAGCTCCGCAAAGAAGCTGTTGGTTAGATCGTTGACAACGATGCCGATGATTTTCGATTTGGAATTGGACTGGCGCAGATTGGCGGCACCCCGATTGTAGACATAACCGAGGTCGCGAATGACGGCGTTCACCTTGGCACGGGTCGCCTCATTGACGAGCGGGCTTGCCTGCAGCACGAGCGACACAGTCGACTTCGACACGCCGGCGGCATGCGCAATATCGATAACTGTCACCCGTTCTTTACCCACATTTTCCTCCCGGCTGAGGTCTCCTTGCCTCAGCACTTGCCGCAAGATAATTGGAACGTTCCAATTTTGTCAAGCGCATTTCGAGAAAAATACGTCACACTTGGGGCGGCCGGAACTGCACGACCATGAAGAGCGACTTCGGAGACAAAAATCTCGTTTATTTTCATAGATATATTGTAAAATATGGTTTCGCTATGTGTGCCGACAAGTATGCCGACGGACTGTGATATTGCCATCTGAATGTGCTGCCGCATCAGATTCTGGTTAAAAAAATTCTTGAAATTTGGAACGATCTAAATTATTTGGCTTGCAGTATCCAAGGAGGAGCCTGCATGTCCGCCACCCTGCCGCTGCCGCGCGCCGATGGTTCGCTTGAGCTTTACCGCTTGACGGGAACGCCGATCACCCGACCGCAAACCGTCCCCGTCTTCAATCGGATCGCCTATGCGGCAGCGCATGTGGTCTCCGATCCGCTGCGCGACCTCGACCCGTGGGGGCGTCCTGCGATCGATTGGGAAAGGACGATGGCATTCCGGCATCATCTCTGGGCACTGGGCTTCAAGATCGCCGAAGCGATGGACACGTCGCAGCGCGGCATGGGTCTCGATTGGGCTGGCGCCCAGGAACTGATCCGCCGATCGCTGGCCGAGGCTCGCACCGTGCCGGGCGCAGATCTTGCCTGCGGCGCCGGTACCGACCATCTTTCACCCGCCGATACCCGCTCGCTCGACGACGTCATCCGCGCCTACGAAACACAGATAGGCTTCGTCGAAAAGGAGGGCGGGCGCTCGATCATGATGGCAAGCCGTGCGCTCGCCGGCATCGCCGCATCGCCGGACGACTATCGCAAGGTCTATGGCCGCATCCTGTCGCAGACCAAGGATAAGGTGGTCCTGCACTGGCTCGGCGACATGTTCGATCCGCAGCTGAAAGGGTATTGGGGCTCTGAAAACTTCGAAACGGCACTCGATACGGTGCTGTCGATCATCGAGGAAAACAAGGCAAAAGTCGAAGGCATCAAGATCTCGCTGCTCGACAACGCCTGCGAAGTCGCCCTGCGCAACCGCCTGCCGGACGGGGTTCTCTGCTTCACCGGCGACGATTTCAACTATGCCGAACTGATCGAAGGCGATGGCCGGAAATACAGCCACGCCCTGCTCGGTATTTTCGACGCTGTCGCACCATCGGCCTCGAAGGCACTGGCTTCGCTGGCAGCCGACGATGTCGACACCTTCCGGGCAGTGATCGAGCCGACCGTGCCCCTGTCGCGAAAGATCTTCGAGGCGCCGACGCAATATTACAAGGCGGGTGTCGTCTTCCTCGCCTGGCTGAACGGCCATCAGCGGCATTTCACCATGCCGGCCGGCATGCAATCGGCCCGCGGCGTGCTGCACTACGCCGACATTTTCCGCCTGGCCGACAAGGCTAATGTTCTGGATATGCCGGAAACAGCAGTGGAGCGGATGAAGGCTTTTCTGGCGACACAGGGGATTTGAGGGCTTCGGGGGATTCCGAGTTTGCGGACGCTTACCCCCCTCTGTCACTGCGTGACATCTCCCCCACAAGGAGGGAGATCATTCTTTTCCCTTATATGCTCGAAGCTAGCGGTTCATCTCCCCCCTTGTGGGGGAG
>UCML01000034.1:0-97569 GCA_900473675.1 Hyphomicrobiales bacterium | reverse complement strand
TTGTTTCGATCAATCCACTAGATGCAACGTGCTACGGTTGGAACGGACGAAGATCAAGACTCCAAGTCTATCTGCGTCCGTTCAACCGGGTTGGCCCTAGAGTCTGCTGCTACTGATTGATCTTTTTGTACGTACAACCCACAAAAGCATCATGCTGACATCTCATGTCACTGCCGCGTCCTAGAAGTGTTTCAGCCAACCAGCACATGAAGGGACACAACTATGGCTGAACAGAAGGCAATCGCTCTTGAGATCGCCCGCACGTACTTTGAGGGTATGGCCACCAAGGACATCGAAAAGATCATGGGGGTCTCAGACGGCCATGTGATCTGCAACGCTCCGACCGGACAACTCCGGGGCTCTGAGGCGTTCCGGAACTTCCAGGAGGGATTCGCCAAGATGATCAAGAAGCTGACGCTCGTCGCGGCCTTTGGTGACGACCGTCAGGCAGTGATCGTTTACGACTCAGAGACGCATCCGGTCTCAAGTGCCTTGGTCGCCGAAATCATCACCGTCGACAACGGTAAGATGATCTCGACCACTGTGATCTACGACGCCACTCCGTTCGCTGCCTACATGGCAGCCGCCCAGCCGCATTGAGCGCTCGGTGAGGACTATGATGAAACGAATCCAATATCATCGTTATGGCGGTCCGGAGACCATGAAGGTCGAAGACTTTGAGCTTCGGGGGCCGGGAAAGGGCGAGATTGCCGTGAAGGTCAAATTCGCGGCCATCAATCCCATCGACTGGAAGGTGCGCAACGGCTACCTGAAAATGGTGACCGGGAAAACCTTTCCCCGCGCCCTGGGCAGCGACTTCTCCGGAACCGTGATTTCCGTCGGCGACGGCGTGACACGGTTCAAGCCTGGTGACGACGTTTTCGGCCTTGCTCAGATCAAGGACGGCGGTGCCATCGGTGAAGCGGTGATTGCTCCTGAGACCTTCGTTGCAAGAAAGCCAGAGTCCGTCTCTTTCGAGGATGTGGCGTGTCTGGCCACGCCGGGCGTCACCGCGTGGAACGGCCTTGTCGACAAGGCGGGCGGGCAAACGTGTGTTCGTCAACGGCTGCGGCGGTGCTGTCGGCAAGGCAAGCGTTCAGATTGCACAGATGCTTGGGGCGACGGTATCTGGGAGCTGCAGCACAGCATCAATGCCGCGTGCCCGGGATTTGGGCATCCGGCCACTGTTCGACTATCAGACAGCCGATCTATCGAAGGTCAGCGAACGCTTCGATGTCGTCTACGACACGGCCGGTACCATGACTGTTGCCGCTGGCCTTGGCCTTCTCCGCAAGGGTGGCGTGTTTCTCGACATCGATCCCACGCCGGGCAAGTTCATCCGCGCAATCTTCAGCCGGAAACTGAAGCCGATCATCTGCACGGCGAGGGCCTACATCCTGGACACTCTTTCCCGTGCTGCCGAGGACGGAAAACTGCGGCTTCCAGTCGCGGAGATCGTACCGCTGAACGACGCGATCCGGATGCTCACCGCCCTCGAAAACGGCCAAAAGTTCGGGGGAAAGGTGCTGGTCCGCATGGACTGATACGGAAACGGTCCGAGCCTCCATTGGGCGGATTTGGACATAATCTGTGCTAGGATTTGTCATGTCCCAAAGCCAGCGATTGTTCGATGTTCTACAGATACTTCGCCGTCATCGTCAGGCGGTTTCTGGGAGCTATCTTGCGCAAGAGACAGGCGTATCCTTGCGGACTATCTACAGGGACATTGCCCTCCTTCAGTCCATGGGGGCGGAGATCGAAGGCGAACCCGGTTTCGGCTATGTGCTGAGGCCGGGTTTCATGTTGCCTCCGCTGATGTTCTCGGAAGAGGAGATCAAAGCGATTAAGCTCGGGGTGCAATGGGTGAGCCGTCAAGCGAACGAGGCACTAACGTCAGCGGCCCAGAATGCGCTCGCAAAAATCGACGCAGTTCTTCCTTCGGAGCTTCGACACAAACTGAACGACAACGACTTCCATGTGGGTCGCATTTCACTTTCGACACCTGTCATTGATCTGCGGATGCTTCACCAGGCAACGCAGCAACTGATGAAACTCCGTATCGTTTACAGAGATGCAAAAGACGTCGATACCGAGCGCGTTGTCTGGCCCATTGCACTCGCGTTCTTCGATTCCAGGCGGATCATCGCTTGCTGGTGCGGGCTGCGGAAGGATTTTCGGATATTCCGTGCCGACAGGATTCAGGAAAGCGAAGTCCTTGCAGATCGCTATCCAGGCCAGCGGCGTGAGTTGGTAAAGCAATGGCGAGCGCGGGTCGCCGAATGCGATGAAGGGAAATCACTTGATCTCCCAACCCCATCGTCTGCTTGCGGGCGGCTTCTTGGCGAGAAGAGCGAGCGCCGGTCCGATACGCAATGGCATGTGATCGATCTGGAGCCGAGGCTGTGCAGGGTCGCGTCTTTTCCGAGGCTTCGACCGGATCGGCTCCTCGGTTCGTAGTAGCGGTTTTGATCTCGGCGGGCGAGGGGCTTTGCCATACACCGATTGAAGCCAAGCTTGATAAGAAAAGCTAGGCTTTCACGTGACGGGGGTTGGGTTACGAGCTTCGTTGAGTGCCGATACCTGCGTTGGTTTCGGACTTGCCCTCGCCGCCTGCGACAAGCGTGACCGCGAGCCGAAACACGTTTTTGGCGCTGCGTTCAGGGCAGTTCCATGAAATATCAGGCTGCATCTACTCAGGGTGATTGATCTGAATCGAGAAATTCTTCCGGGGACAATCCGCGCCGCCGAAACAGCACCGGATCGCACATAAGTCGGCATCCGGTGATGCCATTCCGCACGGCCGCCTCCGCAATCAGTTCTGGGCCGATCTTGAACCAGCGTGCCTTTCCGGCAATCGACGGCGTATTGACGTACCCGCTCTGTACCCATGCTCCCGGCAGAAAGAAAGCAACGGAATTTGCGGGGCTTGGTGTCTTTTCAGGGGGCGACGCCAGTGTTTCTCGCATATCTGCCTTCACATGGGATGCTTCGGATCGCCTTGGCTTCGGTGATCCGCAAACCCTCAAACTTTCGAGGCCATCCCAAGAGATCGGTTCCGGCGGCCGCAGACGAGGATCAGATAACCCAAGTTGTCTCAGGGTGTATTTGTCCTTCCCGAAGTTGCACAGAGCGCAACTGATGACAACGTTGTCCTCGGACGATAAGCCACCATGGCTGTGCGGCACGACGTGATCGTACTGGAGCCAAAGGCATTGAAACGCGGCATGCTGCTCAAGCGGGTCTTCGTTCCAAGGAACGGCATCTGGATAGAGCTTGTTGGCGATTTTGCGGATATCGGCAGAGACCACCGGAATGCCACAGTAACGGCACCGATACCCATCACGCGCAAGCACGGCCGCTCTTACTTTGGCCGCTCTTGGGTCCTTCCTCACATCTCGCACCGTATCGCGTTCCGCCATCGGCACCTGGTGTGTATCACCGTCCGGTTTCTGAACCCTGACGTTCGGCTGCACCACGACCCATGCCGGATTAACCCAATTCCAGACCTCTGGAATGTCTGCTTGGCGAAACAAGGCGTCGGCAGCCGCCTGGTTGCCGTGAAGGTGGGCCTCCACCGCACTCGATAGAAACTCACAGGCTTGGAATATATGCGGGATTGGCTCCTTAATGGAGTTGGCCTTGATCGTAAATTCAGACATAGCTCCCCCGGTATTCGTCGACCAGCGCGAGCGATTGGCAATGTCCTCACGCGTAGCCATCGGCTAAACCGTCAGTAGAAATAGAACGGAATCGCGCGGACCACAATCAGCCCCGTTGCTCGGCGAAGCGCTCCGCAGGGGCCCTTACCATTCCTTTTGGTCAGGTCTCAGCCGATCCTTGATGCGATGACTTCCAGCGCTGTACGCGTGTTAAGGCGCTCGTCACTCGCTTGATTACGCCCCACAAATGTTGACATTTTAGAACTTGTTAACAAAATCAGTGGTCTCAACGACTGGCAGTTTCTCGTTTACCATCATTATTTTTTGCTCTCTGGCCCGAGAAATTTTTTTCTGTAGGCTTCCAAAATAACCGGCAGGTGTTCGCCGGGGCTTCGCAACGCAAGATAACCTGCTCGTCGTTGTTATCGACGACTACGGGACAAACAAGCTTCCGTCGTTTTTCAACAGAGGGGAAATGAATGGGCGATGGATTGCAAATCTGTATCCACAGAGGCACCAAACAGATTGGAGGTAGCTGCGTCGAGATGCAGTGCGCGGGGAAGCGTATTGTTGTCGATCTAGGCTTGCCTCTGGACGCCGAACTGGAGGCGACCGAGCTTCCGAACATTCCATCCGTCCACAATAATGATGGGTCGCTGCTGGGGTTCCTATTGAGCCACGGCCATCGAGATCATTGGGGGCTCCTGCCAAAAGTCCCGTCATCCATTGATGTGTACCTGGGGCGCAAAACCCTGTCGATCATGACGGCCGCAGCATCGTTCATTCCTGGTGGCTATGCGCCGGTCAAATCGGTCACGTTCGAGGATGGAAAACCCTTTAATCTTGGACCATTCACGATAACGCCTAACTTGATGGATCATTCCGGGTTTGATGCTTACGGGTTCCTGATCGAGGCTGGCGGGAAGCGGGTCTATTATTCCGGCGACATTCGTGGCCACGGACGCAAGGCAGCGCTCTTCGAACGCTTCATCAAATCGCCACCACGCGATATCGATGTCCTGCTGATGGAAGGATCAAGCCTCGGCCGTCTGACCGAAGAGCGCTTCGAGACCGAGAGCGATATCGAGAACCGGTTGTTGGACGTTATGAGCAGCACCAGCGGCGTCGTCCTGGTCGCATGTTCGGCTCAGAACATAGACCGTGTGGTAAGCGTCTATCGAGCTGCGAAGCGCTCCGGGCGGCAAATGTTGGTGGACGCGTATGCTGCTGAGGTTCTGAAGGCGACAGACACGAAGTCGATCCCAAAGCCGACGGCTGAGTGGCCTGACGTCAAGGTTTACATTCCGCAGGCACAGCGCCGGTTTCTCAAAGAGAAGAACATCGCGGCCTTGGTCGACAACTACAAAGGCCGCCGGGTATTTCCCGAGGCATTGCCGTCCGAGGCAGCGCGGAGCGTGATGATCATCCGGCCCTGGATGTTACACGACCTTGCACGAGCGGGAATCTTGGAAGGCTCAACCGCGATCTGGTCGCAGTGGGACGGCTACCTGAAGGAAGAAGCCGGGATCAAATTCGTGGAGGCCTGCGCAGCCGCTTCCGTCAAATTCGAGACCATTCACACATCTGGCCACGCCGATCCGCACGATCTGAAACGATATTCAGAGGCAATGAGGCCGAAAAAGCTCGTTCCAATCCATACGTTCCATCCAGATCAGTTCGAAGGGCTATTTGCCAACGTGGTGCGATCCAGCGATGGCGAATGGTTCGATGCATAAGATTGAAAAGCAAATGGAGAAACAATGGAAGCTTCATTCAGACCGTTCGTCCGGTTCGTCAGCGAGAAAAACATGCAGCTCCTCGAAGAGGCAGCCACTGGGCCCGAAGGCGCTTGGCTTCGAGATGCGCTCGGTGACCCGAAGCTTTTTTTCGCACTGAGAGACGAGCGTATCGATGTTTATTATCGTGGTCGTGCTCTGTATTCCATCGAGTTCAGTGGCGGGAGGGTCATTCCGAAAACCCATGTGAAATACCTGATCCTCGATGACGGCGACCGATACATAAAAATGCGGAATGGCTCATTCGACTACAAACGTCCCTATTTGCAGGGCGTCTATCAGGAGAAGGTCTCGCTCAGACAAATGAAAGCGGCGGCCCGCACCTTCTCCGGCGTGGAGAGCGTAGGTGTCTATGACGCGATCAATAAAGACCCGTTCGTCATCGACGTCGAAGTGGCCTTCAATAGAAGTTCTGAGGGCGTGACGGAGCGTGACGACCTCGAAGCGGGTCGAAAACAGGATCGCATCGATGTCGTCAGGCTTCGAAAGAAAAGTGAAGGCGTCGATCTCGTCTTCTGGGAGGCCAAGCACTTCAGCAATTCAGAGCTGTTCAACGACAAAATTCTGAATCAGCTGGCCGCCTATGAGAAACAATTGCAAGCCAGGGAAGACCAGCTGCTCACGGCATTTCAAAATGTCTGCGCATTCCATGTAAGTCTCAGTCGGCTGAGGAAGAACCTGCGCTTCGATGGCGCGTCTGATGATCATCTGGAGATGCTGGAGGGGCTCGCTAGTGGCTCCCTTCCCTTGAACGTGGTCAAGGAGCCGTCCCTCTTCGTATTCGGTTTTGACAGCGATCAGAAAAAGGGGCGATGGAAGGCTCGAAAGCAACACATCGAGGCTGTGATTGGCAAGGACAAGAAGCGACTGAGAGACGTCGGCAATGCATCGGAGGGTTTTTGAACCCGTCGGCAACACAAAAGGGGGCCCGCTAATCGCGATGTCAAACGCAGCGCAAAGCTCAGTGGCGGGTCACTCGATCCCTGATTCTCTCAGCACCTGAAAAAGCTCATAATAAATAGCTGCTTTTACATCTCCGCTCTTTTCAACCGAGGTCATGATTGAATCGACTGTCCCAACCGGCAACACGTACTCGGTTTGCTCCAGGGTCTGCAGCAGGAAATAGACAACGAGTGTTACTAAGCTGACGCCAGTTTGGTGTTGAGTGAGTACGTCGGCCAGCGTCTGAATGCGAGTTTCGTGTTCTTGGACAGTCTCCATCAGGGTCTTGCCGAAATTTAACGTCGCCTGGTCTTTACCCTGCTGCTGCTCAATCGCAGCGCCGACCTTCTGAAGGAAATCTCCTTGTATACGCAGCTGCTTCTCTAGAAGAGCGACGCGTTGTTCTAAACTCATCCTGATCCTCCTCTCGTACGGATAGAGAAGAGTACCAAGCGCACCGTTAAGATAGCATTAGACCTTGCTTAAGAGGTGATTTCGAACTTCTGGATCGTGAAAGGCCCGGAAGCGCCCGCGTTGAATGTCGAGGAGGACGCCAATAAGAGGTCGTTGCTTTGGTTTTCATCAACCTGGTCGTCAATGAGGCGCAGAGCGCGGAAGATGGGGCTGGTTCGTCGTTCTAAGTTGCTAGAAAATAAGGGAAATAACCACTAAGAAAAACAAAAAGAACAAAAAGAAAATAATAATAACAATAATATATAATAGAATAACTTGTCTTTTGCAAAGCGCCAAATGCTAATTCTATGCTTATTTTCAAGCAAGGCAAATTGACTGACGATAAAAACTATATTATTTTTGAGTAGGCAGTTCGCGCTGTTTGGAACGAAGACATGACTACCTAGATGCAACGTGCCAAGTTAAAGTTTCAAAAACATGGAGGGATGCATGAAGCCGTCAATATTGCGCTCAGAACGAACAACAAGACTAGGTTACTTAGGAGAAATTCTAGCGGAAGAATGTTTAAAGGCAGTCGGAGCCAACGAGGTGCAGAATTTAAACCTCGGAACCAATTTTCCCTTCGCCGACTTGATCGCTGAACTGTCCGGGATACGATACCTTATCTCCGTTAAATCCCGTAATGAGTTCCAGGCGAACGGAAAATTAAACCCCTGCTATAATGCGGTGAAATTCAACGACACGGTGGTCAAAGCGCTGCAAGCCGAGGGCAAATCCGAGAGCGAGATAACCGCAATCATCTGGGCGGCCGTTGACGACTTGGCGCAACGATGGAATGCCATTCCTGCTTGGATAGTGGTCCCGATGCGCCCCCAGGAGAGCTGCTATTCAGCTTACTTTGGTGAAGTTTCGATGATACGACACCGCAGATCGATACCAATTCTTCCATCAGATCGAGTACGTTACACCGAACTTGCTCCGCTGGGGACATATGACGCGCGGATAACGGCTGATCTTCGGAACCGCGACTAGCATAACTCAGCACCAGTCTCCGAGGCGCATTCACTGGAAACCGTGAGAGGTTGCAATGTCCCTACGATGCGTTGATGAGACTGGTGCTGATCTCTACGCCTTCGAATTGCCTCCGGAGGCCTGGCAGGTGCTAATTCAGCACAACCGCTAAGGCCGGTCCCTTCGGATGCCCTGTTGTCCGGCCGAGGTTTCTTTACGGAGGTCACATCGGGGAACGCAGCATTTTGTACACAAAGCGGTTGGCAATTGCTCGACAGCGCCGGAAACGGAAGTTCACCTGCGACTGAAACAGATCGCCGTGGAAATTGCTCGCAAGCACGGATGGAACGCGAAAACCGAAGTTGCAGGGCACAGCCCTTCCGGGGACGCGTGGATAGCCGACGTCTTGGCCCAAAAGAACAGCGCCAAAGTGGCCATCGAAATCCAATGTTCGCCCCAAACCAATGACGAAACAATGAGAAGACAGGAACGATACAGGCAATCCGGAATTCGTTGCCTGTGGCTGCTTAAGAAGCCGGGTTTTCCAACAACTGACGCCCTGCCAGCCGCACAGATTCTGGCACACGACGGGATGTATCGCGCCCGGGTGACCTATTCGCAGGAGCTGCCCGTCGAAGCGTTCCTTGAAGCGGTATTTGGTGGCCGGTTCCGGTTTGGAATACCTTCACAGGGCACGGCGGTTGCTCATATCCGGGTGGGGGACATCGACTGCTGGAAACGCCAATGCGGTGCGAAGACAAAAATTGTCACGGGGGTCGACGTAGAATTCGGACCCCATACAAGCACCTTTTCGGTCCCGGACTTGGGTGAGTACCCCGCACTCTTTGATGAGGTCTTCCGCCACCTGCCTCGGGACCCCAAAATGGGCCGCCTGAAAAAGCGGTTTAGCAAGACCCAGGAACGACAGTACACGAGCAACGGATGCTACCGATGCGACAGCCTTTTCGGGGAATTTTATGAAATCGACGCCCGGCACTCCGAGAAGGTCGTAAGCTCGTTTCCAATTCGTATAACGCCAGAATGGAAGCATGCAATCGAAGAGGAGATGGGAGGTCAACCACCCGAATGGGGCGTCTATTCACCCAGCGAACTTGGCATGTAATAGCACCATGTCGGCTGACTATCGCAATGTGTCGGTGTCAGACGTCTGATGCCTTAACCCAGCAGGAATGCCATTGACCTGACTGGATGCCATTGACCTTTTTCGACCTTGGACCGAACGAAGCTGGCATATGACGCCGCATCTTTCGGCCGCTTCGGTCGGTGCCGAGTTTTGTTGCAATAATGACAAGCAGCGACGATGTTCTCTTCGGTATCGCGCCCTCCGTCACACCGGGCCACCAAATGCTCTGCCGTGCAACGGAAGAGTAAGGCGGCCCGACGGGATACTCGATAGCGTGCGCTGAAGATTTTTGGATCAGTCTCCCACATGGGCTGCTGGCAATAATAGCATTGCCACCCTTGGTTCTTGCCTGCCTTACGTCTGAGAGTTTGTCTGCGATTGTTTGATTTCATGAGTCCACGTCCTTTGCTTCATTGCTGAAGCGGACGTGCAACGGACCAAAGGGCCGCCCCTCAGTTGGGAGGATATTCCTCGCACAAGACGACGCTTACATGCGTCACTCCGCAGTCTTCGAACGGTACGAGCGCATTGATTCTGCGCCACGCTGACGGGCGGCCTGAAACCAACCCCAAGCAAGCAAATCGTCTTGCCTCCGTCCAATGTAAAGCTAACAAGACTGTTCTGATTGTCAACTGGCACTGCTTACCAGTCTACGAGACACCAGCGGCAAGCGATCAGTTGCCGAATGGGGTCGTTCGGAACATCATCTCTCAGTTGGATGTGAACCGGGGGCCGCCGTCAGAATGAAGACCGTAAGGATTGCTGCAGCCCAGACTCCGGAGTTCAGGGATGATGTCGACGCAGCCATGCAATATGCGATTGTCGCAATGGCCCAGGCTGAAGCCCAAGACGCCTCACTGCTTTGCTTTCCAGAGTGCTTTCTGCAGGGCTACCTATCGGACGAGGCGTCAGCCCGTCGAGTCGCGTTTGACCTTCAATCGGACGGATTCCTCTCCTTGTTGAGCCGACTCCCACGAACTGGCCCGATGATCGTTATGGGTTTGATTGAAAACGAGGGAGGCCGTTTGTTTAACACTGCGGTCGTTGTGGAACGCGGCGTCCTTGTCGGCCGCTACCGGAAGATGCACCTTCTGGGTGGCGAACGGGTCTTTGATGCCGGAAACGACCGCCCGATCTTCGAGGTTGACGGTCTGCGCTTCGGGATCAACATCTGCTACGACACGAACTTTCCCGAAGCGGCTCAAACGGTTGCTGACGCTGGAGCTTCCGTGATTGTATGCCCTTCCAACAACATGATGCGACGGGAAAAGGCGGAAGCTTTCAAGGCGATGCATAACGCTACTCGGGGCGAACGATGCCGAGAGACGGGTCTCTGGCTTGTATCGGCGGATGTCACTGGTGAGCGTGATGGGCGCGTTGCCTGGGGACCAACGGCCGTACTGAACCCCGTAGGCCAGGTCGTGGCGCAACTTCCTTTGGGGGAACCCGGACTGCTCTTGTTCGATATCCCGTGCGTTCGCTGAAGGCTCAGTATCTGCTTCTGTTTCGGCTCCTGGTATCGTCTACCATCGGTGCCATGCTCTCGGCTGGCTTCCCGTTCGCGTCATGAGCGGTCATCGCAGATGCTACCCGAAAAGCGTTGAGAGTATCGCCATTCAAATTATTCATGAAAGCGTTTGGGTAGCGCGATGGATTCCATCGCTCTTCCGGACTAGCTTTGCCCGTGTAATTGCGCTGGCCTTCTTCTGAAAAGTGTTCTTCATGCCTCTTCTAGATGCGAATGCAACCCATCCAATCACTCTGCCGGACGGCACGCTTTATAGCGACACGGTCTATCTGAAGAACGTTATCGACCATCCGCGCATGGAGATCGGCGAATACAGCTATTACACTCACTCTGGGAAACCGGAGGACACTGCCAAAATACTCGCACCCTATCTGGGTCATAGTGTCCGCGAGCGCCTGGTAATCGGTAAATTTGTCCAGATCGCTCGGGGAAGTTACTTTATCACAAGTTCAGCCAATCATCCGATGACAGGCTTCAGCACCTATCCATTCCGCATCTTCAAACCCGAGACCTTCGGCTTCAAAGACCTGCCAGTGAAGGATACAGTTGTCGGTCACGATGTATGGATTGGCCACGACGCAGCGATCATGCCGGGTGTGCAAATCGGTGCAGGCGCGATCATAGCTGCTGCGTCGGTCGTCGCTCTCAACGTTCCACCCTACGCAGTTGTTGGAGGAAACCCGGCCACCGTCATTCGGATGCGCTATCCCATCGAGATAATTAACGAACTTCTCGATATTGCTTGGTGGGATTGGCCCATTGAAAAAATCGAAGCGAACTTGGCCTTTCTTGAAAACGGCGATCTTGCTGCTCTCAAGATGGTTTGAGACCAGGCAATCGCGGTTTCTTGCCGCAGCATCTGAATGGCAGCTCCGGGCCGACAGGGGCCGACCGCTTCGGCCGGATTGCGCCAGAAGCAGACATGGGCACGACATCTGAAGTAGGCATCCTAGTGGGGAGTTAGCGTGGCGTTTTTGCCCCAGACTTCCATTATCTCTTCTGCGGTCACGCGGCCTATCAACGGCGCAAGAATGACGCCTGGATGACCGACTGCGAGGTAGAGATTCTCGACTTCGGACAGAAATCCCATACGCGGTAAGCCGTCGACAAAAACCGGACGCTCTCCGATTTCCGCACTTATCAGTGTGACTTGGGCAGGCGAATCCAGTTCGTCCTTCATTGCGGCAAGCAGCGTCTCACCGATCAGCTTAGGGAGATTCTCGTCTCCATTTGCCACGTAGGATTTCGCAACAAGCAGAGTGCCGTCAGTGGCCTGTCTGATTTCCAACCGAGGGCCCCGCAAGATATGGCTTATGATAGGGCGATTACATCCGTAGCGGAGAAGCAAGGCCGGAGATGTCGTTAGGCCGGTTTGAATGCCAAGTCCGTCAGTCAGCTCTTGGATACCAGGACCGGCTGACATAACGACGATGTCGGCTGGGATTGTCTCATGCCCAACTTTTAATCCAGAGACCTTGCCGTTTGCGGTTTCGATGGCGTAGGCGGTCGCGCCGAAGAGAGTGGAGCCGCCAGCAGCAACTGCGGCAGCTACCAGGTCTATAGCAAGCTGCCCTGGGTCGAGAGCCAGATCATCTGGCGAAAAGGCGGCGAGGTCTGGTGCGCGGCGAATACGGGGCTCTAATTCCTGTAATGTCTTTCGCGACAATAGTTCGACACGTTCCCCGGCTTGTCGATGAAGCTCGGCGAACGTCTCTGTTTCCTCTGCCGTACTTTTCCACAAAAGGGCCCCAAAACGTGCGCAGGCAAAGGCGGTTGGTAGGACAACTTGCAAGGCTCGGTACTCGGCAACTGCCTCGCGCCAAAGGGCATAACTCTGGTCGCCGGGGGTTCCATTGATGACATTGATCCAACCGAAAGCCCGTCCCGTTACGCCGGAACCAGCCGTATGCCCTTTGTCCAAGAGCAAGACGTCCGCACCCCGAATGGCCAGATTGTATGTGATCGCCGAACCGATGATCCCTGCACCGACAACTACGATGCGCGGCCGATGCTGTGCCAAGCGGAGAGCCTCACTCAATAGAAACCATGGGCGGAGGGCTAAGCCGCGTAAATGACAACGGTGTGAAGCGAATAGCGGTTATTCAGACCATGATGGGTGAGGCAAGCTCATTGTTGCTCAAAGTCACCAGTTCGTCCATTGTCCGCAAAGGGCCGTCAGGCGACTTGGACGATGTCCGGAACGCGCCATGGGCGGTATGCGGTCGGTCACGGTAACTCCCAAAGGCGACAAAATGATAGAAACAGAGCGTCTTCTGTTGCGGCATCCCAACGCGGTTGATCTCTCTGCTTGGACCGTGTTTCTCTCCGACACTGAGGTCACTAGGTTCATCGGCGGCCCGCAAGATGCTGCAGGTGCGTGGCGCAATCTATGCCTTTTCGCAGGGGCTTGGATCGTTCAGGGGTATGGCAATTTCTCGGTAATCGAGAAGGCGACCGGTCGTTGGATAGGCCGCGCGGGCGCGTGGTTCCCTCCCGGATGGGTAGGCCCTGAGATTGGCTGGGCGTTCAGTCGTGACGTTTGGGGCAGAGGATACGCCACTGAGGCGGCAACTCGCTGCTTAATTTGGGCGTTTGAAGAGCTTGGTTGGATGGAAGCAGTCCACATCATTCATCCTGAAAATTATGCCTCCATCGCCGTCGCAGAAAGAATCGGTGCAGTCCCTCGGGTATCTGAGAACGCCCAAAAAATCTCGTCTATGTCACCACAAGGGAAGGCTGGTCTCCCAGGACAGAGCGACAACGGGATAACGAAAGCTGATGTCCGCAGAGGGCCGTTCGCGACTTGGCTGAGGTCCCAAAGCGTCAATTGCGATCATAATGCGGCTGAGTTTAAGTTCTGCCTTTGCCTGGTGCAAAGGCCATTTCGGCATTGAGGGCAACGAGCGCGCGGACGAACTTGTGGAAAACGGACGCCTTTCGCTCCAGGGTGGCGAACGTGCTTGATTTGCGAACGGCGGTTTCTGGGGCCTTAGCGGACGCTACCCCTCCAACGCCTCAATCATCTCCACCCGCGTCGCGTGTCGGCCGCCCTCGAAATGGGCGGTCAGGAACGCATCCACGATATCGAGCGCCAGCCCTTCGCCCACCACGCGCACGCCAATCGAAAGCATGTTTGCATCGTTGTGCTGGCGGATCATTCGGGCTGAGAATGTGTCGCCGCAGACGCCGCAACGGATGCCCTTAACCTTGTTCGCTGCCATCATGATGCCCTGGCCCGTGCCGCATAGGATGATGCCAAACCGGCAATCGCCGGAGGCGACAAGCCGCGCCGCCGCGTCGCCGTGCTTAGGATAATGTGTGCTCTCCGGCGTCGTTGGTCCGATATCGATCACTACCCAACCTTGCGCCGCGATATGACTGGCAATGGCCTGTCGGAGCTGAATGGCGGCGTGGTCGCTGGAGAGGACAATGCGGTTGCTGGCTGTCATGGAGAAGTCGTCCCGTTTCTCAAAGCAAATCGTCGTCTTGACGATGCGCCCAGCCACCACATGCCTCGTCAGAGGGGGCCTAAAAGGCGTCAAACTCGGCCATGCGGCATAGTCCGGCAGGCATAAAGGACGCATTTATGGATGGGTTTTGCTTTCCAAGCAACCTGGTAGCGGATGTTCTCGATGACCACGGCTCTCATAAAAACGCGGCGGTGACGTGGAGCCTCATCGGCAGGAGTTTTGCCAAAGAGCTTTCGAGGACACAATGGGCTGTTAGACCCAAAACTGTCGACCGATCAAGGCATCACGGCGTCACGCCAACTTGCCGAGCGACATTATCTTGCCGATCACTCAGTCGACAGCGAGAGGTCGATAAGCCTTTTGACTATCGGGGCTTTGATGAACCGGATTGTGCCTCCGCCCGCCCGGTTAATGACACCAGCGAATTTCAAGACCAGTTCTGACCCCCGCAGCACTGTTGCGAAGACAGGGCCGCCGGAAAGGCCGTTAGGATCGAAAACCATTGGTACCAGGGTTCGGCATGCGCCCACAGTCACGTCGGTTGGCTGCTGATCAGGTTCGCACACCATTGAGCGGATTACAGTGCCAATGTGGTTGTTTTCGTACAGGTCGTATCCCTGATCGGCAAACGGGCAGCCATAGGCGAGATAACCGACGACGTCATCACCATCCTCCAGCAGCTTGTTACTGTTCAGCGTGAAGAAGCGGCGCTGCAAATTCATGTTCTGCAGAACCTGTTCAGTGAACTCGAATAGACAAAGGTCTCTTGCATCATCGTCAGCGGGTGTGCCGGTAGGGTGATAGCGGCTGAAACCGGCGGAGCTAGTGTATGTGTTTTTGTCGAGGTTGATGACACCCACATCCTGCTCAGGAATCCCTTTGAGCTGATGCGCCGTGCAGATGAGCAGCTTATTGCCACGGTAGCTGATACCCGTAGCCGAACCGATAAGCTGAACCTCGAAATCCGAGTTGGGGAAGAAGCGGACCAGGGGGTGGCCAAATGTATGGAGCCTAGACACTAGGGAGTTTGCCGGGATGTGAACACCTTCGACTTCAATGCTCGTCATGACCTTCCGGCCAATCACGGTATTCAGCGCGGCACGCTTTTCGAACAAAGTTTCCAGATCATCCATTTCAGGATGCTGCCGGATGGGACGCGAGTCGACAATAGCGTTGTTTTACGACGGGCGTTGGAGCATTCGAGATCGGCGTTCTGTTCTTTCAGCGCGGCGATCTGGCTCTGCAGCCAAGCGGCGACCTCCTCCAACGTATGGATGCGCAAGAGTGCGCCAGAGTACGAGGTGTCGGTGCGGGTGGTGGCCATTTCAGATATCCGGATGCGGTAGGACAAGCTTCCTATCGACGGCTGATATGGCCAAGGTCAGATTTTGAGGTCTCGCTGTTTGGGCTTGTCGACAACGTATTCGTGCGGGAGCTGTCTGCGATATTTACGGGCCAGATTGACCGCCACTACAGCAAAGATGGAAGAGAATATGACCTGCAGGGTCGGAATCTTCGCCAGGTTACGCCCCGACTTTGTATCTGATTTGCTGAAGCCCAACCCATTAGCCAGCTGTGCTTGATCCTCGTCCTGTGCCGCCAGCCACATAACAGCCTTGTGCGCGCGCACCAAAGCCTCAGGACCGTCACACTGTGCGATACGACAATTCAGATTCAAAGTTGGATGGTTCCGTTTCAAAACTATGGAGTAACGGGGGGAGTGGCCAGAATCAGTCGTCATAAGCGTCATCGTCCTGGACGTCGTAATCACCCTCATCGAAGTCGGGTTCGTCCTTTTCCATGAAAGCGGCTTCTGGGTCAGGAGGACCCAGTTCCCAGCGACGCTTAGCAGATGCCGATGCATCCGGATGTCTGGCGACCATTTGCAAGTAATAGAGCCGGTTCTCGGCCCTTCGAGCAGTCTCGTCACCGCAATAGCCAGCAGCCGTCAAAGCTTTGACGATCAGGTCCATCATCCCTTGAGCGGCACGTTGATTTTCCAAGAGCGTGGATCGCTGGTAATGGCCGATAAAAGCGGCAAAAGCCGTCGCCATACCGTCGACGTCTCGACGACAGGATCTCGCCTGGCGCAGACCTTCCTCTGCGCACAGGCCGGCTGGCACAAGCGCATCGATCTCTATTTCAGCGATGCCGCCCTGACCGGCGACGTGCATATCAGCGTCTGCGCGTTGGGTACCGATGGGGATCCGGACCTGTCGCAGATCATTGCAACGAGCACGTTGTCGGTGGCATCGATCAAGAAGAAGGCATGGACCGCGATCAACTTTGATCCGTTCTACCTTCAGCGGGGCAAGCGCTACGCCTTCGTCGTGACGACGGGCGGCAATCACGTGCTCGGTTGCGCCATTGCCAATGGTCTTTCGAACGGCACGCTGATCGCCTCGACGGACGGCGTCAGCTGGCAGGTGGATCTCGCCAAGGACCTGATGTTCCGCCTCTATGGCTGCAAGTTCGCCTCGACCAAGATCATCGTCGACATCGAGGAAGTGGATCTGAGCGGCGGCATCCGGGAGCTTCAGACGATCCTGACCGGCCATCAGCCGAGTGGAACCGATCTGGTGATTCAGGGCCGGATCGCTGGTGTCTGGCGCAACCTCAGCGAGGAAGACGACACGGTCCTTGCTGGCGGCCCGGCTCTCGTGCCGCTGCGCCTGGTGTTCGTCGGAACCAAGGACCTGATGCCGGCGATCGATCTGACGAAGTCGCGCGTTATCGCATCACGGCCGCTCCTGAGTTCGATGCACGTTTCAACCATCCGCTCGCTCGGTTCGGGAACGACGGCTTCCGTCAGGGTTTCCGAGGTGTCGTATGACTTCGACGATGCGGCGCACGACTGGACTTGCACCCTCCTGCACGGGGGCAGTTTTACCACGGAAGTCGCTGCCACCACGGTCAAGGACTACGTCCGGCCGGACGGCGGCAAGGGACGCACGTGGATATCCGACGCGATCCTTGAGGCGGTCGTGCGGCATTTCAAACCGAAAGATGGGTAAGGGAGTACGCCGCGTGACCGAGGTCTTTCCTCAGTATGTTTAAAATGACTGAATGGAAGCCTGGCCATGAGCCGGGCTTCTGTCATCTTGGCAGTCGAGTTATCTGCACCAATCGTTTCTTTGTCTCGGGCGCCACGTCCTGGCAAAGCCTTCTTTAAGCATCTTCAGCCCGATCTCTTCACCAGTCGGCAGATAGATGTTGACGAGCGGCCGGTGTGAAGCGGTGTTATCGACACTGCCGCTCGCTATCACCTTTATCCTGCCGGGGTTTATGTGGCCTAAGACAGGCCAAGCCAGATCGGGCGGGGCGCGCTATTTGGCCTCTGACTGACCCGTGCAACGTCAATCCCACAGGTTAGCTGGCGGTCAAACTGGCTGTGCGCTTATTAGTTCCACCACATGTAATGAAAACACCAAGATCGCTGACTCGGAGACCTCGCCTAAAGTTCACCACGCGGAGATTTAGCGAATCATGATATTCTGCCCGTGATTAGGCCGGACTTGCCCCCTGTTCTTACCGGATAGGGGGATCTTTATTGCTTTAAGTCTGCCTCTCGGCAGTGCCGCCCTCGTGCGGGTGCTGGGACTGCATTGCACCGAAAACTGCCGTCCACCGCAAGCTGGAACGCCAGATACGGCTCCGAAGACCGGAGACGCTACTGTTCACTGCAGATCCTCAGCAGCGATATGTTTAACTTCGGTAATGCGTAGCAATGGAATCTGAGCGAGTTCGTTCGCTTCCTTGACTCTCTCGGCGGAGGGCGCCTCAAATAGACAGAATGACCTTTCCTCCGAGGGCACGAACGTAGAGCGAAGATAGCGGACAGGCTTGCCTTGCTGTGTCATATCGGCGGTGACGGACTTCGCACGAGCCGCAGCTGCAGTAAGCTGTTCGGGGGTGATGCCCGGTAAGTGTCTTTCAACCATATACTGTGGCATGATGGCTTTCCTCTTGGGCTCGGCGGCGGCCTGGTCGAATTCGACAGGCCCGGCGCTTTAAAGATAGCGTTATCCGGCGGTAAACGGAATGAATATCTACTTCGCCGCTATATTTACCGACCTCGTTCGGCAATCAGTAATTTGGAACAAGGTATCCCGTGATACCGTGACCAACATCATTGCTGAGTATCGTTATCTCTCGCAATCACTCGCGAGCCAATACGGTAGACGACATGAGAATTTCACGGGGGACGGTCATCTCTATCTGTTCGAATCCGCCGATGTAGCGGTGCATTTCGCTTTGAAGCTCATTGCCTATTGGAAGCAGCGACGTCGATCGTTGGTGGGGCCACATAATGCGCAAGATGTGCCCATACGCATCGGCTGCCATTTTGGTGAATGCTCGCGGATTGCAGATGACGATGCTTGGATCGGGCGCGCGATCAATATCGCCAAGCGAGTGGAGTCCAATGCCGAACCTGATACGCTTTTCGTCACGCAGACCATTCTGGAGTTGATTGACCTACCGATCTACGACTTCAACGAAGTCGGACTATATGAGCTCAAAGGCGACTTCTTGTCCCAGAGACTGCTTTACAGGTTGTCCTCAGTTGACCAGGCCATCCTTGCGGCTAGACCGGAGGAAAAAATGACTGCGGAGGACTGGTTTCTCAAGGGCGTGGGCCTAGCGGCGCGCGAACCTGTAGCTTCCGAAGAGGAGCAAGAATGCTACCAGCGGGCTATTCGGTTGCGTGCCAACTATCCAGAAGCCCACAATAATTTGGGGATCCTTCTAAAGGCGAACGGTCGTGGGAGTACAGCAGTCGAGCACTACCTGGAGGCGCTTCGTCTTTGGCCACAGTATCCGGAGGCTCACTACAACTTTGCTATTCTCCTCGAAGAGATGAACTGTCAAGACAGTGCGGCTATGCACTATGGCGAAGCGGTAAAATTCCGTCCCGACTACGCGGATGCGTGGCTGCGGTACGCGAGTCTTTTGGATTCGAGGGGCCATCGAACTGAGGCCGAACGACACTACAAAGAGGCGCTTCGACTTCGACCTGGCTTTGCTGAAGCTCACAACAATTACGGTGTTTTTTTAGATAAGAGCGGTGAAGCGATCACAGCAGAGTTCCACTATTCTCAGGCACTCAAAATGCGTCCAGAATATGCGGAGGCCCATTATAATTATGCGATGTTGCTGGAGCGAATGGACAAAGCGAGAGCCGAAGAGCACTACCGGGCCGCAATCAGGGCTCTCCCCGAATACGCTGAGGCCCATAACAACCTAGCGGTCATATTACATGAGAACGGTCAGTTTGCCGCCGCCGAAGACCACTACCTGAGGGCTCTTCGCCTGAGGCCGTCTGATCCGGAAACGAACTACAATCTAGCATTGCTTGCGCAGGCCAAGGGCGACGACAAATCGGCGGATCACTATTTTCGCAGAGCAGAAGAATTGGCAACCGCACCGCCGTGACCGGATATCCTGTATTGGGCCTGCAATGTCTGCTAAAAGCTTTGCAACGAGCGGCCGCTTTGCGCCCAGAAAGGCTTCATACGCCTTCGCGCTCCCAATTTCGCATGATTGCGCATTTGTTACCGTTGCGTTCTATGGGCCAGAGCCCGCGGTGCTCGACGGCTCGTATCGACTCCCTGCGATAAAGCGGCTCGAGTGACCCCTTTGGCGCGAAACGGCCAGCTATTGCGTCCCCGTGCTCCTCTGTGCACTACATTTTGCACTACAATTGAGAGGAAGTGTCGAACTAACATATTGAAATAAAAGCTGTACGGCTATGGATCGATCCACCCCAACCGTACCATTTCTTCCACAGTCAAATGTTTGATTATATCGGTGTTTTTGCGCTAGAAATTTAATGCGCCTAAGTTTTTCCAGATTTTTTGCACTACACGGCCCCTGACGCGCCTCCTTAAAGGCACACTATGGCCCTTGGGGCAGGCTTGACGGGAGCTGTGTCACGGCAGTACCCCCGATATCGACGGCACCAGCGCAGAATGTCGAGGCGATGCGACATCGTCTCGTCAAGGAAATGACGAATGTTCATTGTCTCGGTGCGAGGCCATCTAGCAGGAAGTCGAGACCTTTCCTGAAAGCGCCGTCCCAATCATTATCCAACAGCAGCCGAGAGCGTTCGATTGTCGGGTAGTGTTCGCTGAGCCGTGTAAGGCGCTGCTGCGCGGCGGCCCTGTCGTCGTCCGAGAGGTCGAAACTCGCCCGGGTTATGGTGGCACCCATCACATAGTTCCAGAGCGACCATATCGCGACGTTCAGATCTGCGTCCTTTACACCGGCTGCGGACAAGGTCCTGCTCAGCAGTTCCAGGCGACTGAGGATGTTCGAGCCGAGCGCCCGGCGCGGCAACAGCGATGCCGACCAGGGATGGCGCAGCATGCTGGCGCGCCAGTCTTCGAGCATGTGGACGACGTCCCCGCGCCAGCCTTGAGACTCAGCTATTTGCGGCGGTTCGCGATATTCGAGCACCGAGTCGAGCGCCAGATCGAAGACCTCCTCTTTGTTGTCGACGTGCCAGTACAGGCTCATCGCGCCCGCGCCGAGGCGATCGGCCAGACGGCGCATCTTCAATCCGTCGATCCCTTCGGCGTCCAGCAGTTCTACTGCAGTCGCCACGATACGTTCCAGAGAGAGAGGCGGTTCGCTGCGCGGCTCCTGCCCGGACTGGGGTGACACACTTGTCCGCTGAGACCGTTTGCCCTGCGCGCCGCTACGTTTGGCTGTCATCCGTCTTCCTTGCTGATCAGAACGCCGATTTAAGCCGACAATGCGACGAATGTCGATCCTGACCGATTGACTCGTACGGCGTACGATGCGATTAAATCGTACGTCGTACGAGTCAATCATATGGGCGATTGGTTAAGTTCAATCCTGCAGGCTGCGAGGGTACGTTGCTCGCAGTCCTCAGAGCCAAGAGAAAATCATGTCACGCACAATCAAGCATCTGCTTATCGGAGGGCTAATCATCATGACCATGGGAGTTCCAACTGTGACGACCGCGAATGAGAACAAGCTGACCATCGTCAATCCACGAAACCTCTACGACCCGACACCGAATGGCTACAGCACGGCGGTGATCGTGCCCCGCGAAGCCCGGGTGGCTTACATCTCCGGACAGGGCGGCCAAGACAGCACTGGAGCCTTGTCGCCCGATTTCGCCGTCCAGGTGAAGCAGGCCTACGCAAATTTGCGCACCGCCCTTGATGGGATCGGTGCGAGGCCAGATCAGGTCGCCAAGCTCACGGTCTTCGTGGTCGATCACGATATGTCCAAGCTTGATGTATTGACCAGGAACGTCAAGGAAATGTTCGGCGAGGCACTGCCGGCACAGACTCTGATTCCTGTCCCCAAGCTCGCAATTGACCCCATGCTCTTCGAGGTCGAAGCCGTCGTCATTCTGGAATAGCGCGGCGACGGATCAGGCGCGATTGTCAACTGTGACCGCAGAAGGGGCGAACTCTTGAGGTGAACGCGATTCGAATATCCAGCGATAAGCTCATCTTCCCGGAATCGGCCAATTTTTCGCGATCTCAGGGGTTGCTATAGAGCCCTGTGCCCGTCACTCACCCCGAAGCCGTGGACCCCTCCCATCCGAAATGGAATGCCGTGCTCGTAGGTTTGTCCAAAATCGGCGCTGCGGCCTGCCGCTGGTGTCTTTCGAGCAAAATGACAATGCCGTCGGCGTTCCTGCGCCTGTACCTTAGCCTCGTCATAATTTAACGATGATGGCGAGGGACAGGGAGGACATGATGCCGGAGCTCAGGATCGGGCCGCGCAATTCCGCAATTCTGGCAGCGATATTGGCGCTTGCCGCCCTGTTTCGCCTCCATGATGTCCAGCAGCCTTTGATCGATGCTTTCAGCTGGCGTGAAGCAAGTACGGCGATGATGGCCGATAATTTCTTCACGCGCAGTTGGAACATCTTTTTTCCCGAGGTGAGCTGGACCGGGCCGGATCCCGCCTATCAGGGCCGCGAACTTCAGATAATCTCCTATATCACAGCGCTGCTTTATAGCCTGTTCGGCTGGCACGACTGGCTGGGGCGGCTGGTGGCTGTTGCCTTTGGAGTGTGGGGCGTCTTCGCACTGCATCGATTGCTCGACCGCGTTTGGGATGCGGTGCATGCGCACGCCGGCGCCTTCCTGCTCGCCATCATGCCCGGGGCTGTTTTTATCGACCAGTCGTTTCTTCCCGATCCCGCGATGTTGTCCCTGGTCATCACCGGTGCCTGGCTGTATGTCGCCTATCTGCAGGAAGACCGCGCCGGTTTTCTGGTTCTCTCCGGTTTGGTTACGACTTTAGGCGTGCTCGCCAAGCTGCCCGGTATCGCCGTGGTCGTTCCGATGACCTATGCGACATTTTCCATTCTTCACACGAGAGGCAGGCTCAACCCGCGCCGCATCTTTCAGGTCGTGCCGGTCGCGTTGATCGCAGGCATGCTGATCCTCGGCTACTATCGATGGGCGCTCTATGTCGGGGCGAACTATCCGCCCTATCATGTCGCCGGCAGCGGGTATTTATGGGACGACGGGCTGTCCAAATTCTTCAACGAAGCCTTCTATATCCCTGCCTCATGGAAGATAGCCGGTAACTGGCTCTTTTCCTTGCCGGTGGTCATGCTCGCCGGGATCGCGCTGCTGGCCACGCCGCCGACGGCAACTGAACCGGCGCGCGGCAAGGCCCCATGGTTTTTCCACGCGTGGTTTGCCGGTGCCGCCCTGGTTTATTTCTTCGCCGCACGCGAGATCAAAACCAATCCGTGGAATTTCCATATCTTCAGCGTGCCGGTGGCGGCATTGGCAGGCCGGGGGCTCGTCCTGTTGAGCACCATTGGCGGCGACCTCCATTCGGACTCGCGCTGGCTGCGACTGGCGGCCATTGTGGGTGTCGTGATCATTGGCGGAACTTTTCCCGGGCTCCAGCTGATGAAGACCCCGTATGCGCAATCCGGCCATGCACTTGGCGAGCAATTGAGTTTTGTCAGCAAGCCGGGCGACCTAGTCGTTGCGGTCTCGACCACGATCGGCGATCCAATCGCGATATACTACAGCAGACGCCGCGGTTGGGTCTTTCCGCCGGGCGGGGGGATGAATGACTGGTCGGTACTTCTCGATGACGGCGATGCGATCGGCGCACTGGAGACACTGCGTGCGAAAAACGCGGCGTGGTTCGGTATCGCGAAAAACGCCCGCGACTCCAAGGGGCGCAAGCTTGTCGAATACAACAAGGGCCTCATTGCACATCTCGACAAGACTGCCGATCGCGTCGTCGATGACGACACGATGCTGATTTACCGGCTCACGCCACCCACGGCCATTTCATCGAAGTAGCTGGGTGACCGGGACACAGCGCTATTTGTTTTCAGGTGGCAGGCGCAGCGTGGTTATAGATAAGCCCCCGCAACGCGCGACCACGAATTTGCCAGCACGGTCGTGCATGCAAGGAAGGGGCTTCACTGGAATGTCAGTTGAAATTTCAGCGGAGCACGCAGCGCGATGTCTGGCCAAAGCCGCTCGGCGAACAGATATACGGTCCGCGGCCATAGGCGACCACGCGGTTATCCGTCCTCAGACCCACCACGTATCGAGCGGTGTCCGCGGCGGAGGCTTGGGTGCTCGCCTGGTGAACCTTCGTTGCCGTCGCACTGTGAACCGCGCCCTTCTTGAGGGCGTGATACGGCGCGGCAGATGTCAGCTCGAGTGGCCGCTCAGAAGAGCAGGACGCGAGCAATGAAGCCAGACCGACCGCCGCCGCGCATGAAAATCTGCAAAGTTGTGTTCTTGCAGACGCGAGACGCGTATGTGTCCCAACCTTTTTCGAGTCCATCCTTGCCTCACGAATGACGAATTCCTGTCTCGGATGGCAGTATCTCACTACATCCTTAACGAGAGTTTTATTAGAAATTCTTCAATTAGGCGATCGGCGGGCATAGTGCAGCAATTTCGATCATTGTAGCCAATCCGGTCAAATGTGCGGATTTGGCACAACACAACCTTTTATAGCCAGAATAAACGCATACTCGCAACCCCATTCATTGGAAGTGCCACGGTGATTGAGCCTCCTAGTCGGGTCGTTACTTCTTTTGCGTGCGACACGCATGCTGTTGTACGTAAAGTATTATTACTTTGTCGTAAGTAGTGATTATCGGAAGGATTTTTTTCGTGTTTCATTTTGACACTGAAAACGTGTGGTTTTTCAATATTTAAGAAACGTCTAAATCCTCTTTGACTCTTGTCACAATCAGGGGCATAATGGAATTAATGTATAGGTAACCATTTTTTACTTAATCGGATTGAACCTTCGATCTGACGTTTCCAACCGACCACAGGACAGAATCGGCCCGCATCTCGCGCTCTATCAAGAGTATTGGCGAGTTGGCGTTCCCGTTCCCGTGAAATTTTGGGGGAGTTTACATTCGGCATTTAGTGGAATTTTGGGGGTTCTGCATTCGGCGTTTGGTTTTGTGTAGTCCATGCGGGGGGGATGAGACATGGCGAGAACAGTTAATCAAAAAAGGGATACTACTGAAAATATTCTCCACTTTCCTAGTAATAAGAGTAAATTACTCAAGAAAATACTTGTCGCGGGTGGCTCCGGTTTTTTGGGCTCTCACCTGTGTGAAGCCCTGCTGGCGGCAGACTATGACGTGATCTGCATTGATGATCTTTCGACGGGGCGTATCGAAAACATCAAACACCTGCTCGACCTGCCGAACTTCACGTTCCGGCGACATGACGTGCGGACACCGCTCAACGCCAAGGTCGATGCCATCTTCAATTTTGCAAGTCCGGCTTCGCCTCCCGCCTATCAGGCGGATCCAATAGGCACCCTCTTCACCAATATCGTCGGCGCGCGAAACCTGCTGGAACTTGCCCGCCGCCGCGACGCGGTCATTGTCCAGGCATCGACTTCGGAGGTGTACGGCGATCCGCTGGTGTCGCCACAGCGCGAAGACTACTTTGGCAATGTCAGCACGATAGGACCTCGCGCCTGCTATGATGAGGGAAAGCGTTGCGCCGAGACGCAGTTTTTCGACTATCGTCGTCTCTATGACCTCAAGATCAAAGTCGCCCGGATTTTCAATACCTATGGGCCGCGCATGCGTCCTGACGATGGGCGTGTCATCTCGAATTTCATCGTTCAGGCACTGCGCAATGAACCGATCACCATCTATGGATCCGGGCTGCAGACGCGCTCGTTCTGCTACGTCGATGATCTGATCGGCGGGTTCATGCGATTTTTGGGTACATCCCCGGATGTGACTGGCCCGATCAATCTCGGAAATCCGACTGAATTGACGGTGATCGACTTGGCCGAGCGTATCATTCGTCTCACCAATTCAAAGTCCCCGATCATCCATCTCCTTCCTGCCGTTGACGATCCCCAGCAGCGCCGGCCTGATATCAGCCGAGCGGCGGCGCAGCTTGGCTGGTGCCCACACGTAGATGTCGAGGATGGCCTTCTCTCGACCATCGCCTATTTCGACCGCGCCCTGCGGCATGCCGCAGCGGGCAACTGAAAGGCAGAGCGATGGATACTGTTCTCGTCACCGGCGGAGCCGGCTATATCGGCAGTCATACGTGCAAGCTTTTGCATCAGTCGGGCTTCACGCCGGTGGCCTATGATAACCTCTCAACCGGAAACAAAGAGAATGCAAAATGGGGCCCCCTCGTTCGCGGCGACGTGCGCGACCGCGATCAGCTGAAATATGCGATCAAACTCTGGCAGCCCGTCTGCGTCATTCATTTCGCCGCATCGGCCTATGTAGGGGAATCTACGGTCGATCCGCGCAAATATTATAGTAACAATGTTGCCGGCATCCTCTCGCTGCTCGACACATGCGTGGAAATCAAGCTTAGAAATATCGTTTTTTCAAGCAGTTGCGCCACCTATGGAATTCCGGCCAAACTACCCATTGCCGAGGGTAGTCCGCAGCTCCCCATAAACCCCTATGGGCGTACGAAGCTGATCGGCGAAATGATGCTGAAGGATTACGCTTCGGCTTACAATCTTCGCTATGTCGCCTTGCGCTACTTTAACGCCGCTGGCGCCGACATCGACGGCGAGCTTCGAGAGCGGCACGATCCGGAGACCCATCTCATCCCCCGCGCCCTGATGGCCGCGGCAGGCAGAATCCCCGAGCTCACGGTCTTTGGCGACGACTACGATACACCGGACGGCACGTGCATTCGCGATTATGTCCATGTCACGGATCTCGCTCAGGCACATGTGTCGGCGGTCCAGCATCTGATCGCCGGCGGCAAAAACATGGCGGCCAATCTGGGCTCTGGCCAGGGCACGTCCGTACGGCAGATTATCGACACGATCGAACGGCTCACGCGGCGTTGCGTCCCCGTTCGCAGCGAAGCACGGCGGGAGGGCGACCCTCCCGCGCTTTATTCCGATCTCAAGGTCGCCCAATCCGAACTGCACTTCACCCCCCGTTTCTCGGACATTGAAACGATCATCCGTACCGCTGCTCCGACCTTCGGACTGGAGGTTGCTCATGACGTTCTGGTCTGAGCAGTCCCCGGCAAGGTCGAGCCGTGCGCGACAGCGGGTTGCCAGACGCAGGCCATCCGAACGGCTGGTCCCTGTCTTTACGGGGGAACGGCGCGTTGCTTACGTTGCCGGCGTTACGGCATGGATCGGGGGATTGACCTGGTTCTGGCTATGGTGGTTCAGGCCGGAGCACGTCATCTCGTTCGTGTCTTTTACCACCCTGTCCTTGATCATGGCATGGATAACACTACTCCCGGCTTACTTCATCTACCTGTTCGCCGGCAGCAGGATGACCCGGTACATTGCAAAGCAATGCGTTCCGGGGCGCATTGCCCTGGTTGTTACCAAGGCGCCTTCCGAGCCGTTTGAGGTCGTTCGCAAGACCCTCAACGCCATGCTTGAACAGGTTGGTTATGACTTCGACGTCTGGCTGGCGGATGAGGCGCCGGACCCTGCGACGATCACATGGTGCGCCCGTCATGGCATCTTCATCTCGACCCGGCAGGGCGTCGAAGCCTATCATCGCAAGTCCTGGCCGCGGCGTACACGCTGCAAGGAAGGCAACCTTGCCTATTTCTACGATCACTATGGGTATGCCCGATACGATTTCGTTGCGCAGTTCGACGCTGATCATGTGCCGGACAAGACCTACCTGCGTGAAATCATGCGGCCCTTCGCGGATTCTGCCGTCGGCTATGTATCGGCTCCGAGCATCTGCGATTCAAATGCAGCGCAAAGCTGGGCGGCGCGGGGGCGGCTTCAGGCGGAAGCCAGCATGCACGGCTGCCTGCAGATCGGCTACAACAACGGCTGGGCTCCGCTGTGCATCGGCTCGCACTATGCCGTGCGAACCGCGGCGCTGAAACAAATCGGCGGTCTCGGGCCTGAATTGGCGGAAGATCATTCGACCACGCTGCTGATGAATGCTGGTGGATGGAAGGGCGTTCACGCTATCGATGCGATTGCCCACGGCGAAGGACCACGTACCTTCGCCGATCTTGCCATCCAGGAATTCCAGTGGTCGCGAAGTCTTGTCACGATCCTGCTTCGTTATTCGAAGGACTATGTGCCAAGCCTTTCAGGCAAGCTTCAGTTTCAATTCCTGTTCTCGCAACTCTGGTATCCGCTGTTCTCGCTGTTCATGGCAGCTATGTTCCTGCTGCCGATCGTAGCGCTGGCAACGGGCCGCAACTTCGTCAACGTGACGTATCCCGAATTCCTCGCGCATATCCTGCCTTTGTCGATCGTACTGGTCGGGCTGGCTTTCTATTGGCGTTCCACTGGAGCTTTCCGGCCTCATGACGCCAAGATTCTCGGCTGGGAATCGGCGGTGTTTCTGCTGGCGCGCTGGCCATGGTCGCTTGCCGGCTCTTTCTTTGCCGTGCGGGACCAGATCACCGGCTCCTTCGTGGATTTCCGGATCACGCCGAAGGACGGCAAGATGGCAGCGTTTCCGCCACTACGGGTGCTCGCACCTTACATCGTGATGTCGGTTTCTTCGTCGGCAGCAGCCTTGCTGACCGTCGATCCGGGCTCGGCCAAGGGGTACTACCTTTTCGCGATCATCAACTCGATCGTCTATTCCGCTGTTCTGGCCGTCATAATCATCGGCCACGCCCGGGAAAACGGCCTTTCGTTAGTCTCGACATCCAGGAGAGGTCTGGCCGCGATGGCAACCTTGGTGATGTGCCTGGCCGTGACCAGCAACGCGATCTATGCGCGCGGCACCTACGGCCTCGAAGCGGTCGCCTATGGACAAAACGTTATCACGTTCACCGAAACACACTTCTCTGTCGCGGGGGCGGGCCAGGGAGGCTCTCAGGTCAAGATTACGCGGTTCAAGATCAAATGGCATGGGATTTTATAGCGAGAAAATAAAGCATTGGGGGAACATTCATATGAAGATTGCTATTATTGGAACAGGATATGTCGGCCTCGTCAGCGGAGCATGCTTCTCCGCCTGGGGTCATCATGTAATTTGCGTCGATGTAGACAACGCCCGGATCGACGCGCTCAATCGCGGCGAGGTGGCGATTTTCGAGCCTGGCCTTACCAATCTCGTGACATCCAGTCTCCAGTCGGGGCATCTTCGGTTCACGACCGACCTCAAGAAGGCGGTGCGTGACATCGACATCGTTTTCATCGCCGTCGGCACCCCGGCAAGCGCCCATGATGGCGATGCGGATCTGTCATATGTCTTCAAGGCGGCCCAGCAGACTGCCCTGGCCTTGTGCGGTCCGGCATTGATCGTCACCAAATCAACCGTCCCGGTCGGCACCAGCGAAAGGCTTGAAGCGCTGATGCGTTCTGTTCGGCCCGACGCAGATTTCGAGGTTGCATCCAATCCCGAGTTTCTGCGCGAAGGATCGGCAATCGCCGATTTCAACAAGCCGGATCGTGTGGTTGTCGGCTGCGACAGCGACCGGGCACGGGCACTGTTTCTCGCGCTCTACCGCCCGCTCATGGAGGCCGGCGTGCCGGTGATCACGACGACGCGCCGCAGCGCTGAGCTTACAAAATATGCAGCCAACGCTTTCCTTGCCACGAAGATCGCCTTCATCAACGAAATGGCCGATCTTTGCGAGAAAGTCGGTGCCAACATCGATGAAATCGCGATCGGAATGGGTATGGACAAGCGCATCGGCGCTGCATTCCTGAAGGCAGGCCCCGGCTATGGCGGCTCCTGTTTTCCAAAAGACACCACGGCGCTTCTGCGCACGGCGCAGGAGTGCGGGGTTTCCCTGCGTCTTGTCGAAGAAACGATCGCTTCCAATACATCACGCAAGCGCACACTCGCGCATCGGCTGAGAGCGCTGCTGGGCGAAACCCTGCAGTTCAAGAAGATCGCCGTGCTCGGACTGACATTCAAGGCTGGTACAGACGATATGCGCGACGCACCGTCGCTGACACTCATCCATGCGCTGCAAAGCGCAGGGGCAAATGTGCACGCATTCGATCCGAGAGGGATGAAGAATGCCCATGCGCTACTGCACGATGTGACATTTTCCATCAACCCCTATGAATGCGCGGAGGGAGCCGACGCGATTGTCCTGATGACGGATTGGCAGTGCCTTCAAAATCTCGACTTCAAACGGCTCGGCGCGACGATGAAGCGGCGCGTGTTTCTCGATCTCCGCGGCGTTTACGATATCGATATGCTGGTCAACAGGTACGGCTTCACGGTCGAGCGCATCGGGCATCCGACCAGGCGCGCGCCCGAAGATCGCGTCATCAGGCTCAAGCACCGCGTCACCTATGTCCCGCCCGGCGTCGAGGCGCACAACGGTACGCGCAACCTCCGTGGCTCGAGTTTTACCGGGGCAAGCAACGCAAGTGTCCAGAAGGAGCTTGACCATGAATAAAATCGCAAGGGTCGGCGCTATGGTGTTTTTCGTCGGCGGAATGCTGATCGGAACGCTGCTGACGCCTGCTTATGCCCAGCAGACTATTCTGCCTCGGAATACCGTTCCAGTCACCGCGCACGAACTACGCCAGATCTATAGCGACAAAACATGGCAATGGTCTGCGGGTGGCGCTCGCTTCATCGGCAAGGATCGCCGCTTGATAGCCTTCTCCGAGAAGCCGGGCAAACCGACATTTGCCGAAGGCAGATGGAAAATCGACAACGACGGACGCCTCTGTCTGGTGGCTGTGTGGGTCACCAAGGAAGGCAGTGCACCAGCCAATATCTGCTTCCAGCACGTTCGCGATCGCGGCACGATCTATCAACGGCGCGAACCCAGCGGAAACTGGTACATCTTCAAGACTTTCAGACCTAAGCCTGAGGATGAGTATGCAAAGCTGACTAAAGAAGACACGGTCTCACCGAACATGGACAGGCTCAAGAAGAGCTTGACTGTTTCGGCCAGCCAAGGAGGCTGAGATGAAACATAGACTTTTAAGAATGGTGGCCGGAGGCGCACTTTTGCTGATGCTCGTCGCCCCAATCCTCGCCGGCGCCGCCCTGTGGCCCGCCTATGCAGAAGATGTTGCCATGAATGTAGCTGCTGGCGACAAGCGGCCGATCATACATTCTGACGGCACCAAATTCGGCGCCTACGATCCCTATGGTGATTTTGGAGACCAAAACGGTGTCGAAACCGAAGCTTTGTTTCTGCCCTGGGAAGACGTCGATCTGACGACCCTGATCTCGGCCGACAACTACGCCGCGCAGCGCAATCGTAAATTGCTGATCACCATCGAACCCTGGTCCTGGAACGAAGGTTGGCGGCTCAGTGCCGACGAGTTGCGCCGTAAGGTATTGGCTGGGGACTATGATGCCAATCTCAAGGCGATTTCCGATGTGGTGAAGACCTTGAAGAGTCCTGTGATCATCCGTTGGGCGCAGGAGATGGAAGACAAATCCGGACGTTTCTCATGGGCCAACTGGCCTGCGGAGGATTACATCAAGGCCTTTCAGAAAGTCGCGGGACAATTCCGCAGAGATACCCCGACGGTCCAGATGATGTGGTCGCCAAAGGGGCTTGAGGGTCTGGAAAAATACTATCCGGGTGACGGCTACGTTGATCTCATCGGTCTCTCGGTCTTCGGCCTGCAGCAGTATGACATTGAGGCATACGGCGCGCCCAAGACCTTTGCCGAGACCCTGCAACCGGGCTATGAGCGGGTGGTGTCGTTCAAAAAGCCGATCTGGGTGGCGGAACTGGGCTATGAAGGCGACGCTGGCTATATGCAGCCATGGATACAGACAGCGACTGCCAAGGACGCCAAATTTCCGGATCTGAAGGAAGTGGTCTATTTCAACGACCGTGAAGTCCATGCTTGGCCCTTCGGGCTCGGCCGGCCGAACTGGCGCGTGAAGCCTGGCTCGAGCGTGAACTAATCCAGTCAGCGAATTGGCTCGACGCATCCGGCGTCGGGCAATATTCGCAGACCGGGACGGGCTGGCCAATGCCCGTTACCGCCACCCTGTACGAACGAAAGTCGGTGATTGGGTGGACGGCCTCGTTGGCGCCCATCAGTTGCAAAAAGCGAGTGAAACAAAATTTTCGCATTCCGCGCGATAAACGGAACGGCATTGCTTAATTATCTACTATTTTTATAGACTATTAGGGCTTCTGCAGCGAAACGCTTGGGTGTCCGATATGTCTTACCAGCTTAGCCTTCTCGATAAAAGCCCGATCGATCCTGGCCAAAACGCAACCGACGCGCTTCAAACTTCCGCAAGGCTGGCCTTGAAGGCCGAGATGTTGGGTTATCACCGTTTCTGGGTGGCCGAGCACCACAATATGGAAACCCTTGCCAGTTCTGCGCCGGAGGTGTTGATCGCCTATCTCCTCGCAAGAACCTCGCGGATACGCATTGGCTCCGGTGGTGTCATGCTGCAGCACTACAGCGCATACAAGGTGGCCGAGGCCTTCAACCTTTTGTCGTCGCTCGCTCCCGGCCGTGTCGATCTCGGTGTCGGCAAGGCGCCGGGCGGGTTTCCGGTCTCGACCAAGGCGTTGCAGGCGGCCATCGACCCGGCACGCAAACCGGCTTTTGCCGAGCAACTCGCTGACCTCAACCGATATCTGTCGCCCGATCCTGATCGATCGGGGCTCGCCGCCACACCGTTGCCTGCCATTGCACCCGAGCGCTTCCTTCTTGGCGCCAGCGTTGAAAGCGCAACGCTGGCGGCGGAAAAGGGCTGGCAGCTTGTCTTTGCCGGCCATCTGAACGGCGATCCGGAAAACCTGCGAAAAACCTTTGAGGTCTACGAGCGGAAAAGTGGCGGCAAGCTGCCGATCCTGACGCTCGCCGCCTTCGTCGCCGAAGATGAAGGGCGGGCGAAGGAACGTGTATCCGATCTCCGCATCTTCAAGGTTTTCCTCAGCAACGGCCAGAGCGTCAACGTTGGCAGCGAGGAGCAAGCGGCCGAATTCGCCCGGCAGTCCGGCATTGCTGATTACCGCGTCGAAGAAAAAGCGCCGAGCATTCTTCATGGCACGGCAGTGCAGGTTCGCAAGGAACTCGACGACCTGCATCGGCTCTATGGCGTGAAGGAATTCATCATCGAAACGCCTGCGCTGACAGCGGCTGAGCGCTTTGCCTCCATCGAACTACTCGCCAAGGAGCGGCTTTCGCTCGCAGCCTGATATCTGGAAAGGATTGATCCTATGACCCGGAAACACGTCACATTCGGCATCATGCTGCAGGGGCCCGGCGGCCATATGAATGCCTGGAAGCATCCAAGCGGCCCGGCCGATGCCAGTGTCAACTTCGCCTTTTTCGTCGAGACCGCGCGCAAGGCGGAAGCCGCAGGCATCGCCTTTGCCTTCGTCGCCGATGGTCTCTACATCAACGAGCAATCGATCCCGCATTTCCTCAATCGCTTCGAACCGATTTCCATCCTTTCGGCGCTTGCAGCATCGACCTCGAAGATCGGCCTCGTCGGCACGGTCTCGACCTCCTACAGCGATCCCTTCACCGTCGCCCGTCAGTTCGCCAGCATCGACCTGATCAGCGGCGGGCGGGCAGGGTGGAATGCGGTGACCTCGCCGCTCGAGGGCTCCGGGCGCAACTACAGCCGCGAACACCCGGAACATGAGCTGCGCTACGAGATCGCCGATGAATATCTCGATGCCATCAAGGGGCTCTGGGATTCCTGGGACGATGACGCCTTCGTGCGTAATCGGAAGACGGGCGTCTATGCCGACAAGACCAAGCTCCGCCGGCTTGACCACAAGGGACGCTTCTTCCGCATCGAAGGGCCGCTGAACATCGGCCGCTCGAAGCAGGGGCAGCCGGTGGTTTTTCAGGCTGGCGCGTCCGACTCGGGCATCCGGCTGGCGGGCAAACATGCCGATGCGGTCTTCACCAATGGCGGCCCGATCGAGGAAGCCCAGGTCTTCTATAAACAGGTGAAGCAAAGCGCGATTGCGCAAGGCCGCCGCGCGGCTGAGATCGGCGTCTATCCGGGCATCGGCCCCATCGTCGGCGCGACGGAGGAAGAGGCGGAACGGAAGTACCAGGCGATCCGCAGCCTCGTCACCATCGAGGAGGCGCTGCTCTATCTCGGCCGGTTCTTCGATCATCACGATTTCAGCGTCTATGCGCTCGACGAAGCCTTCCCGGATCTCGGCGACATCGGCAAGAACAGCTTTCGTGCCACTACCGATCGCATCAAGAGGACGGCGCGGGAGAAAAACCTCACCCTGCGGGAAATCGCCCTCGATGTCGCGACGCCCCGGACGGCCTTCATCGGCACGGCGGACCATATTGCCGATGAGGTCGTCCGCTGGGTGGATCAGGGCGCTGCAGACGGCTTCATCCTCGGCTTCCCGGTAATCGCCGAAGGGCTCGACGATTTCGCAAACCATGTTCTGCCGATCCTTGAGAAGCGCGGCTATTTCAACCCGACGCTGGAAGGCGAGACGCTGCGCGATCATCTGGGGCTGCCTTATCGCGAAAGCCGCTACGCTCTTCCGCTTGACGAAGTCGAACGCGGAAAGGCGGTCGGCGCCTGAGGCGCCGGTGAACGGCCATGAACATCATCGCCCCGCGCCTCAACGATCCGGTCTCGCAAGGCATCGCGACCTATCTCGACGAGATCATCACGCTTCGCCACGACCTGCATCAATACCCGGAACTCGCCTTCCAGGAGCGCCGCACAAGCAAGCTCGTTGCTTCCCATCTATCCTCCTGGGGGTACGAGGTAACGACGGGGATTGCCGGAACCGGCCTTGTCGCGACCCTCAAGCGCGGTGACGGCGAGCGCCGGATCGGTATCCGCGCCGACATGGATGGGTTGCCGATCGAGGAGGCGAGCGAGCTTGCCTATGCCAGCAACAATCCCGGCGTAATGCACGCCTGTGGTCACGATGGACATACATCCATCCTGCTCGCCGCGGCGCGGTATCTGGCCGAGAGCGGCACCTTCAACGGTACGCTGCACCTGATCTTCCAGCCGGCCGAGGAAATCGGCGCCGGTGCCCGCAAGATGATTTCCGAGGGGCTTTTCGAGCGCTTTCCCGTCGATGCCGTCTTCGGGCTGCACAACTGGCCGGGTGTGCCGTCAGGACAGTTCGGCTTCGTCGCTGGCGCGGCAATGGCGTCGGTCGACCAGGCCAAGATCAGGATCGTCGGCAAGGGCGGCCACGGGGCCGAACCGCACCGCGCTGTCGATCCCGTGCTGGCGTCGGCCTCCTTCATCACCGCGCTGCAGAGCGTCGTGTCGCGCAATGTCGATCCGCAGGAGATGGCGGTGGCGACGGTCGGGTCCATCCATGCCGGCTCCGCCTCGAATGTGATCCCCGAAAGCGTCGAGTTGAAGCTGACCATGCGCGCTTTCAGCGAAAACGTCCGCGAGCAGCTGCGGGATCGCATCCCGGCGCTTGCCCGCGCACAGGCGGAGAGTTTTGGCGCGGTAGCGGAGGTCGATTACCGGCTGGGTTTTCCGGCACTGATCAATTATCGCGACCAGACCGACTTCGCGCGAAAGGTCGCCCTCGACACCTTCGGTCCGGCGAAGGTCGAGGAAGGCTTCAAGCCGCGCACGGCGAGCGAAGACTTCGCCTTCATGCTGCAGGAACGGCCGGGCACTTACCTCTTCGTCGGCAATGGCGATACCGCGCCCCTGCACAGCGCCCACTACGATTTCGACGACATGATCATCGCGCCCGCCGCCCGCTACTGGGTGCGGCTGGCAGAAACCTTTCTCAGCTAAGACGACAGGATTGGCGAAATGAGCGATACGTTTCTCTATACGACGCCCCTCGATCCCCGCGCAAAGCCGCTGATCGACGAACTGACCTTCGAATATGACAGCCGCTACGGTTCCTATTTCAGCGCTGCCGGCGCGGTCGAGGAGATGAACCGGTATCCGGCGGAAGCCTTCGCGCCGCCGCACGGCAATTTCCTGCTTCTGCTGCGCAATGGCGAGACCATCGGTGGTGGCGCCTTCAAGCACTATGACGAACGCACCGCCGAGTTCAAGCGCATCTGGACGCGCTCCGATCTGCGCCGGCAGGGGCTTGCGCGCAAGGTTCTCGTCGAACTGGAAATCCAGGCTGCCCGGCAGGGCTATTCGCGCATCTACCTGACCACCGGCTTCCGCCAGCCGGAAGCGGTCGGCCTCTATCTGACCTACGGTTACACAGCTCTCTTCGATACCGAAGCCGATCCGGAAATCTACAAGTCGCTGCCCTTCGAAAAGGAGATCGGTCATCTCGCGACGGTGGGCGTGCCGGGGGCCGTGTCCGCGGAACAGCCGTTGCGATTCGCAGCCGGCAATCACTGAACGCTCCAGCAAACTCATAAATGACAAGGGGATAGCCATGGCGTTGACGACAGATTTTGCAGGCATCCAGCCCGACCGCAGGGCGGCCGAGCACGGCCAGGACTATGCCCGCTACCGCATCGTTCCGGCCCGCCATCCGGGCCGCCTGGTCGGCACGGCTTTCGCAGGCGTCGTCATTGCGGCGGTGCTCTATTCGACGTTTACGAATCCGCGCTGGGGCTGGAATGTCTTTGCCGAATGGTTCTTCGCCGAACCCGTCCTTGCCGGTCTTGGCAGGACGCTGCTGCTTACCGCGCTGGCGACGGTTTCCGGCTCGGTGCTCGGCACGGCGCTGGCGCTTGCCCGGGTTTCCAAGTCGCCGCTGCTTTCAGGCCTGTCGTGGGGGTACGTCTGGCTGCTGCGCTCCATCCCGCTGATCGTCCTGCTGCTCGTTCTCAACAATCTCGGCTATCTCTATGAGACCATCCGGATCGGCATGCCGTTCACCGACACCGTGCTTCTGGAGTATCCGACGGTTCAATTGCTGACCCCGTTTGCTGCCGCGTTCCTCGGCCTGACGCTCAATCAGTCCGCCTTCTTCTCGGAAATCGTCCGCGGCGGCATACTTTCCGTCGATCAGGGACAGTTGGAAGCAGCCGCGGCCCTTGGCCTGCCGCGCCGTCGCCAGGTATTCCGCATCGTGTTGCCGCAGGCCATGCGCTCCATCCTGCCGACCGGCTTCAACGAGATCATCGGGCTCGCAAAGAGCACGTCCATGGTCTACGTGCTGGCCTTGCCGGAACTGTTCTACACGGTGCAGGTGATCTATCGCCGCAATCTCGAAGTCATTCCGCTGCTGATGGTCGCGACTGCCTGGTATCTGGTCATCATGACCGTCCTGTCGATCGCCCAGCATTATATCGAGCGCTATTTCTCCAGGGGCGCCCTCCGGAACCCGGTGCCGCTGCCCTTTCAGGCCTTCTTCGCGCAGTTTCGCCGCCCGGCGCTGCAACCTCTAGGCGTTGTGAGCCTCGTTGCCCGCCAGACAGGTTTCCGGGACGCTCCCTTGCTTAGGGCCGGCGGCACTGTGCGCATCCACGGCATTTCCAAGAGCTTCGGTTCGCTCAAGGTCCTCGACACTATCGACCTCAACCTGCCGGCTGGAAGCGTCACCGCTATCCTCGGTCCCTCGGGGTCCGGCAAATCGACGCTGCTGCGCGCCATCAATCATCTGGAGCGGGTCGATAGCGGTTTCATCTCCGTCGACGGTGATCTGGTCGGCTATGCCCAAAAGGGCGAGACGCTCTATGAACTCAAGGAAAAGGACATTCTGAAGCGCCGCGCCGATATCGGCATGGTCTTTCAGAACTTCAATCTCTTTCCGCATCTGACCGTGCTCGAAAACCTGATCGAGGCGCCGATGCAGGTTCGGGGAACGGATCGCGACGCGGCCGCGCGGCTCGCCGGCGAACTGCTTGCGCGCGTCGGCCTCACGGACAAGATCGATGCCTATCCGCGCCAGCTTTCCGGCGGCCAGCAGCAGCGCGTTGCCATCGCCCGCGCGCTGGCATTGAAGCCCAAGGTACTGCTGTTTGACGAGCCGACCTCGGCGCTCGATCCGGAGCTTGTCGGCGAAGTGCTCGATGTCATCAAGGAACTGGCGCGCACCGGTACGACGCTGGTCATCGTCACACACGAGGTCGGGTTTGCCCGCGAAGTGGCCGATACGGTCGTCTTCATGGAAGGTGGTCACATTCTGGAGGCTGGCCCGCCCGCCCGCATCTTCAGCCAGGCGGAGCATCCGCGCACGCGCGAATTCCTCGCAAAAGTTCTCTAGCAGATTCCCCGGCCGCCTGGGTGGACGGGGTGGGACTATCAACCACTACAACTTAAAGATGAAAAAGGAGACGGGAAACATGACTATTCTTCAGACGGCTAAACTTCTGATGGCAGGCGCCGTGACCATTGCGGCGCTTGGGTTCGGCGCGGCGCAGGCGGCCGATACGTTCGATCTGAGCCCGGATACCTCGAACCGGGTCCGCGCCGAAAAGAGCGAAGCGGCGATCAAGGCGCTTTCGCCCGACTTCAAGTTCGTGGCGCCGGGCAAATTCACGATCGCAATCAATGCCTGGGATCCGCCGATCGCCACTTTCGCCAATGACGCGAAGACTATCGTCGGCGCCGATCCCGATCTTGCCTCGCTGCTGGCGGATTCGCTCGGCCTCGAGCTTGAAATCGTCTCGGTTGCCTGGGCTGACTGGCCGCTCGGTGTCGCATCCGGCAAATATGACGCCGTCATCAGCAACGTGACCGTCACCGAAGAGCGCAAGGAGAAGTTCGATTTCTCCACCTATCGCAAGGATGTGCTCGGCTTTTACGTCAAGTCCGACAGCACGATCACCGAGATCAAGGAACCGAAGGACGTCGCCGGCCTGAAGGTCATCACCGGTGCGGGCACCAACCAGGAAAAGATCATCCTGGAATGGGACCGCCAGAACGTCGCCGCAGGCCTAGCGCCGATCGAGGTGCAGTACTACGACGACCGCGCCGCAAGCGACCTTGCCCTGCAGTCGGGCCGGGCCGATGTCGAGTTCAATCCGAACGCGACCCGGGCTTATGGCGCATCGATCAAACACGATACCAAGCTCGTCGGCATCGTCAGCGGCGGCTGGCCGCTGACAGCCGAAATCGCCGTGACGACCCGCAAGGGCGCGGGCCTTGCTGATGCCGTCACCATCGCGATCAACGATCTGATCAAGAGCGGCAAGTATGGCGAAGTGCTCAAGCGCTGGAGCCTTGATGCCGAAGGCATCGACCAGTCCCAGACCAATCCCGCCGGCTTGCCGAAGAGCGGTTCCTGACGCGGCACGAGGCACCCGGCGTCGGAGTGCGATGCCGGGTCGAACACGTTTTTTCCATGGAGATCACGACAATGACCGACCAACCGGTTTTTCGCCCCTTCCTGATTGCAGCCCTTGCATTGACCCTCGCTCTGTTCGGGACCGCTGCACGCGCCGGCGAGGACGTTTTCGACCTGAGCCCGGAGCAACCCGGCCGTGTCCGGGCAGAGAAAAACGAAGCGGCCATCGCAGCGATTTCCAAGGATTTCGTCTTCGTTGCACCGGGCAAGTTCACGGTTGCCGTCAGCCCCGGCGGGCCGCCGCTGGCCACCTATGCGACTGATGCAAAGACCGTCGTCGGCGCCGATCCGGATTATGCGTCCGCCATTGCCGATAGCCTTGGGCTTGAACTGGAACTCGTGCCGGTCGCCTGGATCGACTGGCCGCTCGGGCTGACATCGGGCAAATATGATGCGGTGATCTCCAATGTCGGCGTCACCGAGCAGCGCAAGGAGAAGTTCGATTTCTCCACCTACCGTCAAGGTCTGCACGGCTTCTTCGTCAAGTCCGATAGCGCGATCACGTCGATCACGGAGCCGAAGGATGCGGCGGGTCTGAGGATCATCGTTGGCGCCGGCACCAACCAGGAGCGCATCCTGCTCAGATGGAACGACGAGAATGTTGCGGCAGGCTTGAAATCGCTGGAACTGCAATATTACGACGACGAGGCGGCAAGTCTCCTGGCGGTGTCCTCGGGCCGTGCCGATGTGATCGTCCAGCCGCATGCGCAACTCGTCTATATCGCTGCCCGTGACCAGAATATCAAACGCGTCGGCACCTTGAGTGCCGGTTGGCCAGACCGTTCGGACGTGGCGATTACCACGAAGAAAGGAAGCGGATTGGCAAACGCGCTGACGATCGCCACCAACGGCCTGATCGAAACCGGCGTCTACGCAAAGATCCTCGACCGCTGGCACCTCACCGAGGAAGCCTTGCCGAAATCGGAAACCAATCCGCCCGGTCTGCCGAAATCCTGAGCGAGGAACAGCAAGATGAGCGATACCGAACCGTCCATCAGCCATATCGGCTTTCTCACGCCCGGCAATTATCCTGCTGATGATCCGTTGGCGGGGCTGGAAAAGACATTGCAGCTTCTCGAATATGGTGAGGAACTCGGCTTTGAAAGCGCCTGGGCACGCCAGCGGCATCTGGAACCCGGTATTTCCTCGGCGACCGCCTTTCTGGCGGCCGCGACGCAGAGGACGAGCCGCATCCAGCTTGGAACCGCTGTCATTCCCATCGGTTACGAAAGTCCCTATCGGCTCGCCGAGGATATGTCGACGGTCGATGTTCTGTCGCGTGGCCGGCTGAACGTGGGCTTAAGCGCCGGTCGGCCGCTTCATGCCGATCTCATCGCGCCGCTCGTCTTTGACGGCGACTGGGAGAACTATGATTTCTCGCATGAGCGCGTGCTGCGCTTCGTGGACAATCTGCACAGCCGCTTCGTTGGCGACGAGCAGACGTTCATCAAGACGCCGTTCGGTCCTCAGCGACCGCGGTTGCAACCCCATTCCAAGGGGCTGACCGACCGCATATGGTATGGCGGTGGTTCATTGCGCTCTGCCAGCTGGGCTGGCCGCAACGGCTTCAATCTCCTGATCGGCAATGTCACGACGGGGGAGGAGACGGACGATTTCTTCGTTGCGCAATCGCGCCAGCTGGAAACCTATCGGGCTTCCGGAGGTGGCGAGAAGCGCGTCGCGCTCGGCCGCGTCATCGTCCCTCTCGACAGCGCAGACGCCGTTACCCGCAAGCGCTATCTCGACTATGCCAATGGGCGCCATGAAAGGACGTTGACGCCGCAAGGCGAGCGCCGCACGCTTTACGCCCGGGATATTGTCGGCACGTCCGAGCAAATTCTGGAGCGGCTCTTCGCCGATCCGATCCTGCCGCTTGTCAGCGAGCTGCGACTTGAGCTTCCTTACGAGTTCGAGGACGAGGAATACCGACAGATCATCCATGACTTCGTCACGTTCATCGCACCGGAACTGGGTTGGAAACACAAGTCCGATGCCGAACCATTGGATAAACGCCGCCGGGCCTGACCCGGCGGTTTCTGATGCCATTGGCAGGACGCGCCGCGAGTGCGCGCCGCCCCCTCATATCTTGGACCCGCCCGTAAACCTTGTGTTTACCTAACCCTGTGTCCTTTCCGGTCATCCCACCGCATATTAGGATTCTGTTGACCCTTCACCGCTTAGGTTCCGGCTGTTCGATGCAGAACCGGCACGCATGATGCGACGCTCGAAAATGACGATGGGGTTGGTGGCACATGACGTGCGGAAAATATCTGGCGCTTCCGGCCGGGGCTCTCGGCTTGACTCTTATTCTGCTGCCGATGAGCCTTCAGGCGCAGCTCATGCTCTCCTTCGCTGTCCTCGGCATCATGTTCATCGGCATGACGCGGCCCGACAACAGCGCCTTCCGCGTTATCACGCTCGTTTTTGCCGGTATCATCGCGCTTCGCTATGGTTTCTGGCGCACGACCGAAACGCTGCCCGACATCACCGAGCCGCTGAACTTCATTCCGGGCTTCCTGCTTTATCTCGCGGAAATGTATTGCCTGGCGATGCTAGCGATCAGCTTCTTCATGGTCATCGATCCGATCAAGCGGAAGACCCCGGACATGGGCAATGCCGCCGATTTGCCGACGGTCGATGTCTTTATTCCGAGCTACAATGAGGATGCCGAGCTGCTGGCCGTGACGCTGGCTGCCGCCAAGTCGATGGCTTATCCGAAGGACAAGCTGAACATCTACCTGCTCGATGATGGCGGCACGGATGCCAAGCGAAATCACAAGAATCCGCATATCTCGGTCGCCGCCATCCGCCGCCATGAGCAGCTGAAGGCGCTTTGCGTCGCGATGGACGTGCACTATCACGCCCGCCGGCAGAACGACCATGCCAAGGCCGGCAATCTCAACGAAGGCCTGAAGATTTCAAACGGCGAACTGGTCGTCGTCTTCGATGCCGACCATGCGCCGGTGCGCGACTTCCTGCGCGAGACGGTCGGCTTCTTCAAGGATGACGAAAAGCTCTTCCTCGTCCAGACCCCGCACTACTTCCTCAACCCCGATCCGCTGGAAAAAAACCTTCAGACCTTTGCCCGCATGCCGTCGGAAAACGAGATGTTCTATTCGATCCTGCAGCGCGGGCTCGACAAGTGGAATGCGTCATTCTTCTGCGGTTCGGCCGCTGTCCTGCGCCGCTCGGCGCTGATGACGACGGATGGTTTCTCCGGCCAGTCGATCACCGAGGATTGCGAAACAGCGCTGTCCTTGCATTGCCAGGGCTGGCATTCGATCTATGTCGACAAGCCGCTGATCGCCGGTCTGCAGCCGGAGACCTTCGTCTCTTTTATCGGCCAGCGTGCCCGCTGGTGCCAGGGCATGTTGCAGATCCTCATCCTGAAGCGGCCGTTCCTTGCCAAGGGCCTGACGGTCCCGCAGCGCATTTGCTACGCCGGCATCAACATGTTCTGGCTGTTTCCGCTGTCGCGTCTCGCCTTCATGTTCTCGCCGCTGCTCTACATCTTCTTCTCGCTGGAAATCTACAAGGCGAACATTCTCGAGTTTGCGTCCTACGCTGTCACTTACCTGATCAGTTCGTTCGCCATGCAGAGCTATCTCTACGGCCGCGTCCGCTGGCCGTGGATTTCCGAGCTCTATGAATATGTCCAGGCCGTCTTCCTGTTCGGCAGCATCGTCAGCGTCGTGCGCAATCCCCGCAAGCCGACTTTCAATGTCACCGCCAAGGGGCAGACGCTGGACAAGAGCAAGCTGTCACCTCTCGCAACACCGTACTTCGCCATCTTCTTCCTGCTGCTCGCCGCAGCTCTTTATTCCGGATACCGCGTCCTCACCGAACCGGTCGCGAGCGAGCTGCTGTTGATCGTCGCGATGTGGAACCTGATCAATCTCGGGCTGGCCGGCGCTGCTCTCGGGGCCATCGCGGAACGCCGCGAACTTCGCCGCAACCAGCGTCTGCCGGTCAAGCGCCATGCGCTGATGCACATCGATGACGTCATCCACCATGTCATCATTCAAGACGCCTCGAGTGGTGGAGTGTCGATCGAGTTTGTCGACAAGGAACCGAAGTTGGATCTCGTCAATCCGACCACAGCCAAGGTCGAGGTGCGCCGCGGCGGCCAGACGGTGACTTTTAACGTCGTTTACCGCTCGCGCCGGATGCTCGACAAGGCGGCGATCTGCGGCTTTGCCTATGCCGAACGCACGCCGCAAACGGTCATGGCGATTGCCGAACTGATGTATTCCGATCAGTCCGTGCTGCAGGATCGGCTCATCCGCCGACAGATCCGGAAGAATTTCTTCTGGGGCACCAGCCGGTTTGCGCTCTGGAGCCTGACAGAATCGCTGCGGGCCATTCGCTATAGCGTCGGCTTGATCCGCGAGAGTGTCGTCCAGTCCTTCGAGGATGTCCCGATGGTGCTCAACGACAACAAGATCGTCCACGTGCCCCTGCCTGCCAAAGCTGCCGAAACCGGCCCGGTTCACACAGGAGCGCAACTCTATGGCTAAATCCCTTCGCGCTCGAACCGCGGGCATGTCGCTTGTTTTGATCCTCGCCCAAACGTCGCAGCTGTCCGCCCAGAGCCTTCTGGAGGTTGCGCCCGCCATCACCCGCACGGTCCCAGGCGAAAGCGAAAGCATCCTGTCGACGCGCCCGGCACTGGTGGAACCCGTGGTTTCCAAAGCAATTGGACTCATTGTGCCGTTCGAACAGGCGCTGCCGGCCTATCACTTGTCCGGTGAGGACGACGTCGCAAGGCTGAGCTTCAATCTCTCGGCTGAACAAGCCGCGAGCGGTGGTCAGCTCGCGCTTGCCTATCGCAATGCGGTTTCGGTGCTGCCGGACACCTCCGTGATGGAGGTGGAGGTCAACGGCAAGGCTGCGGGCACGTTCCGCATCGCCTCGCCAAATGGCTTCAAGACGGAAGCATTGAGGGTTGGCGCGGATGTCCTGAAGCCCGGCCGCAACCAGGTGCTTTTGCGGGCGCGCCAGTTTCATCGCGTCGATTGCTCGCTGGAGGCAACCTACGAGCTCTGGAGTGAACTCGATCCCGCGACGAGCGGTTTCGTTGCCGCCAACCGCCACGGCTTCCGTTCCTTCGACGATCTGCTCACGGTCGCCCGTACGGACGCGAATGTTACCGACATCCGGCTGATCCTGCCGCAGACGGCAACCGCCGAGATGCTGAACGATGCGGCCCCGGTTCTGCAAACGCTGGCGCTGTTTCTCAATCGGGACGATCTTGCGGTCAGCGTCGGCGAAAAGCCCGGCAGCGGTCCCGGCATCGACCTCTATGTCTCGACAGACAAGACGCGCGCGCAGGCGCGCAATGCCGATACGCAGACGATGCCCTATGGTTTTTCGGTCAAGGACGCGGGAGAAGGCGGTCGTGCCACGGTCAGCCTGCGCGGTGCCACGCGCGCCGAAATGAGTGGCCAGCTGCTTCAGGCAATCCGCGGCCCCTTGAAGGACAGCCTCGACAGCGGCATCTTTTCCACCCGATCCGGAACGATCCTCGCCGACGCCTCCAGCAGCTATACGCTGGCGGACACCGGCTATGAAACCCGCGTGTTTTCCGGGCGTTTGTCGCGGACGAGGTTCAACATGGTCATGCCGGCGGACTTCTATCCGGCCGATTATGCGACGATCGGGCTGAAATTACACGCCGCTACGTCACCGGGCCTCATGCGCACGGCGCAATTCCTGGTTCGCGTCAACGACCGTGTCGTCACGAGCTATCCGTTCCGAAACGCCGAAGGGGAGCAATTTAGTGGCAAGCTGATCGAGCTGCCGTTGCGTGCGTTCCGTCCGGGCAACAACAAGGTCGAGCTTCTGGCCGAACTACCGGTCGAGGCGGACACGGCGTGCGCGCCGGAAGCCAGGGACGACACCCGGCTGCGTTTCATTCTCCTGCAGGATACGACGATCGAAATCCCGGCGCTGGCTCGGATCGGTCGGTTGCCGGATATCGGCGCCTTCGCTGGTAATGCCTATCCCTATGCCGACGGCCAACCCTTCGATATCTTTGTCGAGCGGCCGGATGCGCAGTCTGCCGGTGCGGCTCTTACAATGCTGTCCCGCTTGGCACTTGTTGCCCGCAATCCGTTGAATGCAGATATACGTCTGGGCGTTGCCAGCCCCTCGGAAGGCCGCAATGCGCTGGTGATCACCACCCAAAACGCCTTTGCGGATCTCGGCAATGCCAGCAAGAGTGCCTTCCCATTCGATGCGTACTTATCGAATGGGATGGCTGCATCGATCGCTGACACCGACCCTCTTAAGACGGCAGCGATCGGTGGTACGGATTTCGCGGCAGGCTCTGATGAGGACGGTGACGATTCGAGTGCATTGCTGGATGCCTTCCGGAAATCGACCACTCGCCCGCAAGACCAGTTGTCCGTCACGTCGAAGCTGCAGAGCTGGTTTGCCGCGGCCGGAACACGCTTCGGCAAATGGCTGAATTACCAGGACGGCTCTGGCCAGGCGGCGACGCTTAAGCCCGGGCATTCTCTCCTGACCCTGACACAGACCCCGTCGCCCTCAGGCGAGGCGGTATGGACCGTAGTGCATGCGGGCTCGCCCGCCGATATTGCGCTTGGCGTTCGCCGGCTTGTCGAACCCGACATCTGGGCGGGATTGAATGGCGGCTCGGCCGAAATCGAAACGGCGAGCCTTGCGGTCAACACCATGCCAGCCGGTTCGCATTTCATCGCCGGCCTGACGGATCAGAGCCCCAGCAATATCCGCCGTCTGGCCGCGGCCTGGTTCTCCGATAATTTCCAGTTCTACGTTCTGCTCATCGTCGCTTCGATGGGCGTCTTCGCCACATGGCTCGGGCTTGCCATTCCGCGCAAGGGTGTGAGGTCGGATCAATGATCATGGTGAAAAAACACTGGGTCGCGCTTTTGGCCGCATCGAGCCTGCTTCTGCCGGCGACGGCATTTTCCGAGGATTCGGCTGCATTGCTGACGCAGGCGGCCGGTTCCTTCCGGCTCGTGGATGAGGCAATGACCTCCGCCGTGGCAGGGCAAATCGAACCTGCAGCAGGTGAGCGCGGCGAGCAGACCGCCGGAACATCGGAAGCGGTGAGCCAGCCCGACGAGGTTGAGACGGCCGCGCTCTATTATTATGCGGAACAGAAACAGGATGACCGCGTCGCAGCCGAAGCGGCTCGGTTGCGGCTCAAGTTCCCGCAATTCGAAATGCCACAGGATCTGTTCCTGCCACAGTCGGCGCGCGGTATCGATGAGACCGCGCTCTGGCAGCTCTTCGACAGGAGCGATTTCACCGGTATTGATGCGGAGATCATTCGCCGCAAGAGCGAAACACCGGATTGGGCGCCGACTGCCGATTTCACTGAAAAGCTGGCGCGCAGGAAACAGCGTGTGCTGATGACCGAAGCGGCGGCCGCCAAGAACTGGACGGATGTCATCCAGGCCGGGGGCGGCATTGATCCTCCGACCGAAACGGAGGTGGATCTGCTCTGGACATTGATTGATGCCTATTCGCAGACGGGTATGAAGCAGCCCTTGGCGGACGTGTATCGCGGCATTCTGCTGCGCGAAGGCGACAAGCGCCTGCCGGATACGGTGCTCGTCACCACCTTGCAGAAGGCCATCCGCGATTTCCCCGCCTCGGAAGTCCAGGCTGTCATGCAGAAGCTTGCTGTCACACCGGCCCTGCAGGCCGGTTTGCAGCCAGTCGCCTTCGATCTGCTGCGCAAGACCGTCGCCGATTTCAACGCCGATGAAAAGCAGACAACGCCTTTATCCGATGATCAGCTTGCTCCGCTCAAGGCGGCAGCATCTCCAAAGGCCGAGGATATGGCGCTGCTTGGCTGGTATTACCTGAAGATCAAGCAGCCAGCCGTCAGTGCACAATGGTTCGGCAAGGCGCTGGAGATGCAAGCGGATGCCGCAAATGCGAAGGGGCTTTACCTCAGCCTCGCCGCACAGAATTTCGAGGAGGAAGCCTATCAGGTGGCAGCGACCCACCTGCAGGACCTCTCCGGTGATCCGGAATTCCTGATGAACGCGCTGTCTCTGCGTTTTGCAAAGCCCGACATGGCTGTGATCGACGACAAGATCGTCGCCTCCTATTCAACGACGATCCTGCAGACGCTCAACGCCGATCACGCCGAAATTCTTGCCTGGTATGCCTATAATTCCAAGCAGTATGAGGCCGCGTCCGCCTGGTTCCAGAAGGCCGTCGACTGGAAGGCGGCACCGGCGCGCGTCAAGGGGCTGGCGCTGTCCTACCTGCGCCTGTCGCAAAAGCAGGAGTTTGCAGCGCTTCAGGAAAAATACGTCTCGGCCTATCCGGATATCTGGACCAGGATCAAGTCCGCGTCTCCGCCAAAGGGAGAAAAGGCAGCTTCCGTCGTCAAGCCACGCGGCGCGATCCAGGCCAATTATTTCCGCAACTTCCAGGCCAAGCGTTACAGCGCCTGCATCAACGATCTCAATGACCTACAGGCGAGGGGGCAATTGTCACCCGACGCCGCGCAGATCGGCGGATGGTGCTATCTCGGCTTGAGCCGCCTTTCCGAAGCGCGAGCCTCCTTTGCGCTGGGGCTGAATGCCAGCGGACAGATACGGGCCGATGCGGCCTATGGCACGGCGCTGACTTTGCTGCGTGGCCGTCTCACGGATGATGCCGAAGCCATTTTGGCGGCCTATCCGCTTGGTGCCGAGCGCGACCGTGAAATTCGCGCAGAGATCTACTTCCAGCGGGCGCGCGCGTCGTTCGACCAGAAACAGTATCAGAACACGTTGGACGCGTTGAACGCTCGCGCCAGTCTTGTCGCCGAGCCTGCCGACCTCAGCCAGCTTCGTGGCTGGGCCTATTATCACCTCGGCAACAAGACGATGGCAAAGCAGGTGTTCCAGCGCCTCAACGACCATCTCTCCGATGCCGGCGTCCGCCGGGGTCTGATGGTGACGAGCCAGTGGGATACACGCCGATGAACAGGCTTTTTCTCATCCTCGTAGCGATGCTTCCGCTTGCCGCCTGCACGGTGGTCGATGATCCATTCCTGCGGACTGGTGCGCTGAAAGCGGACGGCCCATCTCTGGCAAATTCGGTTTCCGCTGACTATGCGCTGGCGATCGTGCCGGGTATTGAGGCCGCGTCCGTGCGGCAGACAGTCGGCGAAAATCGCGTCGAACAAACCATCCTCTATGCCAATGCCACCGACCTTGCGGGCGAGAATGCTTTGACAGTAACCATTGGCACGGGGGCTAAGAGTTTCCGGGGCGCGCCGTCGCAATCCGAGATCGCCGTGGAAATGCGAACCGCGCTTTCAGGCGTGCGGATGCGGATCAGTCCTGTGATCGCCGACAATGCCTATGGCGTGTTCGGCTATGCAACCGGCGCGATTGGTAAGGGTGGTAGCTGCCTCTACGCCTGGCAACTGGCGAAAACCATCACCCCGAACGGTACTGCAGGCCTCGTCGGGGCGGGCTATGCCGCCCAGATCCGGCTCCGCTATTGCAGTCCGACTATGCCGCAGGAGCGTATCGTCGTTCTAATGCAGGGATTGCGGATCAAGCCTGTTTCGTCGCAGACATTCGAAACGCTGCGCTTTGCCGCCGGTTCCGGCGCTACCGCGGCGGCTCCGCTCTATGTGTCGCGGTCTCGTGTTGAACAGGCTACTGAGCCTTCCGTCGCGGAAGCCGTCGAGCAGGTTCGCCCTACCTCGAAGCGTATTGTCATCGAGGAAGCGTCATCCCGACCGGTGGCGGCTGAAGACAAAACGATCGCCAACGCCGTCAAGGTACCGATGCCGGGAGAGGCGGCTGCGCTGGCCGCCACGGATGTGTCGCCTGCGGTCGCTATGCAGGCTGTTTCAAAGGTGGCAATGAAGCCGTCTTTCGTTCCCATGCCGGCAGCCGTCGCGTCTGCGGTTGAGTAAAGGCGTTCAGAGAAAGATGCCGTGCTCCTCCGTCACCAGTTCCTGAAGGAAGTCGACGACCGTGCGAACCCGGACGAGGTCGCGGGCGCTTTCGTGATAGGTGGTCCAGTAGCCCCGGCGGATCGTGGTTTCCGGCAGGATGCGGATCAGTTCGGGATATTGCCGGGCGATATAGTTGTGCAGGATACCGATGCCGGCGCTGGAGCGCACGGCCTCTGTCTGGCCCGTCGCGCTGGAAATCTCGAAGGAAGCGTCCCAGCTGCGCATCACCTCGCCGGTGAAATTCAGCGACGCGGTGAAAATCAGGTCTTCGACATAGCCAATGCGGCGGTGGCTTTTTAGATCATCGACGGTTTCGGGCGCTCCATAGGAGGCCAAATACTCCTGCGATGCGTAGAGCCCGAGCGTGTAGTCCGTGAGCTTCGACGAAATCAGCCTTCCCTGTTCGGGCCGTTCCAGTGTGATGGCAATATCCGCCTCACGCTGCGACAGTGAAAAGGAGCGAGGCACCGGCACGAGTTGGATGCGGAGTTCGGAAAAGCGCGCCGTCAGCTTCCCAAGGCGCGGGGCAAGAAACGACACCCCGAAGCCATCCGGAGCGCCGACGCGGACCGTTCCGGCAATTGCCGTGTCGATCCGGCCGATCTGCGCCTGCGCGGCCAGCATCTCGGTCTCCATCCGCTCGGCCGCATGCAGGAAGATCTCGCCCTCGGCGGTCAAGTCGCAGCCATTGGTCCGGCGGATCAACAACCGCGTCTTCAGCGATTCCTCCAGCGCGGTCACACGCCTGCTCAGCGTCGCATGATTGACGCCCAGCCGCTTGGAGGCTGACAGGATCTGACCGCTGCGGGCGACGGCCAGGAAGACGCGGACATCATCCCAGTTCATGCAGCATTCCTCATTTGGCGCACATGACGATGGGGTCCACCTCGATAAGATCGAGAGATGTCACCATGCCGGCCGTCAGCGTTTTGTATTTGAGGAAGTGCGGCGTCTGAAGATGGGCTTCGTAGTCCTGCTGGCTGGCATAGACTTCAAGGATACGAACTCTCTCAGGCGTGCCTTTGACCGAGACGGCATGCAGCATGAGGACACCGGGTTCCTTTGCAACAGAGGCTTCGATCTCCTCGGTCAAGAGGGCGGTATAGGCCTCGATCCGAGCCGGATCGATTTCCAGCTCTGCCATCCTCACGATCCTCTCGGTACCGGTTTTCATTGCGGAGACCTCTGCGCTTGTAGATGCGGGCATTAGTTTTTGCACAACGGTTCCTGAATATCGCGCGTTGATTTGTGTATATTGTAGTGCGACACTTACCCCATAATCAAGATCAGGAGGATCACCCATGTACGAGATTGGTCATTTCATCGGCGGCAAGCGCGTTGCCGGCACCAGCGGCCGCACAAGCAACATCTTCAATCCGGCAACCGGCGAAGTTCAGGCTACCGTGGCGCTTGCAAGTGAAGCGGAAATGGATGCAGCGGTTCAGAACGCCAAGGCTGCACAGCCGAAGTGGGCGGCCACCAACCCGCAGCGTCGCGCCCGCGTTTTCATGAAGTTCGTCCAGCTTCTGAACGACAACATGAACGAACTGGCCGAGATGCTGTCGCGCGAGCACGGCAAGACCATTGAAGATGCCAAGGGCGACGTCATTCGCGGCCTTGAAGTCTGCGAATTCGTCATCGGCATTCCGCACCTCGCCAAGAGCGAGTTCACCGAAGGTGCCGGCCCGAACATCGACATGTATTCGATCCGCCAGGCCGTCGGCATCGGCGCCGGCATCACGCCGTTCAATTTCCCGGGGATGATCCCGATGTGGATGTTTGCGCCGGCGATTGCCTGCGGCAACGCGTTCATCCTGAAGCCTTCCGAGCGTGATCCGTCCGTGCCGATGCGCCTGGCCGAACTGATGATTGAAGCCGGTCTGCCGGCTGGCATCCTCAACGTCGTCAACGGTGACAAGGGCGCGGTCGATGCGATCCTGACGCATCCGGATATCTCGGCCGTCTCCTTCGTCGGCTCGACGCCGATCGCCCGTTACGTCTATGGCACGGCTGCGATGAACGGCAAGCGCGCCCAGTGCTTCGGTGGCGCCAAGAACCACATGATCATCATGCCGGATGCCGACATGGACCAGGCCGCCAACGCCCTGATGGGCGCCGGTTACGGCTCGGCCGGCGAGCGCTGCATGGCGATCTCGGTTGCCGTTCCGGTCGGCAAGGAAACCGCCGACCGCCTGATCGCAAAGCTGACCCCGATGGTTGAAAGCCTGCGCATCGGCCCTTACACCGACGAGAAGGCCGACATGGGCCCGGTCGTCACCAAGGAAGCCAAGGAGCGCATCCTCGGCCTGATCAACAAGGGTGTCGAAGAAGGCGCCAATCTCGTCGTCGATGGCCGCGATTTCAAGCTTCAGGGCTATGAAAACGGCAACTTCGTCGGCGGCTGCCTGTTCGACAACGTCACGCCGGACATGGAGATCTACAAGCAGGAGATCTTCGGGCCGGTTCTCTCGGTGGTTCGCGCCAAGAACTACGAGGAAGCCCTCGACTTGCCGATGAAGCATGAATATGGCAACGGCGTCGCGATCTATACCCGCGATGGCGATGCGGCCCGCGACTTCGCTTCGCGCATCAACATCGGCATGGTCGGCGTCAACGTGCCGATCCCGGTTCCGCTGGCATACCACTCCTTCGGTGGCTGGAAGTCCTCGTCCTTCGGCGACCTCAACCAGCACGGTACGGACTCGATCAAGTTCTGGACCAAGACCAAGACGATCACTTCGCGCTGGCCGTCCGGCATCAAGGACGGTGCTGAGTTCTCCATCCCGACGATGAAATAACCAGACTGAAATCCTTCCTGATTGGGCCTCCTTGCGGAGGCCCTTTTTTGTTGTGATTGCCTACTCACGGTTGACCTGTGATGGCAGCCGTTTAAGACTTGCGGCGAGCGGCCGAATATCGGGGGATAGTCGGCCGTTCTTGATTGCATTCCATGATACGCGAGAGGGGCGACTATGAGCATAACCGAAACGGCACCTTTGCCGGCTGCATCGCGGGATTTTCACCGGCTGTCATTTACCGGAAATGCCGCGGAATATTTCGGCATCTGGATCGTCAACGTTCTTCTGACGATCATCACGCTTGGCATCTACTCCGCCTGGGCCAAGGTGCGGCGCAACCGTTATTTCTACGGCAATACAGTCCTGCTCGGCCGCGCCTTCGAGTATCATGCCAAGGGCAAGCAGATCTTCATCGGCCGCCTGATCGTCTTCGGCTATCTGATTGTCTACAATATCCTGCTGACAGCGTTCCCGATCGCCGGCATTGCACTCGGCGTCATTGTTCTCTTCTTCTTCCCGTGGCTGATCATGCGCGGCTTGCGGTTCAGCGCTCGTGTAACGAGCTATCGCAACGTCCGTTTCGATTTCGTCGGCAAGATGGGCGGCGCCTTCGTCGCCTTCATGGCCGGTCCTGTCATGGCGGTGCTTTCGCTCGGTATTCTGGCGCCGCTCGCCAGCCGCTGGATGTATCGCTACCTCGCCAACAATCTGCGCTATGGCGGCAGGCCTTTTGCGACGTATCTAAAACTTGGGCCGATCTACCAGACATGGTTCTTTTCGGCGCTGATCGTTGTGCTGGGCATGCTGGTTATCGGCGTCGCGGTGGTCGCCAATATGCCGCTGATTGTCGCAATCATCGACAATCCGGACGCGATCTCGCCGGAATTCCAGGCGTCCATGTTTTTCCTGGGAATCATTGGCTATCTCGCCGTGCTGCTTTCTTTCGGCATCGCAGCTCTGTTCTATCGCGCCGGTGTGCGCAATATTGCGTGGTCGGCGACGCTCTTTGACGGCAAACACGAACTCAAGAGCGATCTGTCGCGGTTCCGCTATGTGTGGATCGCGGTATCGAACGTGATCGTCACGGTTTTGACACTTGGCCTGATGCGCCCCTGGGCAGCGGTTCGGTTGGCGCGTTATGTGAACGAGCATACGGCAGTCCGCTTCGATGGCGACGTCGGCGAAATCCTTGCTGCGGTCGAACAGGAAGGATCTGCCGTCGGTGCCGAATTCATGGACTTCGAGGGCTTCGATTTTGGCTTCTGATGAAAAGCCGATCTGCCATGGTGATTGGCATCCGCGCGGTTCCAGTCGCTCGGTCGAGACCCGTCTTGTCGAAAGGGACGGGCAGATCAAGGCGCTAGCAGCAGATGCCGAGGAACTGGCGTCTGCGCGCTTTTCGGCCCTCGATATTTCGGCGCGGGTCGGATCGATCCCGCGCCGTATCGAGTTTCCCGATGGTTCGCTGTTCGAAACCACGGACAACGATGCCATCGACCATCTTCTGCTGGCGAACGGGCGGAAGAGGGCAGGGTTCGTCCATGGCCTCGAGCGGTTTCATCCGCGCCTGCTGGTCTTTGTTGTGGCCGTTTTTCTGCTGTCCGGTCTGGTCTATCGTTTCGCACTTCCGGTGCTCGTTGAAGTCGCCGTCGCTGTTACGCCACCGGTCGTGCCGAAGCTGATGTCCGTCAGCACGCTGGAAACGCTGGACCGCACGATGCTCGACGAAACAAAGCTGGATGAGGCGAAGAGGCGCGCGATTTCGGACGGGTTTGCCCGTATCGCGGCGAAGTCAGCCCGCGGCGCCTCTGCCTATACGCTTAATTTCCGCACGGGCGGGGCGATCGGGCCGAACGCGTTCGCGCTGCCGGACGGCACGCTGATCATCACCGATGAACTGATAGAACTCGCAGACGGCGATACGGAGATGCTGATTGGCGTGCTGGCACACGAGATCGGCCATGTCGAACTGGAGCACAGCCTACGCCAAATCTACCGGGCTGCCGGCATGGCCGGCCTGATCATGTTGATCGCCGGCGATGTGGGCGACAGTGTCGAGGATCTGCTCGTCCAGGGTGGTGGTCTCGTGGCGCTCTCGTACTCGAGAGAGGCGGAGGCGGCGGCCGACCGCCATTCGGTCGAGTTGATGCAGGAAGCCGGATACGATCCCACCGCTATCGCGCGCTTCTTCGAGGTCATCGAGAAAAAGCTCGGCGATACATCTGATACGAATATTCTGTCGACGCATCCGGGCACCCCGGAACGCAAGAAAGCGATTCGCGAATACGAGGCAGAGTTGCATCGGACGAAAACGGAAAACTAGTCCGGTGCCACGATTGTCGGAACTAGCTTGATTTGTAACGTCGATTTTCTCCCGTTTGGAGGGTGGACAGTCGACAGGAAGCTGATCATGATCACTTCCGGACGATTTTCTGCTTTTTGGAATTGTTCCAAACTAGCATCCGTCCTATATGAAGAGGCAGAGTGTGACATAGCCGGTAGAATCGGCGCATGCTTACGAATTCTTGAGTGCTGCAATAGGCTCACAGGTTCATCCGAACCGAGGGGCGCCGAAATGTCGAAGCCTGGAGTAAATGATGCGTCTGACGAAGCAAACGAACTACGCAGTCCGCATGCTCATGTACTGCGCTGCCAATGACGGCCATCTCAGCCGCATTCCGGAAATTGCGAAGGCTTATGGAGTGTCCGAACTCTTCCTTTTCAAGATCCTGCAGCCGCTCAACAAGGCCGGCCTGGTTGAGACGGTGCGCGGCCGCAATGGCGGCGTGCGCCTGCCTAAACCGGCCGCCGATATCAGCCTGTTCGATATCGTCAAGGTGACTGAAGACAGCTTTGCCATGGCAGAGTGTTTCGAGGCAGGCGAGATCGATTGCCCGCTGGTCGATAGCTGCGGTTTGAACTCGGCGCTCCGCAAGGCGCTGAATGCGTTCTTCGAAGTGCTGCAGCAATATTCGATCGACGACCTGGTGAAGGCGCGGCCGCAGATCAACTTTTTGCTTGGCCTCGACCAGATCACGCACCCGAAGACGGCAGCCTGAAATCAACCACTGTCCAAACAAAAAGCCCGGTTTATCCGGGCTTTTTGTTGTCTATGATTTCGTCACATATTCCCGAAGGATGAATTCGATCGCGGTCGGATCGAGTTCCGCCTTGTCGATACGGAAATCGGCGCCGTACTCCTCGAATTTCTGGAAATAGGGATCGGCGAGCGATGAGGAAATCACCCCGATAGGGCCAATGAACCCTTGTTGGCGCATGGCCGGCACGGTTTCACGAAAGTCCGCCTGCGGCTGCAGACGGTTGTCCATCAGCACCATGGAGACAGGTTTTCCGGACTTGATGAAATCGAGGGCGGCATCGATCGTTTCGCAATAGTGCAGATGGATTTCTGCGCTCGAAACCTTTTTCATCACGCCGCGCATGATCAGGTTTTCGGCCGGTTCGTCGTCAACGAGCAGGATGTGGACCGGTTGCAGGTCTATCGTCATTGTATGATCTGCTCCCGTATCGCCTTGGCCACCATCTGGGTTCTGTTGACGACGTCGAGCTTCTTCAGGATTGTCGCCGTATGCGAATTGACAGTGTGTTCCGAGACGGAGACGATCAGCGCAATTTCGCTCGCGGTTTTGCCGTGCGAGATCCAGCGCAATATTTCCGTCTCTCGCGGCGTCAGGCCCAAGCCTGCCTTGTTGGACAGGACCAGCCGGTAGAAATAATCGAAGGCGCAAACGGCGTCATAACAGAGCGCGAAATGGGCCTGCTGGTCCATGTCTTCGCCGTCTCCCAGAAACAGCACGGCATAACGCGCGCCATTCAGGCCGGTCACCGGCACGCACATCAGCATGTCGAAGCCAAGTTGGCCGAGAAGATTGCTGCCATGGCCAAGATGCGGATCGTCGGCCTTCCACATGGAAGGAATGGATGAGGTATGGAGGCTCTTGAAAACGACGGAATCGCCGAAACGATGGCGTTTGTCATATTCTTCCGCCAGCCCGGAGGGGAGATCGTGCAGGACCAGCCGGTTCGTCAGCATGCAGGCATCGCCCTCGTTTCCGAGTTGCAGGATGCCGAAATGGTCGAAACCATAGCGGAGCGACATCATGTGGAAAATTCGAAAGAAATCGACCCGATTGAGAGCTTTCTCCAAATCGCTGTCAAAATGGTATCGTCGGTGGTTTTTCAGAAGAGTTGCCACGACGCGGCCGTCCCCCAAGTATCCCGCGACCGTCAGTCTAACGTGCGGTTCACTATAAGCAACTGGCATCTCAATTGAAAACGGAAGTTGTCGGTGATTTTGAACCATCGGATTCAAACAAGGGCGGCGCTGGCGAGAGGGAGGACCGCATATAATCACCTTCATCCATCCCCGCCTGGCAGATAAAAGTTTGGCAGTCCTCCCCGCCCCGCAAATCGGTTATGCCATGGTGCGCACTCTATCGCTATCCGTGTAAATTGGGATTGACTTTTCGTGCGTGTCGGGACTGATTCGATTTTGCGGTTTTCGAAAGAAAAAGTCGTAAACGGCGTCGTCTCCGTCACATTCGGAAGGAATTTTCCAATTGGACAAATTTTTCCGGATACTTATTGCATTGCCCGATCAAATGTCGTTCCATCCGGCCTTGACCGGAAACAACGGCTTCTGCGTCAGAAAAATACGAGAACAAGAACAAAGCTGGGAAGCAAACTCATGAAAAAGCTCTCTACTCTCCTTGCCGCAACCGCAATTGCCACATTGATGGCCGGTTCTGCATGGTCGAAGACGTTGGTTTATTGCTCTGAGGCATCGCCGGAAGGGTTCGATCCAGGCCTCTACACGGGCGGCCAGACCTTCGACGCATCGTCGCGCACGGTCTACAACCGACTGGTGGAATTCAAGCATGGCGGGACGGAACTCGAGCCGGGCCTCGCTGAAAGCTGGGAAGTGTTGTCCGACGGCACGGAGTACACCTTCAAGCTGCGTCCGGGCGTCAAGTTCCAGACCACCGAATTCTTCACGCCAACCCGCGAGCTGAACGCAGACGACGTGATCTTCTCGTTCGAGCGTCAGTACAAGGCAGACAATCCCTGGAACAAGTACGTTGCCGGCGCTTCCTGGGAGTATTTTGCAGGTATGGGCTTCCCGGACCTGATCCAATCGATCACCAAGGTCGATGACCTCACCGTCAAGTTCAAGCTGAAGCAGGCGGAAGCACCGTTCCTCGCCAACCTCGGCATGGACTTCGCTTCCATCATGTCGAAGGAATACGCCGACAAGCTGGCTGCCGACGGCAAGATGGAACTGCTGAACCAGCAGCCGCTGGGCACCGGCCCGTTCACCTTCGTCGCCTACCAGACGGACGCTGCGATCCGCTACAAGGCCAACCCTGACTACTGGGCCGGCAAGGAAAAGATCGACGATCTCGTTTTCGCGATCACCACCGATGCCGCAATTCGCGCGCAGAAGCTGAAAGCCGGCGAATGCCACATCATGGCTTATCCGAATGCAGCCGACGTTGCCGAGTTGAAGAAGGACGAGAGCCTGACGGTTCTGGAGCAGGAAGGCCTGAACGTCTCCTACCTCGCCTACAACACGCTGGTTCCGCCGTTCGACAAGGCTGAGGTCCGCAAGGCACTCAACATGGCCGTCAACAAGCAGGCCATCGTCGATGCTGTGTTCCAGGGAGCCGCAACGGTCGCCAAGAACCCGATCCCGCCGACAATGTGGTCCTACAACAATGCCGTTGAAGACGACAAGTTCGACCCGGAAGCGGCAAAGAAGATGCTGGCAGACGCCGGCGTTTCGGATCTGAAGATGAAGATCTGGGCAATGCCGGTCGCGCGTCCGTACATGCTGAACGCGCGGCGTGCGGCAGAACTGATGCAGGCCGATCTGGCCAACATCGGCGTGACCGCTGAAATCGTCTCCTACGAGTGGGCCGAGTACCTGAAACTCTCGTCCGCCAAGGACCGCGACGGTGCCGCCATCCTCGGCTGGACCGGTGACAACGGCGATCCGGACAACTTCCTCGACACCCTTCTTGGTTGCGACGCCGTTGGCGGCAACAACCGTGCTCAGTGGTGCAACAAGGAGTTCGACGACCTGATGACCAAGGCAAAGGCAACCGCCGACGTCGCAGAGCGCACGAAATACTATGAAGAAGCCCAGGTGATCTTCAAGAAGGAAGCCCCCTGGAACACGCTCGATCACTCGCTCGTCTTCGTTCCGATGAACAAGAAGGTGACCGGCTTCGCCATGGATCCGCTCGGCATTCACCGCTTTAATGGCGTGGATATCGCAGAGTAATCTAATATAAACTATGTCTGCCGCATTCGCGGTGGCAGTTCCGGCGGCTCGAATGTTTCGGGCCGCCGGTTTTTACAATTGGACTAAACGCCCATGTTGCGCTTTATTTTCGGACGGTTGGCCGTCCTGATCCCCACCTTCATCGGGGTTTCCATCATCGCGTTCTCGTTCATCCGCCTGTTGCCCGGTGATCCGGTCATGCTGATGTCGGGCGAACGTGTGATGTCTCCCGAACGTCATGCCCAGATCATGACGGACCTCGGCCTCGATCGGCCGATCTACGTGCAATATTTCGACTATCTGGTGAACCTGTTGCACGGTGATTTCGGAAGCTCGATCGTCACCAAACGGGCCGTGCTGGAAGATTTCCTCCAACTGTTTCCGGCAACCATCGAACTGTCGCTCTGCGCTATCATCCTGGCCGTCGCCCTTGGCGTTCCGGCCGGTGTTCTGGCTGCGGTCAAGCGCGGCACCTGGCTGGATCAGACGCTGATGGGAACCGCACTGGTCGGCTATTCCATGCCGATCTTCTGGTGGGGCCTGCTGCTCGTCATCTTCTTCTCCGGCTATCTCGGCTGGACGCCCGTCTCGGGCCGCATCTCGCTGATGTATTTCTTTCCGCAGGTCACCGGCTTCATGCTGATCGATAGTCTGATCTCGGGGCAGGCGGGTGCCTTCAAGTCCGCCGTCACCTATCTGATCCTGCCGACCATCGTGCTGGCGACCATTCCTCTGGCCGTGATTGCCCGCCAGACACGCTCCGCAATGCTGGAAGTGCTCGGTGAGGACTATGTCCGCACCGCTCGCTCGAAGGGCCTGTCGCCGTTCCGCGTCATCGGCGTGCATGCGCTGCGCAACGCCCTGATCCCGGTCGTCACCACCATCGGGCTCCAGGTCGGCGTGCTTCTCGCCGGAGCCATCCTGACCGAAACGATCTTCTCCTGGCCGGGCATCGGCAAGTGGATGGTCGATTCCGTCTTCAAACGCGACTACCAGGTCGTGCAGGGCGGATTGATGCTGATCGCCGCCGTGATCATGGTCGTGAACCTCATCGTTGATGTGCTCTACGGCTTCATCAACCCCCGTATCCGGCACTAGGAGGGTCTGATGGCTGTCGCCGAAATCAAAACCACCACGCCGCCGACCGGTCTTGCCGAGTTCTGGTTCTATTTCTCCCGCAACAAGGGCGCTGTGATCGGCCTGGTGATCTTCGTGATCATCCTGCTGCTGGCAATCCTTGCGCCGCTCGTTACGCCGCATAGCCCAAGCGTCCAGAACCGCGACGTTCTCCTGCTGCCTCCGGCCTTGGCTGCGGGCGGGCAGTGGACCTATTTTCTGGGTACCGACGCCGTTGGCCGCGATATCCTGTCCCGCCTGATCTATGGCGCGCGTTTCTCGCTGTTCATCGGTCTCGTCGTCGTCACGCTTTCGGTGATCTCCGGTGTGCTCGTCGGGCTGGTCGCCGGCTATTTCCGCGGGCGCACCGATACGATCATCATGCGCGTCATGGATATCATCCTGGCTTTCCCGTCGCTGCTTCTGGCCCTCGTGCTGGTGGCGGTTCTTGGCCCAGGCCTGGTCAACGCAATGATCGCGATCTCGCTCGTCAACCTGCCGCATTTCGTGCGGCTGACGCGCGCCGCTGTCATGTCGGAGCGCACCAAGGATTATGTCATCGCCTCCCGGGTCGCCGGTGCGGGCACCCTGCGACTGATGTTCCTCACCATTCTGCCCAATTGCCTCGCACCGCTGATCGTCCAGGCGACGCTCGCCTTCTCGGCGGCGATCCTCGATGCGGCTGCCCTCGGGTTCCTCGGCATGGGCGCCCAGCCGCCGACGCCGGAATGGGGCACGATGCTGGCCGAAGCACGCGAGTTCATCCAGCGCGCCTGGTGGGTTGTCACCTTCCCCGGCCTTGCCATTCTCATCACCGTTATTGCCATCAACCTGATGGGCGACGGCCTGCGCGATGCGCTTGATCCCAAGTTGAAGAGGTCATGATGTCGCTATTCGAAATCGAAAATCTCGTCGTCGAATTCCAGACGGCAGCCGGTCCTTTCCGTGCCGTCGATGGCGTATCGATGAAGGTCAATGCCGGAGAAGTGCTGGCGATCGTCGGTGAATCCGGCTCCGGCAAATCGGTGTCCATGCTGGCCGCCATGGGCCTGTTGCCCTGGACGGCGAAGGTCACCGCCGACAAACTGCAATTCAACGGTATCGATCTGCTCGGCCTGTCACCGTCCGATCGCCGCACGATCGTCGGCAAGGACATTGCCATGATCTTCCAGGAGCCGATCGCCAGTCTCAATCCCTGCTTTACGGTGGGATTCCAGATCGAGGAAGTGTTGCGCATTCACCTCGGTCTCGACCGGGCGGCGCGCCGGGCGCGTGCCATCGAGTTGTTCGACCTTGTCGGCATCCCCAATCCGGCCGAGCGGCTCAGCCATTTCCCGCACCAGATGTCGGGTGGCCAGTGCCAGCGCGTCATGATCGCGATTGCACTGTCCTGCAATCCGAAGCTGTTGATCGCAGACGAGCCGACGACGGCGCTCGACGTCACCATCCAGAAGCAGATCCTCGATCTTCTTATGCGGCTGCAGGCGGAGCACGGCATGGGGTTGATCATCATTACCCACAACATGGGCGTGGTGGCGGAAACCGCCGACCGCGTCATCGTCCAGTACAAGGGCCGCAAGATCGAGGAAGCGGATGTGCTGTCGCTGTTCGAAGCCCCGAAGAGCACCTACACGCGCGCTCTTCTCTCGGCGCTTCCGGACAATGCCACTGGCGACCGCCTACCGACGATCGCGGAATTCCTCAGTGACGACCAGATCTTTGCAGGAGCTGTTCGATGACCCATGTTCTCGAAGCCAGAAACCTCACCCGCGATTATCACATTCCGGGCAGCCTTTTTAAAAAGGCCAAGACCGTTCATGCCGTCAAGGGCGTGAGCTTTTCGGTCGACCAGGGCAAGACGCTGGCCATCGTCGGCGAAAGCGGCTGTGGAAAATCGACGCTTGCCCGTATCGTCACCATGATCGATCCGGCGACGTCGGGGGACATGCTGATCGATGGCGCAAAGGTCGATATCGCCAGAGAAAGCCTCACACCTGAAATGCGCCGGAAGGTGCAGATCGTTTTCCAGAATCCTTACGGCACGCTCAACCCGCGCAAGAAGATCGGCGAAATCCTCACCGAACCGCTGATCATCAACACGAATATGAAAGCCGACGACCGCCGCGACAAGGCGATGGCGATGCTGAAGAAAGTCGGGCTGGAGGAAAAGCACTACGGCCGTTATCCGCACATGTTCTCCGGCGGCCAGCGCCAGCGTGTCGCCATTGCCCGCGCGCTGATGCTGAACCCGCGGCTCTTGGTGCTCGATGAGCCGGTCTCGGCGCTCGACCTCTCGGTGCAGGCCCAGGTGCTCAACCTGCTTGCCGACCTGCAGGACGAATTCCAGCTGACTTATGTCTTCATCAGTCATGACCTGTCAGTGGTACGTTATATCGCCGATGACGTGATGGTCATGTATTACGGTGAGGCCGTCGAATACGGCAGCCGTGAAGAGGTCTTCAGCGATCCCAAGCACAGCTACACCAGGACGCTTTTCGCAGCGACGCCCCGCGCCGATGTTGAAAGCATCAAGGCACGCCTTGCCCGGAAAAACGCCGCCTGAACGGCATTTTTGGTTGTCGCCATCGCGCGATACGGTTCCACTAATCGGGAAACTGCGATAAAGCGCCTGCGTACAGCAATTCACATGCGGCTAGCCGCATTTTACGAGGAATATGAAAATGGAAATCAAACGCTTCGAAACCGGTCCGCGCATGAGCCAGGCCGTTGTTCACAATGGCACCGTCTATCTCGCCGGTCAGGTTGGCGAAGCCGGCTCGGATGTTACGGAGCAGACCAAGCAGGCCCTCGCTTCGGTTGATCGCCTGCTGGCACTCGCCGGCACCGACAAGTCCCGCATCCTGTCGGCAACCGTCTGGCTGGCCGACATGGTTGATTTCCCGAAGATGAACGCCGTCTGGGATGCCTGGGCCTCGCAGGGCAACACGCCGGCACGCGCGACCGGCGAAGCCAAGCTGGCAACCCCGGAATACCTCGTCGAAGTCATCGTCATCGCCGCTCTCTAAGTTTGGTGATTGAGTTCGGAGAAAGCCGGCCGCTAGTAAGCGCCGGCTTTTTTCGTTTGGGGTCAACTGTGTGCAAAACCGGTTTCTTCGCTATCGCGCACCCATTTGACCTTGTGCTGGCCCGCGGTCAGGCGAAACACATTTTCGACCGACGACGAGTCTGCTGCTGCAACGAGACCGAAAATTGTCGCTCCCGGAAGACAGCGCGATTTTCCTCGCTGGCCGTCTCCATCTTATGCCCTCGATATGTCGCGGTCAGCAATTGGATCACCCGGGCCTACGCCAAAAGTTTCGCGCTGTTGAACGCAAGGATATGGAACGATTCAGGCCTCCCCGCGTTAGACTGGGTACTCCTTCGGGATGCCCTCCAAAACAAAGGGAATGTGCCATGCTGTACTGGTTGCCAAGGGTATGCCTGTTCCTGCTCATTGCTGCAGTTCTGGGGTTCGGTGCCCTTCCAGCGACGTCGGAAGACATCGCCAACACGTTGATCGTCGTGATTTTGGGCCTTGGCCTGTTCTCCCTGACGCTCCATGTCTTCCCTCCGGAACGACACTGACGTGACCTGCCAAAGGCGGATACAAAACGGTTTTATTTTCCGGTGAAGGACCGGAAGCATAGGTGAAATCCGTGCCGTGTGTCTGCACAACACTTCGGCGGGAAATGCTCTGCTGGGCCCGAAATGACCTCTTCGACAATCGCCAGGTGCTTGATTCCTTGTTGGTCAATAGGGGGTTGCCCGTTCACATGATGAACGCGGCGCAGGCATTGTTCCCCACTCCGCGCTGGTTTCAGGAACCTTTTCGTAAGCAGCGAGTTAATAGCCGCTACCCCGGCGCGGCTTCCGCTCCGGTGTTTTCCGCATATTGATCTTACTCGTCCGTCCGGTAGAGACCGCACCGGAGCGGGCAGATGGAGAGACAGACGATGAATGCTGCCTTGCCGGGGAGTGGGATTTTCAAGAAGCGAAAGCAGGCGGATATAGAGATACAGGTCGCCGAGGCTGAGATTCCGGAAACGTCGGCGAAAACAGGCCTCGACCTGGTGGTCGCATGGAGTGTCGTCGGAACGTTTATCATCCTCGCCTCGGCGGCTATCTACATGATGGAAGCGATCCTTATGCCTGTAACCCTTGCCATCGTCGTCGGCATGGTCCTCGGGCTCGCCGCCGATCGACTGGCACAATTCGGATTGCCGCCCGCGCTCGGCGGATTGCTTCTCGCTATCATTTTTGTCGTCGGATTGTTTTTCCTGATCAATGCGCTGATCGAACCGCTGACATCGCTAGCGGGGCAAGCCCCGGGGATACTCGAGCGGGCGGTCGAGCGCATCCTTCCCTACATACAGCGCTTCGAATGGGCGAAGACAGCGATTGCCGGGACCGACGGAAAAGCCGTGACAGACGTTGCCATCCAGAATGCCGGCGCCATGCTTGGGTTGATCGCCGCAGGTGTCACGCCAGCCTTCATCCAGACGCTGATTTTCATGGCGGCGCTTGGCCTCTTCCTGGTGGGGCGCGCGCATTTGCGCAAGACGATCATCCTCGCCTTTGCGACACGCGACCGGCGCCTCGCCGCGATCCGGATCATGAATGCCACGGAAAACGCTGTGGGGTTCTATTTTTCGACGGCGAGCCTGATCTACGTGGTTCTTGGGAGCGTCACGGCCGCGATCGCCTTTGTCGGCGGCCTGACCATGGCGCCGCTCTGGGGATTGTTCGCCTTCATTTCCAGCTTCATTCCCTATCTCGGCGTCACGATCATGACAGTGGCACTTCTCTGTGCCGGACTGATGACGCATGATGCCCTCTTGCTGGCGCTCGCCCCGGCAGCCGGCTTCTTCCTTTTGCATCTGGTAATGGAAAACCTGGTAACCCCGGCGATCCTAGGGCATCGGCTGGAAATCAACCCTTTCCTGATCTTCCTTGCGATCATCTTCTGGACCTGGATGTGGGGTGCCGTCGGCGCCATGCTGGCACTGCCGCTTTCATTGATCGCCATGACCATCTTCAACGAGGTCCGTACCCAGCCGCCGGATCGGCAACTGCCGGGATAACGGGAAAAGCTGCGACATCCTTGCGGGTGCCCGGTCGTCGCCTTTCGGACGGCAACAGAAAGATAACGCATGCCTCCAATGCTAGACTCCCTTGATACGACGCAGGATGATCTTCATGGCGGCCGCGCACCATGGGGCAGGGGCTTTCGCCCACCCCGCCACGCCCACCTGTCGCAAAGTATAAAGACGGATGTGCTCGTCGTTGGCGGTGGCATCACGGGATCGCTTGCCGCCCAGCATCTTGCCGCACGTGGGTTGGATGTCACCGTTGTCGATCGGGAGCAGCCCGGCCTTGGCAGCACCGCAGCGAGCACTGCGATGCTGCAATGGGAAATCGATTGTACACTTGGCGAACTGACCGAATTTTATGGTTTCGACCGCGCGGCCTCCGTCTACCGGCGCAGCGTCGCGGCCGTGCAGGGGCTGTCCAGTCTGGCCGGCACGTTGGGTTTTGACTGCGCCTTCCGGCCACGCCCCACGCTGTATATCGCCGCCGGGGATATAGGGCCTGCAGCACTGCAGGAAGAGTATCTGCTGCGTGAGCGCGCAGGCTTGCCCGGCACTTTGCTTGATCACGCCGAACTCTTGTCGCGCTTCGGTATAGACCGCGCCGCTGCCATTCTGTCGCCTGGATCCGCCGATGCCGATCCCCTGCTTCTCTCCTGGGGGCTGCTGCGCGATGCCGCCGCTCGCGGTGCACGGGTCATCGATGCGATGGTGACGGCCTATCATGACGCACCGGGGACAGTGACGGTCGAGACCGATGGCCCGTTCGTTGTCGAGGCGCGGCATGTCATTCTTGCCACGGGATATGTCATGCCGGATTTCGTTCGGGCCGAGACCCACCGGACGGCGTCGAGCTGGGCGATGGCAACTATACCTCAGCACCCCGGCAATCTATGGCCCGGTGGCGAACTGATCTGGGAAGCATCGGAAAATTACAATTACGCGCGCACCACAGTGGATGGACGCATCATCATCGGTGGCGGAGACGACGATACGGTCGATCCGGCCGCGCGCGACCGCAAGATGCCGCAGAAGACTGCGGAGCTCGTCGACAGTCTCGTCAAGCTTTGGCCTGCCGCCAATCCGACCATCGCTTTTTCCTGGTCGGGCGCATTTGGCGAGACGGACGACGGCCTGCCGCTGATCGGTGCCGTTCCCGGAATGCCGCGCATCCTTGCTGCCTATGGTTACGGCGGCAACGGCATCACGTTCAGCTTCATGGCGGCGCACATACTGGCCGAGCTTTGCGCCGGCCACCGGGAAGGCTGGTTCGATGCCTTTGCAATCGACCGGCCGCAACCGGGTGGCTAGCTCGTCAGCGCTTGCCGGCGCGGGCGTTCTCGTCGAAGAACAGGGCCTGGCTGATCAACGCCTTGACCATTTCCGGATTAAACGGCTTCGTCACGAGGAAGGCCGGCTCGGGTTTCGTCCCCGTCAGCAGACGTTCCGGAAATGCGGTGATGAAGATCACCGGAACTGTCGTGCTTTTCAGAATCTCGTTGACCGCGTCGATACCCGAGCTGCCATCGGCGAGCTGAATGTCGGCCAGGATCATCTTCGGGGCGGTCTTCTCGAAGAGCGTTATGGCTTCGCCGTAGGTTCTTGCCACGCCTGCCACCTTGTGGCCGAGGCTGGTGACCATATCCTCGATATCCATGGCGATCAGCGGTTCGTCTTCGATGATCAGGATTTCGGTGGCGACCTGCTTCGAGATGTCTTCCGAAGCTTCGCGCAGCAACGCGGCGGCTTCGACATCCGTTACGCCAAGGATTTCGGCTGCTTCATCTGGCGTGAAGCCCTCGACGGCGACAAGCAGAAACGCCTTGCGGGCTGCTGGCGGGATCACTGAAAGGTTTGCTGCCGCGCGCGCTTCCCAGCTGAAGGGCGAAGCCGCGTCAGGCAGATCGACGGTCAGTGTGTCGAACAGCGAGCAGAACAGTTTGAAAAGATTGACCCGGTCGTTGGGGCCTTGTGGGAAAAGCGTGATATCGGCGATGAGCGCCTCCAGCACGGCCGCCACATACGCATCGCCGGAGGTTTGCGACCCAGTCACCGCGCGGGAGAACCGCCGCAGATAGGGAAGGTGGGCTGCGATCCGCATCGAAAGTGACATTTATGACTTCCTTCAGTATGATGGCGCCGAAATTTGCCGGTGTCTGACGCTATTGCGAGTCGAAACATGGCATTGGTTTGAACATGTTTTATGGTTTATGGGAAGTTTCGCTGCGGAACGAATTGTGTGCACGCTGAAGCGAAACCCCTAAAAATTTGGAATATAGCAACGTTTTGGGTGTATGAAAAAGATGCGTAGAAGCGTCGCGATCGCCGCTACGGGGTCAGGAGTGAAACGGCCTATGAGTGACATCCCGGAAAATAAGCGGCGCGCTGGCGTGGCCGGCGGTGGCATGACAAGCGCCCACAACCAGATCGCCTCCAAACTGAGGGCCCTCTACAGCGCAGTCGAGCAAGAGCCCATTCCCGACATGTTTCTCGACCTTCTTGAAAAACTCGACAAAGCCGAACAGGTCGGCAAAACACGGCGGTAGCGCTGCCGTCAATGGTTGACTTTCCATTCTCTTGAATTCCCTGAACCACCAGGACACGAAAAACGGGCCGAAGCCCGTTTTCCTGTTTTTAGATTGCCCGTGGCCGTCTGATCAGCAGGCTGCCTCGTAGCGGCGACCATAACGGTCGCGATAGATGCACCGACCAGGCTCGGTGGCATTGCCGATAAGGGCACCGGCGACACCCCCAACGGCAGCACCCACAGCGGCACCACGGACATTCCCAGTCGCCGCCCCCCCGATGATGGCACCGGAAGCGGCACCGATGCCGGCGCCCTTTTCCGTCTGGGTGCAGGCTGCAAGCGGAAGGATGAGGGCTGCTGCGAGGAGGATCTTTTTCATGACTGGTTCCTTTTCAAGAGGCGTTGATGGTCTGGACGGGGAAATGTTGATGGTCTGGACGGGGAAATATGGCGGCCGATCAGATACGGCCCATCAGCACGAGGATGAGGAGGATCACGACGACCAGCCCAAGGCCACCCGAGGGACCGTAGCCCCAGTTGCGGCTGTGGCCCCAGCTCGGAAGCGCACCGATTAGCAAGAGAATCAAGACAATCAGGAGAATTGTACCGAGCATGACATTTCCTCTTCGAGTTCAGCCCCTTGGCGGGCCATGGGGTCTGGAGCGGTAACGTCTCCCACGCAATTTTGTTCCAGCGCCCGCTCTTCATCAAAGACCGAGGGGTAGCGCATTTACAAAGGGCTTAGGTTCGGTCGTATCGGTAAGAATATTCTTACGTTTTGTGGTCAGTGGTCCGAATAGGAGGAAAGTGCCGATCAATTGGTCGACCTTGTCGCGAGCTTCTGCCATAGGCAGATGACCGACCTTGTTCAGGATGACGGTGTGGACACGCGGCAGGCGGCCGGAGAGATGGATCTGATGCGACGGCGGCACGATCGCATCGTGGGCGCCGATAATGTTGAGCACCGGTACGTCGATCAAAGGCAGTTCGTCGACGATCGACGTATGGGACATCCACGAAACGAAAGCGGCGATTTCGCCGGCCCGTGATTTTAGCAGGTGCGCGCGAACCTGTTCCATCGCCGCGATTGTTTCTTCCGTTTCCCATCCGACGGTCTTGTCGAACACAGAATCGAGCGATCCCCATCGGAAGGTTTCGTGCGTGGCGATCCAGCGGGTGAAGAGCCGGATGAAAAGATGCCGGCCAAGCAGCGGCAGTCGGAGGATGCGCGACGCCAGCCGCTCCTGCCCCTCAAAGCGCCCGCAGGCGAACGCGCCCATAAGAATGACATTGGAGACGAGATCTGGACGATAGCGGGCAAGCAGCAGAGAGACGAAGCCGCCGGTTGAGTGGCCGATCAAGGTCACAGGCTCGCCGTCGAAATCGCGTTCGATCGCCTTCGCATAGGCGTTGACGATGCCTGCGGTATCAAGACCGTGGGAAAGGTCATCCAATGTCCAGGGGCTGTGGCCCGGAAGCGGATAGGCTGCGGCGCGCCCCTCCCGCACAAGGCTCGGCGCGAAACAACTCCAGAATGTCGGAGCCATGACCATGCCATGGATGAGCACAGTTTTCATGCCCGGATCCTCGGACAGCCAATGGGGAGAAGGGGGACGCAACATTGCGGGCATTCCTTTGCTGAGCGTCAGCAACGATGCCTTGGGAGGTTTGGTTGTCTGGGGCAGGCGCGAGCGTAGAGGTCGCGGGTATCCGGGTTCACCAAGTCACGCCAGGCATTCCTTGACGCTTTGTCAGAACGCGCTTCGTCAAGAAATGTTCCCGGGGGCACAGGGGCGGAACTTCTTGCCCTTCCTCGCCGTTCTCCTGCCGCGCAATCATTGTGCAAGGAGCACGAGGATGGAACATATCGCAGCGATCATGATGCTTGTCGGGTGTACCCAGGGCAATATCGAATGCAAGGAATTGCCCGCGCCGGCCGTCGGTTTCGAAACCGCCGAGGAATGCCAGGAACTGTTGCAGCCGTCGATCAACGACGCCAGGGGCACGTACAAGATCGTCTACGGCAAATGCGCCGAAATTGATCCAGCCCTCTATATCGAGGATGCAACGATAACCTGGGACATCACGTCTTCGGACGAGTTGGACGTTCAGGTGACATTCGACGATCCGGCCCTCCCGGTCGTCATCGCGCAAAAGTCGGATACCAAGGCTGTCCTGAGCAATTGATCGCCGCAAACGGCGGAACCTTTCAAAGGGACGCGCCGTTTCCTCGGCACCCAACCAAAGGAGAAGTGTCATGAATTGGGATATGATCGAAGGCAAGTGGAAGGAGTATCGCGGCAAGGCGCAGACCCAGTGGGGCAAGCTTACCGACGATGATCTTGACGTGATCAACGGCCGCCGCAAGGAACTGGCCGGCCGAATCCAGGTTCGCTACGGCGTCGAAAAAGAGGAAGCCGAGCGGCAGATCGACGAATGGTCTTCGCGCCATTGATCATGGGGCCTCGTGAGTAATGAAACGGCATCCGGGCCATTCGTCCGGGTGCCGTTTTACGTTCGAAGCATCGTGCGGCCGATAAAAGTTCGGAACAAAAATTGGAAGGCTCCGTTTTCCAAAGGCAATCGCAGCCGGCAGAACACCGGTTTTCCGCCCGACAGGCGTTATCCAGACTTGCATGAAGGAGTACAAAATGATCCGCACTCTCTTGGCAACCACCGCACTTGCCGCGTTCCTCACCTCTGGCGCTCTCATCGCAGATACGTGGGCACAGGATGCCGCGACAACGGCTGATCCAGCCAAGGCAGCAAGCTCCGAAGCGTCGAAACAAGGCCCGGCCGGCTATCTCTCGGCAGCTCCCGAGCAGGTCTTGGCGAGTTCAGTCCTTGGAAGAACCGTCTACACCGGGGTTGACGAGCAAGGTGAAGCGATCGGCGACGTCAACGACGTTGTCATCAACGCCAATGGCGGCACCGAGGCACTGGTGATCGGTGTCGGCGGTTTCCTCGGCATGGGCGAAAAGGACGTGGCGATCAACTTCGACCGCGTATCGTGGTCGGACAGGGACGGTCAGCGCATCATCGTCGTTTCCGCGACCAAAGAGGAACTCCAGGCCGCGCCTGAATTCAAGCGGACTGCCATCATGGATGGGGTTGCAGCCACCGGTCCGGAGGACGAAAATGCTTCCGCGCCATCGGCAGCGCCTGTAATAACGGATCAGACCTCACAATCGACGCAACCCGCAACCGGCACGACTCCGCAGATGACCGATCCGGATCTCAATCCGCCAGTAGACCCCGGCACGACGGCCTCGACGCCTCCCGATGAAATGCAACTGGTCGATCCGGCTCTGCTCAGTGCCGACAAGCTCATCGGCACAGACGTGAAAGTTGCCGACGATACCAAGGTCGGTGAAATCGGCGACGTCATTCTGAGCAAGGACGGCAAGGTCGAGGCCTATGTCATCGATGTCGGCGGCTTCCTCGGCATCGGGCAAAAGCCCGTCGCCATGAGCGCTGGGAGTGTTCAGGTGATGGCGGATGCCGGCGGCACCATGACGATCTACTCGCCATTTACCAAGGCGCAACTGGAAAGCCAGGCGGCCTATGACGCGGAGGCTTACAAGGCCAATCCCCAAGGCATCATTCTTTCGACACCGGCAAACTAGCTCGGTTCTGAAACCGGCGCCAAAGCGGCGCCGTTTTCTGTTCGCGCGATCGCGCGGCTGGTTGAGGAGCAGACACAAAAAAAGCGGCCCCAGGCCGCTGTTTTTTTGTTTGGCTTGGTCGGCTATATTCAGCCGCGACCACGGCTGGATTTTTCCGCTGCATCGAGCTCCGATAGCAGATGGGAAAAGGTCCCTTCTGTTTTAGGCATGTCTTCCGCTAAATACAGATCGCGCAAAGTCCTGCCGATATGCAGATTTTTCTCACGCATCTGGTTTGGTTGACGGACCGCGGTTGCGGCAGATTTCCAGATGTTGGTTGTTGATACGGTCATTTTACTATCTCGCATGAGCTGGATGCCTTCACAACGTTCCCTGCGTCGGGAATGTTCCGTGGAGCGCATGGCTAATCCGTGTCAAATCGGGCCAATTTTCCCAAGCTTGGTTAATGAATAGTGTGTCCGCCCGGTGGCACGCGGCATGGCGTAACCTCCGCAGGAACAAAGTTTCTGTTCCTGCGTTTAGTCAGCGAAGAATTAAATCAAGGAGAGTTATCGATGCTTTACTACGCTCTTGTCTTCCTCGTTGTTGCCATTATCGCAGGTGTTCTTGGCTTCGGCGGTATTGCCGGCGCCTCTGCAGGTATCGCACAGATCCTGTTCTTCCTGTTCCTGGCATTTCTCGTCATCTCGCTGGTGGCTGGCCTGATGCGCAGAACCTGATCCCATCTCAGGTGATGCGTCAAAAAGGGAGCGGTGTGAAAGCATCGCTCCCTTTTCCGTCTGCCTTCCAATGCCGTCCGATGAGGCCCGCTTCCGCCTTGCCGAAGGCCATGGGCTTGGCTATTCATGACCGGAGGATCTCGCAACCGCACACTCCGGAGCCGCGCGAAGCATGAAGTCGTTGGAACTCATCGTTGAAAGGATCATCCTGTCGAGCCGTTGGCTCCTTGTGATCTTCTATCTCGGTCTGGTCGCGGCGCTTGCCCTCTATGCTGTGTCCTTCATCTACAAGTTCTACAAGGTGGCGATCATGGTCTTCACCTATGACGAGGCGGACATGATCCTCGCCATGCTCGGCCTCATCGACGCGGCTCTTGTCGCAAGCCTCATTGTCATGGTGATGATCTCCGGTTACGAGAATTTCGTCAGCCGTTTCGACGAAGGCGATGCCGAAGTGTCGTTCCTCGGCAAGCTCGATTCCGGCAGCCTGAAAATCAAGGTAGCCTCTTCAATCGTGGCGATCTCGTCGATCCATCTGTTGCAGATTTTCCTGAACACCCAGCAATATACCAGCCAACAACTGATGTGGGCGACGATCATGCACATCGCCTTCGTGGTCTCCGCGCTGATGCTCGGGTTCCTCGAGCAGATCATGAACAGATTGAAGAAATAAGCAGACCTAAGAATTGGGGAACCGTACATGAAGACAGACGTCGTTGTTTTGGGCGCAGGCATCGTCGGCCTGTCGACGGCAATCCACCTCGCGCGGCGAGGCAAGTCCGTGGTGCTCCTCGATCGCCGCGGCGCCGGCGAGGAAACCTCCTATGGCAATGCCGGCCTGATCCAGCGTGAGGGCGTTTTTCCCTACGGCTTCCCACACGATTTCGGCGCGCTGTTCCGCTATGCGCTGAACAACACCATCGACGCGCACTACCACTTTCGTGCACTGCCTGGTCTTGTGCCGTTCCTCATTCGCTACTGGTGGAATTCCGGCTTTACCCAGCACCAGAACATTGCCTCGATGTACGCGCCGCTGATCGAGAATTCGATCGCCGAGCACAGCGATCTGATCAATGCGTCGGGCGCCGGCGACCTCATCCGCAAGGACGGCTGGATGAAGGTTTTTCGTACAGAGGCGGCGCGTGATGCAGCCTACAAGGACGCGGAAAAGCTCTCCTCGGCTTTCGGCGTCAACCATCAGAAGCTGTCGAGCAGCGAGTTGAAGACGATGGAGCCGTCGATCAGGGCGGACCTCACCGGCGGTCTGCGCTGGACCGACCCCTGGTCGATCCGCGATCCGCACAGCCTCAACAAGGCGTATCTCATCTATTTCCAATCGCTGGGCGGACGCCTTGTCGCCGGCGATGCCGCGACGCTGGAGCATATTCTCGAGGGTGCCGGTTGGCGCGTCGCGACGCCGGAGGGACCGGTTGAAGCCAAGGAAGTCGTCGTCGCGCTCGGTCCCTGGGCCGATACGGTGACCAGGAAGCTCGGCTATCACTTCCCGCTGGCGGTCAAGCGCGGCTATCACATGCACTACGGCATGGAAGAGGGCGCGCAACTCAACAACTGGGTGCTTGATGCCGAGAAGGGCTATTTCCTGGCGCCGATGCTGCGCGGCATACGGCTCACCACCGGTGCCGAGTTCGCCACTCGGGATGCGCCGAAAACACCGGTGCAGTTGACCCGTGCCGAACGCGTCGCCCGCGAATTTTTCCCGCTTGCCGAACGCCGCGACGAAGAACCGTGGATGGGCGCGCGCCCCTGCACGCCGGACATGATGCCGATCATCGGCAAGGCACCGCGTCACGAAGGCCTCTGGTTTGCCTTCGGCCACGCCCATCACGGGATGACGCTCGGCCCTATCACCGGCCGCGCGCTCGCCGAAAAAATGACTGGCGAGAAGACGGTGATCGATATCAAGCCTTTCAGGCCCGACAGGTTTCTGGCCTGACAAAGGCGGCGGCGGGTTCGGGCATACTCTCCCGAACCCAATCGCTGTGTGCGACTTCCCGATTATTTTTTCCGCAGGCCGGAACAAACGTCAAATTCATCCGTTAAGACGGTTGGCTGAAGGCGAGGGCTCGGTCTGTTGCGCCATGCGCAACGAATGGAATGATTGTCGCGGCAAGCGGCAGCGGGAGCGGTATCTCATGCAGAAACAGGTGATAGAATTCAACGGCGAAGCCGTGGGGGCGGTCATGCCCGAAGGTGACCGGTTTCGCTTCGTCGCGGTCAAATATGGCGTCTGGAGCCTTGATGGCCGTCTGTTTTCTCATCCATCGGAAGCCAGGCGCGCTGTGATGGTCCATCTGTCGAAACCGGCGGGGCGGTCGATGCCAGCGGCCACCTTCTGGGTGCCGGGAAAGGGGGATCCGTCAAAAAGCCAATTCGGCTGGAACGCGGTTTCGGCTGTTCCTGCGCGTCACCGCGAGACCCGAGCGTGAGGCGATGGATATTTCCCACGCGCAGATGTTCAGCGTATAGGCGAGGTGGACCCCGGATCAATCATCCCAATCCGTCGGGATTCCGCCATCCACCCCGCTTGTCGTCAGATCGTTGCGAAGGTTGACGACGCCGGGAATCGCATAGATCAGCACTTCGATCTTGCGCCGTTCCTGCGCGGTATCGACTGCCCCTGTCAGCCAGACTAGTCCGCGCCTGGCCTTGATATCGACACCCGACGTTTCGATGTCGCTGTCTTCAAGCGCGTTGGTGATCGTATCTTCAAGCACGTCGTCCTCAACGTTCGCCTCGGTGTCATCGCCGGAAAGGTTTGGGCCGTTTTTACTCTGGATTGCGGTATCGTTGCTGCGTTGGAATCCGGGGTTTCCCGCGTCGTCGGATCCGGGTACGGCGTCGGCATACGGCCAGCCTTCATCGAGGTCTCGTTCCTCGTAATCGCGATAATCTTCCTCGCGCCCCGTGGATCTGGGTGTCTTGCCGATCATTGTTGCCTCCTCATTGCTGATCCGATCGAGAAGGGAAACGGATTGCATGATATTTGGTTCATTCGAAATCCGGAAACCGGGATGAAAAATGGCGGAACCACCGGAGCGGTCCCGCCAACCTGTCATTGATCGCAGATTAGTTCTGCGGGGCGGTGCCGGTGGCAGGAGTCTGCGTGTCCGTACCGGTAGCCGGGGTCTGCGTATCCGGGGTCGCAGGCGTTGCGTTCGGCGTCGTCGTGGTATCCGGAGTAGCATTGGTGTCCGGAGTTGCCGTGCCCGGGGTCGCGCTGTTGTCGACTGGCGGGGTGGCGTTGTCGGCCGGCGGCGTGGTCGTCTGATCCGTCGTCGACGGCTGCGTTGCCGCATCATTCGGTTGATCGGTCGACATTTCTGCCGGCAGCCAGACAAGCAATGCCAGAACCAGGCCTGCGAGCAGGATGATCAGCACCGGCCATTTCGAGCGGGCCGAGCGGGGTTCGATGTCTTCCGGCCGCCGCTGGTTTGTCAACGGATCATTCACCGGCGCACCTGTCGCCGGATCGATACGCTGGCTTGCCTGTTCGGACGGCCATGCTGCAGGATTGACGTTGCGGTTTTCACTGGGGTCAAAACGTTGATTCATGGCGTTCATATCCTTTCGAGAAATGGTGCCTGTGCCAGCAAACGTTGAAGGCAACTGCCCGTTAAACGTCGCTGCGAGACGAATGTTCCTCGAAAAGGCGAATCTGGTGCTGAAAGCAGCCACATAGCCATTTTTTTGTTCAAAAAAGGCACGCTAGCTGCATCACCTAATTGGAAATTAAGCCGACGGCAGTTCGGCGATGTCTCCGAATTTTACCAGCAGCCTTGGGCTGGTCATGTCGCCTGTTTCCTCGTCGACATCGACGGCATAGGCTGCGACACCGGCAAAGCGGCCTGCCATGGCCGCGGCGATCTTCTCTGCACTTGCAGCATTGGATGCTTGGCGCATCTCTCCCGGTGCCATCCCGCCACGAACCCTGCGATACGGAAGGACGATGAATTTTTCGGCCATGAACAGCCCCTTTCAAGGATGTTGGCGCCGACAGAGCCGGCGATCGTGCAGCGACCTGTAGCATTGATTGCTGGGGGCTGTACTCACAATCCGCGTCCAGTGGCGAGGAAGCCGCCGGTATGCGATGTCACCAATCCGTGTTGACCACTTAGATACGCGTCGAAAACGCCTCTGATCGAGCCGTCAGTCGGGGAACGTCGATATGGTCCGGCTGCAGTTTCGCCTTGGCGCGGTTGGCCATCATCTCATATCCGTGCTCCAGATGCCGACAGAACCGTTCCGCATCGAAAAGCGGCGCGACAAATCTGTTTCTAGCAATCGCCTGCTTCAACTCCGCGATCCTGTGAGGGTTTTCCGATAGCGCAACAGCTAGCTCCACGAAGGCGTCAGGCGTGGCGGCAACCAGTTCCGGAAACCCAAGCGCCTCCAGCAGACTTTCGGAAACCCGCGAGGCGAAGTTGCTGCCCTTCAGCGTGACGACCGGCAGGCCTGCCCACAGTTTGTCCGATGTGGTCGTATGGCCATTGTAGGGGAAGGTATCGAGCGCTGCGTCCGCCGCCTGCAAGCGGGCGATATGGGCGTCATGGCTTGTTGTCGGCGCGAAGATAATTCTGTCCGCCTCGACGTCGCGCTTCTTGAAGGCAGCGAGAAAATTAGTGCGGGCGAGGTCGCCATCGATCATCACCCAGAGGATGGAACGGCTAGAGCGACGCAGGATTTCGGCCCAGCAATCGACGACTGCAAGAGAAATCTTGCGCGGTGCATTGAAGGCGGCGAATACGAAACGGTCTGCCGGCAGTCCCAGCTCCTGTCGGCTGGCAGCAGAAGGGCGGGCGCGGTGGGCCGGGTCGTTCGGCTGGTAGCTTTCCGGCAGAAGGCAGAATTTCTCGTGGTAGTTCTGTCTGGAACCGTTCGGCAGCACAACTTTGTCGCCGATGACGTAGTCGCAATCGATGTTGACGGCACTGCCGGGAAAGCCGAGCCAGGCGACCTGAACCGGAGCCACCATCTGGTTGAGGATATTGGACCGCGATCCGCCGGTATGCCCCTTGAGATCAACGAGAATGTCGATGTTCTGCTGCCGGATGATATCGGCCGCCTCGGCGTCGGTCCGGTTCAGCAACGAGACAATGCGACCCCAGTTTTCGCGGTTGCCGTCATCGACGGCTGTATGGTGCTCCGGAGTATAGCAATAGAGGATAACCTCGAAGCGGCTTCTATCATGTGCCTCCAGCACGCTTTGCATGAGGCGCATGGTGGCGTGTTCGCTCCAGAAATCGCTGGAAAGATAGCCGATGCGGATCTTGTCGCCCCATGGATGCGGCCGCATCCGCCTTTGCCTGCTGCCAGCCGGCGAAGGCGCGGAGGTCAGGCCGGGATTGTTCGTCGCCAGCCGGTTCAGCCGTTCGTCGCCACAGCGCAAGAGGTTCGAATAGGCCGTTTCGCCCTCAAGCGGGGAAAGATCGCCTGCAGCCAGTTTGCCGGCAATCGCCTGCTCCAGCTTTTCGATCGCTTCGAAGTCGCAGAAGTCACGCGCAACCGACATGAATTTGAACTGCGTATAGGGATCGTCCGGATACAATGCCGCGAGTTTCCGGAAGACCGTCAGCACCAGTGGATTTCGCTCATCCTCGCCGAGGATTTCGCCGGCAAGCTTGAGGTGGTCCGCGTCATCACTGTCCGCCAGCGTCTTCTTGACGAGATCGATGAGGGCGGTATCCCCGGTGCGTCGAAACGAACGCGTCAGAACGTAGGCCAGCGGCGCGTCGCCGGGAAGGGCATCTAGCAGCCTGATGCCGATCAGTTGCGCGCGATCGTCATCACCGGCATCGAAGTAAAGTGCCGTGGCGCGGCTCAGCAGATGGGTGGAATTGCTGCCGACGCGTTGCGCAGCTTGCTCGAAGGCTTCGGCCGCCTCGGCCGGAAGACCGAGCTTTTCCAGCGCTTCGCCGAGAAGCACCAGGGGCGCCGCATCCGTGGTCTCGCCAAGCATGGGGCTTAGAAGCGTCAAGGCTTCCAGATAGTCAGCGCGTTCAAATGCGGCCTTCGCCGCGGCAAGTCCTTGCCCGTCCATATCTGCAATTCCAAGTGACCCGATCGGGCAGAGTAGGCACGATAGGGCCGGTTCCTTGTGTGTGGCGGGTCTGCCGGATCGTCTGAAACACCGCCGAAACGCACCGTCCCAACCGGGGAAATGTCAGGTATTCAACGGTTTGAGTGCAATGCCGGCAAGACTGACGACACGAAAAAGGACGGCCACGTTCTTTCGTGGCAGCGAGAGAGACGTCAATCTGCCCGCCCGGCCCTATTCTAAATCTAATAGCAGCCGCGTCCGGTCCTTGCGGACGACAGGGTCTTTGGCAGATTTCCAGGGCAATTGATACCGGGATTTTTTGCGATCCTTCTCCCTGAAGGCAGTAAAATCGCCGGCCGTTCGCAAACGGGAACTCAGCCGGTGGGTGAGGCCACGCGCAGGCCGGTTAAGCGTCAAAAGTTGATGGTCGTTCCTAAGAAGATGCCCTGTTGGACAACATCGTAGACGAAACCGTCGTTGTCGTAATCGACACCAAGCGCGCGATAGCCGATCGAACTGGAGATGCGTTCGTTCCAGTCGTAACCGACGCCGGCCATCACATCCCAATCCAGGTCCGCACCCGCGCCGAAGCCACCGATCATACCCCAGGCGGTGATATAGAATGGCGAATTCGTATCGATCCGCGTCTTGAACCCGATCATCGGATCGACCCATGTGGCACCGTCGTCGCCGCTGAAATCAACAAGCGGCGGGCCGCCGGTGGTAAGCCTGGCCTTGATCTCGTTGTCGACGCTCCATATGCGAGCACCAGCCATCAGGTCGAAGGTGACGTTGTCGGCCAGCGCCAGGCGGTACTCGCCCATCAAGGTTGCGGTGAAGCTCTTCGTCTCGACGCTCGCGTCAAGCTCCGTCGGCACGCCCAGGACGAGGCGCTCGATCGATGCGTCGGATTCTGTATTCACATACATCAGATCGGCGAATACGCCCCAGGTACCGTTGTTGGCATCACCGTAAACCATCGCGGCGAACTTCAGATCCTGGAATATGTCGCTGAACTTCATGTCGACATCAACAGGCTGCCGCCCGAACACGCCGATGTCGCCGGAAAGCCCCGCGGCCCAGAAATAGGGCGTCACCGATATGGACCATTCCTTTTCCGCAATCGGCGCAGTTTGGGGGAGCGCCGGTTCGTCCAAATCCGCAGATGTGGCTGAAGAGGCCCACAACAGGCCCGTCGTCAAGGCGAACGCCGAAGCGAAACGATTACCGATTTTCATCACGATCTCCCCTTAATCAAAGACATAGTTTGCCAGCTCCCCCGGCCTTCATCTCACGAAACCTCGAACATTGTTAGATCATGCGGTCAAATACATGGCGCGCTCCAGCCAGAGCTTACCGCGATAATGCCTCGATAACTGCCAAAACGGTTGCCCTTTCCAACGGTTTTATCAAGTATCCGGATGCGCCGGCGCTCATGCAGCGCTCCCGCATTTTCGGCTCGTCACCACCGGTGATGATGATTGCTGGGGTGTCATGCCCTTCGCGGCGCATTCTGCGCAGCACATCGATGCCGTTCGGCCTTCATGTCATCCATCATTCCAAGTTGACGCTCTTTTTGGTTGTGAAAACAACTGTTTTTATGCCTGGCGCGGTTCGCCGGTCAAGCGCGGCCCTCCGTGCTCCGTTGTTAGACGGACGATCTGTCCGGAGGAGTCCATTGTAAATCCTGTAGCCAGAGAATTTCGCGGTTCTGGTCGCGGGTGGTGTCCGAAACCGGATTTTAGCGCTTCTAGGCACTAGGTCCAACTATACATCCAGCAAACTCCCCACAAGAATAACGAGGAATAGACCGTTTGAAGGGGTGATCAACCTCTTCGCTTGCCAATTCGATGGAAAAGCGAGACTGTAAGACTATTCTTGCCGATATCTTCGGCGCTGCTGTGTTCTGGTGATATTATCGGGAACTCAGATTGCGAAGCTTGGCCCTGTCCTTTTCGAGCTCCGTCAAGGGCAAGCTTTTGTCGCGAATGGATAGGGCGCTCGGCCGATAGGGCTAGCGACCAAGGATAGGTGTGACTAAAATCAAGAGTTGTGACGGACAAAGGGGATTGACGAGATGCCTCGACCTTATGGATTGTTCCTTGCTGCCGGCGTTTGCCTGGCAATGGCCCTGCCGGGTTCTCCTCTTGCAACCAATATGTTTTCGCCAGCCTTGGCGCAGGAAACGGCGGCCGCCGACCCGGCTGGTGCCGCGGACGACACCCCGGCGCCTTTGAGCGATGACGAACTGGAGGTTCTCGTTGCGCGGATCGCGCTCTATCCCGATGAGCTTGTCGCGCTGGTGACGTCTGCTTCGTTGTATCCGTTGCAGATCGTCGAGGCGGAGCGTTACCTGGAACAAGTGAAGAAGGACACCAAGCTGAAGCCCAAGGCCACATGGGACGGCAGTGTCGTTTCGCTTCTGAACTATCCGCAGATCGTCAAGATGATGAGCGGGGACCTCGACTGGACGCAGTCGCTGGGTGAAGCGCTGACCTACCAGCAGAAGGACGTTCTGGTCGCGATCCAGCAATTGCGCGACAAGGCGGTCGCAGACGGGATCATCAAGACCGACGACAAGATCAAGGTTAGCGAGGAGAACGACAACGTCGTCATCGTGTCGGCCAACCCCGAGACGATCTATGTGCCGCAGTATGCCCCGGAAATGCTCTACGAGCCGGGTTACGCTCCGGCCCCGATCGGCTACTATTCTGAACCCTATCCCAGCTACTATCTTCCCACGGCAACCTTTTTCGCAGGTGCGATCACGGGTGCAATCTGGGCATCCGCCGTTGATTGGGACGACTGGGGCGTATGGGGCGGGCGTTGGGATGGAGACGTCGACATCGATTGCAAAAACTGCTTCAACAATCGCGATTTCAACGGCAAGCTCAACATAAACGACGTCGATTGGAAGAATGTCGATCGCAGCAAGATCAATTTCGACAGGAACCAGTTCAACAAGATCGACCGCAATTCCTTCAAGAACAGCATCAAGGCGAACGACCGCAACAGCATCAGGGCCAAGTCAAACGTGATCGGCAACGATCGCACCGGCAATATCCGCAACAAGCCGGGCAATATCAGCGTCAAGGATGTCCGCAACAGCAAGATCGATGCGGACAGGATCAACCGTGACAAGGCCAGCGCGGCGCGCAACAGGCCGGGTGGCGACAGAGCAGCGGCGGCGGGCAAGAAGCCGGGCCAGGCAGTCCAGAACCGCAAGGTGAACAAGCCGGCCGGCAACATCAAGTCGAAAGCAAACGCGAAGCGTCCGGTGGCGAAGCGGAAGCCAGCAGGCCGGATCGATAACCGGCCGAGGAAACCCTCGGCGCTTGGCCGCGTCGACAACGGTCGGCGGACGCAGATGCAGTCCAACCGCGGTAGGCAGGCCATGGGTGGCGGCAATCGCGGCGGCAGACGCCACCACGGCGGCGGTGGCGGTGGCGGGCGCCGAGGCGGCGGTGGGCGTCGATAACACTCGGGAACAAGGAAGACAGTTATGACACGATCAGTCAAAAAAATGCTCCTGGGTTCGGTCTTCGCCGCTACTCTCCTGAGCTTCGCAACGGGTCCCGCCACGGCGCAGGAGCCTTCGGATGAAACGGTCATTTCGGGTTTTGCATCGCCGGGCGATCCGCCCGTGTTCGATACTCCGGAAAAGGCCGTCGATGCCTTCAAGGCAGCGCTGGCGGCGGACGATTTCGACAAGCTTGCCACGCTGCTCGGCCTCGATCCGGCAAAAACCAAGACCGCCGAAGGAGTGATGGACACCTATGCCGAAATCCGCGACGGCGCCAAGCAGAAGGTTGTCGTGCGTGATGTCGATGACCGGAAAATCCTCGATATCGGTGACAAGCTCTGGCCGCTGCCGTTCCCCATCGTCAAGGGTAAAGACGGCAAGTGGGCGTTCGATACCTATGCCGGCTTCGAGGAGATCATCAACCGGCGGGTCGGCGAGAACGAATTGCAGGCGATTGCCACGGCACATGCCTATGTCGACGCGCAGAAGGAATATGCCTCGGCGGATCACGACGACGATGGGGTCATGGAGTATGCGCAAAAGCTGATCAGCAGCGAAGGCAAGACTGACGGTCTCTACTGGTCGCCGGACCTCGACGCCGGCGACAGCCCCGCAGGCGATGCCTTCGAAAACGACACGGTGCTTGAGAAGGCAAAGGCGGGAGCAGGTTATTTCGGCTACCACTACCGCATCATCACCAGCCAGGGGTCGAACATCGCCGGCGGCAAGTTCGACTATATCATCAACGGCAACATGATCGCCGGCTTCGCCCTCATCGCCTGGCCGATCCGCTATGGTGAGACGGGCGTTCACACCTTCGCGGTCAATGCAAACGGCATCGTTTATCAGGCCGATCTCGGAGACAAGACCGAAACCATGGCCGCGGGGATCAAGACGTTCAATCCAGACGACAACTGGGAAGTGACTGAGGATTGAACACGCCGAACCTGCTCGCAACATGAGCGAAGAGACATGCCCGCATGAGTGAGGCACGCGCCGGTGACCCGCCTGAAACAAGTTGGTGAATTCCTCGCCTCCCATGGCGGACCCTTTTATGAACTGCAGGTACGGCTCGGCCTGTTGCACGAACGCGCGTTGCGGGCAGGGAAGCAGGCCCTGATTTTCGTTGGGCTTGCCTGGCTGGTGCCTTTCCTGCTCGGCCTGCCGCAAAGCCTGTCGTTCGATTCCGCCAACGGCCTGACCTATCTTCTGGATATAGGCGCCTGGGCGAAGTTCTTCGTCGCCATTGGTGCCTTCATGCTGGCCGAGCAGCAGGTCGAACAGCGCCTCCGGGAAAAGCTGCGACAGATGCTTTCGGCGCCGATCATCGCACCATCGTCACAGCCGTCTTGCCGTTCGCTATCGTCGCCGCGACGCGGGTCCCGTTCAAGGACGTGTTTGGGTTGGTGAAGAAGCTGCTACTCCTGTGATCAGGGCATGGCCCCGGTCAACGCCGGCACGCGCCTGCCGGACACTGTTGTTAATAGAATGGGTCAAACGGGTTGGACGGATTTGACGGTGCCGTTGGTATCGACAATGCAATTGTATTTTTGTCCGTTTGCATCCAGTTCCACATTGTAGGTCTGGGCATCCAGCGCCCGCGAATTCGTCGGAAGCACCTTGGTGCTGTCCAGTTTTGCAGGCCCGGCAACCGCACCCGCGCACAGGAGTTGCAGGTCCGCCGGCGCGGTTTGCAGGGTCGTTCTGGACATCTGGTCCGGCGGTGGCGCTGACACGCAGGCCGCAAGACAGCCCGCGAGCGAAATGGCGGCCGCTCGATACAGCATCTGAGGCAGATCGGGTCTTGGCATCGGCAATATCTTCACATCCCACTCCCGTTTTAGATACCTTTGTACAGAGCGGCGCCCTGCATCAGCACAATCACCTTCGCACCAACCTCGACCCGCGAGTAGAGATCGGTGATGTCGTCATTGTTCATCCGGATGCACCCGGATGAAACGTCAAGGCCGATCGTCCAGGGCTCTGTCGTGCCGTGAATCCGGTAGATCGTATCCTGATCGCCTTCGTAGAGATAAAGCGCGCGCGCGCCGAGCGGATTGTCGGGCCCTCCTGGCATGCCGGCTGCCCATTTCGCCGCGTTCGCGTCGCGCGCGACCATTTCGGCAGGCGGCGTCCAGGTCGGCCATTCTGCCGTCCGTCCGACGCGTACCATTCCCGCCCAGCCAAAGCCTTCCCGCCCGACGCCGATGCCATAGCGGATCGCCTGTCCGCCCGGTTGCACGAGATAGAGGAAATGCTGGTTGCCGTCGATAATGATCGTGCCCGGCTTTTCGGCCGTGCGAAACGTCACCACCTGCGGGCGGAATGCTTCCGGGATCTGCTTGTTGCGGGCGTATAGCTGGCGAGCCTTCTTCTTGTCGTAGTCGATCCACTTGCGGGTCTTGGGATCGAATATCTGCGTTTGGGCGACCGCATTCGTCAGGGTAACCAGGGACAAGCCGAGAGCGAGGACGATGGACGCCATCTGTTTGATTGTCATCCGTCTGCCACGGTTGCGCAGGCGCTGCGGGTTCAAAGCATTGTTCATGGTTTCGCCCACCCGTCGACGCGCGCCGCATGGCTTTCGACCCAGCTCTGTGCAAAATCGAAAGGCGCCTGTCTTTCCACTTCCAGCGCATAGCTCATCTGCGTGACTTCCTCGGGGGAGAAGTCGATGTTCTCGAGGAATTTCGCGATGTCCGGATGCTTCTTTCCGAAGGCCGACGCATAGGCGATATTGAAGTGGGCTGTCGGCCAGGCCACCGGCGCGCTCGATTTGGTGACCCACAAGGGGTCGTCGGCGCTGGCGATCTTCCATTTTGCCGCGTCGTGAGGCGGTTCGGCAAGACGTATGACCGGATGCAGGTCGAAGATGTAGTGCGGCGCGTAGCACGCAAAGACCATCGGGCGGTCCGTTGCAATCGCCGCATCGACCGCAGCCATGGCGACTTCTTCCTCTGCCTCGACCAGCGTCAGATTGGCTGCGTAGCCGTAGCTGGCGGCCCTGACGCGCTCAATTCCGGTCGACAACCAGGCCGTTGCCCCGATCCAGAGTTCGCCGCGCCCGTCGCCATCGGTGTCCAGGATCGATGTCTTTGCCGGATCGCTGAGGTCGGTGATGGACTTGATGGTGTTTGCCGCCGCCGGGGTTGCGCAGATGCCCTGCCAGGCAGGGACGCTGCGATGGCTTAAAACGACGACCTGCTTTTGTACGACGTACTTGTTGACGACGTCATCGAGGTTCGGGCGCCAGACTTCGGGATGGATATCAACCGAGCCGGATTCGAGGCCAACAAACGCGTTGAGCGCGCCCATTTCCTTGACCTCCGCATCCAGCCCGAATTCTTTGGCGATGCTCACCTTCAGGATATTGGCCGTCGCTTGTCCGGAAGGCCAGTTTGGCATGGCGATCACCAGATCGGCGGCGCGCGTGATGGACGCACTCGACGAAGCCGCCGCGACGGAAAGCGCGATCACAAGGCATTTCGCGGTTTTTCTCACCATATCCAACCTCATTGGCCCGGTTTCCGTTCAAACCCCTCATCGGTATCACTGTCGCCGGAGGAGCGGGATCTAACCGCGGCGCCCTTTCTTGCCGAAATCCGGCGCCTCGCATGCTCATCGAGAATGGTCCCAATTAACAGGAGGTGCAAGCCGGCCATTCCACGATCATGCGTTGTGATGACTGAGGGCTTCCGCCGAACCATCTACATCTCGGGCCATATTTACAGCAACGAACGGCGGGTCAGTAGTTGGCCTTGGGTCCAATACGGCAGCTGGATCGTTGGATAACGATCTCTTCGATATTCGTCTTGCGGAAGAGATGACGCCTTCTTGCCGCGGCGGACACGCAGGCAAAAGTTCCGATCCCCGGCACTCGCAACGCCGATCATCTGAATGAAAACCGCGGCACGCTGCGCGTTTAGCTTTCAGCGACGGACCTGCAGGAGATCGGACCGGCACTCGCCAAGATCTCCATCTATGGCGGGCGGATGAACGAGATGCAGATGGACCCGGTCGATACCAGCGCCTGACGCCGCATTCATGAAAGGGTCGGGCGAACTCAAGCGATCTCGCCCGACCCAAACCTGACACCGCGTTGCTTCGAGGTTGGACTCTGCCCAATCTGCGCGCGCGGATAAGATCATCTTCGACGGCTTGTCTTCAATCCTGTTCAGACAGGGAAGCAAGAATCCTCAATGCTAGATCGTGTGGACAGATTTGAGCAAGATGAAGCCTGCTGTGAGTGCGACATCCAAATCATTCGGCGCTTCATGTATCAGACAGGGAACGTTCGAGGAATCCCACGCATGGGACGGGCGGCAATCCGTCCACATCGCCTAGAGTTCACCTCCGCGGGAGGCATCCGGATGGATGCGATATTCCAAACAATTCGTGGGGAGCCGCGTCTCGCAGCCGTCAAGCCACCGCTCCCTCCGGGCAATGCGGCTGATACCCAGTTCAAGCAACTGTCCTTCGCTCAAATCGTCGATCTCTCCCAGCCTACCTCCCCACATTCTCCAATGGCTGGCCAAGACGCCCAGCCTTCCGGGAAGCCGAAGGAGACCGTAGGCTGTGGTGTGTTCAGCGAATGGCTTGGCGATTTCGGCCTCGACCCGCTGTCCCGCCATCAGAAATACCGCCAGTACACAGCACATGAGGCCAAGGCATAATGGCAGCCCCTGATGTCCGATTAGTTGCATCGCCAGCCCTGCCGCGGGCGAGCCCACGATGCCGCCGATGCCCCATGTGAACGCGAAGGCCGCGTTACCGGCGATCAGGGCTTGACCGTTGAAACGCTCGCCGAGTTGGATCAGCGACATGGTGTAGATCCCGAACGAGACCCCGCCCCAGAGGAAAACGAGCGGCCAGATAAGCCGGGAGTTGAAGGCCGACGGCAGCAGCAGGCAGCCGGCCATGCAGGCCAGGACACAGAATAACATGGTCCGCGTCGAGCCAATGTGTTCGGCCACGCGCCCGAGCAATATCTGCAGCACGGCATTGCCTGCGACGAAACAGGTGATGAGCGAAGCGATGCGCTCCTCGGCGCTGCCGAGTGCTGCGCCATAGACCGTAAACAGGGAAAGCAGGACCTGCTCGAAGGCGGCAGCCGTGAAAACTGCGAACAGGAGGAGCGGCGCGAGTGCGAAGAAACCACTGAGCGATGTCGCTTCGCCTTCATGCGGCATGTCCGGCAGGCGCGGCACGACCGCAAGCACGATCAGGCCGCAGAGAAGGAAAGCGACGATGCCGATCATGAAGGGCGGCCACCCTTGAGTGCCGACCAGACCGAGCGATAGCGGGCCGATGGCGAAGCCACCCGAAACGATCGATGAATAGAGGCCCAAGATGCGGCCCCGGCGTGGCGCGGGCGTGATCGTGAGCAGCCAGGTTTCGCTGATTACGTAAAGCGGATTGGCGAAGAAGCCAAGCAGGAAGCGCAGCGGCATCCACGCCCAGACTTCTTGCGTCCAGGCGATCGCGGTCAGGGTGAGCGCGGCGAGGATCGAACATAGGATCGCAAGCCGCGCCCCGCCCGCGCGCTGGACGAGTGCCGGAATAAAGGGTGCGGATACGATGAAACCCAGCGGCGTCATCGCCGCCGACAGGCCGATCAGGCCTGATGTCGTCCCCTGCCGCTCAAGTATGAAGCTGAGCAACGGATAGGTCAGCCCCTGCGCCACTGCGAACACCGTGACAGTCGCAATGATGCCCGCCATCGCGGCCCATGGGGCCTGATCCGCTCGCGGCGATGTTGTGCTGTGCAAGCGCCGGCGAACCGCTGCGGCACGCGGAAACTGGTGATCCGTTGTCATTGCAGCATTCGCCTTATCGTTGCCAGAAGGGCTTGGCGATCTCTGCCTCGATCTGTTGTCGCGTCAGACCGATATCATCGATCAAATGGGGATTGTCCTTCGACATTTGCAGAAGTTTCCAGCGAAGGCGTATCCTTTCGCGGCAGGTCGCGATGAAGATTCGCAGGATCGCCAGGCTGTCGTGTCGACGCGGCACGTCCCCCAGCTCCACGGGCGTTTCCGGCCGCGCTGCCCGATGCGGCGCCGATGCAAGGGAGAGAGTATCGTTCATGGCAACCTCCATAAGGGTTCGAGGGGCCGGCGGACCCACGACCTGAAAGAGGTTTGAATTCTGCAGGATACGAACTGTGTCGTAATTAAGCGCGCCCAAATAGTTCCAAAAACTTCCAAACGGCTATACGATCGACTGCAATCGACCCCGGAGCGAACCTTACGCGTCGACGCAGTCAGTCGGGCGAGTTTGCGTGATTAAGCAGGAACGTAAGTCAACCTGATCACGTCATCGCCAATCAGATCGCTGGCCATAAAGCGAAGCGGGGGGTCGGGGGCCGGCGAAGAATGGCTTGCCGCGGCCAAGCACGACGGGGTGGAAGTAGAGTCGATACTCATCAACAAGACCAAGGTCGGTCAGGCTTCGTGCCAGGTCTGGTCCGGAAACTGCAATCTCCCCAACGAGCCGAGCACTCAGGCCACGTATCACCGCCTCGATGTCATGCGAAACAAGTGTGGCGTTGGGGCCGACTGACTTCAACGAGCGTGACACGACCCACTTCGGTTGGCGCCGCCACGCCGCCGCGAACTCGCGTTGCTCCGCATTCCACTCAGGACGGTCTTCGTCCCAATACCGCATCACCTCGTACATGCGGCGACCGTACACACTGCCGGTCAGGTCGCGCACGTGCTCTATCCAGTGACGAAAGAGCGTGGGGCCTGTCCGCATTTCCAGGTGGTCGACGTAGCCGTCCAGCGACTGGTTCATTCCGAAGACGAGCTTCGCCATGCTGTAAGATCTCCATCCCAGGTTCTTCAGAATAGCTTGAGCCGCCATGACGCGGAAGTCAGGTTGGGCACAACTACGTGTCGCTTTGTCGGTATGACGAATAACCAGAGGTCCGCTAATCACCCGTTGCAGTCGGACGGGCGGGGCGGAGGATCGCTTCCGCGGATATACGAGCAGCGTCATAGGTAAACTCGTTCCCAGAACCTCCGAAAACGGGCTATAGATGCGCCGCATGCAGGAAGCGCGCTTTGCCTTTGGTCCGTTCGTGCTTGATCCGGGTGCGGGAACGCTCCTTCGGAACGGTATTCCTGTTGCCGTTGGCCACCGCGGGATAAAGCTGCTCGCGGCGCTCGTCGGTCGGCCCGGCGAAATCCTAAGCAAAGCAGAATTGATGGACGCGGGTTGGCCGGGCACGGCCGTCGAGGAAGGCAATCTCACCGTCCAGATCGCGCAACTCAGGAAGCTGCTTGGTCCAGCCGCCGATGGCGGAGTGAGAGGCGGTGAATGGATCGCAACGGTTCCGCGCGTCGGCTACCGCTTCTTAGGCGCCATCGAACCGCTCGATAAGCGAACGCGAAAACCTTTGCCGCTGCCCGACAAGCCATCGATCGCCGTGCTGCCCTTCGTCAATGTCAGCAACGATCCCGAGCAGGAGTCCTTCGCGGATGGGTTGACCGAAGACCTGATCACCGACCTGTCCAGGACTTCCGGCCTGTTCGTCATCGCACGCAACTCGGCCTTCGCCTACAAGGGGAAGGCGATGGACGTGCGCGCGATCGCCGAGGAGCTTGGCGTACGCTACCTGCTGGAGGGGAGCGCGAGACGTGCCGCGGGGCACGTGCGCATCAACGCCCAGCTGGTCGACGCGGTGAGTGGTGATCACCTATGGGCGGAGCGCTTCGACCGCAGCCTGGACGATATCTTTGCGGTTCAGGACGAGGTGACGGCCAAGATCATGGAGGCGTTGCTCGGCCGGCTGCGGGCACCGCCACCGCGCCACCGGCCCAAAAATCTCGAGGCCTACGATCTCTGCGTGCGGGCACGCAAGCTGATGGATGACACGCCGCAGAGCGCGAGAGAAGCGCATCTGATGCTCACGCGCGCGGTCTCCCTCGATCCGGAATACGCCGAAGCCTATCGCTGGCTGGCCATGAACCACTGGATGGGATGGGTTCATTCCGGCGGACCAACGGAACCGACCCGTGACGTTGCCTTGGAACTGGCGCGCAAAGCGATCGCGATCGATCCCAACGATGCTGGTTCTCGCTGGGTCCTGGCTTACCTGCTGGCCTACGAGCGCAGCTTCGCCGAGGCAGATGCGGAATTCGCCAGGGCCATCGAGCTCGACCCGAACGAGGCCGACACCTTCGCGGCATTATCCGACATCGCGGTCCTGGCCGGGCGGGTAGAGGAGGGTCTTGAGCACATTCGGAAGGCGTTCCGGCTGAACCCGTTTCCGGCAAGCTGGTACTACCTCACGCTCGGCCAGGCGCAATATGCGGCCGGCGACTACGAAGCCGCTGTCGAGACACTATGCAGGGATGAGACGTATCGGACAAGCTCACGCCGTTTCCTGGCGGCAAGCCTTGCGCAACTCGGCCGGCTCGATGAAGCGCGCGCAGAGGTCGAACTGTTCCTCGTCGGAAACCCGCATTTCACAACCCGCCATTGGGCAACGACAGAGCCATTCCGCGACGCCGCGATGCTTGAGCATTTCGTAGAGGGGTTTCGCAAGGCCGGGCTTCCGGAGTGAAGGGCCGGCGTGACTGCCCAAACCGCATTCGATCCGAAAGCCGCCGGTCGCCTGACCGTTCCGTGCGGCCTACTCCTCATGGCGCCCTGTGGCGTCGCGATCGCGGTCGTATCGTCTTGTGAGCGGAAACAGCGGCAACCAGGACTCGCGGCGGACGGTCCAGAGTTCGTAGGTTGGCATCAGTTGATCAGGGGCGTCCAGGGATCCCAGGTTCACTTCGATTTCGTCTGCAGCGCGTGCGAAAACGGGCGAGCCGCAGCGGGGACAGAAAAATCGCCCCGCGTAGTCGCGTGTTTCGCCCTCAATCGTCACCGCTTCCTGAGGGAATATCGCGGAAGCGTGAAACAAGGCCCCATGATGTTTGCGGCAGTCGAGGCAGTGACAAAGGCCGACCCTGTAGGGGAGCCCCGACGCCTCAATTCGGACGTTGCCGCACAGGCAACCGCCGGTGATACGGTCCATGCTGCGTCTCCTCCAAGATCAAGCGATCGGAATATTTACAAGGAACAGCACTGTCAGTGCAATTGCCCGCCGCGGGCGGGGATGGGGCGTTCTTCCGTGGCGCGCGCGATAGTGATCATGGCTTCCGCACCCTTCGAACATTTCGCGGCGCTTGGCTATTGCCCGCGTGAAATGGCCTGGATGGGCTGGAAAAAATCGGCTTGGCTCTTAGTTCAGGGAGGAAATGGAAAACGAAGAGCGAAAGGACCACGCAATGGCAAAGAATACCATCTGCCTATGGTATGACAAAGACGCTGAGGCCGCCGCCCGCTTTTACGCCGAGACATTTCCCGACAGCGCCGTGGCGCCGTCATTCGTGCACCTGGAGACTATCCGGACGGCAAGCAGGGAGACGTGCTGGTTGTTGAATTCACGGTCGCGGGTATTCCCTGTATTGGCCTGAACGGCGGTCCCACGTTCAAACACAACGAAGCCTTCTCATTCCAGATCGCAACCGACGATCAGGAAGAAACCGACCGCTACTGGAATGCCATAGTCGGCAATGGCGGCCGGGAAAGTGACTGTGGCTGGTGCAAGGACAAGTGGGGTCTGTCCTGGCAGATCACGCCGCGCGTACTGACCGAAGCGATGGCGGCAGGCGGTGATCAGGCAAAGCGTGCCTTTGATGCGATGATGACCATGAAGAAGATCGACGTCGCGGTGATCGACGCGGCTCGGCGCGGCTGAGGCACCATCGCGTCGGGCGGCAATTTTTTGCCAGAGCGCCCGCATCCGGCGCATTTTGGAAGACGCTGATCTTCCGGCTTTGGATCAACGCGGACATCGCGTAGTTAGGTCTGCCAGCGCCCCCAGAAGGTCAATGCAGCGTTGCCAACAGGAGTTCGGCAGCCTTCATATCTGCCGTATCCTGCCCTTCGTCAAATTGCTCGAACACCGGCTGCAACAGTGCTCGCGCGTCGCGCGAACGCCCCTCTCTGGCCCAGAACGCCGCGAGATCGGCCGCCGTTCGCAATTCCCATGCGCGTGCGCCCATATTTCGACTTAACTCAAGTGACTGCATAAAGCATGCCTCGGCGTCATCGGCCAGAGAAGGCGGCATCGACAAAAGCAGGTTCGCTCTGATCCGCAGTAGTTCCGGCAAGTAGCAGAGGTCCCCGTTTTTTCCGACGAGTTCGATTGTACTGTCCACCCTCATCATGCCTTCCTCGAACTGGCCGATCGCCGCCAATCCCTTGACGAGTGAGATTTCCAGCATGGTCGTGAACACCTCGTAAGTGGCCGCATGGAGTTTTTCGACACATCGTCGCAAAGTCTCAATCCCAAGCTTTACGTCGCCGCGGCGTATTGCCACTTCCGCTTCGAAACCTCGAGCGACAAAAACGTACGGCGACAGGAAATCCAGTCCTGCGCGCGAGATCAGCCATTCGATGTGCTCCTCAGCGCTCGGTAGGTCGTCGCGCCAGAGGAAGACAGCAATCCCCCCGAGCAACGCGATGCACAGCGTCAAGGAATGATCCACCTCTGCCGCATCTCTGATTGCCTGGCGTGCACGGGTGTCGGCTTGCGCCGGAAAGCCCTGTAGCCACAGGTTTCTTGCGAGGATCCCGCCGGCCAAGTGCCGTCCTTCAAATCCGACATAGCTCGCCGGAGTTCGCTGTGGCCGTGGTTCGCTCCTCGCTGCCGCCTCCAGTTCCATACGCGCGTTGTCGAGATCGCCTGTGAAATGCAGCGAATTGCCCAAAAAGAAATGACCCAATTCGACAGTAGCGGAATCCTCCATGGTCGAGGCAATTTCAGAACAACGCCTCGCATAGTGAAGGGCAGCGTTGAAGTCCCCGGTGCGCAGATTGAACATGTTCAGCGGGCCCAATATTCGTAACTGATCGAGCGCATTGCCACGTTTTTCGGCGATCTCCAGACTTCGGCGGAGGGCCAATTGCGAGGTATCGCGGCCGCCATGCAGATACATGCGGGAAATTCCGAGGCCGGCTTGAAGGTGCATTTCCTCGACGCTGCCACGAGAAGCATCGTCCAGCGCGAGAAGCGCACGCTCCGACCAACGCTGACATTCGGGGAAGAGTGACATCACCTGAAAAACCGGCACGGCGGCAGCCGCGAGCCTCAGGCCAACGTCCACGTCGCCGTTCTCCCCAAAACACCATTCCAATGCTGTGCGGACGTTGTTGATGCTCACGAAGTAGGGCAGCCGTTCCGGTCCGGTCGACAAGGTCGGCCAATCGGGTCCGAACTGTTCCAGCCAGCGCCGGTAGTATGTCGCATGGCGCGCAGCCAGTCCGGCCCGATCATCTTCGGTCTGATATTGAAGCGCATATGCTCGTGTCGTATCCAGCAACCGGTAGCGCATCATCGCGCCGACGGGATGGGTCGCGAGCAACGACTTGGCCACCAGACTATCGATCGCGTCGAAGACGATGGGACGATCCAGAACTGGGGTAGCGATCACCTCCAGTGCGGCATCAAGCGTGAAATGCCCGACGAATATCGCCAGCCGCCGAAGTACGGTGCGCTCCAGTTCGGTGAGAAGCCCGAAGCTCCAGTCGAGCGTAGCCTGCAGGGTTTTCTGGCGTGGCGGCGCCGTGCGCGATCCCGCCCATCCCAGCGTCAGATGTTGGTCGAGAAGCGTTGCGGTCTGAAGCAGACCATAGGTCTCTACCCGTCTGGCGGCCAGTTCCAACGCAAGCGCCATGCCGTCGAGTTTACGGCAGATGCTGGCAACAGCGCGCACATCGCGCTCGCTGAGATCGAGAGCGGCTCCGCTGGCCGCAGCGCGTTCCAGGAACAATTGGGCCGCCGGGAACGACAAGACGGCCTCGGTCGAGATTTCAGGATCATCCGGTGGACAAGCAAGCGTGTCGAGCCTGTAAACGCTTTCGGCCTCGATCCTCAGAGCCTCGCGACTTGTCGCAAGGATGTAAACTTGCGGTGCGGCCTCGATGAGATTTGCCGCAAGATCCGCGATCGCCTCTATCAGATGTTCGCAGGTATCAAGAATCAACAAAATGCGTTTGTCGCGCAGATAGGCAAGCAGGCCGGGACGCACATCTTCCGATCCGACTGGCAGGCCGAGCATGGACGCGAGCCCGGCCGCAACCAAACCGGGATCGCTTAACATGCCAAAGTCGGCAAACAATGCGGCGCCATTGAAGGTTGGGGCCAGGTGATGCGCCACCGCGGTGGCGACCGTGGTCTTTCCGACTCCGCCGACACCGACGATGGAGACCATGCGCGACCTCATCAGCTTGTCCGACAGCCGGAGAATGTCTTTCTCCCGGCCGACCATGCGATCGAGACGGTTCGGAAGGTTGGCGTGTCGAAAATCGGAGGTTTCGGCAATCTCTCCCTGCGGCAGGCTCGATCGCAAAATCGGCGCTACGAAACAGTAACCTCGCCCTGCGATCGTCGTGATGTAGCGTGCACCATCCTGGCCATCACCGAGAGCCTTTCGCAGACCCGTCATGTGAAAGCGCAGGCTGCCTTCCTCGACAATGACATCGGGCCAAACCCGGGCGATCAGATCGTGCTTGCTGACAAGCTTGTTGGGCGCGGAGGCGAGGGCGATCAATAAATCCATCGCACGCGCGCCGAGTTCAATCGGGATGCCTTCCTTCGCAAGGAGACGCTGGCTGATACTCAAGCGGAATGGACCAAAGGATAGTCGATCAGCCGTATCGTCCCCAGCTCCCGTCATGGTGCTCACCTTCAGCCGTCTCCACCCGGGTTTTTTATACTCCAAGGACTTCGTTGGCGCTATCAAGGATGAAGGCGCGCCACGCTGAAGGGCTAAAGCCGTTGGGTTCAGACTAGTTCAAAGACGGTCTCGACGTTGCCCTGTGTGGCCCTCGAGAAGGGGCAGATCCGTTGTGCTGCTTCGATCAACGCCGCGGCTACATCTCGTTCCACAAGGGGGAGGTGAATGGCAAGCCGAACGCCGATAACATACTCATCGTGATCCGATGAAAGATCCACTTCGGCATGAATTCTCACGTCGGCAGATAGTTTGATCCCTTTGTCCCGGGCCACCTGCGCGACGGAACTCGCGAAGCTTGCCGACCAGCCGGCGGCGACAAGCTGCTCCGGGTTTGTTCCAATGCGGCTCGAACCAGGGTTTGAGAGCCTGATGTCAAGAACACCGTCGGAACTGCGCGCGACGCCATTTTCGCGCCCGCCCGTGGTATCCGTCGTGGCCGTGTAGAGGAGATGTATAGTCTTGCCCATGGCCTTCTTCTTTATGTTCCGAACGGTGCTTTTGACACTTCCGCATCCGATCCGTTGATGTTGTAGCAGGCGCCGCGCCGAAGATGCTTGGCGTCGCCTGTCCGAAAGGGAAAGTCGGCGCGCGGGCTGCGCGCCGAGATTTTCAGCCGGATTTCCGCAGGCCGCGGAAGCCGGCACGTACTTCGTCGGTAAAAAGCTTCGGTTGCTCCCAGGCAGCGAAGTGACCGCCCTTGGGAAGCTTGTTGTAGTAGACGAGATTTGGATACGCCTTGTCTGCCCAGGTTCGTGGCGCTTGGTAGAGTTCGTCGGGGAACACGCTTATGGCAACGGGCACCTTGACCCCCTTGGGGGCGAAGAAAGCCAGCTGGTTTTCCCAATAGAGGCGCGCAGCCGAAACTCCGGTGTTTGTCAGCCAGAACAGGGTGACATTGTCGAGAACATCATCAGGGCTAATGCCCTCGTTCTGACCGTCGAATGAACGGGCAATGAGTTCCAGACTTCGTGCGTCGTGGTCCAGCATGTATGTCGCAAGGCCAATTGGAGAATCCGCCAGCCCGGTCAGCGTTTGCGGGCGGGTTCCCATCAAGCGTGCGTAGTAGACATGCTTGAAGAAGAAGACGAGCTGCTCGTAGGAATTGCTTTCTTCCTCCGAAAGACCAGCGGGCATCGGCGCACCAGCGAACGAGGCCTGGTTGATCTCCGGAGGAACTGCGCCGGGCATGTTGGTGTGGATGCCCAGCAACTCCGGCGGAGCCTGCACGCCGATCAGGTCGGTGACCAGTGCTCCCCAGTCGCCTCCCTGCGCTACAAATTGCTTGTAGCCAAGGCGTCGCATCAATGTGATCCAGGCACTCGCGACGCGTTCGGGACCCCAGCCAGTCGTTTCCGGTTTTCCGGAAAAGCCATAGCCCGGCAACGACGGGATAACGACATGAAACGCGTCCGATGCACTGCCGCCATGTGCGGTCGGGTCTGTCAGCGGTTCGATGATCTTCAGTTGCTCGATGATCGAACCCGGCCATCCATGCGTCACGATCAGCGGAAGTGCGTTTTCGTGCTTGGAGCGCACATGGATGAAATGGATGTCCAGCCCGTCGATTTCGGTGATGAAGTTCGGCACGGAATTGATCCGGGCCTCGGCCTTGCGCCAGTCATAGCCGTTCTGCCAGTGGTGCAAGACCTGCTTGATCGTTTTGAGCGGCACCCCTTGGGAAAAGTCGGTGACGGTTTCCTTCTCGGGCAGCCGTGTGTGAGCCAGCCTGCTGCGAAGGTCGACGAGGGCTGCCTCCGGAATATTCACTTGGAACGGGCGAATGGCCTCGGCTTGTGTTGCGGCGGTCGAATGAGCCGGGAGCAAACTTGCAACGCTGAGAGCAGCGATCGCGGACGCGGCTGCACCCAAAAGGCGACGGCGATTCTGGTCGATTACCTCGGATTTAGTCGCGGTCATGATCTTTCTCCTCGGAAATAGCGGTTGAGCGTCTGCACGGCTGTGCTGCTCAAGAGGTACGCCGAGGAGGCCGAAACGACACGTTATGCGTTATTAGATGTTCATAGACGGTCGCTCCCCACAGCAAACCGAGTTTCCATGGGCCGCCAAACCGCGCCGAATTTTCGGCAACGCCCGGCCATTCTCCGGAGGGCTGAGCGGCTCGTTGGTGGATCTCTTGCGAAATTTTTCTCCCACGCTGGTTCCGCCGCCGCCTGTCCAGGTCGAGCCAAAGATGGCGTTAGCCGCCGCTATCGACGTCTAACAACGCATAACGTGCGATTTCGGTCTCGTCGCAGTACCTCTTTGGTCAGCACAGACGTGCAGACGCTCAATCATCAACAGCAACAGACAGGAAATTCGTTATGACCTCCAAGGTTCTCTTTACTGGCAAGACTCACAACACCAACGGCCGCGATGGCGGAGCACGCAGCAGCGACGGCTTTTTGGACGTCAAGATGAAGCAGCCGCATCCGGCAGCCGAAAACCTGTTCGGTGCCGCCTGGTCGGCCTGCTACATGGGTGCGATCGAGGTCGTTGCCTCCCAGAGGCACATCAAGCTTCCGGCAGGAATCTCGGTCGATGCCGAGATCGATCTGAACGCAGATGACGGTTCCTACTTCCTGAGTGCACGTCTCAACGTCAGCGTGCCCGGCGTCGACCCGGCGATTGCGCGTGAACTGCTCGATGCCGCACACAGCATTTGCCCGTACTCCAAGGCGACGCATGGCAATATCAACGTTGCGACCAATCTCATCTGAACGGGACTGGTTGGGTCTGCCTGATGCACCAGGCAGACCCAACAACCAAGGGACTGGAGGCGCCGAGAGCACGACCTCGGACCATCCGCCACTGATAGCCGCATGGAAAAGTTTGGAGGCAACCCATGATCATGCCCAATACGCGCCAGCCCGGCGTGCATCATTGCTTTGCGGATGTGCTGGATACCACAGCACACGCACCGTTACCTGATGACTGGCGTCGGCATCACGGATGTCGTCGGCTCAACATCAGCGATCGCCTCGGGCCAAAACTCACATGAAAAGGCGATAGGGGTAGACGTTGCGCGGCAGGTCTGGGACATTCGCGATCGTGCGCGCTAGTCTCTGTGGAGTAGCGAATGCTAACTGGCACAGGGTCGTACAGTGCGTCGTTGTTCCAATCCATCTTGGTCAATGCCAACGCCTCGTGAGCGGTCAATTCGAGCGGCCCGCTGCCAGCAAAAAAAGGCGGCGGATCTGCTACGCGGGGCCTCGGCAATTTCCACAGTTCATGCATGGGTACGATCGCTATCGGCCGCTAAAGGCCGGTGCGGTTCCCGCACGGTGGATTGAATCGCCCGCATTTGTGGCAATGGGGACCTGTCGGATCAGGAGCCGGTCTACTGGAACGTGACACCGGACAAATCCGCTGCCCGTCTCCTGGACTGGGGGTCGCGTCTCGGCGCAAATGGTGCCGACCTGACGCGGACAGCGGCCGGCGAGCGGGCAGCCGATGCCGGGCACCGTCTTCGACGCCGGCATGGCCGGGGGGCGGGGGACGTAGTGGTCCTTGCTGAGGCCGGGTGCGGCCTCCAGCAGCATCTCGGTATAGGGGCGCTGGATTGAAAGTGATCAATCCATGGTCCCCATGAATATCTATTCCTCTAAGTCGTCTCGAGAGCGTTGCCGGTATAAATCAGAAGGGCTGCGGGCGGCGGACTGTGGAACCACAAGAAATTGCCTGACAATCTAGCCAGGCAGCCCGCCGGTGAGGCGGGCATTTCTGGGACCGGAGGTCAGAAAGTTTGGATTAGATGGCAGCCGGCGCCAGCGTCATCTTCTCGACGCCAACCGCAATATTCAGGCCTTCCTGGACCTGAACGTTCACCGGTTGCAGCATGAAGGCCCTGTCGATCCCGCCGCCGAGAACCTTGGCCCCGGCGCCGGCGGCAAAACTCGCATCGCCTCCGACGCCATAATATTCGCCGCTGAGCGGAAAATTGGCATCGCTGGCTCCAGTCTTAGCAAGAACATCCCAGATCATCACGCTTTTGCCGGTCTGGCCGAGATCAATGCCGAATTTTTGAATTTTGCCGTCATAGACTGCAGCCGGTCCGCCGGCCGCCGGTGTATAGGTGCATTTCAGCGACTTCGCGGATGTGACGATCATACCGACGCCACCTTGCGAGCCGCAAACCAGCCGTCCAACGGTAACGTAATTCGCAGCACCTGCCGGCGCGACCCAAACGGCAGCAAGTGCGGCCGCCGCGATGACTGTACGTTTCAACATGGCTTTACTCCTGTTCGACCCGGGCATTGCAATCGCTTCTCAGATGGGTCGTCAAATTCGGTGCGTATGTCGGATTGTTGAAGACGATGCGCTGATGATGACACGATAACGGTTCGTGTGGCCGATGGTTCCAAACAACTAACTACCCAAAAATGCCCATGTAGAACCCCTAAAAAAGCGGTAGATTCTGCGGGCTGTTGAGTTGCACTGAGAGCTGATGGAGTGGA
>UCML01000070.1:0-8023 GCA_900473675.1 Hyphomicrobiales bacterium | reverse complement strand
CCTTGGGGTACGTTCGAGCCGAGCGCCTTTGTCCTGACGGAAAGATGCCCGGCCCTTCGGGTTGGCTGAAACGGGCCGTCTGATCGCCCGGCCGGCTTGGCCGTAGAGCCGGGCTACGACCCGCGCCGGCCGGGCGACCATCCAACTCCGTTTGAGCCAACAGAATGCTTCAATCTAACCCGGAAAGGCTCTAGGCTCGCGTCGACCGTTGCTCACACTTTCGCCGACAGCGCCAGATGTATCCGGTACGTCGCCTCCAAGCGGCGTAAGATGCGGTTTGCCACGGCGCTTGCAATTGCGCGTCTTCACGGAATGATGGCTCAGCCAGCGAACTTGCGAGCGCCGGCAACGCACAGAACGACGGCGAGCGTGGTGACGACCATCGTGACGCTTACCTGTTCGTGCAGGAGGCTGGCGGCCAGCAGGAGGCCAAAGAAGGGCTGAAGCAGTTGCAACTGCCCGACCGCGGCAATGCCGCCCAGCGCGAGGCCGCGATACCAGAACACGAAGCCGACCAGCATGCTGAATACAGATACGTAGGCAAGCCCAATCCATGACGGGGTATTGATGCCCTGCCAGGTGTCCGGAAGCGTGATCAGGGCGATGACCGCCATCAGGGGCAAGGAGAGGACCAGGGCCCAGGAAATCACCTGCCATCCGCCCAGTGTCCGCGAGAGTTTTGCGCCTTCAGCATAGCCAAGCCCGCAGACGATGATTGCAGCGAGCATCAACAGGTCTCCCGTGACAGATACTTCTCCGCCAAATGTCAGGGCGAAACCGACCACCATGGAGCTGCCCAATCCGGAGAATAGCCAGAAGGGCAGCCTGGGGCGCTCCCCGCCCCGTAGAACACCGAAGATCGCGGTCGCAAGCGGAAGCATGCCGATGAAGACGATCGAATGGGCAGATGTGATGTATTGCAGCGCCAATGCCGTCAGCAGCGGAAAGCCGATGACGACGCCGAGCGCGACCAAAGTAAGCGACAGAAGATCGCCCAGGCCTGGTCTGGGCTGGCGAAGCAGGAAGAGCAAGGCCGCCGCGAGCAGCGCAGCAATGACCGCGCGAGCCGATGTCAGGAACAGCGGAGAGAAATCCGAAACCGCGATGCGTGTCGCCGGAAGCGAACCGCTGAATATGATGACACCGAGCAGCCCGCTGCCCCAACCTTCCATCGACGTTTTCATGGCACCTCACTTTCTGCCCGACTGTTACGCGCGAACGACTGGCGTAAACAGACACAGATCAATACAATTCCAACGAACTGTAACAGTCTATCTAGGCATACAATTGGGAGTCCCTATGCCACGCAGCGATGCCGGTACGCGCACAACGGATGTCATGGTAGCGATCAGGAACAAGATCGCGAGCCGATCACTTGCGCCGGGCGATCGTCTCCCTTCCATCCGCAGTTTTGCTACCACCATGGGCGTTTCGCCCACCACAGTGGTCGAAGCCTATGATCGTCTTGCCGCCGAGGGATTGATCCGGGCGCATCGAGGGTCCGGCTTCTATGTTTCGACCAGCGCTTTGCCGCCGCTCAAGCTGGCGGAAACGGAATCACCGCGCGCAAGGGCAGTCGATCCATTCTGGGTGTCGCGGCAGTCGCTTGATTCCGATGATGCGGTGCTGAAGCCCGGATGCGGTTGGCTTCCCTCGGACTGGATGCCGAATGACGCGCTGAGGCTGGCCATTCGAAGTCTGGCGCGAACCGACGACAATCTTCTTGCCTATTACGGCAGCACGCGCGGCTCTTTGGCGCTGCGACGTCTGCTCTTGGCCCGCTTTGCGGAGGAGAGCATTCAGGCTGCGCCGGACCAGGTGATGTTGACGAGCACGGGAACTCAGGCCCTTGATCTGATCTGCCGCTTTCTCCTTCGGCCAGCCGACACGGTCATGATCGACGATCCCTGCTACTTCAATTTTCAGGCCCTGTTGAAGGCCCATCAGGTGAAAATCATCGGTGTTCCCTACACGCCAGCGGGGCCTGATATCATGGCTTTCGAAGCGCTGCTGAACGCCGAGCGACCGCGGCTGTACATCACCAATTCCGCGCTTCACAACCCGACAGGAGCAACGCTTTCCCCTCAGACTGCCCATCTTTTGCTGAACGCGGCGACACGATATGACGTGACAATCATCGAGGACGATATCTTCGCTGACTTCGAACCTGAGCCGTCAGTGCGCCTTGCAGCGCTGGATGGTCTCAATCGCGTCATTCGCATCGGCAGTTTCTCCAAAACCCTCTCGGCGTCGATCCGCTGCGGCTATATAGCAGCGCGGTCCGACTGGATCGATGGACTGGTGGATCTACAGGTCGCCACCAACTTCGGTGGACCGAGCCCGGTTTCCACCGAACTGATTACCCATGTGCTGGCGGGAGGGAGCTATCGCAAGCACATGGAGGAGTTGCGGCGGAAACTCGTCAGGGCGCGTCGTGAGGTGGCGGATAGACTAAACCGGCTCGGTATCGAACCCTGGCTTTTGCCTCGTGGTGGCTTCAATCTCTGGTGCAAACTTCCTGATGGGCTGGATTCTGCACAGATGGCGCAAGCAGCACTCGCCGAGGGCATTGTGCTCGCCCCCGGCAATGTGTTCAGCGTGTCGCAAGGCGCGTCCAATTTCATGCGTTTCAATGTCGCCCATACGCTGGATCCACGCGTCGAGCGGACCCTTGCAGAGCTATTGAAAAGCGTATCACGTCCCGCGTAGATAGGGTTTGCCGGGGCCGCGCGAGCAGGACGAGGGGAGATGATCTTGAGATATGCACTGTTGCTGATCCTCGGCCTTTGCGCCGCATTTCCAACGTCCGCCGCCGATGGCTGGTCCGGCTATTCCAACCCGCGCTTCGGCTACAGCGCCGAGGTGCCGCCGGGCTTCGCGCTTGAGCAGGAGAGTGACAATGGCGATGGCGCGAGCTTCCGCTCTGATGACGGCCGCAGCCGGCTCCTGATCTTCGGCACGACGGTCGAAGATAACAATTTCGCCGCAGAGGCGCGCCAGCGCATCGGCTGGAACAAGGGCGAAGGCTGGGAGATTACCTACGACAAGGTGACGCCGGGCTGGGCGAGTTATTCCGGCGCGCGGGCGGCCGATATTCTCTATGTCCGCGGCGTCGTCCTTTGCGACGGCAGCGCTGCCTATTTCCAGCTTGAATATCCGCGCGATGCGCTGAAGGCGTTCAACGACGTGGTCAGCCGCATGGTGACATCCCTGCGTCCGGCTGAAGGATGTAACCAGGCACCGCGGACGGCACCGGGCGCGGCGCAGAACTGACGCCAAGCCGGCAACAGGAAACCGCGATCAGGTGGACGCGCCGCTGATACAGGTCAGAACGGCGGAATAATGCACGGCGGCGGCGGTGACCACGAAGCCGTGCCAGATGGCATTCTGGAAGCGCAGCTTTTCCCAGACATGGAAGATCACCCCGCAGGAATAGATGATGCCGCCGATCAGGATGAGGATCAGCGTCGTTTCGGTCAGTTGCGACAGCAGCGGCCCGGCGGCGAAAACGCCGCTCCAGCCCATGGCGAGATAAAGCAGGATCGCCACCTTGTCGAACCGGCCGGGGAAGACGCATTTGATCAGCACGCCGACGACAGCGATCGACCAGATGCCGATCAGCATGCCGAACAGATAAGGATCGTCCCAGCCCCGTTGAAGAAAGGGCGTGTAGGTCGCGGCAATCAGAACGAAGATCGAGGAATGGTCGAAGCGGCGCAGGAACCACTTCGTCTGCGAAACCGGATAGAGATTGTAGAGGAAGGAGATAGACAGGGTTGCCACCAGTCCGGCGCCATAGATCCAGGCGGCCGCCAGCTGTCCCGACGTGCTCCAGATGCTGGCATAGAAAATCATCGCCGTGACGCCGATCAGCGCAAGGGCAAGGCCGATGCCGTGAACGACGCCATCGGCGATCAGTTCAGAGCGATCGTAATTCCACTTGATCCCCTTGATCTCCAAGACAGCCTCTCAACGCTTCATTTCAGTCCGCCTGCTGGCTTATGCCGGCAAGACACCCCACCGCAGTCTGCCGTCAACATCGTAATACGGCAAGTCTGACGACCACCTCAATTTGACATAGGGTTAAGGGCGGAAACAGGGCCGGAAAGATCAAAAATTGCAACAGATCGACATCTCACCGGCCGCTGCGCGCCGCTGTTCCCCAGGAGACTTGCGAAAGCAGTGCTTTTCAAGAAAATGACGGCGACATACGGGCGCGCCGGACGGGAGACAGGCATGACACCGAGACACTTACATTCAGGCGCCTTTCCTGTCGCTGCGCTGCTCGCTGCCGCTCTCGCCTTGCCGTTGCCTGCCCTCGCCCAGGTCGATCCGAACACCGGTACCGGCTATGCGACGCCGCCGCAGATGGCGCCGCCCGCCGCCAACACCCGCGACGGCGCTTCGATCGGCACGGTGGAAACGGCAAAGCCTGTTGCCAGCAGCAGCATCGATCCCTGCGATGCGCTGGCAGCCGATCCGCTCGACCCTGACCGGGTGAAGACGGTGACTGCCGTCGAATTCAGTGCGCTCGACGGTGTCGCCGCGCGTTCCGCCTGCGAGATGGCAAGTGCTGCCAAACCAAACATCCTGCGCTTCATCTATCAATCCGCCCGCGCCAGGGAAAAACAGAAGGATTATGCCGGGGCGCTCGATCTTTACCGCATGGCCGCCGGCCGTGGTTATCCGGCTGCGTTCGCGGCGATCGGTTATGCCTATGACAATGGCGAGGGCGTGGCGCAGGACGAGAAGGAGGCGATGCGCTGGTATCTCGACGCCGCCCAGCGCAACAATGCCTGGGCGATGTTCAATCTCGGCTATTTCTACGATTCCGGCCGGGCTGTGCCGGAGGACGATGCCGCAGCGCTCGACTGGTACATCAAGGGCGCCACCGGCGGCAATGCGCGCGCCATGAACGATGCCGGCTTCCTGCTCGAGACCAGCAACACGGTGCCGCGCAATATCGAGGAAGCCCGCCGCTGGTACGTGCGGGCGGCGGAGGCCGGAAATGCCGTCGGCATGACCAATGCCGCCAATTTCCACCTGAACGGCATCGGCGGGCCGGTGGATACCGACCGGGCACTCGAATGGTATAGAAAAGCCGCCGATTTCGGCAATGCCGACGCCATGAACGGTCTTGGCTACATGATCTATTCCGGCCTCGGGATCGAAAAGGACGTGGCGGAAGGCATGCGCCTCTACCGCAAGGCCGCCGACGGCGGCAACGCCACGGCGCTGACCAATATCGGCTATGCCTACGAGACCGGCGAAGGGGAAACACAGGACCTCAATCAGGCGATGGACTTCTATCGCCGCGCGGCGGCGGCCGGCGATTCCATCGCCCTCAACAATATTGCCAATTTCTACGACAAGGGGCTGGCCGTGAACGCCGATCCCGTTCTTGCCGCCGAATGGATGGAAAAGGCGCTGAGGGCAGGCGCCACCTTCAGCCGCAACCAGATGCGCGACAATTCCGCCAACTGGTCGCTGCCCTTCCGCAAGGCCCTGCAGAAGCGCCTTGCCGACCAAAAACTCTATTCCGGCCCGATCGACGGCGGCTTCGGCCCGCAGACGCAGGCGGCGATCGACAGCATTTTCGGGGTTCGGTAAAGCGTGATGGATAACGGCAGCGGCGACTTGCGCCGATAGCAATCAGCGCAAAGGAATCCAGAGAGGGCTCTTCCACGCCTTCAGTTCGTCGAGGAAGACCTGCAGTTTCGCCGGCAGGAACCGTCGTGTCGGATAGACGGCCTGCACGACGATTTCCGGCGACGACCAGTCCGGCAGCAGACGGACGAGTTCGCCGCTTTCTATCTGGTCGTCGCAATAGGTCGACGGCAGCAGTCCGATCCCGTGCCCGCGATAGGTAAACGCACTCGCCGACTGGAAATCCCGGCTGGAAATCGGCCCTGACACGTCGAGTTTCACGGATTTCCGGCCGCTGACCAGATGCCATTCCCCCTCGTTGTTGCGTCCATTGAGCAGAACGCATTGATGGTCCTGCAAATCCTCCGGTTTCACCGGAATGGGCCGCCCCTGAAGATATTCCGGAGAAGCAACGACGTAGCGAACGCTCCTGCCAATCTTCTGGGCAACGATCGTCGAGTCGCGAAGCTCGCCGAAGCGAATGGCAACGTCGACATTCTCTGCAATCAGATCGAGGAACAGATTTGTCACGAAGAGATCGACCTTTATCAGCGGGTAGTTTTTCAGGAACGTCGAGAGAAACTCATAAAATGCCTCCTGCCCCAGGATCACCGGCACGGAGATTTTCAACAGACCTTCCGGCTTCCTCTGGGTTTCCGTCAGAACCCGCTCCGCGTCGAACAGGTGGTTGAGGGGCTCGCCGCATTGATTGTAGTAGGCCCGCCCCTGGGCGGTCAGCGTCAGCTTGCGGGTTGTGCGCTGGATCAACGTAACCCCGAGCTGATCCTCGAGCGCGGAGACTTTCCGGCTGACGGTCGATACCGGCATTCCCAGCGAGTGGGCGGCACGACTGAAGCTTTCGAACTGCGCGACCTTCACAAAAACCGCAATGTCATTGAGATCGATCATGTGCCAATTTTTGCACAGATGCAAAATAGATTCCAGATATTTCCATCTAATCGCTGAATGCACTTCGGGCCATATTCATCCCAAGCAAGCTTGAAGCTGCTCAACCAGATCGATGGAGATCAACATGCAAGACCGCAAGACTGCTATCATTACAGGGGCCTCCCAGGGTATCGGCGCCGGGATCGTCATCGCCTTCGTCGAGCGCGGCTACAATGTCGTCGCGACATCGCGTCAGGTCAGTGCGTCGGATGCGTTCAATGCCTCCAGCCAGCTCGCGCTCGTCGATGGCGACATCGGCGATCCCCAGACAGCAAAGAAAGTGGCGGAAACCGCGATCAGCCGGTTCGGAACGATCGATGCCCTTGTCAACAATGCCGGCATCTTCTTCACCAAGCCGTTCGTCGACTACACGACGGAGGACTTCAGAAGGCTATCCTCGACCAATCTCGAAGGCTTCATCCACCTGACCCAGCGGGTCGTGAAGCAGATGCTGGCGCAGAAGTCCGGCGGCAGCATCGTCAGCATCACGACGCCGCTGATCGATCATCCGATCGCCGGCCTCTCGGCCTCGGTCGCGATGATGACCAAGGGCGGCATCGACGCGATCTCCAAGAACCTCGCAATGGAATATGCGCGGGACGGAATCCGGGTCAACACCGTCGCCCCCGGCGTCGTCGACACGCCTTTGCACAAGGACAATCCGAAGGATTTTCTGAGGACCCTGTCGCCGATGGGCAGTATTTCGGATGTTCAGGATATCGTCGACGCGGTCATCTTCCTGACCGAAGCACGGTATGTCACCGGGGAGGTGCTGAACGTCGATGGCGGCGCACATCTGGGCAAATGGTAGACCTTGGCAAGGCGCCGGTCGCTGGCGCAGAACAGCGGCTCCAGGATCTCGGGATCACGCTTCCCTCGCCTCCGACACCCTTCGGGGCGTATGTCGAAGCGGCAAGGACGGGCAACCTGGTCTTCTTCAGCGGCATGCTGCCGGTCGTCGATCGCATGCCCCGGTTTATCGGGCGTGTCGGAGGCGCCCTGACGGCCGAGGATGGCAGGAAGGCCGCCGAAACGGCGACCTTGAGCGCCCTGTCGGCCGCGAAAGACTATCTCGGCTCGCTGGATAAGGTCGTCCGGGTCATCAAGCTCGGCGTCTATATTGCAACCGAGGGCGATTTCCGGGACCATCCGAAGGTCGCCGACGGCGCATCCGAAATGCTGCTCAAGGTCTTCGGTGAGGAAAGGCTCTCCGGCCGGGTGGTGCTCGGTGTTGCAAGCCTGCCGCTCGGCGTGCCGATCGAACTGGAACTCGTCCTTGAGGTCGACGGCTGAAAAGCTGCCGGTACTCCTCATATCAAGCATTTTGGCCGGGGGATGGTGATCCCCCGGCCATTGCTTTTTGATATGCGGCAAGCCTTGATGCAGGGTTAGTTGGTTGCGGCGGCGGCCTGCTCGATGAGGTCGGCGA
>UCML01000045.1:0-1422 GCA_900473675.1 Hyphomicrobiales bacterium | reverse complement strand
TGATGTGGTGGATGGCGCCCTCCGACGGCATCGAGTGTGCCAGAATAGGTTGTTGCAAACCTTGAAAGGAGCCACCCACCATGGGAGAGATTACGACGATCGGTCTTGATATCGCAAAGAATGTTTTCCAGCTACATGGTGTTGACGCAGATGGGCAGGTTGTCCTGCGCAAGTCGCTGCGACGCGGGCAGATGCAGGCATTCTTCGAGAAGCTTGCTCCTTGCCTGATTGGCATGGAAGCCTGCGCGACAGCCCATCACTGGGCGCGAACGCTCGTGGATGCTGGCCATGATGTCCGGCTGATCCCACCAGGCTACATCAAGCCATACCTGCGCCGACAGAAGAACGATGCCGCGGACGCCGCTGCCATCTGTGAAGCCGTCATGCGGCCGACGATGCGTTTTGTCCCAGTGAAGAGCCGGGGCCAGCAGGCGACACTGATGCTGCACAGCGCCCGCGAGCTGCTGATTTCGCAACGGACTGCGCTCATCAATGCCTTGCGTGGTCACTTCGCTGAGCTTGGCATTGTCGCGCCGCAAGGAGCCCGCAATGTCCGGCAGTTGATCGCAATCCTCGACGATGAACAACACAGCCCGCAGGCCGTTCGCGTTGCCCTCGTGCCCTTGGCCGCGGCGTTGACAGAGATGGAGGCGCAGATCGCAACGCTCGACAAGGCGATCCTTGCTGCTCATCGCAACAACGATGTCAGTATCCGGCTTGCGACCGTTCCCGGAATAGGCCCCGTCATCGCGACTTGCCTTTCGGCCAGCGTCTCGGATCCAAAGCTGTTCGCGGGTGGGCGTGAGTTTGCAGCCTGGCTGGGTCTTGTCCCGAGGCAACATTCGACCGGTGGCAAACCAAGGCTGGGCTCTATTTCCAAAATGGGCAACAGACACCTACGCAAGCTCCTTGTGGTCGGAGCACATGCAGCGCTCTACCGGATGAAGAAGGGGGCAAGTGATACGCCTCTGGCAAACTGGGCGCATTGTCTGCTGGGCAAGAAGCCCTTCAAGCTTGTCGCAGTGGCGCTCGCCAACAAGATAGCCCGCATTGCATGGGCGATCATGGCGAGGAACGTGAACTTCCAGTCGGACCGCGTTTCGAGATGTTCCGATCCGGTTCCGGCTTAAGCGAAAGAGGCCTCACGGTTATTGCTCTTCGGGGCAAAAGGTTGGCGGAGTGACGATGGTATGATGTGACAGCGAAAGCGGAATGGACCGCACGAACCGAAGAACCCGTGGTGATGTCTTGCGCATCAAAAGCGCGTCAACGTGATAGGGATTGGTTCAGGCGAACAACATCAGGGCCAGCGGTCATAGCGTGCCGCGCAAAAAGGCCGGAGACATGACTGCACCCGACCCGCAAAGCTCGATCATCGGCCAAAATCACATTGCCAAACGGGCGCCATCCAGACATGACATC
>UCML01000067.1:0-17155 GCA_900473675.1 Hyphomicrobiales bacterium | reverse complement strand
ATTACATTTTCATTGACGGCCGCTTCGGGAGGCGTAAGCTTTCATAAAAGGGAGGGAACAATGCTCACACATAACCAGCGGCAGCGTCTGCAACTGACGGCGTTTGCCGCTGCCGCAGTTGTCTTTTCAATTGCTGTGGCGAACCCGCATTTCCGGGCCGGCCTCATCGAGGAAATGGTCCTGCTGAACGAGGCTCAAACGCTGCAGGCCGAGGCAAAACTCGCGGCCTTCAAGAGAATTATCGCGGCCGGCAATCCGGCCGCGACGACCGCCAAGGATGTCGATCATCGCAACCAACATCCCGAAGTCTTGCCTTGAGTGCGGAACCGCTGGTCAGGCGAGAAATGACTAATGTGCGCGTCCCGCGACCGCTTCGATTTCAACTGCCATTCCAGATGGCAGAGCGTTGGTGCCTGATGCAATTCGGGCATGTTTTCCTTTTTCACAAGGCGTGGCAAATAAGGTCGGTTGCCGCATTGAGCACTCGTGTCTGATCCTCAAAAGCATCTGCGCAACGAACGAGACGGCGAGGAGAACGATACGCACGACCGGATTGAGATCTCGTCACAAAGCGTGTTGGAGCTGCCCCAAGATATTCAGCGCGGGCAGCATCTTGCCCGTCTTGCAGGGTCAAGTCTTGCCCGTCCACGCCTTGTAACCGAGTTTCCGTCCCTTCGCGGTCCCTGCCCTGCGGCGAATATCAACGGGCAAGTGGGCACATATGACTGATAGTTGCCCTGCGCAGAGTTCACTTGAGGGCTTTTAGCCGAGCTTAGGTCAAGCAACTATCGATCGTTGTCATCGGATTGCTCACTTCAGCTGACGCCAATCCCCGCTATCTCCTTTCCATCCGATGACCCGCCCGGCCAGTCGATCAAGCGTGTTGCGCAGCGCCTCCACGAGCCCTTCCCACTCCCGAGCAGAAATTCCATCGACGGCCGGCTCCGGTCCCATGAACATGCCATCCACACCCCCGAACGAGACGCATTGTTCTATGCATCTGCGCTCCAACGCACCGTCGTGAAAGATCGATGGTTTCTCTAAAAGCGCTGAAAGCGCTGCAATCAATCCGGTAGCTCCCCAGTTCGAGACATTCGCTACGATAAGGTGGTCCGCCGCGGTTGCAGCGGCAACGCCGCCGCGGCCGGGGTGTCCGCTGTCCTTGGCCTTGGGCGAAAAGGCTTTAAGATCTTCACCGATCAGCCCCATGCCGAGCTCGTTGCCGCCATCTCCAATGGCAATGAACGGAATCTCGCGCTTCTTTGCGCTCAGGAAGAACTGATCAAGATCTGCGACAAGATTGTCCAACGGTCGCCCCCCGAGCCCGTGGTAGAGGCCTTTGTCGTTTTGACCGGGCCGCTCGATCGAAATTACCAGCGAAGGCTTCGTGACCTCGAGAAGATGGTCCGTGATAGCCTTGCACCCTGCTGCGTCCTTCGGAACGCTACGTATATAAACCGGACGGACAAAATCGACCGGCGTGATCCTACCATCTTTGGGGAACGCAAGCGGCGCAAGCCCGGCCCCTCGACATGTCCCCTCCATCATGCCGACCCAGTCCTCATCGGTAACGATAATGGTCTCGACACCAAGCCCCAGGAATAGAGCGCGGGCAAGGAGTGCCGCACCAACAGGTCCATCAGTCTCGGGAACCCCGCCTCCTTCCGGAAATCCAGTCGCGATCACAATCGGACCGCCGTGCTCGCGAATAATATCGACGATAAGATTGGCGGCATTCATACAGGCGGGGCCGGGCTGACGTGATTGAAGCGCGTTGTAAATCTTGCCTATGAGACCGACGCCCGTGAGATCAAGGGTCATGAAGTTCTCGATTGTCTGGGCGATATTCTGTCCCTTGACGCTTTGCAGATCAAGCATTGTCAGCTCCTGGGTTCAAGCTTGAGTGGTTAGTAGAAACAAATTTCTCGGCGCCGATGCCGACGGTTTTCCCTCCCTGCCGGCGAGGGTCGCCGCAAGGGCGACTGTGCTATCGGGAGCAGCCTGTCCGACACGGGGCCGTCTTTGCAGACCCGATAGTTCGTGCCTCCCCATGAATGGTCGTATCGACGCCATGTTTCCAATGTTAACGTATACAACGATGGTTGTTGGCGAATGTCAACGATTACATAAATAATCCTGCCGATAATGTTAACGTTGACATCGCATCGATCTTTAGTTTGTATACGTTAACATGCCAACCGAAGGCATCAAGGTCCGCCACGAAAGGGAGTGATAATGCTGCGTATTGGTATTTTAGGATGTGGTCGGATTGGGCAGGTGCACGCTTTGTCGATTCAGCAGATTTCGCGCGCCAAACTCATCGCGGTTGCTGATGCGTCTGAGAGTGCGGCCGAAGCGGCGGCTCAGCGCTTCGGCGTCGGTGTTCGCAGCGTCGCAGATATCCTAACGGCAAGCGACATCGATGCGGTCGTTATTGCCACCTCGACTGCAACGCACTTCGATATGATTCACGCAGCGAGCGCTTCGAGGAAGGCGATCTTTTGCGAAAAGCCAATCGACCTTTCTTCGGAGCGGGTCCGGATTTGTATCGACGCGATCGAGCGATCTGGCGTGCCTTTTATGACCGCCTTCAATCAGCGTTTCGACCCGCATTTTGGTGCGCTCCGCGAGCGCGTGGTGAATGGGGAGATCGGGGACGTCGAAACAGTGTCGATCATTTCTCGCGACCCTGCACCCCCGCCGGTGAGCTATATTGAGGGATCGGGCGGACTTTTCCGAGACATGATGATTCACGATCTGGATATGGCCCGATTTGTGCTGGGAGAAGAGCCAACGCAGGTTTTTGCTGTTGGCTCAAATCTGGTCGATCCGTCTATCGGGGCGGCAGGCGATGTCGATACCGCAGCCGTGATCCTAACAACACCGAGTGGCCGAGTTTGCCAAATCACGAATTCTCGCAGATCGACGTACGGATATGACAAGCGCCTTGAGGTGCACGGCTCCAAGGGCATGTTAAGGGTTTCGAATGTCCTCGAAAATCTTGTCGAAAGCGCCGGGAGTGCGGGCTTTGAAAGAGCACGGGCGCAGCCGTTCTTCCTTGAGCGATTTGGCGCAGCATATCTCGCCGAGATGATGCATTTTGTTGACGCGGTCACAAGTGGTTCAAAACCAGCGCCCGGGGCTCAGGACGGTCTACGGGCACAACTGATTGCTGACGCCGCGACAATGTCCTGGCGGGAGGGCAAACCGATTCGAATAGAGCACTAAATACTTGGTCACAATTTGATCTCCTCTTTCTCTGCAGGTACGCGTCATGAAAGTAGCTATCATCGGGCTTGGTAAGGTCGCCGAGCTTCATGTTGAGGCCCTTCGGCAACTCGCTCCACATACATTAGTCGGGGGATGGTCTCGATCCGCTATCAAAGCTGAAACCTTCTGCGCTCGTTTCGGCGGTATTGCCTATCCCTCGGTGGAACCCCTTCTGGGTGATCAAGAAGTCGACGCGGTTCTCATTGCGACCGGATCGGACTCGCACTTTGAATATGCCAAGCGGGCGTTGATGGCGGGAAAGCATGTGCTTCTCGAAAAGCCACTGTCACCGGTCGCCTCGCAGATCAGAGAACTCGCCGAGATCGCGAAGGTACAAAACCGTGTTTGCATGCCGTCCCATAACTACGTCTATGCGGAAAGCATGCGGCGTCTGAAGGCCCACATTGACGCTGGGCGGCTTGGCCCAATCGTAAATTTCTGGGCGATCTACAACAAGCGTCACGAGGCATCGATCGGTCAACCGGACCTGACGATGCGTGAGCTTATGGTCCACCATGCCTATTGCATGCTCTATTTTTTGGGGCGCCCTTCGCACGTGTACGCAACTGGCACAAACGTCCACTTCACTGACAAGTCCGCCGATGACCAGTTGATGATCACGGCGGAGTTCACAGACGGCAAGATCGCCAATCTCTGGGGAAGCTTTTCTGCCGATGACCGAAGCCGTGAGCCATGGTCATGTTACTTCAAGGTTATCGGAATGAATGGCAGTGGCGTCATCCCGTGGGACGTTACGAAGTTCGATGGTGAGCCCATCCCGTTCTGGGATGACGCCACATACTGGGACAGTTTCCTTCAGGTCCAAAGCTACTTCCTAAACGACTGCTTGGCGCGTTCGCTTCCGCCGCTTTCGACACTCGAGGATGCGTACGATGCTGCAGTTGTTCTCGACGCGGCACGTCGGTCCTTGCTGGAGAAACGCCGGATAGAAATCAACTATTCCTAACGAGAAGCGCGGACCGTATGGGACTAGGTCAATGTTGTTACCTGCGAGCCGCGCAGGGGAAGGCTAGTTGGCAACTTCATCCCTGAGCTCTCTGGTTACCCTTTAAGCTTACACACAGGAACCTGCCAGAGCGAAGGGCCTGGCGATACGCCGCCAGTCCTTGAGCTTTGCGAACAAGTTCTTGATCTTGTGGCGTTGACGATAGAGGGCGGCGTCGTAGGCTCTTGTTCGCCCGATGCGACGGGGAACACCCCTTTTATAAGAAGGCTCACCGCGGTGCGGTGGGCCTTCTGATGCGTCGCGTCGATCATGATGCGCTCGAGTCACGGACCTTCGCCGAGCGTCTTATCAGGACTGTAGCCAGTCGGCGCGGGCGATGTTACGTTGTTCGCTTAATCCCCGACAAGGCGTTTGCCGATGAACTTACGCAGTTGCGCCGGTCACGGCTTTCCAATGCGCTATTGCGCGGATGCGATGAATGTGAGTGGCGAGGGCTGAGCGTTTCTGGTGCGACGGGACGAAAAGATTTCTGATTGCTGAAAAGACCGAGATGAAACGTTGCAAGCCGCCGACGGATCGGAAGCACTGCATCATCCGCTCTCGTTTTCGAAGCGGCACGTGAGAATTCTCCGCGCAATTGTTCAGGCCCTTGTGGGATCGATGTTCGACGCCGGGCATGACGTCGCGCCTTGCCGCTCCGTATGAGCGCAGTTTGTCGCTGACGATGCGCTTCGGCGACAGGCCTTGCTTCTTCAGCAGCCTGACCAGCAATCGCTTGGCAGCCTTGGTATCGCGGCGGGCTTGGACGATCTCGTCGAGAACGTAGCCGTCCTGGTCAACCGCGCGCCAAAGCCAATGTTTCCGGCCGCCGATGGACATCACCACCTCGTCCAAATGCCAGATATCCTTTTGCGACGGCTTCTTTCTGCGCAACTGCTTGGCATAAGCCGCCCCAAATTTACGGCCCCATCGCCGGATCGTTTCGTACGATACGACAATGCCCCGCTCCAACAGCATTTCCTCGACCAACCGCAGGCTCGACGGAAACCGGAAGTACGGCCACACCGCATGGGCGACGATCTGCGGTGGAAAGCGGTGGTTCTTGTAACTGATCGTCGTCGAGCTCATCCTCGCCCAATTATCCGGCAACCGTTAAGCTGCAGACAACGTGACATCGCCTCGGCGCGCCTTTCCACTGCAGGCCGTTGCGGATCACATAGACGATGCCACTGACAACTCGCCGGTCATCGACTCGCGGCATCTCGAACGGCAGCGGAAAGATATCCGCACCATCTGGCGCTCGCTCCGCAGAAACAAATCACCCATCACAGCCTCCTTTTTGGAAGCCGTGAATCACATCTCAGTGGGAATTAACAGGTCCTGAGCTTAGGGTCTCGCAGCCTCGCGGACGACACTCAAGTTGACAACGCCTTTAAGCAGCGATGTTATGTAGTGAGCGAACAAAATTGGTACTTGACGACGTATGATTGACCATGAAGGGTGTCTTCGAGTGGCCTCGCCGCTTTCCCAGACTTCCGCATTAAAAAAGGGACAGGTCGAAGAATTGAATCGTAAGACGAGTTTTCCGCAATGACCAAGCCGCCCACTGTTCACGATGTCGCGCGCCTGTCGGGCGTATCAACGGCGACCGTGTCGCGGTATTTCGGCGGAAAGGCCGATGCGATCGCGCCTCGAACACTTGAAAGTGTCAAAAAAGCGGCGGAGACCCTCGGCTATACACCTTCGGAAATTGGCCGATCGCTCCGCCTTGCCCGCAGCAGGGTCGTGGTAATGCTCGTTCCCGATGCATCGAATCATTTCACCGCCGACGTCGCTGCATCGGTGGAAACCGCGTTGAAGTCGTCGGGTCTTTCCATGGTTCTGGCAAACGCGGCGGAAAATGCAGAGCAACAGGACCGCCTGCTTTCGGATGCGCAGGGTCTGCGCGCACGTGCCATCGTCCTTCAAGGCGCGATCGACACGCCGCGATTGCGTGAATTGTGTGCGAGGCAAAACAACATAATTTTCGTGAACCGGCGCCCTGCTGAGGGAATTGACGCTCCCTATGTCGGCGTCGACAATTTCGCGGCAGGCGTCGCAGTAGGGGAATACTTCGCTGCGCGTGGGTACGAGAACTGCGTGGCGATTCACGGGCCGAAAACGTATTCGGGAAGCAGCGAGCGGCTTGATGGGTTTATAGCCGGTCTCGGCGAAAAAGCGCCCGTCGAAATGGTAGAAGGCGCGTACACCATGGAATCCGGTTACGAGCACGGTCGTAAATTGCTTTTAAAGCACAAGAAACGGCTCTCTATCTTTTGCGGTAACGATATGATGGCCTACGGCGTCCATCGCGCAGCCATGGAACTCGGTCTCAAGATTCCCGGGGACGTCATCTTGATGGGGTTCGATGACAACCGCCTGAATGACTGGCTGGCGCCTTGGTTGTCAACCGTCACGGTTCCAGCGTTTGATTACGGACCGGCTATCGCGCAGTTGATTGAAAACGCGCTGAAGGAAAAGACGACTGAAAGAAACATTATCCTGCCCTTTAAGATCAACATCAGGCAATCCGCTTAGCTCCACTGCGCCTCGAAGACAGATAGGTTGATTTGATCCGTGAAAGCGAAACGTCTTCCGGTCTCAATCCGAAAGATGCAAAGGCTCCTGGAGAGCAAGGCCCGCCTGTTGCCCCTTCAGAAGGCACTCTCAATGGGCCAGAGCTCATCTTGCGAGGATTGCGTCGGCGGGCGCCCACGCTAGGCTTCAGATCGAAGTTTTCCTGCGTCTCAACTCGGTAGATATGTCCGCCCTGCGTAGCCAAGACATCAGGCACGAAGATATCTGCGGATTGACGTGTTTGCGACATGATCGCAGCTTATCTGTCGGCGCCGCGTCTCTGGACGGACGCGCATACCTCGCCGCAGCACTTCGGATCGCTGCACGACTCCTTTGAAATTGCAGGCGGCATCGTCGTGCCGCCCCATCCGATGACACTCTGGAGGCCCTTATGACCACAGCCGTGCCGACAAACGTCTGTATTATCATTGCCGCGAAGAACGCTGCCGATACAATTGCGAGGGCGATAACATCTGCACTTGCCGAGCCTGACGCAGCGGAAGTCGTCATCGTTGACGACGGTTCGACCGATGACACAGCGGCGGTTGCGCGGGCTGCCGATGATGGGACTGGACGACTCAATGTCATTCGCTTCGAAGTGAACCGTGGGCCTTCCGCGGCGCGCAATCATGCGATCTCGATCTCGCGCTCCCCGCTTCTCGCCGTGCTGGACGCGGACGATTTCTTTCTCCCCGGACGCCTGCGACAATTGCTTTCTCAAGACGATTGGGACCTGATCGCCGACAACATCGCGTTCATTGATGCCGCGCAGGCAGCCGCCCCGTATGCCGGCTTTAAGCAGTTCGCGCCGAGCCCGCAGTTCATTGATTTTGCCGGCTTCGTCGAGGGAAACATCTCAAGACGTGGGGCCCTGCGCGGTGAAATCGGCTTTTTGAAACCTTTGATGCGGCGTGCATTCCTGGACGAACACGGGATTCGCTACAATGAGAAACTACGCCTCGGCGAAGACTACGATCTTTATGCACGTACGCTCATTCGGGGCGCGCGTTACAAAATAATCAAAAGCTGCGGCTACGCTGCGGTCGTACGCGGCAGCTCGTTGAGCGGCAACCATCGCACGATTGACTTGAAACTTCTGTACGAGGCCGACCGGGCAATCCTGGCCGAGGCTCGGCTCGACAGCCACGCGGAGGCTGCGCTGCGGCGGCACGAACGTCACGTTCGGGACCGTTACGAACTCAGACATTTTCTCGATCTCAAGAAACAGCAAGGGCTTGGGAGCGCGGTTGGATACGCACTGAACAACCCGAGTGCGCTGCCAGCCATCGTCGGTGGGAGCATCGCAGACAAGACTGAGCGCTTTCGTCGACCGCGGCTATCGGCGCCCATCGCCCTTGGTGGCACGGGACAGGTTCGCTACCTGCTGGAAGACTAGCCGGAACGCGCGGCATTGTCTCTGCGAGTAAGTGGCCTGGTTAAATACAGGGGACACTGTTCAAAATGCCCGGGTATCTCCTTTGGTCCCGACAATGCGGTGTGCGTCTGCTAGTGCTCTACATAGAAAACAGCGCGGCCAACGAGAAGTAGAAGAGCGACTGCCGTCGCTGGCCTCCCACTACGTTCCGGCATATCTCATGGGCGGACTGCGAGAGGAGCGATTGACAAGCAGAAGCGGGCTATCGCGGGCCGGTCACACCCCAGGGTGCTGCGCATCGACGAACGGACAGACTACAGATGACTCCATTTCACAAATAATCACCTTCAGTGACATCGAACCGCTCAAGCATTTTCTTGAGCTGAGAGTTTTCGACCCGGAGCTGTTCAGCCAATAGCCCCTTGAGCCGCCTGTTTTCCGTATCAAGGATGGCCAATTCGTCCACGGAAACGGGAGGATGCGATGCGGGCGTGGATGGCGCGCTTGCAACTTCGTTCATCCCGGTCGCAATGTCCGCGACCAGGCCGGTGGAAGCGCGATCGGCGTTTCGAACCCCGCCTCTTGCTCTTTTAACCTGCGAAACGGCCCGGCTTAGCTGGGCTTCTGAAACTGGCTCGGCAGCTGGCAGATCGCGCACGTGCTGCGATACTTCAATCTCTGTGCCATCGACTTCTTCGTCGTGTTTGTTTTCAGAACCGGAGCGCCTCCGTGTAGAAAGAATGTCTGGACCGTCGTCAGACGTGGGGGCTTCAGTTGATATGAACAGATGCGGCGCCTTATGTTCCACCTCGCGAGCCAAGGCCTTGAGGTCTGTGTCACCCCAAATCGAGTTCGTCTGGACCTTTGGCTGGCGTCGCCCCGACCTGTATTCAACAACGAAATTCCGTTGTGGCGTTTTCATACTTGCAACCTTTAGCAACTGGCAAAAGCTCGCGCCAACCGGCGCCACTGCGTTTCTTGTGGACCCATACATCTCCTCGCCACGGTCTTCAACCAGCCAGCATCAGGCGACGACTGGTCCTTCGCACAGACGACCACGCACCTGCCGTGGTTATCATGAACCACCGCCAAAAAATGTTCGCGCTTTAGATGGCAAGCACCAAGTTTCGGGTCCGCGCCAGGCGAGCCGCCAACGGAGAAGATGATTTCCCCGCCGGCGCCGCCTCGGTTTAATCCGTGAGCCCGAGCCGCTTGCGCAGGTCGGAATTTTCCGCACGCAACTTGTCCGCCAGAAGCTTGCGAAGCCTTTGGTTCTCTTCTTCGAGTTGAACAAGATCTGCCAGTTCATCACCGGCTGGAACGCGCTTGTCTTCCTTTGGATCAACGGGCTTTGCGGTCCGTTTCCACTGATAGTAGGTTTGCTCCGATACGCCGGCGCCCTTGATGGCGTCCCTGAGCGTGCTTGTGCCTTCGCTGATTTGTGTCTCAATCAGTTTGAGCTTCTCGATTCTTTCTTGTTCGCTATACCTCCTGGACTTGGCGATCGGCGCCTTTGCGGCAGTTGCCTTTGATGCAGCGCGAACCGGTTCAACAGTGGTCTTGAGACTCCGCGGCGACCGCTGCTTCTTGGCCGTAGGCGTTTTCACCTCGGCATCCGTCGTCACAACCGCATCAGTGGGTTCCATGTTCTTTTCGTCAGCCATCAACAGCTCCCTCTCTAGCCAGCGCCTGTTTTCGGCTGAGTTACCTACAGAGTCAACAAACCTACTTTGCGGCCCGTTAAGGCGTTGGTCGGCCATGTCCGCACCGAGATCGGCCCGATCGCCTCGCCCGACAAGGTCCAGTTCGCGCCGGGCCTGCCCAAGACCCGCTCCGGCAAGATCATACGCCGCATCCTGCGAAAGATTGCCGAGGACGACTACGGCGCGCTCGGCGACACCTCGACGCTCGCCGATCCGGCCGTCGTCGATGACCTGATCGCCAATCGGCAGAACAAAAAATAATGCGCCTATGAGGGGCGAGGCCACCTTGGCATGCTCCGCAAAGGTGGCCTCAGTACCTCGTACGCTCGGCGCCTTACCCAGGTGGGCAGGCATGAACTTGCAAATCTGAACCGAACGGCGTGGAGAACTAATTGTGCGTGGAAAATACTGGCAAATTCTTCCATCCATAATGAAGTCAACCAACATGCAAGTTCCATAAATCGTCTAATGCGATATGTTATTGTAAGGGCTATTTAGTAATGCGACAGTTGGGCCAGTTAGAGATGCGACAGTCTCGCCTCTCTACGCGCTGGTCAAAGCCAACGTTGGGAGCAAGGATGACGATCCTCAGCCTGGTCGAGACCATGAGCGGTCGGAGTCGTCATGTCCTGTTTGATCACCATGTCGCAGAAAGAGTTGCATCGCCTTGAACTTATCCAGAAGATCCGTGAGGAACGCCTGAGCGTCGTCCAGGCTGCCGAACGGCTCGACCTCAGTCGAAGCCAGGTCCATCGGCTGCTGCAGGCCTATGACCGGGACGGTCCGGCCGGTCTTGTTTCAAAGAAGCGATCGCGTCCGAGCAATCGGCGTCACAGCGAGGAGTTTCGCAATGGGGCGCTGAATCTGATCCGCGAACGCTATCTGGATTTCGGGCCGACCCTGGCGCGTGAGAAGCTGATCGAGCTGCACCGGGTCTCGGTCGCCAAGGAGACGCTGCGACAATGGATGTCCGAGGCCGGCATCTGGATCTCGCGTCGCGAGCGCAAGAAGCGGGTTTTCCAGCCACGCGGCCGACGTGACTGCTTTGGCGAACTGGTGCAGATCGACGGCTCGCATCACTGGTGGTTCGAGAACCGCGGGCCCAAATGCGCCCTGCTCGTCTATATCGATGACGCGACCGGCAAGCTGCTGCATCTACGGTTTGCCGGATCGGAGAACACATTCGACTATCTGCACGCGACCAAGGCCTATCTGCAGCAATGGGGCAAGCCGCTGGCCTTCTACAGCGACAAGCACGGCGTCTTTCGTTCGACCCATGCGTCGCAGAAGGATCGGACGAGCGGCCTGACACAATTCGGCCGGGCGCTTTATGAGCTGAACATCGATATCATCTGTGCCAACACCCCGCAGGCCAAGGGCCGGGTGGAACGTGCCAACCAGACATTGCAGGATCGGTTGGTGAAGGAGATGCGGCTTCGCGGCATTGACACGATCGAGGAAGCCAACGCCTATGCACCTGAGTTCATTACGGATTTCAACGTGCGTTTCGGCAAGCAGCCGCGCAATCCGAAGGACATGCACCGGCCGTTGGCCGATCACGAGAACCTTGATGGCGCCATGTGCCGCAAGGAAGTTCGCACGCTGTCGCAGGCTCTGACGCTGCGCTACGACAAGGTGCTGTTCATTCTCGATCCGACCGACGTTTCCAGGCCCTTGGCCGGCCAAAAGGTGATTGTTTGCGATTATCCGGACGGCCGCCTCGAGATCATGCACGAGAGTTTTGCCCTACCCTACAGAACCTTTGACAAGCTGCGGTCGGTCCATCGGCCGGAAGTCGTCGAGAACAAGCGTCTGGACGACATGCTGTCGATCGTCGCCGAGATGCAGGCTGGACGAGAACAGCAACGGAGCAAGAGCGGCCCTCGCCGCACCGGGCAGACGGATCACATGTTCGGCATTCGGGACGGCAGCACGGCGAACGGCTATCAGAAGCGTGGCCGCAAGCCGCGGACAGATTACATGAACGATCCGGCGGTGATTGCACGGCGAGAGAAAGCGTTGTTGAGGCAACCGGCGGCGGAATAAAGATCGTCAGTGCACGCCGATGTCGCTTTGCGTATCTGATTCCAGCTGCAGGCAGGCGGACCAAAGCGGCGTCTTGTGGAAGGCTCCGTCTTGAAGAAGCGTGAGCCCTTCTCGTGCCTCATAAAGCAGGCCCAGCCAGCACAGGCGCCGCAGGACACCATATTGGAGATCGGATTTCAGCTCCCAGGCTTCCAGGGTCATTTCGGTGTCGGACAGAGGTGCCATGTCTGGATAGAGGATCTTCACGACGTCCAACGGCGTACAGCCTTCTCTCGCCTTGATACTGAGGAGATTGAGGAACATGCGCCACCAGCGTAGGCGCGCTTGCACCTCCGCTTCCCGCTCGGTGGCGTGGACATAGGAATAGAGGTAATCCGTGGCGACCAGATCGAAGAAGGCTTGTGGGTTCATCAGGAACTCGCGGCCGCGTCTGGTTGGCAACAGCACATCCTTTTTCCGGCGAAGCAGCTTCAGATGACGGGTCATGTCCCGCACGACCCAGAGCGGCGGCATGTCGCTTTCGTTCAGCACTTTGTTCATGCTGTAGAGGTCTTCGGCTGTGAAGTCGGGCCAAAGGAAGTTCACAGCGGCCCAATGCACGAACTTGCGGTTCATGGCGCCGGTCGCGGTCAATCCTATGCCACCTTCACCGTCGGCATAGGCAACGGACAGAAGCATACCGCGAAGAAGAGGTGACAGCGCGGCGACATCGACGTCACCCTGCAGTTTGATTTCCGGAAGCATCGTGCGGCTTTGATCCCTATCCGCCCCATGCGGTGTAAATGAGTATCAGCCGGTGACGGAACAATTGCTACTGAGAAAGCTAAAGCCGAAGGGGTGCTCCTTCACCCGCCCCCGCTCCGCCCTTTCAACCCGGCCCAGCCGGTCGGATCGGGGGCTGATCGTCAAAGCCAGTGTCGCACTTCTAACTGGCTGGCGATGTCGCAAACTTATTTAGCTTTGACAGTTATAACATACCGGTGCATTTTATTTCCAAGCGCCTGCCGTGGCAACACGATCAACGCGTTACCCGCATAGCTGCATTGCACAAAAACTAGGTGCCTCCCGATGAAAAATGCATCATAGTGCACGCAGCTGATGCACTTGGCGGCTTCCTCCCAGTTCCGCCGCAGCAGCTGTTCCCCTCTGGAGGTTTTTGACCTTCACACTTTATGGGCCGCGGTTTTTCCGTCGGCCCTTTTTTCTTTTCAACTTGACGTCAAAATTCATCGGCCAAGGTTGCCGACAAGCAGTGGCGATACCGCAAGCACGATCTCTTCCGATTTCAAAAATCCGTGAAAAATGCTCGTAAGAAACACACGTAGTCGTAGTATGGGATTTCTTTCACAGACAGTTTTGATGTGGTGAAAATCATTGGGTAAAGCACACGTACGCACATTCCATTGTGTTTCACGGACCCGTCTCCCCCAAAGCTCTTTTATCAAACGGGCATGGGGCCTTCATGAGCAGCTCGCAAACTCAGCGAGTCATGTGATTTTTTATAGTTTTCATGTTGAACAAACATTTGACGCGATTTACGCTTTTCACTCGTGTCGAGGTTGTGCGATATAGGGACGGCGGATTTGCCTCCGCTTTGACCTTTACCCTCAACCGTACCGCCGCCCTATCGCGCTTCATGGACAAAGCAACCATCACCTTCGACGCCGAACATGCCATGACCTTGCAAGGAAAGGATGACCGCAAATGGCCATTAAGAGTGCCCCTCAGCTTGTCAAAATCCTCGCAAGAGAATTTCAACGGAGCGGAACCCAGCCTCGCAGATTTGCTGAGATCACCGGCGTCGGAGAAGACCGGTTGGAACTCCTTCAAGCGGGCGCGTGGGAAGAGCTAACGCTCAGGGAGATTGTCTCAATTTCAGAGAACCTCGACGTCGATCTCACTGACCTCTGATCATTGACCGCCCGAAAGCACATCAGCCGGGTGCTCGAAAGAGCCTTCCCAAAGCCCACTCCGGCTATCCTTTGCTGCCAGCTCCGCTACGGCGTAGGCTGTCGATACCGGCGTTCCTGAAGGCAGCGTCGCCGCAAAAGCGGCGCCAGAGGATATCATCGCCATTCCAACGTCGACCGTGGCATCTTTGATGTTTGCCGCACAGACAACGAAGGTTGTTCCATCCTTTGCCGAACCGATCGGCTGGCATCTAACCGTGCCGGTGGAAAACAGAGCCGCCAGAGATGCGAGTGAGCGCAGCCCGCAATCATCGTCTTGCCCCTCCGGCGAGCGATAGATGGTGCCGCGGATGCAGGATTGAACGCCAAACAGCCTGTATCTCCGGCCTTCTTGACCCCAAGTATCCCCGCTCTCGAACGTGACATGGGAAGGAAGTGGGATTGTCTCCGCTTGCCCTAGAACCTGTGACGCACACAGGATCGCAAAAAACATAGTTAGCTTAATCCGCATTTTGAAACCCCATCGTTTTCGAGAGTGATTGCGCGTGCTCGAGGTCGGGACGCCGCGAGCGACCATCCGGCGTCTTTCCGATCCCCGCTAAACCAAGAAAGACCATGCTCTCGTCGTCGTTGACGGTGCGGTAGGGTTCGCCGCCACCCCCGACCAGCAGAAAACATGAGGCTGGAATTGCCTGTCCCTGTGCGGTCGAGAGTGACAGGGTCTTGCAGAGGATGACATGCGCACGCTTGTTATAGATGGGGCCGGCGTAGTCCCGCACGGCGTTGATGCACGTCCATGTCTGCACCCGGTTATAGGTCACCGTCTTCGTTGGGCAGCCGGTTAGGCCCCGTAGCTGGATCTCGTATCCGCCAATGCTGCGCTCGACGGCTCCATCAATGGTGATCGCCCCGCTGACCTGCTCAATAGAGCGGTCGACCAGTCTTCCACCCGCATCGAATCGTTCAAGGACGAAGACTTTTCCACCGTCCTCAGCGAACTGACGCAGATACGTTGGCACTGGCTCTGAATAGGGGTGCTCGCCCGTTTCGATTGCAAAAGACACACTGGGCAACATCAGCGAAACCGCCAGGCACCAGACCCTAAGTTGTCCACACATCGAAAATTCTCCGATTCGGAATTGACACCTGAATCCCTGAGGAATTAATTATATTTTATTCTTCGCCGCAGCAACCGGAACCTTTCCATGAAAACGATCGCGCTCCTTCTCCTCTTTTCAGCGTCTTATTCGGCCAACGCCTGCGAGCCAGTCGACACGGCGAGCACGCTTGCGATGGTCAAAGCAATAGCCATGGAAGAGCAGCTCGATCCGGCTCTCGCACTCGCGGTGGTTGACGTCGAAAGTGCAGGTGGACAGCATCAGGTTTCCGACGCCGGCGCCGTCGGGATCATGCAGCTGATGCCGGACACGGCCTCTGACTACGGCGTTACGTTCCGCTGCGACGCAGAGGCAAACATTCGCGCCGGCGTCCGTTACCTGAAGAAACTTTATAGCGAGTTCGACGATCCGCTGCTGATGCTCGCCGCCTACAACGCCGGTCCGGAGCGGGTCTACCAAAAGGGCGGAATTCCCGAGTTCAACGAAACCGCCCAATACGTCGTCCAGGTGATGAACCGTTGGACACTCAATGCCAAGGCGTTGGCTGCCGAAGAACGACGCAGCGGCGGCCACTCTACTCAAAAACACACGGTCGCATTGGCACCTTCGCCTTGGCGCGATGAACACGTCTGGAACGGCGAATAGATCGACCGTTTTCTCAAGCTTCTCCTTCAAAACACAGAGGACTTCCGCATGACCATTCTTTCGACCACATCGCGTTCCCGTTTCAAGGCGACGGTATGTCTTGCCCTCCTGACAACCGGGCTGGCGCTCGCGCCCAGCTTTGCCTATGCGCAATCCGCTGCTCCCGTCGAAGGGATCCTTGAATGGTTCGTTGGCGTACTTCAGGGCAATGTCGCGCGCTCTTTGGCGATTATCGCCGTCTGCTTCCTCGGCTTCATGTTTTTGACCGGCCGCATGGCCTGGCAAGGGGCGATCTCGATCGTCATCGGCATCGCGATCATCTTCGGGGCAGCCCAGCTGGTTGACGCCATGAAGTCGTCTGCGGGAATTTAACATGCGCGGGGATGCTCCCGACGTCGAACCGCTCATTTTGCCGCTGACCCGGCCGCCCATGTATTTTGGCGTCGACATCATCGTCTTCGTCGTCAACGGACTGTTCGGGATCGTCCTTTTCATAGCAACGTCGAGCTTCCTGGTGCCGCTCATCGTTCTGCCCATTCATTTCATCGGTCTCTACCTTTGCCAGCGCGACGTCCACATCGTCCGCGTCGTCCAGGTGTTCTTGTCGATGCGCAGGGCGATCCGCAACCGGAGGTTCTGGAGAGCGGGGAGCTATAGCCCGTGAACGTCGTCAATCACGATTTGAAGTTTGGACGCGAACGCGCCCGCGAAATTGGCATCGGCACCCATGTTCCCTATCTGCGCCATGTCGATGAGGAGACCATCGTCACCAAGACCGGCATGCTCCTGCAGGTCGTCAAGCTTTCCGGGCTTCCGTACCAGACGATGGACCAGGCGGAGATCAATGCGCGGCTCGCCAATCGCAACATGACGGTGCGGTCGCTCGGGTCCTCGCGCTTCGCCCTCTATGCGACGATCATCCGTCGGCAGATCGTGCCTGCAATCGACGGGGAATTCGACAATCCTTTCGCCGATGAACTAAACGCCCGCTACATGGATGGGCTGAAGCACAGGACGATGTTCGTCAATGAGCTTTATCTGACCGTCATTCGACGACCGATGACTGGGCGCGCCGGCAAGGTCGATCGCATGTTCGACGTCTTTCGCATGGCGGACAATGAGGTTGAGGCCAAAGGCGAAGCGCTGCGCGATCTGAAAGATATGGTTTCGGGGATCGTCGGCGACTTTCGCACCTATCGGCCGGAGCTGCTATCCTGTGTAACGCGCGAGAGTGGCATCTTTTCGGAGCCAGCGGAGTTTTTCGCAAAAATCCTTGCCGCTGGCGACGAGCGGTCGATGCCCCTGCCCCGTATGTCGCTTGCCGACTATATCGGAACTGGTCGTATCCTGTTTGGCCGCAAGGCAACGGAGATCTGGTCGGACGACGGATCCACTTCCAAAGTCGCCGCTATGGTGTCGATCAAGGAATATCCGCCGATGACGACGCCAGGCCAGCTCGACGGGCTGCTCCGTCTCCCCTACGAGTTCATCGTCACCCATTCCTT
>UCML01000036.1:0-80273 GCA_900473675.1 Hyphomicrobiales bacterium | reverse complement strand
GCAACCGCACCGTCGTCTTCCCGGCAAGCCCGGGAAGCTATGCCTCGGAACGAATGGGCTAGCGGCGGGATTGCCACGAAGTGACGTTTTTTAAGCTCAGTCTCAAGCACCCCGACCCTGGCTTCGAAGCTCGGGGCGGCAGTAGAATCATGACCCTTCAGGACAAACTCGACGCCCTCAAAGCAGATTTCGAACTGATCGCAATTCGATTGCGACACTCACCTAAGCATCAAAGCCTTCAGCGTGCCGCTGGGCTCGATCTTTGCACGCCAATCATGGCTATCGTCTAATCATCACGCCACGGCCGACAGCTCCGCCAGCCGCAGCATCGCCTGCGCCGCCCCCTCGTCGGTGATCAATGTGTTGCAGCCGACACGGCGGATCGTCGCGCGGATCGCCGGCGCCCGGTGCGCACCGCCCGAGACGAGCACGATATGGCGCGCCTTGCTCACCGTTTCGAGGTCGATCGACATGACCCGGTGGCGGATCGGATGATCGATGGTGTGCCCCTCGGCATCGAGGAAATTGCACATCGTATCGCAAACACAGCCGGCCGTGATCAGCTCCTCCAGTTCGTGCCGGGCGATGAAATCGCGGGACAGCGAACTGGACTGCGGGCCGATGTCACCGCAGCTCACCACCGCGATATCCATGTTCTCCGCCAGCTCGAACAGGGTTTTCAGACCACATTTCTCGATGAGGCTGCGCTTGGTTTCCCGCGAATCGACAAGCAGTGGTGCGAGGAACAGGTAGCATTCCGCGCCGAGCTGACTCGCCAGCCGCCAAGTATATTCGATGGGGTTGATATGGTGCGCCTCGACCACGCCGCCCAGCAGCGAGACGACCTTTACCCGCTCGCGCCGTGCCGGGCGAAAGCTTGCGAGAGAGGCGGTCAGCGTGCGTCCCCAGCCGACCCCAATGGTGCAGTCGTCCGGGATCGCCTCCGTCAGGAACTGGCCGAGCGCCAATCCCACGCCCTTCGCCGTCGCCTCGGCGCTTTCGGCCGCCGGCACCACCACGGCCTCGTCGAGCCCATAGGCCTTTTCCAGCCGAACGGCGAGCTCGACGCAATCGGCCACACCCTCGTTGATCCAGATCTGCACCTCAGAACGCTTCAGCGCCTCGTCGAGCATGCGGATGACGGTCGTGCGGCTGACGCCGATCTTTTCCGCCACGTCCTTCTGGGTGAGGCCCTGGTTGTAGTAGAGCCAAGCGGCCCGCAGTCTAAGCGCCGCCGATTCCGAATAGGCCGTATGTGTATCGCGCCGGAGCCTTGCCACGTCGCCTCCAATCTCTCTGCAATCGTTTTGCCGCAACGCGGCTTGGGCGCACCTTAACACACCGCACGGGAAATGCGACATATGTTCATTCAATTAAGCAAAAGTGCTTGACTTTCACCCAGCGAAACGATGATAGTCCGCCTCGTATCGGCTGGCGGCATTCCGTCGGCGGATTGGTTGTGCCGGCACGCGCGACGGCTGAACAGGAAGCAAGTCGTCGAGCGCGCTTTCACAGGAACATGGAGAAGGGCCTGGCATCTCCCTTGAGGAAAGCGGCCCAGCAACAACCATCGGGATATCGAACATGACGTCCAAGCTTGAACAACTCCGCGCAATGACAACCGTCGTTGCAGATACCGGCGACATCGACGCCGTGCGCCGCCTGAAGCCGGTCGATTGCACCACCAACCCCACGATCGTCCTGAAGGCGCTCGGCACGCCGATGTTTGCCGACACCGTCAACGAAGCCATCCGTTGGGGCCAGTCCCAGGGCGGCAGCCGCGAAGGCGTCGTCTCCGCCGTTGCAGATCGCCTCGCGATTTCGGTGGGTGCCGCGCTTTCCGAACTCGTACCGGGCCGCGTCTCGACCGAAGTCGACGCCGACCTGTCCTTCGATACGGAAGCCTCCATCGCCAAGGGCCGCGAGATCATCAAGGCCTATGAGGCGCGCGGTATCACCCGCGACCGCATCCTCATCAAGCTCGCCTCCACCTGGGAAGGCATCCGCGCCGCGGAAGTGCTCCAGAAGGACGGCATCGACTGCAACCTGACACTGCTCTTCAACAAGGCCCAGGCGATTGCCTGCGCCGATGCCGGCGCCTTCCTGATCTCGCCCTTCGTCGGCCGCATCCTCGACTGGCACGTCAAGGCGAGCGGCAAGACCTTCACGGCGGAGGAGGATCCGGGCGTACTCTCCGTTCGCGCGATCTACGACTACTATAAATCCAACGGCATCAACACGATCGTCATGGGCGCCTCCTTCCGCAATACTGGCGAAATCGAAGCTCTTGCCGGCTGCGACCGTCTGACGATCAGCCCTGCCCTGCTCGAGGAACTCGACGCCGCCCAGGGCACGCTGGAGCGCAAGCTTTCGTCGGAAAAGGCCATCAAGGCCTCGCCGATCAAGATCGACGAAAAGACCTTCCGCTGGATGCTGAACGAAGACGCGATGGCGACCGAAAAGCTCTCCGAAGGCATCCGCGCCTTCGCCAAGGACCTCGGAAGCCTGCGGGCCATGATCGACAAGGAACTGAAGGCGGCTGCCTGAGGTTCATCGGGAACATTGGGATCAAGACGGCCGTCCCTCGGGGCGGCCGTTTTTTTTGCAATAGGACTCCACCTACGATGGAGGTCATGCGACGGAGCTAGTCGGCCTGCGTTGCGAAGCTGACAAACATCCGTAGGGCCACGCGTCTTTTTGCACGCGACCCTGCCGACACATCGTTGCCGCGTCCCCTCTTATATTCTCATCCGCTTTCGACGGCACCCCACAGACAAAAGAGGTCGATTGGGTAATCCTCAAAAATGAGATCGATCTCAGGAGGAGATTTAGAATGGAAGTTACTCACTGCCTGTCCAAGGTCACTTTGCTCGGCGCTGCGGCCGCCGCGATGTCCATCGCCCCGTCCTACGCGAAAGACGTCAAATCTGTCGTGATCTCGGTCGGGTCTCTCGGCAATCCCGGTTTCGTCATCACAAGCAATACGGCGACGCGCCTCATCTAGAAGGCAAACCCGAGTCACCACGGTCGGCTACGACTACACCTGCTCCGGTCACGCTGCGCGGTTATCTGCCTATTGCTGGTGCGTGGGCCGACACACGATCTCGTTGACATCGACGTCCTGCGACTGACCGATGGCAACGGGAAAGTCGTCATTGTCACGGGCGCCCGCGCCTGTCGCGCGACGGTCATGGCTTTTACGCGCGAAGGCGCGCATGTCGCCGTCAGATCTCTAAAAGGCAGAGATTGTGACTGTTCGCGAACTTTGCAAAACACGGATGACATAAAGCCAGCGGCAAGCGTCCGGCGGGCTCGGTCGGCGAATTCACCGGCGGCTGCTCATATTGACCATAGCCAACGCACTTGACCGTGCCGCATTGGCGAGTGTCTCCGAAAGCTCCGGATCGCTCGCCGCCGTCGCCCGCGCCAGGATCAGCCCGCCCACGAGCTGGCTATAGATCGCTGCCGCCCTGCCCTCGTCGGCACCTTCGCCGAGATGCTTCCGAACCTCTTCGATGGCTGACCGCAGGCCCTTCGCGAAGGTGGCCTGCGCTTCGTCGCCCATTCTGCGAACGTCATGCGCGAGCCCGCTGATCGGGCAGCCATGCTCGATATCACCCCTATGTCCGGGCGACAGATAGAACTCGACCTGCCCTGTCACCGTGGAGCGATCATCGCCCGAACCGAGCTGGTTCTGCAGATCCTGCAGCCCCGCGTCCATCGCCATGGCAACGACGTCGTTCAGAAGAGCATCCTTCGACGAGAAGTGGTTGTAGAAGCCACCCTGGGTGAACCCTGCCCGTTTCATCAGCTCGGTCACGCCGACGGCGTCAGGCCCTCTCTCGCGGAACAATGCGTTCGCAGAGTTCAAAATCGCGCTGCGATTCTTCAACGCGTCGTCCTTCGAAATACCCATAGCCAGCCCCCGATCGATGCCCCCATTATTACAATTACGATCATAATTGACAAGTCGATTTTTTTCATCCACGATTATGACCGTAATTGTCATTCACAAAAGGAGAAATCGAGATGACGAAGCAGGAGGAGAACAAGGCACTCGTGCTGAAGGCGTTCGACACGTTGTTCAACAAGCGCGACTACGACACCGCATGGGAGTTCTGGTCGCCGACCTACATACAGCACAGCGCCCACATCAAACCGGGCCGCGAGGGCCTGTTCGAACTGGTCAAAACCATCCCGGACACTTTGAATTGGGAGCACCACCTCATCCTCGCGGAAGGCGATTATGTCATCGTCCATGGCCGCTTCTCCGGTCACGGCCGGCCGGCCGCATGGGTGGCCGCCGACGTCGTCCGCATCGAGAACGGAAGGCTCGCCGAGCACTGGGACGTCCTCCAGGACGAAGCCACCCGCGCCGAGTCCCAAAGCGGCTTGCCGATGTTCGGCGATAAATTTCCAGAAGAGCTTGAGGCAGCTTAAAGACACGGGCGCTTCGGCATCGGTCAGGCCGATTATCATTCGCGGTCGATCGATGCCGGAATTGCTGGGAAAGGACGTTTTGGTACGACGTGGCACGCAACGAAGTCCCGTCCAGCGCTCTCAACAAGCATTCAATTCGTAATCAGACCGAACGGTACCCACCATCAAGCCACCGCGTGATTTCGTCGGCGTAAGCCTCAGGTGCATCCTCCCAAATCAGATGCCCACCGTCGAGTTCGACATAATGGTTGCGAGGAAGACGTTGAGCGATGAATTTTCCATTTTCTGGCGGGACGATGGGATCGTTTCGACCGACAATGATAAGAACCGGCGTTTCTATTCCGGCCAGCATTTGCTCGAGGCGCGGCAAATCACGCCGATAGGCGCGGACGAAATTGACGGCGTCTTCAAAACGCCGGCCTGCGGATGCCAGCCGGTAGTCCTCCAGCACGGAGACGGGAATTTCCCGCAACGCCGATTGCCTCACAAAATCCACGCCGATAGCGCCGCCATCGACCTCGGACAACGCCCCGACCGGCGAGGCGATCAGCTCTTTCAACTGACCGGCGGCGAGGTCCACATTCGTCGCGCCGCCACCGACGACAAGGCTTTCAAACAGGCTGGGCTGCTTTGCTGCGGCAAAGAGAAGCGTCGGCGTCCCGACGTCGGGACCCACCGCATGCATGCGCGTGATGCCGAAATGTGCGGCCGCACGGATAACGAAGTCAGCCATTGCTTCCGGCGACAACACGTCGCCGCGGTTTTCGGAATGTCCGAAGCCGGGAAGATCAAGCGCCAGTATCGGGTGCTCACGAGCGACCGCAGACTGGAGATCGCGGAAGGCATAGAGGCTTTCGGGCCAGGGGCTGGTGAGTAAAACCGGAACACCCTCGTTCGGCCCGGAACGGGCAAACCGGATGCGCAGACCGTCGATCGTGGCGATCTCGACAGACCCGATTTCGGGGAGTTGATCATTCATGTAATGTCCTCGCGGGATGTTTGAACGGGAAGAAGGTGTGGCGCCGGAAGAGGCGCCACAGCGCCGCTTTTCACTTATGGCCGATCGGGAACATCGGATTGCCGTTGACGGCTTCAGTCGCCGGCACTTCTTCCTGCATCACGTCCCAATGTTCGGCGACTTTGCCATTCGCCACACGGAAGATGTCGATCGCCACCATGGGCTTGGCTGCCCACCCGACATATCGCCCATGCACGGCAACATAGTCTCCGTCGGCCATCACCAGGCCGAACTGATAGTCAAAACTCTCGGGCAACTGCCCCAGGAGTCCTTTGATCGCCTCGATTCCGTTGGGGATTTGCGGATTGTGTTGCCGGTAATCCGGGCTGAACAGTTCGTCGAGCACGGCGGGATTGCGATCGACAAAGACGCCGGTGATGGCTTTCAGAACCAGGGCTTTGTTGGCTGCGACGGTATCGGATGTTGTCATGGCAATTACCTCTCGAAATGGGCGCCGATTTGCATAATCCGAACTGCATGCTATCAGGGAACTGATCGTTACCTTTATAGATACAGGCCTGTTCCGTTATAGGAACCGATCTGTACCTATGTCAACAGGCGGTGGCAGGAATGAATGGAACAGCAAGGCGGGGTGCGCCGAGACGTGATGAGCCGTCGGCACGTGAACGGCTGGTCGCGACCGCGACCGAGCTTTTCTATCAGGATGGAATACGCGCCATCGGAATCGATGCCGTGCTTGCGAAGTCCGGGGTGGCGAAATCGACCCTCTATCGCACCTTCGCATCGAAAGACGAGCTGATCGCTGCGGTCGCGGCCGGGCAGAACCAGCGGTTTTGGCAATGGTGGGATGATGTTGCGCAGCAGAACGCGGGTTCGCCTCGGCAGTTGGTCGAGGCGTTGTTCGCCGGCCTCGTCGAACAGATTGCGCGACCAACCTTCCGCGGATGTCCCTTCATCAACATGGCAACCGAGCTCCCCGACCGTGCCCATCCCGCCACCGTAATCGCCTGCGGCAACAAGCAAGCAGTACGCCAAAGGCTTCGGGAGTTAACCGCGGCGATGGGAGCTCGCCACCCGGAACGCCTCGGCAATCAACTCGCGCTTCTGATGGATGGCGCCTACGGTCAAGCCATGACGCTAGGCACGTCCGATTTGCGGGAGGAACTTCTCAGCGCCGTCGCGCAACTGATCGACGGAGAAGGATCGCAACCGTGATACTTCTCTGTCGAGTTTGCTGCAGCGCGCTATGCCCTCATGCGTCTTCGAGAACCTTTTCGTAGGGCTTGAAGTCCGTATATCCGCGCTGGTCCCCGCCCCAGAAGCTGTCGCGGTCGTATCTGTTGAGAGGCAGATGGTTCTTCAGGCGGTGCGGAAGATCCGGGTTGGCCGAAAAATGCCGACCAAAGGCGACCATATCCGCGGTACCGCTGTCGACGATCTGTTCGGCACCTTCCCGCTCGAAGCCGCCGGCGGCGATGATGCGGCCGTTATAGACCTTGCGGATCTGCGCCGCTGCGACTGGAGGCTTGCCTTCGACCGGAGCTTCACCGCCGGCAATGCGCGGCTCGATGATGTGGAGGTAGGCAAGATCGAATTTGTTAAGCTGGTCGGCGGCGTAACCGAACGTCGCTTCGGGATTGCTATCGGACATTGATCCGTAGGTGCCGCTGGGTCCCAGGCGGACGCCGACGCGATTTTTGCCCCAGACGGAGACTGCTGCATCGGTCACATCAAGCAGGAGACGGGCACGGTTTTCGACAGGCCCACCATAGGCATCGGTGCGCTTATTGGAGCCGTCCTGCAGGAACTGGTCGAGCAGGTAGCCGTTTGCGCCATGAACTTCGACGCCGTCGAAGCCGGCCAGCTTGGCGCGCTCGGCACCGCGGCGGAATTCCTCGACGATACCGGGTATCTCGCTGCTCTCAAGCGCACGCGCCGGCGAGACCGGAACCCAGCCGTCCTTCGTGAAGACAACCTGCTCGAACGGAACGGCCGACGGCGCGACCGGCTGCTGCCTGTTGGTCATGTCGACATGGCTCTGGCGGCCGACGTGCCAGATCTGCAGGAAGATCTTGCCACCCTTCGCATGAACCGCGTTGGTGACCTTCTTCCAGCCGGCGATCTGGGCATCGTCATAAATGCCCGGAGCACCGAGATACCCCCGGCCCAGTATGGACACAGGTGTCGCCTCTGCAATCTGAAGGCCACCGTCGGAAGCGCGCTGACCATAGTGTGTCGCCATCAGATCGCCGGGTATGTCACCCGGCTGTTCGGATCTGAGGCGGGTCATCGGAGCCTGCGCAACGCGGTGTTTCAGGGTAAACGAGCCGAAGTCGATCGGCGTATACAGTTTGGACATTTCACTCTCCATCGGGTTTCGATGGACTGAATTTATGTATTCCCAGCGTCGGTAAAATGAGGCTAGTGTGCGGATCACAGTGGACAAAAATGTCTTGAAAAGGCTCTTCGATGGATAGTCTCAATTCACTCGCAGTCTTTGTTCAGGCGGCGGAATTGCGCAGCTTCACAGCCAGCGGAAAGCAGCTCGGCGTGTCGGCTTCGGCGGTCGGCAAGGCCATATCGAGACTTGAGGATCGACTGAAGGTCCGGCTCTTCAACCGCAGCACCAGAAGCATTGCGCTGACCGCGGAGGGCGCGCTCTTCCTCGACCGCTGCAGGAAGATCTTCGAGGAAGTGCAAGCTGCCGAACTGGAGCTCGCCCGAGCCTCCTCAACGCCACGCGGCAAGCTGAAGATCAGCCTGCCCCTGATCGACATGCTGCTGATGCCGACGATCACGAAATTTGCGAAGGCCTATCCTGAGATCGAACTCGAACTCGATTACAGCGACCGTCTTGTCGACGTCATCGAAGAGGGATTCGATGCGGTCGTGCGGACTGGTGATGCGAGTGATTCACGCCTGAAGACGAAAACCATCGGCACCTTCTCGCACAAGATCGTGGCCTCGCCCGGATACTTCAAGCAGCGTTCCATCCCCCAGATACCAGCTGATCTGCTCGACCATGTTTGCCTGCATCATCGCTTTCCATCGACCGGAAAGTACGAACCGTGGCCGCTCAACGAAGATGGTGCCCTCATTGAGATCGAACTGCCGAAGCCTTACGTCGCCAGCACGCTGCCACCGCTTATCGCCCTTGCCGAAGGAGGACTTGGGCTGTGCTGTGTTCCACTGTTCACCGTGCAGCGACAGCTTGAGAGCGGAAGCCTGGTCGCCGTTCTGGATCGCTTTCTGCGCAACAGTCGGCCGCTGCGAATCCTCTGGCCCGCGACACGGCACGCCTCCCCGAAGGTGGAGGCATTCGTGAATTTCATGGCGAAGAATTTATTCGCTACGGGCGGTTGACGGTGGCACTTCCCCTCACGTCACGCTTTGTATTCTGGTTTCCGTAAGGTGATGTCCGCGGCTGCCACGCCCGAAAGTCCATAGCAACCGTGCTCGCATCCTTTGCGATTTCTCCGAGCGGGCTTTTGGGTTGGTAGCGGGGGGGCCTGATTGCGCAGAGACTTGTGATTTCTCGCGTTGATGGGAATCGAACTGCGGGCCTTCAGGGTTTTCTGTGTTAGAAGCAAGTACTTGCGGTGCCAACGCAGAAGGTATGAATGCGTTTTTTTTAACCAGCGCATTGGTCTAGGCCCCACAGCCCCGCAATCTGGTTGGCGTGATGGTCAAGTTTTGCGTGGACCATTGCTAAAATGCCATCAGATTTATTCACCTGATATTTTCACCGAATCCCTCAAAGATAGCGACCCCTGCAAAAGCTCCGTTTACCGATGACTCTGCAATTTCGCCAAGCCGCAATCGTCCCGCATATCAAGATAGCAACGCTCGGGGCGCTTGCCTGTGCCGTTGGGGCGATCGCAGCCGTTTGCGTGATAAGCCTGCTTATTCCCGACCGTCCGTTTTGGGCAGAATTGACCCTCGTGGCGTCAATAACGGCAGCTGTTACATTTCCCCTTCACTTTGCGCTTTGTCTACGCAACGAAGCGCTTCGTGAGATCCAAAAAGAACTTCAGCACGCACTCCGCCACGATCCCGTCACGGGTACACTGCGCGCCAACGCATTTGCGACCTCGGTCGAGCATGCGATAGACCGCAGGCGCCTGAGCACTGCTGAAAGCCCGGATGGCGTCATGCTCGTTCTCAGGGTCGGAAATTTCGATGAGATCGGTCGTCGCTATGGCCCGCAATGGACAGATACGCTGCTTCAATCGATTGTTCAGATCGTACATTCTTCCGTGCGCTATGGTGATCTCGTCGCCCGCCTTGCCTCCGACGAACTCGGGATCTATCTGCCAGGCACAACAACGGAAAACGCCAGAGACATCTGCGAGCGCATCCGCGCGCGGATAGACGAGGCCACCTTCACAGCCGGGCAAGAGCGCCATATCTCGGTGACGGTGCGGCTTGGCGGTACCAGGGTCGGGGACCAGGCCGACTTTCAGACACTCCGCGAGGCAGCTAACCACGCCGCCCTTGCGGAGGAAGAGGCTGGCCCCCTCCTGTTCCGGGAGCTGTTTTCGTGACAGGGAGGCTTACGGGCCTGCTCTGCGGGGCGTCGCCTTATCCTGTACAGGGCGCGGAATGCGAACAGTTGTGGCCGCCTGTGCAACGCTTCCCCTGTCGGGCAATCGAACCTGAGGTATCGACGCGGCAGGCACGGACGCCGTTGCCGATCATCTGAATGCAGCGCGCCGCGGAGTTGTGGGTATGAGCTAACCCGCGGCGTCCTGGAATATCCGTCCCACCGCCTCGTCAAGCGACCGCTGCCAATGCGACATGGTCCAGCCGAAGGTCGAGGCGAACTTGCCGGTGGACAGTTGCGTGTTTAATGGGCGCGATGCTTGCACGGGAAATTCGGCGGCCGTTATGTCACGAACCTCCGCCCACGGCCCCCCACGAGCGCGGCTTGAGGAGAACACATGACGAGCGAAATCGGCCCATGAAGTCGTGCCGCTTCCCGCGAAGTGATAGGTACCGTATGCGCCGCCCTCATCCATAGCAACGGCGGCGCTTAAGATCGCGTCGGCGATATCGAGCGCCGACGAGGGATTACCGCGCTGGTCTGCGACAACAGCGATTTCCTTACGTGCGCTTGCCAGCTGCAGCATGGTTTTAACGAAGTTCGTCCCGAACGGGCTGTACACCCAGCTCGTCCGCAAGATGAGATGGCGGGGGCTCGCCGCCGCCACGGCGATTTCGCCCGCGAGCTTGGAAGCGCCGTAGACGTTGAGGGGCGCCGGCGCATCCGTCTCGTGGTAGCCGCCCTGCTTCTTTCCGTCAAAGACGTAGTCGGTCGAGAGATGGATGATCGGCACTCCGAGACGGGCCGCCGCCTCGGCGACTGCCCCGGCGCCGGTCGCGTTGATCCTATAGGCCAGTTCCGGCTCACGCTCAGCCCGATCGACCGCCGTATAGGCTGCGGCTGAAACGACAAGTTGGGGGCGCAAGGACGAAAGCGCTGGCCAGATGGTCTCGGGCCGGGCGAGATCGAACTCGGGGCGCCCGAGGGTGAACACGTCGACGTGGGGCAGCGCTCGTGCCCGCTCGATCAAAGCCAGCGCGACTTGGCCCTTGGTCCCGGTTACGGCAATCTTCATGCCAGACGTCGCTGACGTTCGCCGAGACGCGTGCCTGAATAGCGCCGGTGCCGGATCGGCTCCCACCACCAGCGGTTGGCCAGGTACCAGTCCACCGTCATGCTTAGCCCTTCGTCGAACCCCAACAGCGGCTTCCATCCAAGCTCTCGCTCGATCTTGGATGGATCGATGGCATAGCGGCGATCATGACCCGGCCGGTCGGGAACGAACGCGATGAGATCCCTGTAACGTCTGCCCAGCTCGCGCGGTCGCCTGATGTCGAGGAGATCGCAGATACGCTCAACAACGGCGAGATTGCTGCGCTCGGCGCGTGCGCCGATGTTGTAGCTTTCGCCGGGCCTTCCTTGCGTCACCACCAGTTCCAGTGCGCGTACATGGTCCTCCACATGCAGCCAATCCCGCACATTCATCCCAGTGCCGTAGACCGGCAGTGGCTTCTCTTCGATGGCGTTGATGATTGTGAGCGGGATCAGCTTCTCGGGAAAGTGATACGGTCCAAAGTTGTTAGAGCAGTTGGACGACACGACGGGTAGCCCGTAGGTGTGAGCCCATGCGCGCACGAGATGATCTGAGGCAGCCTTCGAGGCCGCGTAAGGCGAAGACGGGGCGTAAGCTGTCTCTTCGGTGAACACGCTCCCATCGAAGGGAAGGTCTCCAAACACTTCATCCGTGGAAACGTGATGGAACCGGAAGCGTTCTCGCACGCCTATCGGGAGATCACTCCAATAAGCAAGCGCGGCATTAAGCAGGCGAACGGTACCGACGATGTTAGTCTCGATGAATATATCAGGCCTGTCGATCGAGCGGTCAACATGGCTTTCGGCTGCGAGGTGCATCACCGCGTCGATCTTCTCGCGGCGCATAATCTCGAGCATACCCCGCTCGTCGCCGATATCGGCGCGATAATGTACGTAGTTCGCCTGACGCTCGATCGTTCGCAGAGAGTCGAGATTGCCCGCATAGGTCAGCTTATCGACATTGACGACGCGCTCGACGCCGCTTTCTACCAGATGGCGGCAGACCGCGGAGCCGATGAAGCCCGCGCCGCCGGTCACGAGAATCCGTGTTGCCGCCGCCATCAAGCCACCTCCCCGAAAACCGTCGCCTTGGCCAGAAGCGGCGCGCCGCGATCTTTCTCCGACAGCAGCAGGTCGCGGGCGTCCACTGGCCAGTCGATCCCGATCTCCGGATCATCGAAACGGATCGCCCGGTCGTGATCCGGAGAATAGAAATCACTCACCTTGTAGAGAACCTCCGTGTCCGGCTCCAGCGTGACGAAGCCGTGTGCAAAGCCCGCCGGCACCAGGATCTGGTTGCCCTTCTCGGCCGAGAGTTCGATGCCGACCCATTTGGCAAAGGTCTGAGACCCCTGACGAAGATCGACGGCGACGTCGAAAACGCGCCCCCGGGCGACCCGGACGAGCTTTGCCTGCGCGCGCGGCGGGAGCTGATAATGGAGCCCTCGCAGGGTGCCGGCCTTGGCGGAGTAGGAATGATTGTCCTGCACGAAGGTTGTATCGATCCCCTTCGCAGCGAAGGTGGCCGCGTTGTAGGTTTCGGTGAAGAAGCCGCGCTCGTCTTCGTATCTGCGCGGCGTCAGCTCCAGCACGCCGTCGAGGCCGAGGGAGCGAAGCTCAGGCATCGGCAAGCTCCCGGATCCGGCGCCGCAGATAGACGGCATAGTCGGTCTGGCCCAGCATTGCGGCCCGCGCCAGAACCTGGTCCGCCGAAAGATAGCCAAGCTCGAAGGCGATCTCTTCCGGGCACATGATCTTCACGCCCTGGCGGTATTCGATGGTGCGCACGAAGGATGCAGCGTCGTGCAGGCTCTCATGGGTCCCCGTGTCAAGCCAGGCGTAGCCCCGGCCAAGCCGGCGGACGTGGAGATTGCCGCGATCGAGATAGGCGCGGTTGACGTCGGTGATCTCCAGTTCCCCCCGGCCCGAGGGGCGGACGGAGGCCGCAATGTCAAGCACGTCGTTGTCGTAGAAGTAGAGGCCCGTGACCGCCCAGTTCGACTTGGGGCTCGCAGGCTTTTCCTCGATCGCGTCGGCCTTGCCGGTCGTTGTGTTGAAGCTGACCACGCCGTATCGGGCCGGATCGTCCACATGATAGGCGAAGATAGTGGCCCCGGCCTGCTTGGCGACCGCGTCCCGGCAGATTTCCGCAAGTCCCGCTCCGTAGAAGATGTTGTCTCCCAGAATGAGAGCGACCGGACTGTCTCCGACAAATTCTCGTCCGATGACGAAGGCCTCGGCCAGTCCGTTCGGCTGCGGCTGCACCGCATATGAAATCGAGAGGCCGAGCGCGCTTCCGTCTCCGAGAAGCCCCTCGAAAAGCGGCCTGTCGCGCGGCACCGTGATCACCAGTATCTCGCGGATTCCCGCCAGCATCAGCATGCCCAGCGGATAGTAGATCATCGGTTTGTCGTGCACGGGCAGCAGCTGTTTCGAAACCGATATGGTAACGGGGTAAAGCCGCGTTCCGCTGCCGCCTGCCAGAATGATCCCTTTCATGCGTCACCTCCTGTTGCCTTTTCCGCGCTCCCCGCATAGCGGCCGCGCGCGGGCCACTGACATGGGAGGGGACAGGTCACATTGGTCATCTCGCCAACTCTTCGCCGGTATTCGCTTCGGTGGCCGCGACGCCGGCCGGGCTCAAGGCGCCACAGCGCCAGACGCTGTAGACCGGCTGCGTATCCCAGTCGTAGTAGAAGGCCGCGTCCAGCCTGCCTTCCTTCATCAACGCCGCGAAGCTCCGGCGCATGGCGCGGATCGCCCCCTCCCGCTTACGATCGTCGACCGGGCAGGAAAGCGCGGTGTTGGCAATGCCCCATTCGGTCACCCAGCATGGTTTGCCCTGCTCTTCAGGCCGACAAAAATCGAGGAGCGCCGTCACATAGCGCGCAAGCGCCGCGTCACCTTTGCGCCCCGGATAAACATGAATGCCATAGCCATCGATCAACGCGTCGATCCCCCGTCCCCGCAGGAGCGAGACAAACGAGCCGGGATCGAGCCGTTCCATCCCGCGATAGTCAGCCTCTTCTGCGCCGATATCGGAAAGTCCGGCGGAAATCAGAAGCGCACCGCGGCTATGCACCGTCGCCCGCAATTCCTCTCGCGTGATCCGGACGGTGCCGACATAGGCGTCGAGCCCGCGCTCGAAGGCCGGGCGATTTGCGACGTCCGAAACGTTGCGTGGTGTCTGCCGCCCGGGTTTTTCGTAGACGCCGAGGTCGCCATTGTAGGCGCTGTAGTTTATTTCGTTTCCGGGCTCGACGGCGTCGATGCGGATGCCCATGCCATCAATGCGGCGAAGCACCGAGCGCAGCTGCGTGCGGTAAAGATCGAGGTCGAGATCGGAAAGCCGTTGGACGTCCCAGATGCGCCCGAAACCGGTGCGAGGGCGCGTCTCCAGCGAATAATAGTCCTTGTTGCCGAACTGGATCTCGAGGAGAATCTTCAGCCCGAGCCGATCCGCCATTTCGAGCGCTTCAATGCTCTTGTCCACCGGCCGCGACAGCGAAAGCCGGACATGGGTGATGCCACTTGCCGCGATCTCCCGCAGCACGCGCTCCTGATCGGCGCGGGAAAGCCAGGCGAGGTTGACCCGGTTGATACCGATGCGATCGGGGAACGCATCGTCTGCGTCCGCCGGCGGCGCCGGGGCAAAGGCCCAAAGCGCTGCCAACGCGCAAGCGAGGCGCACGCGCGCCACCGCCTTCATCCTCTCAAAGTCCAATCTGCTTCAGAGCATTTCGGAAATTCGCCTCGCAAGCGGAATAGCGGTCGATCACGGCTTGCGTGTCTATCTTGGCGAGGAAATTCGACAGATATGCGCGCTTGTCCGCCTCCCGGTTCCAGGTTGCCGCCTCTATATAGGGGAAGCCGATGAACTCCAGCATTTCCCGCATGCGGTCGTCGACCGCGATCATAAGGGCGGGTGTGCCGGCCTGCATACCGATGATGCAGCCGTGGAAACGGCGGCCGAAGCAGAGATCGCGCGAGGACATGGCGCTCCGCCACTGGTTCGTGTCGAAATAGACCAGCAGCTCGGATTTCCGCTGCCATTTTTCCGAATGCTTATATTCGGTCGCGCCAGTGATGCGCCCGCTCGCCCGGTCATAGACGATGTCATTGTCGTCGCCGGTCAGGGAGAGGTTGTAGGCAACCAGCTCGTCCTGGACCACATAGCTTGCGACGCTGTCGGGCTTAAGCAACGCATGCGCGTCGACGATCGTATCGGCAACACTGCCGAGATAGCCGCCGAAGGCGATCTTCTGGGCTTCCGCCAGCGCCGGGTTGGCGAGCGCGGTCAGTGAGCGCTTCATGTCGTTCGGCGAGAAGTAGAGCGACGGGCAGCCCGTCGGCTTGACGAACTTCATCCCCTGCTCCCGCAGGAATTCGGCGGTGAAATAGCCGCGCGTGAGGAAGAAGCTTTCCTTGCTCCGCAAAACCTCCAGGAACTTGAGCGTGCCGGCCGGAAGCTGATCCTTGAGGCCTTCCTTGCGCTGGATGCCGATGCCCATCACCACGACCGGCATCGTCAGCTTCGCGAAGATTTCCGCTTCGAGATCTGCGGAATAGCCGGGGCGCAGCAGATTGGCGGAGGCGAAGACGCACAGATCGAACTCGCGGTTCACCCGCTCGTAAAGCTCGTTCGACTCGCGATTGTTGACCAGATGCCAGAACGGCAGATAGGTGACGTCGTGGCCGCGCAGGCTCTCGGCCGCTCCTTCGCCGATCAGGTAGTTGCCGGTATTGGCGATCTTCCTGACCTGCGAGATCAGGTCCTTCCTGGTCCTGGTCTCGTCGAAATAGGGCCGATGGATGACGGTCGTTCCGGAGACGTCCGCAATCGTCCGCTGCAGATAGGAGGGAATGCCCGTGAGCAAGATACGCATGACTGTCCTCTGAACCGAAGGGTGATGGCCCGTGGGCCGTTAAATGGAGCCGCTAGTGACCGATACCGATTTCACGAAGCGTGGTGCGGAAGGCGCGCTCGCGATCGGAATACCGGTCGACGAGTTCGCTCGTGTTGAGCTGTGCCAGATGGTCGGCCACGAACTCGGCGCGGTTCTCCGCCTTGTCTACTTCCGTGATGTCGACAGCCGGCAGGCCGGTGAAGCCCAGCATCTCGCGCATGCGGTCGTCCACCGCCACCATCAGGCTCGGCACGGCCGCCTGCATGGCGATGATCGAGCCGTGGAAACGACGGCCGAAATTGAAATCCATCGACGAGGCCCAGCCGCGCCACTGGTTGTTGTCGAAGAAAGTGCGAATCTCGAACCGCTGCTTCTCCCGCTCCGTGCCGGGATAGGTCAGATCGCCGATCATCAGGCCCGATGCGGAATCATAGACGCGCCCCTCATCGTTGGGCTCCACCTTCATATCGAAGTGGAGGAACTCGTCCTGCACCACATATGGCGGCACAGTGTCCTGCGGAGCCAGCGCATTCGCATCGAGGATCGCATCCTGATTGCCGCCGAGATAGCCGGAAAAGATGGTCTTCGCCTTGCCGATCTTGACGCTCGACAGCTTCCTCATGGACCGCCGCATGTTGTCCGGCATGAAATAGACGGAGGGGCAGCCGGTCGGGCGCACGAAGGAGAAGCCCTGGTCCTTCAGGAAGCCGGCCGACTCGTAGCCGCGTGTCAGGAAGTAGTGCTCACGCTCCTTCAAGACGGCCAGAAGCCGCTTCGTTCCTTCCGGAAGATTGTTCTCCAGGTCCTTGCGGTTCTGCAGGCCGATGCCCAGCATGACGATCGGCATGTTGAGCCGGCTCAGGACATCCGCCTCGGCGTCCGCGGAGAGCCCCTTGCGCAAGAGGTTCGCGCAGGTGAAGACGCAGATGTCGAAGTTGGCGTTGAACTCGTCGAACCCGCTGCCGCTTTTGCTCAAATTGTAGAGATGCCAGAAGGGAACCTGCTTCGCATGCGGCGCGAGCGCACGCAGGGCGCCCTCACCAATGAGGTAGTTCCCGGTGTTGCTGATATTGCCCAGCTCCCGCAGAAACTCCTCTTTCGTTTCCGGCTGCTTCTGCCGCTCCGCATAGGAGACGGACAAGCCGTGGGCGCCATTGGCAAGGCGCGTGTAGTGACCAGGAATACCCGTCACGAGAATTCGTGGACGCATTCGACTAACCTTTCTGTTTCAATGACGCGGCCCGGCAATCAGCCGATCGCCGCGACTACGGGATTTGCCGCCGCCTGCTCGCGAAAGACCGCGGGGCGGGACAGTGACGAATTTTTCACGGACCGATCGCTCCACGCGATGAAATCCGAGAAGGAGGAAGCCCATGACCGGCGTGCGGCGGTCCTGATGCAGCCCTCCATGAGTGGAGCGAGTCTCTCGCGATTGCGTGCGACCTCTTCGATGATCCGCGCCATCTCCCTCACGACCTGAGGATCGGAAGCCGCGTTGATGAGTATGCCGTCCTCGCCATCGGAAATGAGTTCGTCCACAGCCCCGACCGCGGTCGCGATGGGAACGCAGCCGAGTTGCTGCGCCTCGGCGATCATCAGCGGCGCGCCCTCCCACCGTGAGGGCATGACGAGAACGTCGGCCCAGCCCAGTGCCTTGATCAGATCCTTGCTGGCGAAGACGGGCGCGCGCACGTCGACACCCAGGTCCTTCAGCCGTTCGCTCCAGGAGACCCTGGAATCGGCGAGGATTTCTCCTCCGATGGCGCGAGCTTCGAAGGCGACCTTGGAGGCCCGCAGTTCCCAGAGCGCTGCCGCCAGCCGGTCGATACCCTTCTGCTGGTCGAACCGGCCCATGTAAAGAAGCCGCAAGCGGTCATCCTTGCGCTCGATCCGCCTGATGGTCAGAACCTCCGCCAGGGCCTTCGGCGGCACCGAGAAGCTCGCTCCGTTCGCAACGGCGAAGACTTTCTCGTGGGGGACGCCGTAGCTGTGCAGATAGATCTTGAGCTGTTCGGAGCAGGTTAGGAAGGCGTCGTAGCAATGCTCGTGGGCAATCGCTGCGAAGGGCTGGCCGGCAGGCCTCTTGAAGGCCGTGTTGTCGACGACGTGAAGATAGCAGGCCGTGCGCGTGCCTTCGGAGCGCAGTCGCGCGATGAGAGGATGGACGGCCATCACGTGGTTGTTGATGACCAGGTCGAAGCCGGAAAGCTGTCCCTTCAGCGCCTCCCAGTCGACCGAATGCCCCTGGTCGATGAAGTCCTGTCCCAGGAAGGAGCCTGACCCTCCCCAGGCCGGAATTCCCGCCTCCCAGAAGTGAATGTAGTCGAAGCTGGAATCGAATTCATCGATCACATCCATCCGGGACGTGCCGAGCACGAAGAGATGGGTTTCGTAACCCGCCGCCTTCAATTCCCGGGCGGCCGCATACACGACTTTTTCGGCCCCGCCGAACGAGGCGTTCGGCACGAGCAGCGCCACGGTCCGCTTGCCCTCGCTATGCCCGAGCGGCAGGACCGGTGATCCTCCGACTTCCTTGCGCAACGCCTTGTGGAGATCGGTGTAGGGCACGAGCCGCGCGGGACGCCAGGTCCACCGCCTGCCCGCCGTCTCGCGCAGCGGGCTCGAGGCAATCGCGTTGACGCAGTTGATCATCACCTGCTGAGGCGTGATGAGAGAGCGGCGCGGGAGGCTTCTTGGAAAGGGGAAGCGCACTTTCAGAACGGCCGATGTCGGCCATACCTGCTGGCTTGCAATAGAGGCGAACCAGTCCACGGCATTGTTTTGGACCACGTCCTGGACGAGCCGGGTCGAAAGGAAAACGAGATCGGCGGGGCCGATTTTTTGTGCGCCCGGCCCATGAACGATCGGCTCGATCTTACGCTGGGCGGCATCGTTGGCGAGTTGGACGAAGACGACGTTGCTGGTCTCGCTCAGGCGCTCAAGATGGGCAAGCACGTTCGGCAGCATGCGCGAACGCCGCAGAAGGTCAAGCGCCGCGCCGCTTCCAGCGACCAGGAAAGGCGGGAAATGTTCATTGTCGGGCTCGCCGATATTGCCCCAGAACGCCGGGATGATGTCGTCGAGACGAAGCATTGTCGGTGGCTTGGTGGGATCGGTGAAAAAGGAGATCGCCGTATCTTCCGTTCGCGCAAACAGGTAACGCGGGCACTCCTCATGCTCGAAATCCACCAGCATCGGGCGCTGGAACAGCGGCATGTGGCGCTTGCGCAGGAAGCTTACCGACGTGGCGCGATCGCGGTTGGCCTCCTTGAAACGGCTCTCCGCCCTCAGCCTGTATTCGAAGACGGTGTCGTGGCAGGGCGTGCCGACGAAACCGTGCTCGATGCAGGAGAGCCAGAACTCCCAATCCTCGAAGCCGTTCTGCCTGTCGTCGTTGAAGCGGACGCCATCCTGAAAAACATCGATCGAGATCATCGATCCCGTATCGCAGATGTTGTCGGTGATGCAGTGGACCAGTCGCGAGTAGCGGTTGCCGTAGTGGGCGCGCCAGCTTACCGAAAATGTGTCGATATTCGTGTAGACCCACCCGCAGCCACTGGAGAGGAGGTGCCGGTAAAGCGTCTCGATGGTGCCGGGAAGGACGCGATTGTCGGCGTCGAGGAAATAGACAGCCTTCGCCTCTGGAAAGCGCTCAAGCACCACGTCGATGGCGCGATTGCGTGCGCCACCAGGCCCGGCATTTTGGCCGAACACGACATGGACGCAAGGATGGGCAGCAGCGTAGAGCAACAGTTGATCGAACGTCTCATGCCGTGGATCGCCGTCGACCGAGACGACGATGACGATCCGGCAGCTGCTAACATTCGAGGCAAGTACCGACTCGATTGCCTCCAGGGCGAGTGCCGCATGACCGTAAAGGGGCATGGCCACGGCGATCAGGTCCGTTGGCTCCCTGTTACCGGACATCGGCCGCCTCCGTAAATTGTTTGACCAGCCTGAAGCCGGACACCTTGAGCCAGGAGAAATCGACCGAATCCGTGACTGCGCGGGTGAGGATCATCAGGTCCATCGGGCCGCGTGCCGGCTCGTCCAGCTGGATATTGATGTTGACAACCTCGCTGGAGCTGACTTCACGCCATCCGCTGAAGAATGCCGACGGTTTGGCCGAGCCCTTTCGCGCAAGCTCGGCCACTTCGGAACGCGCATTTGAATTCGCCGGTGCGAGCAGGAAGCTGACGGCCGCAGGCTGACCTTGCGGATGATCGATAAAGGCGCTCGCCGAGAAGGATATCGTTCCGGGCTCGACGGCGCCACTGACCGCGCCTGCCGATATGCCACTCGGCAACGGGTGGCAGACAACGGCATGCTCATGCTCGAGGAAGCGCACCGTCTGGAAATCCGGGACGATCGGCGTGACCGAAACGTCCGCGATCTGGCTCAACGTAGCGACCGCCAAGCGATAGTCGACAGTGTACTGGCCTTCGAGCAGGCTGCTGGGCGCAATCATGTTGGGTGTTCTGGAGGGCTTTACTCCAGGCAATCCCGTAAACACCTTGAACGCCAGCGGGCGCAGGTCGAGGTCCGGATGCGGAAGTTCCGACCGCGCCGAATAGCGCTCGCCGGCGATCGGATAGCCGAGAGAAAGGCCGACGGTCTCTGGTCCGGTTGCGGAGATCCGCAACCGAAGCGTACGCGCAGCCCCTCCGCAGGCCCGGGGCAGCGAGAAGAAATTCCAGTTCGGCACGAGTTGCGCATAGGGTACGGTCCACTCGGCCACCCCTTCACCACTCTCAAGATAGCTCAATGCGACGACAAGCTCTCCGCTGGTCCTGGGCACCGAGTGCAGGTGAAGGGCGAACCCTGCCACGCCAAGGCTGGATACCGGCAGCAGCTGCTCGACAAAGGCGGCGGCAAGCAGCGGCCCGATCCCCTCGTCCTTTGGATCGGAATAAGGATCATGGGCGAAAATCTCGGAAACCGGCTCCCAGTTTCGCGCCTGGAACGCGTCTTCGAGCGCCCGGTAGTTTTCCAGCAGCGTCTCGCGCTCCCGGCGCAGGATCGCGAGCTCCGAGGTGATCGAGGCGCTGTAGCGGGCAAGCCGGCCGACGCTGCCCTCGGTCAGTGCCTGCAGAAGCGGGAAACTTTCCGACGTATTGACGGGATCAAGCCGCTGTATGGGAACGGCGGGGACCGTCCCCAGCGGTCCAAGCAGCGCCAGACGCTCCTGCAGATCCGCCTCGCCCTCTTCGGAGAAGGCGACGGCGACCAATGGAAAAGCATTCTGCAATGTCGCCGGAGGATGGCCATCGACATCGAGGCAAACGACCAGATGTTCGATATCGCTCCCTTCGAAACATGACCGATCCCGGCTTGATGCCGCTATCAGCTTTCTCGTCGCCAGCCGTTTCCCAATGCCGGAAGACATCAACTCTTGCACGCCCCCACCTCTGAAGAATTATGTCGAAACAAAAACAAAGATGCCGAATAATCAGATATTTATTCGGACGATCCGGTGTGATTTCCGCTGAAGCTAACAACTAACATTGCAGTGCACAATGGTAAAATTCAACAACAGTAAATAAAAATATTTCATATATACTTTGAAAATCAAAGTAATGCTTCAAGGCATCACGACAGCATTGTGGAGAAGCGGTTTTCCGATCAATTTCTCAAGAAGATCCCTCTGGCGATCGAGGCAGTCCGTCAGCCGGAATCGCCTTTCGACCGTCCGACGCGCCGCGGCGCGCATTGCGAAGTGGCCTTCCGGATTAGCCAGGGCGCCGAGGATGGCCTCGGCGAGTGCGTCCGTGTCGAAGAACGGCACCAACAGTCCGTTCCGGCCGGCGCGTATAACCTCCCGGACAGGCGCGGTATCCGATCCAATGACCAGGGCACCGCACGCCATTGCCTCCAACACCGACCAAGACAAAACGAACGGATAGGTCAAGTAGAGGTGCGCGGCCGAGATCTGGAAAAGCTGCCGCAAAACTGAATGCGGCACTACGCCGGGAAAGAGGATATTTTCCCGCGGTATGTCCAGCGATTCCAAGAGGTGGTCCTTCCACGCGCCGCCGCCCGGCGGCGGCACACCATAGCTGGCGCCATCTCCGCCGACAAAAACGAACAGCGCATCGGGGCGCTGGCGTACAACCTTGGCGGCAGCCGCCAAAGCCTGTGGAAATCCGCGATAAGGCTCAAGGTCGCGCGCGACAAAGGTAACAATGGGAGGACCATTGCCACTGAGCACGCGCCCATCCGAAAGCGTGACCGAGGTTGCCGGGTCCGGCCGAAACCGGACCGTATCGATCCCCTCATGGCACACCGAAATGCGTTCCCTGATATCGGCGGGATACAGACTTCTCTGCCATTCCGTGGGGCTGATGCCAGCCTCGATGGCCTCAAGCGACAGAAGCTGCGCGATGTTGCGCAGCCGCAGCCTCTTGCGCGTTTCCAGATCGGGCTGATCGTCGGGCACGAACCCGATATCCGCCCCCTCCGATCGATAGAAGAACTCGCAATACCCCAATGCAGGCACTTTCGGCAGGACGTCCTTCAGGAACATCATGCTTCCCCAGCCGATATGACCGACGACAATGTCGGGCACCAACCCCTGCCGCGCCATGGCGTCGAGCGTTTCGGCGACGCGATGACCGATTCGCGCGTGATGATCGGGAGTACCCATGTGCCGGGCCATGTGTGGATTTGCGCGCGGGCCGGATTCCGCTCGATGTCGAACGACGCGAACGGATGGGATCTTCTGATCTATGGTTTCGGTGATGAGGCTTACCTCATTGCCCGCCTGCGCGAGCTGAGCGGCCAAGGCAGCGAACTGACCGAAACCCCGTCGATGAACAAACGCCACGTGCATCGCGCCTAGAGCCTTTCCAGCAAAAGTGCGAAGCGGTTCTGCGTCCGGAAATGCGCAGAATCAAAGAGACAGAGCATTTCAGGTGATCCCGCTTTCACCGGAAATGCTCTAGTCTCCATTGCCAGACCCACGGCATCGCTCACCACCTAGACGCCGTACCGTGAAGCGGTGCCCCAGGCCAGTTCGAGCTGGTGCAGCGTCTGGAAAGCCGTCTCAAGCATCCGCTGGTCCTGGTCGCCACGATTCACCGCGCGCTCATAGGACATGGCCGCGTCACGGAGATTTGCCCTCAGCTGCCGCCCCTTCTCTGTCAACTTGATGCGTGCGGACCGCTTGTCGCGCTGGGAGGCAACGCGATCAATGTAGTCGCCGTCGGCCAGCTGCTTCAAATAGTAGGAAACATTGGAGCCAACATAATGCCCACGATCCAAAAGCTCGGCGACCGAGAGCTCCGAGTCGCCGATTGCCAGTAGAATCATCGCCTGTGCCGGCCCGACGTCATCGACACGAAGCTTGGTCAGCTCCGCCCGGATCAGGCCCGCAAACCGCCGGCTTGCCCGCTCCATGAGGCGAGCAAGCTCGAAATATGTAATCTGCCGGAGGTCACCAAACTCGGCATCCTGAGGATACCCGGGATCCGTTTGTGCTGCCTGCCCCTTATTTAGAGTTCCCAGATCATCATTCAATTCGGACAGATTCAGCACACTATTTTCCTTCACTTAACTCTCCGCTTCGGAAAAATACTTCAAAAATTGAAGTAATCTTCAAATATGCCCATCACCCCTGATTAACCTGAGCTTGCACAAGTCCTCCCTTCTGTGCCAGATTAGCAAAAGCAATGCTACACTTCGGCCCAGTTACAACCAATTCTGCCCTCCAGAAGATGGCTATAACGTTAACTCAAGGCAAATTGCCATGCGTGATACTGTTCAAAATGATACAAGAAGCAAGAGTCAAATTTTGGGAGGCAAAGATCAAAACAACCCCGGATTGCTGATATCGCAAGCAAAGCGTGTATTCTTGTCCGGGTTACTCTATGCGGCGGCGCTTAGCGTGTGTCTCAATTTATTACAACTCACGATGCCTCTGTTTATGCTCCAAGTCCATGACAGGGTGCTCAACAGTCAGAGCATGGACACGCTCGTCATGCTCACCATTTTGGCGATCGGCGCCCTTATCGTGCTCGGGGTTCTGGAATTCATCCGCGCCCTCTCTTTCCAGGCCATCGGTGGCGCGCTCGTGCGCCGTTTAAACATGCCAGTCCTGGCCGCCGCCGTTCAGGCCTCGGTTGACCAGGGCCTGTCGCGCGCGACCCAGTCGCTTCGGGACATCGCGGAATTGCGAAGCTTCCTGACTTCGTCAGCGGTGACCGCGCCCCTCGACGCGGCCTGGTCACCGATCTTCCTCGGCGCCCTTTTCATCTTGCATCCGCTTTTCGGCCTTATTGGCGCGGTCTCCGCGGCGCTGCTCCTTTGCGGCGGTCTGGTCACGGACATGTTGACACGCCAACTCACCAAGGAAGCGAACCAGACAAATATCGAGGCCGTGTCCAAGATTGGCGCATCGCTGCGACATGCCGAGGCTATCGAGGCGATGGGTATGCTGCCGGCCCTGGCAAATCGTTGGCGCGCCCTGCAAATGCAAGCCCTCAGCGCCTTTGAAACAAGTGGGAGCAGGAGCAAGGCGATGTCGTCCATCACCCGCAGCCTGCGCTATTCCATCCAGATCGTCACCCTGGCAGCCGGAGCGTTTCTAGTGCTGGAGCAGGCAATCACGCCCGGCGCGATGATGGCATCGAGCATTCTTGTCGGACGCCTCCTGATACCCTTCGATTCGATCATCGACAATTGGCGGCAGTGGGTTCTCGCGATCGCGGGCTGGCGTCGCCTTGAGGCCACCCTCAAGACGGACCTTGCGATCCGCCAAACGATGCCCACGCCGCATTCGTCGGGCGACATCGTGGTCGACAAGCTGGTCTACGCAGCCCCGGGACTGGATGTGCCGATCATCAAGGGCATTTCTTTCTCGCTCTCTCCAGGCGAGGTTCTGGGCGTGGTCGGTCCCTCCGCAGCAGGCAAATCGACCCTCGCGCGCCTGCTGGTCGGAATCTTGCGACCCACGTCCGGCGGCGTCTTCCTCGACGGCAACAACACCTATCTCTGGGAGCGCAGCTCGTTCGGCCAAGTGGTCGGATATCTGCCGCAATCCGTATCGCTTTTGGAAGGCACGATTCGAGAAAACATTGGGCGGATGGCCGAAAGCGATCCATACAAAGTACTGGAAGCGGCGCGACTGGCCGACATCCACGACATGATCGGACGCCTACAACTCGGCTACGACACGCCTGTCGGCGACGGACACCTGACCCTTTCCGGAGGGCAGCGGCAGCGCATAGCGTTGGCGCGCTGCCTCTACAACAGGCCTCGTCTCATCGTGCTCGACGAGCCGAACGCAAACCTGGATGCGATTGGCGAGCAGGCTCTCATCCGCGCGATCCAGCACGCGCGCGGCGACGGCGCGATCGTCATCATAATCGCTCACAGGCCAGCCATCATGCAAGTCGCCGACAAGCTGCTCGTGCTCGAAAACGGCCGTGTCACACAGTTCGGGCCGCGAGCCGACGTGATTCCGGCCACAATGCCGGGCGAAGCACGCCGCGAGGTGGCCGCGATATGACGGAGAAGAAGCCCCTCGCGATCCGCCTCGATCTTTCCGAGCGTCGCCTCCAACAGCATCAGCCAGTGTCGCTGAATGTCAGCCCCTCGGACTTGGAATTCGAACAACTTGATACCCGCTCGCCACTCCGCCGTCTGGTCATCGCGGGGATCGCCACGATCCTGGTGTCCTTCGGAGGATTTTTCACCTGGGCGTTTTCGGTCGAGCTCAGCAGCGCGACGGTCGCCAACGGCACGGTCATCGTCGATTCAAAACGCAAGACCATCACCCATTTCGAAGGCGGCGTGATGAGCCGGCTGCTTGTCCAGGAGGGCGACAAGGTTTCCGCCGGGCAGCCCCTGATCGAGCTGGAGGATACGCGTGCCCGCTCCAGCCTGCAGTCGCTCCGGATCCGCCGCGTCGGCCTGATCGCGAAACTGGCCCGACTGAAGGCCGAGCAGGCCGAAATGCCGCAAGTCGACTTTCCACACGATTTCGGCGATGCCCAGGACGTTGCCGTCGATGACGCCGTGAAGGCCGAAACAGTCTTTTTCGAAAAGCGGCGCGAGACCAAGGAGGGGCGCGTCGAGGTCCAGAAAAAGACCATCGAGGAATATGCCGAACAGGCGAAATCGCTCGACATCCAGATCCATGCGGCCGACCAGCAGATCGCCCTGATCGCCGAACAGCGCGCGGCGATAGCAACTCTCGTGCAGAAAGGTGCTGCCCCGCGCACGCGGCTCATCGATATCGACTCCAGGCTGAGCGAGCTTGCGCGGGAACGGGGCGAACTCGTCGGCGGCAAAGCCCAGGCAGAAAAAGCCGGAGCAGGCGCCCAGCTTGCGCTGATCGGAATTGAAAGCGAGTTTCAATCGACCACTGCCGGCGAAATCACGACGTCGCGCGTCGAACTCCTGGATGTCGAGGAGCAGATCACCGCTTCACAGGACGTGTTGCGGCGCCTTGAGATCCGCTCTCCGCAGGACGGCATTGTCAGCGACATCCTGCTGCGCACCCCCGGCAGTGCAGTCACGCCCGGCCAGCCCTTGATCGAGATCGTTCCGGAAAACGAGCCGCTGCTGGTCGAGATGCGCGTCAATCCTCGCGACATCGACAGCATCGCCGTCGGCTCGCGGACACAAGTCCGGTTGACCGCCTATAATCAGCGTTCCCGCCTGCCGATGGAAGGCACCATCACATATGTCGCTGCGGACCAGTCGGTCGATGAAAAATCAAACAGCGCGTTTTTCGTCGCGCGCGCCAAACTCGACACGGCGTCTCTCAAGGCAAACCCCGATGTCCGCCTTTATCCCGGCATGCCCGCGGAGGTGCTGATCGTCCACGAGTCACGCCGTGCGATCGACTACCTCACCTCCCCCGTCCTCGAAAGCTTCAATCGCGCGTTCAGGGAGGACTGACGTTCGCGTCATGCGGCACCGCAACATAATTACTTCATATTTTGAAGTAATTTTAAAGTAAACCATATCAATTTTACTTCATAAAACGCGAAATTCTCGAAATAAATCATAAATTCGACTCATTTTGAGAAATATATTTCTCAAAATCCAACACAAGAGCGCAGGTTATGCTTGCGCTCTATTTTTTTGCAGTGCACATTTCAGGCGCGAAATCGTCGCAGCCAGCGCCGACAACGCGAACATATCAATCCGAAGAGGAGAGGCAGATGGCCACATTGGAAGGCGGAGCATACGACGACGCGCTGTTCGGCTCCCGTTTCAACGATTTCATTCGCGCCCATGGGGGCGATGATTTCGTGAGCGGCGGCAACGGGCACGACCTCGTGTTCGGGGGCGACGGTGACGACTTGCTGTTCGGCGGAAAGGGAAATGATTCCCTGTTCGGCGGCGAGGGCAGCGACTTGCTGAACGGTGAAAACGGGAATGACAACCTCGTCGGCGGCTGGGGTGATGACCTTCTGTACGGCGACAAGGGCAACGACACCTTGCTCGGCGGACAGGGAAGCGACCTCCTGTCGGGCGGCAAGGGCAGCGACATACTTTACGGCGGCGACGGTGGGGACATCATCGACGGCGGCGCGGGCAACGACGTCCTGGCGGGCGGCGCTGGCCATGACGTCTTCGTCTTCAATGGCGGCGGCGGGAATGACGTCATTCTCGACTTTACCGCAGGTGAAGATCTCTTACAGATCTCCAAGGACATCAACGGCCTCGACGTGTCTTCGCCCGAAGACCTGGCCTCGCGTGTCACGCAGGTCGGCGGCAATGTCGTCGTGGATCTCGGCCATGGCGATACGCTTACATTGGTCAATGTCGATGCAGACGACATCCATGCCAATCCCGAGCACTACTTCACCGTTCACTGAACCTGAGTTTTGCGCGCCCTGCTTCCTCCCGTGGGGCGTGCTCTTCCGATCCAGAGGGGCCGCGTGTGACGTTCGACGAAAAGATAGGCGCCACGGGCGCTTTCAGGAACGCAAATATCTTTCGGCTCGGCACGGAGCTGGCCGTCCTCATCTGGGATCTCCCCCCAACCCTTCTCGCCAGCACAAGGTGTCTGCTGTCGATGGAGCAGTCTCCGGTACCGCTCGTCAGCATGATGCTGCCGCTCGGCAACGGAGGGCAACGCATGTTCTGGGCGATGAGGCCTGAAAAACGGCCCGTGACCGTCGATATATGCACGGAACACGGCGGCACCGCTGAAACCATCGTCATGCAGCCGGTGCGCACGCTTGCCCCCCTCGATGTGGAGGCTCTTTTCGCGGATCTTGCCCCGGATGCCCGCATCAAGTTCATCAACAACCTGCTGACCGTGTGGCGAAGCGCCTTCCGCATTGCCGGCGACCATCTGTTCAACATGGTGGTCGAAGACGCCCTTCACGCACTCGTGCCCGAACCGCAAGCCGCCAGCATCGTATGCCAGATTGCGCGAGCGAACCATCTCATCGAGACGTCGATCAATCCGGATCTGGGCGACATCACGGCGATCTACGCGATCGGTTCAACTTCGATCACACGCATCTCCGCAAGGCACGTCCTCCGACGCAGCGCGAAAAACGGCCTGCAATCGTGCCATTTCATCGCGGAAGTGCCATCCCCTCCGTTTCTCATCGTTCTCCTCAGCAGGAACGGCCTCGCCATTCGCCAGCTTGCCGATGGCAAGCCGCGCCATGCCAGCCTCCAGAATTGGTGGGGCAAAAACCGTGAGGCGGTGGAGCTGCGCGAAATGATCGTCCGTCGGCTCGCCACCCTGCCGGAGGGCGGCGCCGCCACGGCGATCGATCTTCAAACGCGCGCCCCACTGGCGGCAAGCCGGATTGCGAAGTCGTCGATGCACCCGTCCGGGGAGGTCGATCTCGCTCTGGCGCTCGACGGCGGTCTTCTGGCCGGCGGCTGGTTCCATGCGCCATCGTCGGCATTCGCCGGCATCGATTACGTCAAGGAAGACGGCACGGCCGTACCGCTCGACGGAAACAACTACAAATTCCCGGCATGGGCGCAAGGCAAGGACGAGAAGAGCAAGACCGATGTGACCGGTTTCGTTGCCTGGATTCCGTTCATGGAATCCCCCGGACCGCTGCTGCAACCGCGATTTCAGATGCGCCTTGCCTCGGGAGCGGTCAGGCCGCTGATACCGAAGCCGCAGCCTTTCGAGCCTGCAACCCAGCGAAACCATGTCCTGCGCGCCGTACCGCCGCAGCATGCGGTCGACAGCGCCTTCCGCACGATCCTCGCTCCCGCCCTGCAGGACATCGAACGGCGATTGGGCAAAACCATAGAGGTCGACAGCACAAAGGACTACAGCTTGCCCGAAACCGCGCCGCTCGTTTCCATCGTCGTGCCCCTCTACAAGGTTCTCGATTTCCTGCGTTTCCAGTTATCGGGGATGGCCACGGACCCGTGGCTCGCGGCCAATGCGGAGGTTATCTACGTCCTTGATTCACCGGAAATCCAGGATGAGACAGAGCACCTGCTGGGCGGTCTGCATCTTCTGCACGGGCTGCCGATGAAGTTGGTGGTTATGAACCGCAACGGTGGCTACGCGCGGGCCTGCAATGCCGGCGCGCGTTTTGCACGTGGCTCGATCCTTGTCATGCTCAATTCGGATGTCGTGCCCTGCGCGCCCGGCTGGCTGCAGACCCTGTCGCGGCCGCTGTTGGAAAACAGGACGCTGGGTGCCATCGGCCCGAAACTGCTCTTTGAAGACGGATCGCTGCAGCACGCCGGGCTGTATTTCGGCCGCGATCAGCGCGGCATCTGGTTGAACCACCATTTCCACAAGGGCATGCCCGGCGATTACAGGCCGGCGCAACAGACCCGCGACGTCCCCGGCGTCACCGGTGCCTGCCTCGTATCCCGCAGGGAGACCTACGAGCGCGTCGGCGGCTTCACCGAGGACTACGTGATCGGCGACTACGAGGATAGCGACCTCTGCCTCAAGATCCGCCGCCTCGGCCTGCAGATCGCCTATGAGCCGGCGGCGTGCCTCTATCATCTCGAACGCCGCTCGATCCGCCGCAGCCAGGATTACATGCGCGGCGTCGCCAGCCAGTACAATTCATGGCTGCACACGCAGCGCTGGGAGGACGACATCAGCGAACTGATGGCGAACCAATCCGGCAAAGACCCGCATCACCCCGCGGCCGTGGACATCCGGGAAAGGAGCGCAGCATGACGCAAGCGGCACTCCTGCAGCCCTCCGCGCCGGCCCGGCTGATCGACGAAGACCGTGTTCGCTGGCTGATCGAATCCGTCCGGGGCAATCGTTTTCTGCCGCAACCGGAGACCACCAACGTCTTTGTGGGAGATGGAGATTTCCGCGCGATAGGAGCCGAGTTCCTCGGTTACTTCCTCCGCATCGGCGGCCTGCGTGAAGACAGCCGCGTGCTCGACATCGGCTGCGGCATCGGTCGGATGGCCGTGCCGCTCACCCAGTATCTCGATCCGCAAACGAGCCGCTACGATGGCATCGATCCGGTCGAGGACGGCATTGGTTGGTGCCAGCGTACGATCACACCTGCCTATCCCAATTTCGCCTTCCAGCGACTGGATATCGCACACGAGCTCTACAATCCGAACGGCAAGATCAGCGGGAAGGCCTTGGCGCTGCCCTTTCCGGACCATCATTTCGACTTCGTCATCATGACGTCCGTGGTCACCCATCTGCCGCCCGCGGAGGTCCTTGTCTACCTCGCCGAGGTTCGCAGGGTCCTGTCACCCGGCGGGCGCCTGTTCATGACGGCGTTCGTGGTCGACCGGATCGCGGCGGCAAACGAGCACGGGCGGCGCGATCCGCGTCTCGCTTTCCAACGTTATGGCGAAAGCCCGTGCTGGTTCGTCCCCAACCAGCCACGCCTTGCCGCAATCGGCTTTGAGGACGGCTTTCTGGACAAGGCGCTCGAACGCGCCGGCCTCTCCGTCGCCCTGAAATCGCTCGGCCATTGGCGCGGCACCAACGCCGGCCACCATCAGGACTTCATCGTGGCGAAGCGCCGGGGAAATGGTCGATGAGCAAGCGCATTCTGGTGGCCGCCCACAACCATCCGTCCCTTCATCCTGGCGGGACCGAGATATTCGCTCACGACCTGTTTCGCGCCTACCAGCGCGAGGGGCACGAGGCCCTGTTTCTCGGCGCCACCAACCAGATCCACCGCGAGGCGAGGCCCGGCACGAGCTTTCAGAGCATCGGCCCGGCGGGAGACGAAATCCTGCTGTGGTCCGGCCACTTCGACCGCTTCTTCATGAGCCAGATCGACCTCTACGGCATCGTGCCTGACATAACGGAGCTGCTGCGCGATTTCCGGCCGGATGTGGTCCATCTCCACCACCTGCTGTTGCTCGGCGCCGAATTCCCACACATCGTCCGCCGCACCCTGCCCGACTGCCAGATCGTCATGACCCTGCATGACTACTACCCCATCTGCCACCACGACGGCCTGATGGTGCGCACCGGCAGCAAGGAATTGTGTCACCAGTCCAGCCCGGACCGCTGCCATGGCTGCTTCAAGGATATTCCGCTCGATCGCTTCACCTTGCGCGAAATCCACCTGAAGGCGCTATTGAGCACGGTCGATCACTTCGTCTCGCCCAGCGCCTTTTTACGGGAGCGCTTCGTGCGGTGGGGACTGGACCCGGACAAGATCAGCGTCATTCCCAATGGCATCCCCACCCGCAATGCCGGCGTCCGAAGAAAACTGCTCGCTGGCGGCAGGCCGGTCTTCGGATATTTCGGAAATCTCAACCCCTGGAAGGGGGTAACCGTGCTGCTCGAGGCCGCACGCCAGCTTCTGGCCGATGGCCTCGATTTCGAGCTTCGCGTCCATGGCGGCGCGCCCTTCCAGAGCGAGACGTTCGTCGACGAGATTGATCGGCGCTTTGCCGAAACGTCGGCGTCGGTGCAGTCCCGAGGCCCCTACCGACGCGAGGATATCGCCGATCTAGTGGCCGCGGTCGATTGCACCATCGTTCCGTCCGTCTGGTGGGAGAATGCACCGTTGGTCATTCAGGAAGCCCAGGCTCAGGGCCGCCCGGTCATCACCAGCAATATCGGCGGGATGGCCGAAATGGTCGAGCACGGCGTCAACGGCTTGACCGTTCCGCCCAACGATGCTCGGGCGCTCGCCGCGGCGATGCGGAGCGTATTGGAAGAGCCGAACCTGCTGCGCCGGTTCTCCGAAAACGCCCGCAAGCCCGACGACATCGACACGACCGCCCGCCGCTACCTCAAGCGGATCGAAGCGACGCAGGTTCAGGCATAGGAGAACCCATGGCCAATCCCGCTGAACGACCGGATGCTGCATCCGAACAGGACAACGCCAAGCCGATGAACGGCCGTGTGGATGCCATCGACATGGGCAGGATTTTCGGCTGGGCATTCGACCCGATGGCGCCGGATCAACGGCTGGTCATCCGCGTCCTGCTCGATGGCAAGGTGATTGCGGAGGCCGTCGCCGACCGCAACCGCCCCGACCTCAGGCGCAACGGCATTGGCGACGGCAAACACGCCTTTGAAATCGCATTGCCCGAGCCCATCCACACGCGGACGAAGGATATCGTCGTCATGGCGCGAAACGGCAGTGGTTCCGAACAGGCCTTGCGCGTTCCCCAGCCGGACGAGCAGGCGGCCGAAGCCCTTATCGCCGCGCCGCTGGCGAAAGTGCTCGACAAGCTCGATGTGCTGATGGCGGCGCAGCGGCAGTTGCAGGTCTCCCAGCGCTCCTTGCAACGCCCATCGGAAATCGATCCCGACAAGACGGAGACCGCCAGCCTGACCGATGTCAGCCACGCCGTCGAAAGCCTCGGGGTGGATATCGGCCAGCGGCTGAATGATCTCGATGTCCACCTCATGCGGATGGATGGGGTTGTGGCAGGCATGGAGAAGAACCTGAATACGTTGCGCAAGCGTGCGAACGGCGAGTTGAAGCCGCTGCTGCTGCTGCTCTTCGTTCTCGTGGGATTTGTCGCGGGCGCCAGCCTTGCGCTGATTGTCAGGGTCTGATCCAGGGAGGGTAAGACGTGTTGGTTGCAGAACAATCCACGGCAGGTAAGCATGCGGCGAGCAGAGCGCTGCGCCCCGGAAGGGTCATCGGCTGCTGTGTCGATGAGACGACCTTGCTCATCATCGGCCTCGGCCGGGTCCCGGCCGGCAACGTGGCCGTTATGATCGATGATGATCAGGCAGACACGCGAAGCGCCTTTGTCTCGGAATGGCGATTGGCCGCGCCCCCGCCGCGGGTTAAGCACGGTTTCGCGGCGCTCCTACCGACAGGGTCCACGGACCGGGGCATGACCACGATACGGTTCGGTGAGGATGAGACGGGCGCGCACTTCATCTTCGCACCCCGGCTTGCCTCGGCGGAGGAAGCAGCCGCGCTTGTGCTCGAATCTGCGGGAACTCAATCAGCCGCCGTCATCGACCGGCTCGTCGACATTCTGATGGCCGGCAATCTCAGCCGCCGCAGACTTCTGACCATCACCGCGCTTTTGCAGGCAGCCCACGCCAGCGATGGCTTCGTCGAGTTGATCGGCGAAAGCCATGACGGCGTGACGTTCCTGCAAGGCTGGAACCGTGGCATGACGCCCGGCCCTTGCCGGATATGCGCGGTCGGAAGCGCGACACCGGTGGTCGCGGAGTGCGGTATCGCCGTCTTTCCCCGCCCCGACGCTCCCGATGGCGCCTCCGGTTTCGTCGGCCTTCTCGATGCCAATCAGGCGGCGCGCGCTCTCGACATCGAAGGTCTGGTCTTTCGGGGACGTACCGGTTGGCGGCACATGGCGGTCCACCCCAAAAAACGCATCGCCGGCCCGTTGGAAACGCCCGAACATATCCGGTCGATCCTGCTGCTGACCCATGGCGCGCCGGACGTGCTCCTGTCCTTGCGAGCCGCCGCCAACAGCTTCGAGGGCAAGGAAACCGTCTCCAGCCTGCCGTATCCCGTCAGGATGGGAATAGACAACATATTCGCGGCCGATGGAGGAAATCTCCTCGTTTCCGGCTGGCTTTATGACCCCGACGGCCATGTCGCAACGGTGAGGCTGCGCCGATACAATGCCGCGGCTCGCCTCGACGAATGCTGGACGCGCTTCGATCGCCCTGATGTCACCGACAGTTTCAACGAGCAGCAGCCCTTCTCGCCGAGCCTTCGGGGTGAACAGCATGCGCACGGCTTCATCGCCCAGGCCCAATTGCCGGATGAAGATTCTGGTGCGCCTCTCTACTTCGAACTGACGCTGCGCGATTCGCGCCGGGCGTTTTTGCCGGTGAAACCAGCGCGGGTTTCGGCGCGCTTGGCGGCATTGCGCCAGATCGGCTCCATCGATCCCGCGAACTGTGCGCTACCGGCGATCGTCGATACACAAATTGTGCCGTTCCTCAGACGCTCAGGAAGGTCGGCGCCGGTCATCGACACCGTCCTCGATGCCGGCCCCTTCGATGAGGAAAGCAGCCCTCCGATCGTCATCGGTGTCGGAGAGAGCGAGGAGGACATTGCCCCGCTCATGGCCTTGCTCGCGCTCGATCCGGAAACCCGGCGCGCACCGATCGTCATCGCCATGCCTGCGGAGCGCTTTCGCAGGCAGGCCACTCGCCTCGGGGAACGCGCGCGGTTCTATCGCCTTTCGGTCAGGCTGGTATCGGCGAAGGGAGCAGCCGACTTCTACGACTTGCTTGAAGCCGGCACGCAAGCACTCACCTGCGAAACGGTCGTCTCGCTCTCCGCCTCGCTGATCCCGCACGGGACGGGCTGGTACGGGAAACTCGTGGCCACGGCCGCGACCCTGAAAGGAAGCGTCATCTCGCCCGCTCTGGCGTACGAAGATTATTCCATTCGCTGGGCGGGAAGCTGGATCGATGACGACAACGGCGACCAACCCGTCGTAGGCCGCTATACCGGATATCCGCTTAAAGCGGTCACCGACATGAAGCTGACCCGTATCGCGGCGGCGTCGCTCGACTGCTGTATCATGCCCCGCGACGCTCTCACACGCGCGGGTGGCTTTTCCGGCGGCTATCTGGGCGCGCAGGAAAAAGGCCTGGATCTCGGCCTCCGTCTCAACCGGTCCGGCATCGATTCCTATTTGCTGCCATCGGTGCAAATGTGGGGCTGCGACGACGCACGCGACGGAAATGGTCCGGCAAACGCCGCTCTGGTGGAAGAGATCGATCGAAAGATCTTCAAGAGCCAATGGTCGTCGGTCCTCGCCGTTGAAAAACATCTGGAAAAGAGGTCCGCATGAACGAGAAGCTTCGCGTCCTTGTCGTCTCGCATGCGCACCCGTCAATCTCGCTCGGGGGTGCGGAAATCGCATCTCATAACCTGCATCGCGGCCTGAACGCATTGCCGAACGTGGAGTCGGTTTACCTGGCCCGTGTCGGCCATCCAGTCCCACGGCATGCCGCGTCCGCTCTGATGAGCCTTCGCCTTGCCGAGGATGAGTTGCTGTTCCACGCTGACGACTACGACCACTTCTTTTTGTCCAACGGCGATACACAGGCGATCAGCCGGGACCTGTTGCGTTTCGCGCGCGATCTCAGACCCCATGTCGTGCATTTCCACCATGTTCTCGGCATCGGCCTTGAGGCGCTCTACGCCCTGAGAGAAGCATTTCCGCACGCGGCCATCCTCGTCACGTTCCACGAATACTTGTCGATCTGCCACAATCACGGGCAGATGGTGAAACGACCTTCCGGCCAGCTCTGCGAAACAGCATCCCCCGTCGCCTGCCACGGCTGCTTTCCCGACATCCCCGTCTCACGCTTCCTGAAGCGGGAGCAGTTTACCCGCGGAATGCTGGGCCTTGCCGACGCTTTCGTCTCCCCCAGCCGGTTTCTGGCGGAGCGTTATGCTGCATGGGGCATCGAAAAGGACAAGCTCCGCGTCATCGAAAACGGCATCGCTGTGGAAGCGGCCGCCCCTCCCCGCGCGTTGCAAGGTCCCACCCCCCGCCGCAACCGCTTTGCCTATTTCGGCCAGATGACGCCATTCAAGGGGGTCGACGTCCTGATCGACGCCATATCGCGCATCCCGAAGGAAATATGGGGTGAAGACTCCTGCCTGATGATCTTCGGCGGCAATCTCGAGCGCCAGCCGGTCGAATTCCAGGAACGGATGAAGAAACTCATCGCCGACGCCGGCCACCGCGTCCGATTCTACGGCGCTTATCAGAATGCGGACATGCCACGCCTGATGCGTTCGGTCGACTGGGTGGTTCTTCCGTCCGTCTGGTGGGAAAACTCGCCCATTGTGATCCAGGAGGCCCTGCTCCATGGCAGGCCAATGATCTGCTCCGACATCGGCGGGATGGCCGAGAAGGTGCGTGACGGAAAGGACGGCCTGCATTTCCGCGCAGGCAGCAGCCAGGATCTCGCGGACCGCATCGTCGAGGTATTGGGTGATACCCAAACCTGGGATCGGCTGCGCGTCTCCATGCGACAACCCGCCGACCACCTCGGCTGCGCGCGCGAACACGTCAAACTCTACCGCGCGCTGCTACGCAGGAAACTCGATGCCGCGACGACCGAAAGCTCCGCGCTTCTCGCACATGCGCTTTAGCAACGATCGTCTTGGAGAAGGCTGAAACGGCTTCGGCCAAGAGAGGATCGATCAACCAAACCTTTGAGAAACCGCTCGCAAGATCGCTTGAATTGGAGACTCCCTACATGCACACGAAAGTCCGCAAGGCCATCATCCCCGCCGCCGGTTTTGGAACAAGAATGCTGCCGGCAACAAAGAGCGTTCCCAAGGAACTGCTGCCCATCGTCGATCGGCCAATCATCGACTACATCGTCGCGGAGGCCTTCGCATCCGGGATAGAGCACGTCGTCATCGTCACGGGGCGCATGAAGGGTGCAATCGAAGACTATTTTGACCACGCATTCGAAATCGATGCCTGCCTGCGCAACGCTGGCAAGCATGGCCTGGCCGACCGGATGGCGCAGCACACGCCAGGTACCGGAAGCATTTCCTTCGTGCGCCAGCAACAGGCACGCGGTCTGGGGCACGCGGTATGGACGGCGCGGCAGATCATCGGAGACGAACCCTTTGCCGTCCTCCTCCCCGACATGCTGATGGTCGACGACGAGCCGTGCCTCAAGTCGATGATGGACCTTTATGACCGTCAGGGTGGCAACATTGTTGCCGTGGAAAGATGCGCGCCCGAGGAAGCCCACAAGTTCGGCATAGTGTCCCTGAAGCCGACGGGTGACGGTCCGCTTGTGACGGGCCTCGTGGAAAAGCCGGCGCCGGGCACAGCGCTGAGCAACCTCTTCATTTCCGGACGTTACATCCTTCAGCCCGAGATTTTCGAACTGTTGGAGAACCAGTCTCCTGGCGCCGGCGGCGAGGTCCAGCTTACAGACGCCATGATCGCTCTTATGGACAGGCAGACGATCAGGCCGTTCGAGTTCCGCGGCCGCACCTTCGATTGCGGCTCGCCCGCCGGCTTCGTGAGTGCGAACCTGCACATGGCACTTGCCCACGCCGACCTTGGCGCTCACGTCAACATGGAGATAGAAACCCTCGTCGCGGCACGGCGCGCGGTCGCCTGAACAATGCATCCGAAGCAGATCGCATGACAATGATCATGGGATCTGCTTCAACCTTCGCATCTGTTTTGCTTGTCTTTCCCTCAAAAGCAATACCCTTTTCGGGGGACCTGCATTGGCCAGAAACCCAGCCCGCATGGCAGACCTGAGATGGGCCGTCACTCATCAGGAAGGCCGTTTTCCCGCGTAGGCTTCGCAACATTCAAATCACGAAAGCGCGGCACAGTCCGCCTTGTGGCTGCGCGCGATACGGCCGTCCAGTTCCGCTATCCGGCGGGCGAAGCCAGGATTTTCCGGCTGACACGCCATAGCGTCCACAAGCAAGCTCCGCGCCGCCGCGAGCTCCCCGTCGCGAATGTGGCGGTTGGCCCGATGGTAGAGGAAGTTTGCTCTCTCGACCGTAGAGAAGGCCGAGCCGAAGCGCGCATGAAATCGGTCGGCCCAGCCCCGATGGCGAGCGATCGCCGTGACAGCGATCTGATAGGGTCGCATTGGCGCCATGACCCGGGCCGCGCGGGCCAGAGCGCGCAGAGCCGGAAAATCATCTTCACGGCAGGCCTCGATCAGCGATAGCGCGCGCGCCGTCCCGGTGAACGCCCGAACGGTGCCATGCCCGGTCATATGGACCGGCACGAGATGCGTCCTCTCCTGCAGCGTCGCGATCCGAACCGCGTGCTGGTGATCGACGGCATGGAACGGATCGAAGAAGAGATAGGCCCGGCCTTCGGTTCGATCGAGACTTGCGGGCAAAAAGCGATGGCAACGGTGGCGTTGAAACGCCTCCGGTAGCGCAACGCCGCGTAGCCGCCCTGCGAGTGCCCGTAAAGGATCCGCTCCGGTGCTGCGTGAAGGATGGGCGCGACCGCCTCGACAGCCTTGACGATGCTCGCCGCCGGAAACCAGTTCGGCCGCCGGCTGATAAAACCAAGCGTAGAAATATCGGCCTTCTCGCAGAACCGCTGCCCCCAGAAATGACTGCCGTTCGCTCGCATTTCCATCTCGTTAAAGGTAACGAGAAGATAGGGGGATGATCCAGATCGATAGATCACCTCCAGGTTATCGTCCGAAAATACGAGCATACCTCCATCCACCAAGCAATTTCTTATGAATATAATTCGAGTTTTGAAATATATTTTCTGTAATGAAAATATGCGGGAAATCGGACGCAAAATCAACGCTGGATTTATACTAGGCCTTAGCGCCTGCTGCTGTGAATCTTTCGAGGCGATTGTCACACGATAGATTTTTGCAATTTTGGGAATTTACGGTTTGGCGTGTACCGCCCCGTCCTGCTCTTTTCCCCGGAACGCCGAAAGCCCCGCGACATTTCTGTCGGCGGGGCTTTTTGATTTGGTTGCGGGGGCCTGAGCCCATGGAGACTTGTAAATTCTGCTAGTTAAGCAGCGCATTGGCGGAAACAATTTCCCCTTCTACGCCTACGTCCCCCATGCACCGCCAACAGCCGACATTGCCATGCAAGAGAATAAATGACCAAGTTGGGGCCGCGAGCAGCCCGACAGGTTCCGGGAAAAGAAGTAGGATAGCTGCGATTCCACCGTGCCTCAGCTCTCGACAGATCCTGCCGCGCCTTTCGAGGCGGCGATCGGGCCTTCCAAAAGCTGTTGTTTGCTGAGGTTTGTCTTCGCCGGTTGCGCTGAGCCGCAAACGACCGCCTATTCACGGCATCGCAGACGAAGCCAGTTGCGCAAGCGGAACGCACTTTTCTCTGGTCACAAACTCGGTTTGGCGCGCTTCGGACGGCTGCATGTAGAGAACGTGAAGTGGCAGATTCTCGCTAGCCAGTTGGATTTCCTCTTTGAGCTGGGAAAGAGCCTCGCCGCCGGGGCCAACAATTAGAATATCTATGTCCTGGCCGATCCCGCTCAGTGCCGAACCGAACATGTAGGACGCGAATTGCCTAAGGGATTTGCAAGACGCCAATAGATGGGCGGCGATCTCGGCGGCGGTCATCAGGACCTGCGCATGAGGTCCTTCATCTCGTCCCATTTTACTACCTCGCATCCGAGCTCACTTCCCGCATCAACCGCTTCGGGGGTAGGGTTTCCATTCGGATTGATGTTCCACGCAACGTCTACCGGACCAAACTGCTCCCAAAGACTGCGGACAGCATCGGCGGTTGGTTCGTACTCCGCGATCATACCGATCCTGAGAACGGCCCCGCCCTTGAGAAAGACACGGTGAACGCGGTCGTACTCACGGATGACCTGCTCCACGCGACCATATTGCCGAAGAAGCCTGTCCGAAAACTTATAGATCTTGTGGGACGCATTGTTGGCACTACCGTCCAATGCAGCAGAGCAGAGCGTCCCGAAATTACCCCAGCCCACGCGATTTTGTTCAAGGTATTGGATCGCATCACCTTTCCATACACAATTCGCCCGATATCCACATAGGAAATCCAAACCTGGGTACTGCTGTCTGTAACGGGTCGCCGTAACAATATCGATCTTCACATCAGGCGATATTGCAGCCAGCACATCCGGCTGGTTTTCGGTCACGACCCTGATCAGGTCGCCCTCTACCTGCTCCGCGGTTGAATCTCCCCCCGCCTTTGCCAAAACAGCGAGCGCGTACTTTACCTGCCAGTTCACGAGAAGATGCTTTCCGTCGGTTTCGGGAATCGAATTGCGCGGCCTGTGACGCCGCAAACGTGGCGCTCCGACAGGCCGCGCACATGTTCCTGAAACTCCGCAAAGGTCCGGCGCTCTTCATCCGTCGCGAGCCCTAGATTAGCCTCGATAATCGCCCGTACACGGTAGTGATTAGGCAGGATCACGCTCCTCATGCGCTGGCTCCACGCCCCCGCAGCCTCGGACTCCGGATCGTACTCGAAGTCGGATCCGTCCTCGGGTGCATATTTTTCCCAGATGGCCCGGTTTTCAGCCAGTATACCGACGACCGCGTCCCTCACCTGCCCACGATCATCATAAACCCTGATACCTTGCTTCAGCGCCAAATTCGCAAGGTGATTGTGCTTCCAATCAAGCAGCGTGTTGCGAGGATAGGCCTCGGGCTCCTTATCGATCTTCGTATGACATGTCGGGCACAGAAGGATCAGGTTTTCGAACGAATCCGCGTCGAAATCGCCCGCCGGTCGGTCTTCATGGCGCGGCCCGGCATCACCGTGTGGGATCACGTGCGCCATTTCAGCAATATGCTTGTCGCCGCCCATTTCGACGGGGAATAGGGCATCGAGGCAATCCGGCTTCTGGCAGTGGCCCGATGCCGCTGCGAATAATCGTAGTCGTGTTGCAGCGGGTATTTTCTTGCGCTCTGCCATCAAGATCCCCCAATCCTCGGCTCATCGCCGATACCTGAATAAGCGAACCTTCTACCCGCAGCCCAGATACAAGTCCAACAAATGGCTCCCTGCACTACCCAAGGCCTTTGTGCGACAATTGCACGGCGATAGAAGATGATTCGGGGCAAAGTTTCGGGGGACAGCTTGTACAATGCAATTGATCTTACGCCCGCCGCCGTTGCGGCGGAGGGGGGCGAGCGCTTAACGCCTGCCGCTCAGATCGATCGTCTAGCATATGGGAAGCTGCAGGCGTTTGCTGGAACGATCAATGTCGATGCCGGCGTCTACCTCGACGACGTCTATGCACAGAACAAGAGCGTCGCCGAGCATACTGCAGCCGATTACCATGGCCGGTTTCTGATCGAGCTTGTCCAGAATGCCAATGACGTCCACGAGCGGGGTCGTAACGACGGTGAGATCGAGGTGGTCCTGGTCGAGGACGAAGGCGATTTCGGGACGCTCTATGTAGCCAATTGTGGAAAGCCGTTCGCGCACGACAATGTGGTCGCGCTCTCGCGCATCGGAATGTCGACAAAACCGCCCGGAGAATCGATCGGTAACAAGGGCCTCGGCTTCCGCAGCGTGAGCCACGTCTGCGATGCTCCCGAGATCTATTCGCAAGCGCCCGACGCGATCGGTCCTTCCGCGTTCGAGGGCTTCTGCTTCACGTTTGCCCGGCCGGAGGACCTGAGTTCTTGGATCGACAACCCGACCGTGCTCGCCTTCGCACAGTCGGACCTGCCCATGTTCTTCCTCCCGATCGCCCTCGGCACGCAGCCCGCGACTATCTCCGACTATGCTGCGCGTGGCTTTTCGTCTGTTATCCGACTGCCGCTCCGGGACGCGGATTCGCTGCAGACTGCGCGAGATGAAGTTGCCGCGCTCAATGACGATTCCGCCCCGTTACTCCTCTTCCTCGATAGGCTCGAGAAGCTCAACGCCAAGATCCAGACCGGCGCGGGAGAGGTCTCTTCGGCATTCACACTCGAACGGCATGAAGAAGCTATCGCATCTGCCCCGGTCAGCGCGTCTATCGTCACGCTGAGCGGAGCGAAATGGCTGCTGATCCGCGACCAGGCGCCCGAAGCTCTCATGCAGCGCGCTGTCGACGACGGCGTCAAAGCCAAACAACTCCACAGTAGTTGGAAGGACTGGTCGGGCGTAGGCGAGGTGGGACTCGCGGTTCCCCTCGATCACGAGATTTCATCGCCGCGCCTCTACACCTTCTTGCCGATGGGAGAAGGCGCGACGGCGCCGTTCCAGGGCCACCTTCATGGCAGCTTTTTCCCGTCCTCGAACCGCAAGGCCCTCGATGCCGGCGTTGCGCTCAACCACCTCCTCCTGACCCAGGCTGTCACCGTCGCTGCTGCAAGTGTTCGCTGGTTGTCGGACCGAGATGCAGGTCGCAGTCATCCGGCCCTCACCTCAAACGTGCGGGCTAGGGCATCCGTCGATCTTCTCATCTGGGCCAATCCATCCAGCCTCATGGCGACGAAAAGCCCGGGCGAGCGCCTTGACTTGGCGGCGCTCTCTGCCGCCGAGATCGGCCGCCTCGGGAATGAGGATTTCGGATCGGCGCCGGTCATTCCATGCGCTGTAACGCTGGGCGGTCTGCTTGCTGTCGGGTGGCGCCCAGCCAAGGAAGTGCGCGCGAGTTTCGAGGCTTCCGCGACCTTCGACCTCTCAACCGTTGCGAAGCACGGCGCAGCGATCTTTCCACCAATCGCGCCGCTTCTGCCGGAGCTCAAGCCCGATCGCATCAACCGGCTGACCGCGTTCCTTCGCCAGCACGCGCCGAACCTGTTCCGCGACAGGCTGGCGCCCATCGAGTGCGCGCGGATCGCGGCAAAGGTCGCCGGCACCCTGCGGGCTGGTCGGCGTCCGGCGATCACGCAGTGGACCGCCTTTTACCGAGATCTGCCGGCCTTCATGAAAGAGGGGCCGGAGATGTTGGCCGGGTTGCCGGTCATCCTGTGCGATGACGGAACGGTCAGGGCCGGGCGCGGGGACGTAAAGACCGACCGCGAGCTTCCGCGCGTTCGCCGCCGCCGCCGCAAAGGTGAGCAGGTCGAGCCGTCGCTGTTCTTCCCGCCCGCGACACGCCCAGCGGGCGGGGATGCCGAGACCCCGCTCGAACAGCTCAGAGTGCCGGCGCCGCTAGCGGCGCATTTCGCCTTCGCCGCGAACACGCTTCCGTGGCACGGTGAGCTTCGTGTGGCGCGCGAGTTTCTCGAGCGTGGTCAGGTGTCAGCCTATGACGGCGAAACCGTCCTCAGCCGTATCTCCCAAGTGGTCAACACGGGTGCCTCCGTCGAGGAGGCGCTGGCCGGCATGCGCTGGGCATTCGCCATCTGGCGCCGCGCTCAGGCAACGCGGTCGATCAAGATCGATGCCTCGTACCGCCTCCTCGTTCCGACGGCGGACGGCATGATTCACGCGACCGACGCCGTCTTTTCGGAGACATGGCCTGAAGAGCTGCTCGGTCGGCGGGTGAATGCGCTTTTCAGCGCCGCGCCGCCGGATATCGCCGATTTTGTCGCGTATCGAAAGCGTCTCCTCGCGCCGACAAGCCACAGGGCTTTCAAGGGGCAGACGGCCCTTTGGGCGGAGTTCCTTCGTGGATTGGGGGTCGGGACTGGTCTGCGGGCGCTCGCCTTGCCCACGATGCCGCTTACTCGGGCCTATGAGGTGACGAGCTTCGACTTCGCGAAGAAGCTCGGGTTGAGCGAAAGCGCGGTCGACGACTGGAAACGTGACGTCAGCACCTTCACCAAGCAGAGCCTGAGCCTCACCTATTCGACGAACTACAAATTCGTGAATCCTCTCTGGTACGTGCCAGGGCAGAGCGATCACCAGCGCTTCTCGGATGATTGCCGTGAAATCTACGCGGGGCTGGTCGTCGAATGGCTGGCCGGAGCCGGCAAAGAGCTGCTCAGAGGTGAGCTTCGTCATGAGCACTTCTCTAGCGACCAATATCCCTGGTCGACGCCGGCGGGCGCCTTCATCCGAAGCAGTGCCTGGCTGCCCGCAGACGATCCTTCATCCGAGGGGCCGGTTCGCGGCTTCTATCGACCGGCCGATGTCTGGGTCTCGGGCGCGACGAACGACCGCTTTCCTTTCTACCTGCGGCAGGTGGCCGTCTCGATCGGCAAGATCATCGATCGTCGGCAGCCTGATGCACTACGGAAGCTACGCACGTTTGGCCAGCTCCGCGTGCTTAACGACCCCGCAACCGCCATCGATCAAGCCCGCTTTCTCGCATCCCAATATGCCGCCGGCACGGTTCGCCCGCATTATGAGCCTCAACTCACGAACCTCTACAATGCGACCTGGAAGGTAATTGCCGACAAACACGCGGCCGAACCGCATGCCACCGAGAAGGCGGCGAACGATATGCCGATCCTGGTCCGCCGACGCGCGGACCTCGTCGTCGCTATTCCGGGGAAGGAGACCGCCCCCCTCTATGTTCGTGACAGCGACGACGATCTCGCGCCAAGTCTTGTGGCGTCAATCGACGGACTGCTCCTCGACATCAAGGGCGCCGATCGTGCGCGGGTGGGTTCGTCAGCGGAGGCGATTTTCGGCAAGAAGGTGAGCCGGTTGTCGGCTATGCGCTATGACGTGAAGATCAATGACGTGGCGCTCCATGACATTGAGACGAGTGAAACGGTGCTCGATCAATGTACTTGGCTCCGCGTCATGCTCGCTGTGGCGATGGAGGGGCTACGAGGAACGGACGCCGGTCAGCTTCCAGCGGACCGCGGCCTCGTTCTCGGACGCCTGAGCGATGTCGCACTCGTAGCGGCGGAGGACGTCTCATTCGAGATCAACGATCAGCGCATTACGGCTCCCGCCGACCGGCCGGCCTATGTGTTTCGACGCTCTGGTCAGCCCGCCCTTGTCGTGACCAGGGTCGGCGACTCCTCCCTCACTTGGAACGCGCTTCAACTCTGCCTGCCGGCGATCTGCGAGGCGATCGACCTGCCTCCGGTCGCCAACGGCATGCGACTGCTCGCGCACGAGCTCGCCGCCGCTGGCGAGCAGGTCGACGAACTCTGCCTCGATGAGGAGGTGATCTCGCGGCTCGGCCGCACCCTCCAGCTCGAGGACGGGTCGGTCGCCTCAGTCCAGCAACTCGTCGGCGAACGCGCCGACCTGCGCATGCCGTGGGTCCGTGCCGCAATCCATTATGGATCGGGCGCGGAGGCTCTGAACGACTGCGATCGACTTGAAACCGAGCATGGCGCGGACCCTGCTCGTCTGCTTGCCGAGCTGATGCCACTTATCACGGCCGCGTCGAAAGATCCTGACGCATTGCTCAAGGCGTGCCGGCAAGCGCAGTCCGCAGCGCAGTTTCGCGAGATTCTCGAACTCAATTTCGCGCGGTTCAACGAGAGCCTTTTGGCGACCGGAAGCGAGCCGTTGACCTATCCCTCCGTCCACTCCTCTCAGCTTCTGAATCACATAGTCGAGCACGAGATCTCCATCCTGGAAGCGCTCCGCAACGCGGCCGCGCCCTCCCTCGAGACATTCGCGCCCGCGCCCGACTACGCGCAGGGCCGCGATGGCCTGCGCTCGATGAAGTCGGATCCGGCGTGGCTGACACTCTACCATTTCGTCCCCGAAGCCGTGCTCGAGGAGCAGGTTGCCCAGTGGCTCGAGAGCCTGGGAGCGCCGGTGATCGGCGCGAATCCCCATGCGCTGCCGGACCTCGCCGATGTCCGTACCGCCAACTTGCCCGCGATCGGCCGCTTCGCGACTGCCGCGACGCCCATCGTGAGGGCATGGTGGAAGGGGCCTGCCTCAAGCATCCCCGACCATTGGCGCGAGGCCAAGGCAGCGGAGTTGCATATCCGCTCCAAGCTCGACGCGGCCGGCGCGGTTGACTTCAAGGCGATGGACGAGACCGCGGTGATCACCTGGTGCGTCAAGCTGGGACTTTGGCCCCATGGTATGGATCCCACGCTCGATCGTGAGGCGCTCGGTATCAGTGCCGACGCAATCGACGCCGCGGAGAAGGAAGCTCACCGCGAGGCGGAGGAACGCGCGGCAAAGGCCCGCTCCGTGCGGGTCAACGACCACGATATCGACCCCGAACATGCCGACTGGACGGCAATTTCAGCGGAGATTGCCGCCCGTCTCTCCAAGCAAGTTAAGGCTGCGCGGCTCACCACGCCGACCGAGCTGGCGGTAATCGACAAGCGGACGACCAAGCCGCCGGCGAACCGCAACCCACGCGACGTGCCACCCGGGCCGGATCGGACCCCGCAGGCCAAGAAGGATATGATCGGGCGCCTCGGCGAACTCGTCGTCTATCACTGGCTGAAGGACCGCTTCCGCAACCAAGACATCGACAAAGCGTGGGTATCGCGCTTCGGCGCTTTGCAGAAGGGCAAGGCCTGGTCCGACGATCTCGGCTACGACTTCGAGCTGAAGCATGATCGCCGCACATGGCGCATCGAGGTCAAGGCCAGCCAGGGAGATCGCTGCCAGTTCGAGATGGGAGAGTCTGAGGTTCGTGCCGCGCGCGAGGCGGCACGGCCTCGATCGGGTCAGCGCTATGTCGTCATCTATGTCGCGAACCCAGCGACCTCGAGCTCGACGCGCATCGACGTCCTGCCCAACCCCATGAGCGATGAAGCGGATGGCACCCTCCGCCTGCTGGGCGAGGGTGTGCGGTTTGGATTCAAGCCGAAATAGGATCGGGCGCGGGCGGTGTCTGCGACCAAGCCCCGATTGAAGCGCGCGTATTAGGCCGACGACGGACAATCAATCCGGTGTCCGCTTTCGGGAAATTGTAGAATGGGCTCGAATGACCGGGATGCGGGCGCAATGCGGAATTTATTCCGACTTGGGGCCGTTTGCTGTCCCCCAGGTTTCGGGCCGATGAGTCAATGTCATGTGACGAGCTGTCCTTCTGAACGGTTGCCCTCTGGGCGGATCGTGACGGTAGGGCGCTTTGATCGCTAGCAGTTCCATCGATCGCAGCAATCACACATGGCGCTTTCACTCACGATTGAAGAGCCGGAAGGCGGGTCTAGCTTCAAGGCCTGACCATTATTAGAACAAGCATGAAACAGTTGTCGCACTAACGCTTCGTGCCTTATCCGGGGTGATTGCGAAGTCCTGCCACTGCAAACGAAACCAGAGCATGAGCAGATATCTTATCCGCTGTCGAAGGAGCTCCGATTAACCGTGGGTCCCACAAGGAGATGACCGAGGCGCAAAAGCAAGATGCGGCTAGATCGACATTACACGGCGCGAATTCTCCGCTTGTGACCCCGGCGCGGATCAACTTTCCCACATCGGCCTCGAGTCCCTTGAGATACTGGATGAACGACGGCCAACTTCCTTCTGCAGCGAGAACAACAAGGCTGAACATTTGGGCGTCGCCATTGCGTGCCTCCGACATCAATCGAAGTTGACCGAGAGCGGCTTCCTCAAGGCATCTCGCCGCGTCGCCTCGTTCACCAATAGCAAGTGCAGGCACGCGCAGAGCGGTCTCCAGGAAATTTCCGGCGATGGCATCCCATATCGCCGCCTTGGAGGGGAAGATTTTATATACGCTGGCCGGGGAATTCCCGAGAAGCCGGGCGATGTCCGCAACGTTTGTCTTCGACGGCCCGTACAGCCGACACGCGGCCGTGCCGGCTTGTACGATCCGGGACACGATTTCAGGCCCTGGCGGGTGTCTTGCAGTCGTGGTGAGTTCCATCGTCCTATCCCAACGAATCCTTGGCATTGGCCCCGAAGGTTCAGTACGCAATCTGCCCGTCCTTGATTGTCGCACCATCGGAGGAGAGCTCCTTCTTCAGGATGTCTCGCGCTTCCGGACTGATGACAGCGACTGGAGCCGCCACTGCAAGCCTCGTCGCCGAGCCAGCGAAGTTTGCGGCAGCCATGCCGATCTGGTCGGCTGCGTTTGCCTTTCCTCCGTCCAGGCTCTGCCCCGCCAGCCGACGTCCAAGCAAGCGTACGATGTCCGGGCTGTCAGAGAAGGCATTGTGGCCAAGGGAATCGTTCGTCGCGATCGCGCTCGTGTCGATGACGGAAACGCCGAGTTCTTTAAAAAGAGGTGCAAAGGGTCGGAGATCGGATCCACCGAGGCGGCTTACGCCACCGGATAGCCATCCGGAGACCTCCAGCGCCTTGTCGCGTTTTGACGTCAGGATCGCGAAATGCGGCCGCTTAGGCCCCATCTCGGTGAACTGGCGACGGAACACGTCGATGTCGATGTCCGGCGCCGCGAGAATGACGTTCTTGATCTTCGTCGGTATTGCTTTCTCGCGCATGGCGACGCCGCGCAGGGCCTCTGCGGCAAGCCAGCCGCCCATGGAATGGGCGAGGATCGTCACGTCGGATACGTCGGGACTGTTCACAGCCTGCAGGATCAGATCCTCCAGAGCGCGACGGGAATAGTTGGCGCTCTCCTTGTCGTAGAGGTAGTCAAAGGCGCGTCCCCTTGACGGCCATGTGAAGAGGATCGGTGCGGCATCGGTTCCCGAGTCATGGACGATCTGCGCGAAGCGGAAGACCGCGTCGGCATAGGTATTGTTGAATCCATGTACAAAAATGACGACCTGATGCTTCTTGTTTCGATTCTTCCGGTACCAGTCGAACGCTTGGCCCTCGGATTGCACCTTGGCGACCTGAGTGACCGCAAATTCCTTTTGCGGGTTAGGTGGCATGCGAGACGGCCACTGGACCTCTCCGATCTTGCGGTTCCGATCAGGCGGGATGGATACGTCGACACTGTTAAGCGAGATCGCCGTTCCGCGGTCGCCCGAATAGAGCTTGCCGGGATCGTCGGAAGGTTTTCGTGTCGTGGCAACGAGCATGGTAACCCGGCTCGTATCCTTCGGGGCCACGGCGAGAGGCTCAAGGACATTCTGCACCCGGCTGGCGCAGCCCGATGTAACGAGAGACAGGGCCAAAAGGACCGGAACTGCTCGGCCCACGCGGCCAGCGATCGCCTTGGCGAGGCCATGCCCGGTGAGACCCTGGGCAATTCGCCCAGGGAAGGAGTGGAATGATGTCATCTCAGTTCTGCTCGACTTCACGAGGAATCCGGAACCAGGCGACGTAGAGCGCCGGCAGGAAGAGAAGGGTGAGCGCCGTGCCGACGACAATTCCGCCCATCATCGCGTAGGCCATCGGACCCCAGAAAATCTCGTGAGAGATCGGGATCAGGGCGAGCGTCGCGGCCGCGGCGGTGAGCAGAATCGGCCGCATGCGGTGCTCGGTCGCCTCCACCACCGCCTTCCATGCGGACATCCCCTCGGCACGCAGCTCCTCGATCTGGACGATCAGGATCACCGAGTTGCGGATGAGGATTCCGACCAGCGCGAGGACGCCCAGGAGTGCGACGAAGCCGAGCGGCGAATTGCTTGCAAGCAGCGCCACGACGACACCGATGAGAGCCAGAGGCGCTACCGAGAAGACCAGGAACAGCCTGTGGAAGCTCTGAAGCTGGATCATCAACAGCGTCGCCATGATGACGAACATAGCGGGTGCGACCTTAGCGATCGGTCCCTGCGACTTGGCGCTTTCCTCGACCGCGCCGCCGATCTTCAGCGAATACCCCGCTGGCAGCGCCTTTTCGAAGGCCGCAACCTTATCGGAGAGCGCCTTCACGACGGTCGCAGGCTGCGTCGCATCGACAATCCCGGCCTTGATCGTGATGGTCGGAATTCTGTCGCGCCGCCAAATCGTCGGTTGTTCCAGCTCGTAGTGGAAGGTGGCGACGGATGACAGCGGAACGGACTGGCCGCTGCTGCTCTGCAGTTGCAGGTCAAGCAGGGTGTCGATCGAGCCGCGCTCCTTTTCTGCGGCACGGCCGATGACATCGACCAGATAGATGTCATCCCGAACCTGCGTCACGGCACTTCCCTGCACGACAGTGTTGAGCGCTGCCGCGATGTCCTGGGAAGAGACACCGAGCTGCCTGGCCTTGTCCTGCAGCACGTCAATCTTGACGACACGGGCCGGTTCGTTCCAGTCGAAGGCAATGTTCCTGAGGGACGGATAGGTGCCGACTATCGAGCCCAGCTTCTGTGCCAGGCCGCGCACCGTCTGTAGGTTTTCGCCGGACACGCGGTACTGGATCGGCTTGCCAACCGGTGGGCCGATGTCCAGAAGCTTCACGTAAGCGTCCGTTCCCGGAAAGGTCTTCTGAAGGTAAGTTTCCATCTGCTGCTTCAGCTTGTCCCTGACATCGAGCCCCTTGGTGACAATGACCGTCTGGCCGAAGGAAACGTCAGCGGGCTGTACGTCGAAGGAAAGAACGAAGCGCGGCGCACCCCTGCCAACGTATGTCGACCAGTGCTCGACGCCAGGGTTATCAGCCAGCATCTCATGCTCGAACTGGGCCATCTGGCGGCTCGTCTCAGTGATCGAACTGTTCTGCGGCAGGTTCCAGTCGACGATCAGTTCCGGACGGTCGGAGCTTGGGAAGAACTGCTGCTGCACCATCGACAGGCCGCCGATCGATCCAGCAAAGAGAGCGACGGTTGCGATGATCGTCATCCAGCGCCAGCGCAGGCAGAACTGCAGCAGGCTCGAAAACACCTTGGCAAACCGACCCTTGTGCTCGGCATGCTTCTTCATCGTCTTTGGTAGAATTGTCACGCCGATGAGGGGCGTGAACACAACTGCGACCACCCACGAAACGACCAGTGAAACCGCTATGACGACAAAAAGGCTGAAGGTGAACTCTCCCGCGTTGCTCTTGTTGAAAGCGACAGGGATGAAGCCCGCGACAGTGACCAGCGTGCCGGTCAGCATCGGGAAGGCCGTAGATGTGTAGACGTAGGTGGCGGCTTTCGTGAGAGTGTCACCTACTTCGAGCCGTGCAACCATCATCTCGACGGCGATCATGGCGTCGTCGACGAGGAGGCCGAGACCGATGATCAGCGCTCCGAGCGAGATGCGCTGCAGCGAGATGCCGGTGTAGAACATGACCATGAAGGTGATGGCGAGAACGAGCGGGATCGCGATTGCCACCACCAGTCCTGCTCTCATCCCCAGACTGATGAAGCTGATCGCCAGAACGATGGCGACAGCCTCGAACAAAGCTTTTGTGAAGCCGCCGACGGCCTCCTCAACCACCTTCGGCTGGTCGGATACCTTTTCGACGGAGACGCCGACCGGAAGCTCCTCAACGATTTTGGTCATCGTCTTTTCAAGCGCCTCGCCGAAGGCAACTACATTGCCGCCCGTCTTCATGCCAATCGCGATACCGATGGCCGGCTTTCCGTTGAAGCGGAAGAGTGACATCGGCGGGTCGACGTATCCACGTGTGATGGTGGCGACATCCGTCAGCGGGAAGAAGCGGTCATTTACCCGGAGATTGATTCCACGCAACGTGTCCTCGGAGATGAACCGCCCGCCGACCCGCAACGCGACGCGCTCCGGTCCTGTTTCGACGAAGCCGGACTGGGTGACGGCGTTCTGCGCCTGCAACGTGGCGATGATGGCGGCGCGGTCGATGCCCAGGGCGGCAATCTTGCGGGTCGAGAATTCAAGGTAGATCGCTTCGTTCTGCGCACCGACGATATCGACCTTGCCGACATCGGGGATGTTGAGGATCTGCGTCCGGGCGTTCTCGGCAAAGTCGCGTAGTTCCCTTTGGCTAAGTCCGTTGTCGCCCGTGAAGGCAAAGATGTTGCCGTAGACGTCGCCGAACTGGTCGTCGAAGAAGGGGCCGACCACGCCTTGCGGGAATTCGTGTTTGATGTCGTCGACCAGGTTGCGGACCCGCGACCAGGTCGGCTTTACGTCCCGCGCGTTCGTATCCGGCAGCAGATCGACGAAGACGATCGTCTGGCCCGCAGTCGTAATGCTTCGGGTATGCTCCAGTCTGTCGAGTTCCTGAAGCTTCTTTTCGATACGATCGGTGACCTGCTGTGTCACTTCCTCGGCAGAAGCGCCGGGCCATTGGGCCTGGATCACCATCGTCTTGATCGTGAACGACGGATCCTCCTCGCGGCCAAGTCCAAGATAGGCGAAGGCGCCCGCTACCGCGAACATGATCATGAAATACCAGACGAGGGACTTATGCTTGAGCGCCCAGTCCGAAAGGTTGAATTTATTCACGGGCGTAGCTCCTGTGCAAGTTTCACTTTCTGTCCGTCGGCAAGTTCATTGACCCCAGCGACGACGACTTCTTCGCCTTCCCTCAGCCCGGACAGTACCCGGACAGAACGGGCATCGGGCGCGTGGCTGTCGACTTGTACCTCCCGTGAGGCAACGGTGCCTGTGGAGGGATCGACGATCCAGATGCGGTCGATCCAGGCGCGGTCGGTCGCGATCGTGTTGCCAACCGCTGAACCTGGCAGGGCGATTATCCGTTTTCCTTCTTCGGCAACGGGCGTCGCGGTTACCACGGCGCCGAGGCGGAAAATTTCCGGCGAATGATCGATCGCGATTTTCAGCCGATAGGTGCGGGTATTCGGATCGGCCTGAGGCGCGATCTCGCGGACGACGCCTATGGCTTGAATCCTGTTGTCAAGCTGGAGAGCAACATTGAAGCGGGCGTCCAGGCGAACGCTGCTGAACTGCGCCTCGGGAACGTCGATGACCACGTCGCGCTGTTCGAGGCGTGCCAGTTTCAGGATCGGCTGGCCGGCCGAGATGGTCTGGCCCATTTCCGCGGAGGTGGCGGTCACGACACCATCGAACTCAGCCCTCAGCTCCGAGTAGCCTAGCTGCTCGTGCGCCTTGGCGAGGCTGGCCATCGCTTTTGCAGCATCGGCTGTAGCAGATTTGAGCTGCTGTTCGGCAAGATCGTGGTCGGCAATGCTCACCGCTTTGCTCTGGATGAGCCTTCGCTTGCGCGTTTCGTTCGTCGCAGCGTTCGCCAACTGCGCCTGGGCGTTGCGCAGTTCGGCTTCGGCGGTTCTGACCGCGAGCTGCAGAGCGAGTGGGTCGATCTCCGCGAGAACATCACCTTTGTGAACCAGATCGCCGACATCGACCTTGCGAGACATCATCCGTCCAAGCGTACGGAACGCTAGGTCGGTCTCGATGCGGGCCCGCACCATGCCGGGGGAGCTTGCCACTTTGTCCTTTTCGGCCGCAGCGATGACGACTTTGACAGGACGTGGAGCCGCCTGCTCTCCTGCGACGGAGTTCTGATCGCAGCCTGCAAGAAGCGACACTGACAGAAAAAGCTGGAGAGAAGTGCATATACGATTGAGGGTCATCTCACTTGCCTTTCCAGGCGACCGCCTGGCCTTCCTTGAGGAACTTTCCGCCTTCGGTGACGATCAGGTCTTCTGCGGCGATCCCACTTGTGACGACGACGTCGCTTTGGCGGTATCGGTCGACCGAAATCTTCCGGAGCGAAACAGATTGGTCTTGAGTGTTGACGAGCCACACGGCTGGTTCGCCTTCGGCTGACGCGATCGCGGTGTACGGCAGCACGATTCCGTCCCGCTGCGATGCCCGCAGCTTGCCGACGACAGGCGTGCCAAGGGGCCATGGCGTGTCCTCCCGAAGCGCCACCTTGATCCGGATCGTGCCCGCCTTCGTGTCTATGACGGGAGAGACCTCTCTTATCTTGGCGTGGATGTCGAGCGAGGGGTCGGAAACCGGTGCGACATCGACCTCGTTCAGCGGCCGGCCATCCAGAAAGAACGCCTCAAAGACATCGAACACTGCATCTCTCGGACCATCGTGAGCGAGCGTGAAGGCAGACTGGGCCGCTGAGACCACCTGCCCTGCTTCAATACCGCGGGCCGTGACGATGCCGTCTGCGGTCGCCTTTAATTCGGTGTAGGATAGCGCGTCCTCAGCCATCGCGAGGGCGGCCTCGGCGGCCTCGAGGGCCGCCTGCGCGCTCAGCAACTCCTGTTGCGCATCGTCAAGGATCGACCGCGGAACAGCCCCCGACTGCAGGAGCGTCCTCGCCCGGTTGAAGGCCAGTGTCCTCTGTGCGAGGACGGCCTGAGCCGACTCCAGGGCGGCTCGGGCGACGCTGACATCCGCCTGTTGTTCCGTGTCGTTGAGCCGCGCAAGGACGTCGCCGGCTTTGACATGCGATCCCACCTCCGCCCTTCTCTCAAGAACTCGGCCGCTGATCCGAAAGGAAAGTTCGGTCTGGACCCGTGCCTTGACCTCTCCGGTGATTTCCGCGCCCGGTTGATACCGAGCGGCCGCCGCCGCAACGGCGCGGACCTGCTGCGGCGGCGGCGCCACTTCGGCTTTCTCCTCGCAGGCAGCAAGAACTGCGCAGACGAGACCAATTCCCAGCAATCGAAAGGACTGCATTTTTTGCTCCGGTAAGGTTTGCAAACAGTTTGGGGCCGACGTCGGTCGGTCTCAAACTGCTGCTGCTGCGGGCCATCGCCCATGTTGACAACGCCCACTTACGCCCGCGAGTGGACAATGTCAACATGGCTGAACCGAAAAAGTTGACAGGAGCAACACCCAGGCGAGCAAAGGGATGTAGCCGAGCCACTTCCACGAAATCACCGCCCACAACTCCGGGTCGATCAAGGCTCGTGAGAGAACAACATTTGCCTGCCCTCGACGCTGCCCAACACGTTAGCCCTCATGCCGATGCGGCGGCCGTCATGTATTTTTGCTGTCGGGAAAAGACCGAGGCGCCACGGCGGTTGCGGCACCGGTCGCTCACCACGGGCGGCGATGTGATTTCATCGAATTAAACGCTGATCCTTCTCGCCGCGATGGTCGAGCGGAGGTGTCGGCTCATCCGCGCGGGCTGTCGGCCCCGCGGCCGATCCGACGAACATGCCTCACAGCAGTCTGGCTGCATGTCCCCGAAAATGAACGATTCGTTGATGTCAGGCAGCCCGATGAGGGTTACCGCCAAGCAGATGTTGCTCCCGTGCTGGAGCGTTGCGGACGATCAGGGAATGGAACGCTCAAATGCCCTGGCAAAACCACACGCCTCCGACGACAATCGCGAGCATCGAGAACGAAGACATGAGGCCGCTTTGCACTCTGGCGCTTCGGGCGCCCAGCCGACTTGCGAGCCAGCCAATGACGGTTGAAAAGGTCGCCATCGCCGCGATCGTACCGAGCGCGAACACGAGGAGATAGGCTGCCCCTTCGGCATTCGTGGGCAATGCCAGCGCCGGAACGATGCCGAGCAAGTGCGAACTCCCCGCGAGTCCGTGCACCGTGCCAACAGCAAAGGCCGGATGCTTGTGCCGCTGACCATGCGAATGCCGACGATGCCCGTGCGAATGAGTTTCGGCCTGGTCGGCAAGCGCTGCCCTTAGTCCCCAGATTCCGATGCCGCAGAGCATAACGCCCACGAAGCGCTCGCCCCACGCGGAGACAATATCGATGGACAGAGCGTCCCGCAGCAATAGCGCAAGCAGCCCCACACCAACGACACCGGCGCTGTGTCCGACCGCCCATCGAATCCCTGTCCGCCAGGCCCTAGCTTTGGCGTCGAGGGCATATGGTGCGATGGCGGCAAGGTGGTCAGGGCCGGAAACGACGTGAACGAAGCCTGCGAACAGCCCGGAGGCCAGAAGGGTCGTCAGAACGAAGGGAGTCATGGAGCAGCCTTTGGTCGGTGAGCATAGCGGTCAGGAGCGCGATCCAACCTGGCACGGAGCCGTTGTCCGGCCACAGCGCTGCGTCATCAGTCGGGCAATCGAATGCGAGCCCGGACGTGGGAATTGATCATGTCCGCGAGCCATATCAGCCCGCCACGCCAGAATCCGTGCAGCCGGGATTGATGGCTGCGGTAGAGGAGAACGTGACCGAGCTGGGCCACGCGTCCGCGTATGAAGCCGCCCCCGAACAGACCGAATTGTCCGAGCGAGCCGTAGGCGCCATAGCCGCCTAGCGATACGATCGAACCGAAGTCCCTGTAGGAGAACGAGGGCAGCTCCCTCCCTTCCAGCCAGCCAGGAAGATGGCGGATCAAATGCGAAGCCTGCTGATGCGCAACCTGCGCTGCCGGTGGCAGAGGCTTGCGGGGGTCTCCCAGAGAAAGACTGGAGCAGTCCCCGACGGCAAAGATCCGCGGATCGAGCGTCGTCTGCAGAGTGGGTCCCACCACGATCTGATTGTTGCGTGTCACCTCAAGGCCATCGAACGAGGCACAGACATCCGCAGCCTTCACACCGGCCGCCCATACCTTCAGCTCGGCGTTGATCTGTGTTCCGTCCGCCAGGCGAAGGCATCCGGCCTCTGCGGCGACGACCCGCGCGCCCATCAGGACGACGACACCGAGCCTCTGGAGACGCTCGCGGGCGGAGATCGCCACACGTTCGGGAAACGCACCCAACAGATTTGGCCCGCTCTCGATCAGCGTCACCTTGACCTGGTCGCGTATTCCTGCTGCGCCGTAATAGGCGGAGGCATCGGCAAGCTGCACAAGCTCTGCGGCGAGTTCGACTCCTGTAGCGCCGCCTCCGACCACCGCGATGTTCAAGGTGGTCTTGGCCGCGAGCGCCTCGAGCATGTGCGCCATTACCTCGCGATTGAATTTCATTGCCTGTGAACGGCTATCGATCGTCCGGCAATGCTCGCGCACGCCTGGCGTTCCGAAGTCGTTCGCCTCGCTACCTGTCGCCAGGATCAGTGTGTCATAGGAGATCGCACGCTCCGGCAAGATGGGGCGACCATCGATCTCCAAAGGGTTCAGATAGACCTTGCGCTCTTTCCGGTCGATGCCCTTGAGCTCTCCTGTCTCGAACACGAAACGTCGGTTACGGGCTTGGGAGATGTAGGAGGTTTCCTGTTGGGAGACGTCCGTGGTTCCGGCAGCGATCGTATGCAGCATCGGCTTCCAGACATAGGCAGGCTCCCTGTCGATCAGCGTCACGGCGATCGAGGTTCCACGTATGCATCCCGGCAGTTTGGAGGCAATTTCGAGCCCGGCGATTCCACCACCGACGACCACGATCTGGTGGGGCCTCGAAGGCGTGCCACCTTGGTCAGGACCGTGTCTCTGTGGCTTGTCGGACGGTGTGGATGGTTTCGACATCTATTTTCTCCAGATGGCAGTGTCTTCGGCGATTTCGTTGGCTGGCGGAGCGTGCCCGCCCTGAATGGCTCCCAGCTCGGACGGCTCGACGATCAGCCTTCCGCTGCGGCGGTAGGTGGTTAGAAGGCGCAGCCAGTTCCCAAGGATCGAAAGTCTTGCATGACCGCCGCCGGACAAGGTTCGAAGATGCAGCAGTCCCCACAACAACCAGGCGGGAAAGCCGATGATCGAACGGCCGCGAAACTCTGCGACGCCCACGTTCCGGGAAATGGTCGCCAGCTTGCTCGGCGCGAAGGACTCGTAGGGCTTGGGATGGGCAGTGTTTGCAAGCCGGGCGGCGATGAGTCTGCCGACGTATCGGCCCTGATCCTGCGCAACCGACGCCAGACCCGGCATCGGGCGACCGTCAGGTCCGATCACATGGGCAGCATCGCCGATTACAAAGCACTCGGGATGCCCCGGCACTGAAAAATCATTCAGGACTGCTACCGTGCCGTCGGGTTGGACATGGGCGCCGAGTGTGCGTGCCAGCGGCACTCCCTGGACACCGGTGCACCACAATACGGTCGCGGCCGCGATGCGCTCGTCGCCGACGACGACCCCCGCCGCGTCCACATGAGTAACGGGAACGCCTAGCCTTACCTCGACCCCCTGGCCTTCCAGCGCGCGGGCCGCGTAGGCCGAGTGTCGTTCGCTGAATGCCGGTAGCAATCTTGATCCCGACTGCACCAGTACGATACGCGCGAGACGGAGGTCGATATTTCGAAAGTCGGATGCGAGCGTCCTTCGCGTAAACTCGCTGATCGTGCCTGTGATGGCAACGCCCGTCGGTCCACCGCCGACGACGACGACCGTCATATCGCGGGCCTGTTTCCGAGGGTCAGGCTCCAATTCGGCTCGCTCGAACGCTTTCAGAAGTCGATTGCGTGCGGTGACGGCGTCGCCGAGCGACTTCAATCCAAGCGCATGCGGCGCCCATTCCGCGTCGTTGCCAAAATAGCTTGTCTGGGCTCCGGTCGCGACCACCAGGATGTCATAGGCCAGATCGTCGCCTTCGTTCATGACGACAAGCCGGCGGGACAGGTCGATACGCTTCGCCTCCCGCATTTCCACCCGGACGTTGGGCATCTCTTGCAGAAGTGATCGGATAGGCGTGGCGATTTCCGCCGGCTCAAGGATCGAGGTGGCGACCTGGAAGAGGAAGGGTTGGAACAGGTGGTGATTGTTGCGGTCGACGAGCGTGATGTCGGCTTTGCTGCTGCGCAGTCCGCGGACAGCCGCCAGGCCTGCGAAACCTGCGCCGATGACCACGATCCTGCACCGCGATGTCTGGTTTGTCGTAACGGGGTGGCGAGTTTTCATACGGCATACTCGCGGGCCGCGGTGGCTTGTTCGGCGGCACTCGCCTTGGCAAGGAGCTTGCGCGACCTCGGCGTGTCGCGGATTTTCAAATTGAGCGACGCCAGCTCGAGCGCCCGCTTCGGCCGATTGCCGATTCCGATGAAGAAAGCCGCCGCATGGTCGGCATAGGCTTCGGGCCGACGCGCCAGGAGCCGCTCATATTCTTCGGCTGCAAGTCCGGCTTGTCTGGCGGACCTTCCGTCACCGCGCGCGGTTAGGATTTCTGCATAGAGCGCGCGGTACTCCGGATCATCGGAAGCCTCCAGCAGGGGGGCGACGAGTTGTTCTGCAACGTCCAGTTTTCCGCGCGCGAACGCCACCTCGGCACGATGCCCGCGTCCCGGAACGTGCCCAGGCAGTATCGCGTCGAGCGCTGCGAAGACTGCTTCCGCTTTATCCAGATCGCCGCGACGCATCGAACTCACTCCCCATTCGAAGAGCAGTTGCCCGCACGGGAAAGGAGACACGCCCTGGTCGGCGTCGAGCGCGGCCGCATAGCAGGTCTCCGCCCTGCCACATTGATCCATCTCCGCCAGCAGCGTCGCGAGGCTTGCAAGCGTATCAATTCGGGGATTGCGCTCCGCGAGTCTTTCACGCACGAGCAGCGCTTCGTCGTAGTGTCCGGTTGCCTGCAGCAGGGCCGCCCGTTCGCCTTCGATTTCCTGTACCGAATATCCAGCCACCAGCGCATGAACGAGAAGCACTTTCGCTTTTGCGAAACAGTGGAAACGTCCCGCGATCTGCGCTCGAACATAGAGCGCTCTTGCGCAGTCGGCGTCGGGCATATCCATAGCCTCGGAGGTGATTGCCTCCCCCCGGTCATGGTCCGCGATGCTGCCGACCAAGTCACCGCGGAGAAAGAGGAGCTTCGCGAGCGTCAGCAAGCTTTCGAAGCTCCCGCCAGCAGCACGCTCCCGCTCCAACCCGTCGATCGACGTCGACAGGTTGGCGAGAGCAATCCGGCCGCTTGTGTAGCGCTGGGGCTGGATCATCATCAGGAGGCTACCTTGTGGCCTGTCAGCAGCGCCGGATAGCCCCGCGTCAGGGAGCCCCCGTCGATCGCAATCGTCTCGCCATTGATCGATCTCGCTTTGTCGGATGCCAGAAACACGGCAGCCGTGGCGATTTCTTCCGCTGCGACAGCGCGGTTCATCGGGATGACGCCCAGGAAGAGGTCGCGCATGGCGGGGTCCTCGAGTTCCTTTCTGGTCAGCGGCGTTTCCACCAGACCAGGTGCGATGCCCACGACGCGAATGCCTCGGCCACCGAGTTCCAGGGCACCGCACCGGGTTATCATGTCCACCCCGGCCTTCGCGGCGCAGTAGGCCGCCTGTCCTTCGCCGGGCTGGCGTGCGTTCACAGAGGAGATGTTGATGATGACACCCGGCCGTCCTTGCTCGATCATGATCCGGGCGCCGTGTTTCACACCGAAGAACACCCCGCCGAGCGTCACCGCCTGGACGGATCTCCACTTGTCGGCAGTGAGCTCGGTTATCGGCGTGATCGCACCAAAGCCGGCGCAATTGACCACGACATCCAGCGACCCGAATGTATCGTGCGCCGTCCGAAGCGCGCCCTCGACCTGATCCTCGTCCGAAACGTCGACGACCCGGCCGATGGCGCGATCGCCGAGCTCACGGGTCGCCTCATCGAGCGCTTTCGCATTGAGATCGCAGAGCACCACGCTCGCGCCTGCTTCGATAAATGCCGTCGCGATCGCCTTGCCGATGCCGGATGCGGCGCCGGTCACGACGGCGCCCTTTCCCTTCAACATGTCCATATTTACTTCTCCTTGTTGCGTGGAGTGAGTTCCACATAGGGGATCGGCGTCCTACGCCCGGACGCCCTTTGGGTTGCAAGCTTCAGAGGATCGTCGCCATCTCGTCGAACGATAACCGCGGGCTGCGAGGGCGCAGCTTGGCGTCGTTGCCGTAGCCAATGTTGACAATGACGTTGGCCTTGATCTTGCCGTCGGGAAAGAATTCCTGCTCGACCTTGGCGGGGTCAAAGCCGCCGATCGGCCCCGCATCCAGGCCCACGGCGCGCAGCGCAAGAATGAAGTAGGCGACCTGAAGAGTGCCGCTTTGCGCGGCGCTGCGGGCAGCGAGACCCGGATTTCCAGCAAACCAGCTCTTCGCATCGGCGTGCGGGAGTAGAAACGGCAGGTGTTCATAAAACTCCAGATCGTAGCCCAAGATCGCGACGACCGGTGCAGCCATGGTCTTTTCGACATTGCCGGGCATGAGCGCCGGACCCAGCCGCTCCTTGGCTGGCGTCGAGCGCAGGAAAAGCGCGCGCAGCGGCTGCTGGTTCACCGAGGTCGGCCCCATCTTGGCGAGGTCGAGCGCTTCGCGCAGAAGCGCGTCAGGAACGGGAAGCTCGTGAAAAGCGTTGTGGGTCCGAGCTTCGGTAAAGAGCTGGGCCATTGCATCGAGGCCGATTGGTTCGCCGCGAGGCAGGTTGTTGCGGTCATCACTGACAATCATTTGGTTTCCTTTTGCGATTGGAGTATCTGCGTGGATCGTCGGCGAGCGCTGCCATGGCAGTCGCTCCCGTGCCACCTTCAGCGCGTTCTAACGGCGCTCGGTTTCAAGGTAGTCGTAGACGACTTCACCGTCGGCGAGCGTCATGTCCCAGAGGTGCTGGCGGCCTTCGAGAACGCGCACGACCGGAAGGGCCGCGACCGGGCAGCCGACATGCGGCACCATGAACAGTTCCGCGGGGCCGCCCCACGCCCCTTTCAACCGGACATCGTAAAGATTGACCTTCACGAGCTGGGCGACCTTTGGCGTGCGACCGTCGACGTCGGGAAGCAGCTTCAGCACGAGCTGGGTTGTCTTGAGTTCCTGCTCGATCTCGGCCAGGCGATCAGATAGGTCGACCATGCGGTACGGCATGGTCGCAAGCGCGACCTGGGTGCCGCCATAGGACAGGGTGCCGGTCAGCACCTCCCGCACGGCCTTAAGCTCAGGCTCGCCGTGCCGCTTCGGGAAACCGAGGATCTCCCGCCCGGCGAGCGTCGGCGACTCGCTGTTGAGGAAAGCCTGGAAGACGTAGATGACTGGCTTGCCCTCGAAGGTGCAGGCCACCGAATGGCCGATCTCGACGTAAGGCCCGAATCCGCTGACCTCGGTCATGTTCCGCCACTCTATGGTGACGCGGTTGCCCTCAGCCGGTTCGAGAGGTCTGGGGACGACCGCGCGTATGGCCTCCGCGGTGCTCTCGTAGGTGACGATGAGCTGGTGCATGTCCTTGTAGTGCCACGGCCCGCGCGGGTAGCTGGGCCTCAGCGTCGACATCACCGGATGCTCCAGGAACCAGTCGGTGACGCTTCCAATGTCGTTCATGTTGTCCATGTTCATTTCTCCACAAATGCGGGGACAGGAAGGTCCGTCCGCTGATTGGCTCGACGCACGTAAGGAAAGACGTGCGCGGCCGGACTGGTCGGGCCGTCGACTCCATCGCCCAGCCGCTCGCCACGCCCGCCGTTCACGAGCAATGTGAGCATCTCGTCCAGGATGTCGTCGTCCAGCCAGCGGCCGCCGGCACTCGTGTGCGGACGGTGCTCGAGCAGTGCTCGTTCGATCTCCAGGAAATTGCCCGTCCCGAAGGGGTGAGCGAGATCAAGGACCAGATAGTCTCCCAAGAGCAGATCGCGCATGGGATGCCGTCCGTCCGCTTCCGGCGGCCAGGCGATCTCGGCGTCGAGACCGTCAAAGAACGCAAGTGTTGCATCGACACGCATCTCGTAGAGCGGCCGATATTCCTTGGAGAGGGAGAAGGCGTCCTCCCTGTTGTAAAGATCCCGCAGCTCGACGCCCTTCGGATCTCGTGTCGCGTTCGACAGCATGACGTTCTTGATTTCCGGTCTGCCGACACGTTCGAGCCGGATCGGCTTGGCGGGACGTGCGACAAGCGTTTCCGCAATGGCTCCAATCAAAGTGCCGCCATTCAATCGTTTGCGAATTGAAGCGAACGGCAGCTCGACGACGATCGTCAACACGTCGCGAAACTCGACGGTGTTCGTACCCTTCGCTCCGAAGGACAACTTGCCGGAAATGTCCGTGCGGATGGTGGCCTCGACGTCCATGAAGAACGGGTCGCTGACCAGTCCCGTGTAGACGCGCATGCCGTCGGACTCCGCCATCTCGCCGGTGACGAAGCTCGTCTCGCGCCCATCCGATGTGACGACGGTACCCTTCTGCGCCGATGTCCCGTCTGGCGCGTCACTGAAACGCACATCGATCGTATGTTCAGACGGACCGTGCTTGAAGCCTGTGCTCGACCACGTCAGAGGCCTCAGCCGGAAACGGTAGGTCACGACATCGCTGAAGAAGGACCGAGATGTGGCCATGGGAAACGCATTCATGATCAGGACGAGATTTCCTGGGCGTTCCGGGCTGGGAAAGGCGTAGAAATCGGTGATGTCCACTGCTGGATCGTCCATGACCGCAGGGCCGCTGAAATGGTCTGACATTGTGTCTGCCTCTTTCCGGTGGATCAGAATTTCTGTTCGATGATGCCCGTGAGAGCGTTCAGCCCCGGCACGAACAAGTATTCGCCGCCCTTCACCGTGACGAAGGTAGGCAGGTCGAACAGGAAGGGTCGCTTGGCGCCAGGCACGGACATTTGAGATCCTTCGCCCCCGACGCCGTTGATCGGGTCTTGCTCGGCGGGGTCGAGTCCCAGAAACTCGCCACCCTTCATCCATTCGGCCTGGACGAACTCGAACTGTCTTTCGATGTCGGCCTGGATGAACAGGTTGATCAGGCCGCGATCGACCCCATCGTCTTCAAGCGCGCCATCCTCGAGATGCGGGCCGTATTCGACGCCGCGCCGAACCAGTCGGTGGCGCCTCACGGCAGTGGCCCGTTTAAGGGGTGTGGCACGCGGATTGCTGCGACGCAGGTGCGAGCCGAGCGGGCACCGAAGGCCTTGGTCGTCGCCGGCATAGGTGAAATCGTTGCGTCGGTCAGGGTCGGCGGCGATGGCCGGATCATCCTTCTCGGGCGACAGGTCGAGCGGGCAGCCGCTGGGCCAGCGGCCCATGAGTTTGGCCGCCACCAGATCCCGGTGTTCCTGATCGTCGCTGCCATAGAGCGAGCGCGCGGCCGTCGCCAGATATCGACGATACGCTGCAACGTCCTGGTAGAGCTTGCGGAACACCATGTATGTTCCGTTCAGCCGCAGTTCGAATGGTTCCGGCATCATCGTGCCGCCTGGTCCGACCTCGTCCTCATAGCCGAGCAGGAACTCTCCCGGTTTCACCGAACGCCATGTGCCGTCGCTCTCCAATACGCCATCGCCAGGATAGGAAGGCGTATCCGCGCCCTCGATCGGCGGTTGGGAGATTGGGTCGGCAAACCCGAAATGTTCACCTTCGGATCCGATCCCGCTTTCATGCGCAAGCGCCATGGTGTCCTGAATGAATCGAATCTCGACCCCGCCCGTCGCTTCGATTTCCTCGCGGAGGATATCTGTTGCCTCTTCCCTACCTTGGTCGGAATCGGTTCGGAGCCATGCCATCGCGTGAATGTCAGGCGCGCCGAGGCCGCCCTCCCAATGCTCCGGCGCGTGCGGTCCGATGTCGCCTACCGCACCTGCTCGTCCCCCCATGCCGACCCGGAACGCTTCGGGGAAGCTGGCGAGCGCCCGTTCGGAAAGTCCGAGCGACTTAAGACCTTGGTGGGTAAACCCGATATTGACCGTGAATCGCGTCCCATGCTCCAGTTGGCGGGCATTGACGCGTTGGAACATGCTTCGCAGCCATGCGCGTGACCCTGCGCCGTCGTTGAAGCTCAGGAAAATGTGACGCCCGTATCGCAGGAGAATTGGTGTAACGACATTGTCCTGGATGTCGTGCAGGTTGGCCTTAAGGTCAGCAGAAGTCAGGCCAGGCTGAGAGCCTAGAGTTGGCATTGTCGCATTCCTTGTCGCATTTAGCTCGACGCTGTCGTCGGGAGATGAGGCCGCCCCCCCGGGGGGGCAAAAGGCCAGCCTCATCTCGCAGTGGTCAGGTGGCACTGACGGTGTGCGCGGGCGTCATTTGCCGATGTGTTCGGCGACATCCTCGTACTGCCACTGGTTGGCCACGTCCGTATCGATCATGGCGTCGCTTGGCACCTGCTTGTAGGATTCGGCCAGCTCTCCGAAAAACGCATTGACCGTGTCCTCGAGCTTGCCCTCGCCCTTGGCGACCGCGCGCTGAAACTTCTGGGTCTTTTCATACCAGTCTGCCGCCTTGTAGATCTGGCTGAGGCTGAGGCTCGGAAAGACGTCGTAGCAGGCCAGGGTCTTGATCTGACCGCGTGCGATATATTCCACGATATCGCTTGCCGTCGCATCCGGGCCGCTCGGACACCCTATGCACTGACCCCAGATCTTCGTCAGGTTCTCCTTCCCATTGAGAACGAAGTCGTCGAAGTATTTGTCGAGACTCCCGTCGAACTGGGAGATGAAGAACAGGGCATAACCATCGAAATCCTGGGTCCTGGCTACGAACCAGCGCGCCGTCCGGATCAAGCCGAGCATAGTCGTCGCCTCCGAAAACGTCTTGCCCGGCCCGCCCCAGACCGGGACCTCGCGGCTGAGCACATCGGTGAATGCAATCAGGTCAGCATCGGACTTCAGTCCCCACATGCCGGTGAATTCCTTGACCTCGTTCTTGCCGCCCTTGCCCATGACAAGACCTGGGTAGCGCAGGCCCCATCCGCTGGCGTTCGTGCCGTCATGGCTCATTTGCAATCTCCAATTTGATGCGTTAAATGATGTTGACAACGCCCACTTAATGGTTAGTGTGGGCAATGTCAACATCATTTGCGAAAAAAGTTGACATGAGCAACTTGGAAACATAAATGGACGGATATGACCAAAGACATTTCCACCAAAGAGCAGCGGCCCTATCACCACGGCGACCTTCACCGGGTGATCGTCGAGACCGCACTGGACGTTCTAAGCGAGTCCCAGAGCACGGAGTTTTCGCTTCGGGAGCTCGCGCGTCGGGCGGGCGTCAGTCACAACGCCCCGTACAAGCACTTCGCCGACAAGCGCGAATTGCTGGCCGCCGTCTCGGCAATTGGGTTTGAGCTGCTGGCGAAGCGCATGGCCGAAGCGACCAGCAAACTCGACAGTCCTCGTCAGAGGCTTGCAGCCATGGCGCGCGCATATGTCTTCGGCGGGGTCACCAACCCGGCGCTCTACAGGTTGATGTTCGGCGGCTACCTTGCGGGACAGGGCGAGAGCCGCCCGGTGATCGAACGGACCGCGGCTTACGACATGAAAGCCCTCATCGTGAGCGCGATCTCCGACGGCGCTCTCGGGCGCGAAATTGCAGACACCGAGCCCAATACCCGAACGATCGATGGGGCGATCCTTGTTTTCTGGTCCCAGATGCACGGTCTGACTTTGCTGTTGGCAGACCGCCTGGTCGGGCCCGCCGACAAGATGGAGGAGCTGGCTGAGAACGTCCTCCAGGGAATGCTCGAAGGACTGGTGAACAGCATTCCCGCGGTGCCGGAAGGTGTCTGGGTGGGGCCTCCGCTAGAAGGGTAGAAGAACCGATGACGAGCCCGTCGGGCACGGGGCCTGCGGCGAGCGGCCTCGTCAACTTCCTGGGCACGTCGCGCTCGTTCCGACAGGAGAATTCTTATGGACGCATACATCTCTGCCATGATGGGCCTCGTCGGTGTCGCGATCGGCGGGCTGGCCTCGTTCGCCACCGCCTGGATGACACATCGGTCACAGATGAGGGAAAAGCATCGCGAGGTCGAGGTCGCCAAGCGCGAGAAGCTGTTTTCGGATTTCATAGCTGAAGCCACGAGGCTCTATGGTGACGCACTAGGCCACCAGAAGGACGACGTCTCCGATCTCGTTCTGCTTTATGCACTGGTCGCACAAATGCGTCTGATCTCGTCTCGACCAGTTGTGGAGGCAGCGGAATTGGCGATGGAGCGAATTGTAGAAACCTACCTGACCCCCAATCGCTCCCTCTCTGAAATGCGGGATCTCGCGCATTCCGGCGCGATGAATTTTCTTCTCGATTTTGGCGAGGCTTGCCGCGAAGAATTGGCAAGCGGGCGGGCAGCCTCCTCCGCGGCGGGATTCAATGAAGCTCGTGGGCGAGAAAACGCTTATCATCCCACGCCTTCCCTTTCATCAGCTCACTGAAACACATCGCCCGCGCTGCCAGGAACCGGAAGCTCGCCCAACAGGCACCAAATGCCTTGGGCAACGTTCTTCAGCGGAAATTTCGCGCCTTGACCTTCAAGGTGTCGATGTGCAGATCCCGGATATATCCCGAGCCCGAGACTATGGATGTCCGCTTTCGGGATGCGGCTAGGTTGCGCTCTACTGCCGCGATGCGGGCGCGAAGCGGCAATTAATTCCGCTCTCAGGCCCTAAGCGGGAGGCCAGGGGTGCTGGATAGAGGCTTGAGGCGCAACATAAGAGAGATGGCGGTTCACTTTGTCGTCGGGGAAGACCTCCCGGCATCAGCATCTGCGATGATCAGGACGCGGTGCAGTTGCCCTCAAACCGTACAGGAACAGGCTTCTGTGAGACGATCCAGAAAACTCACCCGCTGGCCGGAAGGAAGATCGCCAGATGTACTACAGCTTGAAGTTCTTCCGGTCGTACGCGTGCTGGAAGCCCATTTTTCTGAGGTTCTCATAGGAGATATTGGGTTTGTCAGTTGAGGGTACTTCTGTTTCGACGACGAACGTCAAAACGCCTTGTGCGATACCGTAGTCGGTGCGAGCCTGGATGAGCGCCTTTTGAACGCCCCGGTTCCGAAACTCGGGGATTGTAGTACCGCCACCCAGCCACGCATATGACCCCGACACGTACATAGCGCCGGTGCCGATAGGCGTTTCATCATCAAGAGCGAAAAAACACGACCAGCCCTCTTTGCCCACAATGGCTGACCAGAGGGCGGCCAAGCTTGGCGGGAAGTTGAATCCCTTGCACATCATCGATCCGAAGAGCAGGGATTCGTCGCCTTGAACTCTTCGGGTAAGCACACTCACCGGCGCATCGAGGTTGCTGAAAGGCGCGCTGCGGGTAAGCTTTGTCCATCCGGGACCGTGCTCAGGCAGACCCTTGGTCTGGATCCAGTTTCTCACCTCGTCCGAGACAGCGTCCACATTCAATTGCAAGAAGCGGTTCCCCGCCCTTGCTCGCATCCATTTGTATGCTTTGTCCAGATCTTCGACAGAGCCTAGCCCCAGAACACGATTTAGGCCTATCGCTGGTGCGCTTGGCAACGAGATCGCGCATCCGCCGTTGATGACAATGCATCCGAAATCCTCCTCAGCCCGGAGATGTTCGGGTGAGAGCTTGTGCAGGCTGACGAAGGCATCGGCCTCAATTGCGTCTTCGTGCGTTGGGAAAATGCGTTCTGAAAACCGAAGATTCAAAACATGCTCCTGAGCCGCTGCCGTTGACGGCAAAATACAAAGAGAGACTGGCTGTGCTCGACTAAAAACCCAGGTCGCTGAGACCGGGATGATCAACTGGCCTGCGGCCAAGCGGCCAGCGGAAGCTGCGGCCGTCGGCCGGAATAGGCAGGTCGTTAATGCAGGCATAGCGCCTTCGCATCAGGCCACTATCGTCGAACTCCCAGTTCTCGTTCCCGAACGATCGGAACCAGTTGCTACCGTCGTCATGCCACTCGTAGGCAAATCTGACGGCGATCCGATTGCCGTCAAAGGCCCAGAGTTCCTTGATCAACCGGTAATCCAGCTCTCGCCGCCATTTTGCCGAAAGAAACGTCAGGATTGCTTCCCGCCCGGTCACAAATTCAGCACGGTTTCGCCACTGGCTGTCTACGCTGTAAGCCAAAGCGACCCTGGCAGGGTCGCGGCTGTTCCAGCCGTCTTCGGCAAGCCTGACTTTCTCGGTTGCGCTCTGGAATGTGAAAGGGGGAAGAGGTGACCGTTCAGCTTCGATCATGTTTCGGGGCTCCCCAGACGAGCGCGCAAGGTGGCGTTCTCGGTTTCCAGTCGCTGCAGCCGCTCACGAAGAGGAGCGACCGCCTGTTCAACCTGTTGCTCGGTGTAGCGCGGAATGATGTGCTGCGGGCAGTTCCAATCGAACGCCTCGAGCCGGAGCTTGAAGATCCGCTCCGCCCTTCCTTTGTACGTCGGGTCGGACACCAGTTCCGTGAGTTCCTGGTCAGCATCAAGCGCCAGTCGCTCCACATAGGCATAGATTTTGAGTCGGGCCCGCCGCACATAGTCCATAAGAAACAGGCAGGCCCGCTCGTTAGCCGCAAGATTGCCGGCGCTGATGTACTGACGGTTACCTCGGTAGTCGGCGAAGGCCATTGTTCGCTGATCTATGACCTTGAGGAAGCCGACGTTCCCTCCACGATGCTGAACGTATGGCCAACCCGTTTCGGAGACCGATGCCATGTAGAAGCTATCACGTGAGGCAATGAAGGCGATTTCGCCATCGGTGAGGGTCTCTGAAGGGCGGTTGTCAGCGCCCAGCCATATCTGGTCCACACCCATCTCCGCCTGAGCGGCCCTGACGCTAGGCGTCACAGCAACCTCAAGGAAATGATATGGCATGCTCAATCTCCTTGCTCGGGCAGGCTTGCATGGGCATCCCCCCATGAGAGCCTGGATCTACCCATTTGGCCAGCCGAATTCTGGGCTTCGCAATCTCTACCTTCAAGGCCGCCAAGGAGGGACGTCAGTCCTGCAAGGCCCAGTCTGCGACCTCCCACCGCATCTGCCCGCGATCGGAGACGACACGGCCGAGCCCAGGAAACGGCATGTGCGTGGCGGCGATGAGCGCTCCCTCGGATGCGGCACGCGGAAAGAAGCGATCGCGCATGGCCTTCGCAGCGTTACGGTCCTGCTCGAACAGGAAGAACACGTCGGTCGCGGCCGGATGCACGACCGGGAAAATCATATCCGAAACCATGATCAGGCTCTTGCCGCCATCTTCGATCCGCACGCCGATATGGCCGGGTGTATGGCCGGTCAGATCGACGATCGATACGCCCGGCGCGATCTCCCGCTCTCCGTCGATCGCTTGGAGCCTGGGATATAGCCGAACGACCTCCTCTGCCATTCGGAAGCTGGTCTGCAGAAAGTCAGGTGCTCCGTTGCGCTTGGCCGGATCGGTCCAATGGGTGACGTCGCGACGATCGATGTAAAGCTCAGCTTCTGGGTATTGGTTCTTGCCTCCCAGAACCAGTCCGCCCATGTGGTCTTGGTGCATATGCGTTACGATGACCGCGTCGATCTGGCCGGGCTTCAGACCGAGCGCAGCGAGTGCCTGAGGTAACTGTCCGGTCTGTCCGATCGAGCCTGCCGCACCAGCATCGATCAGGATGCGGCGCTCCCCATCCTCGACGAGATACTGATTGAAGAGGAACCGAACCCCACTCGGCCGGGCGGTAAACTGTGCGCTTGCCGCCGTTTCGACCTCAGGCGCTGAGCGTCCCGGAAAGTAGTCATAGGGCATGTCGGCGTACCCGTCCGTCAGAGCCGTCACGGTGAACCGTCCGAGGCGGATCTGTGCGAGCGGGGTCACCGCAGCAGGTGCGCTTGCAGCCACCTGCGTCGCCGCATGGGCGGAGGAGGAACTTATCAGACTTCCGCCGAAGAGGCTCCCCCCGATGAGGCCGATGGGCAGGGTGCCGAAGGCGCGACGTGAAAGTTGAGGCATGCGTGTTCCTCCGGATCGATCGACGATGTTGGCGGCGTTGGGTGTAGGCATGGCTGCTGCAGTCGGAAAAAGCGCTTTGTCCATGGCCGGGATAGGCGATCCCTTTGGGCTCAATCACCTACTTTCCCTATGTATAGGTCGGCTCAAGCCTGATCTCAATTGCGATCTAGGTCACATAAAACTAGACCGAGGCAGTGCGAAAATAGACCTTCGTCTATCAATCTCGCCTAACGCGGTGGCGCGAAACCGCGTAACCTCGAACAGGGCGATTGCGCCGCACACAGTGGTGAGGGACGACGTTGGACAAGCACGAGGAAGCCGATGCGATCATCGATTTGATCCCGGCAATGGCATGGTCGACTACGCCTGACGGAATGCTCGACTTCGCTAGTCAGCACTTTCTCGAATATGTCGGCTTGCCGCTCGCAGAGATCGCCGGGGAGAATTTCTATCGGCTGTTCCATCCGGCCGACACCACACGTCTGGCCTTCGAGTGGCGCAGCATTATGGCTGCCAAAACGGGAAAGGAAGTCGAGGGTCGGCTCAGGCGTGCGGACGGCGAATACCGCTGGTGCTCCCTCCGGCAAAGACCTCGGCTGGATCCTGAGGGGAACGTCGCCAAATGGTATGGGGTCGTTCTCGATATAGAAGATCGCAAACGAGCCGAAGATGCACTCAAGGAGACAAAGTCTGCGCTTGTGGCAAGCGAAGAGAACCTCAGGCTCATCATCAATTCGCTTCCGGTGCTCGTCTGGTCAGCGCGCCCGGATGGAAGCGCCGATTTCGTCAACCAGAGTTGGTTGGACTATGCCGGGTTGCCTGCCGAACAGATCCTCGAATGGGGGTTTCTGGATCTCTATCATCCCGACGATATTCCCGAGATGGTGGAAATCTGGAAGCGCGACCTCGAATATTCAGATCATACCCGGTTGAAAGGGCGCATTCGGGGTGCCGATGGGCAGTACCGCTGGTTCTATTTCTCTGGCCGAAAGCTAACTGATGCGAATGGCGTCGTGCGCTGGTTCGGTGTCAATATCGACATCGAAAATCTGCAGCGGGCCGAGATCGCTCTGAGAGAGAGTGAGGCGGCGCTGAGGGAGAGCGAACACAAGCTCAAGCTCATCATCAACACGATCCCCGCCATGGCCTGGTCCTGCACGCCCGATGGGCAGCTCGAATACTGGAACCAGCATCTCACCAACTTTGTCGGACTGCCTTTCGACGAGATTGTCGGCTTTGGCTTCTATCGCATGTTTCATCCCGATGACGTTGAACGGATGCGTGAGAGTTGGGAACAGGTCGTTGCGACGAAGCAGCCTCATCCAGTGGACGCACGTATCAGACGATTCGACGGCCAATACAGGTGGTTCAACCTGCAACAGAGTCCGCTTCTCGATCCGGAAGGGAATGTCGTGCGGTGGTACGGCGTCGTTGTCGATATCGAGGATCGTAAACAGGCGGAAGAATCTCTTCGCCAGAGCCAGAGCCACCTTGCGCATGTTACACGACTGACGACCATCGGCGAACTGGCGGTCTCCATAGCGCACGAGATCAATCAGCCGCTCATGGCGATCGTGACGAATGCCGGAACCTGCCTGCGCTGGCTTAAGGATGGACATAGGGATCTGGAGCAGGCTCGCCTGGCCGCTGAACGTGTCGTGCATGATGGGCATCGCGCAGGCGAGATCGTCGCCAGCATACGCGCGATGGCCCAGAGATCGCCGGTGCGGATGGAAAGGACCGATTTCAAGCAGGCGCTAAATGATGTGCTTTTTCTTCTGCGGGAAGAGCTGCAATCGCGAGGCTTGCAGGTCGTCACGGACCTTATGCCAGAACCCGTCGATATCTTAGGTGACCGCACGCAGCTACAGCAGGTTCTTCTCAATCTAATCATGAACAGCGCTGAGGCAACACCTCGTGGTGCAGAAGCCATCGTGACGGTCAGGTGCAGGCAAGTTCCAAAGGGCGAAGTTGAGGTCAGTGTTTCCGACACTGGTCGGGGGATACCGCCCGAACAGCTCGAGCGGGTATTTGAGCCATTCTATACCACGAAGTCCGACGGGATCGGGATGGGCCTTTCTATCTGCCGCTCCATCGTTGAAGCGCACGGGGGGCGCATCTGGGCGACAACCAACCACCCTCGCGGAAACTCATTCACCTTCACGCTCTCGCAATTCAAGGATGCAGCCGTTGATCGATGACAGGAAGAACAGGCAACCAACTGTCATCGTCATAGATGACGATCAAAGCGTGCGCGAAGCCCTAAAGGGCCTCTTCGAGTCCGTCGGGCTCGCCGCTGAGGCACACGGCTCGGTTAAGGATTTCATAGCCGCAGACGATCCCGAAAAGGCCGGATGTATCGTCCTCGACATCCGCCTTCCTGGACAAAGCGGATTGGAGTTTCAGGAGGCGCTGGCGAAGAGCGATCTTCCTCGGTCCGTCGTCTTGATCAGCGCCCATGTCGATGTGCCCATGGCAGTGCGGGCGATGAAGGCGGGTGCTATAGACGTTCTTAGTAAGCCGGTTCGTGAGCAGGATCTGTTAGACGCCGTCAACCGCGCAATCGCCAATGACGCCGCTCGCCGAGATGAAAAAGCAGCGAAAGCTGCCACCCAAACAAGGTATATGACGCTAACTGAACGCGAGCGACAGATTATGACATTGGTGATCGCCGGTAAACTGAACAAGCAGATTGCAGCAGAGCTGCAGCTTGCAGAGCCAACGGTGAAGCTACACAGAGGTCACATGATGCGAAAGATGAAGGCAACATCAGTCGCCCACCTTGTCAAAATTGCTGGTAGCCTGTTGTAGTTGAAATCTACGGCCGCTGCCTCGCGAGATCCCATCATTTTCGAGAGCGACTGCAGCCTATATGACCGCCTATGGCGCGAAGGCGACGGGGCCCCTTTTCCAAGACGATGTCGGCTTCCAGGCAGAGGCAATGACTTGCTTTATGACCGTTAAGCGGGCGCAAAACAGCCGTTCCGCTTTATGAACTCCTTGCGTTGAGACTTGAAAATTTCAGTCTCAAGTCGGCCTGGCGTTGGCAATTTCCGCTTACCCCAAAGCGGGCATTATGCAGAGTAAGGCACTGTCCTGTTCGCTGTCGCCAGCGCTTCGGCTTATGACCAGGTGAAGGGATGCTCTGCTGGACTACTTGGTACTGAACGCAGGCGTAGGCATGAAAAAAGTCACAGAAGCAAAGCTGGGGATGTACGACGCCTTGATGGCTGTGCTGAACAAGGGTCAGTGGGTTGTCTGGCTGGACGGCAACCAGTACTTCGTGATCAAGCCGGAGAATTTTCGCGAACTCATGGAGCCGTATGATCGGCTCCTTGATGCCGAGGAAGCCGGCGCGCGGTTTACTAGATACCGCTGAGCATCCTCGCAATCCTCACAGCATATCGGTCAGTCATACCCGACAGCAGCCGACCTGTTGTCACACGGCGCCGACGATAATGGCGTTATCGAGGAGCCCGCTGTCGCGGCCCAGCCGCAAGAACCAATTAACGATCGGACTGCAGAAGAAAAAGATGGTGGCGTGATCCTCTCGATTGGAAAGACTATCGACAGTCTCCGCCCAAGTGACCTAACGCTAAACGTTTCCGACACACGCTTGAACAACTTGAACATGGGCGTGGTTGGGGACCTGGGGACTGGGAAGACCCAGCTACTGAAGTCGCTGATCCTCCAGATCTCGAGGTCGGCCGCGAGTAACCGTGGCATCAAACCGAGAATGCTAATATTCGACTACAAACGCGACTATAGCAGCGCGGATTTCGTACAAGCCACGGGCGCAAAGGTGGTCAAGCCGTATAGGCTGCCACTGAACCTTTTTGACACCAGCACCTTGGAAGAAGTGCCCGCACCCTGGCTCGACCGGTTCCGTTTCTTTGCCGACGTGTTGGACAAGATTTACTCGGGAATTGGACCTGTTCAAAGGGATAAGCTGAAGAAAGCGGTCAAGGCATCCTATGAAGGGCGCTTAGGCGACGATCCACCGACCCTAACCGATGTCCACGCTGCCTACGCCGAACTGTTGGACGGAAAGTCGGACTCGCCAATGGCGATCATCGATGACTTGATCGACATGGAAATCTTTGCCTCAAAGGCAAGCGCTACCATTCCGTTTGACGAGTTCCTTGACGGAGTAGTCGTCATTTCGCTAGACTCGCTTGGCGCAGACGACAGAAGCAAAAATATGCTGGTCGCCATCATGCTGAACATGTTCTACGAAAACATGTTGCGGACGCCTAAGCGGCCATACTTGGGCACAGATCCCCAGCTTCGCGCAATCGACTCCTATCTGTTGGTCGATGAAGCCGACAACATCATGAGGTATGAGTTTGATGTCCTTCGAAAGCTGCTACTTCAAGGTCGCGAATTCGGTATCGGCGTCATCCTCGCATCCCAGTACCTGCGGCACTTCAAGGTGAATGCGACGGACTATCGTGATCCACTCCTCAGTTGGTTCATTCACAAAGTGCCCAACGTGACAGTCGGGGAACTTTCTGCCTTGGGATTGGTTGGAAGTGCAGCCGAGCAAGCAGAGCGGATCAAATCGTTGAAGGTCCATGAATGCCTCTACAAGTCATTCGACGCGGCCGGTGAAATAGTCCGGGGCTTGCCCTTCTTCGAACTAGTCGCACAAAAAGGCGACGATCCCGGAAGCAATGATCGATAGCCTCACCCCTGAACAGCGGTCCGAGCGGATGTCACGCATCCGTTCGTCCAACACGAAGCCGGAAATTAATCTGAGAAAGGCCCTGCATCGCCTTGGTTTTCGGTTCCGTCTCTATGGGAGAAAGCTTCCAGGCAAGCCGGATATTATCCTGCCAAAGTACAAGGCAGTCGTGTTCGTCCACGGCTGCTTTTGGCACCGCCACGAGGGCTGCAAGGTGGCAACGGTTCCCAAGTCCAATACCGATTTTTGGATGGCCAAATTCGCGAGAAATGTCGAGCGCGATGCTCGTGTAGGCCAGAGTCTTCAAGAAGACGGCTGGAGAGTTTTCGTTGCATGGGAGTGCGAGGCTGACACTCCGAAAAAGGCCGAGTTGACTGCCAACGAGTTAGCCAGACTGATCGTCGATAAAGGCGGAGCCCCGGCTTTCAGCGAGCCTGCATAAAGCCGGAGTGAATAACCCCTAGATTTGTAGACGCCTTCATTCCCACAATTGAGGCCTCTCCCCGTGATCCGGCGTAACTTGGCGAAAGGGCCGGCTCGGGCTAGCTGAGCGTTTTGCCCATGGAGATCTCAGCCTCTGCCAGGATTTGCAGCACTGCTGTCTCATCCATTGCCTGCGCATCGAACAACGCCTTTGCCAGAGCATTGAAGGTCTGCCGTCGCCTTCTGAGGATTATCACGGCCCGATCGAGAGCCGCCTCCAGCCTGGCATGAACACGTGCGGCCAGTTCGGGGTCGCGGTCGAGACGGATCGCTTGTGTCGTAGCCCAATGGGTCATCGAAAAGGCGCGCGGGGCAGTGGTGCGGAATCGAGGGCTTCGTTTCGGCTTCCGACTCCGCTTTTGCCCGCTCGCCCCCGGATCGTTGTTTGGAGACCAAAATGCGCCGTCCGATAGGTCGAAATCCGACTTCATCGAGACCCGAGCCGAAGGAACGCTCCTCGGTGCGTTGCTCCACTCCCGGTTTCGACTTGATCGACGCAGCGCCTCGCTTTTTTCGCGTCAGTCGTTTCCTTGGCATATCTACGCTCCCGTGCTGCGCGGAAGCTTTGCGAGGCTGACCATCGGTCGGCGGAGTCTTTCGACGATTTCCCGGACCTCGTCGCCAGATAGCCATTTCGCTTCGATCAATCGTTCGGCGATCTCATCCAAAGCGGCGCGTCGGCTCCCAACGATTTCCTTTGCCCGCTCGAACTCGTTGGCGATAACGTCGTGCACTCTCCTCCGCAAATCGAGGTCGTTAGCGCGGAGTGCCTCGAGGCGCTTCAATGCGTTATCCGCCACCACCAGCGTGTGTCCCATCCCGAGACCAACCTCCAAGAGAGTTGCGGTTCTGGTCACTGTATTCAGGTCGGCAGAATGCGAGCCTGCCGCGCCGTCGAAGAATGCATCGAACACCACCGTTTCGGCAGCGATGCCTCCTAAAGTCACGGCGATATCGTCAAGGTAGCTAGCTCTAGTCCTGCGCATGTGCCGCGGCATCGCGTAAATCGCCCGGCCGACCTGACTCCCGTTCCCGGGAATCGCGTGGCTGGCAATTTTGACGCTCACCAGTTCACCGAACCCGAGAACAACGGCGACAATGGCATGTCCGGCTTCATGGACGGCAACAGAACGCAGGTAATCGGCCGGAAGCTCGGTTGCCAGCGGCAATTCTCCGACAATGTGCTCGCCAGCGAAGTCTACCCTTCGTCGTCGCGCCGATCGCTTTGCAAACCGCACGAGTTGCCCGATGTCAGCTCCAGAATAGCCCTCGGTGGCGAGAGTAAACTGCTCTGTCTGGTCCAGATCGAGGTCGATGCCGCTGTGATACCTCAAGATTGAACGGCGGGCGTTTTCGTCGGGCAGTGTTACTTCGAAATGCTGGCCAAGCCTCCCCGGCCGACGGATTGCAGGGTCGAGCTGTTCGGGGTTGTTACACGCCGAAACGACGATCACACCCTTACGGCGGTTATACCCGTCCAGCAATTCCAGGAATCCGGCGATCGTGGCGCGCATGTAGCCTCGATTACGGTCGGTTTCGCTTCGGTCGCCGAACGTATCGACTTCGTCGATAAAGAGGATAGCCGGGGCTTTTGCTTTGGCCTCATCGAAAGAAGCACGCATTGCCTTTAAATGCTCATCCAGAGCACCCGCGGTCTGCCAGCTGGAAACCGAACCGCAAATCAGCGGTACGCCGCAGGTCCTAGCTAGCGCACCAGCGAACAAAGTTTTTCCCGAACCAGGCGGGCCGGAAATCAACACTCCAGAGTCAATGTCGTCCCATTGGATACAACCCGCCCTGTAGTCTGCTAGGTCAATTGCCAGGTCGTGCCCCCACTCGAGAAGGGGTCCGAACCCATACATTTCGTCAAGCGTTGGCCCGTCGTGTACCGAAGTCGCCTTACTTGGCAACGCTGGATATTGACGCAGTCGTTCCATCGCGGCGATCGGATGGCGTCGAGTCGGGAAAGCCTGGTGCAGTCGAGACCATGATTCCGATAGCAGGATTTCGACATCCCTCTCGGTCACAGGAATTCCAACACGTCGCAGCGCGGCCTCTGCCTGCCTCCTAGTTGGAGGCGTCATGCTCACCACAGCATCCGCAAGAAGCCATGCCTCGGTGTCAAGCGGGTGCTTTGACCCTGCGAAGAAAATCGCCTGGTCCTTGTTCAGGGCCACGATTTGGTCTCTGTGGCGTTTTTCGTCCCAAGCGCTGATGCACGGATTATAGTCCCGCTCCTCCCAGAGCCCCATCAGAAAAACCTCGGCGGCCTGGGAGTAGATCGGCAAGTAGCAATCTGGGACTTGGAGGATGGCAATGAACTTCGAGTTCTTTCGATTCCAAGTACGAAGGGCCGCCGCGATCGAGCAATAGGCCATGTAAATCGGCAGGGTGACATAAGGATCGTCGTTCGGTTTTGACAGCTTCCATGGGCAGCGAAACCGCTTGTCAGAACGTCTGGCCAACTGTGTGTTCTCCCAGATCGATTACAAGACTCGGATCGAAGTCGGGGACCGGTTCGTCGGGATAACCGCGCGGATTGCAAATCACCCGGGTGTTGACGATGGTGTAGTCGCTTCGATTGTGCAGATGACCATGAACCCATGCGACCGGTTGGTATTTGGCGATGTCCGGCTCGAGATTGGAGACGAAGCTCGGTGTCAGCGGAGCGCCGACGAATTCTGGAGCAAGAGAAAGAATGCTGGGCGCGTGATGCGTTACGACGACCGTGGGCTCGGCGTTCCGCTCTTCCAAACGGTGCCAGATAAAGTATTTGTCCTGCAGATTTTGCCCGCTTGCATGACCGGAGGTGAACCGTCGGAACGGCTCTTTCGAAAGCTTGATTTTGCGGTAGTCGTTGAGTTCGTTCTGGGCGCTGTAGAGCGCCCAACTCATGTTGCCGTAGAGGTTAAAGTCGCTCCACAGCGTCGCGCCAACGAACCGATAGCCGCCAAGAGTAACCGCACGGCGGCTCAACACGTGGACGTTCGGGTAGTGCTCTGACGCGACGTCCAGCGCCTCCCTCAAACCCTCTACGATCGAAGCGCGGTAGTACTCGTGATTGCCCGGGACGAAAACTACCGGCATCGATCGGGAGACATGTTCACCAAGATAGCGGACAGTCCTGGCGGGACCTCCATCGCAAATGTCACCGGCACAAATGCAGATGTCCGCCACGGGAACTTCCAACGGACTGGTCGGTTCGTCGAACTCGGTGTGAAGGTCGGAGAAAATCCAGGCCTTCATGTTCGGCCCCCAATACGTTCGTTCCAATAGTCGGCGTCAACCTTTGTGCCGAGACGATACCAGCGCGACATCGTACGCGCGACTCCGCGATCAGCGTCAAAATAAAAGAGTTCGCTCGAGAATGCTGGCTTGCCGTTGGATATGGTGGGATGGCCAATCGGACGACCGATCAGGCAAGGCACAGCCCGCTTTGCCAACGTCCAACTGTTCATCGCCGCGCTCGGTCTCTGTGCCTCCGAACATTGATCGATGTTTTCGAGGTCATCGGCGAGACGTCGAAGGCATTCGACTAGCGACGACCGTGACATCCCGAACCACTCGCCAAATGCCGATTCAGGTTTCTTCATTTGAGCTCCGATTTGCCAATGCCCGACCGATCACGGTCTGATTGCGCCGCCGGCTTACGCCTACCGAAATTAAAACCCGACGCGCGACGCACACGGCGCGGGAAACGCTGAGTTGTCCCACCCAATATGTCTTGAGAGCAGAGTCACACATGAACAAGCAAAGCTGCCGTTGACTGCGGGATCGCCGCAGCGGCCCTGCATTCGCCGACAAGATCGACGACGAGGTCCGGAATGAAGTCCTCGTGTCGACGGAGCGAGCCGCCTTCGAGGTCCCGCCGCCAGCCCTTGGCATTAGACACTACACGGGTCTTGCCTATTGAATAATCGATGTATTCACCGATACCGCCGTGCACCCAGAGTTCCGGCTGCAGGCGCAGGATCGTCCCATCGAGCTCAGAAGCGAATGCCGCGGCGAGCGGATCGTTGAACCAGAAACCGGGTACCGAACGGAGACTCGGCGCATGGTGGGTCACGACGACGGTCTCGTGACATTGGGATTCAGACAGCCGATGCTCGAGGAACATCCGGGCGCGGAGGTGGCGCGCAATCTGCTGTCGGGGGCTGAACCGCTTCCGGGGATTTCGCGACGTCCTAATTTCGACGTAGTCACGGGACTTCCCGGCCGTCTCGATTGCAAGACGCTGGTCACCGAAGAGATTCAGGTCCGACCAGAGGGTCGCTCCGACAAATCGGACCCCCCCCCAGCACCACTTCCTCCTCGTCGAGGATGTGAAGGCTTGGGAATGCGGCGGCCTCGAAACGCGACCGTTCCATGACCTCGGGTATCGACGGACCACGATAGTCGCGGTTGCCGGGCACGTAGACCACCGGCATATGCGGACACACGGCGAGACCTAGCCACTCGATGCCTGCCGCCATTCCGGCGGAACTGACATTACCGGCGCAAATGCAGACGTCAGCTGCGGGAACCCTAGTCATGGTAAGACTCCCACCCGGGGGAAGTTGAAGATCGGAGAATATCCATGCTCTCATATCGACTCCCTCCATACCGCTGTGGCTCAGCTTAACATTGTTCACAGCCCCGGAAACCTGCGTGAACACTAAGCCGTCGCACCTCTGGCCCTTCCAGGCTGCGGACGCGCCCATGATTCGAAGGGCGATTCGCGACCGCTTGCTGAACCAAGGCAATTCTACACAAATTATGGCGCGCTGCAAGCCATTTTTGGCGCGTGAAGCGCCATAATTGACATCCGCAGCGCAAGCCGGTCCATGGTGTCATGTCTTCTGTCCTTAATCCCGCTCTTTGTAGAGCCGCCAGAATGCTCCTCGGCTGGAGCCAGCAGGACCTGGTTGCAAAGTCACACGTCAGCCTTCGGTCGCTGACTCGCTTCGAGAACGGGCAGGAGTCATCGGGCAAGACCAAGGACGCCCTCTACCGCGCATTCGTGATTGCTGATATACAGTTCATCGCTGCCAACACAACGAGTACAGAAATCGACGGCGTGGGTCTGCGATGGAAGCCAAGACTTCCGCACGACGGTATCAAGATAGTTTGAAGGCGACCGCCGCACGTGGGAAGCCGCGCGGTGACGACCGGGTGTCGACTCGCAGGTTTTCAGATGTTTTAGGGGAGATTTTAGTGGCGCGGGGGAACGCAGCGCAACGCCTTGTTTTCAAACCGGTATCCGGTTTACAATGATTTGGTTGCGGGGGCAGG
>UCML01000064.1:0-22349 GCA_900473675.1 Hyphomicrobiales bacterium | reverse complement strand
CCGATAAGGCAAGATTATCGGAGGTTATCAAGCCGCGACGGGCGGTGCGGTTTTATCATATATTTGGCCAAACAAGCGCACGCCGTAGAATCATCTCAGCCAGGGATCAGCAACGATAACACCGGTCCCCTGGAAGTCCTTTGCATTGCACGTGACAACGGTCAGCCCGTGAATGAGTGCTGTCGTAGCAATCAGGGCATCGACTTCATTGCGTCTGTCGGGCATATGCAGATGGGCGCAGCGTGTGGCAACGGCATCGTCGATGGGTAAAATCCGGCCGGCAAATTCAGGGCGGACATGGTTGTCGAGCCACGTGCGCAACCGGGCGCCCTGGCGGACATCGCGCCGCTGTACCTCAAGAATCCCGCGCTCCAGTTCCAGGATGGTGATCGCCGAGAGGAAGAAGGATGCCGAATCTTCCCGCCCGACGGGTATCAACGATCGGAAGCGTCGCTGTCTTGCCATGATGTCCGTCTCGTTATACCTTTTCTGCAAATAAGGTATAACGTTGACCGGGTGCGCAATGAAGGCCATTGACCTCATGTATCAAACGATGCTCGCAGAGCTTGGGCAACGGTCGCTCGATGCCGCATGGGCTGCTGACTTTCCACCGGACGGGCGCTTCACGCCAGTCAAAGTCAAAGAGCGCCGCTACTGGTATTTCGACCAATCGGACGGCGCAGGCGGTCGGACCCGGCGTTATGTCGGCCCAGCGGACGATCCGGAGATTTCGGCTCGTGTCGACAATTTCAAAGAACTGAAGGACGATCTCCGTGCTCGGCGCCGCATGGTATCCAGTCTCGTCCGCGAGGGTGGGATGATCGCGGCAGACCGCATGACAGGCGATATCGTTGAAGCCCTTGCCTCTGCAGGTCTCTTCAGATTGCGTGCGGTCCTGATCGGTACTGTCGCCTTCCAGACATACGCCGGGGTTCTCGGTGTGCGCTTGCCAATGGCGTCCGTACTCACCGGTGATGCGGACATTGCTCAGGACTACGCCATTTCCGCCGAGGTCGAGGACACACTGCCCCCTATTACGCAAATCCTTCAAACGATCGATCCAACATTCCGGCCAGTACCGCACGTCTCTGGATCTGTGGCGTCGTCTGCGTTCGCAACCGCCTCAGGCTATCGGGTCGAATTCCTGACCCCCAACCGGGGATCGGATGACTATATCGGTCAGCCCGCAAAGATGCCCGCCCTCGGCGGCGCCAGCGCCGATCCGCTGCGGTTTCTCGATTTCCTCATCCGGGATCCGGTGAGGACAATCCTGCTGCACAAAAGCGGTGTCCCCGTAACAGTCCCAGACCCTTCCCGGTACGCTATCCATAAGCTGATTGTCGCGTCACGCCGCCGCAACGATGGCCTGAGCGCATTGAAGCGCGAAAAGGATGTCCGGCAGGCGGAACTTCTTTTTGAGGCTCTGCAGCAGACACGCCGCGTTTCAGACCTGGCTCTCGTCTATAATGAGGCATGGGAGCGTGGCGAACGCTGGCAGGCCGCCATCCGGGCGGGTGCCAGCATGCTATCGGATGAGAGCCGCGACCGTCTCAGGGACTGCCTCAGGACAGGGGCAATCGACATCCGTGAAAACGTCACCATGCCGTTCTAACGATGACGATGAGTTTTCGTGTTCTGGAGCACCGCCTGCCTAAAGGCCGAGATCAAATTGCGGCTGTTGTTCTGGCGCTGTGTCGCGGCTGTTATCAATGGTCAGCGACGATAGCGTCACACCCAGCAGCCGGACGGATCGCTTGAACGGATAAACGGTGGCCAGAAGGCTTGCTGGCTCACGGCAACAGCCCCCGCCTCGCGCCGCAAATGCCGTTGCGGAGACGGTTTTCCAGCTGCCGCGCTCGGAGGAGCGCGAGAGCGGCCGGAGCGAGCCGATAGGCGAGCGCAGCAGCCGAAGGCAACCCGCGCTGCAAGGTAGCGCCGTAGGATTTGCCGCAGGCTTGTGGGGAGCCGTCGGTATTCCGACCAATGCCATGAGGGCCAGGGAAAAATGAGCGACGATCGGACCAGTACATTCGATCCGAAGGCTGCCGCGAGAGCCGAAGTTGCGAAGATGTGATGCGAAAATCCTGACATGACCGCTGGTGAATCATGTGGCAGCGATGGCTAGCGCATCGACGTAGCGGACGCGCTGGTCCCGGCATCAGCGGCGTTCTGATGCATTTCAGGGCTTCATTCCACTCCGTCAATCAAGATCGCATTACACATCATACTTTGCAGACGGAGTGGTAGGATTACCTGATATGCGGAAGAGTTGTACCAGGCCTCAGCGGCAGTCCGGGAGGGGAATTCCAGGATCACTGTCCGATCGAACGGCCACTCGCCTTCCACCACGGTGAGTTCGCCGCCTCGGGCGACGATCCTTCCCTCGAACGGCGCCAGCGTCGACATGACCACCTTTCGATAGGCTTCGAATTTTGCCGGGTCGTGCAAATTCTCTTGAAAGATGTAATAGGCGCTCATCCGGCGAGTTTAGCACAAATTGTCCTCAGCCAGCATCACGACAGCTGTTGATATTGCAGGTATATGCCATAGCTCTAAAATTATGGCCGCCGATCAGTAGGCAACCTGCTTTTTAATCGGAACGGTGGTCAGCATTACTCGTCGGGAGGACGATATGAAACACCATGAACGCGATCAACTGCACAGCCTTGCCAGGATCGGCCAGGATTACCCTCAGCTCATGCCGTGCGACAAACGCCTCCAACGTTGGGTCGAGCTTCTCGAAGGGGATCCCGACCGGGTCCTCTCGACATTGCATGAGACCGAATATCAGCCAGCGACGGTGCGAGCGGCTATCCGTTGCAACAATTCGGCGATCTCCGTTGCCTTCAGTGACCCGCTCCTTCGGGCAGCTGGGCTGGAGAACGACACTTACGGGGAGGCGAAACGGTTTTTCGAGCTGTCCGACATGCAGTTGCACAGAATCGTCTGCTCATGTCATTTCGGTGCGATAGTAAGCGCTGCAAAGGTCGCGCGCTATATCCGAGCAAAGCATATTGACAGGGGGCAAGGCGTTTGGGGCCGCTTGCGCGGAATATTCGCCTGAATTTTGAAGCCTTCGCCATCTTCAAGAACTCTCCTGGCTGTACGAAATCGGGCTCGTTCGGCCGGAGATTCTTATTCGGCTTGCGACAGGACCTTTGGAACTACAGCTCGGCGGTAGAAGTGTCGACGTCGTTACCTCCGGGAACAAATTCATTCTCAGTCCCGCATTAAAGCGGCTGATCCACCCGGCCATCTCTTTGCAGCATGTGAATCAGCACTGAAAGGTTGGCCCTCGCTGGACGAGGCGATGTTCCAATAGACGGCTAAACCAGCCACATAACCATCCCGCCGCGCCGCGTTCATCGCTCGCGAATATAGGACGTTTGCTCATCCTGAAGCGGCAAACATGATCGTCAATGCGACTCCGTTGACTCAAGACAGCAGACTGATCCACCTGCAGGGCATATTGCGCCGCACGGAATTATGTTGCGCTGCAGTAGGCTATGAGGGAACGCGATTCCTAAAACTCCAACCAAATGTCATACTATTGAAATTTCATTCTACTATCTTCTGTTATCGAATTGACAAACCCGACATGTAATGTACTTTCAAACCCGTCAGCCGATAGGTCAGACACGAGATGACGAGGAGAGTATCTTGAATATTTTCAAAAGAAACTTGTCTCTCATTTCCATCCTGAAGATGCGTGGTTGTCGCGATCGAATGTGACGCAAACCGCGTCCGCTCGTATCCGTGTCAATCAGTATTGCGCCTTGATCGGAGAATTCAGTGATGAAGCAGGTTGTCGAATACCAGGGTATCCCGGTTGGTGTTCTTATACCCCGTGACGGGTGCCTTGCCTTCATGGCAGTGAAATACGATGTCATGGAGCTTGATGGCAGAAGCTTTTCGTCGGCTGCCGAAGCGCGCGAAGCGATTAGAGCCCATGTAACACAACGCGTCGCCCTTGCAGCCTAGGGCTTTCGAGGGGTTCGGGTCGTCGCCGAAGCATTACCGAGCGGCGGAATAGCGTTGGCCTGTGGAAGGCGAGGCCGCCGACACGACCGCGAGGGCGGGAGATGACCTAGGTCATGAAGCGGAAGCGCCGGAAATGAGGAGGACTGTGCCCACGGCCATGAGGCCCAAACCAGGCCAGTTGCTGTTTAACCCCAAGAAGCGGAGACCCTGCCGCCGCGGTTCCAATGTGGGGCTCCCCTGAGACGGCAAGGAAATGTGGGCCTATGAAGGCAAGCCGCTCTGTGCATATGTCAAGAGTAAGAAAGCCGGTGAAACCAACGGCGATGGCGTAGGTGGAGCTTGGCGCCTAGCCAAATAACAAAATCGGCGACCGTTTGAATGGGCGGTCTTCGGACCTCCCACTGAAGATCATTAATCTGAGATTGCGAGAGCGACAGCGCAGGAGGCCCTACGGTGCATAGCGGGCGGTCGTACTGCCTGCCGTTGTGTCACCACAGTCGATCGGCGGATTGATGGAACTAAACCCGGTTCTGGACGTTTGGTTAGGTTGGAGTGCCATCACGAACAACGCACCGTGCAGGAAGCGCGATGGAGATGGTCAGGCATTTCAAGGAGACGTACATGGATCTCACCACACTTCTCATCATCGTTCTTATTCTTGTTCTACTGGGCGGCGGCTGGTTCGGCCGAGGACGCTGGTATTAAGCGACGCCTTACACGTCATGGATGCTTGTCCACTAGAGGAAGAACGCGGGGGATGTATGAAATAGTGGACTGGCTGCGGCTGGCCGACCAACGGGACGAGGCCAGGACATGCCAGAAATAGTAGCCAAATTCGAAGGCCAACAAGCTGCCGAAGCGGGCGTCGCGAGCTTTCGGAAAGACCTTGCCCCGTTCGTCGTTGCCGCTGAAACGACACGCATGGCGATGTTGTTTACCGACGCAAAACTGCCCGAGACCCAGCGAAAGGCTCTGGGGCGGTTTCTTGTCAAAGCTGATTAACCTGTCCAACGGCTGCGCGGGCTTGGTAGCATCCATTTCAAGGATAGTGCACCATATCACCCCGCCTAGTTGTCTCTCTACTGCTTGTCGCGCTATCTGGCGTTTTGGTGTGGGCATTTCGCCCGCCACAAGGCGAGCTTTGCCCGCATTGTCTGTCGTCGACAATATGTCCCGACGGCAAGCCTGAGAGCACGTCCCAACTCTAGATGAGCACTCTCAGCATCCGTTGGCGAAGCGAGGAACGCTGCCTCGATTATCGCTCCGCTGGTCGCGACCGAAGCTATTATCACCGAGTCTCAGAGGAAGGAGGCTGTCGGCGGCGGCTACGCCGACGTGTCTGCAAGCACGCTCGAAACCGAGACATCGACCCGCATTCCGTTGAAAGAACCAGGCGTACCGACAAAGCTACCTGACACGGGCACGACCTGTGTTATATCGCGGGCAACTGCCACGGGAATTAGATTGAAGCCGCCGACGCTTCGGTTCGTCGGATCGAAGGTGATCCAGCCCGCCCCCGGCACATAGACCTCCGCCCAAGCATGGGTCGACCCGGATGAAAACAAACCCGCTTGCTCTGTGCCAGGACTGTAGAGGTATCCGGAGACTAATCTCGCACCGAAACCAAGGCTTCGCGCCGCATCGACAAAGAGCACCGCGAAATCGCGGCAGGTTCCCCAGCCGCGATCGATCGTTTGGAGAGGTGCCTGCGTGCCTTCCTCGTCCCTGCTCTGGTATGCGATCCATCCGGTGATGCCAAGGCTCAAATCCTTGAGCAGCGACAGTGTGTCTGTTCCAGGCCCGGCGACAAAGGCGGATGCCCATCTCTGTAGGCGACGGTTTGGATCCGCATAGCTCGGCACGGTTAGCGCGCTGAGATACTGCCATTCGTCCGCCGAATGCAGGAAGGGATAGGAAGTTGCAGAGGGCGCGATCGTGAAGATTGGCCAGGGCGCGGCATTGAGTTCGACTTCGCAGTCGCTTGTGACTATCAAGCGGTCGGCGAGTTGGAAAAAAGAAGCGGTCGCCACAGCATTGCAGAAAACGTCGCTGGCCCATGTCAATGTTGCAGAAGGTGATGTCTCGATGCTGCTCGTCTTCACGCGCACATCGCGGCTTTCTCTAGGCCGCAGCATCAGGCGGTGCGGCGAGAGGCTTACGAGCCGATCGTAAGAGTAGCTCGTCACATGGTGGATGTGGACAGTTGACAAGGCACCGTTACTGCGTGTTGAGAAGATAAACCGCCAGTGCGGCCACCATCTTATCAGGGCTAACTATCCGCAGCGTGCCGAATTTCGAGGCTTTATCCTTCATAGCGTGGCTCGGTGGCGGCGGTTGGGACCCAGCTCAAATTGTCCTCCTTGGATACCCGCTCTTGCCCGAGCTCGTCGTTGTGAAGACGATATTGCGGAGAAAGATCCATTACCGGGAGAAGCGTTATTACTCGGTACGTCTCGGCCGCGACTGGGGAGAGCCCAGCTCGGCTTAGGAGCCTAACCTCTGCGCCGACTGCAAATTTGTGACGGGCCATGCCCTACCTGCCTTTCTAACTATCGTCCCTCGCCCATGCCATCACGCCGCAGCATCTCCTCGAGCGCCTCGGCATCGACCGGAAACATGCAAGAAACCTGGCCGTTTTCCGGCGTCGCCGGTATGGTGGTGAAGGTAGCGACCCGGCGATAGGCGAGCCAGGAAAGACCCTCAATCAATTCTTCGTCCTCGTTTACTTCATAGTCGCCAGGCGCCAGCGGAAGATCGAGGCCATCCAGCGATGCCGGCGCGTTGAAATGAATGGTTCGGTGTTTCGTCCGTGTCATCATGACCGTAGTGGTTTCCATGCCCCCGTCTCAAACGAGGTCGCGTCGAGTTGGCCCGAGATGCTGAGACTCGTGCCGCGTGTTGACGCTTCAAGCGCTCCGAGAAAGTCGCCATAACTGGTCTGGAACGCTCTCAAGGCAGCTTTACTGCGCCGCCCTCGTTCTCCCAGGATGCTAGCGCAGTTACGTCTTCGTGTTTCCGGCGTCCCACCGTTTGTGGATAGTTCTGTGAAGCAATGGAGCCTGCAAGTACTCTACGAATGATTGCAACCTCTTCCAGACCAGTTTTTCCCTCAGAGGGCCGTATAGCGGACGTGGAATAGTTCGCGCGTTTGAGAATTCGCCGCAATACGAGGTTCCCGCGGTTTGTTGTCGATGCGGCGCTCAATGTCGGAATTTTCACCATAGCCATCCCTCAAGCACCACATACAAGACAAAGGCGAGGCTAAGCACGGCCTCGGTTCGAAAGGCCGTATCCCTATAGTCGTAGTCGCGAAGTTGTCTAAATGCGGAAGACATCACGTCCTCCCTATGTTGGGGGCTGGGGGAATAACCCCCGAACCGACAGCGCCCGGATTGATAGCTGCGAGGAACACAACAGTGCGCTTTCCTAATAATATTAGCAAATATGAAATTATATTCTGCCGGAGCCTGACAGTCAGCCTAGCAACTTTTTCGGGGTCGATCGCCCATCCTAATCGTCGACTGCAAGGTGATCAGCAGCGCCGTTTGCGATCCGCGACTGCGCTTCTTTCGAAACGATGCGAACTTCACGCGTCCTTCCTATTTTCGACGCCAGTTTCATCACCAAATCCGCGACTTCGACGAGTGCCGCTGCCGCCTCTTCACGCGTCCATCCGGCGCGGATCGCTTCTTCCATGACCTGTTGAATCTTGTTCTCAATCGCTTCCTGACAATCGAGAAATCGGTCGTCGTAGTCGCGATCCTGCTTCGGGGCTTTGATCGGCTGCATGTTGGTTCCTCCGGCCGGCGACGAGACAGTATGCGCCAATAAGAATTGCCAGCGCACGACATCGTCCTCCTCACGCCTGCCTTCTCCTAATATACCGCAAAAGATACCCGATGTGCCGGTGAGGAAATTGTTCGGCATGCGGCCAATTCACGAGGACAAGGAGCGCATCCAACGGCCCAGCTAAAGAAATCCGTCCCCAGCATGATCCTTGAACCTATCTACCCGCCTGACCTAAGTCTCCACCGTTCGGGGATCTCCACGCCGGGTCACGTCCATGATGGGGAATGTAGTGGCCCGGTTCTCCGCAGCCGACGTGACGAAGCCGGCACGCAGCGAGTGCCCAGATAGCTTCTCGAAATCCAACCCGGCCGCCTCGGCATAGCGTTTCATGATCAACGCCGCCGTTTGCGCAGTCTGCGGCTCGTCCGTCAGGTGGGCACCACGGTTTTAGCGTCAAACGGTGATTGCTGGCCGGCCCCCAATGCCTCTTGTCGTAACCTCCTTGGGCACGCGCGTTTTAGGGGGCTGCCGCGATGCTCGATTTGATGCAAAGAAATCTGCAGTCGGTGCTATCGATAGGTTCCGGCATGCAATCATGTGTTTCGGCTTTCTCAAAAGATTGGATCATACCTTGGATATCCCCACCTGGACGAAGCCCGCCCTGAACGGCGCCGTCGTCGGCGCTATCGCTATGGCCATCGTTGGTTTTACGTGGGGCGGCTGGGTGACCGGCGGCACGTCGCGAAAGAATTCCGCAACCGAAACGTCCTCGGGGATTGCAACGGCCCTGACGCCCTATTGCGTCGAAAAATCCAAGGCCGATCCATTGGCTGCTGCCGTGCTGGCCGAACTCAAAGCTGCCGGCGCATATTCCCGCAGTGGCATCGTGGAAAAAGCCGGTTGGGCAACCCCGCTCGGTGCAGACAAGCCAAACACCGAACTGGCAAAATCGTGCGAACTTGAGATTACCAAGACTCTGTGAAAACGGTCGATGGGCGCAGATGACGCCCATCGGTTTCCGCCGGACACTGCAACGACCGTCTTTCCAATTAATCGGTGCAGCCACATTGGTATTTGGCATCGACGGCATCGTCTTCGAACTGCAGAGAGCGCCGTCGCGCTGGCGCTGTGTCTCACCCTGCTTGGGAGCGGGAAGATTTGAGTCCACCATGCTGAGTTGCCTCTGATTTTTTGCAGTTTCGATTGCCAGCTGTCTGTTTCAATATTTCAGAGGATGACCATGTCCAAATTCACCGATGAGCGCCTGAATAAACTTCTTGCACTGGGAAGCCGCATTGAGAGCGAAGCAAGACGAAAGCAGCAAGAGGTTGAGCTGGCCAAATCCAAAAGGGCGGATCGAAAACAATGGGTGGAGGACAATTGGGTGCAGATCTTCCGCCCCAAGATTGAGAGCGCGATCGAGGTCTTGAACCAGAAACTTCAGATGGCCGATATGCCGAAAATGCGACTTACGGAGCCGGCTCCAGGGACCTCGTCAAAAGTCGAGATGGAAATCGCAAGCGAAATCTCCGGTCGATCCATCAGAAGCGCCGTCAGCTTGACAGAGGATCATATCCAGTTTCAGCACTATCGCCGATCATCCGCGCAAAGCGTGTCCGTCGGGCACAACGTGATCAGCTTGAACGATTTCACCACGGATAACGTGAATGAAGTCCTCACCGACGTGCTCGATGCATTCACCCGGGACTTTCCAAAATAGCGCATAATCAATCGTGCCGGACACATCACATCCGGCAGATTGGCAGATCAAAAGACTGAAGACGTGGTGTCTTGCTTCTCGTTTCGCACAACCTTGCCCCAATGTTCATGCTGCTGGGACGTACAGGATCAGCGATGCGAATGAGCGGGTTGCTTGATGTGGTTTTCCCAGGTTGTGGTAGCCTCGAGAGCGGCCTGCTTGTTGCGAAACGCGAACGTGTGATGGCCACTTGCGCGGCTTGTGGGGTTGAACGGCAGTGTGTCGTATTCGGTTCCTTCGTTAATTCCCACGGATTGAAGCACCGCTTTGATCTCGTGCACATGGCGTCCGGTGATTGCGAAATCGACGTTCATGAAATTTCTCCTGTTGAGACATGCCGGACGGCACGAATTTTCGTTTGTTCAGTGACCTTCGAATGCTTGATCGGGCAACGCTACGGCTGATCAGTATCAATGGCATATTGGCTTTTTGCCAACGCGTTCCCTTCGAAGGCCCTCAGTTCGTCATACAACGCCTCGACTGCGGCGGCAGCGAGGTCGGCTGATGCGGCGTAGCCTTGCGAAGCAAGGACAGTTTCGCTCCTGGCATTCGACCACTGCCACAACCCCTTGAACCGTGGTCGTGGCTCCAGGAATATCCGTCCGATCAGGATCTCGCCGTCGAAGCCGACGAAATCATTCTCCGGAGAGAGCTCCAGCGGCCGCCATTGATAATGCGGCCGCGTAATTTCAGATGAACTCACAGGCTCTGTCTTCCACTGATGGGGTGCGCTCTTCTAAGCCACGGCGTCCGCTGGGCTTGCTCGGTGCAAACGGCGCGTTTAGTCGCTCGCGGGCTTCTTCGCATCCGGTAGCTTCGTGGTGCCGGCCTTGCCTGGCGCAGCGGCAGCGGGTTGCTTCTTCTCTTCCGCTTCAGTCTTTGGGCGAAACTTAATCATCTCAATGGTCCTTTGGGCGCGCTTCAGGAAACTGGCAGCGCGCGTCGTCACACGTGAATTGGTGGAAAGGGAAGGTCAACCGAACAAATTCTTTAGAAATATGCTTTCTGAAGCGCCAGATAGGCGCCAAGCATCAAGGACAACGCCAATGTCCATTTGATGAGAAAAGCACATAGTGAAAGTGATAAATGGAATCGATGGACGATTTCATTGCGGGCCTCCCGCGATAATCGGAAAGCCACGTCTCTCTAACATACTAAACTTTGTCGATGTTTTAAATATTTGGCTACACAGGATTATCATTGTCGCCTGCTGCCGAATGATTGCTGGCACTCTACGGTAGAGAGTGCTATTTGTATTCTATGGGAGAAGCCAATCGGCTGCGATCCCATTAAAGGAACCCAAAAATGGCTGATACCAATTTTCGTCCGCTGCACGATCGCGTCGTCGTGCGCCGTACCGAGGCTGAAGCAAAGACAAAGGGCGGCATCATCATTCCGGATACCGCCAAGGAAAAGCCGCAGGAAGGCGAAATCGTTGCCGTCGGCACCGGCATTCGTGACGATAGCGGCAAGCTGATCGCGCTCGACGTCAAGGCTGGCGACCGCATTCTGTTCGGCAAGTGGTCGGGCTCCGAAGTCAAGCTCAACGGCGAAGACCTTCTGATCATGAAGGAAGCCGACATCATGGGAGTCATCGGCTGATAGCCAGTCGTTTCTTTCTACCCCTTTTGTAAGACCATTGGGCTATGAGCCCGGGAGTTCTTTCTATGGCTGCCAAGCAAATCAAATTCGGTCGAGACGCGCGCGAAAAGATGCTGCGTGGCATCGACATCCTCGCAGACGCCGTCAAGATAACGCTGGGTCCCAAGGGCCGCAATGTCATCATCGATAAGGCCTATGGTGCACCACGCATCACCAAGGATGGTGTGACTGTCGCCAAGGAAATCGAGATTGAAGACAAGTTCGAGAACATGGGCGCCCAGATGGTCCGCGAAGTTGCTTCGAAGACCAACGACATCGCCGGCGACGGCACGACCACTGCAACCGTTCTTGCCCAGGCGATCGTTCGCGAAGGCACAAAGGCCGTTGCCGCCGGCATGAACCCGATGGACCTCAAGCGCGGCATTGATCTTGCAGTGACAGAAGTGGTCAAGGGTCTTGTCGCCAAGGCCAAGAAGATCAGCACTTCGGAGGAAGTGGCCCAGGTCGGCACGATCTCTGCCAATGGCGAAACGGAAATCGGCCAGTACATCGCTGACGCGATGCAGAAGGTCGGCAATGAAGGCGTCATCACGGTTGAAGAAGCCAAGACCGCCGAAACCGAACTCGAAGTCGTCGAAGGCATGCAGTTCGACCGCGGCTATCTGAGCCCTTACTTCGTGACCAATGCCGAGAAAATGGTTGCTGAACTGGAGGACGCCTATGTTCTCCTTCACGAGAAAAAGCTTTCCAATCTTCAGGCTCTTTTGCCTATCCTGGAAGCCGTGGTTCAGACCGGCAAGCCGCTTCTCATCATCTCGGAAGACGTCGAAGGCGAAGCGCTTGCGACCCTCGTCGTCAACAAGCTGCGTGGCGGCCTCAAGATTGCTGCCGTCAAGGCTCCGGGCTTCGGCGATCGCCGCAAGGCCATGCTCGAAGACATCGCCATCCTGACCGGTGGCCAGGTCATCTCCGAAGACATCGGCATCAAGCTCGAAAACGTCACGCTCGAAATGCTCGGCCGCGTCAAGAAGGTGACCATTACGAAAGAACATACCATTCTCGTTGATGGTGCCGGCAAAAAGGCGGAGATCGAGGGGCGTGTTGCCCAGATCAAGGCTCAGATCGAAGAAACCACGTCCGACTACGACAAGGAAAAGCTGCAGGAGCGCCTGGCCAAGCTTTCGGGCGGCGTCGCCGTCATCCGCGTCGGCGGTGCGACCGAAATCGAAGTCAAGGAAAAGAAGGACCGCATCGACGACGCGCTGAATGCGACACGCGCTGCGGTCGAAGAGGGTATCGTTCCAGGTGGTGGCACGGCGCTTCTGCGTGCCTCGATCGTTCTCGACATCAAGGGTGCGAACGACGACCAGACGGCCGGTATCAACATCGTCCGCAAGGCGCTGCAGTCGCTGGTTCGCCAGATAGCTGAGAACGCCGGTGACGAAGGTTCGATCGTGGTCGGCAAGATCCTCGAAAGCAACACCGACAACTACGGCTACAACGCCCAGACCGGCGAATATGGCGACATGATCGCCATGGGTATCGTCGATCCGGTCAAGGTTGTCCGCACGGCCCTGCAGAACGCAGCTTCGGTTGCTGGCCTGCTCGTCACTACCGAAGCCATGATCGCAGAACTTCCGAAGAAAGATGCTGCTGGCGGCGGCATGCCTGACATGGGTGGCATGATGTAACGCGTTTTCATTTCGGAACCACGGCCGTCATTCGAAGCGAAGAGGGATTCGGTCGATCGGATCCCTCTTCCCGACGCATCGGCAATGCTCCCGGACTGAATCTCTATCCTCGATGCCGTTGAACGCCGAAAGGCAGGTTTTCGCCACTGGCTCCCCGAACCCAAGCTTGTCGAACGCAATTGGCGCGGGCTGATTGCGCGCTGACGCGATCCTGAAAGGATCATCCATGGTAATGTCTTGTCTCAGCCTGAAACTGAAATGCGAAGTGCTAGACTTTGTCCGATACCCGGCAATGCGCGGTGCCGCCACATGATCGCATATCTCCTTCTCGTCCACCGTTACCCCGCGCAATTCAAGCGCCTCTTCAAGGCCATCTATGACCGGCGAAACCATTACGTCGTGCATGTCGACAAGAATTCCGGCCCCGAACTCGAAACCGAAATCCGCGCCTTCCTGCTGCCCTATGGCAATGCCGATATGCTCGACGGCAAGAAGGCGTTATGGGGCGGTTACAGTCTGGTGGAGGCTGAGCTTCGCGGTATGGAGCGTCTTTTGCAGATGGGGGAATGGAGCCATTTCATCAATCTCAGCGGCCAGGATTTTCCGCTGAAAAGCCAGAAGCAGATCATCGCGTATCTTACCGCCAATAAGAATCGTGAGTTCATCAAGGTCCTGGACCAAGCGCGGGACCGCCCTGACACCATGCTGCGCGTCAGCGAGTTCGTGGTTGAGTTGGACAATCGCATTGAACAAACGGCGGTTTCCAGACCGTTCCTGTCCGGCGCAGCGCCGTATATCGGCAACCAATGGATGATCGTCAGTCGGGCATTCTGCGACTTCGTCTGTCATGATCAGCGTGCCGACCGTTACAAGACATTCTACCAGAACACGTTTATCCCCGACGAGGGCTTTTTCCAGACGGTTATGATGAACACTTCTGTCCACAGCGATATCGTGAGCGACGACCTGCGTATGATCGACTGGGTGCCGGATGGCGATATCAAGTTGCGTCCGAGAACCTATGTCAGCGACGATACCGACGCGCTGAAGGCGAGCCCCGCCCTGTTTGCCCGCAAGTTCGATCAGACGGTTGATGGAGATGTTATCGCGACGCTGGAACGACATCTCGCCATTCAGGATGTGGCGAATATAGACACGCCTGCCGCGCTGCCGGCAAATGCAGCGTGAGCGCTTTCCTCAATCGCTGGTTACATGGGAAATCTCCCAATCACTTCTGCTGAGAAGGATGTTCAGTTCGACGCTGCGATTCGCGATCATCAATCATTGGTGGGTCCGCGGTTCTGATCTCATCGCGAGGATTATTCAGTCTTCTGCCGGTTTCCCGACACGGACCTTGTCTCGGACTTCGCGGAGCCGTGAACACGTTTGGTTTGCGATGAATGACGATGCGTAGCGCGCAAATCTTCCTATTGCAACTGACGGAAAACAATCTCAAATTCCGCTGATGATGCCGGAGCATCGGCTCGGCTCTTCAGTTCGTTTGAAACTGCTTTCATCGCCATATCGATACAATATTCGAGCGCAGGCGCATCAAGCTGGCGGGCACTGTCACGAATGTAGGTTAGCATTCGAGCAATTGTGGTGAATTCTTCGGTTTCTGTCGAAACGTCGACGAGGCTGTCCATTCGAAAATTCCTACGGGTTCTGGAGGTTTCGAAAGCAATATAGCTCGTATTTGCGTGACCTCGCGTTGCACGAGCGTTGCACACGCCTCAATGGAATATGCTCCGATGTTACAAGGAGGGCAGGTTGAGCCGCCAAGCGGAAGCTCTTTGGTCCCGTTCGTCCGATGCTCTCCGCATTGCGTTGAGCAACTGCTGCGCATCCTGACGTTTGACGTCCACCGTTCCATGCCGGAGCATCGGCACAAGCGCCATGTCGAGACCACTGTCGTGAACAATCTTTTCCCACGTGCGCTGCTTGAAGAAGGTGCTACGTGCGCGGGCTTCCAACATGTCCCGCTGCGTGGACGGCAATCGGCTGTTCTCATGCAGCGCGTCGAGCGTTGCGACAACATTCACCAGGGGCAGTGTCAGCGCTGGATAGCCCAGTTCTTCGGGGCCGTGGAGGAGGGCAACATCGGCATCATCGACCAATTTTCCGGTCTTGAAGTCACCGAAGATCGTGCCAATGCCGACCATTCCGAAATCTTCGCATTCGACAGCGCGAAGCGCGCCCATGCTCGACGCTCCGAAGATCCTGACACCGCGGGACAACCCGTAGAGGATTTCCTTGTGCCAGACCGGCGCTTGATACTCAAAGCCGCCATCAACCAGGCCAATGCAAGCGACACCTTCGTCAATGGCGTTTCGGATATCGCCCTGGACCGCCGGGGGACGGATGGATATTTCGCCAACACACAGGCGCCTGGCATCCGGCAGACTTGGGCCGACAAAAATGACCTTCATGGCCACAAGGTCCGAGCAATGGCGCGTGGACCAAAACGCCTGGCCCGGTTGCCATCCGGGTTTTCAAGAGCAGACACGAGTATTTTGAAAACAGAAAATGGCCAGTCGGAGTGGGATAAACGAACGGCAACGGCGGATGGAATGTTCGCCTCACCAAATTTGTCGAGCACATGTTGAATCATCGAGGATATCGTCCTAGAGGACAGGTGCATCTGCGGCACCTCCTTTGGCGAGCAGGTGAACAAGTGGCGTGTTTCATCGGGCAATGGTTCTCGATAGGCTTTCGCAGAAACGTCATCGCGCGCGCCGCTGATGTAAGTCAGCCGCGATTGCGCAGCTTCCGTCACGGCGCGCAAGGCGGCGAGCGATGGTGACGGATGAGCGCCTGATCCGTTTGTGACCTCGACATAACGGAGGGACTTATCGGATAAAACACTGACCGGGCCCAGAATGGCTGTAAAACAAGGAATGCCGACATCGGAGGTGATGTCGAACAGACGCAGGATCAGGCCTGCCATTTCGATGCGGGCGAGGATGTCTGCCATGATAGCACCGCCGTACAGTGTAGCATCGACACATCGCGAATGACGGTAGGTGACCGGTGCAATTTGCCAAAGCACATAAGCATCGCGTTCGATCCGTTCCAAAAGACCATGGAGGATCGCTTCGTCATCGCAGTTTCCCGACGCCAAACCATCTGACGACATCCAGTAACGGCTCTTTTGACGGGTGCGATCCAGAAGTACTGTCTCAAGCGGAATATGAACTTCCCGCCCGTCCAGGAGATCCCTTCCCGTGACCCAGTCGATTGCCTCATCGGGACGCAAATCAGTTCGCTCTCCAGCAATCAGGCCGGGCAGCGGATCGGCAAATCGTCCCTGGCTCACCAATCCATTCATCGTATCGGTAACGATGTCGATATTTGGATGCCCAGCGACGGCGCGCTCCAGAGCCTCCATCACCGCTGATGCCTTGGCATCCTCGTCGGTCACGCCCTTGCCCTGTGCGACAACGATCGAACGTGAGTTCGGAGTATAGGCACACCATACCGGTATTCCCAAATTGTCGAGACCGGTATGCCGTGCAACGCGCGTAATGCCGAAATTTTTCAAAAGAGGCGTGACGCGGGAAAGCGTCTCAGACGACGGGCAGATGCGATAGGAGGATGCGCTTCCCGCCATTGTCCTGTCATCAGCCGTCATAGTGCCCGGCGAAGACCTGCGCTGCAGAGGACACGGCTACGGCGAAGTCCACGCCCTTGATGATAGCGCCGCCAGCGACACGAAGTGCTTCCGCATTCGCAAGTTCACCTGACAGCGGTGCGGGCAAGGCCGTCACCGTTCCGGCTGCCAGATCGGCGAGCCAAAGGCCTGTTTCACCCGGAATTCCAATCACCACTACCTTCGCCATTCTCATTCTCCTTTGTTAGAAGCCTGCTTTGATCAGGCCTTCTCGGTAAAGTTCTCGCTGCCAGTTTTCTCTGTTGGGCACCACCTCGAGCCACCGCTCGAGGTCAAAGCTCGGATTGTCCCGCAAGACGCGCTGGCGACAGCTGCGGGCCTTACTCTTGTTGCCGAGCATGCCCCAGCTTGCCGCAAGCAATCGATCTGCCGGCCGGCCGTCTCGCATCTTGCCGACATAGGTGACGGCATCTTCGAATTCACCGAGGAAGTAGCTGGCACCGGCCGCCGTCCAGAAATAGGCATCGGGGCAAAGCGGGTTGAGCTCGATCGCTTTTTCGATCTTGTTCAAACCATCTTTTGGTCTTGCCGCATGTACGAGGCTGTCGGCGTGGCCGTAAAGCACATCGGCATAGTGTGGGCTGATGGTTTCTGCTACCGACAGGGCCTCAAGGCTTTCATCGAGTTTGCCCAGATAGAGCTGTACGACACCCAGCTCACGGTACCCGCCTGCCAGACCTGCATCGTGATGAACCGCAGCCATTGCCTTCTGTTCGGCGGCGGCAAGCAAATCTTCATCCCCGCGCGCGGTTAAAAGCCATTCTGTCGTCAAGGCGCGTGCCATGCCGGCAAGGGCAGGGGCAAAATCTGGATATAGACGCAAGGTTTCTCGCAACATCCGCCGGGCCCTGCGAACGCCTTGCAACGTCAGTCCCGATAGATGCTGCATGCCACGAAGGTAGCTGAGGTACATCTGCGGCTGCGTCTCGAAATCGAGCTTTGCTGTTGTGGTATCTTCGACCTGTCGTGCAATGGTCTGCGTGATTGTGCGGGAAATCTCGCTGCGCTGGGTGGTCAGTCCTTCAGCTGTCAGAGGAAAGCGTTCTGCCCAGATTATCTCGTCCGTTGGTAGGAAAATGAGTTGCGTAAACAGGCCTTCGCCCGATCGTTTGGTATCGAGAGCGTAAATTACCCCATGCTTTTCCAGCACCGCAGCTTTGTCGTCCGCTTCTCGAATACGCTCGGAGGTAAACGGTGCAACGACAGACACCGTCCGAAGAGAACATAGCCCGATCGTAACATCTTCAATGAGTGCGTTGGCAACCGAGCCGCTGATGCGAGAATTTTCTGCCGTATCAGGGGGAAGCAAGGCAACCCGTGGCAGAGGCGGTCGCTCGGTAGCGCTGATCGAGGAATCGGACTCAGTTTGCGCGCCACGCGGAAAGGCAAATATTCTGTCGGGCGCGTCATCCGATTCAATAATTTTTGCCCGATCCAGGATATTGCGAATATCCATGTCATTCGGTGAGCGCTGCAGAATTTGAACGCATGCGATTTTAACGGCTCGTATATCCGCTCGCTCGGACACAAGCGGTGATGCATCAATGACCGCAGCTCTTAAAAGCTCACCATAGCCCCTGCGTTGCGCTTCAATCCACCGCTTCAGGGCTCCATTTGCATTCCGAGCGTTGGCGAGAAATTCTTCCTTCATCGCCTCAACGATTTGGTGCAGGCGCACAAGCTTGTGGTCACCTGGCAGGAAGCAATCCAGATCCGATCGCAGCACATCCAGCTGAATCTGGACCATTTTTCCGTCAGCTGAGAGTGGGATTTCGTTCGGCTGGTTCGTTGTTCGCATGCGAAGCAAAGTCGAGCGAAGATTTTTAAATGCAACGCTCCGCTCAACGTCCGGCCAAAGCATGCCTGCGAGGGTTTCGCGAGACACCTCCGGTCGCTGACAGGCGCGCATATAGGCAAGGATCAATAGCCCGCGTTCCGGCAGGAAGACCTGTCGATCGTCGGGACCAAGCATCCGTAGTTCTCCAAATGTGTGGAGAAAGTAGCCCGCTCGCGCCACGGAATTACCCCGTTGCGTCGTTTCCGATTTCGTTTTTGGCAACCGATTTCGCCAGCTTGACAATACTCTGACGAACTCCCGGATCGGAGATTGACATAAACGCCCTGTTTAGAGCTAAGCCTTCAGAACTGGAAAGGAACACCGAAATATCTGATATCTCGTTCGCTCCTTCCCCCGCCGGAATTGTTGTTTCCTCGAAAAAAAAAGATATGGGAACATTCAAGATCGAAGCAATGTTCTGGAGGCGGCTTGCGCCGACGCGATTGGTCCCTTTTTCGTATTTCTGAATCTGTTGGAACGTAATACCCAGGCCTTCGCCCAGTTTCTCCTGGCTCAGCCCCAACGTCGTTCGACGAAAACGGATGCGACCGCCGACATGTACGTCGATCGGATTCGGAACCTTCTTCTGCACAATTACCTCCACGATGACGTTAAAGTTGAATTAGATCACTTTGCTTCAATCGCCTTCGCCTTGCAATCTCGGTGCATATAAAATTCTGCTTTTTGACATACGAAGCCTCAAAGTGCTCGGTGTTAACGTCGCGACGGCACTGTAAACTTAACACTGTGAACACAAGATCTGGGAGTGAGGCATTGCAGATACCAGTCCCAGATGCCCGGGAAGATCAGCAGGCCAAAGGTCAGTTGACTGAGCGGCACGCCACGCCCCTTTACGGCGCCGGCAGGCGAGGCGGCGAGCGCACCGAACATCAGACCCAGGGGCTCGATTTTCTGCGACGCGGTTTCCTCCCCCCAGACCCCGTTTCGCTGAAAGCCGATCGCCGTAAGAGTGGATGTCTTGAACCGGATCAGATCGGCCATTTCGATCGCCAGCCGCGGCGGCGCATCTGACCCCGGACAGGAGATCAGGGTCCTCAGATGTTTCTGCAACGCTATAGTTGGTGCTGACTGTCAGGGTATGTACCCGAGGTGATAGCGATCCACCGCCATAGGTGACGCCTGGAAAACGGATGGCGTATCGCTGTTTGACCGCTGCAGCCTGGTAGCGTCGATAATCGGTCGAGCCCGAAACGATCACCCGACGCACCCAGTCGAGGATTTCCTCGCGCTTGGTGAATGGCAGGCTGCTGAAATCGTCCGGAAGATGTACCGCGATACGTCGCCGCTCGGCCGGGCTCATATCACCAAAGTCGTGACCCTGGAGGGAGCGCGATTGATGGGGCAGCTTCGCCTTGAAGTATTCCGGCGGCAATCGGTATCGCTGCTCGATGCGCGTCAGAATCCCGAAGCTGGCGACGGATCGTGGCACCCGCTCGCCCTGAATCCAGGACAGCAGTGTTTTGTCGTCGAACGTCTCGCCCAGGCGAACGACGGCGCGATAGAGTTGCCAGCAGCTCTCACCGAACCGGCGCATTTGATTAACGAGGGCGCCCCGAAAATCGGCGGGATCTTTGCTCGCTTCGAACAATGGATCCGGATACGGCTGGATTGGTTTTGGTTGGGGCCCTCTCGGCACCGAGCCAGATTGAGGACGGATCTCGTCGACGCCAATCCGCCGTGGCTTTCGGGTAGAGGGCGCAGTGGTTGCTGACCGGTGCTGAGGGGGCTCGCTAGATCGAATCTTCCGCTTGGCTGGCCGCATGTCTTTAATCGCAGTTGGCACGCCAAGCCACCAGATGATCGCGTCCAGCCCAAGCCGGAGCTGCTTCTTCAAATCCGCCGTGAGTTCGCCTTCGATACCGCAGGCGTGGGCGATCGTCGTCCAGTCTATGCGACCGTTCATGAGAGGTGGCGCTTGCGGTAGATGATGAGGTTGATGAGGTACGGCCTGATGTTCTCCAGCACCCGGCTCGATACGATCGGCGCGATCCGCACCGCGCAAAAGTCCGAGATTTTTCGCTGAAAATGATGAGATGAAAGATCGTGTTTTGGCATGCTCTTACCCTGTTGCTTTCGGCACCAATGCCGAGGGTGAGCGGGAATAGGAGCCGGCGTTTAAAAAAGGATGTATCGGATCGCGCGGGAGCCGCAGTTCATAGAGGTACCGCAATCAGGCTTGGTCCAACGCGCCATGTTTTGCGTATATGTTTGCATGTTGCGATCATAATCGCTTGCATTTAAGTATAATTACGGACGTAGTATAAATATATTAGAAATATGTCGCCGTTATTCTAAGGAGTAACCATCGATAACAGTACTTATCGGTGGTTAAACCAAAACAGTGACGTATTCGTGCGTATCAAGCTATATTCCTCTCTGACAGGAGAGTTAGTAAGGCAGGGTTGATATAGAGATTCTCACGTCCGGCTTTCACTTCTTCAAGCAGGCTGAGACCGACAAGCGTCTTGAGATAGGTGGATGCAGCTTGCCGCTTGGCGATACCGGTCGTCACGAGATCACCGATCCGGCAGTAGGGATTGACGAAAATGACCTCGGTCAACTCGCGGGAATAGATCCTGGGTGCATCTCGCCGCAGACGTTCTGCCGTCTGATCAAGAAGGTCACGGATCGCCCGAATTTTTGCGGTTGACCATTCGGCGGTCGCGCGGACCGCTTCGAGCATAAAAAGTATCCATGGCTCCCAAGCCGCCTCAGCGGTCACTGCGAGGAGAAGGTCATAGTAGGTTCGCTTATTCCGGATGATGTGGCGGCTGAGGTAGAGGACAGGGATTTCCAGCAGTCCCTTGTCGACGAGATACAGTAGGTTCAACACGCGCCCGGTACGGCCATTGCCATCAATGAACGGATGAATGGCCTCAAACTGATAGTGCATGACGGCGAGCCGGATAAGGGGATCGACTTCCTCGGCCTCGTGGATGAAACGCTCCCAGTTGGAAAGCTTGTTGCGCAGCAGCTCCTGACCTTCGGGCGGCGTATAAATGACCGCGCCAGTCGCTTCGTTCATCAGGGCCGTCCCGGGTGTTGCTCGGATATCGAGATCGACGCCCTTGATCGTCCGGCAGACCTCGATTGCCGTCGCGGTCGAAAGGGGGCGCTCTGTCAGCGTATGGAAACCCCGGTTCAGAGCTGTACGATACCGCAGAGCTTCCTTCGTGGCCGGATCGGCCTGGTTGCCTTCTTCATTGGCGAAGCGAAACAAACGGTCGGTCGTTGTAACGATGTTCTCTATTTCGGAACTGGCTTGCGCTTCAAGAAGCGGGATCGAATTGATCAGGACGGCCTGGTTCGGGATCAATTGGCCGGCAATCTTCAGTTCGGCAATAGCTGCGCGCGCGCCAATGCAGGCCCGAAGAATGGCTTTTGATTCAATTTCGGCGCCCGGGGGGAGGGAAGGCAGGTCGTTGTGAGGCCGTTTTGGATTGAATGACATGTCGGCGTTCCGCAGATTTGTCGACACGTCATGCTGATATGTCGATGGCGACGACATGTCGCGAGAACGTGTCGATGAAATTGGCTTTTATCGACATATATTCGAGGAGCAAGGATCGCGATAGAGGGTTCAGCTTATAAATCCGCTACTTCGTCAGTTTGACCCTGAACCTGTCGCGCTGTCGCTGTTATTTGCGGGTCATTTTCGGCGAAGGCATGACCGAGCTGTTTCTGCGCACAGCAATGTTTTACGTCAGAGGAGGAAGCAAATGCTGCCACAGGGAATGGTCCGAGAACACTCTATGCCCGTTCCCCTTTTCCTCGAGCCGCCGCGCACGCCGGCGACCGCGCCGTGCGCTCGACCATCTTGGCCACCTTATGCGTTCAGGCGGTCAGGCCCCGAGGGCTTTGTTCGAGCTGCTGGGGCGGGGGAGGGGAGGCAGTCGCCTGAAGCTGAAGGCCAACGACCCGCCAGCGCCTGTCTGAGAGACGGTGCAGCGTCTTCGGAAACGGTATCTTTAGGGGGCGATGTCATGTCTGGATGGCGCC
>UCML01000023.1:0-40132 GCA_900473675.1 Hyphomicrobiales bacterium | reverse complement strand
AGCGCAAGAAGACCGATACTGATCTGGGAACGATGATCCTGCGAAACATGGCGATGACCATGGAGCGCGAGAGGGAGAAGCGCGGCCTCAATAAAAAGGAAATGGCGAGCTTGTGCGAGATCACCTCGCCTTACTATCTGCAGATTCTCGACGGTTCCGCCAACCCGTCGCTGCAGGTCATCACGCGGATCAGCACAAATCTGAAGATCCCCTTGCAAGCGCTGATGATGGGGCAAAAAGCCGAAGTCAAAGTGGACTGATCGATCATTCTGCCTTGCGATCTTAAGAAACTATAATTACTCCTTCCATCTGTCCGCTTCGGATGCGGTTCATCCGGACAATGATGGGAGTGACCGTGGCCTCAAAGCACCCGCTTATCGCCGTCCTACTGCTGGCGACAACAACCGCAAGCGCCGCGGATAATCCCATGTGGCGCAGCGGCTTGCTATGGACATGCACGTTCTCGTCGGCCATTCGCTGTGAACGATCGACCGACTGCACCTCCCATCCGGATCACGGTACGATAAACCTGAACTACCAAGAAAACAGTCTTGTCGATCAAACGGGGCGAAGCCATCCCATCAAGCGTCACTATGTCCAGACGGTCGCGGGCAGTCCGATCGGCAGCGAAGTGAAAATCGAACTGGCGACAAACGAAGTAGTCTGGCTTTCGGCCGCCGACGGGGGAGGGACCTTTTCCGACAACTGGACCGGGGCCATGGTTTCGCCGGGGGTCGGTGTGATCGTGCAGGAGCTACGGCCATTGATCTGCGCGCCAGAAAAGTGACGGCCAAGTCTAAGCTGGTGGTGGCGCAGCGTCTTTCGCACCGAAGTCTAGGTTTTTTACGACTATTAGGCTTGTCGTCATCCTGATCCAAGAGGCGGACAATTTAACATCACTGGATGTCTATGGCTCAGCTAGAGCATTCTCGCAGCGCGTCCCGTTCGCCGCGTGGCATTATTGTAATAGCTCGACGCCTGCTGTACCGACCGGTGTCGCGACTGCTCCATCGCCTCGGGGAGGGGAATGCCGCGGTTTGCCGCCTCGGTTAGATATCCCGAGCGCAGCCCATGTGCAGAAAACTCCGATGCTTCCAGCCCGGCCATGGCAGCCCGCTGTTTGACAATATCGTTGATCGCTTTCGGATCGATAGCGCGCTTCGAAACGTTGCCCCAGCGATCGATCGCCCGAAACACAGTGCCGCTCTCAATTCTCGCGGCAACAAGCCAGGCATTGAGCGCATCAACCGGCCTGCCGGTCAGATAGACGACCTCATCATCCTGGGCACCGCTGGTTTTGGTTCTGCCGAGATGGATCGACAGAGAGGGGAGCGAAGATCCGCCTTCGGCAGTCACCGGAGCCTCAATGGTCAATTGCTCCCTGCGCAGACCGGCGATCTCGCTGCGGCGTCTACCTCCAGAGGCAAAACCGACCATGAGAATGGCCCGGTCGCGGAGATCGCGAAGATTTTCGCTGGCACATGTAGCGAGCAGTTTGGCCAGCACATCCCCGGTTACGGCTTTGGCACTCTTGCGCTTGCGTGGTCTCGGTGTTGCGCGCACGGCCAGCCGGATTGCCGATTTCAGAGCAGGCGAGGAGAAGGAACCGGCCAGCCCACGCCATTTCGTCAACGTCGACCAGGTGGCCAGACGCCGGCGTACTGTATCGGGCGCGTGTGGTCCGGTAGTGCGGAGAAACCCTTGGTCACGCAGGCTCTCCTCGACTCCGGCCGGCATGCCGTGGTCAGGATCAGCGTCCCGCTGTCGTGGCTGCCACAGGTGATGGGCGACGAATTTCAGGAGCAGCGCTTCAGGCGCCGGCCAGGGGAGAGAGTTTTTCGTCGTGGCGAGCGACCATGCCTGTAGGTAAGCAAGGTCAGACGTCAGAGCGCGCAGCGTGTTTTCGCCCATACCCTCATTCACGAGATGGCGAAGCGTCTCGACATCCTGGTCGGTCAATAGCTCCGCAAGCTCATCGCGCCGCTCGAGCGGCAGAACGGCTGCGATGGTGTCCAACGTTTCGGTGCGTTTTTCGATCGAACGTGGCGACGATCTGGTCATTTCGGCAGTCCGTTCTCGTCATAAAATTCTTTGTGGTTCGAAGTCTGGTCACTATTCGCAGGTGTTCCCACGGCCATCTCAATCAATATCTCCAACGCTGTTGCCCTTCACCAGACCCTTTCGTGCAGAATCGCGTCGAACGCCAGATCGGTCGAGATGAAGGTGCAATGCTCCAGCCGCACCTGGGCCGCAAGAATGCGGTCCCACGGATCGCGGTGATCCCAATCGAACGCGGCTGCGAGCTCGGCATGCAGATCCGAGATGGCAAGGGTCTGCAGTCCGCTGGCTGTGACGGCTGCTCGCAGTTCCTGCGGCTTGAGGTCGAGCTTGTTCAGACGCATCTTATTGTCCAGCTCATAGAACGACACTGCGCTGACGAGGACACTGTTGGCCTTGTCCTCGATCAACGTTCGTGCCCTCGTGGAGAGCCGATCGCTGCCGATGGTCCACCAGTAGATTGCATGGCTGTCGAGTAGGATCTTCATTGCGTGCTGTCGCTGTCGCCGGGTTTGCCTTGCCAGATGCCGGTGTCGTCATTCCAATCGCCGGCGTCGATCGCGGCCTGTTCTGCGTCGGTCGTGTCGAACAGGTCGTCGGGCAGGCCACGCTGGCGCAAGAGGCCGAAAGGGCGCTTGCCGCCGTCGGCCGCAGGGCCGATACGAGCATAAACCTCGTTGCCGCGCATGATGACGATTTCCTCGCCCTGGTTGGCGCGTTCGAGGACTTCTGCGAAATTCTTGCGGGCTTCGCTGATCTTGTAGCTAGTCTGGGGCATCGTAAGCTCCGAATTTGGCCGTGAAGTGCACCGTATCACCAGTTTCAGGTGCGTACAAGCCGCGCGTACATATACCTTCCGATAAGGGATACTTATCGATGGCATACCGCCAACCCGCAGAACCATGCAGTGACGGACACAAACTATCCACTGGTGTCCGTTTAGCAAATCATTTACCATGATTTCAATGTCTTACGATCTCGCCAAATTGCCCATCTCAAGCCTGCTGCGGCCGATTTCGGACGCGGGCTGTGGCTTTTACTTCCCGATTTCAATTGAAGCGGCAAGCTGAAAATCTGGCACCCAATTTTGACTTAACGGCTTCACGTCGGTAGGGGAGGGCGCGCTTCAAAGCCCGGAGGCCATTACCAGATTGACGAGAAAGCGGTCGCGTCGCCGCTGATATTTCCGCGTTATCTCCGTGCTGGCGAGCCCGAACTGCTTCTGGGCATAGCGCTCATCGACCTCGGCCGTGGAGGCAAGACCGCGTGCAGCGGATGCTGAGATTTTTTCCTGCGCTTTCAGCTTCACTCGGTTGGTCCTCGGTCCCGAAGAAGCAGTGATCACTCCGGTGTGGATCACTGTCATAAAACTGTCATAAAACATCGCAGGCAATTGAGATAGAAAAGAAAATTTGACACGCTCAATTGTCATGACGTCAGAGAAACCAGGCAGCCAGCCCGCGGCGGGCAAATCACCGACGCTGCTCCAGCAGCTTGCTCGAACTCCGAACAAGCTGTTCGGAAAAGCGTTTGGCCAGCAATACGGTGCTCTCTGCTTTCGCTACAAGGAGGGTGGTCCCGAGATCGAGATCCTGGTCATCACCTCGCGCGAAAGTCGGCGATGGATCATTCCCAAAGGATGGCCAATGAAGGGCAAGAAGCCCTACGAGGCAGCCGCTATTGAAGCATGGGAGGAAGCCGGCGTGCGCGGTAAGGCAGAAAAGAGGCCAGTAGGCCACTATACCTACCTGAAAGAACTCGATGACGGCAATGTGGCCCCCTGCATCGTGGCGATGTTTCAGATTGAAGTGACGGAGATCAAGACCGATTTCAAAGAGCGCGGGCAACGCGTTTTGGACTGGGTGAGCCCGAGCGAGGCGGCGAGGCGCGTTCGCGAAATTGAGCTGAAATCCCTGCTGGTCAACTTCAAGCCGAATGCGAGCAAAACCCGCGGCTGACACCTTCGCGGTCGATAGCATGTTCCAGGTCGGAAGGTCCGAATGCGTCGGTCGGAGCAGTTGATGCCCGCTGGCGCCGTCCGCGCCCGTTATCTACGAAACTGAGAGCAGCCTGCCGAGAAATTGGCTCATATTGGGCGTGATTCAGAGCCCGGACGCCTTGGTGAGATTGGTGCGGAAGCGGTCGCGCCGCCGCTGATATTTGCGGGTCATCTCGGCCGAGGCGTGGCCGAGTTGTTTCTGAACGTAGCGCTCCTCGATGTCGGCCGAGGAGGCAAGGCCGGCGCGCAGCGAGTGCCCTGAGAACAGCAACTCACGTTCCCCTTCCGGCAGGTCGGAACGGACGCCGGCGGCGAGTGCGGTCCGCTTGACCAGGCGGGCGACATGCTTGTCGGAGAGCCGCTCGACGTCGACGGTCTTGTTATCCTTGAAGATGCGCCGGAACAGCGGGCCTCTGGCGATCCGGCCGAAGCGAATCCAGCTTTCGAGGGCAGCAACGGGGCAGGTCTGGTCGGAAGCGCCGCGACCGACCTCGACCTCGCGCCATCCGGTCTTGCCGCGCAGCGTTACCAGAACGCCCTGGTTGGGAAAAATCTCGATCCAGCCATGGCCGTCGCTATCGTCGTCGCGGACAACATCGAGCCCGACGATCTCGGAGCGCCGTAGGCCGCCGGCGAAGCCCAGCAGCAGGATGGCCCGGTCGCGCAGACCCCTCAGATCATGGCCGAGGGTGTTGACCATCGCCTTGATGTCGTCGCCCAGCACGGCCTCTTTCTGCCGTGGCGGCGTTGCGTGCTTGCGGCGAATGCCGGCGAGTACCGTCGCAATATGCCGATCGGAGCGATCCATCGGCGCGCCGCGCTGGGTAAAGTTCCAGCCCAGGCCGGAGAGACGCCGCTCGATCGTCGCGACCGAAAGGCGAGGGACTCCGCGCTTTGGATCGCCGGCAGCGGTGCCCGAGGCAGTGCCTGATGCACAGGCGCCAATGTAGAGGCCGATGACCTGGCTCGACGGCGGCAGCGGATCAAAACCTTCGCGACGGCACCAGGCGGTGAAGTGGCGCCAGTCCTTGGCGTAGGCGTGGCGGGTGTTTTCGGAACTGGCGGCGTTGGCGTAGGCGGTGGCGGTCGCGACCAGGGCCTCCAGCCGCGCCGGGACGTGGGGTGTCGGGACACCAGGTGTCGGCTGCGGGGCGAGCGTCGCCGGCGGGGCGGGGGGTGGTGCCCCCATTTCCATGACGAGATCGACATCGTCGGAAGGATCGCGATCGGCAAAATCGTCGATTTTGGGCGTGTTTGTCGGGGGCTGTTGCATGATTGGGAGGCTATCAGAATATGTCCGGTAATGGAAGGTTACCGGACATAAAATGGAGGCGACGGGCGGTGCGGTTTAGGCGAAATCTGTTGGTATAAACCGCGCGCCGCGATTAAGCTCTCGGCATGGATTCGCGCCTCCGCTCACCGCTCACCACCCCAGTCCCGCCGGCGGCCCGTGCCTCCCTTGCCGGCTTGGGCGACCGGGCGCGCTACGATTTGAGCGAGGCGGACGCCGCCTTCGTCGCCGAAGGCACGGGACCAGTCTGTTGTGACGCGTGGTCAGCGGCTAGCAACGACCGCCACGCCAGCGCCAATCATGACGCCACCGGCGGCTCGGTTCACCCTCCGCACGATGCATGCGCTGCGCAGAAGCCTGCGAGCTCGGGTGGCAAGGATCACATGCCCGCCGATGACCAGCACTTCAACGACGAGGATCACCGCTGCCAGCGCTCCGAGATGGCCGAGCGTCAATGAAGCGCCTACGACATTCGGCAACAGCGCTACATAAAACAGCGGCATTTTTGGATTGCCGAGGTTAAGAGCAACGCCGGTCGCAAAAACCGTGGTCAACCCACGCCGGCCGCTGACAGGCTGCAATTCGGGGACAACAGGCTCGGCCGTCCAGAGTTTCACGCCCATCCAGATCAGATAGGCAGCCCCTGCATAGCGCAGGACGATCATGACGATGCCCATCTCGGCCGCGAGAAACGAAAGGCCGAAGGCGGCGAGTGTAAGAAAGATCAGGATACCGACGACAGTTCCCGCGCCATAGGCGATGCCAGACGCCGCGCCGTTGGAAATCGTGCGTGCGACAATGGTCATGTTGTCCGGGCCGGGACTGGCGGCGAAGACGAAGAATGCCGCCGCGAAGGCGAGTAAGGTCGAAATGTCCATGGAACCCCCGAAATGTCGATTGATCTCGGGAATTCAGAATAACTGATTTGCGGCGGCACGATAGTCGGAAAATCAGGGATGGGGGGCAGGGAGCCCATCCTCCACGGCGCGCGGCAAGGATTTAGGTGTCGTTGGAAACGCCGTCTCGGGTCGCCAGCCAAGTGCGGTCTATGCACACGATGCGCGCGCCTCTCAATGCCGCCTTCATGGCGACCATGCTGCTCGGCGGCGCGGCCTATTCCCTATGGGATTGGACCGGCACGTGCGCGTTCGGTGCGATCTCGGCCGCACTGGCATTTGTCGCTGTCGCGCTGACCATGATCGCGATGCGATAGCGGCCTTCTTGACGGCCACGGCAATTCAGTCCATGGTGATGATACAGACCTGTCTCATCACCATGGGTTTTTGCCATGCCATCACCAGTCGTCTCCGATAAACGTCAGCACATCATCGAAACCGCCTATGGCCTGTTCAAGAGCGTCGGTTTCCACGCTACTGGCATCGACCGCATCATCGCCGAGGCGGACGTCGCCAAGATGACGATGTATCGCCACTTTCCCAGCAAGGACGGACTGATCGTCGAGGTGTTGCGGTACCGGACGGACCGGTTCAATGCCCAACTCGACGACCTCGCCGAACAGGTGGCAACGCCAGAAGAGAAGATCGCCACCATCTTCGACTGGTATGAGCGCTGGTTTCGCAGCCCGGAATTCCACGGCTGCCTGTTTGCGCATGCGCTGGCCGAGTTCGGCGATGCCGACCATCCGGTCTTTGAGGCTGTTGCCGGGCACAAGGACGGCCTGAAACGACGTCTGCGCCAAATTCTCGATGAGACAATGCCTGCGGATCGGGCTGAAAGTGCGGCCGCCGCGCTCTTCATGCTTCTCGAAGGAGCAACCCTGTTGGCGCAGATGGGGCAGGGGGACGCTGCCATGCGTGACGTCCGCAAGGCGGCGTCCAGCATCATTGCCATGCCGGACGGGTCTCGATGAGCGCGACCGTCATCGCGCTCGCGCTCTTTGCGGCGGTCCTGCATGCGACATGGAACGCCTTCCTGCGCTCGGGCGCAGACCGGCTTTGGACGGTGACGGTCATGGGCCTGGCGATGGCATTGATCGCCATCCCCTTCGCCGCAATCTTTCCTCTTCCGCCTTCCGGGGCATGGCCGTATCTCATCCTCTCCTCCTGTCTCCAAGTTGGTTACAGCGTCTTTCTGGTTTCGGCCTACCGGCATGGCGAACTGGGGCAAGTCTATCCCATTGTTCGCGGCAGCGTGCCGCTGCTGGTGACACTTGGCGGACTGGTGTTTGCCGGGGAACATCTGACCCTGCTTGCGATGGTCGGGGTCGTTCTCGTCGCACTCGGTATCATGAGCCTTTCTCTGGGCCGGACGCGAGCTTCGACGCCATCCATTCTATTTGCGCTGCTGACCGGCCTGTTCATCGCCAGCTATGCCACGGTCGATGCGATCGGTGTGCGGATCTCCGGCAACGCAAGCACCTACGCGATCTGGATCTTCCTGATCTATGGCGCCTTGATGTCGGCAACCTATGTCGCCATGCGCGGAAAACTCACGCTGGAGCTTCGCTCGCCGGAGACCTGGAAGGCAATCGGCGGCGGCATGGTGTCGCTCATTGCCTACGGCGCCGTGATCGCGGCCTTCGCCCTAGGCCCGGCCGGACCGATCACGGCACTGAGGGAAACCAGCGTGGTGTTCGCCGTGCTGATCGGGCGGGTATTTCTCGGCGAGGCGCTGACGCTGCGGCGCGTCACGGCCTGCGCGATCGTCGCGCTCGGCGCCGTCTTCCTCGGCTCTTCGTGACAAACCGAGTGATCCGCATTTCAACCTCCAAACAAAGGCGCCGTCCCATGAACATATCCATGTTGATCGGCATCGCGGCCGCCCTGTTCGCGGCCTTCGCGTGGTCGCTGAATTTTGTCGTCCCTTCCGTCATCGGCGATTATTCAGTCTTCGATTTTGCAGTATTCCGGTTTGTGATCTCCGGCGCCGTCGGACTTGGCATTCTTGCCCTAAGAAGGGAGGCCGCCCGAGATTTGAGCGTCCACGACCTGCTGATGGCACTCTGGCTCGGGTTCATCGGCTATGTCGGTTATTTCCTGACAGTCGTGGGCGCGGCCATCTTTGCCGGCCCGGTGATCGCGCCCGCGTTTCTGGGGCTGGTGCCGGTGGTGCTGGCGGTTACTGGAAACCTGCGTCAGAGAACCGTCTCCTGGAATGTCTTGTTCCTGCCTCTCATGCTGGCAGCACTCGGCCTTTGCCTCGTCAACATCAGCGTCTTCGACCGGGGAAGCATAGCGACGACACAGTCGCTGGTGATCGGCATTCCGTTGGCGGTCGCGGCCGTGACCCTATGGACATGGTTCGCCCTTCTCAACCAGAGTGCACTTGCGAAGCGCCCGAACGTGGATTCGGGCGTCTGGACAGCGCTTATCATGGTCAGTGGCGGGCTGGAGATGCTGGCGTTCGTGCCGGTCGGTGTGGTGATGGACGTGTTCGAGATGCCCAGGCTCGGCCTCGGCTGGAATGTTGCGGCACCACTTTATGTCTGGGGAACCGCTCTGGCGATCCTTGCATCCGTCGGCGGGGCCACGGCCTGGACAATCGCCGCACAACGGTTGCCCGTCGTGCTTTCCGCTCAATTGATCGTGTCGGAAACAGTCTTCGGAACGCTCTTCGGACTGGTAGCCCAGGGCCGTTGGCCGACGTTGACGGAAGCCGGCGGGATTGCGGTCCTAACCGCCGGTGTCGTCGCAGCGATCCGCGCTTTTTACGGTGAGCCTAAATTGACTGCGGCAATCGTGTCTCAACCTGATGTGGCAATGTAGTTGCCCGTCGCCATCGCCTGCCCGAGATCGACTCTTGCGGCGCCAGACCCCCGGGCGTCGGTGCTTCGGCGGCGCTCAATCGCCGGGCGTTATCGTCAGCCAATCGACGGCCGATGCTGAAGCCGAGTTGCCGTGCAATCGTCACTGACAACTGGAGCTCGTTCGGCGTGAACTCGCGAGGCTCTGCAAAATAGGTCATGAACTTGCCGATGACCTTGTCATCGATCGTCAGCGGAATAAACGCAAAGGCGCGAATGCCTTCCTGCAGGATGGTTGCCGTCAGAGCTTCCGGTATGTCAGCCGTTTGAACGTCGCCGATGAAGATCGGCTCGGCATTTTGATCGCCCGGGCGCCATGGCGAGTGTCCTTCGACGGCCTGCCGATAGGCGGCAGACAGGTTTCGCCAAGCGACAAACCGCATGATCCCATGGTCGTCGAAGCGGAGGATCGATGCCCTGGCGCAACCCAGTCCATCGGCAATTGCATCCAGAGACGCATCATAGACATCACCCATCGAACGCGCGCGATAGAGGCGGTCGGTAAAGCGATACAGCACACTCTGCTCGTGGGCCTGCCGCGCGAATTGTTCCGCGGTGCGAGCGTGCTGGTCCCTAATCTTACGGCGAGCGCCAAGAGACCCTGCCGGCTTATCCAACAAACATCGCACGCAGACGGGCCATAAGACTTTCCGGCTGGTCAACATGCTTTGCCCGGATATAGCTGGCGGTCGTCTGAGCGCTTACCGTCGCGCCGAAATGGCAGTAGCAGACGATACGGTGCAATTGCTTGTCAGACAGTTCGAAGAACCGTTTAGCCTCTCCGTAAGTGTCGTTTTTCATCCCGGCTGCGCGAAGGACAGGATCGTCGAAGGCGACCGAGATCGCCGAGTTGTTGCAGCGCAACACGGCGCGCACCGCGCGCGGCTGATATTCGGTTTCGTGCAACGTCGAGAGAAGCCGCGGCGGATCCGCTTCGAGGAGTTCCGCCCAGCGTTGGAGTCGCTCGTCGCGCGGCATGACGGGATGAGGATAATCCTGGATCCTGGCAAGATTCTGCAGTTGATCGAATTCATGGTGCTTCATGTCGCCCTCCATTGAGACGCGTAATGCTCAGACCACGACAGAAGTGTGAACCAAACCTATGCCCAGGTCCAGTCATTATGCCCGGTGAAAAGGGGAGGTGAAGCTGACCGGCCGCGCCAAATCGCTCTTCAGACGGAACTGCGCCCGATGACGGAAGAAATGCCGGCAGGTCGTGCAGAGGGGCGAAATCCTACCTAGCCGCCAACAAAAACCTCGGAGTTCACCCAATCGACAGTTGTTAGCGTTTGAAAATTGCGACATAGGAGAGTACATTATCGTGTCGATCGCTTCCGGTGCCACCGGGAGTCCAAGCGTCCAAAACCACGCCTGGCCTCTCCAGGAGCATGATGATCATGATACAGCGACTAACCTTCGCCGGTATCGCGCTGCTGGTAGCGATACTTCTGATTGTCGAAGTGCGAATGCAGTTCGACGCCGGCGAGAGCTTGCTAGCCATGGTCACGCGGTGATCTGCCGATTGGCGCGACCTGCACGTGCGAGAAGACCGCCTTTGTCTTTGGATGCGTTCTTCTGCCTTCTGATTTTCACCTTTTTCCCTCCTGTTCGAGGAGGTCCTCGAAGTCCTCCGCTTGGTTACTACTGTCCGGAACGGCCGGCTCTGGGGGGGCGGGATCCTTAGACAAATTCGCGGATCGCTTTGATCACTGCGTCCGGCGCGCTGAGATTGGGGCAATGACCGGTTGCGTCCAGGATAACCAGTTTGCTGTTGGGAAGCTGCCGGTGAACATACTCGCCGACGCTGACCGGAGCGATAACGTCATCCTTGCACTGCAGCACGAGCGCCCGCGCATCGAGGCCCGCCAGATCCTCGCGGTTGTCGGACATGAAGGTTGTGCGGGCAAAATGTTTGACGATCTCTGGATCGGTCCGGCAGAAGCTGTTGGTCAGTTCCTGGCCAAGTTCCGGCCTGTCGGGATTGCCCATGATCGCCGGCGCCATGGCCGCGGACCACCCCATATGATTGCTGTCGAGAAAAATCCAGCAGTTCCTCGATCTGATCCGCGCTGAAGCCGCCAGTATAGCCGTCGTCGTCGATGTGGCGCGGCGACGGGCCGACCAGCACGACGCATTCGAAGAGCTCCGGAGCCTTCTTCGCGGCCAGGACGCCGATCATGGCGCTGACCGAATGTCCGACGAAAATCCCGCCTTTGATATTCAGCACCCGCCCAATCTCGACAACATCGTCGGCATAGCCGTGCAGGTGGCTGTACTTGGCCGCAGAGAATGCCGACAGATCTGACCCTCCAGCGCCGACGTTGTCAAACAGGACCGTCCGGAAGCTGTCCTCGAAAGCGGGGGCGATGAAACGCCACATATTCTGGTCGCAGCCGAAGCCATGGGCGAACATCATCGAGCGCGTTCCCTGGCCCGCGATCTTCACGTTATTGCGGACGAGTACCGACATCAAGCATCCTCTGGTCCTAGCAATTCCTGATCGTTTCAATCCGACCCTAAAGCATCTGGCGCATTGACGATGTCCAAGTTGTCAAGAAAGACGACTTGAGCAAGGAACCTTTTGGCTCGCGCTCGCGTTACAATGTGTTCTTCTGAATCGGTAAACCAAGATGCATTGAATTTTGCGTCGCTGGCATTTGATTTTGCTGCGCCTCGCCGAAGCAGAAGCATCCGTTTGAACCAGGGGGCCAAATGTCGAACGTCGAGGAATTTCCGAACGCCGCGCGCAGGCTAACTGAGTACGAAGCCCTCATAGCTGCCGCGCCCACCGTGCTCGAAGCGATTCCAGGTGCTGTCTATGTGTGCGACCACGACGGATGGCTTGTGCGTTTCAACAACGAAGCCTCGAAACTATGGGGAAGGGCTCCCCCAATTGATGAGGCGAAGCACCGCTTTTGCGGATCCCATCGCTTGTTCCGCCTGGACGGCACCCCGCTTTCCCCCGACGACTGCCCGATGGCCGAGGCCGTAAAGACCGGCGTGGCGACACAGAATGCTGAAGTCGTGATGGAACGGCCGGACGGCTCTCGAATCATTGCCCTTGTGAATATCCGCCCGTTGCGGGACCACCGCGGCCGGATCCAGGGAGCCGTCAACTGCTTCCAGGACATTTCCGAGCGCAAGGCATTGGAAGGTGAAGTGCGAAGCCGGGCCGCGGAGCTCGACGATTTCTTCGAAAACAGCGCGATAGGTCTTCACATCGTGAGCGGTGAAGGCATTATCCTGCGCGCCAACAAGGCAGAGCTCTCCTTGCTCGGCTACGACGCGGACGAGTATGTCGGACGGCACATCGCGGAGTTCCACGCGGATGCGCCCGTTATCGGCGATATCCTGCACCGGCTCTCTTGCGGAGAAAAGCTCGATCGCTATCCCGCGCGGCTGCGGGCCAGGGACGGGTCGGTCAAGCATGTGCTGATCACGTCTAACAGCCGCTTCGACGGCGGGAAATTCATCAACACTCGCTGTTTCACAACCGATGTCACGAGCCTTCATGAAGCCCAGGGCGCGCAGCGCGAGAGCGAGGAGCGCCTGGCGGCCACCTATGAAGCCGCAACTATCGGCATCGCCGAAGCGGACGCGGAGGGCCGGCTGCTTCGCGTCAATGACGCCGTTTGCAAAATGTTGGGACGCTCCCGCGACGAGCTCCTGAACATGACGTTCTTCGACTACACGCACGTGGATGACCGTCAGCACGATTCCGAGCTCTACGCGCAGCAAATCCGCGGCGAAATCAACCATTACTCCGTGCGCAAGCGCGCGGCGCGACCAGACGGCGCGCTGGTGCATCTCGACGTTTATGGATCCTGCGTACGGGATGCCTCCGGCAAATTTCGCTACGGGGTCCGGGTGATCCAGGATGTGACGGAAGCCAAGCGGATGGAGGACAAAATCCTTCAGAGCGAACGTCACATGCGCGAGCTGCTCGAGGCACTGCCAGCCGCAGTCTACACGACAGACGCCGCCGGAAGGATCACATTTTTCAACCAGGCAGCGGTCGACCTGGCGGGACGGACGCCGCGACCGGGAGAGGAATGGTGTGTCACCTGGCGTCTCTATAATCCGGATGGGACACCGCTGCCACACGACCAGTGCCCTATGGCCGTCGCGCTCAAGGAAAATCGGCCTGTCCGGGGGATAGAAGCGGTCGCGGAGCGCCCGGACGGCACACGTGTCCCGTTTATCCCCTACCCGACACCCCTGCACGACTCCGACGGCAGGCTGGTGGGTGCAATAAACATGCTGGTTGACGTGACCGAGCAGAAAAAGGCCGAAGAGTATGCCGGGCGTCTTGCCGCGATCGTCGAGTTCTCCCACGACGCTATCGTCAGCAAGGACACGAATGGCGTTATTCAGACCTGGAACAAGGGGGCGGAACGTCTATTCGGATACGAAGCGGCGGAGGTCATAGGCAAGCCGGTCAACATTCTGATTCCACCGGATCGCCAGGACGAAGAGCCAGAGATCCTCGATCGCATCCGACGGGGCGAGCGTGTCGCACCCTACGAGACCGTACGCGTGCGTAAGGACGGGAGCCTGCTCGATGTTTCGCTGACGGTCTCGCCCCTTAAGGATGGTCGCGGCAAGGTGATCGGAGCATCCAAGATCGCCCGGGATATCACCGAGAAACGTCGTCATGAAAAGCGCCGGCAGTTGCTGGTCAACGAGCTCAACCATCGGGTGAAGAACACACTCGCGACGGTTCAGTCTCTGGCCGCACAGTCCTTTCGCGGGGAGGCACATACGCCCGCTTTCCGTCAGTTCGAAACTCGGATTATCGCATTGTCCAGGGCCCATGACGTGCTGACGCGCGAGGACTGGGAAGGGGTCGACCTCAACGAATTGATCGCTCGGACGATCGCGCCGATCTGCGTCCGGCCTGAGGAGAGGGTTAAGATTTCGGGTCCTGCCTTGCGTCTCAAGCCCAAACTCGCTCTCTCGCTATCGATGGCTTTTCACGAACTTTGCACCAACGCAGCAAAATACGGCGCCCTTGCGAACGAGACGGGGCACATCGAGATTCACTGGCAAGTCGTCGGGGCGGAGGGAGAGCGCCGTCTCCAATTGCGCTGGGGGGAGATTGGTGGGCCGGAAGTCCAATCACCGACCCAGAAAGGCTTCGGTAGCCGCCTTCTCGAGCGTGCGCTCCAACGCGAATTCGATGCACAGGTAACGCTCTCATTCGAGCCGAGCGGGGTCGTGTGCGAAATCGCAATGCCAGTGACATGATTGTTTTGCCATAGCGGCTCGTTTGAAAGGATGGAAGCGATGAGCCTTTTGGCAAAAAAACTTCGCGTGCTTGTGGTCGAGGATGAGGCGCTCATTGCCTTCTTTATTGAAGACACGTTGACAGAGATGGGCCATGAGGTTGGCGCTGTGGCATCTCGGATGCAGGAGGCGCTTGACGCTGCACGGACAGGCACATTCGACCTGGCGATCATCGACGTCAATCTGGATGGAAAGCCGAGTTATCCGATTGCCGACGTTCTGAAGGAGCGTGGCATCCCATTCGTGTTCGCGACGGGTTATGGCGCCGGTGGTCTGGATCCCAAGTTTGCGGGCACGCCCGTTCTCGCCAAGCCATTTGCAATGGCCGATATCCAGAGTTTGTTGCAGCAGGTCTCGGCGGATGGACCGCTAGTCAATGCGCAGCCGTGACCCAAGCTAGTGCGACTTTTCCTATGATGTCGCCCGATGATGGAGAAAAAATGAGAAGGCTCACCTAGTTGGACATTTCCTCCCTCATCGGACTTGGTTGCTTCACCATCGCTTGTTTCCTCGCGGCGCTGACGAGCGCTTGGTTTCGTCCGGGCGAATGGTACGAACAATTGAAAAAGCCACGATGGCGTCCGCCGAACTGGCTTTTCGCCCCAGTGTGGACGGTCCTCTATTTAATGATCGCCGTTGCCGGGTGGCTGGTCTGGCGAGAAGTCGGCTTCGCCGGCGCGGGATTGCCGCTGGCAATATACGCAGTGCAGCTTATTCTCAATGCTGCCTGGACACCGCTCTTCTTTGGCCTACATCGCCCCGACCTTGGCTTCGTCGACATCGTCCTGGTTTGGTTATCCATCGTCGCAACCATCATACTTTTTTATCCGATCCACTTCGCAGCCGCGCTACTACTTGTGCCTTATCTTATATGGGTGACGTTCGCGACCGCGCTGAATTTCGCAGTGTGGCGCTTAAATTTGGTGGGGGACGTCTCCAGGCGGTTGACCGAGCCGCCAACCTCATGACTTCAGACACGCGCCAGCTCGGCGTCATTCTTGCGGCGTCTGCCCATGCCTTCATCCCCTCATATCAAGAGATCTGTTGGAAATCGAGATGGCGCCATTCCTGTCCAACGTCTGAACGCGCGCGTGAATGCGCGGGATCGCTGTAACCCACCCTATAGGCGATCTCGGTCATACTGTGACGACCTTCGCGGATCAGTCGGATCGCCTCACTTCGCCGGGTCTCATCGAGCATTTCCTCAAATTCGACGCCGCAACATTTAAGACGCCTCTGCAGGGTACGGGCTGATATGCGGCACACGACGGCCATCCACCTTCTCAAGGCGGGTGTTGACATCGCCACCATCAGTCAATGGCTTGGCCACTCGGGGCTGAACGTAACGATGCGCTACGCGCGGGCCGATATCGATATGAAGCGGCAAGCGCTCGAACAAGTCTTTCCCGACGTGATGTCATCGGCAAAAGATCAGACGATCATCGCTCATGATGGCGGGATATTAGGCTGGCTGCGCAGCTTGTAGACGCTCAGTTATGTGGAGTTGTATCGTGGGAAGTCGCGCGTCTGCGGATTCTTGCGGTGTCAGCTCCACATCTCTGCGCAGTGCACGTTAATCGAGGATAAGCAGGTCGGTCTTGGCGAGTGATTTGAGAATCCGGCCATATCGCCCGTCACCCCTTGCAAGGGCGAGCGTGGCGAACAGCCGGGGAACCCGGTGGTAGGCGACGGAGAAATCCTCGCGGCATGCTTTGTGGCCGAGTTCGTAGGCAAGGCAGCTTTTGCCAACACCGGCTGGCCCGGTGATGAGAAGGCTGTGGTGCTTTCTGATCCAGTCGCAGCCGGCAAGCGCCATGAACAGGTTGCGATCGGGGCCGCGTGCTGCACGAAAGTCGGCATTCTCGATCTTTGCATCATGACGCAGCTTGGCAGCCCTCGCGCGGGCTTCGAAGCGCTTCCCGCGTTCGCGCCAATGCGACGGAGGAGATCAGCCGAAGCTCGAATCCAGCCATCAGCAGCCGATATGCGAGGGTGCGGTGATAATTACCGGTGGCTTCAAAGCCGACAACAATTGGCCGTCCGATGGCTGCAAGTTCATCGGCTAGACGGTCATAGTCAATCTTTGTCGCCATCACGGTCATCCGGCGGCGGCGACCGCCCTCAGGCCGCGCGATCAGCACCTCCTGACGGTGCTTGGACATATCGATCGCTACCAGCACGGCATTAATGGGCATAGAATGGTGTTTGGTCATGGTCTGTCTTGCTCCAAAGTGTTGCTTCAACAACTTCACTTTAGAGACCCGAGTGCCGGCCATGACCACCAGGACGGCGCGCTGCGCTACGCACGGCTTCGCGCGCCGTCGGCCACGACAGAGCGAGATTCCCAATGTGCTACGGCACAGAACTCACCTCGAACGCCATCCTCGCCTGGTCAAAGGATCACAAGGTTGACTGGCACTACATCGCACCAGGAACCCCTACGCTGAACGACAGACAGCGCCTCGATCTCCTGGAAATCTTCGAGGAAAGATATCGGCGGAAATCGACCCTGATCACGGCTCAGCTTCCCGTGGCCGCCTGGCACGAAATGATCGGAGAGGCCACTTTAGCTGATGCGATTTTGGACCGTATTGTTCACAACGCACACCGCATAACGCTCGAAGGCGACAGCATGCGGAAACGAAAAGCACCGACGCTCTTGACCGGCGGCGAAATAACCGAAATCAATCACCCGTAACAGCAACAAAGCAACCGGAACTCGATCGCATCCGTTGTCCGCGACTTAGCGAAATGCTTGTCCGCGACTTGCTGAAACCGCTGTCCCAATTTAGTGAAATCCGCAACTACGTGATGCAAACGGGCGCATATCGCGCTGACCGGCGATTATCTCTGGAATGAAGTTGACGTTCCCCTCGAACGCTTCAGGCGCGATCCGCGCTAACCGCTTCAATCCAAACACCTTCGATTTCCCTTAGCGGGTACTATTGCAGAAATGCCCACCGAGCCCCTAAAAGCCGTGCAAAGCGCCGCAAAGACGACAGCTGCCGTCAGGTCCGCTGCGGCGTCGAGCTTCGCTAAAGGTTCAAGCTATGAAAGAATTGCATCAGCAGCCGACGGTCGAACCGACCCTCCTGTTCAAGCATGAACCGTGCTGCATCTGTTGGGCTCCATGCCTTTTTGTACGCTCTCGCAGATGTTAACGCATCGTAGACATCGCAAATCGAGCAGATGCGGACTGGAACGCTAATTTCGCTGCCGGCAAGCCCCTTCGGGTAGCCCCTCCCATCGATACTTTCATGATGGTGGAGGCAGATGTCCAGTATTACTCTCGACACGCCGCCTTGCCGGGCGAGCAACTCGTAGCCGTGGCGGGGATGCAGGCGGATCTGATCCATTTCCTCGTCGCTGAGCGGCCCGACCTTGTTCAGCACTTTCAGCGGGATGCGCATTTTCCCAATGTCATGGAGAAGTCCACCCATCCCGACGTCACGAACGGTCTCTTCGTCGAGATCGACAGCGCGTGCCAAATGAACCATTAGGCCACTGACGGCGATGGAATGCAGAAAAGTGTATTCGTCTCTGGATTTGAGACGGGTCACTTCGATCAATGCCCTTGAGCTTTGTTGCATGCATATCGCTATATGCCTGACGGCTTGCGCGGCGTGTGAAACCGGAACGGCGCCTCCCATCCTCGCATTTTCGAACATCTCCGTGATCAGCGGCTTCGATTGCTCGATCGTCTCTAAGGCGCGTTTCAGTGAGGGATTTTTGGGTGCTGCTGCGCTTTCCTTCGTGGCCGAAGGTGAGACGACATCCAATCCCTTGTCGGTATCGATGACCACCGCAGCGGCATTACTGCTCTTCAGCTTCTCAACGTCCCTGGCGCGGTCAAGTCGAAATTGGTTACGCCAGAAGGGATGATCTATCCAGTGCCCCTCGATCGCCTCGATGAACATGCCCACCCGTACCTGCTTTAGATTAATGCGTTTGAGCATCGGGCCATCTCATACGTTTCGGGGGCATCAAATCAGTTTTTGACCAAGCGGGTTCGACCGCGGCAAATCGTCTGATTCATTGTGTTTGAATGTACCGAAGTAGTAAAGCGACGTCGATGCAACTTTGCCCCGGCGAAAATCGCCGTTCGCCTGTGATGGGACAACATGGCCTGGGACACCGCCTTTTCTGCGTTCGATGTTTTGCACTTCCGTCAGGATCTGGCCGAATCCTTCATTGGTTACAACGGCGAGCTCCCGCCTGAGCTGTGGCGGCTTGCGACCGAATGACGGGACATTTCGGCAGGAATGGATACTGGCGGCGCGTCCGCTCGTCCGACATGCTTGGCATAGTCGGAAATCGGACGGGGGCGGCCCACCAGGTAGCCCTGCACTTGATCGCACGCCTCACGGGTTAGGAACACCAGTTGATCCGTTGTTTCCACGCCTTCGGCGATAATCGGTAGATCCAGCCCGCGCCCGAGTCCAATCACCGCCCGTATGATCGCCGAAGACTGGGAAAGCCCGATGTTACGCACAAAAGACTGGTCAATCTTGATCTTATCGAAGGGAAAGGATTGCAGATAGGACAGGGATGAATAGCCGGTTCCGAAATCATCCATGGCGATGCGTACACCCAGCGCCTTGAGGTGCCCCAACGTCGAAATGGCTCGTTCATGGTCATCGATCAAAACACCTTCGGTGATCTCGAGCTCCAACCGTTCGGGCTCAAGTCCGGTTTCAATCAGGACTGACTTTACAAGGCCGGTCAGGTCGCCATGCTTAAATTGCACCGGAGAGAGGTTGACGGCGACCGAAAGCTTCCGCGGCCACGAGGCTGCCTCGCGACAGGCCTCACGCAACACCCACTCGCCGATCTCGAGCATCAGGCTGCTCTCTTCCGCAATCGGAATAAAGACGGACGGTGGAATAGTGCCGCGGATCGGATGATTCCACCGTAGCAAGGCCTCGAAGCCAGTGACATCCCCGCCGATGTTAGCCTGTGGCTGATAAAAGATCGACAATTGCTGTTGCGAAATTGCAGCCTGCAGGTCACGCTGCAATGCTCGCCGTTCTCGCAACCACTTATCCATTTGCGGTTCGAAAAATCGGGCGGCGCCACGTCCGTCAGCCTTGGCGCGATAGAGAGCGGCGTCGGCGTTGCCCATCAGGTCGGCGGCACTGTCGCCATCGGCTGGAAAGACTGCGACGCCAAGGCTCGTACCCATTCGGATCCGGGTCCCCTCAATCTCGGCATCCTCGCTCAGAACGGTGATAATCAGATCGGCGAGCTGTGCTACGGAGCTGGCATCAGCTTCAACCAAAACCATGAACTCGTCACCGCCCAAGCGTGCGACGAAGGCACCCGCCGCGACTGCTTTTAAACGCTTGGCTGCCAGGCATAAAACCAGGTCTCCGACATTGTGGCCGAAGACGTCGTTGACCTCCTTGAAACGGTCCAGGTCGAGACACAGTACCGCAAACTGTGACCCTTGCGTGCGATGCTGTTCGAGCAATGCCTCGAGTTTCTGCTTCAGTGCGGCGCGGTTGGGCAGATCGGTTAGCGGATCATGCAGCGCCAGATGCGCTATCTGGCGTTCGGCGGTTCGGTGCTCGGTAATATCCTCGTGCGTAGAAACCCATCCGCCGTCGGATGTTCGTTCATGATGAACGCGAATGACTTTGCCCGACGTCAACTCCATCGACCAGTCCTGCGGCGAAGACCTGGAATTGATCGAGTCGCACCAAGCCAGAAACTCGTCGGACGCCACGACGGGACCAGCGCCGACGGAATAACGCAACTCGGCTATAGCACTCAAAGTCATTCCGGGCTTGATCATCTCCGGAGCCAGGCCATACACCTCGGCATAACAGCGATTGGACAGTACCAACCGCTGGTCCGCGTCGAACAAACAGGCGCCCTGACCGATGCTTTCCAGTATGGTGGTGAATTGCATGTTGCGCTGGGCAAGCTGTTTCTGCGTCTGCGTCAACTCGAGACGGGCCTGCACACGCGCCATCAGTTCTTCGGTCAGTACAGGCTTGATGACACAGTCCACTGCACCCGCGGCAAATGCCGGCGCCCTGTCGGCGGCTGTGGAGACGAGATGAATCGCTGGAATAGACTGGATCTCGTCGCGACGCTTTGCATCACCGAAGAAATCCCCGTAGATACCGCTATCCAGCAACAGGAGGTCCGGCTTTAGCAATCGGACATGTTGCTCAAAGGTCCGGTAATCTGGAGAGCAAACGCATGAACATCCTATTTCTCGAAGGCTGAGGGCGACTGGCGATACTTCCTCATAGGCCCCGGCAAGAAAAATCAGAGGTTGCGAGGAATGAATAGGGCTGGCGAAGTTCATCGACGGTATGCTCCCTTACACTTCTGACGAATCCCACCGGACCACCTGCCATTCCACGATACAACGTATGATATGATTGTGAAACAGCATACACCCACAAAGGGTCGTGCTCCGACCCATTCTGGAGTTTTGGTAAAGTTTTTGACTGATGCCTCGCATAGCCATGTCCTACTTGAAGCAACAGGGGTACAGGAGCGCCTAAGACAGCGCTCCAGCGTTAGATCCTCAACGAGCAACCGTGACAATCAATTTCGGAGCACGCCGATGGTGATTCAAGACGCGGTTTGAAAACGTTGCCAGCAATTGGCAACTGATGGTGAGAGGTTCCTATGGCGGCCGCATTCAGGACTCGGTCACTTCGTCTTGAGAACGTTGACGCCGAAAGGTTGCCAATGAGTTCGCAAACTGTGCCCAAGACCGGGCCTCGTGATTGTGCTTCATGCAAGACGGCACTCCTTACAGATTATGCCACTCCCCAATCGTATCCCTAAAGTTGCTGCCCTGATTTTAATACACAACTAACATCTGGTGATTACAACGATGACGGGAGTTGCATTCCGTCCTGCGGCAATCTGACCGTGCGCTAATTTAGGATGAGTTGATGTCGAATGTGTACGAAGCCAGAGAAAACGACAGTCGTGAAGATGCGACGGGCCTATTGCACGCCACGATCGACAACTTTCCTGGCGGTATCTGCGTACTCGACAACGACCTTACTATGCTGGTGACCAACCGAAAATTCTATGAGCTGCTGGATCTGTCGGAAGACATGTTTCCCGCCGGCTCGAACCTCGAAGGCGTGTTCAGATACAACGCACACCGGGGCGAATATGGCCCAGGCGATCCCGAAGAAAAGGTGCGCGAGCGCCTCAGCCATGTCCGGCGCTTCGAGGAGCATCGTTTCGATCGCGAGGTCGGGACGGGTCTCGTCATAGAAATGCGATCGGCGCCAAAGCCCGGGGGTGGAAGTGTGTTGACCTATCTCGACGTCACGATAAACAGACGAGCCGAGCAGGCACTCCTCAGACACAAGGAAACACTTGAGGAGCTGGTTTCGCTTCGAACCGAAGAAATCGAACGGCAGGCCGAGGAACTCAGGAGACTACTCGACCAGGAACGTCACATCAACGAGCTGCAGCGCCAGTTCGTAACGATGACCTCCCATGAGTTCCGAACGCCGCTCGCCATCATCGACGGTGCGGCCCAGCGGCTCCAGCGGCGCAGGCATGCCGTCACGAGCGAGTTCGTTGAAGAAAAGGCTGGGCTGATCCGCGGCGCCGTTTCGCGGATGGTGGACCTTATGGAGAGCTTCCTCTCGGCGGGCCGCATCGAACACGGGAACATGACATACGAATTCCGCCCCTGTTCCTTGAGAGAGGTTATCGAGCGGTGCGTCGCACGGCAGCAATCCATCGCCGCTACTCACCGCTTCCACCTGGAACTTAACAATCTCCCACCCGTCGTGGTTGCTGATACGGTGGCAATGGAACAGGTGTTTTCAAACCTCATCTCAAACGCCGTGAAGTACGCGCCGGTTTCGCCGGACATCTACATAACCGGGTATTCAGACGCGGGCAGCGCATGCGTCACTGTGGCGGACACAGGGGTCGGTATTGATGCCGACGACTTGCCAAAAATGTTCCAGCGTTACTTCCGCGCCAGAAGTTCGACCGGGATTGCGGGGACGGGAATTGGCCTAAACCTCGTGAAACAGATCGTTGAGGCACATAAGGGGAATATTTCGCTCGAAAGCCGGAAGGCCAGAGGGTCCACGTTTACCGTAACTCTTCCTATCACCAATCCAATGCTCACCGCCGCTGAGTGCGGCGAAGCGAAAGCAGGATAAGCCTATGATCACCATCCTTTGCGTCGAAGATGAAGACGACATCCGCAACCTTCTGGTCGAAGAGATCAGCGAAGCCGGCTTTACTACGCTCGAAGCCAGCAACGGAAAGCAGGCACTCGAACTGATCATCGGCAAATGGCCCGATATCGTCGTGTGCGACATCACCATGCCCGAAATGAATGGCCATCAGCTATTCGCCGAAGTACAGATGAACCACGAGCAACTGGCCAACATTCCTTTCATCTTCCTGACAGCGCTGAGCGACAAGGACAACATGGTCACAGCTCTTAAGGCTGGAGCGGCGGACTACCTTACCAAGCCAGTTGATTTCGATTTGCTCATGGCGAAGATCCAGGGCTGCGTCGCCCGGCTAGAGAGCGATAGGAAACTGGGTCGCGCGTTCTAGCCGAGATCATGGCGTCCTCTCCTCGCAGTGTGGTTGCACGGTACGGCGGCGAGGAGATTGCCGTCATCATTCCCCAATGCGTCAGCGCTTCAGCTCTTTCAGTCGCAAGACTTCTTTGTAGGTGCTGAGCATGGACATCGAGCATGTGGGCAGTGAAAGGCGGACGGGTGAACAGTGAGCATCGGAATAACGACGCTGAACGCAGGCGGCATCCGCGGAAAGAAGGATCTCCTGGGATCGGCCGATGAAGCGCTTTTCCTAAACGGATGGAATGTTCGCCGTGCGCTTATGCTTGGCGGAAATGCGGATTTAGCTGATAGGAATTACCAATACGTGGAAAATCGCCGGCATCGTCACGGTCATAACTGATCGAGTTGATGCGCGGCCATGGAGAAAGTTCAGTGCCTGAGTTTTTCGAGAGCAGAGCGGGAAAGCAACTCCTTGCGTTGATTGCGAGCGCGCTGATTCTGTGGAGCGTCGGATACGGCTGGCACATTCAGATCTTCAATATCTTTCGAAGTCTTAGTGTCCCTACGATCGACATCCTGGTTCTCAGCGTGTTTATCGTCGGGCTTGCGAGTTTCGTCTATTCACTGTTGCGGATCTTCGATCTACGCAAAGAGATGCAGCGACAGCACGAACATGCCCGACGGGCACATTGGATCGCCACACATGATCATCTAACACGGCTCCCAAACCGGTACGCCTTCGAAAAATTCGAAATTTTACAAGCTCCCTCGAATGACGAGGCCCCCCGTCTGCCGATTGCGACGATTTTTTCGATCGACCTCGACGGGTTCAAGAAGGTCAATGACCTGGTCGGTCATCAAGGCGGAGACCAGTTGTTGCGGGAGGTTTCAAAACGCCTGGCGGCATTTGCCGCCGAAGGCTGCGTTTTCCGTTTTGGTGGTGACGAGTTCATCGTCGTCGCGAGGGGATTGGCACCCGAGAAGGAAGAGCGCTTTGCCAGCCTGATCATTCATTCCGTAACCCGCCCGATCCAGGTGGGCATGATCTGCTGTCAGGTCGGGGCAAGTATCGGATATGCCCGCTGGCCGGAGCATGGCGATCTACCGCAGGATGTTTGTCACAAGTCCGACATCGCCCTTTATGAGGCCAAGAGCAAAGGCGCCAACACGTCCTTTCTGTTTCACGAGGACATGCAGCTGAAGGTATCGGCCCGTGCCAAACTCGAGGGCAAGCTGCGAGATGCGATCGAGGCGGGACGCATCAAGCCTTTTTATCAACCCCTTATCGATCTTCGCTCAGGCTCTGTTTGTGGCTTTGAAGCCCTTGCACGATGGACGGAAGAGGACGGCTCCATTGTTTCGCCGCAACTTTTCATATCGATCGCCGAGGAGACCGGCTTGATTACCACACTGTTTCAGCAGCTACTGAAAGTGGCCTGTGAAGACGCAAAACTGTGGTCGGACGACATCGTTCTCTCCTTCAATTTGTCCCCCGTTCAGATGGAGGACCGGCTGCTCACGTCACGAATTCTGGAAATTCTGAAGGCGGTCGGACTTTCTCCCGCACGTCTGGAAGTGGAAATCACCGAAAATGCATTGATTGAGGATCCGGATCTGGCTGCCTCGATCATTGACGATCTGCACAATGCCGGTATCCAAATCGCACTCGACGACTTTGGCACCGGCTATTCCAGCCTGGCACAGTTGGCTCGGTATAAATTCGACAAGATCAAGATTGACAAAAGTTTCGTCTCGTCACTTCGAAACAAGGGTGGCCGACACGACAAAATCGTCGAAGCACTCCTGAACCTCAGCAGGGGCCTTGAAATCAAGACGACTGTCGAGGGAATCGAAGAGAATTCCCAGTTGGCGTACTTTCTACAGCAAGGTTGCGATATCGGCCAAGGCTACCTTTTCGGCAAAGCGATGCCCGCGCCTGAAACCGTGAGCTTTCTTGAAAGCCGCGACCAGATGTTGCACAACACCACAGTCGTTTCCGCCCATTCATGAGTTGAGGGCTGTAAATGGCGGCTCGGATGAAGGTTTGCGCCATAGCTATGCCGATCTCAGGGCAAGCAGTATCTCAACAGGATCAGCTTTATGAAAACGCCTCTTCCGACGGACATCTACGTTGGCTCCAGAATACGCCTGCAACGCACGTTCCTTCAGATGAGCCAGACCGTACTTGGCGAACGGCTTGGCATAACGTTTCAACAGATACAAAAATACGAAAATGGCAAGAACCGGGTCAGCCCCAGCAGGATTCACCAGATAAGCGAAATCTTCCAGGTTCCGATATCCTTCTTCTTTCCAGACGGAGGTAAAACGGAACCGGTATCCCAGAGCGTAGAAAGATCTGACGAATTATCCTTGTTTTTACAGACGGCAGAGGGGCGGGAGCTCAATCACGCCTTCCGGCGAATTCGATATCCGAAGGTAAGAAGAGCCGTGGTTGCCTTGGCCAAGTCGATGGCCGGCGAAAATGAAGTTCCATGATGGTAGCGAAGGCAAGTCTACAACAAGACTCCGATAAGCCAGTGCCTCAACCATTGAGAGGGTTTGATGCCAGTCAGCACGCAGCTTTTGCGTCTCGTAGCCGAACGTGATCGAAAGGTCGTGTCCCCGGAAGAATTTGAAGAATATTTCATCGGCTGGATGATTAGCGGGGGTGAGCGAGTTGCAGGCGTGCCTCTCGATCACTTGTGCCGATACGCTACCCAAATCGCGCCCGTCTATTGGCGGGAACTGCATCATTCAGGATACACAGCTGCGGAGTGCGTTGCCGTTGACATGAGTTATTGGCGCGAGGATGGTATTTTCGCAAACTGCGCACAACGTCCGGCCCCGCACCGGGAATTCGCCTGATCCGAGTTTTGGGATTGGGTTGCCGGTTGAGGCGATCTGCGCGCAAGGGAAATGCCGGGCATCGCGACCTTGCCCTCGTGGCGCCGCTGCGCATCGAGGTGGGAAACCACGCCTTGGACAGCCGTGGTCCGGTCGAGCAACCTTTGCGCATAACTCAATGCGGTCAACACGCTGCGTCTGCTCGGCCGCTGGACGCGGATGATCACCATCCCGAACCAGTCTTCGGTCGCCAGGGCGCTTCAGGAGTTCGATGCCAACGGCCGCATGAAGCCGTCGTCCTACTACGACCGCGTGGTCGACGTGTGCGAGGAACTGATGAAGTTCACGCTGCTGACCCGGGATGTCTCGGCCCATCTCACCGACCGATACAGCGAGCGCAAGGAAGACGCGGCGAAGCTGGTTCAGCGGGTCAAGCTCAAGTCGATCTGAGCCCGGCCGGACTAATTGCTTATTTCGAGATTTATCGAAATATAGTTGACAGGCGTCAGCACCCGCGATATTGCTATTTCCATGATTATCGAAAAAGCAGCCTCCCAGCTCGAAGCCCTCGGCAATGTAACGCGCCTCAGCATTTTTCGGGCGCTGGTCCGCGCCGGCGACGACGGCCTGCCTGTCGGGCGGCTCCAGGAAAAGCTCGACATCCCGGCGTCGACGCTCTCACACCATTTGAAGCGGCTCGTGGACACCGGGTTGGTTGTGCAGGAACGCCAGGCGACGACACTAATCTGCACGGCCAGCTACCGCGACATGAACGCCCTCATCGGCTATCTCGTCGACGAATGCTGCGCCGACGCCGGCTGCGCCAAACGACCGGAGGTAGCGGCCGTGTGACCGCCCCCTTTTTTGCTCTCATATTTCGAAAATTCGGGAAATACAAAAGGAGCTGCCATGACCTCGAATGAAAGCCTGCCCGTCGCCGTCGTCGGCGCTGGCCCCGTCGGGCTTGCGGCAGCCGCCCGCCTTGTCGTGCGCGGCATCGAGCCGCTGATCCTGGAACGCGGCGCTTCCGTCGGCGCGGCGCTCCTGGAGTGGGGGCATGTGAGGGTCTTCTCCCCCTGGAAATATAACATCGACGACGCGGCGCGGAACCTCCTGGATGCCACAGGCTGGGCGGCGCCAGTGCCGGACCATCTGCCGACGGGACGGGAGATCGTCGAGGACTACCTTCTGCCGCTTTCCGGTGTCCCCGCGATTGCTCGCGGGCTCAGGCTCGGAGCAAGCGTGACCGCAGTGGCGCGCAGCGGTTTCGACAAGGTCTCCTCCATCGGGCGTGACGAACGGCCGTTCGTCGTCCGCTACTCAAACGGAGACGGCGAGCACGACGCCATCGTCCGGGCGGTCATCGACGCGTCCGGCACCTGGGGGCAGCCCAATCCCATGGGCGCCAACGGTCTGCCCGTCCGTGGCGAGCGGTTCTCCGACCGGGTGTCCTATGGTATTCCCGACGTCGCCGGTACCCGGCGTGCCGACTTCATCGGAAAGCGGACGCTCGTGGTCGGGAGCGGACATTCCGCCATCAACGTCGCGCTGGCCCTGATGGAACTGCAGGAGACCGATCCCCGGACCGAGATCTTCTGGGCGCTCCGACATCACGGCGTCGATCGCCTCCTCGGCGGCGGCCTGAACGACCAGTTGCCCGAGAGGGGCGCGCTCGGATTGGCGACCAAACGGGCGATTGTCGACGGGCACCTGAACATGCTGACCTCGTTTTCGGTGCAAGGCCTGACCAGCGAGGACGGCCGCGTTTCGATCGAGGCTCAGGCGGGTGGAAAGCCGCTCAGGCTCGGTGTCGACCAGGTCGTGGTCGTGACCGGCTTCCGGCCGGACTTCGCGTTCCTGCGCGAGCTCAGGATCGAGGTCGATCCGGCCGTCGAAGCGCCGCCGGCGCTCGCGCCGCTGATCGATCCGAACCTCCATTCCTGCGGGACCGTACCGCCGCACGGCGTCGAGGAGCTTGGCCACCCCGAGAAGGACTTCTATATCGTCGGCTCCAAGTCCTACGGCCGCGCGCCGACCTTCCTGATGAAGACCGGATACGAGCAGGTCCGTTCGGTGGTCGCTGAGATCGCGGGCGACCATGCGTCCGCCCGCAGCGTCGAACTCGTCCTTCCCGAAACGGGTGTTTGCAGCGCAGTTGTTGGTAGCGCGCCGTCGGGCGGATGTTGCGGAGGTCCCGCGCCGGCCGCGGTGGATGCGTGCTGCGCGGCCGACGCGGTGGCGAAATCGGCGGGGAAATCCGGCTGCGGTTGCCCTCCATCCGGCGGGCAATCCGAACGCGTCAGCGAAGGCGTTTGACGATGGAGGACAGGAAACTGCCGCTTTGGACGGTCTGGGGTCTCGGCGTCACGCAGATCATCGGATACGGCACGTTGTACTATGCCCTCAGCATTCTCGTGCCGGACATCGCCCGCGATATCGGCCGATCACCGGAGTGGGTGTTCGGGGCGTTCTCTCTTGCCCTCCTTGTCGGAAGTCTCGTTGCCCCGTTGTCCGGACGGCTCGCCGACATGATCGGCGCGGGGCGCCTGATGGCGGCGGGCTCGATCGGCGCCGCGCTCTCGCTTGTCGCGACCGCGATGTCGCCTGGCCCCATAACCTTCGCCATAGCGCTGGCGCTCACCCAGATCGTCTCGGCCGCCGTCCTCTATGCAACGGCGTTCACGGCGATCGTCCAGGCCGGCGGGCGGAGCGCACAGACGTCGATTGTCCATCTGACCCTCATTGCAGGCTTCGCCTCGTCTCTGTTCTGGCCTATGACTTCGTGGCTGCATGGCGCGCTTTCATGGCGGGAAATCTTCCTCGCCTATGCCGGACTGAACGCCTTCGTCTGCTTTCCCGTGCACCTCGTCTTGGGAAGGCTGACATCACGCGCGGTTTCCGATGCCCGGGGCGAGCCACGCTCGTTGAAAAACGATGCACCGCGCCCGAGCAACGGCACGCTGGTGTTTTTGCTGATGCTCGTCGGCTTTGCCGTGGAGGGCTATGCCCTATCGGCGATCCTGGTCCACATGGTTCCCCTGACACAGGCGCTCGGCCTCGGCGCAGCCGGCCTGCTCGTGGCAGCGCTGTTCGGACCCGCGCAAGTCACCAGCCGCCTCATTAACCTCGTCTTCGGGCGCGACCTCTCTCAGATGTGGCTTGCCGTGATCGCTGCGGTGCTGCTGCCGATTGGCCTGGCGATCCTCCTTGCCACGGCGCCATGGATGGCGGGAGCCGTCCTGTTCGCCATCTGCGTCGGCCTGGGTTCCGGTCTGACGAGCATCGTCGGCGGCACTTTGCCACTGGAGCTGTTCGGACGGGAGGGATATGGCCGCCGTATTGGCTGGTGCACATCGGCCAAGCAGTTGACGGCAGCGCTCGCTCCGGTCGGCATGTCGGCCTCGATGTCGGGGATGGGGGTCGTCGCGTCGCTGTGGCTGGTGTCTGCGGTCGGCGTGATCAGCGTGCTTGCCTTCGTCGGCATCACGCTTGCGGTCGAGCGTCCGTTTGCAAGGTCGAAGACGGCAGCAGACAGCGTCTGATCAGATCGTCATCCTGAATGCCTCCCACCCTGGTGGCGGGTTCGTCGCCGGCGAGGATCTTCCATCATCCGAACATAGGCTCCCAATAGGGCCGAAAGTTCCGCCGTCGGCTTGCGGCGGCTCGTCGCGGGGCGTCGGTGTCTTTTTTGCTCGAGCGCATCCGCATGCTGCGCGATCAAGGGGGCGTGGCCACCCGCCAAGAGGATGGAACGCCGCCAATGTGCGGCCATGGCATCTTCGTCGGCGGTCAACCAATCGGTTGGTCGGTTCGCAAGCCGTTCGACACATCGGATGCGCATCGATGTGGACAGGCTACTCAGGGACGCCGTCGGAAAGCGATCGGAAACGCTGGGCATGCGCAGCAGACGTTGGACGAGCACGCCGCTGCGTAGTGACCCGGTAATCGCCTCCAGCCGGCAAATATCGTTGATGCACTGGTTCAGCCGCACAGCCGGCGGGCTCATCGGAACTTTCGATGCGCGGCGCAGATCGAAACCACAGCGAATGCAGAAGTGCTGTGGGACGAGTTCGGTCTGATCGAAAGCTGCAATGCGGCTGCGGCAGGATGGGCATCGGTCGCGCAATCCGCAACGATGCGTCGCGCATGAAACCTGGATCGCCAACCGCCATTGCTGCCGAAAATGCGGCTGCGCGTCCTCGGCTAGGCATCGGGGGCAGAACTGCAGCCAGGTCGAACTGTCGCGTCGTCCGCTGCTGCGAAGCGGCAAAAGGAGCGGTTTCAACGATGAGCGCGTCAGCATCATCGCCGAGAGTCGCTGTGGTGAAATACCGGTGTGCGCGCGAAGCAGGTTCTCGACGTCGGCCGGAAGCTTGAGGTCCAGCGAGGCCGACCACATCCCGGCATTCAGCCCGAGCACGCGGGCGAATGGTCGCGGCGCAATCCCGTTGGCATAAGCGAGCCGATGCAGCCAACTCGACAGCAACTCGTCGTGCTGCGGCGTGACGATGACGGGCCACTTTTCCGAAACGACGTCACGGTATCGCTCGCGGATGTCGATCGTCAGGCCAAGATCATCGACGGCCGTCATAGAAGGCTCTGGCGCAGAGGCGAGTTGCGACGCTGCGAGATCGGCACATGGGGCAGATCATCGACGCCGGCCTTGGTAATGCGTTCCGCACCCGACTTGATCGCTGCGATGGCCGCCTTCGTGACGATGGCGACAATCTCGCCAATCAGCCCCTCCGAGAGGCTGAATATCAGGCGTGCCAATGGTTCGTTCGACAAATCCGAACATCGGGAGAGCGGCAACGCCGCCTCGAGGCTGTCGAGGAGCATGAGATAGTCCTCGTCATATTGCCACCGTGGAACCGCGATCGGATCAAAGCGGCTCGCCATCTCGCTGGTGGCGTTGACGAAGTCGTAGACGGCGACCTCGCCGATCAGCACCGGCGAGACATCGAACTGACGACCGATCCGCCTCAGGAAGGCAAAGATGGCCTCGATATCGCGGGCTCGGCCTCGGAGCGCATTGTGGAATTCATCGAAGATCAGCACTCTCGGTCTGAGGCTAGCCAGCAAATGATCGAGTTGCTCGGCCTTGCGGCCGACATCCCGCATGTCGGCGCCAGGTGCCCGCAATGCCTGGAGAACGCTGGCATAGAAGTGGCCAAGACCGGCGCCTTCACGGGTCTGGGCTATCCACACTTTCTTTTCGGATGCAGTTCTGAGATGTTCCACCGCAAACCGCTCGGCAATCATCGTCTTGCCATTGGCATAGGGGCCGACCAACATCAGGCCCTGGGTTCGCAATGACACTGGCCGGGACAGAAGCTCGGCCAGCCGCCGGTGGGCGTCCTTCGCCACATCGTGCCCGATCCAACGCGGGGCGCGGATATAAGCGATCCGTTCTTCTCGATCACGCTCGAGATACGGCCGGACGTGGTCAAGCAAATGATCCGACATGTCCGCTACCAGTCCTCCACCGGTAGCGTGCGCTTCTCGCGTGCCGGATGCTCGGTGGGAGCCGGTGCTTGTGGCCGCACGGCTTCATATGGCTTTACGGCCGCGGTAGCGTGCGCGCTGCGCACTGCGTCGCGCAACTGACGCTTGGTAGGTTTCGCTGCAGCCGCAATTGCCGTGATATCACGCCGAAACGCCACCTTCTCGACGCTTGAACGGTGGTTTGCTGAGCGCCGGAAGCTCCGTTCGGCTTCTTGCTCCCACAGCGTCAGCGGCGTTCGCTGACCGTCGCGTCGCTCGACGGGTCGAAACTGCCGGGTCTCCGGATCACGGATATAGACATGGCTGATGTCCCGCGGATCGTATCGCACCTCCAGTTTTCCGAGGCGATCACGTTGTGGAATGAGGGCACCGAGCCATGGCGAATAATAGTGCAAGGCGAACATATTGATCCCCTGCGGCGACAACTGCCTTTCCGCGCCCGGCAGAAACGACAGCAGCACGCGCTGTGGATCGTCGTCGAAGCGAGGCAGAGCCGCCCCGTTGCGGTGCCATTCCGTGGTCGGCACCTTCAGCGTCTTGGAATTTTCCTGAAGATTGTGATCGATCACGGCGAGCGCAACGCATCGCTCCAGATCTGCGAAGTTCAGACGAGCGCGCTGCTCGGACGGATATTCGTCTCGGTCGGCCACCGAGCGTCCCGACGAACCCGGATAAGTGACGAGAACTGAATTGAGCTTGCCCAGCAGTCGTTCGACCACGCCGCCCTGGTGGACTCGGCCGCGATCGCGATAGCGAATCCGGATACCATAGTCATCGCAGCCACGTTGGAACGCATGCCCCTTGAACTCCTTCGCCGAGTCCGTGACGAGCAGCCGCGGCCGGCCAAACATTGGCCACGCATGATCGAGATTGCGGGCCGCAAGCCATGCGTCTTTTGGGCAAATTGCCTGGGCGAGACAAAGCGCGACGGACAAGACCGAAGGCTTTTCCAAGGTCAGGCAGAAACCGAGAATGGCTCGTGTCGCCACATCGGTGACGATCGTCAGGTAAGGACGACCGACGAACACTCCGCCGCCGTCGACGACCTCGACGAAATTGATGTCGGTCGGTGTGTGATCGATTTGACAGACGTCGAGCGGGTGCGCCGCATGAATGTAGCCCGGCCGTGGTTTCAGCCGCAGCAGGTGCTTTAGATTGGCTGACCGTTTCTTGGCAATCTCTTCAGGCGAAAACAACGCCGGAATGCGGCGGCCGACGGTGACATAAGAGGGCTGGGCGAGGCCGGCTTCTTCGCAGCGGGCGCGGATCTCGGCGACGACGGGTGCGAGCGGAGGCGCCTCCAGGATCAGCCATTGCTCGCGTAGTGTCGTGCAGATGATCTCCTCGATCGCTTCCACAAGCCGCTTGCGCCGGGTTTCGGCGGTGCGCGGCAGCATGGCTGTCACCGTCCGATTGGTCCTATAGCGGGCCAGAAGATTGTAGATTTGCCGGACGGTCAGCCGCAGCTCGGCCGCCGCACGCGCAATGGCAGTCTGCCTTGAGCCGCCATCATCAAGAATCTTGTCCAGCTCACGCGCTATGCGGCGCGCCGTCGACCATTGGTCGGCCGAGATTGCTACAGCCGTCGTCGTTGTTCGATCGTGCAATCGCTTTGGCAAAATTGGAGGTTCACTGAAATCGTTAGCGGAAAATCGTGTTGCATTTATCGACCAAACCTAACGGGCGTATGACGTTTGCGGGTTTGAAATCACAAACTAAAAGCCACACGGGCTCCGCGTTAACCCGTCTCGACGAGCGCATTGCCCGTTCGCCGGTCGGCGAGGGTTTTGTCGAACGCTCGCATTTTACCGACGCCTGCGCCTCGCTGTGGATCGACGGCGAACTGGTCCATCTAGAGGACCTCGTCCTGCACGACGCCACGAAAGATATTCGCACGCCGACCCACGAACTGACCATCGCCCGCGACGTGTTGCGCACCCGTCGGCGCATCGCCGCGCAGCCACCGGGCTGGGCGCTGTCGCCGGACGGTCTCCGCAGCCTGCGCGGGCAGGCGTGGCCTGCGGCATCACACGATGCCGATGGCGCAGCGGCAACCGACACCGCCGAGCCGGATGCCGTCGCGGTCGGAGAGGGGGAGCGGGAGCACGGCGATGACGGCGCCAGCCCGCTTGACGCGGAGTTCGCCGCCATCGATGCATTGCTCGCCCGATCAGAGGCCGCGATCGAAAACGCAAAGTCGCCGAACCGCGTCGGTTCCCGGGAAAAGGATCCGCTGGTTTACGATCTCGACTGGGATGAGGACGAGCGGCTGGAGGAATGGCATGCAGTGGTGCGGCAAGCTGAAAACCTGCCGCCGGTGCTGCAGGCGGTGGTCGCCCTCGATGCCTGGAACGCATTGTCCGTCCTCCAGCACGCACCCTGGCTCGGCAGGCTGTTGGCCGCCTCTATTCTGCGGCGGGCAGGACTGACGACGGCGGCACACCTCGCCGCCTTCAATTTCGGCCTCAAAACCATCCCCGTCGATCGCCGCCGGCATCGCGATCTCGAAATGAGACTGTTGTCCATGCTCGCTGGTATCATCGCCGCCGCAGAGCTCGGCCTGAAGGAACATGATCGCCTAGCCCTGGCCCGAAAGATGATGGAGCGCAAATTGACGGGAAGACGAACGTCTTCAAAACTGCCAGAGCTGATCGAGCTGGTGATGTCGCGGCCGGTGGTGTCGGCCGGTATGATTGCCAAGGAACTTGCCGTAACGCCGCGCGCGGCGCTGCGGATCGTCGAGGAGTTGGGGTTGAGGGAGATGACGGGGAGGGGGAGGTTTCGGGCGTGGGGAGTGACATAGTCACAATAATTTCTCGAAAGGGTTCATTATAAATCGCCAAGCCGAAATTACCGTTGGCTTGTTAGAACCTCGCAAGTTTCGTTGAGCAAAGCACGGAGTGAGTCTTTTCATATCAATTCTCGCGCCCTGCGCTATACAATGATAGGGCGGAACTTAGCTTGCTGGCGTGCACGCTTTGGTTGCTTATCCCTTAGGTTATAGGTTATCAAATGTCCTCCTCTGATTAATTTGGGGACCAAAACTTCTATGAAGAAATGGACTGAGGAGGGCATGTGTTTAAAATCTGCTTGTTCGATCTAGACGATACTTTGATCCGCACGGAAGATTTAAAAGATGTTAGGGAGGCTTGTAAAAATAACAGCGACGCCGGGAATCTATCAAAAGTTATTTCTGCAATAAAATCAGATGAGGATCGCCGTATATACGATTTATCGGCTTTAACAAAAATACGGTCTGATTTACCCGAGCTTAAGCTAGGTGTATTTACTCGGTCGCCTCGAAGCTACGCAAAAGTTGCCTTGGAGTGGGCGTATCCAGGGTTCGAGTGGGACATCTTGATTGCATATGAAGACGTTACTTGGACGAAACCCCGAGGCGATGGCATCGTCAAGGCGATCAAAGAGTTCGGCGTGAAATACCTCACTGAGGTCATCTTAGTTGGCGACAGTGATGTCGATGTACGATCGGCGTACAATTGCGGGTGTCCAGTCGTCGTTGACAAAGGGGGATGGCCGTACAAGTGGGGATCGGAACATTGGGGCGCCGTGCAGCGGGTTCCAGACGCTCTAATTGATTCGCCTTCGCAGATGCTGACTGTCCTCTCAAATCCACATTCTTTTCTTCCGGACCTCGAGCGGCTACTCGAGGGCGCGGCGGGCAGTTCGCGTTTTGATAAGATAAATCACTTCATCCCGAGAGCAGTCGGAGGTGACACTACCGCGTATCCCATTCATGTGGCCGGGAGATATTTCGCGAACTATAAGTCTGTACAGCAGCGACGAAAATGGCATTCACTGACGGAGTCGATCGAGAAGAATAAGGAATCTGACGAGTTCCCCGTGGAATGGATCACTACGATCAGAAACTTCGTAAGCCGCGAATTTCATGCGTTTTTTGGCGTAAAGAATGTCGTGGTCACGGTTATACCGCATCGACCAGGCAGAAAGCCTCGGCTCGAAAATCTGCTAACCCAACTGCAGCAGTCGCTCGTCGACGAACCCATTAAAAACCGTGCCATCGTTTGCGAGCCAGATTTGCTGTCGTTCAAAGCCGGCGTGAGGTCACAACACAATGACCATTTGAAAGGGAATGAGCGGTTCGAGAATGTGAGGGACCATCTGTTTGTCCAAGTTCCCGACAAAGTCGCTGGCGCGACCTCATATTTGATCCTCGACGATGTTACGACGACAGGCGCGTCCCTAATCTACGCTTCAAAGTACGTGAGGATGGCTGGTGCCAGTGACGTAAAATGCCTATCATTGGCCAAGAACATAGGCACTGTTTTATGAGTTTGATTTCGCCCGCGACGCAGTTTTTGCTCTCACTATCGATGCTGAAAGGCGTTGGTCCTGTTGCGCTGAAAAGGGCTTCGCTGATACCGGACTTCTGCGAGAAGGGAATTGAAAACCTTGCAAACGACATTTCCCAAATAGCAAAGGCATTGTCTGGGGGAGGCGACTGGCAGAATGCAAAGGATGATGCTGCCAGACAGATCGAACAGGCGGAGCGCCAACTTTCGCGAATCTTGTCACCGATAGACGATGAATATCCGCGCTTGCTTGCCGCGACAAGGGATGACCCGTTTATCCTTTATGTGAAGGGATCGCTCGCAAAGCAGCCCGAAAAGTCGGTTGCCATCATTGGCACTCGCGAACCGACAATGCATGGAGAAGTAGTCGCTCGTCGAATTACTCAATTCTTTGCCGAGCAAGGATGGAGCGTTGTTAGTGGTCTTGCTATCGGATGTGATGCAATCGCACATCAAGCTGCCCTTGAGGCTGGAGCACATACTGTGGCGGTTTTGGCGCACGGGCTTCAGATGGTCGCTCCGGCTCGACACAAAAATCTTGCTAACGAAATCGTCGCTGCTGGCGGTGCCTTGGTAAGCGAGTATCCTTTCGGTCAGAACGTTCAAAATCAGCAATATGTGAAACGCGACAGAACTCAGGCAGGAATGGCCCGCGGTGTCGTTATGGTCCAGTCGGATCTCAAGGGAGGCAGCCTCCATGCCTCGCGCGCCGCTCTAGACTATGGGCGGTGGCTGGCTATTCCGTACCCTACGGATAAAGATCGTGAGAGCGGCGAAGCCAAAGTCCAAGCAAACCTGCTTATGGCTGATGGTGCCGATTCCGATCGGGCGAGCTTGCTTCGTTGTCCAGAGGATTCGCTTCGGCAGTTGATTATTTTACGCAGTAAAAAAGACTATCTGCGCATGCTCAATGTGACCGACAACGATCGTACAGGATATGATGGGGGCAATGTTGAAGCCCGAAGAGAAGAACTCCAATTTTCCTTCGGCGATGGGCCTGACACAAGCGGTCCACGCCCGACCACTGCGAGTGGGGGCGGTCCAGCGGGCGAGGCGAGACTCTCAACTCAGCCTCCAGAAGCTCAGCCTAAAGCATCCTCCCATCAGTCGAAAGCTGGCCGGGTAGTTCTCACCCGGGATAGTTTCAAGGATTTGAAGATAATTCAATATCAGTTACGTGTTGTTGAGAGTCTCGACTCGAAGAGCTTCCAGGAGAGAGCCCCCGCGATAGTTCTCGCGGCGCGCCTGCATTATCTTCAGATGCTGCTGGATGATTTGAGAGGGACGCTTTTCAATAATAGTGCTCACCGAGACCGCGAGAACCATCTTTTTGTTGGATTTTTCTTGGAGAATTTCCTCGTTCAAATGAAGAGGACAGTCGAGATTGCTGTGTCCTTGGAGCTACGCTCACACAGCGGAGCTTCAGTGCCTGTGAGCGAATCATCGCATCTTCAGTCGGGTACATTCGAAGAACAAAAACCTGAAAAATTCATTCGTGAAACGCTGGCAAATTTCGAAAAATCCCTGCTTCGGTCCATTGATGCTGTGTCTGATGACCAGCATTCGGTTTCCTTCAATAAGGACACCGGTAAGGAGGCCCAGGGCGGCAGCCTTTATTTCGATGATTTAGTTAGATCTTTCAATCAAGTGGTTGCAGGACAACTTCCGGCGGATATGTAGCCGGGCAACTCGGACTAAAGCGACGCATGTATTGCTGTGTTGGCGATTACTCCTTCGACGCTAGTCATAAGAAAACTGGGGAGAGAGAATGCTAATTTTAATGACGTCGCCGGATGCGTTGCTGCGTAATGGTGTACCTGACCCTCAACTTATTTCGGTCTTAACGAAAGCGAACGCTGCTGGAAATCCGGTAGGTATAATTTCTAATCACGGTGAGCCCAGCTGGTTCAAAGGGGCCTTCGGGAGTTCGGGTGTTCAATTTTTGCAGAGTCGCGGGCGGCAGTCCGGCGATATCGTATCTCAAAATGCCAAGAATTTCGGTCTCAACCCATTTGACGTCTTAGTGCTCGCTTCAAAAGATGAAGACGTGCAAATGGGCAAGAATGGTCATGCATTGCTCATCGCTGCTGGCTGGTCAGGAGACAAACAGGTCGAAGCCCTTGGTATACGGATCGAGGGCGCCGCTCAATTCCAAGAGATAGTGGAACTGATAGCTGGCTGGTCGGGGCAGTGGTGGTTTTCTGGAAAGGCTTTGCACTATGATGTCCGTGCGTTGTCTGATCTTTCTGGCTACGGAAAGTCAGTGTCCCAACAGGATTTTGCCCAACGCCTAACGAACACCGTTAAGAACGGAGGCAGCCGGCTGAACGCACTTTTAGCTGTCACTGCTCGCTCGCTTCTTATGGATGGTGCCGACTCGGTAGACGGATTGGTGTGGGGCGTTTATCCCTCGTCAAATAGCGACAATGACGATACGGACACTCTCTGCGATTTTACCCATCGCCTACGCACCACCGTTTCCAGGGTCCGATTTTCTAAACGGGGAGAGCCACTTTTTATACGACACACTGCGTCACCAAAGCGATCTGCAGGTGGTGGGGGCAACCGTACAGATCCGACCGGTCAGGTCCTCACGATTCATCTGAACCCATTTTACAAACAAAGCAGCCGTTTGGTTGGGAAGAACGTGATCGTCATTGATGACTGCACAACCTATGGAGTCTCATTCGGTGTGGCAGCGGCGTTCTTGAAAAAGGCGGGAGCAGCCACAGTTACCGGGGTCGCACTAGGTAAATTCGGCAATCAACTCCGGCAGTACGAAATCGACATCCTCACAGACCCTTACGCGCCTGTATCGGCTGGCAGTTTTTCCGTCGTAACATCGGGGTCGCTTACTGGGAGTACGAACGCAATAAGTCAGCAGGTGCTCCGGTCTTTAATTCCATAATTTGTCAGCGTCTACTCGCGGCAAATACTTCGCTCGGCTCGGCGAGGCTATTCTCGGTATCGGGGTGCTTACCGGGCTGACCATGCGACATGCTTCGATAACTCTGCGCCTGCTGAATTAAGCCTATTCTGAGGGTAATGTAAGAAGGAGTGTTGGTTTGCCAGATGATAATGTGACGAAGGATCCGCATCCCTGGGGCGATCGACATGATCTGCACGCGCTTTTCCAAAAGTACAGCAGCTGCATCGTCCGTGTGCAGGTCAAGCAGGAGAATGGCGATCACGCCAATGGGACAGCATTTCACATCGGCGGTGGCGCATTCGCCACGGCGGCGCATGTCGTCCGCGGAAACTCCGATCTACGCCTTTTTACTGGAGACTCTACATGGCAACCTGACGAAGGCTCGGCCGTAACGGAGGTGCTGTATCACTCCGACGAAAGCGTTGATGTTGCAATTCTGCTTTCCGAGCTCTGGCGAGAGGCTACCGTCGATCACGGGCAACCATCGAAACCTCACGATGAACGGCCACTCTACATCGACGTGCCCGAGATGTGGGGGGAGTGGATAGAAGATAGCCTAGTGCTGACCCGTGGTATCATCTGCGGATACCCTAAAGTCCCGCGGTCAAACGGAGCCTATAAGATCGCCGTATCAGCCGAAATCAATGCTGACATTCAGCGTTATGACATTCCGAATGTACACTTCATTGTTTCGTCGACAGCGCGCGGCGGATTTAGCGGTGCACCTTTTATTAGCGAATTTGACATGTTGCTAGGCATTGTCACAGAAGCCCTTTCAGACGATAAACTCGAAAGTCCCTACATGGCAGTGATCGCGATCGAAGCGATCTATGGTATTTTCGACGAGAATGAGGAGGCCCTCAAAGGGCGTATGGAACACTATCTGGCAGCTTGGTCCCAGCCGCAAAATGATCTTGCCAGCCGTCTGAAGTTGCTGGAGGCTCCTCAACAAGAAGGACAAAGTAACTGAATCCCCCAACCCTGGTGGGATCTCCCAGCCACTCTCGGACATCGATCTGGGGATACGCCATGGATTGCATTTGCGATGACCGAGCTTCTCACCAACGCCATTTACTCAATCCAACTTGGCATCGAGGACTATCAGTCCAACGATGACCGGCGGCCCATCAGTGCATTGCGAAATTTCTATGCGGGCGTGTTGCTGCTCGGCAAGGAATGCCTCCTCAATGCCGCGCCCGATGCGGAGCCGATGGAAATCCTCGCCTCGAAATTCGTGCCGTCGCTTGACGAAGACGGACAAGTGGTGATGACCCCGAAGGGCCAGACCACCATCGATCTGAACGAGCTACGGGAACGCTTTTCGACGTTCAAGCTGAAATGGCCGGCAGGCAACATCAAGGACCTGCAAAGGCTACGTAACGATTTCGAGCATTTCCACTCGAAAGCACCCAAAGACACCATCCGGCAGGCCATTGCCGCCTGCTTCCCGCTGGTCGAAGGGTTCTTCGCCATTTTGCAGAAAAGTCCCAAACTCTCGCTCGGCTCCGCATGGGATGTAATGCTGGCCGAGCGTGCCTTCTTCAACAAGCAGAAGGCGGATTGTGATGCTGACCTTGCCCCGTTGAAAT
>UCML01000097.1:0-1423 GCA_900473675.1 Hyphomicrobiales bacterium | reverse complement strand
GAAAAACAGCGGAACGAATATGGCAAGCCCTGCAGAAAGCAAAAGGAGAACTGCTTTATGCATCGCTTGCCTCCGGCATCGTCCAGCCGCAGAAGTGTGGCAACCAGGCGGCTGGCTCCTCACCGTAGGTTTCTCGCAACCGTTCGCACTCGCGCACCGTTTCCGGACGTCCGGACAGCACCTTGACCAGGTCGGGCATGGCCGAAAGGTCGAGGCGGGCGATGATCGAGTCCTGCGCATGCTTGACCAGGAAGGTACGGCTTGCTTTGTCGGCCTGCTTGATGAAGCGGAATTCCTTCTCCGACAGCCCGAACGCCTTGCGGTAACTCTCCTCATCGGCCGATGCGTTCGGGAAGAAGATGTTGGTCATCGTCTGCTCGATGATGGTGTTGCGAAGATCGGAGCGCACGACGTCGGAGGCAGACTGGGTGCCGAAGCCGACAATGCCATTCATCTTTCGAATGGTTTTTAGCCAGTCCTTGATGAAACCGGAAAACACCTCGTCGTCGAGCAGGCGCCAACCTTCGTCAAGAAAGATCATCGACGGTCGGCCATCGAGGATCTCTTGAATGCGGTGGAACATATAAAGGAGAGCGGCCGAGCGCGTGCGCTTGTCGGACAGGATCTCCGTCATGTCGAAGCCGATCACCGAGCCCGAAAAATCGAGCTTGTCCTCGGCATTGTTGAAGAGCCAGCCTTTGTCGCCGGTGGTCCATTCTTTCAGTCGATCGGCAAGATCGCCGATACCGGAACGCATCCGGCCTTTGAGCGCCTCCGCCAGCATGTCGAGGCGGCGCTCCGGTCGATCGAAGTCAGTGTAGATGCTGTTGACCGCATCGGAGATCACCGCCATCTCTTCCGCGTGCAGCACCCGGTCTGCCGGCGTGACCAGATATGAAATCAGCGTCTTTCCAAAGCTGCGATTGGCCGGCGTATCGTCAAGCTGCAGGGGGGCAAACCCGGTCGGCTCGCCCGGTGACAGCCGCTCGTAGCGTCCGCCCATGGCACGCACGAAAATCTCACCGCCCCGGTCCTTGTCGATGAAGGCGCAGCGCGGCCGCGGCTCGACCCGCATCCCTTGCGCAAGCAGGAAGGACAGCGCCACCGTCTTGCCGGAACCGGTCGGGCCAATGACGGTAAAGTTGCCGACATCATCCTCGTGGAAATTGAAGAAATACGCCGTCTGGCTGGTCGTCTCCAAGAGCGACACGGGTTTGCCCCAATGGACCTTGTGCGTCTGGCCAGATGGGAAATTATGCGCAGAGAACAATCCAGCGAAATTGACCGACGAGATCAACCCTTGTCGGGCGACATAAGCAAAGTTCGCCGGCAGCTGTGCCCACCAGGACGCTTCTTGATTGAGGTCTTCGCGCACCGCGACGACGCCCATGCGGGCAAGCTCGGCGGTGACGTCGGCAACCGC
>UCML01000027.1:0-121734 GCA_900473675.1 Hyphomicrobiales bacterium | reverse complement strand
TCACCGGCGGCTCCGGCAACGATTTCCTGAACGGCGGCAGCGGCAACGACACGATCTATGGTGGCCTTGGTGCCGATGATCTTCTAGGCGGCGCCGGCGCCGATGCCTTCCTTTTCAAGGCGCTGGCCGAGACGACCGTGTCGACCAGCGGCCGCGACACGATCTTCGACTTCTCGGGTACTGGCGGCGACCGGATAGACCTGTCGGCGATCGATGCGAACGCGTCAGCTCACGGCGATCAAGCATTCGCATATCTCGGCACCGCCGCCTTCACAGGCAAGGCCGGAGAGTTGCGCTATATCAAGCAGGCCTCCGACACCTATGTGTATGGCGACACCAACGGCGACAAGAACGCCGATTTCGCCATTCACCTGGATGACGCGATCTCGCTGTCGAAGGGCTATTTCATTCTCTGAGAGCGGAGGCCCAATTACCGCCGCAGCAGGTCCAGCGGGGTGAACCCATCATCCTTACTCCGCCTTCGGCGCCGGAAACTCCGCCAGCCGCGCCGCATACCGCGCCATTGTATCGACTTCGAAGTTGACGAAATCGCCCGCCTTGCGCTCACCCCAGGTCGTCACCTCCAGCGAATGACGGATCAGCAGCACGTCGAAATCCGCGCCATTCACCGCGTTCACCGTCAACGACGTACCGTCGAGTGCCACGGAGCCTTTCGGTGCCACGAATTTCGCCAGGTGTTCCGGCGCACGCAGGCGGAAGCGGGTCGCCTCGCCTTCTGTCTCTACCGCAAGGATTTCCGCCTTGCCATCGACATGGCCGGAGACCAGATGGCCACCGAGTTCGTCGCCGATCTTCAAGGAGCGTTCGAGATTGATTTTTTGGCTGGCCGTCCAGGACGAAATCGTCGTCAGCCGCAGCGCCTCTTCCCAGGCCTCGACCTCGAACCAGCGCCCGTTGACGCCCTCTTCCGGCAGCGTCGTCACGGTGAGGCAGACGCCGGAACAGGCGATCGAGGCGCCGATGTCGATACCCTTGGGGTCATAAACAGTAGCGATGCGCAGCTTGATGCCCTCGTCGAGGGGCGTGATGGTTTCGACGGTGCCGATATCGGTGATAATGCCGGTGAACATCAGGGGGTTCTTTCGTATTCGTAGGTGTCGAGAAGATCATCGCCGAAGGTGTCGGTCTGCCGATGGACGAAGCCCACCGGGATCAGGTTCCGGTCAAGTGGGGATGGCACCCCCTCCTCGCCAAGGGTTGCTGGGCCGGTGAACAGAAGAATCCGGTCGACAAGGCCATCATTGAGGAATTGCTGCGCCGTCCGTGCCCCACCTTCGACCAGAAGCGAGGAGATTCCCCGCGTCGCCAGTGCCGCCAGCAGATCGCCAGGCTGGGAGGGATCGCAGACCACGACCTCGACCCCGGCGACCTCCAAGGCCTGCCGCCGCTCGGAAAAAGCCACCGAACCATTTTCCTGCCCGGTCACCACCAGCACGGGGACGTTGCGCGCGGTTTGCACGAGCTTTGAATGGAGCGGCAGATCGAGATCGCCGTCAATGACGATGCGCAGCGGCGAGCGGTGCTCCAGTCCGGGGATGCGGCAGGTCAATTCCGGATCGTCGGCGATCGCCGTACCGATGCCGACGAGGATCGCGTCGGTCTCCGCCCGCAGCCTTTGCACATGGTCGCGAGCGGTCGCGCCGGTAATGCGCACCTGCCCCTGGCCCTTGATGCCAATTATGCCATCGGCGGAAACCGCAAGTTTGAGAGTCACATACGGCCGGTTGTTGCGCTTGCGCATGAGGTAGGCTTCGAGTTCCCGCTCGCCCTCCTCCTCCAGTACGCCGGTGACGACCTCGATACCTGCGTCGCGCAGCATCTCAAGCCCGCGCCCGGCGACCCGCTCGTCTGGATCGGTGACGGCGACGACCACTCGCGAGACACCGGCAGCAATCAGCGCATCGGCGCAGGGTGGTGTCTTGCCGTGATGCGAACAGGGTTCGAGCGTCACATAGGCCGTAGCGCCGCGCGCAAGGGCACCGGCGGCGGCCAGAGCCTGTGTCTCCGCATGCGGCCGTCCGCCCGTCGCGGTGACAGCGCTGCCGACGATCTTCGGACCATCACCGGCATCGCGCACGATGACGCAGCCAACGGAGGGATTGGAGCCTGTGGCACCCAGATGCTGATGCGCAAGCTTCAGCGCTTCCGCCATGAACCGTTCGTCTTCAGCCCTGCCTGCCATGTCGATATCGTTCCGCTTCTCAACCCTCAAATGTCAAACGCCGCCTTGCGGCGGCGTCGGCTTTGGTCAGGCGCCGGGATCCCTGGCGATCTTGGCACTGATCTCGGCGATCACCTTCTCGAAATCCTCCGCATGGGAGAAATCGCGATAGACAGAGGCGTAGCGGACGAAGGCGACGTCGTCGAGGCTCTTCAAGGCTTCCAGCACCTGCAGGCCGATTTCTTCCGAGGGGATTTCCGTTTCGCCGGAGCTTTCCAGCCGCCGGACGATACCGGACACGGCCCGCTCGATCCGGTCTCGATCGACCGGCCGTTTGCGCAGCGCAATCTCGAACGACCTGAGCAGTTTATCACGGTCGAACGGCGCCTTGCGGCCGGTCTTCTTGAGGATCATCAGTTCCCTGAGCTGTACCCTCTCGAAAGTCGTGAAGCGTCCGCCGCAATCCGGGCAGATGCGCCGGCGGCGAATGGCGGCGCCGTCCTCTGCAGGACGGCTATCCTTCACCTGGCTGTCTTCCGATCCGCAATAGGGGCAGCGCATCAAGGCTCCTTCTTGTCTGCTGCGCCGCGCGTCCGCCCGGACGCGCAAGGGGCGCAGCAACGCTTACTGCATAATTGGTTAAATCGGAACAGATGTAAGGAGTTATGCAGCGGATAAAAAGTACGACAGCACCGCGCATCGGATTTGAGGCGCGGTGCTGTCGTTGATCTAGAACTCTGTCCTCGAACCGGTCTCGATTCAAGGCGGGAGAGATCACATGTAGGGGTACATCGGGAAACGGTCGGTCAGCTTGACGACCTTTTCGCGAACACCGGCTTCGACGGCGGCATTGCCTTCATCCGAGTTGGCGACCTTCAGGCCGTCGAGGACTTCGACGATCAGGTTGCCGATTTCGCGGAATTCGGCCTCCTTGAAGCCGCGCGTCGTGCCCGCCGGCGTGCCCAGGCGAACGCCGGAGGTGACGAACGGCTTTTCCGGATCGAACGGGATGCCGTTCTTGTTGCAGGTGACGTAGGCGCGGCCGAGGGCTGCTTCCGCCCGCTTGCCGGTGGCGTTCTTCTTGCGAAGGTCGACCAGCATCAGATGGTTGTCGGTGCCGCCCGAAACGATATCGAGACCGCCGGCGACCAGCGTTTCCGACAGCGCCTTGGCGTTCTTGACGATCTGGGCTGCGTAATCCTGGAATTCCGGCTTCAGCGCTTCGCCGAGAGCAACAGCCTTCGCTGCGATGACGTGCATCAGCGGGCCGCCCTGCAGGCCGGGGAATACCGCCGAGTTGAACTTCTTTGCCAGATCCTCGTCGTTGGTAAGGATCATGCCGCCGCGCGGGCCGCGCAACGACTTGTGCGTGGTGGTGGTCGCGACGTGGCAATGCGGGAACGGCGACGGATGCTGGTTGCCGGCAACGAGGCCTGCAATATGGGCCATGTCGACCATGAGGTATGCACCGACCTCGTCGGCAATCTCGCGGAAGCGCTTCCAGTCCCAGATACGGGAATAGGCGGTGCCGCCGGCGATGATCAGCTTCGGCTTGTGCGTCCGAGCCTTTTCGGCCACCGCATCCATGTCGAGCAGGTTGTCGCCCTCGCGCACGCCGTAGGAGACGACGTTGAACCACTTGCCGGACATGTTGACCGGCGAACCATGCGTCAGGTGACCGCCCGAATTGAGGTCGAGGCCCATGAAGGTGTCGCCCGGCTGCAGGAGCGCCAGAAACACGGCCTGGTTCATCTGCGAACCCGAGTTCGGCTGGACGTTGGCGAAGTTGACGCCGAACAGCTTCTTGGCGCGCTCGATGGCGAGTTCTTCGGCGATATCGACGAACTGGCAGCCGCCGTAATAGCGCTTGCCCGGATAGCCCTCGGCATATTTGTTGGTCATGATCGAGCCCTGGGCTTCGAGCACGGCGCGCGAGACGATGTTTTCAGACGCGATCAGCTCGATCTCATGGCGCTGGCGACCCAGTTCCTTCTCGATCGCGCCAAAAATATCCGGATCGCTGTCGGCAAGCGAACGGCTGAAGAAAACATCGGGGTTGACAACGGAAGCGCTCATTCTCAAAGCTCCTTAAGAGGCGGTGGCACGGTGTTTACCGTCCTCGCATGGCAAGGGCAATACGGGCTGTGCGATTTGCGCCATTTCCCCCATTTGCCGCGCCGGGATTGCGACAGCAGACGACAACGCAAAAGGCCGCGCCCCATTCAAGGATGCGCGGCCCCGCTCAAGAAATGTGGATCGGCTTATTGCGGCAGGTTTTCCTGCTCGACCGAACCGGCAGCCTGCTCGATGCCGGTCGTGGTCTGCAGTGCCAGTTCCTGCTCGCCGTCCATCTCGTAGATGTCGTCGCGGAACTGCACGATGCCGTCCGTGGCCGCCCAGGCTGTGATGTATTTGAAGTAGACGGGAACCTCGACAGCCAGCGTGATCGGCGAGTTCTGGCCCGCACGGATCGTCGACTCGATCTGCTGACGCGACCAGCCGGGCGTGTCGCGCAGAAGCCAGGTCGTCAGGTCGCGGACGTTCTGGACGCGCACGCAACCGGACGATTCGAAGCGGGCGAGCTTGTTGAACAGGCCCTGCTGCGGCGTGTCGTGCATGTACTCGTTGTTCGGGTTGTGGAAGTTGATCTTCGTGGACGCCATGGCGTTGGTCTTGCCGGGATCCTGGCGGAACGTCAGGTTCGGCGCCTTCTCCGCATTCCAGTCGATCGTTTCCGGCGCGACCTCGTTGCCCTGGCCGTCGATGAGTCGGATCGAATTCTTCTTCAGATATTCCGGATCCTTGCGCATCAGCGGGACGATGTCCTTTTCAACAATCGAACGCGGCGACGTCCAGTAGGGGTTGAGGATAACCTCGTAGATCTTCGAGTTGATGATATGGGTCGGGCGGCTGATGCGGCCGACAACGGCGGTATGACGCGTTGCCACGCGGCCGTTTTCGACGGCTTCGATATAGGCGGCCGGAATATTCACCACTACGTAGCGGTTGCCGAGGTCACCGGACATCGACTGAAGGCGCACGACGTTGGTGTTCAGCTGCTGAAGACGGACATCTGCGGAAATGTTCATCGCCTTGATAGAATATTCGCCGAGCACGCCGTCGGCCGGAAGACCGTGCCGGGCCTGGAAGCGCTTGACGGCGCCGTCGACATAACTGTCGAAGGAATTGGAAATGCCGGCGGAACGCGGAAGATCGCCGACGATCATCAGCCGCTGGCGCAAAGCCTGCACGGACGGATCAGAAACGCCCATCTCCAGGCGAACGGACGAATTGACCTGCGGCCAGCCGCCGGCGGATGCGATCTGCTGGTATTGGGCAATGGCGTTCTGCGTGTTGGCAAGCGTATCGATACCGAAGATAGGCGTATTGGAAACGACGGCGGTAGCGCTGCGCGAAGCCTTGGCGTCGAACTGGTCGTCCCAGGCGCCGCGGCGCGGTGCGTTGATGATCTCGTCGAGCGCGTCCTGCGCCAAAGCGCCGCCAGCCCATGTTGCAGCGCCGAACGCCGCGGCCGACGCCAGGAAGCTGCGGCGTGAGAATGCATCAATTCCGGGTTTTTTCGACATAGTTCCTACCATCCAATGCTGCGACGCAAAACGCAGCGTTACCACGAATACGGTTAACAAACGCAAACTATACTTACAGTCCCCTGCCCGCAGTTCACATTCGTGAGATCGTGAATGCAATTTGCCATCAGCCGCACATCGGCAACAGAAGCAGCGCAAAACCCGCATTCTCGTGCCGTCGTCGCTGTCATAGTAATATGGCCAATTCGTGTCGCCTGCCGTGTGCTGCGGCTACCGGATTGTCGATACCGTTATCCACGGCAGGGGTATTGGCAGCACGGTTCGTGTCTCCACAATCGATATCGGGATCGAAATTCGACCCGGTGGAAACGGCGCTATTTCGCTCAACCGGCCACATCAAAATACAATTTTTACGATTAAATAAATTTTCCATACGTACTTTACGTTGAAATATTAATATGAGTTCCTGCGGCCGGTGAGCCGCAGGAGAGGAGAAACAGCAGTCAGCTTGAGTGCTGATCAGAGCTTGTACAGCATCGTGTCGTTCCAGAAGCGGTCGAGGCGCTGCAGGAGCTTGTTCATCTGGCCGAACTCGTCCGTGCCGATGCCGCCGACCTTCTGGATCGAGCCGATGTGGCGTTCATAGAGCTTGGCGACCGTTTCGGCGATCTCCTGGCCGTCGTCGGTCAGGCTGATGCGGACCGAGCGGCGGTCGATGCGCGAGCGCTGGTGATTGATGAAGCCGAGATCAACCAGCTTTTTAACATTGTAGGATACGTTGGAGCCGAGATAGTAACCGCGCGAGCGCAGTTCGCCGGCCGTCAGTTCCGAATTGCCGATGTTGAAGAGGAGAAGCGCCTGGACGGCGTTGACGTCGGAGCGGCCCGACCGGTCGAATTCGTCCTTGATGACGTCGAGCAGGCGACGGTGGAGACGTTCGACGAGATGAAGGGACTCCATGTAGAGCGAACGGATCGCGTCTTCGTGCGGATCTTTGACGGCAACGACCTGCGGTTTCATTTTGGTGTTCATGATGACTGCCTCACTGTTTTGTTTGGCGGTGTATGTTTCTCTTCCCGCCTTGAGGTAGACACTATCGAATACGTATAAAATTCTACTTAAACACCAGCCTTAACAGCGCCTTACTATCCACAGCCCTTGTGTCAGGGTAAATCAATTCTTGCAGCCTTGGCCTGCCGGGCCCGCTGATAGAGGATCGCGAGCCGAAAAAGCACGAAGGTAAAGGCCACCGTTCCGTGCAGAATGAGGAGCAACGGCTTCACCCCGAAAATCTGCGGATAGACCGCAAACATCACGACTTCCGCAGCCGCAGCCACCACCCAGAGCACCGGTCCCCATGAGACCAGCAGCCACAATCCGAGCGCCGCCACTGGGTAGACGACCGCAAGCGCCGTCGCTGCCACCCGCCAGGGCACCGGCAACAGATCGAACCGTCCGCCTCCCCCGAACGAAAACCCGATCAGCATCGCCCAGTAGTTCAGCCCGAACCAGAAACACGACACGGCGACCAATCGCAGAAACAATCCGAAGATCGTTTCGGTAAGCGACAGTTTGGGAACTTTTACAGAATCAAGAGGCATGGTGGGGAAGATACGTGCGGTGCGCCCGGTTTGCCAGACAGTGATTTCTTGGGGAAGACGGCGGCATTGGCGAATGGTGGTTTTCGGGCCGGCGGCCACTTGGTCAGCGGCGCGTCGTCCATCTCAACCCCGCAGCTACGGCAATACCCAGAAGCGGCCATACCGCCCAGAACGTCCCCTGCCAGGATAGGAGATTGATCGCAACGAAGCCGAGGCCTATGACGACAAAGGCGGCAATGCGCCGGTCTATGCGGGTCTGGCGGCGAACCCAGCCGATGGCCGACAGGAAGGCAAGACCAAGAAGCGGCCAGCCGACCCAGAACACGCCCTGCCACGTCAGGAGATTGATGACCATCAAAGCAGCAGCGACCACGGCGAATATTCCAAGTGTCCTGCGCATCTTTGCGCTCACTGGCGGTCCGGGCTGCGCAGCGGCCTGTGAATCGGAGGCGGCATCGCTGGGTGACGAAAGTGGCTCCCCTACTCCGTCGCCAACCCGCACGGCATAACTCGGGACAGCGTCCGCGACGTTCTTCACCGAAAGCGGTCCAAGGAAATCGAAACCGACGGCCACCTTGTTGCGAACCTGATCGTAGACGGTATTCGATATGACGATCCCGCCGGCCGTGGCCGAGGCCTGCAATCGCGCAGCAATATTGACGCCGTCGCCGTAGATGTCGTCGCCATCGACGATCACGTCGCCGAGATTGATGCCGATCCGGAACAGCATGCGCCCGTCCGCCGGACGCGCAGCGTTCAGGCCGGCGAGTTCGTTCTGGACATCGACCGCCGCGCGCACGGCCTCCACGACGCTGGGAAAATCGGCGATCAACCCATCGCCCCAGGTATTGATCACCCGCCCGCCATGCGATCCGATGAGGCGCGACATCGCATCCCGGTAACGCTTCAGCATTGCCAGCGTCCCCTCCTCGTCCGTGCCCATCAGGCGCGTATAATCCTGCACATCGGCTGAGAAGATGGTCGTCAGCTTGCGTCTCGTCTCGCTCATAGTGCCTCCAGTCCTCCAACGGCGAAGCTAGCCCTATTGCGTCCGATTGAACATGTAGGATTGCAACGAACGGAACAACACCGTCGCTTGTAGCAGATCACATCCGGGTCGTAAGCAGCCGACCCTCGAGCGGCGTCCGCATCGCATGTGCGATATCAAACAAACGGTGGAGGGATTAACAAAGTTAATTGTTAGAAATCGTTGTTTAAGAAAGTATTTGAATGCCTGATCGTCTGGCAGTCTGATCGGGCACTTCGGAACCTCGATTTGGCCTCTCCCTGCGGAGGGAGAGGCCCTTTTTTAAAGGTCTGGGGTGGAGCCCCTTGAAAGGTGTGCTCCGGGTGCCAGATTTCTTGGCATACCCGTCAAGAGGTAGTCAAAAAAGGAGGAAAAAGAAATGACTATCCGTGATGTCCCGTGGACGCTTCCGTTGCAGGTGACGCTGCGCTCCGGCTTGCAGCGCACGTTCAGCAGCGTTTACGAAGCCCTTGATTTTCTGGAACATGAATGGCCGCTCAAGCGCGGAGAGCGCTGCCAGCGGGCCGCCGCTTCTTGCACGCGGGCGCTGAACCGGATGACCCCGGCTGCCGTCGCGCGCGAAGACTTCGTCGCGGCGTGCCTGGAGGCCCAGATGCCGGCAGTCATGCGAGCGCCGCTGCCCCATGGCCGCACGCGCCAGCACGGCTCTTAGGCTGCTGACTATCGACGGGCTAACGCACCCTGCCCGTCATTGTACGGAAGCCACCACTGCACAAGTCGTCATCCTCGGGCTTGACTGGGCAAGGTTGAGGATGACTAGGGGTGTGGATACATTCACCAGTCCGTATCGGATGCTCACGCCAGCAGTTTTCATCCTCGCCGATCCCCGCGCTTAAAACCCATGCCATCATCATTGCGTCCTGTCATCGGCTAGACTGCTAGGCGTAGCAGTGAGGCGGGACCGGTGCCGGGTGTTGGAAGGACGTAGGCCTTCATCCGGTGGGCGATCAGAAAATGGCTCCCCTCCGTAGGCTGATGCGGCTGCGGACGTGCCTGTGCGGCACAGAAGGTTGACGCGAATGTCGGCCGTAGAGGAGTCGAGTTGCCGCCGACGACCATCGAACGGGGCGCTGGAAGGTGTCATACAAAATTATTTAACTGCGGCACTTTCCAGCGCCCCGGCCAAGTCAGCATGAAGCAAACCCACGGCGGATTTTCCGGGCGTGGCTGAAGGCGTTGGGGGGAACCGCGACCTCCCTCTTCTCCCCAGCGGGGAGAAGGTGGCGCAAAGCGCCGGATGAGGGGGGCGAAGCCATTGACACTTTAGAGTTTGCCGAACCGCCCCCTTCCCGCTGGAGAGAGAAAAGCCTCCTTGAAGCGAGGGTGAAACGCCGCACCTCAACCATTTTCCTTTGACTACCGCCCATGATAAACCGCATCCACACGAGCAAGCTGATCGAAAGACGACGACATGACAGACAAGACCAATCCCGTTGACCTCATCACCGGCCACCGCCGCATGCGCCGCAACCGCAAGGCCGATTGGACGCGGCGGATGGTGCAGGAAAACCGGCTGACGGTCGATGATCTGATCTGGCCGATCTTCGTGGTTCCCGGCTCTGGCATTGTCGAACCGATCGATGCCATGCCCGGCGTCAACCGCATGAGCGTCGACAAGGCCGTCGAGGCAGCTAGGGAAGCCGCCGCCCTCGGCATCCCGGCGCTTGCCACCTTTCCGAACATCGAAATGTCGCTCAGGGACGACACAGGTTCCAACAGTCTTGCGGCCAATAACCTGATCAACGAGACGACGCGGGCGATCAAGAAGGCCGTGCCGAATATCGGCGTCATCACCGACGTGGCGCTCGACCCCTTCACCAGCCACGGTCATGACGGCATCCTGCGCGATGGCGAAATCGTCAACGACGAGACGGTGGCGCAGATCGCAAGAGCCGCCGTCATGCAGGCCGAAGCCGGCGCCGATATCATCGCCCCCTCCGACATGATGGATGGCCGCATCGGTGCCATCCGCCAGGCGCTCGACGCAGCCGGTCACCAGAATGTCGGCATCATGTCCTATGCCACCAAATTCGCCTCCGCCTTCTACGGCCCCTATCGCGAGGCGATCGGCACAGGCGGGCTGCTGAAGGGCGACAAGAAGACCTATTACATCGATCCCGCCAACGGCACCGAGGCGATGCGCGACGCCGCCCACGACGTCGAGGAGGGCGCCGACATGCTGATGGTCAAGCCCGGCCTGCCCTATCTCGATATCTGCTGGCGGATGAAGGACGCGTTCGGCCTGCCGGTCTTTGCCTACCAGGTCTCCGGTGAATATTCGCAGATCAAGGCCGCCGCCGCCAATGGCTGGATCGACGGCGAGCGCGTCATGCTCGAAACCCTGCTCGCCTTCAAGCGCGCCGGCTGCGACGGGATCCTCAGCTATTTCGCCATGGATGTAGCACGGATCTTGGCGAAGCGGTCGTAACGCTGCCCGGATTGCCGGTCAAAAGGATAACGATGGGCAGCTTCGACGTTGAAACCCTGAAGTTCTACACGAGGGAGGCGGAAGCCTATTGCGCGCAACCGCTCCCGGCAAAGAACGAACACCTCGATCTCTTCCTTGCGGCACTACCGGCGGGCGCGAAAATTCTCGAACTGGGGTGCGGCGGCGGGCACGACAGCCGGATGATGCTAACGCGAGGCTTCGACGTCACGCCGACCGATGGTTCACCGGACATGGCCCGGCAGGCGGAAAAATTGCTGGGGCGCCCTGTCGCCGTCCTTCCGTTCGATCAATTGGGCGGGAACGGCATCTATGACGCCGTCTGGGCCAGTGCCTGCCTGTTGCACATCCCGAGGCCAGAACTCTCCGCAGTGCTGTCGCGCGTCCAACGCGCCCTCAAGGCGAGCGGCGTTTTCTATGCCAGCTTCAAGGCAGGCAAGGCTGAAGGTCGAGACCGGTTCCAGCGCTACTACAATTATCCATCCCGCGACTGGCTCTTGTCACAATACGCGCCACCCGGCTGGACGAGCGTGCAGATCGACGAAGCTAGCGGCGGAGGCTATGACGGCGAAAAGACGGATTGGCTGCATGTCACCGCAATCCGGACGGCATGAAAGCTCCGCTTCTACCGTTATTTTCGCGCTCCATTTGCATTTTTGCCCGGCAATGCCCATATCCCTGCCGATTGACTATGGAGAACGGCAATGAGTGTGCAGGATGAAAACGTAAGAATCCCCAGCAATGACTGGCGGGCCTATCAGGGCGTTTTGAGCCGCCGCGTCATCGCTTTCGTGATCGACTACGCGATCGTCGCCCTTCTGTGGATTCCTGCAGCCGTGGTGGTGTTCTTCCTCGGGATATTGACGCTCGGCCTTGGTTTCTTCCTCTACCCCGTGCTCTTTGCCGGTCTCGCCATGCTCTATTTCGGCGTCACTGTCGGCGGCCCGAAGCAGGCGTCGCCTGGCATGAGCATGATGGGACTGGCGATCGCCCGCACAGACGGACGGCCAATGGATTTCCTGACGGCCATCGTGCATCTGGTGATCTTCTGGATCGCCAATGCGCTTCTGACGCCGCTGGTCCTGCTGGTCGGGCTTTTCACCGATCGCGGCCGCCTGCTGCATGACCTGCTCATCGGCACGGTCACGGTTCGCCGCGACATCTATTGATTCGTTGACCTTGCGAAGGGATGGAACAGATCCGTCCCTTCGCTGCTGATCCTGCAAAAATCACAGTTTATCGCATGGCAACGCGACAGTTCAAAAAGTCGCGATTGACCTTTTCCAATCTTGCGCCATGCTAATGTTTTCGAAGCGGCCAAGAAGAGCGACCCCCGCGCCATATGAACACGCAAACTGCACCGTCTCCACAATTCTACCTGACCGCACCGGCAACCTGCCCGTATCTGCCGCAGGAGATGGAGCGGAAAGTTTTTACCCATATGGTTGGCGAGCGTGCCCCGGAACTCAACGATCTCCTGACTCAGGGCGGCTTCCGCCGATCACAGAACATCGCCTATCGGCCAGCCTGCGAGAGTTGCCGGGCCTGCGTGTCCGTGCGCATCGTCGCCGGCGAATTTTCCCCCACCCGCTCGATGCGGCGTATCCTGGCGCTTAATAGCGATGTCGTCTCGACGGAATATCCGGCCGAACCATCAAGCGAGCAGTACAGCCTGTTCCGCCGTTATCTCGACCATCGCCACCAGAAGGGTGGCATGTCCGACATGTCGGTGCTCGACTATGCGATGATGGTGGAGGATACCCACGTCAACACCAAGATCATCGAATACCGGCTCAAGGTTGAAGGTGATGGCATCGGCAAAGCCAAGGGTCCGCTGATCTCGGCGGCGCTGACCGACAAGATGGGCGACGGATTGTCGATGGTCTATTCCTATTTCGACCCGGCCATGTCCGACCGCTCGCTCGGTACGTTCATGATCCTCGACCACATCCGCAAGGTAAAAGAACGTGGCCTGCCGCACGTCTATCTTGGCTATTGGGTCAAGGGTTCGCGCAAGATGGACTATAAAACAAAGTTTCTGCCGCAGGAGCACCTTATGGCCCAGGGATGGGAGCGCTATACAGGCGAAAGCGCAGCCACCCGACAGGACTGATTCTTGAGCCAGACAATCGATGCCGCCCACCACCGCCGCGGACTTCTCATCACGGGGCTGGGCGGTCTTGCCCTCTCCTTCGATATCCCGCTGATCCGCTCTTCCGAGGGCGAGGTCTGGTCGCTGCTCGCCCTGCGCAGCCTGTGTACCTTCGCCGTGGCGCTGGTCGCCTGGGTCGTGCTCAACAAGCTCCTCGGTCGCAGGATCGCGCTGATCCCCGGCAAGGCGGGACTGCTGGCCGGGGTGTTCTACGGTCTCGGCACCTTCACCTTCCTCCTGTCCGTCTTCAACACCGCAACGGCCAATGTCGTCTTCATCGTCGCCTTTACCTCGATGTTCGCGGCGGTGCTCTCCTGGCTCTTCCTCAAGGAACGGCCATCCAATGCCACGCTGGTGACAATGACGGTCATGGTCTTCGGTGTCGGGTTGATCGTTCACGATGGCTTGAAAAGTGGGAATTTCTTCGGCGATGCCATGGCGGTCTGCTCCGCCCTGCTGCTCGCCTGCGCCATTACCGTCAGCCGGGCGAGCGGCAAGGACATGGGACTGGTGCCGCTCGCAACCGCCATCTTCCCCTGCGTCATCGGCTACCTGCTGTCGCCATCCGAAGGTTTGACCATCGCCCATCCCGGCTGGATCATGTTCGACGGCCTGATCATGATCCCGCTTGCCTTCTTCTGCCTCGCCACCGGCCCGCGCTACCTGTCGGCCCCGGAAGTCGGCATGTTCTACCTGCTCGAAACCATCCTCGCGCCGATCTGGATCTGGATCGTCTTCACAGAAGTCCCGACCACCCAGACGCTGACCGGCGGCACGGTGTTGATCCTCGCGCTGCTCGGGCATTCGGTGTGGCAGATGCGGCAGAAATCGGCAGGTGAAAAGGACGCGGCAGCGGAGTTTCCGTTCACGGGCTGAGCGGCATGCGCCTTGCGCCAATCAACCCACACATCACCCCGTAAACTTCCCGCTCCTCGGGAACCCCTTCGGTACCGCCCTGCCCGCGCTTGCCCGGTCACCCAGCCATTCCAGCAGTTCGTCCTTGGTCTTGGTGAAGCTGCGGCCGGCACTATCGGCCCAGGTGAGGCCGTCGGCGATGGCGAAGCAGCGGATGTCGGAGACGCCGCCGTCCTTGTAGCGCTGCAGACGCACGCCCTTGCCGCGGCCCATTTCCGGGATCTGCGCCAGCGGGAACACCAGCATCTTGCGGTTTTCGCCGACAATTGCGACATGATCGCCCTTCACCGGAAGGACGAGTTTTGCTTCGTCCGGCATGGAGACATTCATGATCTGCTTGCCCTTGCGGGTGTTGGCGGCCATGTCGGCCTCCGGCACCACGAAGCCGTTGCCAGCGGCCGACGAGATCAAAAGCTTGCGGGCCGGATCGTGGACGAAGGCCGTCAGCACATCCTGGTCGTTTTCCATGTCGACGATGATGCGCAGCGGTTCGCCATGGCCGCGTCCGCCCGGCAGTTTGTCGCCGCCCAGCGTATAGGCCTTGCCGCCAGTGGTAACGACGAGAATGCGGTCGGTGGTCGAGGCGGTAAACGACAGCTTCAGGCCGTCGCCTTCCTTGAACTGCAGTGTCGAGACATCGGAAATGTGTCCCTTCAACGCGCGGATCCAGCCCTTTTCCGAGATGACGACGGTGATCGGTTCCTTCTCGATCATCGCCTGCTGGATGGCTTCCAGATCGGCTTCCGGCGCGTTGGAGAACAGCGTGCGACGCTTGCCGATCTCGGTGGCCTTGGCGAATTTCTTCTTCACCTCGCCGATTTCCCAGGCGACGGTCTGCCACTGCTTGTCGTCGGAGGCGAGCAGCGCCTCGATCTCGGCCTTCTCCTTCGAGAGTGCCTCGAACTCGGTGCGGATCTCGAACTCTTCCAGCTTGCGCAGGGAGCGCAGCCGCATGTTGAGGATCGATTCGGCCTGCAGGTCGGTGAGCGTGAAGCGCTCCATCAAGGCGGGCTTGGGCTCATCCTCCTCGCGGATGATACGGATCACTTCATCGAGATTGAGATAGGCGACGAGATAGCCGCCAAGAATTTCAAGACGGCGATCGATCGCTGCCAACCGGAAACGCGAGCGGCGCTGCAGCACTTCGCGGCGATGGTCCAGCCATTCGAGCAGGACCTCGTTCAACGCCATCACCTTGGGAACGCGGCCCATGGATAGCACGTTCATGTTGAGCGGAATGCGGTTTTCGAGTTCTGATAGCTTGAACAGCGATTCCATCAGGATGGTCGGATCGACCGAACGGCTCTTCGGCACCAGCACGAGCCGCACGTCTTCCGCCGATTCGTCGCGCACGTCTTCGAGCAGCGGCAGCTTGCGGGCGATCAGCAGTTCAGCGATCTTCTCGATCAACCGCGATTTCTGAACCTGGAAGGGAATTTCCGTGACGATGATCTGGTAGCCGCCGCGGCCGGTATCCTCGACCTCCCACTTGGCACGCACGCGAAAACCGCCGCGGCCGGTCTTGTAGGCCTCGATGATGCTGTCGCGGCTGTCGATGATAATGCCGCCGGTCGGAAGGTCCGGACCTTCGATGCCGCCCCTTTCCGGGTTGTTCGGATCGAACATCAGGTCTTCGATGGTCGCATCCGGGTTCTTGATCAGGTGCAGCGCCGCATCGCAGAGTTCATGCGCATTGTGCGGCGGGATCGAGGTGGCCATGCCGACGGCGATGCCGGAGGCACCGTTGGCAAGCAGATTCGGGAACGCGCCCGGCATGACGACCGGTTCCTGGTCTTCCTCGTTGTATGTCGGGCGGAAATCCACGGCGTCCTGGTCGATGCCTTCGAGCAAAAGGCTCGCCACATCGGTCATGCGCGCTTCTGTGTATCGATAGGCGGCAGCGCTGTCGCCGTCGATATTGCCAAAGTTCCCCTGGCCGTCGACGATCGGATAACGTTGCGAAAAATCCTGCGCCAGTCGCACCAGCGCGTCATAGACCGACTGGTCGCCATGCGGGTGGAACTTACCGATGACGTCGCCGACGATACGGGCGCATTTCTTGAACGACGAATTTGAGCGCAGACCCATTTCGCTCATCGCATGAACGATGCGGCGGTGCACCGGCTTCAACCCGTCGCGCACATCAGGCAGTGCCCGGTGCATGATGGTCGACAGCGCATAAGCAAGATAGCGCTCTTCCAGCGCCGCCTTGAGGTCAACAGGCAGAATGTGATCATCTCCGCCCGACGGCGGCAAAAGGCTTTGTCCCATGGTTTCTTGCTATCCCAACAAGCCCTGAACGGCAAGGATTGCAGGGTATTGCGCTGTGGAGAACCGGCTTCGCCGTATTAACTGCGTCTCGCGAAAAACCTCGGCGCTCCCTACCACACATGGTTGCAGCCGTGCTAACCGCTCATTGGAACAATTTCATCGATTCCCAGCAAAAGGCACATACATGCGCATCCTGCCGAAATTCGCCGCCGCCACCGTCCTCGTCCTTCTTTCGCTGCAGACTTCCAATGCAGAAGAGATCGCTGTTCCTGCCAACCGGGAAACCGCAGTCAACTTCGTAACTGGCGTCACGGAAAACTGCCACAATATCGCAAAGCCGAAGATGAAGGTCGTCAGAGCGCCGGAGCACGGCACCGTCCGGTTTCAATGGGTAAAGTACAAGATCCAGAACATTTCCCGAATCTGCAATGGAAGACCCGCCTGGGGCATGGCCGTGCTGTTCAAACCCACTTCTGGCTATCGCGGCAATGACAGCTTCACCTTTGGCATGACCATGCAGAAATACGAGGGCAGCACCTTTACCCAATACAAACAGGGCACCATGAACGTCCTCGTGAAGTAGCCCGAAACGGCGGTCGAACCGCATTTTTCATCCCAAAAATGGACGCCGGTACGAAACATGACACCGCGATGCAATTCGAATATATTTCGGCCTTAATCCGTATTAGAAATGCCTTCGAAATTAAACCTTTACAACAAAGGAACGACCCTATGCTGCCTAACCGCAACCTCCGTCTGATGTTGGCGAGCGCCGCTTTCATCGGCCTTTCCGGTCCGGCCTTCGCGCTCGACGGCGCGGATCTCGTCACCAAGCTGAACGCCGCCTATGCGCTGAATGGCGCGACCATCGCCTATGACGGCGTGGCTGTCGACGGCACGACGGTGACACTCACCGGCGTCAGCGTCAAATCGAACGCTGCACCGGATAAGAATTTCAAGATCGGCGACGTGACGCTCGAGGGCGTCGAGGAAAGCGACAATGGCGGCTACTATGTCGAGACCGTCACGCTGCCCGACGTGGACGTCACGGAAGAAGAAGCCACGTTCACGGCCAAGGACATCACCTTTGGCGGCATGACCATTCCGGGCAATCCTGCCGGCGGCACGATCAACGATATGGTTCTTTACGAATCTGCAGGCACCGGCCCTGTGACGGTAACCGTCAAGGGCAAGCAGGTGTTCTCGATGGAAGAATCGGAAGCCAACCTGACGAAGCAGGAAAGCGACGCGGGCTTCGATTTCGACGCAACGGGATCCGGCATCAAGGCCGACCTCTCCAGCGTCGAGGACGCCAAGGCCAAGGATGCGATCGAAAAGCTCGGCCTGACGACACTCGCAGGCGAAGTGACGATGAAGGGCAGCTGGGAAGTCGCCAGTGGCAACGTTTCGCTTGAGGAATATGCCTTTGACTTCGCCAATGTCGGCCGCCTTGCCCTCGCCTTCGATATTTCCGGCTATACGATGGACTTCATGAAGGCCATGCAGGAGGCAACCAAGACGGCGGCCGCCAATCCGAACAAGGAAGAAGCCAACCAGGCTATGGGCCTTGCGATGATGGGCCTCATTCAGCAGTTGACGTTCAACAACGCCTCCGTTCGTTTCGATGACGCGACGATCACCAAGCGCGTACTCGACTATATCGGCGGCCAGCAGGGCGTCTCCGGCGATCAGCTGGCGCAGTCGCTGAAGGGCATGGTGCCGCTGATGATGGCGCAGCTCAACGTTCCGGAACTGCAGAACCAGGTCTCCACTGCGGTCAACAGCTATCTGGATGCGCCGAAGAGCCTGACGATCTCAGCCGAGCCGGCCAATCCCGTTCCCTTCCCGATGATCATCGGTGCCGCCATGGGCGCCCCGAACACGGTGCCGGGCGTGCTTGGCGTCAAGGTAACGGCGAACGATTAATGCTTGGCAACGGCGGATACCCGTCGGTTGCGCAGACAAAAGCCCCGGCCGTTGAGAAACGGCCGGGGCTTTTGTCATCTGGATTTATTCAAGAACCTGGATAACCGTGCGGGTCTGCGGATTGACGATCACCCGCCGCTCGTTGACTACGGTATAGGCATAGTCGCCGTAACCATCGACTACATGAAGATCGACGGTATCGGGAAGCGCCTGACCGATGACGATGTCTCCGTCATACACGGCGGACGGAACGGACTGCTGCAGGACATAGGTGCGAACCTCGCCCGGAATCTCGACGACGGTTGAATTGGTAACCGACGGATCGACAATGACAGCGTCCTGGGCAAAGGCTGTTGCCGACAGCGCGATAAAGGCCGCGGAGGCGACCACAAGTGTCTTGCGCATGCTCTTTCTCCTTGCTTCTGCTGTGTTAAAACAGATCGACCGGAAGAAAGTTCCATTTTTTCAGCCGAACCGCACGCATCGGTGAGCCTTGGCCACGCAACAGAAAACCCGGCAAGAACTGCCGGGTTTTCTGTTGCTGTTACTTGAAGAGGTCGCTGTCAGATCCTTTTTGCCACCCCCGACCAATCGATATTGCGGGTCGAGAACATCGTCGCCGCAATGGTCACGAAGGAAATCAGGGCGCCAGCCGGGAGCGCGTATTCGTCTTCGCGCAGGATCAGATACATGACCGCATAGGCGGCACCCAGCACGAAGGCAAGCACGGCACCGCGCCGGACACTGCCGGTCACCGAACCGACATAGCTGGAAATCAGTCCGGCAGTCGCAACTGATGCCAGTAGATAGGCGATCTCGAAGCCGGTGTGTTCGGCCAATGCCAAAAGCAGGATGTAGAAGACCACCAGCGCAAGCCCGGTCAGCACATACTGAATCCAGTGGATCTTGCGGGCGCTTTTCAGTTCGATGATGAAGACCGCAAGGAAAACCACCGAAAAGAAGCCGACGGAATATTTCAGCGTCCGGGCGATCACCTGATAGAACTTTACCGGCTCGACCATATTGACCACCATCAGGCTGTTCGATAGCGGCAGGACCGAGCCGGAGACGACCCGGTCGACCCCGCGGGCGAGATAGGGGATCGTCCACTTGGCGGAAAATCCCTTGCCGTCGATCGATTTTTCCTCGGGCAGGAACAGGCCTTCAAAACCCGGATGGGGCCAGTTGGCTTCAGCCGAGAACCGCGTCGTCTGGCCGGCGGGCGCAATGGCGAAGCTGCCGGAGCCGTTGAGCGACAGGTCCACCGCGAACGTGAACCCGCTCTCCACCAAAGCACGGCCGATCGGCCGGTTGACGCCCGAATCGAGCCTGGCGGGAGACGCATAGGGCTCCAAGGACCCGGGCATGAACGAGGAGATCGTTTTCATGCCGGGCTCGAACGGCATCAGCGGCCCGCCATCGATGCGCACGCCGGCGTCGGAGCGGATGCCGGTGATATCGGCGATGCTCAATACCAGCATCGCCCGGTCGAGGTCCGGCTTGCCCTCGATCTGCCGGAGATCGTCCATCATGCTAGGGGCAAACCTGCCGGCGATGGCGATCTTGGCGTTGTAGACGGGCAGCGTGTAGATCGACAGCTTGCGTTCTTCGGTCGCCAGCTTCCAATCCACGCTCAATGTTTCGGGCATCAGCAGCGCCCATTCGGTGACAGTCTGCCAGACGATGCGACCGTCGATCGTCTGGTTGCGATTGACCTCGAAGGGCACGGCGACATAGGGGCCGTTGAGAACCTGCGGCCCTCCCCATCCCTTGGCGATGCGAGCCGACACTTCTTCCGCCCGCCTGCCGCGTTCCTCGACCAGCCCCCAGACGAGCAGCGTCGGGATCAGCAACGCCAACGAGATGAAGCCGATCATGATGAATTTGACACCGGGCGATGACAGGAACGTTCGGAGTGTTCCCGGCTGCGCGGCGGTATCGGATTGTGAAGGTGGTCGCTTGTCTCCGGAACTCTCTTCCGGGCCTAAGTCGCTATCGGTCATGTCCAAACCCCCAGACATTGAAAACCGGCTGGGTACCTGCCGGCTCACTATCGTTAAGAGTGCATTAAGGCCGATTACGCGCGGAATATCGCCGCTTTGAGGGCTGTTTTCAGGCAAATTGCGGATACGAAAAAACCCGGCAAGCCGATGCTGCCGGGTTCATTAAATCCAATCGGAAAAAGGACTTCGCCTAGTCCTTCTTCATCGGCGGGATGACGCGCAGCGACAGTTCCAGCAGCTGCTTGGGCATGGCTGGTGCCGGTGCGTTCATCAGAAGGTCCTGTGCCTGCTGGTTCATCGGGAACAGCGTGATTTCGCGCAGGTTCTTAGCGCCGAGCAGAAGCATGACGACGCGGTCGATACCGAAGGCGCAACCGCCATGCGGAGGCGCACCGTACTGGAAGGCGCGGTACATGCCGCCAAAGCGTTCCTCGACATCCGTCTGGCTGAGGCCAACCAGCTCGAATGCCTTGACCATCAGTTCCGGCGACTGGTTGCGGATCGAGCCCGAGGCAATTTCGAAGCCGTTGCAGACAGCGTCATACTGGTAGGCCTTGATCGTCAGCGGGTCCTGCGTCTGCAGCGCCTCGAGACCGCCCTGCGGCATCGAGAACGGGTTGTGAGCGAAATCGACCTTCTTGTCTTCCTCGCTCCATTCGTAGAACGGGAAGTCGATGATCCAGCACAGTTCGAAGCGCTCGCGATCGACAAGGTTCAGGTCCTCACCAGCCTTGGTGCGGGCTTCGCCTGCGAACTTGTAGAATTTCGACGGCTCGCCGGCGACGAAGAAGCAGGCATCGCCCGCTTCGAGACCCAGCTGGGCACGAACCGCATCGGTACGCTCTTCGCCGATATTCTTGGCGAGCGGACCGGAGCCGGCGGTCTTGCCGTCTTCGTCCTTCCAGAAGATGTAGCCGAGGCCCGGCTGGCCGAGGCTCTGTGCCCAGGCGTTCATCCGGTCGCAGAAGGCGCGCGAACCACCTGTCTTGGCCGGGATCGCCCAGACTTCGACCTTCGGGTTGGCGGCGATCATGCCGGCGAACACCTTGAAGCCGGAACCGGCAAAGTGTTCGGTGACGTTTTCCATGACGATCGGGTTGCGCAGGTCCGGCTTGTCGGAGCCGTATTTGCGGATCGCTTCATCATAGGGGATGCGCGGCCATTCCTTGGTGACGGGCTTGCCCTCGGCGAACTGTTCGAACACGCCGGTCATGATCGGCGCCATCGTGTCCCAGACATCTTCCTGGGTAACGAAGCTCATTTCCAGGTCGAGCTGGTAGAATTCGCCCGGCAGGCGGTCGGCGCGCGGGTCTTCATCGCGAAAGCACGGCGCAATCTGGAAGTAGCGGTCGAAACCGGCGACCATCAACAGCTGCTTGTACTGCTGCGGCGCCTGCGGCAGCGCGAAGAAGGTGCCGGGATGAATGCGGCTCGGCACGAGGAAGTCGCGCGCGCCCTCCGGTGAGGATGCCGTCAGGATCGGCGTCGAATATTCGGCAAAGCCGGCCGAATTCATTCGGTTGCGCATGTCGGAAATGATCTGGCTGCGCTTGATGATGTTCTTGTGCAGCGTTTCGCGGCGCAGGTCGAGGAAGCGGTACTTGAGGCGAATATCCTCCGGATAATCCGGCTCGCCGAACACCGGCAGCGGCAGCTCCTTGGCAGCGGAGAGAACTTCGATCTCCTGCGCGTAAAGTTCTATCTCGCCGGTCGCCATATGCTTGTTGACGGTCTCGTCAGAACGCGCCTTGACGGTGCCGTCGATGCGGATGACCCACTCGCCACGCACGGTTTCCGCCGTCTTGAACGCCGGAGAATCGGGATCCACGACGATCTGAGTCATGCCGTAGTGATCGCGAAGGTCGATGAACAGCAGGCCGCCATGGTCGCGAACGCGGTGAACCCAGCCGGAGATCCGGACGGTCTGGCCGACGTCGGCTTTGCTGAGAGCGGCACATGTGTGGCTGCGGTAACGGTGCATCATATTATCCTGGAACCAAGGGTGGCGTCCGCCCGCGCAAAAGCGCGCTGCGGCAGCGTCAAAATCGGGCGGAAAAGCGCATGATGAGGCCGATTTGTCAAGGCCGAGCCTACGGTATTGGGCCGTAAGACAACGTCATTCGGGCTCGATCTTTCGACGGAGTGGCTCCCGCTCAATCCAAGGCGTATGATTGCAGGCGGGAGGATAACGGCCATGACCGTCGAAAAACAACAACCCCACCAAACACGAAACTATGAGTTCTACAGCACCCAATATGCACGCTTCAGGAGCAATCTGGCGGCAGATATCCGGCGCGAAGCCTATGGCAAAGATCTCGGTCAACAGGGGTGGCGAACGCTCGGCGAGCAGGAGGAAATCATCAACCTTGTTAACGAACGCCCGCAAGGCCGATTGCTCGATGTGGCCTGTGGTTCCGGCGGCCCTTCGATTGCGATTGCCGCCACCACCGGCGGTCGGCTGACCGGCGTGGACATTGAAGAAGCAGCGATCGAGCAGGCCAAAATCCTTGCCGCGGACGCGCATCTGCCAGATAAAGCCACATTCCTGGTCGCCGATTGCAGCCAGCCTCTGCCATTCGGACCTGGAGAATTCGACGTCATCTCCTGCATAGACGCCATCATCCACCTGACTGACCGCCGAACGGTGTTTGCAGATTGGTTCAGGCTGTTGGCGCCCGGTGGTCGGCTGATCCTGACGGACGCGTGCGTGCTCACCGGAGATATCTCGAAAGAGGAACTGGACATCCGGGCCTCCCAGGGGAAATTTCACCTCGTTCCGGCGGGTTTCAACGAGGGCATGCTGGAGGGTGCGGGCTTCGAGTTGCGAAGCTGCAAGGACACCACCGACGCTGTCGCAAGTCTGGCCATGCGCCTCTGTCGTGCTCGAGAAAGCCGCCGCGACGCGCTGCTGCAAGAAGAAGATGCCATCTGGTTCGAAAACAGGCAGGCATTTCTGGCAACGACTGCTGAATTGGCCGCAACGGCGAGACTGTCCAGATTTCTCTATGTCGCGGAGAAGCCGCAGTCGTGAGCAGCCAACTGCCCGATAGCGGGTGCAATGAGGCGCTTCGACCGAAACGACGAAAAAAGCCGGAATTTGCGCTGTTTTCCGTGCTGATACGCGGGTAAAAACGACTGTATGCGACATCTTTTCCCCGAGTCGCCGCCGAAATCCGGATTTTTCCCGCCATGTCCCAGATTCGCCCGCTCATCCCTCTCCTCATCACTGCTGGCATTCTGATCGGCGGCAACGGGCTTCAAGGGACTTACATTTCCTTGCGCGCCTTGCAGGAGGGATTTTCGACGTCGCTGATCGGCCTTGTCGGCACAGGGTACAATATCGGCTTTGCCATCGGCTGCATCTATGTGACGCGCATCCTGCGCTCGATCGGGCATATCCGGACGTTTTCGGCCATGGCGGCAATCGCGTCGGCCGCGTCGATCGCCATGGTTCTGCTGATTGATCCATGGTTCTGGTTCCTGATGCGGCTGATCGCCGGCATCTGTTTCGCCAGCCTGTTCGCCACGGTCGAAAGCTGGCTGAATGCACGGGTGACGAACTCCAACCGTGCCCGCACGCTGTCGATCTACCGTCTGGTCGATCTCGGCTCGGTCACCGCCGCGCAATATCTGATCCCGACCGTTGGCATCGAAGGCTTCCAGCTGTTTGCCATCGTCTCAATGGCGCTGACGCTGTCGCTGGTGCCGATCTCCCTTGCCGACCGCTCCAGTCCTGGCGTGCCGGAGGCGATCAAGTTCGATATCAAGGCGCTGTGGAACATCTCGCCGCTTGCCACGATCGGCTGCATCGTCGTCGGCCTGACCAATTCGACGTTCCGCTCACTCGGACCGATCTATGCCGAAGGCATCGGCCTGTCGATCACCGCGATCGCCACCTTCATGAGCGTCGGAATCATTGGCGGCGTTGTGCTGCAATATCCGCTCGGGCTCTACTCCGACCGGCTGGACCGGCGGCTGATCATTCTCTTTGCCACATTCGGCTCGCTGCTCGCTGGGCTTTACCTTGCCTTCTTCGCCGGCAGCGACGAATGGAAGAACTTCATCGGCATCTTCATCTTCGGCGCCTTCGCCATGCCGCTCTATTCGCTTTGCTCGGCCCATGCCAATGACCACGCAGCCGAAGGGCAGCATGCCTTGGTCTCAGCCGGCATGCTGTTCTTCTGGTCCTGCGGCGCCATTATCGGGCCGCTGTTTGCATCCTTCATGCTGGATATCTTTGGGCCGCAGGCGCTGTTCATCTATACCGCCGCCGTGCTCGCCGCCTTCATGCTCTACACGTTGCAGCGGATGATGGCGCGCGGCGCCGTACCGGCTGGTGCACGTTCGATGCGTTTCCGCAACCTTCTGCGCACCTCCTCCTTCTTCAACAAGCTGGCTGCAGCGCCCGAGGACAGGAAGAAGGTCTGACCAATGCGGCAAGATGCCGTCGCTTTCCAATTGCTGAAGGACCCGGTCAAGTTTAAACGGAAGCATCGCAACTACCGGAACCATGTTTCATGCCGATCATCAGCCGCCGCACGCTTCTGAAGGGATCGGCCGCCACGGCCGCCTCCTTTTCGCTCGGCGCGGGCCTGGCCAGCCGCAGCGGCACCGCCGCCCCCTCGCCGCTTTTGCTCAAGGCGCAATTCATTGAGGCGAGGCTTGCTGTGGATGGCGTCACGCCCAAGGTGATGACCTACGGGACAAGCGAGGCGGCGGCCACCGGCATGCCACCGGTCATCCGGATGAAAAAGGGTGAACCCTTCGCCGCGCGGCTGGTGAACGCGCTCGACGAGCCCACCACTGTCCACTGGCACGGCCTGCGCATCGTCAACGCCATGGATGGCGTGCCGGAAATGACTCAAGCCTACGTCTATCCCGGTGACGGCTTCGACTATGCCTTCACGCCGCCCGATGCCGGCACTTTCTGGTATCATCCGCATTGCAACACGCTGACCCAGATGGGCCACGGGCTAACCGGGGTGATCGTCGTCGAGGATCCAGCCGATCCGGTCTTCGATGCCGAGATCGTGCTGAACCTGCGCGACTGGCGGCTCGGTGCCAGCGGCACCTTCATCGCCCCCTTCAAGCCGCGCGATGCCGCGCGCGGTGGTACCTACGGCACAGTCCGCACCACCAATTGGCAGCGGGAGCCCAGCTATGGCGCACCTGCCGGTGGTCTCGTGCGCATCCGGATCGCCGCCACCGACGTGACACGCATCTACACGCTCGGAGCGAAGGGCGCACCAACGGTGGTCATCGCGCTCGACGGCAACCCGGTCGAAGTCCCCTTCCCGCTCGAGCTTCTGGATTTCGGTCCTGGCCAGCGCGTCGAACTGATCGTACGCATGCCGGACGAGGAAGGCACCGAGGTCAAGCTGGGCAATTTCCGTGGTTCCAGCCCGTTCACGATCGCAACATTGCGAGCGACCGGCTCCTCGCTGAAGCGCGATATCCGTGATGTGAAGCCGCTGCCGACCAATCCGGTTGCCGAAGCTGATCTTTCGACAGCAGAGCGCATCCCGCTCGACTTTACCGCCACGGCGGAGCATGCGCCGCTCCCCAGCATCTGCGGCACGATCGGCTATACGTTCTGGGCCATCAACAAGGTGCCGTGGCAAGGCGATACGCCCGATCCGGGTGCACCGGTCTCAGAACTGAAGCTTGGCAAAAGCTATGTCCTGCAGGTGAGGAACCGTACCCCACACGCGCACCCGATCCACCTGCACGGCCTGAGCTTCCGCATCCTCAGCTCCAACAAACGGACGATCCTGCCGCCGCCGACCGACACGATCCTGCTTCTGCCGGACGAACAGGCCGAACTCGGCCTCGTCGCCGACAATCCCGGCGATTGGCTGCTTCATTGCCATATCATCGAGCATCAGAAGACGGGAATGTCCGGATATTTCCGCGTCGTTTGAGCTTTTTTCATTGTGACACCGGGCGCGAAGGGATACATCGGGTGAGTTTTTAACGGCCGCATTTCCGCCACAGTGATTGAAGTTTGATGATCGAGACAACCGCCGAACTTGCCGCCGCCTGCGAAACGCTGGCCAGCGGGCAATATCTGACTATCGATACGGAATTTCTCCGCGAAACGACCTTCTGGCCGCAACTGTGCCTGATCCAGATGGCTGGACCGGACATTGCCGTCATTGTCGATCCCATGGCAAAAGACATCGACCTGGCGCCATTTTTCGAACTGATGGCCAATACCGACGTCGTCAAGGTGTTCCACGCTGCGCGCCAGGACATCGAAATCATCTACAATCTCGGCAAGCTGATCCCGCATCCGATCTTCGACACGCAGGTCGCCGCGATGGTCTGCGGCTTTGGTGACAGCGTCTCCTACGACCAGCTCGTCAGCCGCATCAAGGGCGTGCATATCGACAAGTCCTCGCGCTTCACCGACTGGAGCCGCAGACCGCTGTCGGAAAAGCAGCTCGACTATGCGCTGGCCGATGTCACCCATCTGCGCGATGTCTACCTGCATCTGAAGGAAGAACTCGAGCGCGAAGGCCGCTCGCTGTGGCTGACCGAGGAAATGGCCATCCTTGAGGCTAAAGAAACCTACGACATCCATCCGGACGACGCCTGGCAGCGTTTGAAGATGCGGCTGAAGAAGCCCGTGGAACTCGCCGTCCTGCAGAAGGTCGCCGCCTGGCGCGAGCGCGAAGCCCGCAACCGCAACGTCCCGCGCGGCCGCATCCTCAAGGATGACGGCCTCTACGAGATCGCCCAGCAGCAGCCGAAGGACATGGAAGCCCTCTCCCGCCTGCGCACCATTCCCAAGGGATGGGAACGCTCCGCTGCGGGCACGGCGATCATCGAGGCGGTCAACGCAGCGCTCGAACTACCGAAGTCCGAAATGCCGAAGCTGCCGCGCCAGAACCAATCGCCGGAAGGTGCGCAGGCTGCCAGCGAAATGCTCAAGGTGCTGCTCAAGCTGATCGCGGAAAAACAGGGCGTCGCCGCCAAGATCATCGCCAACAGCGACGATCTGGAACGTATCGCATCCGAAGGCCCGAAGGCCGATGTCGGCGCATTGAAAGGCTGGCGGCGCGAACTGTTCGGCGACACCGCGCTGAAGCTGATCAACGGCGAAGTCGCCCTGCGTTTCGTCGACCGGAAGATAGAGGCTGTGGAGCTTTGAAACACATCATCAAGGGTGCATCCTTGCGCCCTTGACGATCTTGTCGGCGATCTTCTTGTCAGCATGAAGCGCAATGCCGACAACCTTGGCATCGTCAGGACCGAACCGGGCGAACACCTCGCGGTTGGCTGCATCATGGCCGGTCGAAAACATTTCTTCGACATAGAGCGAGGTCTTCACCGCACGATCCAGCGCCCGGCGGTGGATGGTGGCAATCGTCTTTTCATCGGCGGACAGCACGATGACCGGCTGGATGCTCAAGGGATTGTAGACGTTGCCATCCGCATCGCGATAAACTTCACCGATGATGCCGGGCTTTTCGGCAACAATGCCGCTGGTCAGGAACGCGGTGACGTTCAGCTTCTGCCAGACGGCCAGGTCCTCGCGCAGCACGATTGCAAATTTGGTATCGAACATGAATGCCAACTCCACTCTTAGGAACAGGACGCTCCAGGCGTCCGGGGTCTCCATAGCCCGCGCCGGTGGCAGCGATCTTGAACGTTCGTGCATATCCGACAGCATCAAGGTCGCGCCCGTATCTGGTGGCATCGAGCGCATCGAGGCGCATTTTCACGGCGACGCCTTCGAGCCGCATCGTCACGACACCTACGCGCTCGGCCTGACGCTCCAGGGTGTGCAGTCCTTCCGCTATCGCGGCATGGTCCGCTACAGCCAGCCCGGCAACGTCATTGTGCTGCACCCCGACGAACTGCACGATGGCGGGGCCGGAACGGACGAGTGGTTGCGCTACCGGATGATGTACCTGCCGCCGGAAATGCTGATCGGCGCGCTGGGGCGACGCGCCCTGCCCTTCGTGCCGTCACCGGTCATTGCCGACCGCGCCTTTGCCTCGAACCTTGCAGACGTCATGCACGATCTGGACGGAGCGATCGACGATCTGCTGCTTGACGATGCGCTGACCGGCATCGCCGATGCACTGGTGCGGCATGCGGACGCCGTAGGCATGGGGCAGGGAAGGAAACCCGCCCATGTCGCAATCCGCCGAACCTGCGACTTTCTGCAGGCGCATTCCGACCGGCAGGTGACCTCGGACGAACTCGAAGCCGTAAGCGGCCTCGACCGCTTCACGCTTGCCCGGCAGTTCCGCTCATGTCTCGGCACCAGCCCGCACCGCTACCTCGTCATGCGCCGGCTGGAGCGAGCACGCGCCATGATCGGCAGCGGCAGAAGCCTCGTCGAGATCGCGTTGGAAACCGGCTTTTCCGATCAGGCTCACTTTACCCGCCACTTCAAGAAAGCGAGCGGCATGACGCCCGGCCGCTGGGCAAACCTTTCGGGCAGAGCGTAACCGCGACAAATGGTTACACGAAATCGCTTGACCCGACTTGTTCAAGCGGAACAATGGCTGCATGCACCGGGGGAACGGAGCTGATTCATGAGAGAAATATCCCCAACAGAGAACTGGTTGATGATCACGCTCGGCATGGCGCTGAGCGGCGTGCTGTACGGCCTTGTCGCTTATCCAGGCGAGCCCGTGATCATCGGTGCGGTCTTTGCGGTCTTCATGGGCGTTCCAATGATTGCCTTCGAACGGCGGATTCTCTTTCGTCCGCTTTATAGGCGAATAGAGCGCCTTCCCACATTTGCGTTCATCGTCGTGGCGCTGGTGATCTACGAGATTCTGATGAGCGCCGGTTATGCGCTCGCGGCCCTGCTTCTGACGTGGCTGAAGCTGGTCGAGCCGAGGTCTCTGGCAGACATCATCGTCATGCCCTTTCACGTCTTCCTCTATGCGCTCGCCGTCTGCGCGCTGATCGTCTTCATCCTGCGCGTCCGGGACCTGCTCGGACACGACGTGTTCACAAGCATGCTGATCAGTCGCTATCGCAGGCCGGTGAAGGAGGAACGCGTCTTCCTGTTCATCGATCTTGCCGATTCGACATCCTTTGCCGAAAAACATGGCGATCTGCGCGCTCAGGAGCTTCTCAAGGCCCTGTTTGCCGCTTTCGCCGAACCGGTCCGGCGCCACAAGGGCGCAATCGACGACTATGTCGGCGACGCGGCGATCGTCACCTGGCCGCTTGCACGGGGCGTCAAATTTGCGCGCTGCATTCGTTGCATCTTCGACATTCTGGACGACATCGAAGCCAATGCGGACACCTGGCGCAAGAATTTCGGTCAGGTTCCACGGTTGCGCGCAGCCCTTCACGGCGGTTTCATCATCACCGCGGAAATCGGCGTCGACCATCACAAGATCGCCTATTTCGGCGATACCGTGAACACCACCGCGCGGCTTGAATCGCTGTGCAAGACGCTGAACAGAACGGTGCTGATCTCGACAGAGCTTGCCCAGCGCATCAAGCTGCCGGACACGATCGCCATCGAGGATCTGGGCACACATGCCGTCAAGGGGCGCGGCCAGACGCTTGGTGTCATGGCGCTGGCCGAACAGGCAAAAGCGGAGATTCTTGCCCCCTTCGAACTGCGGGTTCCCGCCGAATAGGCAGGCCACCTTGCCACCGTCACCAAAGCTTCATCCAGGCGTCAATTCACCGACACCAATGCCCTGCTAAGCGGAGCGTCTTGATCAACCGCTTAGTGGGGACATGATGAAAAACGTTCTTTTTGCTTCCGTGGCATTCAGCCTTCTGATGACCACCGCCGCCCTTGCCGAAGACACCGTATTCCCGGCCAAGCTTGCGGCCCATGCCGTCCTGCCGGCGAACACGATCATCGCGGCGCCTGCCGATGCGGCCGATTATCTGAAGACCTCCGGCAAGTTCACGACGCCGGACCGCAAGCGTACCGAAGCACTCGGCACCGTGCCCGGCAAGGACGGCGTGCGCCTCACCGGTCTGTCGCTGCCATTCGACGGCCAGCCGATGCAGGGTTTCTCCGGCATCAAGACGATGGCTGGCGGCACCTTCTGGAGCATGTCGGACAACGGCTTCGGTTCGAAGCTGAACTCGTCTGACACCATGCTGATGCTGCATAACATCAAGATCGACTGGGATGCCGGCAAGGTCGAAGCGCTGAAAACCCTCTTCCTTAGTGATCCCGACAAGAAGGCACCCTTCCCGATCGTCATGGAAGGTGCAGCCAAGCGCTACCTGACAGGTGCCGATTTCGACGTCGAATCGATCCAGCCGGTTGCCGACGGTTTCTGGGTCGGCGAGGAGTTCGGTCCCTACATCCTGAAGTTCGATCTCGAGGGCAAGCTGACGGATGTCATTCCGACCACCGTCAACGAAAAGCCGGTGATGTCGCCCGATAATCCGACATTGACGGTGCAGGCCGATCCTTCGAAACCGATTCCGGCACTCAACGTCAAGCGCTCCGGCGGTTACGAGGGCCTAGCCATGTCGAAGGACGGCACCAAGCTCTACGGCCTGCTGGAAGGCCCTCTCTGGGCTGACGCAGAGAATGTCGAGCAGGCCGAGGGCCGCCCGGCGCTGCGCATCATCGAACTTGACGTCGCATCGAAGGCCTGGACCGGCCGCAGCTGGCTCTATCCGCTGGCCGAAGGCGGCGAAGCAATCGGCGACTTCAACATGCTGGACGACAAGACCGCTCTGGTGATCGAGCGCGACAACGGCGCCGGCACGATGGACAAAGCCTGCGCCAACCCGAAGGAACCGAAGCCGGATTGCTTTGCCGTCGGCTCCAAGGTGAAGCGCGTCTACAAGATCGAGATGACCGATGAGAACGCCGGCAAGGCCGTTCGCAAGATCGGCTATATCGACCTCCTGAAGATCGCCGATCCGGACAACAAGAAGCGCCAGGGCGGCGGCGAGGGCTTCTACGACATGCCCTTCGTCACCATCGAGAACGTCGATCGCGTCGACGACACCCACATCATTGTCGGCAATGACAACAACCTGCCCTTCTCCGCCGGCCGGTCGCTCGACAAGGCCGACGACAACGAGTTCGTCCTGCTTGAAGTCGGTGAATTCCTGAACGCCAAGTAATCGTTCCAAACGATTGATCGTCACCGAACACGAGGCCCCGCTGCGCCAGCTGCGGGGCTTTCGATGTTTTTGGAGACATCGGGCTAGACGATGAAATAGCCCTTGCTCAACGTCACCGCGTCGTCGAGATGGATGGCGAGATCAACTTTTCTGTCACCGTTGACGTCACCGTAGATGTAGGTGTCGGAAGCGCTCTTGATCGAACGCAACTCGCCGGCCTCGCCTGAAAAGGCGGCCGTGCCGATATAATCGAAGGCTTGATTGCCGGAGGTTGCGCTATCGGCATCAATCGCGGAAAGATCGACCCTGTCGCCGCTCGTACCGGAAAAATCGAAGATCGTATCGCGTCCGGCGGCGGCGACCGTCGAATCGGAAAGCGCCCGGAACAGGAAAGTATCGGCCCCCGAACCGCCCACCAGATCATCTGCGCCGAGGGCGCCGTAGAGACGGTCGTTGCCCGAACCGCTCGACAGGATGTCATTGCCCGATCCGCCGGACAGCGTATTTGCGCCGCCGTTGCCATAGAGCCCGTCGGCATGGCTTGATCCCGTCAGGCCTTCGATCGAGGCGTAGATATCGTCTTTCGCATCATTGGTGTTGCGGCTGATATCCGCAAGACTGGCGGTCACGCCCTTCGAGGCGCCGGCATAGGAAGCGGTATCCGTACCCTCACCGCCGGTCAGCCGGTCAGCGCCGCTGCCGCCGGTCAACACATCGTTGCCGCCATCGCCGGAGAGCCGGTCGTTACCGGTCAGGCCATAGAGCCTGTCGTTGCCATTGCCGCCGCTGATGGCGTTGCCGGCGGCATTGCCGTAGAGCGCTTCGGCCCCTGCGGCTCCTTTCAGAGACAGCGCATTCAGGCCAAGCAGCTTTGCCGAGGTGGCACCGGAGACGAGTTGCAGCGAGACCGAACTCTCGATCGAATGTCCGTCGACGAGATCGATCTTGGCGTTTTCAGACAGGATCGTCGCCTTGACCTTGACACCGCCGAGACTGACATCGCGGGTCCCAGCCGATGTTGCAATCTGGTAGCCGCCGGCTGCCTGAGTTGTCGTCGCCGCACTGCCGACAGCAACGGTCAAGCCGCTTTTCCCCTCGCCAACGGAATAGAAATCATCACCGGACGTGTCATTGTAGACGACGCCCGTCAGGAAGATTGCGGTGCCGGTCTTCGCAAAATTCTGCGTCACCATCGAGGCGTTGTAGTTCGTCCCCGATTGCGTGAAAACGCCAGCGGCCTGGCCGATGCCGATCTCGCGGAAATCCCCGAGAATATTGACGCGATGGCCCGCACTGAGGAAAAGCCCTTCATGCTGGCTGGTGATCGCCGCAGTCAGATCGATTGTTCCAGTCGTGCCGGTAAACGAAATGTTCTCGCCCGTGCGCCAGGAGCCGGACAGCGTGTAGCCGGCATCCAGCATGCGATCGGTTGGCGTCGAGCCGCTATTGCCGATGTGGCTGAACGTATCGGTGTTCAGCATCCAGCGGCTGTGAGCGAGCGCACTGTCCGTCAGGAGAGCATTGGCCGCAAGCGGCGCTTTGGTAGCGGCGCTGATCGTGCCGCTTGCAAGCCCCTGATTGAGATCGATACCGAGACGTTTTGCCTCCGCGGTCGGATCCATGCGTGCCCTGTTGATCAGTTCCAGCATGAATTGTTCGTTCGCCGTCAGTGCAGCCATCTATCGTCCTTTGGATTGTCGGCTTGCGGACGAATTTGAAAGCGGAAAGCCTTGCCCTACGTCACCGCATCGCCGAAGTGGATAGGATTGCAGAATCGCCTCACCATACGTGGCGGCAGAAAGCGGCACTGACATGGCAGCCGGCACGGTTGCCCCCACAGGCTGGTGTCACAGGGCAACAGCGTGACCGGCCTTCGTGCAGAAGGCCGGTCTGATCTGAGAGCATTGCTCGCGTCAGAGATATACGGTGCTAGAGAACGAAATACCCCTTGAACAGGGTAAGCGCGTCATCGAGGTGGATCGCGAAATCGACCTTCTTGTCGCCGTTCACATCGCCGTAGATGTAGGTATCGGACGAGCCCTTTACGTAGCGAAGTTCACCGGCCGTTCCGGAAAACGCTTTCGTGCCGATGAAGCTGAAACTCTGGTCGCCAGACAACTTGGTGCTTGCATCGATGGCCGACAGATCGATCTTGTCGCCGCTGCCGCCGGAAAAATCGAAGATCGTGTCGCGACCGGACGCCGAAAGGGTGGATTCGCTCAACGCCTTGAACTGAAAGGTGTCGAGACCTCCACCGCCATAAAGATCATCCGCGCCGGCGCCACCATAGATCGTGTCATTGCCGGCCGCTGCGTTCAAACGATCGTCGCCCGCGCCGCCAGAGAGCACGTTGACACTGCTGTTGCCCGTCAGCTTGTCGGCATGGCTGGAACCAGCGAGGTTCTCGATGGAGATATAGACATCGCCCTTGGCATCGTTGGTGTTTGCGGACGTGCTGGCGAGATTGGCCACGACCCCTTTGGCAGCTCCGGCATAGGAGGCCGTATCGACGCCCGTGCCGCCATCAAGGCGGTCAGCACCCGCCCCGCCGACCAGCGTGTCGTCGCCGGCAAGGCCGAGAAGTTTGTCGGCATAAACAGTCGCATTGATGGTGTCATCGCCGGCAAGGAGCAGCGCCAGGAATTTTGCCTCCTGGCCGGCAAAGGCGGCATCCGCGAGCTTGGCTGCAGAGATACTGAGCCCTGTCGCCACCAATACGGTCACGCCATTGTGGACAGACTTGATCGAATTGAGCGTGCCGCTGTTGATATCGACAAGCCGGTTACCTTGCCCCGTCGTATAGGTAAAACCCGTTCCGCCGAAGAGGGTGTAGCTGGAACCTTCATAAAGTTTGAGCGATGTCCGGGTCGCTATGTAGTGCGGATAGCCAAACAGGCCGGGAATATTCGGCAGGGTCATATCAACCCTGACACCAGCGCCGCCATATGTAAAAGTCGCCATCAAAATCCCCCCAGTCCAAATCGCTAAAATCAAAAACAGGTCGGACTATAGCTGCAAAATTTGCAACCGCAACTTGCTTGTTTTGACCGAGACGAAAGTTGATACGGCCAGTTTCGCCTGCCCCAAGCAGGGCACAACCGGCAAACGGCGGCCGCGCATTACGCGCCGTTTTTTTTGCCGTGAGGTGAACGCGCCAAGGAAGGCGCTAGAGAACGAAATAGCCCTTGGACAGCGTTACCGCATCGTCGAGGTGGATGGAAAAGTCAGCTTTCCTGTCGCCGTTCACGTCCGCGTAGATATAGGTGTCGGACGCTTTCTTCTCGTAGCGCAACTCGCCAGCTTTGCCATGAAAGGCGGCGGTGCCGATGAAGGCGAAGGCCTGATTTCCGGCGACGCCGTAGCGCGCGTCGATCGAACTCAAGTCGATCCGGTCGCCGCCTGCGCCGGAAAAGTCGAAGATCGTGTCGCGGCCAACCGAAGCCACGGTCGATTCCCAGAGGTCGTTGAAGCTGAACGTATCGGCCCCGCTGCCGCCATAGAGATCGTCGGCACCGAAGTCGCCGGACAGGACATCATCACCCGAGCCGCTGACGATCCAATCATTGCCGAAACCGCCAGAAATCACATTCGTTTTGCCGTCGCCGGTCAATGTATCAACAAAGTTGGAACCGATGAGACCTTCGACACCGGAATAGATATCACCCTTCGCATCGTTGGAATTCAGCGACGGTTTGGCTAGGTTGGCAACGACGCCTTTCGCCGATCCTGCGTAGGAGACAATATCAAACCCCGTTTCGCCGAGACACTCGTCTGCTCCAGCGCCCCCCTCCATGACGTCCTCACCGCTCCCGCCTATAAGGACGTCATCTCCGCTACCGCCGTCGAGCAGGTCGCCACCAGCGCCACCGGCCAGGACGTTCGACGCCGCATTGCCATAAAGGCTGTCAGCATAATCCGAGCCGATAATGCCTTCGATCGAGGAAAATGTGTCGCCCTTGGCGTCTCCGACATTGACGGAGGCATCAGCAAGGTTTGCCCTAACTCCGGCCGTAGCGAAAACATAGGCTGCAAGGTCGCTGCCGCTGCCGCCGACCAATTTGTCCGAGCCGGCGCCTCCAACGAGTACATCGTTGCCGTCCTTGCCGTTCAGTATATCATTACCCTCAAGCCCGAGCAGCACGTCGTCGTGCCGCGTTCCGTTGACGGTATCGGCACCGGCCAGGAGCAGCGAGAGGAATTGCACGTCATTTCCGGTGAAGATGGCGTCGGCGAGCTTGGCCGCCGACATGCTGGCGCCGGTTACCGACAATGCAGTGACACCGTCCAGAACAAATTTCATGCCTGTCACTGTGCCGGCGGTGATATCGACGATCGTGCCGGCCTCGGTCTTCACTGCCAGCTTGCTGCCGGTGAACTGAACATAATTCGTCGAATCGTCGTAAAGCTTCACCGAGGTCGAGGACCAGGATCCCTTGGCGAACAAGGTAAGGTAATCGACGAAGGGAGCGATCATATTGGATCCGACACCGAGGTCGCCATAAGAAATTATCGCCATCCCAACACCTTGATTTAGCCTATATTTAATATCATCGGGCCTGCAGGAAGAAAAATCAGGACTATACATACCGCTCCGCTGTTTTCAACGAAGCGAGGCGCCAAATTATTCGCGGTAGACCACTCAAAGACCACCCTAATCAGAGTACCCTGCGGACAGATCTATTCAAACCGGAAGGCAATCCGCTTGCCAGTCAGCTTGGCGAGTTGCTGCAGTCGTCCATCAAGGCGCTCGCCGGTAAATTCCGAATAGGCCGAGGGTACGACGAAATCGAGATCGATATCCGGCGCCTTTGACGGGCGGATGTCGAGATTGCGCACGACACCCGGCATCGACGCCGACAGCAGATAAACAACCCTGAGCAGCCCGCCCAGAAGCTTTGCCAGTTCCAGCAGCCGCGGGGTGGCAATTGCGGCCAGCGGTTCCGTGGCACCGTCGTCGTTCAAACCCTCGAAACGGTAGTAGTTGGCGAGCGCGATATAGGCGCGACCGGCATGGGTGATGCCGGAAAAGGTGCTGTGGGCAATGATGTTGAGTGCCTGCAAGCCCCGATAATCCGGATGAGCGCGCCAGCTGATATCGGCCAGCAGACAGGCTGCCTGCCGGTAACGGCCCTCTTCCTCGGTCTCGGTAATGCCGAAATGCGGCACCATCTTGCCGCTCCAGTCGGCAAGCTCGCGTGCATGCTCGGGCGAGCGGGCACGCAGGATGGCGATTTCACGGGCCGCCGTCAGCAGCGGGTCATGGGCGCGCACGGTTTCCGACAACAGCGAGAACAGGTAACCCTCGCGCACGCCGAGCGCTGAAAATGAAATGCGCGCCGGCTTCATTTGCGCGATCGCCTCCTGCATGGCAACAGCCCCGAAGGGCAGCAGCGTACGGCGGCTCTTCGAGATACTTGCATATGCCGGGGACTTGGTGTCCTTCGGCTCGATCACCTCGGGCAGGAAGGCCATCGCCTCCTCGAAGGAAATTTCATAGCCCTGCATCATGTGCAGCGGATAGTTGCGCATCTCCATATGCAGCTTGGCGATCGAGCGCCAGGTGCCGCCGACGGCGTAGAAGGTGCGGCCCGCAACATTCTGCAGAACTTGCGCGCCCTTCATGTAACGGCGCACGTGGCTGCGCGCCTTGACGATCGATCCTTCGGCATGTTCCGACAGGCGGATACCGCCGAGCGGCAGGGTAATGCCCTTTCCAACCTTCGTGCCGAGGACATCGACAAGTTCCAGCGAACCGCCGCCGAGATCACCGACGATGCCGTCAGGGTCATGATAGCCGCTGATGATGCCGAGCGCGGAGAAATAGGCTTCCTCTTCGCCGGTCAGCACGCGCACCTTCTGGCCGAGAATGATCTCCGCGCGACGAATGAAATCCGGACCGTTCGATGCGTCGCGGGCAGCAGCAGTCGCCAGCACAAAAACTGTGGACGCACGCGCCTGCGTCGACAAAGCCCTGAACCGGTGCAGCGCCTTCAGCGCCCGCTCGACGCTCTCGGCGTCCATGCGTCCAGTCGCGTCGATGCCCTTGCCGAGGCCGCACATGACTTTTTCGTTGAACAGCACGGCCGGAGACCGGCTCAGCCCCTCATAGATCACCAGGCGAATCGAGTTCGACCCGATATCCACGACGGAGACCGGGGCAATTCCAGGCAAACGCCCCTGGGCTTCAGATTCTACCATGCAATTCCAGTTTTATCTTCTGCGGCCGCTGTCCCAGCCGGCAATTACCTTCGGGGTGCTGGATTTCAAGGCCTCGCCCCGCCCGGAAAGGCTGGGGTTGGTCATGAAATAGACCTGAGCATTGAAGGGCTCGGAATCGCGGGCGACTTCCATGCGCCGCGACGTTCCGTCCGGAAGGATTTCGTAGCTCTGCTGGTTATCGATGAGATTGCCCAGCATGATCTGCGACAGCACCTGTTCATGCACAGTCCGGTTGATGAGAGGCACAAGAGTCTCCACCCGCCGGTCCAGATTACGCGGCATCAAGTCCGCCGACCCGATATAGACGAGCGCATGCTCGGAGGGAAGCCCATGGCCGTTGCCGAAGCAGAAGATACGCGAATGTTCAAGGAACCGGCCGACGATCGATTTGACGCGGATATTGTCCGACAGCCCTGCCACCTGTGGCCGCAGGCAGCAGATTCCGCGTACCACTAGGTCGATCTGGACCCCGGCACGGCTGGCGCGATAGAGCGCGTCGATGATCTCCGGATCGACCAGCGAATTCATCTTCATCCAGATCGAGGCAGGACGGCCCGCCTCGGAATGGGCGATTTCCTCGCCGATATGCTGCAGGATGCGCGGACGCAACGTGTGCGGCGAAATCGCCAGCTTCATCCCGGCCTCCGGCTCGCCGTAGCCGGTGATGAAATTGAAGATATTGGCCATGTCATGGGCAATCTTCGGATTGCAGGTGAAGAAGGACAGGTCGGTGTAGATCTTCGCCGTGACCGGGTGATAGTTGCCGGTGCCCAGATGACAGTAGGTCCGAAGCTTGCCTTCCTCGCGGCGCACGACCATCGACATCTTGGCATGGGTCTTCAGTTCGATGAAGCCGAACACGACCTGAACGCCGGCGCGCTCCAGGTCGCGCGCCCAGCGAATATTGGCTTCCTCGTCAAAACGCGCCTTCAATTCAACCAGCGCCGTCACTGACTTGCCGGATTCCGCCGCGTCGATCAGCGCACGCACGATCGGGCTGTCGTTCGAGGTCCGGTAAAGTGTCTGCTTTATCGCCAGAACGTCAGGATCGCGCGCAGCCTGGAGCAGAAACTGGACCACCACGTCGAAGCTTTCATAGGGGTGGTGGACGACCATGTCCTTTTCGCGGATGGCGGCGAGGCAGTCTCCGGCGTGCTCGCGGACACGTTCGGGAAATCGCGCATTGTACGGCTCGAAGCGCAGATCCTCGCGCGGCGCCTTGGTGATCTCCGACAGCGTGTTGAGCGCCAGCAGGCCCGGCAGAACGGCGACGCGATTTTCCGGAACGCTGAGTTCGCCGACAACGAACTGGCGCAGTTCCAGCGGCATTTCCGAATCGATCTCGATACGGATCACCGAACCGCGCCGACGGCGCTTCAAGGCCGTCTCGTAAAAGCGGACGAGATCTTCGGCCTCTTCCTCGACTTCGATATCGCTGTCTCGAATGATGCGGAACGTACCGGAACCCTTGACCTCATAACCCGGAAACAGCCGCTCGATAAACAGGCTGACGGCATCTTCGAGCGTAATATAGCGGATCACCGATTTTGCGTCCGGCAGACGGATGAACCGGTCGAGCGCCACCGGCAGGCGCAGGAGCGCCGTCATCGGCTCGCGGCCGCGCGTGCTGACAAGCTGCAGACCCATGGTGAAGCCGAGATTCGGAATGAACGGGAATGGGTGGGCGGGGTCGATCGACAGCGGCGTCAGCACCGGAAAGATCGATTGTTCGAATTCATTCGCCAGCCACCCCCTGTCCTGCGTCGACAACGACACCGGACGGACGATGAGAATGTCTTCCTTGGCGAGATATTGCTGCAGGACGGCCAGCGAGGCCTGCTGCTCCATCTGCAGATTGTCGATTTCCTTCAGGATGTCTTCCAGTTGTTCAGCCGGCGTCTTGCCGTCCGGACTGCGGACGACGACGCCCTGGCGGACCTGGCCTTCGAGGCCGGCGACGCGCACCATGAAGAATTCATCGAGGTTGGCAGCCGAAATCGACAGGAAGCGCACGCGCTCCAGCAGCGGATGGGCGGTATTCAACGTCTCTTCGAGAACGCGTCGATTGAACTGCAGCCAGGAGAATTCGCGATTGATGAAGCGTTCAGGGCTCGTCATAAGGTCGATTGCATCGACCACCGGCTCGTTTACGGTCGTTGCAGATGTCACAGTGTCCATTGTCCCCAGTCCGCCTTTTGCTTTTCTCGATGCAGCTAGCGTAGTTTGACGACCTAACTATGACAGTCAATCGATTTCGCGTGTATTTCCAAGGGCATTGAGCACCTCCGACGCGAGCGCCCTGTTGATGCGCGTGCCCCGTGCGAGCGCCAGACGGTCCAGCCTCTCGATGATGGTCTGGGCGGATTCGAGCGAGCGTTCCATGCGCGCCACGATGTAGCCGATCAGTCGGTCGTCGACGGCCAGCTGCCGGTCGGCCAGAAGCTTGACCAGAACCTGGGCCAGCAGTTCATCGTCCGGCTCGCCGATCTCGACCACCGTCGCAGCCTTCAAGCGCGAGCGCAGGTCAGGTAGCTCGACAGGCCAGGACATCGGCCACAGACGGCTGGTGATCAATAGGCTGGTGCCGTTTTCCCGGACGCTGTTGATGACGTGGAATAGCGCCCGGTCGTCGAAACCCTGGCGATCGGCATCCTCGAAAAGCACGGGGTTTGCCGCCGCGATATCTGCCGCGTTGCTGCCTGCTGTCGGATGAATGGCAACAGCCGTGCTGTTTTCCCGCCAGATCGCCGCAAGGTGCGACTTGCCCGAACCCACCGGTCCGGCAAGGATGACAACGGGCGAAGGCCAGCGCGGCCAGCTGTCGATGATGGAAACGGCCGCCTTCAACCGTTCGGACACAAGAAGATCGTCACGGCCCGTCTGGGGTTCGTGCTCAAAAACGAGCGGCAACTGTTCGAACTTCTGAACCATACGCAGTTTACTCTGGCACCTTCAACTCTGGCGATTTGCGTTCCGGCTCGACCGTCAGGATATGGCGGTGGCCGTGGTAGAGCGTGCTGTCAAGGTATCGCCCGATACCGAAGCGGACAAGCACGCCGATGGCGGCAGCGCACGGCACTGCCACCAGCAGCCCCACGAAACCGAAGAGCGCGCCGAATGCGAGCAGCGCAAACATCAGCCAGACCGGATGCAGCCCGACGCTTTTGCCGACAAGCCGTGGCTGAAGAATATTGCCTTCAAGGAACTGCCCGGCAAAGAAGATCGCGGCGACGATGACGATATTGAAATATTCGGGCCAGAACTGGACGAGTGCCACGCCGATGGCAAGCACCAGACCAACCATCGACCCGACATAGGGAACAAAGCTGATCATCCCGGCAAACAGCCCGATCAAGAGGCCGAAATTCAGGCCGGCGAAAGTGAGGCCAATACCGTAGAACAGGCCGAGAATGATGCAGAGAGAGCCCTGCCCGCGTACGAAGCCGGCAATGGTCGTGTTCATGTCGCGGGCGATCTGGCGGACTGTCGCGACATGGTCACGCGGGATCCAGCTGTCGACTTTTTCCACCATCCGGTCCCAGTCCAGCAACAGATAGAAGGCGACCACGGGCGTGACGACGAACAGCGAGATGATGTCGAGCAGCGCCATGCCCGAGTTCCACAATTGCTGGAACAGCGTCCCGAGAAAGCTCGCGCCCTGTTCCAGCAGCTTGGCGGAATTCTGCTTGATCGTATCCATCTGACCGGCCACCCAATCGGGCAGCCACGTGGCATGCGGGCTGGTCAGGAATTCCTGCAGCATGGAGATATAGCCCGGCATCTTCTGGATGAAGTCCGCTGCCTGGGTAAAGACGATCGGAATGATGAGGACGAGCGACAGCGCGAAGACCACGATGAAGCCGATCAGGATGACGACCGTCGCCATCAGGCGGCTCAAGCCCAGCCGTTCCAGCCGGTCAGCGACCGGATCGAGGAAATAGGCGAGCGCCATGCCGGCGATGAACGGCAGAAGGATCGTCGAGAACACCATCAGGAATGCGATGAACGCGGCGAGGAAAAGCAGCCAGAAGATGATCTGGCGCTGCAGTCCGCTGCTGCTCAATTTGTTGACCATGCCGCTGTTCCGATATCCCGCGCCGAACGGCAACACGCCGCTTCCGCCTTTGGAGATAGGATGTGCCACTGACCGCGGTCAAGCCTATGGCTGCAAACGGCCACAACAACCGGGCAAAACGGTGAAAAAGCGGAATATCAGGGGCAATATGCTTGCACTTCCCAAGTCATCATGCCAATCGCAATCCAAATATGACGAGCCGGCGGAGATCAAGCCATGAGCGAGCCAGGAAAGAACGGTCTGACCTACAGCGATGCGGGTGTGGATATCGATGCCGGAAACCTTTTGGTGGAGAAGATCAAGCCGCATGTGCGCTCGACGCGGCGCCCCGGCGCCGACGGCGAGATCGGCGGGTTCGGTGGCCTGTTCGACCTGAAGGCTGCCGGTTTCAAGGATCCAGTCCTGGTTGCGGCCAATGACGGTGTCGGCACCAAGCTGAAGATCGCCATCGACGCCAACAAGCACGACACGGTCGGCATCGACCTCGTGGCCATGTGCGTCAACGACCTTGTCGTGCAGGGTGCCGAGCCCTTGTTCTTCCTCGACTACTTCGCCACCGGCAAGCTCGATCCGGATCAGGGCGCTTCCATCGTCGGCGGCATTGCGGCCGGCTGCCGCGAGGCGGGCTGTGCGCTCATCGGCGGCGAAACCGCCGAAATGCCGGGCATGTATGCAGGCGGCGACTATGATCTCGCAGGCTTTGCCGTTGGCGCCGCCGAGCGCGGGCAGTTGCTGCCGGCGGGCGATATCGCAGAGGGCGACGTCATCCTCGGCCTTGCCTCCTCCGGCGTCCATTCCAACGGCTATTCGCTCGTGCGCAAGATCGTCTCGCTCTCCGGCCTTGCCTGGGATGCACCGGCGCCGTTCGGCGAAGGCACCTTGGCCGACGTCCTGATGACGCCAACGCGCATCTACGTGAAGCCGCTCTTGAAGGCGATCCGCGAGACCGGTGCGCTGAAGGCGCTGGCCCACATCACCGGCGGCGGCTTTCCGGAAAACATTCCGCGGGTGCTGCCGAAGCATCTGGCAGCTGAGATCGATCTTGGTGCCATCAAGGCGCCGGCCGTCTTCTCCTGGCTTGCCAAGACCGGCGGCGTTGCCGCCAACGAGATGCTCCGCACCTTCAACTGCGGCGTCGGCATGATCGTCGTCGTTGCAGCAGAAGACGCCGAAAAGGTGACTTCGGTGCTGACCGCCGAAGGCGAGACCGTCTTTGCGCTCGGCCGCATGGTCGCCCGCGACGAAGGCGCTTCCGGCACGATCTACAAGGGCACACTCGCTCTATGACGCAGACGGCTGAAACGGCCCGCAAGCGGGTCGTAGTGTTCATCTCCGGCGGCGGCTCCAACATGCTGGCGCTGGTGAAAGCCGCCTCGGAACCGGATTTTCCAGCTGAGATCGTCGCCGTGATTTCCGACAAGGCGGATGCGGGTGGGCTCGCCAGGGCAGCGGCGCTCGGCATCCCCACGTTCTCGTTCGTGCGCAAGGACTACGACAGCAAGGACACCCACGAAGCCGCGATCCTCACGGCGCTCGAAAACCTTTCACCTGACATCATCTGCCTGGCTGGCTACATGCGCCTGCTCAGCGCAACCTTCATCAATCGCTATGAGGGCCGGATCATCAATATCCACCCTTCTCTGCTGCCGCTCTTTCCGGGCCTCCATACCCATCAGCGCGCGATCGATGCCGGGATGACCGAAGCCGGCTGCACCGTGCATTTCGTCACCGAAGGCATGGACGAGGGACCTGTGATCCTTCAGACCACGGTGCCGGTCATTTCCGGAGACACGGCGGAAACGCTTGCTGCGCGGGTACTGGTGGAAGAGCACAAATCCTATCCGGCGGCCTTGCGGCTCGTAGCTGCGGGCAAGGTGCGGATGGATGGGGCCAACTCGGTTGTGGCTGATATTTAGGGTTATCGCTCTCCGACCGACGGCTTGACGACTTTCTCTAAATGCACGTCATTTCGCTAATGCTGCGGGGTTCAGCATCGCCCACTGCAGCAGCATGATGGTTTTGCCGTCGCAGATCTCGCCGCTATTGATCATCGCCATGGCATCACCGAGCGAAACCTCCAGCACTTCGATATCCTCGTCTTCATGCAAGGCACCGCCGCCGTCTTCGGCGCGCACGGTGACATCAATGATCGCGGCAAAGAAGTGGATCGTCTCGGTCACCGCGCCGGGAGACATGAAGGCCTGGAAGACCGGACGAACATCCGTCACCAGATAACCGGTTTCCTCCATCACCTCGCGCTTGATCGCCTCGGCCGGATGATCGCCGTCGAGCAATCCGGCCGGCGTTTCCAGAAGCCAGCCGGAATGACCGTTCAGATGCGCGGGGACGCGGAACTGGCGGACGAGGATGACGCTATCGCGCCGGGGATCGTAGAGCAGGATAGTTGCGCCGTTGCCGCGGTCATAGACCTCGCGCTTCAGTTTCTTGGTGACGCCGTTCGAGCCGGTGTAATTGAAGGTGACATTGCGCAGGTGGTACCAGTTTTTCGAAAGCGTCTCGTCTTTCAGAACTTCGATCTTTGCGTCGCGGAAGAAAGACATAGCCACAATTTCCTCTCAAATACAGGGTTTCCATTGCACACTCGTGTTGATCCGTCGAGATGTGCGGCGGATTTCTCTCGCGATTGCATGGATGTCGGGATTGTCGATTTTTAGCTGGAGCCGAAATGGTTTTTAAATTTCAATACATTGGCGTTGCTTTGTTCTGCCTTTTTTCCCAGCAGTCGGCGTTGGCAGAAGAGGTTCCGATTGGATCTGGGCCGAGCGACAATGGCACTGTTTCGCAACTGCCCGACCGTGGCCAAGACCCGTCCCTGGAAAGCCGGAAATCTCGGCGAGACGCTCGCTGTAACTTTGAAACTCTCGTTTGGCTACAAGCCATTTCCGCGACCTGCTTTCCAAATGAAGAAAGCGAACTTCAGACCTTTCTGACATTGTGGTCGCAAAAACACATTGCGTTCAGGACACGCAACTCAGGCCATTCCTATAGCGAAATCGAAACTCAATTTCGAGAAGACATCAGCAGGATCAGCGACAAGAAAGAACTTTGCGACCCGGAAGTGGAATATTTCAAGTACTACTCCTCATGGAAGCTAGAATACCCGGAGAGCGCGCAACTTTATAAGAAAGAGTTGGAAGACATATTCACGGACGATCCGGATCCAAAAATGAACGAATGCCCTTGACCGCTGATCAGAACATTCCTCAATCCTTGCGCATCCATACGTGATTGTCGTGAAAGGCCGCGCCGCCATAAGGCGCGGCGGCGTCGGCGCCGGTGAGCACGTTGATGCCCTCTCCATCCAAATGCGCATCGTTCGGCCAGAGCCCCTCGCAGATCACCACGCCGCGCCGCGCGCCGCCGCCGATCTTCGCATGCAGGCGGATCTCGCCGCGCTCGTTGCCGATCCGGACGATATCGCCATCGGCGATGCCGGCGGCGGCGGCGTCATCCGCATGGATCATCGCTTCCGGTCGGACTTCCTTCTGGAGCGACGAAGGCGTTTCGGCGAAGGTCGAGTTTAGGAACGACCGTGCCGGCGACGTCGCCAGGCGGAACGGGTGCGTCTCGTCGGCCACCTCGATCAGATCGACGTGATCGGGAAACTCCGGCAGTTGCGCATGGGGACCAAAGACGCCGAGCGCTTTCGGTGGCCGGTTCGGTGCCGGCGTGCCGGTCCAGTCGGCCCTGAAGCGGAACTTGCCGTCGGGATGGCCGAAGCCCTTGACGAAATGCGCCGTCTCGAAATCCGGCTGGATATCCAGCCATTTCTCACGTTTCAGCCCCTCATAGCCGATGCCGTAATTCACCAGGATATGGTCGATATGCTGGCGCTCACTCAAGCCGAAGCCGGGCCTGTCCGAAACGCCGAGCCGCTTGGCCAGTTCCTCGATGACGAAGAGATTGGTGCGCACGGTGGGTGGCGGCTCGACCACCTTGGGGCCAAGCAGGATATGCTGGTGACCGCCGCCGCGGTAGAGGTCGTCATGTTCGAGGAACATGGTAGCCGGCAGGACGATGTCGGCGAGCTTCGCCGTGTCGGTCATGAACTGCTCATGCACGGCGACGAACAGGTCGTCGCGCAGGAATCCTTGCGTTACCAGCCGCTGTTCCGGCGCCACATTCATCGGATTGGTGTTCTGGATCAGCAGCGCCGTCACCGGCCCGCGATGGCGAAGGGCCTCCGCATCGCCGGTCAGAACCCGGCCGATCTGTGATTGATCGAGCATGCGGATATCCGGATCCAGCATCGCCGAGCCCATCAATTCGCGCTTGTCGAATTTGAAGATATCGTTGTTGGAATGAAACGCCCCGCCGCCCTCGTACCTCCAAGAGCCGAGCACGGTCGGCACCGAGGCTGCCGCATGGATGGCGACCGCGCCGTTGCGCTGGCGGGTGAAGCCGTAGCCCAAGCGGAAATAGGTTTTCGGCGTGGTTCCGACGAGCTTGCCGAAGGCTTCGATCTCGTCGACCGGAAGCCCGGTGATGACTGACGCCCATTGCGGCGAACGCGTCTTCAGATGGTTCTCAAGCCCCGCCGGATCGTCGGCATACTGAGCCAGATAGGCCCGGTCGGCATAACCGTCGCGAAAGGCGATGTGCATGATGGCGCAGGCTAGTGCCGCGTCGGTGCCGGGCTTCAGCACCAGCCCCATATCGGCCTGCTTGATGGTTGGGTTGTCGTAGATGTCGATGACGACGATCTTCGCGCCGCGTTCCTTGCGTGCCTTCACCGCATGGGTCATCACGTTGACCTGGGTGGAAACCGCGTTTGTACCCCAGATGACGACGCAATCGGATTTGGCCATCTCGCGCGGATCGGGGCCGCGCAGCGCGCCCGTCGCCATCGACAATCCGGTCCAGGCCAGATTGGTGCAGATCGAGCCGAAGAAGCCGGAATATTTCTTGGCATGCCGCAGCCGCTCGATCGAATCGCGCTGCACCTGCCCCATCGTGCCGGCATAGAAATACGGCCAGACGGCTTCGGAGCCATATTGCTGCTCGGCCTTGACGAAAGCCCCGGCGATCTCGTCGAGCGCATCTTCCCAGCTCAACTGCTGCCAATCGCCCTCGCCCTTCGCGCCCTTGCGGCGCTGCGGCACCATCAAGCGGCCGGGATGATAGATGCGTTCGGAATAGCGGGCGACCTTGGCGCAGATGACGCCTGCGGTATAGGTATTGGCGCTGGCACCGCGCACCCGTCCGATCCTTCCTTCCTGCGTCAGATCGATTTCGAGCGCGCAGGCGGAGGGACAGTCATGCGGACAGACCGAATGAGCGATGGCTTTTTCTGGTTTGATGGGGGTCGCAACGTTCATAGCTTTTCTATATTGCATCGCAGATGGGTCTCAAAGTCCCAACCGCCATGCATTCCAACATTTCATCCGAACGATCAGGGACGCGAATGAATTACCGTCACATCTACCACGCAGGCAATTTCGCCGACGTGCTGAAGCACGCGGTGCTCGCCCGGCTGATCGTCTACATGGCGCAGAAGGACAAGGCTTTTCGCGTTCTCGATACGCATGCCGGCATCGGCCTCTATGACCTTTCCAGCGAGGAGGCACAGAAGACCGGCGAATGGGTCGATGGTATCGGCCGCATTCTCGATGGGGATATTCCGGCCAAGGCAAAGGCGTTGCTGGAGCCCTATCTCACGGCTGTGCGCGACCTCAATCCGGGTCGCGGCCCGGACGGCGGCCTGACGCTCTATCCCGGCTCTCCGAAACTCACGCGCATGCTGATGCGGCCGCAGGACCGGTTGTCGGCGATGGAACTGCATCCCGACGACTACGAGACGCTGCACCGGCTGTTCGACGGCGATTTCCAGAGCCGTATTACCGAGCTTGACGGCTGGCTGGCGCTTGGCGCCCACCTGCCGCCCAAAGAGAAGCGTGGTATCGTCCTGGTCGATCCGCCTTTCGAGATTTCTGGTGAATACGAGCGGCTTGTCGATGGCCTGCATAAGGCTTACCGGCGCTTTTCCGGCGGCACCTTCTGTCTCTGGTATCCGCTGAAACAGGGCGCGCCAATAGCCGAGTTCCATACCGCTCTGAAGGAACTGGAAATTCCGAAAATGCTCTGCGCCGAACTGTCGGTGCGCAGCGATCGCGACACGACCGGTCTTTCCGGCTCCGGCCTCATCATCGTCAACCCGCCTTTCACGCTGAAGGACGAACTCGACATCCTCCTCCCCTTCCTCAAGGACCGGCTGAAGCAGGATCGCCACGCTTCCGCCCGCGCCTGCTGGCTGCGTGGCGAGGAAGTCCCCGAGCGGGATTGAACGGGGCTTGACGGTTCGCCCGCAAGAGACGCAATCTGGCAGTCAGTCATTCGAAGCTGAACGGAGGAAGACCATCATGAAAGCGATGCTTGCAACCGCCGTTTTCCTCTCCCTTGCCGCCATGACATGCACCGCGGCGCCGGCAAAGGCCGGCGACTATCTGGATTCTGGCGCTGATCGCATCTCCGATGCGTGCCGCAATCCTGCGGTGCTGGGATTCATCACGTCGAATTTCGGCTACAAGGCCGCCAACTACCTCAGAACCGACATCGCCATCGCCGAAATCCGCAACATGCGGCAAAAACGGCTCGAACCGCGTGACGAGACCCATCCGGTCGAGCGCGAATATTGCCGCGCAACGGCGATCACCACGGACGGCGAGAAACGGGCACTCTGGTACCTGATCGAACGCGGCTTTGGCTTTGCCGGCATCGGATCGAATATCGAGTTCTGCCTGAGCGGCCTCGATCCCTGGTATGTCCATGGTGCGCAGTGCGCTTCGTTGCGGTGACAGGCGTGATTTCAGGTTTTCGTGGCATTTTCCTGGCCTTGCTTGGCTTGCTGGCGCTTGCCGCCTGCAGCGGCGAGAGTGAAGAAAAGCCACCGCAGGCACAAAACGACCAGCCTGCTTCAAACACCCCCATCGTCGGCACCTCCATCACCAATACCCAGAAGAAAACGCAGCCTACTCCCCTTGGCAGCGGTTTCGATTTCTACGTGCTTTCGCTCTCCTGGTCGCCGAGCTGGTGCCTTGAAAACGATCCGGCAGGACGCTCGATGCAGTGCGACGCGGACAACAATCATGGTTTCATCGTCCACGGGCTCTGGCCGCAGAACGAACAGGGCTATCCGGAATTCTGCCGGACACGCGATCCCGACCGGGTGCCGGATGCACTGGGGCGGAGCTTATTCGACATCATGCCCTCGATGGGCCTGATCGGCCATGAATGGCGCAAACACGGCTCCTGCTCGGGGCTCAGCCAGAGAGACTATTTTACCGTCCTGCGTGCTGCACGCGAGAGGGTGACGATACCGCCGGCCCTGCAATCGGTCGGATCACATCAAAAAACGAATGCCGCGGAAATCGAAATCGCCCTGACCACCGCCAATCCCGGCCTGCGGAGCGATGCTCTCGCCGTCACCTGCGTGGCCGGGCGCGTCGATGAAGTCCGCATCTGCTTCAACAAGGACTTGAGCTTCCGCGCCTGCGGCGAAATCGATCGCGCCGGCTGCAAGGTGAAAAGCCTCAGCCTGCCGGCCACCCCATGACCATCAAAAGAAAGAAACATCGCATGAAGATTCTCTATTCCCCGACCTCGCCCTATTCCAACAAGGTGCGCATGGCCGCGCGTTACGCAGGCATAACAGCCGAAAGCGTGCTGACCGACACCAATGCCAATCCGCCGGAACTGATTTCCAGCAATCCGCTCGGCAAGATCCCGACACTTATCACACCCGAAGGAAAGTCGATCTACGACAGCCGGGCGATCATGCACTTCATCGACCGCGAGACCAAGGGCAAGCTCTACCCGCGCAACGCTGAAAAACGCACCGACGTCGAGATGCTGGAAGCGCTGTGCGACGGCATCTGCGACTGCCTGCTCGCCATCGTCTACGAAAAGCGTTTCCACCCGCCAGAAAAGGTCCATCAGCCCTGGATCGACAAGCAGTGGGAAAAGGTGGTCCGCGGCCTCGATCACCTGAATGCCAACCTGCCGAAGACCGGCGCCAAGCTGCATGCAGGACATTTCGCCCTCGCCGCGTTGTTGCGTTATATCGAAGTGCGCTTCGCCGGCGAATGGCAGAAGGGCCGCCCGAAGCTGAAGAACTGGCCTCAGAAGTTCGAGAAATTCTTCCCCGACTACGCCCAGTTCAAGGTCTGAGCACTGGATCGCGCGGCGTCAATAAAAACGGGTGATGCCCATGGCTGAAATCATCCTGGAAACGCCGCGCCTCCAACTTGTCATGTGGGACACGGAAGACGCCGAACTTGTCCAGGGACTTCATTCGTCCTTCGACACAACGCGGTATCTGTCCGGTGCCGCACCCTGGAGCCGCGAAAAGGCCGAGGAGCGCCTGCAAAACTGGTTCGAGGAGCGCAGGCGCGACAGCATCACCAAATACAAACTCCTGCGGCGCGAGGACGGCGCCTTCGTCGGTCGGGCGGGATTTTCCCTGCTTGACCGGACAGGCCAGTATGAACTCGGCTATTCAATGTGCCGCGAAGCCTGGGGCAACGGCTATGCCACCGAGATCGCCGGCGCTTTGGCCGGATGGTTTTTCGAGAAGGATTTTTCGGATCGTTTCACCGCCTTCACCCATCCGGACAATCTGGCATCGCAACGTGTCCTGACGAAGATCGGCATGCTGCCCTGTGCACCGGTCATCATCGACGACATTCTATGCCCGACCTTCGAGATGGTGCGCTGATATCGTTTGTCTTGGCGCAAAACGCAAAAAAGGCCGGATCGCTCCGGCCTTTTTATCATGCTTGTTCCAATGGATCAGAACTTGACGCCCATACCGACGCGGACGCTGTGTTCGTCATAACCCGACGAAACCTTGCCGCCCGGCAGGCTGAAGTCCTTCGAGCCGTAGTCGGAATAGCGGTATTCGACGCGCGCCGTGACGTTGTCGGTCACGAAAGCTTCGGCACCGGCACCGGCGGTCCAGCCGAGCAGCGTCTTGGAGTCGGAACCACCGTTCTGAGCAGCCTTGACGTTGGAGGCCGCAACGCCAGCCGTACCGTAAACGAGGACCGGGTTCAGATCGACACCAACGCGGGCGCGGACCGAGCCGTTTGCACGCTGCTTCAGGCCGATATCTCCGTTGCTGCTGTCGTTGTCGCCGTAGTTTACATCGGCTTCACCGCCGTAAACGATCTGGCCGCTCTGCATGTTGTAGCCACCGTAAAGACCGCCGCCGAAACCTGCGGCCGAGCCCTTGCCGTTTCCATCAAACTCGCCGTGAGCCCAGTTGGCGGTACCACCGACATAGGCGCCCGACCAGTTCTTCGCGGCCGGTTCGCTGTATTCGGCAGCCGGAGCAGCGGGAACTTCGTCGATCGCGTCGGCAGCCTGAACGGCGGAGAAGGCGATGAGGGACACGGCAGATGCCATGAGGGTGGTGATGAGAGTACGCATTAAAGTCTCCTTTACGATCCGATGCTCCGGACCCTCGCGGTCCTAAACTGATACATCGGACAAACTGCAATTAACCCGCCCGGTTGACGAGGAAATTGGCGACCAAATGCGGATTCACAACAGCCAAATTGTGAAATTTTAGTGGCGAGAGCATGGTTGAAATTCGATGTTGCTTTGTAGCCACAGGGTATTTATTAACCACAACATAAGATTAATTGAATATATACTATACCTCTACAAAAAGATTCAATTTAGCGCTTTCGCGTTAATTTTTCTGAAACGAATGCGCGGGGCCTGTTTCGCAATATCCGCCCTCCTCCTATATCCTTGCGACATGCAGAAATACGAATCGCACAACGGAAAGCAGAGGACACCTCTGAAAACAGCGCTGGTGACCGGCGGCGCCAGGCGTATCGGCAGGGCCATCGTCGAGGACCTTGCCGCCCACGGCTTTGCCGTCGCCATTCATGCCAACACCTCGCTGCCGGAGGCTGAAGCGCTTGCTGCAGAGATCCGCGCAAAGGGCGGGACGGCGTCGGCGGTCATGGCGGACCTCGCCGATACGACGTCGACCCTGACGCTCATGGAAAAAGCCGTCGAGGTCCTGGGACCGGTCGGACTGCTCGTCAACAATGCCTCGCTCTTCAAGAAGGACAGCCTTGAAGACTTCGACGAGACGATCTGGGACCGGCATTTCGCCCTTCACGTCAAAGCCCCGTCGCTGCTTGCCCGCGATTTCGCGGCGCAATTGCCGGAGGCGAATTCGGGCCTCGTGGTCAATATCATCGATCAGCGCGTCTGGTCTCCAAACCCTCGATTTTATTCCTATATGTTGTCAAAGTCGGCGCTGCTGACAGCAACGAAGACGATGGCACAAGCTCTGGCACCAGCGATCCGCGTCAACGGCATCGGCCCCGGCCCGACCCTGCCGAACGAACGGCAGAACCAGGATGATTTCGAAACCCAGGTCAGCGCAGTGATCTTGAAAAAAGGGCCGCAGCTCGACGAATTCGGCCGGGCGATCCGGTTCCTGTTCGATACGCCATCGATCACGGGTCAGATGATCGCGCTCGACGGCGGCCAGCATCTGGCCTGGGAGACGCCGGATATTTTGGAGATTGTGGAATGAGCGGGCGCGTGCCCAATGACGGCGGCATTCTCTACGACGAAAATGCCAGCGACGACGAAGACCTGATCGAAGTGCCGGACGCAGTTTCGCCGGCGCCGATCCTCGATTGGGCGGAGACCAGCGCCATTCCCGATGGCCTGCGCGGCGCCGAATTGATCCAGGCCTTCGTCAAGCTCCTGCCCAACAGCCCGGGCGTCTACCGCATGTTCAACGAAGCGGGCGACGTGCTTTATGTCGGCAAGGCCAGAAGCCTGAAGAAACGCGTCAGCAATTACGCCCAGGGCCGGGTCCATTCGAACCGCCTCGCCAAGATGGTGCGCGAAACCGCTAACATGGAATTCGTGACGACCCGCACCGAAATCGAGGCGCTGCTGCTTGAAGCGAACCTCATCAAGAGGTTACGACCGCGCTTTAACGTGCTTTTGCGCGACGACAAATCCTTTCCCTATATCTTGGTGACAGGAGATTCGCGGGCTCCGGCGCTCTACAAGCATCGCGGTGCGCGCAGCCGCAAGGGCGATTATTTCGGCCCCTTCGCCTCGGCGGGCGCCGTCGGCCGCACGATCAATTCGCTGCAGCGCGCCTTCCTGTTGCGGACCTGTACGGACAGCGTCTTCGAGAGCCGGACCCGACCCTGCCTGCTGCACCAGATCAAGCGCTGCGCCGCCCCCTGCACCCGCGAGGTCAGCGACGCCGAATATGCCGAACTGGTGAGCGAAGCGAGGGACTTCCTCTCCGGCAAGAGCCAGGCGGTGAAGGCGACGATCGCCTCGGCGATGAGCGAAGCCTCCGAAAACCTCGATTTCGAGCGGGCGGCGCTTTACCGCGACCGGCTGGCAGCGCTGTCGCATGTCCAGAGCCATCAGGGCATCAACCCGTCCGGCGTCGAGGAAGCCGATGTCTTCGCCATCCATCACGAGGGCGGCGTCTCCTGCATCCAGGTATTCTTCTTCCGCACTGGCCAGAACTGGGGTAACCGCGCCTATTTCCCCAAGGCCGACCCGACGCTGACCTCTGCCGAAGTGCTCAGCGCATTCCTTGCCCAATTCTACGACGACAAGCCCTGTCCCCGGCAGATCCTGCTCTGCGAGACCGTCGAGGAACAGGACCTGCTCGCAGAAGCACTCACCGAAAAATCCGGCTACAAGGTCGCGATCCTCGTTCCGCAGCGCGGCGAGAAGAAGGATCTGGTCGACCACGCCGTTGCCAACGCCCGCGAGGCGCATGGCCGCAAGCTGGCCGAAACCGCTTCACAGTCGCGTCTGCTGGAAGGTTTTGCGACAACGTTCAAGCTTGAGCGCACGCCGCGCCGCATCGAAATCTACGACAACTCCCACATCATGGGTACCAATGCCGTCGGCGGCATGGTGGTGGCCGGGCCGGAAGGCTTCGTCAAAGGCCAGTACCGCAAGTTCAATATCAAATCGACCGACATCACCCCCGGCGACGACTTCGGCATGATGAAGGAAGTGATGACGCGGCGGTTTTCCCGTCTTCTGAAGGAAGAAGGAAAACCCGACCGCACTGTCGAAATAGTCGAGGATGCCGCCTTCCCGACCTGGCCCGATGTCATCCTGATCGACGGCGGACAAGGCCAGATGACGGCGGTGCGGGCAATCCTCAAGGAACTCGACATCGAAGATTGCGTCATCGCCATCGGCGTCGCCAAGGGCGTCGATCGCGAGGCCGGCCGCGAACGCTTTTTCCCGCCCGCAGGTAGCCGCGACGGCTTCACGCTGCCACCGCGCGATCCGGTTCTTTATTTCATCCAGCGCATGCGCGACGAAGCACACCGCTTCGCCATCGGCTCGCACCGGGCGCGGCGCAAGAAGGAGATGGTCAAGAACCCACTGGACGAAATCGGTGGCATCGGCCCGACGCGCAAGCGCGCGCTTCTCCATCATTTCGGTACTGCCAAGGCGGTTTCCCGGGCCGGTATCAACGACCTGATCGCGGTCGAGGGCATTTCGGAAGCGGTGGCGCGGCTCGTCTACGATCACTTTCACGAGGACGGGGCGAAGTAAGCCAGCTGAAGTTCGGGTGTGCCAGCATCCCGGTATGCGGGGAGCATCGCCCCAGACGCGCGCGTGTTGACGCTACTGATACTTTGAGGCCTCATCGATGAGCGCCGACACCTCGACGGGCATCGACGCCAGGGAGGCATGACTCGCCTTCAGCGTGATCACCTTCCTTGCGCCAAGCCGCCCCGACATCCAACGCTGGTTGTCGGGATGGATCATGCGATCCTCGCTGGAAATCTGGTACCAGCTGTTCTTGGCTTTCCATGCCGGATTGGTAATCTCGTTGCCAAATGTGCTGGCAAGCGGCGCTTTCTGGGTGACGCCCATGACAAGCCCTTCATCGGCGGTGAGGTACTGGCAGAAGCTCTCGTGGAATTTGTCCTGCTTCACCCAGAGATAACCGTCGCTGTCCGGCGCAAGATTGGCGGCGGCGGCCGGCGGCTGTTTTGCCGTGATGCCGCCGGGGCTCTCGCCCGCATCCTGAGCAAACGCCGCGATATAGACAAGCCCGGCGACATTGGGTTGGTTGCCGGCCTCGGTTATGACCGCACCGCCATAGGAATGGCCAACGAGGAGAACAGGCCCGCTTTGCTGTGCAATCATTTTGCGCGTGCGCTCGGCATCGTCGGCCAATGATGTGAGGGGCAATTCCACCGCCATGATCGCGCCATGACCAAGACGGGCAAGTTCCAGGATGACCTTGCTCCAGTGGGCAGCCCCACCCCAAAAGCCATGAACGAGAAGGATCGTTGGAGTCGATGTCATATGGCGTTCTCCCCCCCTGGCTAAATGGATCGGAAGCAGCGGGCGTATCCAGATTATAGTCCCACTTCAGCACCCATCAAAGACAGGTCGGTGTGATCAACAGGCGCTCGGACCTCTTTGTCCTGCGGTTATGCGGTTCACCGTGCGTTCAGACGAATTCCGCCATAATTCGGGCCGATCTCTCAATGACCGGTTGACCTTACTGTCACAAAGTCCTTCATCTGTATCCAAGAACTCGCAGAGAACCCGAATCGATGTCCACGACGCCTACCACCTACAGCATCCCCAATCTCCTGACCTATGGACGCATTCTGGCTGTTCCGCTGATCGTTCTGTGCTTCTTCATCGAAGGCAAGCTGCAGAGTTCCGACTTTGCCCGCTGGACCGCGCTCGTGCTGTTTGCGATCGCCTCCATCACCGATTTCTTCGACGGCTATCTGGCCCGCATCTGGCAGCAGACCTCCAATATCGGAAAAATGCTCGACCCGATCGCCGACAAGCTGCTGGTCGCCTCCGTCCTGCTGCTCGTTGCCGCCGACGGCACGATTGCCGGCTGGTCGATCTGGGCTGCGATCATCATCCTGTGCCGCGAAATCCTCGTCTCCGGCCTGCGCGAATATCTGGCGGCCCTGAAAGTCAGCGTGCCGGTAACCCGCATCGCCAAGTGGAAGACGACGATCCAGATGGTGGCCATCGCCTTCCTGCTTGCAGGTCCCGCCGGCGACAAGGTTCTGCCTTACACGACCGAAATGGGCATCCTGCTGTTGTGGGTCGCAGCCGGCATCACGCTCTATACCGGCTATGATTACTTCCGCGCCGGCCTCAAGCACATGGTCGACTGATGGCCAGCGTTGATCTCGTCTATTTCGCCTGGGTGCGCGAGCGGATCGGCAAGGCCGAGGAAACGCTGGAGCTTCCCGACAGCGTCGTCACGGCCGGCGACCTGCTCGCCTACCTGAAGACGCTCGGCGAGGAGTACGAGGCGGCACTCGAGCATGAGAACGTTATCCGCGTCGCCATCAACCAGGAACACGTCGATCACCACGAGCCGATCGCCGGCGCACGCGAAATCGCGCTTTTCCCGCCGATGACCGGAGGCTGATGCCGTGGCCGGCCCGCCCGTCACCGTGCGCGTCCAGCGCGGCGATTTCGATCTCGCCGCCGAGGTGCGGGCGCTGTCGGCAGGCCGTCATGATATCGGTGCCATCGTCACTTTCTCCGGCCTCTGCCGCGACGAAGCCGGCACTCTGAGCGCGCTTGAGCTTGAACACTATCCGGGCATGGCGGAGGCGGAGATCACCCGCATCTGCAGGGAGGCCATCGAACGCTTCGGCCTGCAGGCCGTCACCGCCGTCCATCGCTACGGCAGGATCCTGCCGGGCGAAAACATCGTCCTCGTCGTCACCGCCTCGCCGCATCGGCAGGCGGCGTTCGACGGCGCCAATTTCATCATGGATTTCCTGAAAACCTCGGCACCCTTCTGGAAGAAGGAACATGCCGCCGACGGTATTCAGCGCGGCTGGGTCAGCGCCAAGGACGAAGACGACAGCGCCCGGGACCGTTGGTCGAAGGACTGAGCAGTCAAACTGGTTACGGTTGAAACTGCTCGCGTCGCGTCAGCACCAAGAGCAGCACTAGGAACGAGAAGATCGCAAAGTCCCGCCAGAGCATCGGACCGTAGGCGCTCCATAGCGTTTCGCTCAAGCCCACGGCCGCGGCCCCGAGTGCCGCCAGCACCGGCGCCGTCTGGCCGCCGATCGCCGCGATGAACAGCACCTTGACGCCGAACACGACGCCGGCGCCGAAATCCATCGTTCCGTAGTACGAGGTTGCGAGAATGCCCGCGATCGCCGCAAGCAACGCCGAAAACCCGTAGGCCGCGACGAAGACGCGATTGCCGTCGACGCCACAGAGCGCGGCGGCCCCTGCATCGTCGGACACCGCCCGCCAGGAGCGGCCCCATGCGGACCGCGCCAGAAACAGTTGGCCGGCACCGACCATAACCAGCATCAGAAACGTGTTGAGAAGCTGGATCACAGTCAGCGTCACCGGAAATTGCGGATCGGGCCAGAGCGTCAGCGGCGTGTTGAGGAACGGCGGCAGCCAGAGGCTGCGGGTTTCCGCGGCGATCCGTGACAGTTCCATCAGCACCAGCGCCACGCCGAGCGAAGCCACCACGACCGTGTTGGCCGAGGTCGCTACCAGCTTGCGCATGATCGAGCGGCCGATGAAGAGGCCGGCGCCGAGCGCATAGACCAGCGCCGATATGGCACCGATGGCGAGTGCCGCAGGCAGCACCAGCCATAGGCGGTTCCACGCGAAATCGGAAAACAGGAGGAATATCTGGCCGGAAAATCCAAACAGCGCGCCATAGGTGAGATCCGCCCTTCGTGTCACGGAAAACGCGATCGAATATCCGAACGCCAGCAGCGCATAAAGGGCTGCGATCGGCAAGGCGCTGGCAAGCTGCTGGAGAAAATAGGCCATGACACATCCGGCTGATGACAAAATCATTATAACTGGTAAAATGGCTTTTACCAGTTAGGATATTGCATGACGTTTTCCTGGACCCCGCACCGTTTTTCCGGTGGCGCCCTCGCTCTCGATGTCGCCAACTCGGTCGTGCTGCGTTTCGACGCCGAGCGGCGGATCGACCGTTATGCCGATCTGGTTGCACTGAGCGATTTTGCGGCTGCGGCGATGAAACTCTCTGCTGAACAGGCCCTGTTCGGCCCGCTCGACCCTGTCGCCCCGCAAAACCGGGCTGCCTTTCTCAATCTCAGGGAAGCAACTGACCGGCATTTTCGCGCTGAAGTCCTTGGGCTCCCTTCCTCTGAACGGCTGGCCGACCTCCTGGACGCCGCCTCCACCGTCATCCGCCGTCATCCTGCCAAATCCGCCCGCACGCCGCTCGACGCCGCCACCGCCCGCTCGGCGCTGATGCTTGCGACGTTCAGCGAGCCGGAGCGCCTGAAGATCTGCCCCAATTGCCAATGGCTGTTTCTCGACCGCAGCCGTAATCGCAGCCGCACCTGGTGCGACATGACTGTTTGCGGCAATCGCGTGAAGGCAAGCCGCCACTATCAGCGCCAGAAGAAGGAGTTGACCGCATGAACACGCAACCGAAGCGCTTCCTGGTCGCAGCAGGCCTTTTCTTCGCTGTTGCAGCTCTTTCCGCCTGCCAGCGCGAAACCGGTCCCGATCCGCTCGAACTCACCGGCAAGATGTTCATCTTCAACTATCGCCTCGCCTATGCCACCTACATGATCACACTCACCAAGACGGAGCCTGTTCCGGACGGGAGTACTGTTGTAGCCACATTCGAAAACCCTTCCGGAGGAGCGCCGCTGACGCTCGACCGCAAGCTGTTTTCCAAGCTCGACAAGGTCGTTCTCGAAAGCCCCGACGTCACCTGCGTCAAGAAGCAGAAGCCCTATGCAGTGACGATCGAGGTCAAGGGCCCGGACGGCACCATCCTCCAGACGCTGAAGACCTCGGTGATCTCCAACCTCGATCAGGACATCATGCCCGCTGAAGCCCTTGTTGTCGGCCCCGCTTATGACAAGAACCCGGATGTCTTCAAGGATGGCAAGGCGCCGGAACATTTTGAAACAGCGAAGTGCCCGGCTTAAAGAACGCAAATCTCTATTGTCGCGCTTGAGGCGACGATTTACCCTCAGCGCAACCGGCCGTATTCGTGATCAGATTGCAGCTGGGGGATCAGCGAGGGAACGATGAAACTGCTGTCTGCATTTCTGCCGCTTGCGCTGATCATGCCCCTCTCCCCTGCCGTGGCCGCAGACGACGCCTGTCCGCCAAGAGAAACGATCCTGTCCTTCAACGACATCGTGCTTGCCGACCGCTCCGGCCTGCCACCGCTGGCCGCGCGGCGTTTCGGTGCGGAAGCAGCTTATCTCAAAATCCGTTACGCACCGCTCCCTGATGCCGACACGCGCAGCCTGTTGCAAGCGTTGCTCGCAGCGAACGTGCGGGCAGCGGACGACCTGGCCTATGCGTGGCACATCAGCAAGGATGGCTACGATGCCGCCATCGCGGCCCTTGGCGAAAAACAATTCGATCTTCTTATCTCGACATTCGGCACGTCGACTCTTCGTGCTTTGCTTCTGCGCGAAGGCGATCAGGACGTTCTGATGAAGCGGATCGCTCCGGCCGCCAGAAAGCTGATGAGCAATGTCGCGGGTGCAATTTCGACGGCGGTCGTCGACCAACCGGATGCCATCAAGGAGAAGATTGCCCTTGCGGCAGAAGCGCAAGACCTGCCGCAGATTGCCGCCTATCTCACCGCCATCGAACAGAGCCCGGAGGCGTGGGAGGCATTCCTCGCCCGCCGGGCTGGCAAGGAAGACCCGCAGGTTCTGACGCAAACCGTTCATTGGATGCCCGCGATGGTCGGCAACCCATCTTTGAAGCGCTCCGAGTACAACATCGCGCGGGAAAAGACCCATCGCATCACGATGGCAGGCGCCCTGGAACCCGAACGCGACTTCCTGCTCACCTTGATGAACCAGACCGGCAAACTCGAGGAGGTTCACGCTGTTGCTGAAACCCTGATGGAGCAGATCGAGAGCGGCGCAATCAGGAGGAACGGCACGCTGGATGCTGCCTGGCTGCTCGCCTATCGCGGCCTTGTTGACGGTCTCGGCGGTCGATCCCAGGTCGATCCTGTACTCGGCATCATTGCGTTTTCTGGGACGCGGTATGTCCGGCCGGCCGGCATTTTCTACTTGAGTGATGTCATCGATCGCTTGCTGGTGGTCGAGGCCCTGCAGCCCTACGTCACCGGCACGACGGACGACATGCCCTCGCCTCCGCCCGAACTCTCCGAGAAAATGAAAGCCGACTGGGTCAACTGGTCAGCGATGGCAACAATCGTTCGCGGCGGCACCGTCTCCCCGGGCCTTGCTGCAGACCCCGCAATGTTCGGCATCGTCACCGAGTTGCTGTTCGCCAAGGCAGACTGGGCGGCATTGACGGCATTCGTCGGTCAGGCTCCCCCCGGTGAGCCTCGCATTTCCGTCGCCAACGATTTGGCGATGCGGCTCGACCGCCAATGCGCCTCTTACTTGTCTCATCCAGGAGAAGCGTTGCTGCTCTCCGGTCAGCCGATCTTCAAGTTCGATACGCCCTGACGAAAAAGCCGGAGCGTTTCCGCCCCGGCTTTTAAACGAGTCATTTCAAACCCTTTGGGCCGAAACCCTCAAGAGTTGAATCAGCCGACGATTTCGGTGTCGGAGAACCAGTACTTGATTTCCTCGGCAGCCGTTTCCGGAGCGTCCGAGCCGTGAACCGAATTTTCCCCGATCGACAGGGCGTGAACCTTGCGGATCGTGCCTTCGTCGGCGTTGGCCGGGTTGGTGGCGCCCATGATTTCGCGGTTCTTCAGGATGGCGTTCTCGCCTTCGAGGACCTGAACGATGGTCGGGCCGGAGGTCATGGTTTCAACCAGTTCGCCGAAGAACGGGCGTTCCTTGTGCACGGCGTAAAAACCTTCGGCTTCGCGCTTGCTCATCCAGACGCGCTTGGAAGCGACGATGCGAAGGCCTGCATCTTCGAACATCTTGGTGATGGCGCCCGTGAGGTTGCGCTTGGTGGCGTCCGGCTTGATCATCGAAAAGGTGCGTTCAATCGCCATTGTCTCAATTCCCTTGTTTTCCGTGAATTTGGCGGTTCAATAGCCGCCAACGCCGCGCAAAACAAGGGGGAACCCTCGCGTTTTCGCCAAGCGCGCCGGAAGTTTCACGCAGCTGTCACGGAGCGCCCGACACCGTCATAAAGGTCGAGGCAGCGCTCGAACCAGTCCGCGACCGGATCGCCAGCCTGAACAATCGTCTTCGGCGAGACGATGCGCGCCCATTGCAGCGGACGTCGCGTCATCTCCTTTGGAGGTGCTTGCAATGCAATCATTCCAGACCGGAGCCGGACGACAATCAAATCAGTAAATTTCATGGGTCACATCACCCACCGCGATGCTATTGCGCGATAGACTGCCGAAAACCTGGAAGGAGGCCGCAATGCTCGATCACTACCGGATGTTCGCCGATTACAATCGTTGGGCAAACCGCCTGCTCTATACTGCTGCCGCCAACCTCAGCGACGCGCACTATCGCGAGAACAAGGGCGCCTTCTTCGGCTCGCTGCACGCGACATTCAACCATGTGCTTGCTGCGGACCGCATCTGGATGAAACGCTTCACCGGCACCGGCGACGCCCCCACCTCGCTCGACGCCATCCTGTTCGACGATCTCGCCAGCCTTTCGTCGGCGCGAGCAGCCGAAGATGATCGCATCATCGCCTGGATTGCCGGTCTCACCGAAGCCGATTTTGCCGGCCGCTTCACCTATACGCCGATCACCAACCCCGTCCCCGTCACTCAGCGTCTGGCCCCGCCACTCGCCCATTTCTTCAACCACCAGACCCACCATCGCGGCCAGTGCCACATGACGCTGACGGCGCTCGGGGGACCGAGCCTTGGGCTGGACATGAGCTATTTCCTGCGGGCGCCGGAGCACAGACATTACGCTGAGTGAGTCAACCACAGGAAATCATTCGTTTCTTCCCGCTGGAGAAAACGCAGTCGCAAGGCTGAAGCAAGTCAGGTGCTTCATCATCCGCTCCAAATTATAAATATGGAGGACGGCACGCAATGGACTGGTATCCCATCGAGGCGCTCGAGGCTGGCAAGCTTGCCGTCCTCCATTTTGAAAACCAGGATGAACAGCGCTGGGTCGGATATATCCATGGCGACGGCATCTGCCATTGGCCGGAAAACGTCTCCGGTCGGAAGCCGGATGGCTGGCAGGATCTGTCCTCCCTGTTCGCAGCCCTGCCGGAGAGCGCAAAACAGATCGTTTCGAAGGCGCTATAGGCGGCTGGAACCGAAGTTCTCACCTGTTTCCGCGTGTGCCGAAATGCCCTATTCTGACGGCAGGCATCGCGGGAGTGCGCCATGAAAAGAGGAATGCTCGGGCTTGCGGGATTGTTGCTGCTTCATTCGACAGCACAGGCGCAATTCATGGATGCGGACGACCTGCACACATTCTGCCAGCAAAAACATCCCGTGACCGTCGGCTATATCGCGGGCGTACTCGACCGCTGGTCGCGCGACCTGCATCATGCGGAAATGTCCGACGTGGTCGACGCGGAAAACAACCGGCCGAAGAGCAAGGTGCCGGTGACGGACAGGATCCGCGCCAATGTCTGCAATCCCGATACCGTGACGCTCGACGAGCAGGTGAAAATCGTCTGCGCCTTCGTCGAAGCCAATCCGAAGGAGCGCGGCCGCAGCGCCGACATGCTGGTCCAGCTTGCCATGCAGGCGAAATGGCCCTGCCCGGCGAAATAGATCGTCGCTGATCTCCGATGGTTTCGAAACGGCGTCGCCGCGCGCCACCCCTCTTTGACGGTCTTTTAATGTCAAAGCGTTATGAGCTGTTGCTGACAATCGATCGTGTCTCCGGCAGTTTTGTGAGGGTAGCGGATATGACAGACAAGTCTCGGAACGACGGCGCGCAGAACGCCGCGATCCTGCTCAAGGTCGCGCAGACCATGGCAAAGCTTGGTGTCGCCCCCTTCCCACGCAATTATGAGCTGTTCTACGAAGCCCTCTCCGGCAGCAATCCGCAGCTGACGCGTGATGTCGCAGCACTTGGCGCCCAGCCGGAGCAGAACCGGATCGAGCAGATCGGCATAAAACATCACCTCACCGGCTTTGCCGCTGTCGCCGCTGACACGATCCGCGCCGACACCGCCCGGTCCATTTCCGCGATGAGCCATACGCTGAACGACGGCATCGCCAGGAAGGAAGCCTTCGCCGCACTGCTACGCGATTTCATCGACCGGCTGAAGAGCGATCCGGTCGCCGGCCTGTCGGATTTCGCCGATGCCGCCGGACAGTTGCGTCATGCGGTCTCTGTCTTCGAACGCGAGGAACGGGCGGTCGTGAATATGATGGGCGAGTTCGTTGCCCAGCTCGGGGGCCTGGGCAGCGATATCGAGGCCATGCGCAAAGCCTCGACACGCGACCCGGTGACCGGCCTTGCCAACCGGATCGCCTTTTCGGCAAAACTCGCAGCGCTTTATGACGATGGCAACGCTGCCGGCCCGGCAGCCTTGGCCCTCGTGACGATCGAAGGTTTGCGCGACCTCGGCGAGAGCCACGGCGCGACCGTCGCCGAAAAGACATTGAAGAGACTGGCGCCGGTGTTCCGCAAATCCGTCAAGAAGAACGATTTCGTCGCCCGCATCGGCGCCGACGAGTTCGCCTTCGTCTTCCATGACGTCAGTGCCGACAATGCCGAGGCGATCGCGCAGCGCATCCGCGCATCCGTCGAAGACGTGCAAATCGCGCTGCCGAACCGGACGTTCACGACGCAGACGCTGTCGCTTTCCACCGGCATCGCCATGGCATTGACGGCGTCCGGAAGCATCGATCTTTTCACCCAAGCGGAGCTTGCCCGTGGTGCCGTCCGTGCGCAGGGAAAGCCCGGTGTCCTGGTCTTTTCCGCCGCAATCGGCAGCAGAGCGGAAAAAACCTACGCGCCGCGCGCCGCTTGATCCTATTGCGCTGCGGCAAACCCTTGCCTTCTCGGCGCAGTTCGGCCAAAACGCGGCCATGATTACGATTAGCGAACTTTCCGCCCGCATCGTCGGGCGCCTTCTCATCGATCACGCGAACGTGGCGCTTCCGGCTGGCACGAAGGCCGGCCTCGTCGGCAAGAACGGCGCCGGCAAGTCGACGCTGTTCAAGATCATCACCGGCGACATGGAGGCCGAAACCGGCTTCGTCTCTATTCCGAAGAACGCCCGCATCGGCCAGGTGGCGCAGGAAGCGCCGGGCACCGAAGAGCCGCTGCTCGAGATCGTGCTCAAGGCCGACAAGGAGCGCGAGGCGCTGCTCACTGAGGCCGAGACCGCCACCGATCCGCACCGGATCGCCGACATCCATATGCGGCTGGCCGATATCCAGGCGCATTCGGCCGAGTCCCGTGCCGCCAGCATTCTGGCCGGCCTCGGTTTCGACGCCGAAGCGCAATTGCGTCCTGCCTCCTCGTTCTCCGGCGGCTGGCGCATGCGCGTGGCGCTGGCGGCAGTGCTGTTCTCCGAGCCGGATCTTCTGCTGCTCGACGAGCCGACCAACTATCTCGACCTGGAAGGCACGCTGTGGCTGGAGGACTATATCAGCAAGTATCCGCACACGGTCATCATCATCAGCCATGACCGCGATCTGCTGAATACCGCCGTCAATGCGATCATCCATCTCGACCAGCAGAAGCTCACTTTCTATCGCGGCTCCTACGACCAGTTCGAGCGCCAGCGCGCCGAGGCCAACGAGCTGCAGGCCAAGGCCAAGGTGAAAAACGACGCGGCGCGAAAACACCTGCAGTCGTTCATCGACCGGTTCAAGGCCAAGGCCTCCAAGGCCCGCCAGGCGCAGAGCCGCGTCAAGGCGCTTGAGCGCATGGGCACGGTCTCGGCCGTCATCGAGGATCACGTCCAGGGCTTCAAATTTCCCGATCCGGAAAAGGAAGCGGCCTCGCCGATCATTGCGCTGGAAAGCGGTTCAGTCGGCTATACGCCGGGCAAGCCGATCCTGCAGCACCTGTCTCTCAGGATCGACACCGACGACCGCATCGCCCTGCTTGGCTCGAACGGCAACGGCAAGTCGACCTTCGCCAAGCTGATCTCCGGCCGCCTGCCCGCCACCGGCGGCTCCGTGCAGGTGGCTCCGGGCCTGAAGATCGGCTTCTTCGCCCAGCACCAGCTGGACGACCTGATCCCCGAACATGATGCCGTCGAGCATGTGCGCCAGCGCATGCCGGGCGCGACCGAAGGCAAGGTGCGCGCCCGCGTCGCCCAGATGGGCCTTGCAACCGCCAAGATGAGCACGCCCGCCAAGGACCTGTCCGGTGGCGAAAAAGCTCGCCTGCTGATGGGGCTTGCCGCCTTCGAGGCACCGAACCTCTTGATTCTCGACGAACCAACCAACCATCTGGATATCGACAGCCGCAATGCGCTGATCCAGGCGCTGAATGAATATACCGGCGCCGTGATCCTGATCTCGCATGACCGCCACCTGATCGAGGCGACGGCTGACCGGCTGTGGCTGGTCAAGGACGGCACCGTCTCCAACTATGACGGCGACCTTGAGGACTACCGCAGCACCATCGTCCAGAGTTCCCGCGGCAAGGGTGGAAAGGACAAGGGCAACGGTGCTGAGGACAACCGCTCGAAGGCGGAGCAGCGCAAGGCCAATGCCGACAAGCGCGCAGCCTTCGCGCCGCTGAAGAAAAAGATCAACGATGTCGAATCCTTGACGGCAAAACTGCAGAAACAGATTCAGGCCCTCGACAAGGAACTTGAAGACCAGGACCTCTACGAAAAATTCCCCGCCAAGGCCGCAGCCAAGGTCAAGGAACGGGCCGAAGTCGTATCAAAGCTCACCAAGGCCGAAGAGCATTGGATGGAGCTTTCCAGCGAATATGAAGAGGCGATGGCAAGCTGATCTCAGTTCGCCCTTGAGCCGAGCGTCAATGGTTTGCGGTCGGCTCAGGCAACACCGGCGCTGCCGCTTGCGCTAGATCGGATTGCAACGCTGAACTCGGGCGCTCCGATTCACTGGCCGCCGTCCCCTCCGTGCCAAAAATGCGCCGAGGGAAAAGCGGGATGGTCAACACGGACAGCAGCGCCGCACAGTAGAACAATCCCAGCAAGTCGATCCGGCCGGAAGACAGTCCCACAAGGATCGGGCCTGCGATGATGGCAAGCGACAGGGCGAAAAATACAGTACCTGTCCCGGCCGATGGCCGATCCCGGAAAAGGGAAATTCCCCAAACCAGAAAACCGTTTCCCGGTGCGACCGACGATGCGCCGAACAAAACGGCTGAGATCAGGATAGCGGCTTGGTTTCCGGGAGCCATTGCCAGCAAGGCATAAGAGAAACCGCAGATTGGCACGCTCACGGCCAGCAGCCCCCGAACACCGAATTTCCGGACTGCTTCGCCCGTGAACATCGCCGGCAAACCGGCCAGACCCAGAAGCACCCAGAACAGCCGGTCCGCCGGAAACGCCATGCTCCCGGTCGAGATGATCAAATCGACGGCGAAGGTCAGATAGGTGCTCAGAAGCAATCCGTAGACGAACAGCGAAAGATACAGGGGCACGCATTCTCTTCGCAGAAAAAGCCCAAGGCGAAGCGGCAGTTTCGGCTCAGCATGCGCCTGGGAAACCCGGTGATCCGGAAGCAGCCACGCGAGCCAGAGCGTGACAGCCAGGCCGATGCCGGCCATGGCGATCCACACCTGCTGCCAGGATGACGGCAGCCAATAGGCCGCCAAACCTGTGACGATCAAGCCGGGAGCGGCCCCGGCATTCACAGCCGCGATCGCACGCGCCTTCCAACGCGCTGACAGCCAGGCTTCGATCGCTTCGAACATCGCGGGCGATAGGATACCGCCGCCAGCGCCGGCAAGAACAATACCACCCGCAGCAACGAGGAAACTCGTCGCCGATCCCGCGATGAGAAGGCCCGATGTCGTGACGAGCCCTGCCGCCACGATCAATGTCCGCGGGCGAAAATAGATGGCGCTTGCCGAGGCGATCACCGTCGTCAGCAGGTAAAACGCCGTATTGAGGCTGGCGATCAATGCGAGATCGAAGGTGCCGAGATCTGGCGGCGGGGCGACTCGTCCGGCCGTTTGCCCTGTCGATCGGCGGCCCGCCGAACTTCGCCTATTTTGTCGTCTCCACCCATGAGACAATGCAAAATCCTCTGGCGTCGAGTCTCATAAGCTGGCTGCATAGCGAAGCCGGGACAGGCTGATCTGCCGTTTCTTTTTGTGAGTCGGCCGCTTATCCACAAGGGAAAGCTAAAATTATAACAAAGGGTTTAAGGCGTCGTTCAAATGGAGGCTTTAGCTTTCCCTTCCATGAAACACGAAACGCAAAATGTCTTCCGGTTCCGGCGCGTCAAGTGGGGCAATCCCCGGCACGCGATGAACGCATTGCGCAACAAGGAACCGGTTTTCGTCGACGACGCTCCGGCTTCCGGCAAGCTGTTCTGGGTTCTCGTCGTGCTTCTGGTGATCAGCGTCTTTACCAGCATCGTGATCATCGGCGGGCATCACAATCTTATCAAATGGGTTTGATGCCCTTCCGCAACCTGGCGACCTAACCCAGCTCGAACGTGGTGATCCCGTAGATCTGTCCGAGTGGCAACTCCGGCGCCGGCCCGCGATACATCCGCGCCGTTTCGAACACCGGCTTCAGATTGTAGCGATCGCAGAGCGCCCGTGCAGCCGCGTTCGGCTCGGGGATATCGAGATAGACCCTGCCACCGCCGGCGCTGGTCACCAGCTTGCGGAAGATGAGATCGGCGCCGGTCTCCGTGTCGGCAAACAGCGGGCCGATCTTGTGGCCCTCCCGGCAGGCGCGGATGGTGCCGTATCCCAGAACCTCCGCGTTTCGCAACAATGCAAAACTCTCGCGCGTTTCCAGCGTTTTCAGCCATTCGCGCAGGAAAGCATCGCGCCGGGCGGGATTGAACCTTGCATCATAGTCGGCCAGCATCGGCACATGCACCGGAGAGACGGACACAAGCTCTGTGCCGGGCGGCTCCGTGCACTGGACTTCGCCGCCATAGCGGAAGTTGGCGTGGGCGTAGATAAAGTCCGACTTGCGGTAATTCTCCTGCTGCGCCACCACGCCATCCAAGCCTATTGTCCGACCGCCCGCGTCTGCCACCGCCGCCTGCCAGAGCTTGAGCCCAATCCCGTGCCCGCGAAAATCCGGATGAGCCATGTAGAAACCGAGGAAGGCATAGCTTTCGCCGTAGCGAACCTGCGACAGCGCCGCCGCCATAACGCCGTCTTCCTCGGCTATCCAGTAGCCGTCGGTATCCGCCGCCCAGAAGGCCGGGGCATCGTCGAGACCGGGATTCCAGCCCTCTCTGGCTGCCCAGTCGATCAGGATATCGAGATCGGCGCGGCTGGCTTTTCGAATGATCGGGGGCATGGAGGCTCCTGTCCTGGAAATGCAGACTACCCAAATAGCGCAGCTTGGCTATTGTCCACCACCGGCAGTGTCGATTGTCCCCATGTCATCGTTTGCGGGCAGCCGCTTGCCCGCACTTCTCTTTCTGCTACAAAGCCCGTCATAAAGTCATACAAATCGAGCGAAGCACCATGAGCCCTATCAATATCTCGATCGTCGGCGTCGGCAAGATCGTCCGCGACCAGCATCTTCCCTCCATCGCGAAGAACGCGGATTACAATCTGATCGCCGCGGCCAGCCGTCATGGCGTTGTCGATGGCATTGACAATTTCAAGTCGATTGAAGCGATGCTTGAAGCAGTGCCTGCCATCGACGCCGTCTCGCTCTGCATGCCGCCGCAGTGCCGCTATGCGGCTGCGCGCACGGCACTCGAAGCCGGCAAGCATGTGTTTCTCGAAAAGCCGCCGGGGGCGACGCTGAGCGAAGTGGCCGACCTCGAAGCCCTTGCCGCCTCGAAGGGCCTGTCGCTGTTTGCCAGCTGGCATTCGCGTTATGCGCCGGCCGTCGAAGCTGCAAAATCATTCCTCGCCTCCACGAAGATCAGCGACGTCAAGGTGATCTGGAAGGAAGACGTACGCCACTGGCATCCGAACCAGGACTGGATCTGGGCCGCCGGCGGCCTGGGTGTTTTCGATCCGGGTATCAACGCGCTGTCGATCGTCACGCATATCCTGCCGAACCCGTTGTTCATCACCTCGGCAACGCTGGAATTCCCGGAAAACCGCGATGCCCCGATCGCCGCCTCGATCGTCTTCAGCGACGCCCATAACCTGCCCGTCTCGGCCGAATTCGACTGGCGCCAGACTGGGCATCAGAGCTGGGACATCGTCGCCGAAACCGATGCCGGCCTGATGGTTCTTTCCGAAGGCGGCGCCAAGCTGTCGATCGACGGCAAACTCGTTCATGACGAGCCGGAACAGGAATATCCGGCGCTTTACGCCCGCTTCGCGGAGATCATCAAGGCGAAACAATCCGACGTCGATCTTGCCCCACTTCGGCACGTGGCCGATGCCTTCATGCTGGGACGGCGCAAGTTCGTGGATGCGTTTTTCGATTGAGTGGTTCGCCTGATTTACGCGTCCCGGGGTTTACCCGGGACGAAGGTCAGAGACACCAAGCCCGCGCGAATAACACCGGTCAACCCGTAAATCGGCACCAATACTATCTCGACATCGCTCTCTGTTTGACTTCTGGGATAATAATCCCTACGATTGTCACGTTCAGGCAACGGGCGAATGATCAAATCGCCGATAACATTCTGTGGGCTGAAGTTTTCGAGCTCGAGATCGACGATATCATCGATCAACAGCGTCACCACCGCGTGTTTGACGGGATCAATGTTATCCATTCCCCAAATATGAATTGAGATTGTGCTGGTGGAGCGTCGATTGAGAACCAGCTGCGTAATCTCGCCATCATGGAAAAATGGAACATGCCCGAAATAGGCGATCAGCGCTTCGCCACCAGGAATCGCTCGCCAAGATTTCTCGTCCATGCGTTCCATCGCCGCCGTTGCCTTTCAAACTAAGCCTTCTTCACCCAGCGCCCATCCTGATTCTGCTGCCAGTAGGTCAGCGCATGCCCCTCGCCTTTCAGCACCTTCCACTGCGCGCGAGCACCCTCCAACTGTGCCTGATCGTAGCCGTCGAACATGAACACGACACGTTCATACCCACCGACCGGCGGCGGTTCGGCACCGTCGACGAGGAAGCGGACAGTGGCAGCATTGTCGTTGCCCTCGCCGGCCGTCAAAAGAATCGGCTGGTCCCCGGCGAACTCAGCAGCATCCGTGCCATGCGGCAAAAAGCTGTCGTCGCGGTAGGTCCACAGATGCGTGTCCAGCAGGTCCCGGCGCTCTTCGTTCCCCGTCTGGACGACGACGCGCCAGCCGCGCTCGACGCAGCGGTCGAGCAGCGTCGGCAGCGCGTCTTCGAGCTTGGATTCGGTCAGGTGATAGAACAGGATTTCCGTCACGTCTTGGATCAGTTCTCGTAGTTGGAGCGGATCAGCTCGTCGAGCAGGCGCACGCCGAAGCCAGAGCCCCAGGACTGGTTGACCTCGTCGGTCGGCGAGCCCATCGCGGTGCCGGCAATATCGAGATGCGCCCAGGGCGTATCCTTGACGAAGCGCTTCAGGAACTGTGCGGCGGTGATCGAGCCGGCGTACCGGCCGCCGGTGTTCTTCATGTCGGCGAACTTGCTGTCGATCATCTTGTCATATTCCTTGCCGAGCGGCAGGCGCCAAAGCCTTTCCTGCGTTGTCAGCCCGGCCGCTGTCAGCTGCCCGGCCAGCCGGTCGTCATTGGTGAACAGACCCGCATGATGGCTGCCAAGCGCCACCATGACGGCGCCGGTCAGCGTCGCCAGATTGATCATGAACTGCGGCTTGAAGCGATCGTTGCAATACCAGAGCGCATCGCACAAAACGAGCCGGCCTTCGGCATCGGTATTGATGATCTCGATCGTCTGACCGGACATCGAGGTGACGATATCGCCGGGACGCTGGGCGTTGCCATCAGGCATGTTTTCCACAAGGCCGATGATACCGACGACATTAGCCTTGGCCTTGCGGGTTGCGAGCACGTGCATCAGGCCTGTGACCGCTGCCGCACCACCCATATCGCCCTTCATCTCCTCCATGCCGGCACCCGGCTTGATCGAGATGCCGCCGCTGTCGAAAACGACGCCCTTGCCGACGAAGGCAACCGGCCTGTCCTTCGGCTTTCCGCCCTTCCATTGCATGACCGCCAGACGCGGTGGCCGCACCGACCCCTGCGCCACACCGAGCAGCGCGCCCATGCCGAGCTTCTTCATCTCGCGCTCGGTCAGGATCTCGACCTCGACGCCGAGCTTTTCCAGTTCCTTCGCCTTGGCTGCGAATTCGACCGGGCCGAGGATATTGGCCGGCTCGTTGACGAGGTCGCGCGCGATGAAGACGCCTTCGGCGATCGCCTGCGAATTCACCGCCGCCTTCTTCGCCGCGACCACGGCGCCGGTGACTATGGTCACCTTCACCGGCTTCGGCGGGCCTTTCTGGTCATCGTCATCTTTTTTTGTCGTCTTATAAGTGTCGAAGCTGTAGGCGTTCATCTCCATGCCCAGCGCAAAATCGGCGGCCGCCTTCCCGGAAACATCGACGCCCGGAGCATCAAGAAAAATCACAACCTTTTCAGCGCCGCGAATCTTCGATGCCGCAGCTCCGCCGGCCTTCAGCCAGTCATGCGCGGTCAGACCGGCGCCATCGCCTATGCCAAGCACCAGGATGCGATCGACCGGCGATCCCTGCGGCGCAACGATATCCAGGACACTCAACGACTTGGCCTTGAATTTTGCGATCCGCGCCGCCTTCGCGATAATTGCTTCCGGATCGGCTTCCGCAGCTCCCGCCGCCTCTTTTCCGTCAAGAGTCTTGAGCAGGATCGCCAGACCGCCGGACAAGCGTGCTGACTTGCTGAAACCGATTTCGAATTTCAATGACATAGAGAGACTCCAGAATGGCCTTGGCCGGACGCCGATATGTTACATGGCGGTTACAGTGGCAAACATTCGCCATCAACCGCAAGCCCGGAAACAGGTTCATGCACCCTTGTTGGTTTTGATGGCCTTGGCAAGGCGCACCCGTATGTTTACATGCTGTTAACCGTTATTCTTTGCCGAGCCTTAGCCCTGCCCTTTTACAATTTGGTTGTCGTGGAAAACTTGCAAACCGGTTCATTCAGCGCGATAGGGACATCCGTCCGAGCCATCCCAGCGATGGCGAACCGGACATACGGCAGGAAGATGGGCCAGGACCAGGCATGAAATTGATCGAGCGCTATATCCTGCAGCGGGCAACGGGCATGTTCCTTGCCACGTTGCTGCCGCTGATGGCGATCGTCTGGACAACGCAGGCGCTGACCAGCGTCAATCTGGTGACCGACAGCGGCCAATCCATCCTTGCCTTCCTGCGCCTTGCGACGCTGATCCTGCCGTCGATCATTCCGCTCATTCTCCCCTTCGCCCTGGTCATTGGCGTGGCGCAGACGCTGACCGCGATGAATGCCGATTCGGAGCTGACAGTTCTGAACGCCGCCGGGAGCTCTCGGATGACGATCATCCGTCCGGTCCTTTATCTCGGCCTGGCACTCAGCGTGCTCTCGTTCGCGGTCGACAATTTCGTCGAACCCTATTCCCGCATGGCCGTTCGCAAGATGATCGCGACCGCCCATGCCGACCTCCTGTCGTCGGTCGTCCAGGAAAACACCTTCCGCAAGATCGCCGAAGGCCTCTATGTTCAGGTCGCCTCCCGGCGCAGCGGCGGCGTTCTGCACGGCATCTTCGTCGCCGATTCGCGCGATCCTGCCTATGAGCTCGTCTATTACGCCCGCGAAGGTGCTGTCGACGAAAACGGCTCGGCGCTGGTGATGAAGGACGGCGAGGTGCATCGCAAGCTGCCGGACGGCAACGTCTCGATCATCAAGTTCGACAGCTATGCCTTCGATCTCACCGACATGACGAAGATGGCCGGCGAAGCGACGATCCGCGCGAAGGATCGGGATCTGCCCTTCCTCATCAATCCGGATCCGAAGGACCCGGTCTACGAGCGAAACCCGAGCTCCTTCACAGCGGAACTGCATCGCCGCTTTATCGAGTGGACATTTCCCCTGCTGTTCGCCCTGATCGCGCTGGTCGTCAGCAGCGATGCCAGGTCTCACCGGGAAGCCCGCATGCATCCGATGATCACGGCATTGCTGACCTGTCTTTTCCTCCGATGGGCGACCTTTTATGCCGCCAACAGCGCAGAGGAATCGCCCTTCTTCATCCCGATCATGTATCTGATCCCGCTTGCCACCGGCTATCTGGCGATACGCCAGCTGATGGGCAACAGGCGGCTTGAAATTCCGCTCACCCTGGAGCAGAAGGTCAACGAGATTCTGGTTCGCCTGCGCCTGACCAAGGTTGCCCCGGCATCTGACGGGAACCAGGCTCCATGATTTTCACCACGCTCGGGCGTTATTTCTTCAAGCGCTACGCGATAACCACCTTCTGGTTCCTCGCGGGCATTTTCTCGTTGATCTTTATCATCGATTTCAGCGAACTTTCCAACCGGATGTCGCAGCTGCCGCGCTATTCGGTCATGGGCGCTCTGTTGATGACGACCTTTCGCATTCCGATGATCCTGCAGCAGACCGTGCCGTTCGTCGCCCTGTTTGCCGGCATGGCCGCCTTGATCTCGCTCAATCGCCGCTATGAACTGGTGGTGACGCGCGCTGCCGGTATTTCCGTCTGGCAGTTCCTGCAGCCCTTCGTCATCGGCGCCTTCCTGTTCGGCGTCCTGACGGTGATTGCGCTCAACCCGATCGCTGCCTGGGGCACCAAGCAGGCGGAAGCCCTTGAAGCCGAATGGGGCAGCTCGTCCTCCGCCACCTCCGCGATCTCCATCCCGTGGCTTCGCCAGATCTACGGAAAAGACGATACGATCATCGGCGCCCGGTCCGTTCAGGATGAGGGCAAGACGCTGGTCAATGTCACCGTGATCCATTTCGATCCGCTGGGGACGATCGTTTCGAGACAGGACGCCTCAACGGCAAAACTGGAAGATGGTTACTGGCTGCTTAACGGTGTAACGGAAACGCGCAATGGACAGTTGCCGCGCCGTCTTGCAACGGCACAGCTGCCGACCCACCTCAAACCGGAATTCGTTCAGGAAACGTTGACAAAGGCTGATTCCATTCAGTTTTTCGACCTGCGCCGCAAAATCGAAGTGGCGAAGTCGTTCGGCTTTCCGACCAACGGCATGGAAACCCAATTCCACTCCATGCTTTCGCTGCCTCTGCTTCTGGTCGCAATGACGTTGATCGCTGCAAGCGTCTCGCTAAAATTTAGCCGGTTTAACCAATCGAGACCGGTAATTCTCGGTGGAATCCTGTCGGGCTTCGTGCTTTATGTCGTCACCGTGCTTGTCAAAGCATTCGGGAGCAGCGGCATTGTGCCTCCGTTCGTTGCAGCCTGGTTGCCAGTTGTTGTAGCGATGGCGCTGGGCTCGACGATTCTATTGCATGAGGAGGATGGCTAGTGGCGGCAGGCAACCGCAAACATATCAGGCTGCTGGCGGCCATTCTGCTTTCAGGTGTTGCGTTCCAGACGTTTACCCCGATCGCACCCGCATGGGCACAAGACACCAATATCGATTCGTTCAATCCGAAGCTCCCCGAAGACGCCAAGATGCTTCTGTCGGCCAACGAGCTCGTCTACAACAAGGATGCGGAGCGCGTGATCGTGCGCGGCGCCGTCCAGATCAATTACGGCGGCTACCAGATGGTCGCCCAGCAGGTCGAATACAGCCAGAAGACCGGGCGCATCATTGCGACCGGCGAAATCGAGCTGATCGAACCCGGCGGCAACAAGGTCTATGCCGACCAGATGGACGTGACCGACGACTTCGGAAACGGCTTCATCCAGCGTCTGCGCGTCGAAACCACTGACCTGACCAAGCTGGCCGCAGTGACCGGCGAGCGCCGCAACGGCGAGGAGATGATCCTCAACAATGCCGTCTATACGGCGTGCACACCTTGCGCGACAGACCCCGATCATCGCTCGCTCTGGCATGTCAAGGCACAGCGTATCGTCCAGAACGGCAAGACCCATACCATCCGCATGGAGAACGCCAAGTTCGAGCTGTTCGGCAAACCGATCATGTTCCTGCCGGTACTTGAGGTTCCGGACCAGACGGTCAAGCGCAAGAGCGGCTTCCTGTTTCCGAAGTTCCGCTACACGCAAAAGCTCGGCGCCGGTGTCAGCATCCCCTATTACTGGGCGATTTCGCCCTACATGGATGCGACCGTGACGGGAACGGGCCTGACCCGCCAGGGCTTCCTGCTCGAAGGCGAATTCCGCCAGCGCTTCGAAAACGGCGAACATATCCTCAGCATGGCCGGCATCAGCCAGATGAACCGGGACGGCTTCACCGACGGCACCGTTGATGCGCAGGAAACGGTCCGTGGCATGATCGCCTCCAAGGCCAAGTTCGAGATCAATCCGCGCTGGACGTTTGGCTGGGACGTGCTCGTCCAGAGCGACAACAACTTCGCCAAGACCTACGAACTGTCGACCTTCGACGGCACGACCTTGACGAACCAGGCCTATCTGACTGGTCTCGGCAAGCGCAACTACTTCGACGCCCGCGCCTTCTACTTCGACATCCAGGATGCGGATCCGAACAGCCTTGCCGAAAACAAGCAGGCCGTGGCGCAGGTCCTCGACTATTCCTACACGCATCCCGAACCGGTGTTCGGCGGCGAACTGACCGCGGACGTCAACCTGACGAACATCAACCGCAACCGCGAGGACGAGCTGGAAATACCGGGCGTCGTCAACCGCTTTCGAGGCCTCGACGGCACATATCACCGCTTGAGCGCCGAGGTTGAATGGAAGCGCAACTTTATCGTTCCAGGCGGACTGTCGCTGACACCGATCTTTGCCGCTCGCGGCGATGCGATCGGCACCACGATGACCGATCCGGGCATCGACTATACCGGCAACTTCTACGACGATGACGCAGCCACCCGGCGCATGCTGACGGCCGGGATCGACGCGCGCTACCCGATCCTGATGACCACCCAGTACAGCAGCCACATCCTCGAGCCGATCGCGCAGGTCTTTGCCCGTCCCGACGAGGAATATGCCGGCGGCCTGCCGAACGAGGACGCGCAAAGCTTCGTCTTCGATGCAACAACCTTGTTCGACCGGGACAAGTTTTCGGGCTACGACCGCATCGAAGGCGGCACACGCGCCAATCTCGGCTTCCGTTACACCGGCGCGCTCGGCAACGGCTACGCCCTGCGTGCCATTGCCGGTCAATCCTTCCACCTCGGCGGGCTGAATTCCTTTGCGACCGACGATCTGGTCAAGGCCGGGTCGGATTCCGGCCTTGAAACCGACCGATCGGATTATGTGTCGATGGTCGGCATCGATGCACCCTCCGGCATCACCGCAAGCCTCAGCGGCCGTTTCGACGAGAGCAATCTCGATCTGCGCCGCGCCGACGCCTCGATCGGCTATCAGGGCATTTTCTGGCAGACGGCGCTGACCTACACCAGTATCCAGGCCCAGCCGCTCTACGGCTCGACCAGCGACCAGGACGAAATCCAGACCGCAGCGGCGTACAAGTTCGCCGACTACTGGTCGGTATTCGGCTCGGTTACCTACGACTTGAACAGCAATGTCATCACCCGCAATGGCGTCGGCATCACCTACGACGACCGGGATACGATCTTCTCGCTCGTCTACAAGGAAGAGCGCGATACCGATCAGTCCATTGCCAACGACTGGTCGATCGGCGCGCGCATCAGCTTCCGCACACTCGGCGACATCGATATCGGCGATACCGATTTTGACGGCTTGAACTGAGCTGCGTCGATTCGAAGGCGCTGTTTTCGACCTGCAGCAATCGCGCTTTGAGCGCATTGCTGCAGGTAAACAACAACCGAAACCGCCATTTCTGGCGCTCGGCAGGTCTTGTCATTGTTCGGCCGCATGTATTATGCATCCTTGCAAAGAAATGCGCAGGACGCTTGCGTTTGGCATGAAGAGCATGGCCTCCGGACATTTCACGTCCGGCGGAAAATGAAAAGGATAAGGAATGGGCGGGAAACTTTCGATCACGCGCACGGTTTCGGCAATGATCCTTGCCTGCGGCTTGGCGCTTGCCACAGCACCTGCGACATACGCCGCAAGCAAGGTCGTGGCCGTTGTCAACGGTTCGCCCATCACATCCGGTGACATTGCCAAGCGCGCCGCCTTCATGCGCCTGCAAAGGCAAGGTGGAGGTGCAGGTGTCGCCCGCCAACAGATGATCGATGAGACGCTCAAGCGCGAAGAAATCCTGAGGATGGGCGCATCCGTGAGTACCACGGATGTCGAGGCCGCCGTCGGGCGCTTTGCAGCCGGTAACAAATTGACGACCCAACAGCTGTCGCAGGTTCTGGATCAGGCCGGCGTTGGCATCGATCACTTCAGAAATTATGTCGCCGTGGCCATGAGCTGGCCGCGTCTTGTCAATGCCCGATACGGCGGCGGCGGCGGTGGCGGGCGCCTTTCGAACGAGGAACTGGTTCGGCGCATGCAGGAAAACGGCGGCAACAAGCCGGTGACGACGGAATATTTCCTGCAGCAAGTCATCTTCGTCGTTCCGGCCTCCAAGCGCAACGCCATCATCGGCAAGCGCCAGGCGGAAGCCAATGCCTCACGTGCGAAATACCCCGGTTGCAAGCAGGCCAAAGTCTTTGCCGCCACGATGCGCGATGTCTCGATCCGCAACCTCGGCCGCATGATGGCGCAGGAACTTCCCGCCGACTGGAAGCCGTTGATCGAAAAGGCCGGCGATGGCATCACGACCGGTACCCGCGTAACCGAACGCGGCGTCGAATATCTCGCCATTTGCAAGAAGCGTCAGGTCTCTGACGACGTCGCCGCCGAAATCGTCTTCCGCGCCGAAGATCTCGGCAAGAAGACCGAAGGCGAGGACCCCAGTAGCAAACGTTACATCGAGGAACTGCGCAAGCGGGCGCAGATTATCGAAAAGTAGCATCACCATGACACCAACGCGCGACAGGCCGCTCGCCCTGACCATGGGCGACCCGGCCGGGATCGGTCTCGATATCAGCCTTGCCGTCTGGATAAACAGGCACGTCTGGCAGACGCCTTCCTTCATCCTGATCGGTGATCCCGCAGCGCTTAACGAGCGCGCCCGTCTTCTCGGGCACGACGTCGCGGTCCGCGAAACCGATTGTGCCGAGGCGGTTTCGGTCTTTCAGAACGCGCTGCCGGTGCTTCCGGTGACCTGTGCCGCAGCCGTCACACCGGGTCTGCCGGCTCCCGCCAATGCGGGTGCGATCACCGGTGCCATCGAAACGGCCGTCCGGCTGACGATGGAGGGATCCGCCTCCGCGATCGTCACCAATCCGATCGCGAAATCCGTGCTTTACGATGCAGGTTTCAAATTTCCGGGACATACGGAATTTCTCGCCGATATCGGCGAACGCACCACAGGTGAGAAACTGCTGCCGGTCATGATGTTGGCCGGACCGAAACTGATGGCCGTTCCGGTGACGATCCATATCCCGCTGAAGGATGTGCCGGCACAACTGACCTCCGATCTGATCTACCGGACCTGCGCGATCACCGTGCGCGACCTTCAGGACCGCTTCGGGCTCGCCTCTCCCCGCGTCGCCGTTGCGGGCCTCAATCCACACGCCGGGGAGAACGGCGCACTGGGGCTCGAAGACGATGCGATCATCCGTCCCGTCATCGAGCGGCTGAAAACCGAGGGTGTCGATATCACCGGTCCCCTGCCCGCCGACACCATGTTCCATGACCGCGCCCGCGCGACCTACGACGTGGCGATCTGCATGTACCACGACCAGGCCCTAATCCCTGCCAAGGCACTCGGCTTCGATGACAGCGTCAACGTCACGCTCGGACTGCCCTTCATCCGCACGTCGCCGGATCACGGCACCGCATTCAGCCTGGCCGGCAAGGGCATCGCGCGTGCCGACAGCCTGCTTGCCGCGTTGAAAATGGCACAGCAATTGGCAGACAACATCGCCCGGGGCAAAAGCTGATGGCAGCGATCGACGGCCTACCGCCGCTGCGCGATATCATCGCCCGCCACGGTCTCGACGCCAGAAAGGCGCTCGGCCAGAACTTCCTGCTCGATCTCAATCTCACCCAGAAGATCGCCCGCACCGCCGGACCGCTGGAACACGTTACCGTGATCGAGGTCGGCCCCGGTCCCGGCGGCCTCACCCGCGCTATTCTCTCACTCGGCGCAAAGAAGGTCATTGCGATCGAACGCGATGCGCGCTGCCTGCCGGCGCTCGCCGAGATCGCCGATTTTTATCCCGGCCGTCTGGAGGTAATCGAGGGAGACGCGCTGAAGATCGGCTTCGAGGACTTCTCCACCGAGGGCCCGGTCAAGATCATCGCCAACCTGCCCTACAATGTCGGCACGCAGTTGCTGGTCAACTGGCTGCTGCCGAAGGCATGGCCGCCCTTCTACCAGTCGATGACGCTGATGTTCCAGCGCGAGGTGGGCTTGAGGATCGTGGCCGATGCCGACGACGACCACTACGGCCGGCTCGGCGTGCTCTGCGGCTGGCGGACGAATGCGCGTATGGCCTTTGACGTGCCGCCTCAGGCCTTCTCACCGCCGCCGAAGGTGACGTCCTCGGTGGTTCATCTGGAACCGCTCGAAAGCCCGATCCCGTGCTCTGCCGCAAACCTCGAAAAAGTGACAATGGCCGCCTTCGGCCAGCGCCGCAAGATGCTGCGCCAGAGCATCAAGTCGATCGGCGGCGAAGCGCTGCTCGCCAAGGCGGAAATAGACCCGCAACGCCGCGCCGAAACCCTCTCGGTGGAAGAATTCTGCCGGCTGGCGAATTGTCTGTGATAGCACGCAGCCCCGTTTGCGGCAGTGCCTGTTGTCAGAGTTTTGGTGTTTCCGTCAGAAGCCCGTTGACGAACTCGAACAGCCCCGGGCGCCGGTCGCGGCGCAGGCGTTCCGCCTCGACGATTGCCTGGACGGAGGCGAAAGCGCTGTCGAGGTCCTCGTTGACGACGATGTAGTCATATTCGAGCCAGTGCTCGATCTCGGAGCGCGAATTGGCAAGCCGCGTGGCGATGACTTCTTCAGTGTCCTCGGCGCGGCGGTGCAGGCGGGACTGCAACTCGGCCACGGACGGTGGCAGGATGAAGATCGAGACGACATCGCCGCCCATCTTCTCCTGAAGCTGCTGGGCACCCTGCCAGTCGATATCGAACAGCATGTCCTGCCCTTCCGACATCGCAGCCTCCACGGCATCACGCGGCGTGCCGTAGAAATTGCCGTGCACTTCCGCCCATTCCAGCAGCGCATCCGTCTGGCGCAAGCCCTCGAATTCACGGATCGACTTGAAAAAATAGTGACGCCCCTCGATCTCGCTGGGGCGACGCTTGCGTGTCGTCACGCTGACGGAGATGCTCATATGCGGATCGGCTTCGAGCAGGTTGCGCGCAATCGTCGACTTTCCGGCGCCCGATGGCGACGAGATCACCAGCATGAGGCCGCGGCGCTGAATGGCTTTCGAGGAAGTCTGGCTGGCGGGGCTCATGGTCACTCCAGATTTTGGATCTGTTCACGGAACTGGTCGATGACGACCTTCAGTTCGATACCGGCGGCGGTGACCGTTGCGGCATTCGACTTGGAACAGATGGTATTTGATTCGCGGTTAAATTCCTGGGAAAGGAAATCGAGTTTGCGGCCGACCGGCCCGCCTTTCCTCAAAAGATCACGGGCAGCGGTGACGTGAGTGCGCAGGCGGTCGACTTCCTCGCGGATATCGGCCTTGGCGGCAAGCAGCGCCACTTCACCATAAAGGCGATCCTGATCGACCATTGAGCCTCCGTCCATCACCAATGCCACCTGGCTGGCAAGGCGGGCGGTAATCGACGCGACGCTGCGTGACGGGTCCGCCTCGATCTGCCGAGTCAGCATCTCGATGCTTTCAACCTGTTCGAGCAGGACCAAATGAAGAGCTAGCCCCTCGCTCTCGCGCATCGACGTCATGTCGGCAAGCGCCAGCCGCAGGCCCGACAGGAGGTCCGCGTCGCGCGCGGCGCGCTCGCCCTCCTGCTCCTCCGGCTCGCGAAAATCGACGATGCCGCGAATGGAAAGCAGTGTGTCGAGGCGCAGCGGTGCCGGGTCGATCACATCGCGCAACTGCTCGCGCAACGACAGGACGGCGGCCAGCGCGCTTTGATTGACGACGGTCTCGACGCCGGCCTCGCTGGCGCTGACGGTGAGGTTGACCTGCATGTTGCCGCGCGAAAAGCACCCGGCGGCCAGCTTGCGCACCTCGGTCTCCAGATGTTCGGTGCCCGTCGGCAGCCGCAGCCTGAGATCAAGACCCTTGCCGTTGACCGATCGCAATTCCCACGCCCAGCGATAGCGCCCGGAGGTACCCTCGCGGCGGGCAAATCCTGTCATGGATTGCAGCGGCATCGTCTTCTCCTCTGGAACCAACAGCACCCGCGCGTCAAAAACCGACGGGCAAAGACGCTGCAGAATTTTGAATTATGCTTGAATGTGTACGGCTCCGGTACGGTCGACCGCAAGGGTCAAGCGTACCGGAGCCGTATCATCCACAAGCGTGATAGCAGATATCAGGCTGATTATTCCTGAACAGGTGCGGGTTCTGCTGCTTTCGCAGCGGCAGCGGCTTTTTCAGCCTCGAGTTTGCGCCAGCGCCTGACGTTGTTGTTGTGTTCGTCGAGAGTGGCGGCGAATACATGACCGCCGGTGCCATCTGCGACGAAATAGAGGTCCGATGTCCGCGACGGATTGGCAACGGCTTCCAAGGCCGCGCGGCCCGGATTGGCGATCGGCGTCGGCGGCAGGCCTTTGATCAGATAGGTATTGTAAGGTGTGTCCTTGTCGAGGTCCGACTTCAGGATAGGTCGGTCGGCCGGCTTTCCGTCACCGCCGAAGATTCCGTAGATGATCGTCGGATCGGACTGCAGCCGCATGCCCTTTTCAAGGCGGTTGATGAAGACGGAAGCAACCCGCGAGCGCTCATCGGCAATGCCGGTCTCCTTCTCGACAATCGATGCCAGGGTAACGAATTCCTCCCGGCTCGAAATCGGCAGGTCGGGATCGCGCCGGTCCCAGATCTGGTCGACCAGCGCCTTCTGTGCTGCGGCCATCTGTGCGACGATTTCAGCGCGTTTGGTTCCGCGCGAGAACTTGTAGGTATCCGGACGCAACGTGCCCTCTGCAGGCACTTGGGCAGGAAGGTCGCCTTCGAGCACCGGGTCGGTGCTAAGCCTGCCGAACATCTGCTTGACCGTCAGGCCTTCGGGAAGCGAAACCGAATAGAGAATTGACTTGCCCGATTTCAGGAGCTGCATGATCTCCTGCATCGAGGCGCCGGCCTTGATCTCGTATTCGCCTGCCTTCAGCGTGTCGTTGTCCTCAAGATAGGCCTCCGACATGAAGCGGAAGACCCGGCCATCGGAGACGATATTGTTGCGCTCGAGGCTGCCGGCGATTTCCTGGATGCCGGCGCCGTTGCGCACGATGAAATTGGTGTTCGCCGTGAGCGGGCCTTTGTCCTCATAGGCAGACATCGCGTAGTAGACCGTGCCGGCTGCAGCGATCGTCAGGCAGACGATGACGGTCATCAAGAAATTCAGAAAGATAACGACCTGGCTTTTCGCCTTGCGCGACCGCTTCGGCGGCTGCGGCACTTTTTCCGGACGAAGGGCTTCGCTCGCCGATTTCGGAATGATCGGGCCGTTATTGCCGGTCTCGTTGCGGCCGAAAGGCGTTGCGCTGTTTTCGTTTGCGTCGTTCACTGGCGTCCTGGTTCTGGAGTTCGCATCATGCACGCCTCAATCCCTGATGCGAACTCCAGAAGAGAAACAGGAAAGAGAATCATCTCAACACGATTATAGCGACAGTATCCCCTTGACCTTGTGTCAGCATGGTCGCAAGACCGCGCTCCGGCTTCAGCGGCTTCAGTTACAATCGTCCGTATCGCACGTTTGAACTGAGCAATGCGGCAAAAGCACGATAACGGGAGGAATTATCGTGTTTGCGAGGGTGCGCCGATCAACAGCAGCGCCGAAAGCGGACCGCCATCCGGCCGACCGCTCTTTCTGGTATCAGGCATAACGGCGCAGAACGAGGGATGCGTTCGTACCGCCAAAGCCAAATGAATTCGACAGGGCAACGTTGATCTCGCGCTTGCGCGCCACATGCGGCACCAGGTCGATCTTGGTTTCTATCGAAGGATTGTCGAGATTGAGCGTCGGCGGGGCGACATTGTCGCGGATTGCCAGAGCACAGAAGATCGCTTCCACGGCGCCGGCAGCGCCGAGCAGATGGCCGATCGCCGATTTCGTCGAGGACATCGAGACCTTGCCCGCATGCTCGCCCATGACGCGTTCAACGGCGCCAAGCTCGATCGTATCAGCCATGGTCGAGGTGCCGTGGGCATTGACGTAGTCGATGTCGGCTGCCGTCAGACCGGCACGCTTCAGGGCCATCTGCATGCAGCGATAGGCGCCGTCGCCGTCTTCCGCAGGTGCCGTGATGTGGAAGGCGTCACCGGACAGGCCGTAGCCGACGACTTCCGCATAGATCTTGGCGCCGCGCGCCTTGGCATGTTCAAGCTCTTCAAGGACGACGACGCCGGCGCCCTCGCCCATCACAAAGCCGTCTCGGTCCTTGTCGTAGGGCCGCGATGCCTTGGTCGGGTCGTCATTGTGCTGCGTGGACAGCGCCTTGCAGGCGGCAAAGCCGGCCAAAGCAATGCGGGAAATCGGCGATTCCGTGCCACCTGCCACCATCACGTCGGCATCACCAAGCGCGATCAGCCGGGCGGCATCGCCGATGGCGTGCGCGCCGGTGGAACAGGCGGTGACGACCGAATGATTGGGACCACGCAGCTTGTGGCGGATTGAAACCTGGCCGGAGGCAAGATTGATCAGACGGCCCGGAATGAAGAACGGCGAAACCCGGCGGGGGCCTCTGTCGCGCAGCGTGATGCCGCCGTCGACGATGCCTTCGAGACCGCCGATGCCCGAGCCGATCATCACACCCGTGGCGATCTGGTCTTCGTCGGATTTCGGATGCCAGTCTGCATCGGCCAGCGCCATGTCGGCGGCCGCCACCGCGTAGATGATGAAGGCATCGACCTTGCGCTGTTCCTTCAGTTCCATCCAGCTGTCGGGACTATAGGTGCCATTGGTGCCATCGCCGAACGGCAGGCGGCAGGCGATCTTCGCAGGCAGGTCGTCGACTTCGAATTCGGTAACCCTGCGGGCGGCATTGTCTCCGGCGATGAGCCGCGACCAAGAAACCTCGGTTCCGCAACCCAAGGGAGATACCATGCCGGTACCGGTGATAACGACACGTCTCATAACCCGTGATCCACCCTGCCTGTTAGTTCCAGAACCGGACCGGACCTCGCGCTAAAAAACCGGATCCGTACATCCTTTTCCGTGATGCGATACCGCGTGATCTCAGGTACGGAAACCATCGGGCTTTCCTTGATCACGCTTGTTGCTCCCGAAACGGGAAGCTGGTCCCCTGAGGGGACGAGAGGCGGGCCGCATGGCGCCCCGCCCGAACACGGCCTGATATCAGGCCTGTGCCTTTTCGATGAACTTGACAGCGTCGCCGACCGTCAGGATCGAATCCGCTGCATCGTCGGGAATTTCGACGCCGAACTCTTCTTCGAATGCCATGACCAGTTCGACGGTGTCGAGCGAGTCAGCGCCCAGATCGTCGATAAAGCTTGCGCCTTCCGAAACCTTTTCGGCATCGACGCCAAGATGATCAATAACAATTTTCTTTACGCGTTCTGCTACGTCGCTCATGTCGGATTCCTCGACCTTTGTTTTTCTCAACGATGCCGTTCTGACATCGGTACCCTATTAACGCCTGGTAGATCAAGACGATCTGCCCGGCAATTCCTTCAACCGGAAGCGGGCAAACCACGCCTGCCAAAGCTAAGCGTATACCTCGTATCTTCCGATCGACTGCGCACAGTCATGGCCCGCTTAACACGGTTTAAGTCTGCCGCAAAGTCCGAAAATGGCTGACATTGCCTTGGTCAACATGCAATTCCCGGTATTTCACCTCCACGTCCCGCATTGGCGGGAAAACGCGGTGGCACAGGCCTTTGACGGCCCTTAGATCATCGCCATGCCGCCGTTGACATGGATGGTCTGGCCGGTGACGTAACCCGCCTCATTGGAAGCCAGATAAGCAACGGCCGAGGCCACTTCGCCACCCGTTCCCATGCGCTTCATCGGGATGGCGCCCATGATGGCGTCCTTCTGCTTGTCGTTCAGCTTGCCGGTCATGGCGCTTTCGATGAAACCGGGCGCGACGCAGTTGACCGTGACGTTGCGCGTTGCGATCTCCTGCGCGAGCGACTTGGAAAAGCCGATCATGCCGGCCTTGGCGGCGCAATAGTTGGCCTGGCCCGGATTGCCGGTGACGCCGACGATCGAGGTGATGTTGATGATGCGGCCATGGCGGCGGCGCATCATCGGATGGGTCAGCTCGCGGGTCAGACGGAAGACCGAGGTCAGGTTGATTTCCAGGACCGTGTCCCAGTCCTCGTCGCTCATGCGGACAAACAGGCCGTCCTTGGTGATCCCGGCATTGTTGACGAGGATATCGACGCCGCCCAGTTCGCTTTCCGCCTTTTCACCGAGCGCCTTGACGGCGTCGCGGTCGGCAAGGTTGGCCGGAAACAGATGGACGCGCTCGCCCAGCGAATGGGCGACTTCCTCAAGCTTTTCGACGCGGGTGCCGTGCAGGCCGACGGTGGCGCCCTGCGCATGCAGGATGCGGGCGATCTCTTCGCCGATGCCGCCGGATGCGCCGGTGACGAGGGCCTTGCGGCCAGACAGATCGAACATGGTCTTGGGTCCTTATAGAGTTTCGGCTCAGCCGAGCAGAGTTTGAAGCGCCGCGTCGATGTCGGCGGGAGAGTTGACGGCGATGCCGGTCACGGTCTTGTCGATGCGGCGTGCCAGCCCGGTCAGCACCTTGCCGGAGCCGATCTCGTAGAGCGTCGTCACACCGTTTGCAGCAAACCATTCGACGGTCTCGCGCCAGCGGACCTGGCCGGTGACCTGCTCGACCAGCAGGCCGGCGATCTCGCCCGCATCGGTCACGGGGGCCGCCCGTACATTGGCGATCAGCGGCACGGCCGGATTGCTTTTCGCCACGGTCGAAAGCGCTTCGCGCATGGCGTCCGCCGCCGGCGCCATCAGCGTCGAATGGAAGGGTGCCGAGACCGGCAGCAGGATGGCGCGCTTGGCGCCCTTCTCCGTGGCCAGAGCGGCAGCCTTTTCGACAGCGGCCTTCTCACCGGAAATGACCAGCTGGCCACCGCCATTGTCGTTGGCGATCTGGCAGGCGCCGAGGGCTAGGGCCTCTTTGCAGACGGCCTCGACATCCGAATGCTCCAGCCCGATGATCGCCGCCATCGCGCCCTTTCCGACGGGTACCGCAGCCTGCATGGCATTACCGCGGATGCGCAGGAGCCGCGCCGTGTCGGCGAGCGAAAACGTGCCGGCCGCACAGAGTGCGGAATACTCGCCGAGCGAATGGCCGGCGACGTAGGAAACCTTCGACTTCAGGTCGAGACCCTTTGCCTCAAGGACCCGCAGTGCTGCGATCGAGACCGCCATCAGCGCCGGCTGGGCATTGGCCGTCAGCGTCAGCGTTTCTTCCGGGCCGTTCCACATGATGTCGGAAAGCTTTTCTCCCAAGGCCTCGTCGACCTCGGCAAAAACGGCGGCGGCTTCAGGAAAGGCATCGGCCAGATCCTTGCCCATGCCGAGCGCCTGGCTGCCTTGTCCTGGAAATGTGAATGCGATTGCCATGAGGTTTTTCCTCGTCCTGCGCGCTCGAGCCGAGCCGTTTCATTCCAACTCTTTACCGGCAAACATAAGGCATTAACCGGCTTTTTCCTCTCCATTCACATTCCTGATGCCCGAGTCAAGCTTTGAGCACCCAAAGGCTTGCTTGTGCACGGCATCCGCTTTTTCCTTGCACCGCAGCAAACAGCCTCTACATTCGCCGCCGAGCAAAGATCGAGGCACCTCCCATGCGCTACAAGACACTCGGCCGCACCGGCATCAAAGTTTCCGAAATCTGCCTGGGCACCATGACCTGGGGCACCCAGAACAGCGAGGCGGAAGCCCATGAACAGATGGACTACGCCGTAGAGCAAGGCATCAACTTCTTCGACACCGCCGAGCTCTATCCCGTCACGCCGGCCGGCCCCGAGACGATGGGGCTCACCGAAGACTATATCGGCACCTGGCTGAAGAAGAGCGGCAAGCGCAACGACATCGTCGTCGCCACCAAGGTCGCTGGCCCCGGCCGGCCCTATATCCGCGGCGGCACGCCTGCCAGCCCGAAAACCATGCGCGAGGCGCTGGAAATCAGCCTGAAGCAGCTGCAGACCGATCATGTCGATCTCTACCAGATGCACTGGCCGAACCGCGGTCACTACCATTTCCGCCAGGCATGGACCTACGATCCCTCGCATCAGGAGACATCCGCGACCATCGAAGACCTCCTCGCCGTCCTCGAAACGCTCGGCGCCTTCGTCAAGGAAGGCAAGGTCCGCGCCATCGGGCTGTCCAACGACACCGCCTGGGGCGTGATGAAGATGCTGTCGCTTGCCGAGAAACGCGGGCTTCCGCGCATCGCCTCGCTGCAGAACGAATACAACTTCCTCTACCGCGCCTTCGACCTCGACCTCGCCGAAGTCAGCCACCACGAGGATATCGGCCTGCTCGCCTATTCGCCGCTTGCCGCCGGCCTAATGACCGGCAAATACCTGAACGGCGCCCGCCCGCAAGGCTCCCGCCTTTCCATCAACGGCGACCTCGGCGGCCGCTATACCGAATACCAGGAACCCGCCGTCGCCGCCTACGCAGCGCTCGCCCGCGAGCACAATCTGGACCTCGCCCAGATGCAACTCGCCTTCAGCCTGACCCGCCCCTTCATGACCTCGGTGATCATCGGGGCGACAAGCATGGCGCAGTTGCGGACGGATATCGGGGCGAAGGATGTGGCGTTGTCGGCCGACGTGTTGAGGGGGATTGCGCGGCTGCACAGGGAGTTTCCAGCGCCGATTTGAGCAGGCGGATTGGAGGGGCCGCTTTGCGCCACGATGGGTATCCCAACACTATCGTGCGTTTCCTGCCCCATCGGTGAGCTGGCGGCCGTGACAGAACTCCCTTACGCGAACCGGACCGCTGATCTCGCGCGCGCCTTTGCGGCTACCTCCTCGCGATCGCGAGGGGGTTGAGACGTTTCCAGCGAATCAAGCAGCTCGCGGGCGCAAGCCGCGACCGAGTTGACCGCACGCTCGAACGCAGCCTCAGTGCGTTTCGATGGTTTGGTCGTTCCGCTCACCTTGCGCACGAACTGAAGCGCGGCATCGTGAACCTCCTCGTTCGTCGCTGGCGGATCAAAATTGAACAGGGGCTTGATATTTCGGCACATGACTTGCTCCCGGGCGCTTTTGTCTCCCACTGAGTGTGAGGAAGCATACAAAATAGTCGCGTGAGGGCCATTTGCAACGGGCAGGCCAAGCCGAACCACGGCGGAAAGCTGCGCCCCGCAAAGCAAGGTGAGTCTCAAATGCGCCAGCAGCGATCTCTGAGATCGTGGGATGGCGTATGGCAATCCATGCGGTTTCATGTGGCTGCCCAAGCTACCTGTTGACCTCGATCACAAGTGGATAGCCCTCGTCGTCCCAGTCCAAAAATCCGCCGGCAAAATAGTAGATGTGCGTGTAACCCCAGGCAATCGCCTTGGCCGAAGCATAGGCGGCATAGGGGCAATGCTTGCCCTGACAATAGAAGGCGAGTTCGTCTTCCTTGCCCGCCACCTTGGCGAGACTTTCCTTCGACAGGCCGGTGACCAGCGATAAGTTTACGGCCTTGGGGATATGGCCATTGTCATAGTTGAGCGGAGCACGCACGTCGATGAAGAGCACGCCGCGTGCGAGCAGCGCCTTTGCTTCCGCCATATCGATTTTTATCGTTCTGTCGACACTGAGTTCGCCCTTCGTCAGCGTCATAAACTTGACGTAGTCGTCAACGGCGAGATCGGTACCAGCCCCCTCGGGCACTCCGGCCGTGCGGAGTCCTTCCTGCAGGCGCACAATGTAGGGTCTATGGTAGCTGAACACGCTACCATACCAATCAAACGCACTTTCCTGGACTGTGAGCGGATCGCGCAGGAAGGACATAGCCAATTTGTTGTACTTGTCGATAGATGCCTGAATGCCGTCAGTGCGTCCAAGGTGCCCGTAGCTCGATATCAGCGTGGCGTAATCCGCGATGAGATCAGACTTTTTTTCGATCACGCGTTCAAGGGCGTCGACAGCTTCCTCGTACTTTCCCTGGGAGAAGAGCGTGATTGCGAGCACGCGCAGCGTTGCCTGCGAGGGATGGGGGTCGATTCTCATCGCCAGGCGGGTTTGCTGTTCCGCCTCCGCCGCATGTCCCGTCGCGTTGAGAATCCGCGCCATGCCGACGTGGTTGTCGGGATCATTCGGCGCGAGCTTCATCGCCCGGTCGATGTCGGCGAATGCTTCATCATAGCGCCCCTGCTGAGCAAGCAATTGTGCCGATATCGCATAGGCAAGCGACGTCGGCTTCGCCATGGCCTTTGCAAGATTTCTGTCCAGGTTCCTGGAAGCGTTCTCTCTTCGGGAAACATCCCAGGATGAAACGCTAATCCTCCAGTTTGCGGCCGCCAGTGACGCATAGGCGCGGCTATAGTTCGGATCGAGGACGATCGCCTTCTGGAAGAATGCGGCGGCCGTGACCGTTTCCGCCTCGCTGTCCCGGCGAAGATGCTCCCAGCCCCGTAGCAAAGTATCGTAAGCTTGCGGATTCGTCGTTTCCGGCACTGCTGCGACGCTCTGTTCAGCACGCGTCAGCCTCACGGAGAGCGTCGACACGATCTGTCCTATCACCCTGTCCTGCAGCCCGAACACGCCACTCATCTCACCATCGTATCGCTCAGCCCAGAGGTGATGTCCGTCGATCGCGTCGATCAATTGGGCATTGACCCGAACATGGTTTCCCTCTCGACGGACGCTGCCCTCCAGGATGTAATGGACGCCCAGTTCCTCGGCCACCTGCTGCACCTTGGTGGGCTTGCCCTTGTAGGCGAAGGTCGAGTTGCGCGCGATCACGAAGATGCCAGACAGTTTTGAGAGTTCAGTAATCAGGTCGTCGGTCATTCCGTCGGCGAAATAGTTCTGCCCGGCATCAGAACTCAGATTGTCGAATGGCAGGACGGCGATCGAGGGCTTTTGGGGCAGCGTAAAAGCCATCCGCGTAACGGACGCCGCGTCGGCACTCTCGCGCCTCTGGGCCAGCCATACTGTGGAAAACCCGATCAGGAGTAGGAGGGCCAAAGCAGCCGGAATGATCCAAGGGCGAAAGCTTCTGGCGCTGAAGCGCCGAATCCGGGTATCTCCCTCGAACCTCACCCGGTAGACACGGACGGGCCGCTGGATATTCTTCACATGCCGCTCGCCGATGAATTCCAGCGGCAATTCGAACTTGCCCTGCAAGTGATCGAAAGCGGTGCCGGAGATGAAAAGTCCTCCCGGCTCACACATCTGCTCAAGGCGCGCCGCGACGTTGACGCCATCGCCCAGCAAATCCTCCCCGTCGACGACGACATCGCCGAGATTGATGCCCATGCGCAGGAGAAGTCGATGTTGGGATGCGACATCCACCTTGCGCGCAGCAAGCTTGCTTTGTGACGCGACCGCGCAAGCGACGGCGTCGACGACGGAATTAAATTCCACGACCGCACCATCGCCCATGAGTTTGACGATGCGTCCATGATACTCCGCCAGAAAGGGATCGAAGATTTCGGAACGCCAAGCCTTCATTGCTGCCAGGGTCCGGGCCTCGTCGGCTTCGATGAGTCGCGAATAACCAACAATGTCGACGACAAGAATGGCAACCAGCCGCCGTTCGGCGTGAACTGCTCCCATGGCCACCTCTCCCAAAGGTGTAGCGGCCTCGCTATTGCGTTGGTTCAGGGGCGGGAACTTTGCCAGCCTCCCAGCCTCCGCAAGCTACTCTTGTTTCCTCGCTCGTGCCAGATTTATTGTCTGGCTTGGAACTTTGCCGGAATGGCTGCTTCGAGGCCGAAAGCACATTCCGCAGTAAAAATCATCCCCCGCAAATCCCCGTGCCTCTCCCCATGTCCGACTTGCATTGGAAACCCACGGCGGTATTTCCGCGCGTGGACGAAACCCGTTCAGGCTGTGGCGGGCCATCCCGAAAAAGAGAAAGCGGCCGCGATGAAACACGGCCGCTTCCATCACCCCAAGGCCTGCCTAGACGACGAAGAAGTCGAGATTGTTCAGTGCCGTATTGTCGGCGACCTGTGCGAACTTGATGGCAGCGCCTGCGCCAGAGCCGTCGGCGTCATAGAACAGATCGCCGGCAGACTGGTCGTAGAGGATACGGTCGTTCGCATCGATGATGCCCGTGTCGAGGTTCTTGAAGAAACCTGACAGCAGTGTTCCCGTCACGGTGATGGCCGAGAAGATGGCATCGTCGATGTTGATCGTGTCATCGATGCGCAGGAAGTCCTGGATCGTGTCGACGTTGGTGGCCGCGTTCAGCGCGGTGTTGAAGACGAACACATCCTCGCCCGTCCCGCCTTCGAGGAAGTCATTGCCGGTACCGCCCTTGAGCGTGTCGTTGCCGCCGCCGCCGCGAAGCGTGTTGTTGACGACGTTCTCCCCGTTGAGCGAGTCGCTGAAATCGGATCCGGTCAGCCGCTCGATGGAGTTGTAGGTATCGCCCGCCGCTTCGCCGGTGTTGATGGCCGAATTGGCAAGGCTGGCGATGATGCTGGTGGTCGCATCGGCATAAGACGCAAGGTCGGAGCCTGCTCCGCCCGCCAGTTCGTCGGCCCCCAGTCCGCCGATGAGCGTGTCGTTGTCCTCGCCGCCCAGCAGGCTGTCATTGCCGGCAAGACCGTTGAGGATGTCCTCGCCGGCGCCGCCGCGCAACGTATTCGCGCCGGCAGTGCCGGTGAGATCGTCATTGAAGCCGCTGCCGATCAGCTGCTCGATCGAGTTGAAGGTATCGCCCGCGGCATCGCCGGTATTGAGCGCCGCATTCGACAGGTTGACGGTGACGCCCGCGAGCGCCGTCGAGTAGGACGCCGTGTCGGAGCCCGCCCCGCCGCTCAGATAGTCCGCGCCGGAATGGCCGACGAGCTTGTCGTCACCGCCCGTGCCGAACAGCTGGTCGTCGCGCGTCGTGCCGATCATCGTCTCGTCGTCGCCGTCGCCGACGATGACGATGCGGTCCCCGGCCTCAAAGTCCTGGACGACGAAGGCCGAGAGATTGACGCCGGTATCCGTGCCCATCTCGACGCGGAACGTATCCGGCGTGCCGGTGGCGTTGAGGTCAAGCACGAGGTTGGACGCAAGCCCGGCGCCGATCTGCGCGGCGGCGACGGTGAGCGAGAGGCCCAATGTATTACCGGCGCTGAACTCGATCTCCTCGATCCCGGTCAGCGTGATGGCATCCAGCCGCACGTCGCCGCCATCGTCGAGAGCGAAAATCCTGTCGGAATCGACTCCCCCGTTGATGATATCCCCGACGACCTCGGCTCCGGTGACGGTGAACGTGTCGTTGCCGGCATCACCATTCAACGTATCGCCGTTCGCGCCGCCGCGGATCGTGTCCGCACCGCCGCCGCCACTGACGATATCACGCAGGTCGTCGCCGGTGATGACATCATCCGCCGCATCACCGTTGGAGGTCCGCGTTGCCTGAAGGGTCTGCGCGACGACGTCACCGGATGTGGAGTCGGTGAAGAACGCCGCCATCTGCCCCAGATTCATCGCTGCAACGGAGGTCTGGCTGTTGTTGCCGAACGTAAAGCCGGTGGAGGACGAGGTGAGCTTGGCGCCGGTGTTCTGATCGACCAGCGTCCAGGTCGGATCGGTGTCGGAGAACGTGTCGTTGACCGAGCCGATGGCGATCATGCCGTTCGACAGCACGGTTGCCGACGGCGTGGTGTCGTTGACTGTGTTCTGGGACACGTCGTCCCAATCGACGAAGGTGCCGTTCGCGGTAAAGCGGGCCAGCGTGATGTCGATGTCGCCGGGTGTCCAGCCATTGTCTTCATAAGCAAGCGCAAAGCCGCCGTTGTCGAGAGCGACCGCGCTCACGTTGCGGTTCACCGTTCCAGTCGAATCCAGCAAAGTCGGCGCCTTGCGCACCGCGCCGTTGGCTTCGTAGACGGCATACCAGACCTCGTTCTCGCTGCCGATATTGCGGTGCCAGCCGACGACGAAGCCGCCATCGGAAAGGGCTGCGACGCTCGGGTTCTGGTCGTTGGCCGTGGTGGCATCGACGGCGAAAGACGTGAACAGCGATCCGTCATTGTTGTGGATGTTCAACCGGATGTCGTTGTCGGTACCGCCAAAGAAGGCCTGCGTCGCGACGACGAAGCGCCCGCCGGCCAGACCGCCGGTAACGTCGACGTCAAGAAGCTGGCTGAAGGTTCCGCCGGACGCTGTCGGGCCGACGACAACCGCTCCCGTCGTGCTGTCGAGGATGGTGAAGGAGGCCTGGTTGCCATTGTCGGTGGCGACGACGACATTGCCGTTGCTGAGCTGGGAAATGGCGGACTCGGTGCCTGACAGGTTGGTCGCGCTGCCGGCGATATCGCCGTCGTCCTGGAGAATCTGCACATCCGTATGGCCGAGATGGTCGCCGGAAACGGCGATGCCGCCACCGACAAGACTGGTGGCGTCGGAATTCGCGACAAGATTGCCCTCTTCAAGGGCTTCAAGAAAACTAAATCCAAATGTGGTTGTGACTGCCATGACTTTTCTCCCGTAAATGTTTTAAAGACGCAAGGCGTCCAACAGCGTTGGAAGGCGATGCGCGGGTGAAGAGCACCACCCAAAACGGGTGGTGGGCTGCGACGACTGGACTTGCGCCTGCTGTTGCGGGCTTTGCGACAATGGACGAGCGCGCGTGATCTGGCTGTTACAAATGGAACAGGGGATTTCGGCGGGAAACGATGAAAGGCGCCTAGGAAATCGCTCGGGAAGAGGCCTCCATTCGACGCGAGAGACTGCCGGCGAAGCGCTAATTTCCCCCAGCCCCTTGCTTCCGGCGGGAAAATGCGTATAAGCGCGCTGTTCGCAACACCCGGTCTTCTGGCTGGTGGCTGAACGGAGGGCCGGTTTCCCTTAAGAGACCTGTCCGGACCTAAAGGGGTCCAGCCTCCCGTGTCTCCGCTCTCGACCGTCTCGAAACAACACTTTCTTGCCGGCTGCTTGCAGCCAATAGAACAGTCGTTGAGGCTTAGCCGCCGATTTCCGGGTGACGATTAACGCAAGAAAGGCAAAGCCTCATGGCTCTTTATGAACATGTATTCCTTGCCCGGCAGGATATTTCCGCACAGCAGGTCGACGCTCTCGTCGAACAGTACAAGGGTGTACTGGAAGCTAACGGCGGAAAAGTCGGGCGCGTCGAAAACTGGGGCCTCAAGTCCCTGACGTACCGCATCAACAAGAACCGCAAGGCTCACTACGTTCTGATGGACATCGATGCTCCGGCACCGGCCGTTCACGAGATCGAGCGCCAGATGCGCATCAACGAAGACGTTCTTCGCTACATGACCATCGCCGTTGAAAAGCATGAAGACGGCCCGTCCGCCATGATGCAGAAGCGCGACCGCGACGACCGTCCGCGCCGCGATGGCGACCGTCCTGATCGTGGCGGCTTCGGCGACCGTGGTCCGCGTCCGGACCGTGGTGATCGTGAAGACCGTCCGCGCCGTCCGCGCGAAGACCGGGCATAAGGAGAAAAGACCATGGCTGATACACTGTCCGCTCCGGCACGCCGCCCGTTCCACCGTCGTCGCAAGACCTGCCCCTTCTCCGGCGCCAACGCTCCGAAGATCGACTACAAGGACATCCGTCTCCTGCAGCGCTACATTTCCGAGCGCGGCAAGATCGTTCCTTCGCGTATCACGGCAGTCTCCCAGAAGAAGCAGCGCGAACTGGCCCAGGCCATCAAGCGCGCCCGCTTCCTCGGCCTCCTGCCCTACGTCATGTCCTAAGACTTGACTCTCCGTTGAGACATTGACTCGACGGAAGCTGACTCAGGGTGAGGCGACCAGCCAACCGGCATCGCCTCACCTTCTCCCTTCCGCGTTGGGCGCGGATCGGAAACACCGGCGCGAGTGCGCTAAAACCCATGTTGGGGCTTGGTTCTTGATTCAAGAAACGCCTCTAACTGCTTGATAAGCAGGACAGCGACCGTGAAGACACCGAATGCAACATCGCTGCTGACCGGCACCTTCGCCGGCGTGACCGCCGCCTTGCTCTCGCTTGGCGCGAACACGCAGTCGTCGTTTGCGATCGTACTCTATGCCGCGTCCGCCCTGCCGATCCTGATTGCCGGCCTCGGCTGGGGCAATGCCGCGGCAATCGTCGCCGTTGTCGTCGCGGGCCTCACGGGTGCCGTAATAGTCTCGCCCTATTTCGCGCTATTGATTGCCGTCATCACGCTCATTCCGGCTGCCTGGCTCAGCCACCTCGCCAATCTGGCGCGGCCGGCGTCCGAACTCGGCGGCCCCGAAGGGGCGCTTGCCTGGTATCCGCTGTCCGACATTCTCACCCATCTCGCCGTGCTCGTTACCATCGGCATGATCGTCGTCGGCGTCATCATCGGCTATGACGGCACGATGTCCGACCAGATGATCGATCTGGTGATGTCGGCGCTGAAGGAGCAGGAGCCGCTCTACAATCCGGATGCTGCATCCGTCGCCCAGATCAAGTCGATTTTCGGCGTGGCTCTCCCCATGGTGCAAGGCGCCATCTGGGTGCTGATGCTGTTTGCCGCCTACTATATCGCTACCCGTATCGTGCAGACATCCGGCAAGAGCCTGCGTCCGCGCGAGGACATGCCGTCGACGCTGCGCATGCACCGCTTCGCGATCTTCGCCTTTCTCGGCGGCCTCGTGCTTGCCTTCATGGGCGGCGTTCCGGCCATTGTCGGCGCCCTCATCTGCGGCACCTTCGGCGCAGGCTTCCTGCTCGCCGGCTTCGCCGTCTTCCATTTCCGCACGCGCGGCAAGTCTTGGCGGCTGCCCGTGTTGTGGCTCGGCTATCTGTCGGTTCTGATCTTCACGATCCCGGCATTCTTCTTTCTCCTGTCGGGTCTGATGGACACGCGGCGCGCCATCGCGCTGTCGCCGGCGGGGAAAACCACTGAGACTGAAACAAAAGACCTCTGAACAGACACACGAAAGGACATATCCAATGCAAGTCATTCTTCTCGAACGCGTTGCCAAGCTCGGCCAGATGGGCGAAACCGTCAAGGTTCGCGACGGCTTTGCCCGTAACTACCTCCTGCCGCTCGGCAAGGCTCTGCGCGCCAACGAAGCCAACAAGAAGCGTTTCGAATCCGAGCGCGCAACGCTTGAAGCCCGTAACCTCGAGCGCAAGTCCGAAGCCCAGACCGTTGCCGAAACCCTCGGCGGCAAGTCCTTCATCGTCGTCCGTTCGGCCGGCGAAACCGGTCAGCTCTACGGTTCGGTCGCTGCCCGCGATATCGTTGACGTTCTGGCCGCAGAAGGCTTCAACATCGGCCGCAACCAGGTCGACCTCAACAACCCGATCAAGACCATCGGCCTGCACGACGTTGTCCTGCACCTCCATGCCGAAGTTGAAATCAAGGTTCAGATGAACGTTGCCCGTTCGGCCGAAGAAGCAGAACGCCAGCTCAAGGGCGAAAGCCTGACATCGGCCGACGCCATCTACGGCGTTGACGAAGATGCCTTGAAGCCGGAAGACTTCTTCAACCCGGAAGCTGAATTCGAAGGCGAAGACGAATAATCTTCACCGCAACGGGCGCCCATGCGGCGCGCGGTTTGACATACGGCAAAACGAAAGGCCCGCGATGCAAATCGCGGGCCTTTCGCATTTCAGGGACAGAATGGAGGTTTATTTCGCCGCCTGCGGGTCGGCCGCCTTGTCGATCCGAACCACCACGGACATGCCGGGCGCCAGTTGGCCCGCCAACGGCTGACCGGGATCAATCGAGACCCGCACGCCCACGCGCTGGGCGACCTTGGTGAAATTGCCAGTGGCATTGTCGGCCTTGATCACGCTGAACTCGGAGCCGGCAGCGGGCGAGAACCGCTCGACATGGCCGGTGAGCTGCGCCTTGTTCAGGGCATCAACCGTAAAGACGACCGGCTGCCCGATCTGCATGCCGTCGAGCTGCGTTTCCTTGAAATTGGCGATGATCCAGACATCCTTCGGCACGATCGCCATCAACTGCGTGCCGGCCGTCACATACTGCCCGAGCCGCGCGCCGACTTCGCCGAGCGTGCCGTCCTGCGGCGCCGCGATCGTGGTGTTGTCGAGATCGATCTGCGCCAGTTGCACCGCAGCCTCGGCGCTGCGGACGGCGGCCTCAAGCCCGGCCCTCATGCCGAGTGTGGTTGCCAGGCTCTGCCGCGAGACTTCGAGTGCTGCGTTGGCCTGCCCGACCGCCGCCCGGGCCTGCTCGAAGGTCGCCTGACCCGTTTCTACGTCGCTTGCCGTTGCAATGCCCTTTTCGGAAAGCGACTGGACGCGCTCCCAGGCGAGCCGTGCCCGCGTGAAGGCGGCGTTGGCGCTGTCGAGCTGCGCCTGGCTTGAAGCAATGATCGCCTCACCGGACAATTCTTGCTGATGCGAATTGGACAAGGAGGCCCTTTGCCCGTCAAGCGTGCCCTTGGCCTGTGCCAGCTTCTGCGCGTAAATCCGGTCGTCGATCTTCAAGAGCACCTGCCCCGCCTTGACGGCCTCATAGTCCTTGACCGGCACTGCGGAGACATAACCGGACAATTGCGGGCTGACGATCGTTACATAGCCGCGGACATAGGCATTGTCGGTCGTCTCGACAGTCGTTGCAAAGGGCGGCAGGCGCCAGGCGTAGAGCACGAGCAGCGCGCCGACGAGACCGGCCAGCAGCGTGATAATTGTAGCGGGGGAACGAAGGGACTTCAGCATGGTGTGACTCTGGGCTTGTCAGGACTGGGCGGCGACTGCCGGAGCGGCCGTCTTGTGCGGGATCAATCTCGCCCAGGCCAGATGTCCGAGCAACAGGACAAGGCCGATGGCGGAGGCGATGGAGATGACGAGGAAGGCGTCGTTGTAGGCAAGGATATTGGCTTCGCGCGTCACCTGCTGACCAAGCAGCTGCAAGCCCTCGGCGTTCAGCAGCGACTTGTCAGTGATGACCCTGCCGTAGGAGGCGGAGAGTTGGGATACGCGCTGAGCGACAAAAGGATTGGTCAGCAGGATGTGCTCGACGAGCACGTTGGAATGGAATTTCTCACGAATGGTGACGAAAGTGCCGAGTGCCGCCTGCGCCCAGAGCGCGCCGATGCTCTGGGTGAAAAGGAAGATCACCAGGAAGTTGACGATGAAAGGTGCGCCCTTCGCCAGAACGGCGGCAAAGCCCTTGGACATGACCGGTGGCAGGAACATTGCGGCACCAGCCGCCACCATCGCCTGGCTCAGATACATCTGTTCCGGTCGCGTCAGGCTGGTCGACTGGCTGTCGAGAAAGGCACCGGCCGCGACCAGCACCAGCGCCAGCACATGCGCGGTTTCGACATAACGTGTCATCATCAGCACCGTGCAGACAAGCCCGCCGGCGAGCGAAGCCAGGACGATGATCGCATACATCGTCTGGGTCTGGTCGTTAAGCAGGCCCAACTGCTGATAGAAATTGGCCGCCGTCGTCGTCTGTTCCGAACTCACCACCCGGAACAGCAGCAAGATGCCGGCCATGTGCATGTTCTCTCTCGAGAAGACCCAGCGCAGGTCGATCAGCGGCATCTTGCGGGGAAGCTCGAGAGCGACCATCAGCGTCAGCGATGCGATCGCTCCGGCCAGCAGAAGACCGAGCCACGGCGCCTCGAACCACCAATAGAGTCGACCCAGTGACAGAAACACCGCCAGACAGCCGAAACCGATGGCAAGCAGTAGGTAGCTGAGAATATCCATCTTCTGGATCACCTTGGCGCGTGGCGGCGCGGTCAGCGGCAGGAGATAGACGACCGGCAGCGCGATCAGCGCAAGTCCCATCTCGAAGGTGTAGAGCGCATGCCAGCCGCCGAGCTCCATCAGCGGCGGCGAGATGATACGGGCGATCGGCGCCGACAACGTCGTGTTCATCAGGGCAAGGCTCAAGCCCACTGACAGTTTGCGGGCGGGCGGGAAGGCTTCGAGCATGTAGAGAAAGCCGAGCGTCGACAAGGGAGCAGCCGCCATGCCGCTGAGGAAGCGGACGACGGTTGCCGAATGCAGGTCGGAGACGAACAGATTGAGAATGGAAGCAAAGACGAAGCAGACGATGCTGAGTTCGGCGAACCGCCGCAGACCGTATTGCGAGCGGATCTTGAACAGCGCGATCGACATCGAGGCATAGGGCGCCATGTAGGCTGCCGAAAGCCAGGCTATTTCCGAGGTTGTCGCCGACAGCGAGCCCTGTAACTGGTAGAGATTGGCGTTGAGCAGGTTCATGCCCAAGCCTTGCGTCAGGAACAGGAGGAGCGAGGACGCCATGTAGACGGCAGCCCTTGCCGGGCTCATCGGCGCCGGTGGCGGCTGGACCGGTTGAGGCGCGGGAACTGCGACAGGCGCTTCGTCTTCAATTCGATTGTCGTTCGCGATGCGCTGGGCCGCCGTCTTCATTTCCCGCTCAATCCCTGCTGATGGCGAGAATATTGCCGGCCATCAGGCTGACGACCTGCAGCGCGGTCGCCTTGTCCCTGTCATCGACGCCGCCCAGGACCTCCCTGCGGATTTCACAGGCAAGCTTGTCGATCTCGTCGGCAATGTCGCGGCCGCGCCCGGTCATGTGTATCTGCTTGGCGCGCCGGTCGCTCGCTTCGACGCGGCGCTCGATGAAGCCCTGTTTTTCCATGCCGTCGAGAAGCCGCACGATCGTCGGCGTCTCTATGCCGAGTTCGTCTGCCAGTTCGCGCTGGTTGAGGCCGTCACGCCGTGAAAGAGCAAACAGCGCCCGGGCACGCGACAGGGTAAGACCGCGCTCTTTCACCCGCGCATCAAACAGCGACCGCAGCTTGCGGTTTACGGAGGCCAGCGCATCGAACAATTCGCGATTGACGGCAGAATCCAGCATTTCATACCTTTTTCATATTAGTAGCATGCTAATCATTTTCATCCTATTTAGTTGAAGATCGCGCGCTTTTCAAGCCACAGCCATGCGTGCGCCGAAAATCCCTTTGAACCGGGACAAGCCGCGCTAGAATGGCGCAATCCATTGTCGGTAGCCGATTCGGGTGAAATCCGGTCAATAGCAAATGCCGTAATCGACAGTATTTTTGAGTTCTGCGGCTAGGCCCTGTGAACAACGGTGACGGCTTGCCGCCGGATAAAATGCGGCGGCGACTGTTGCATGGATACTCTTGACCCTTGGCTGCAACCTCCGCAAACCGATACCGCATCAGAGACCGACGGAAGACAGAGACGGGACGCCATGAACGAGATCGCGCGCAGACTTGCCCCCATCGCCAAGGAACAGGCCGAAGCACAGTATCGCGAGGCCCCGAACAACCTTGAGGCCGAACAGGCTCTGCTGGGCGCAATCCTCGTCAACAACGATGCCTTCTACCGCGTCTCGGACTTCCTGAAGCCCGTGCATCTGAACGAGCCTCTGCACCGCAAGATCTTCGAGGTTGCCGGCGATATCATCCGCATGGGCAAGACCGCCAATCCGGTGACCATCAAAACCTTCCTCAAGGCCGATGAGAAAGTCGGCGACATGACGGTGGCGCAATATCTGGCACGCCTCGCCTCGGAAGCAGTCTCCATCATCAATGCGGAAGACTATGGCCGGGCGATCTACGATCTGGCGCTGCGCCGCTCGCTGATCACCATCGGCGAGGACATGGTCAATATCGCCTATGACGCGCCGCTCGACATGCCGCCGCAGAGCCAGATCGAAGACGCCGAGCGTCGCCTGTTCGAACTGGCAGAAACCGGCCGCTACGACGGCGGTTTCCAGGCCTTCAACGACGCCGTGGCGCTCGCGATCGACATGGCAGGCCAGGCCTTCGAGCGTGACGGTCATCTCTCCGGTATTTCCACCGGCATCCATTCGCTCGATGCCCGTATGGGCGGCTTGCAGCGCTCCGACTTGATCGTGCTTGCCGGACGTCCGGGCATGGGCAAGACCTCGCTTGCCACCAATATCGCCTGGAACGTCGCCCACGCCTATGAGCCGGAAGTCCAGGCCGACGGGTCGTTCAAGGCGAAGAACGGCGGGGTCGTCGGTTTCTATTCGCTGGAAATGTCCTCCGAACAGCTGGCCACACGTATCATCTCCGAGCAGACCGACGTGTCCTCATCCAAGATTCGGCGCGGCGACATCTCCGAGGCCGAATTCGAGAAACTGGTGGGCTTCTCCCAGACGATGCAGAAGACGCCACTCTATATCGACCAGACCGGTGGTATCTCGATCGCCCAGCTTTCGGCCCGCGCCCGCCGCCTGAAGCGCCAGCGTGGCCTCGATTGCCTCGTGGTGGACTATATCCAGCTGATGACGGGCTCGGGAAAATCGAGCGACAACCGCGTACAGGAAATCACCCAGATCACAACGGGCCTGAAGGCGCTCGGCAAGGAGCTGAACGTGCCGATCATTGCGCTCTCGCAGCTGTCCCGTCAGGTGGAAAGCCGCGAAGACAAGCGTCCGCAGCTCTCCGACCTTCGCGAATCCGGCTCGATCGAACAGGACGCCGACGTCGTTCTGTTCGTGTTCCGCGAGGAATACTATGTGAAGAACACAGAGCCGCGCGACGAGTTCGATCCGAAATACGAAGAGTGGAAGCAGAAGTTCGAATCCGTCAAAGGCACGGCGGACGTGATCATCGCCAAGCAGCGTCACGGGCCGACCGGCACGGTCAAGCTCGCCTTCCAGTCGGAATTCACCCGTTTCACCGATCTGGCCGATCCGTCGTTCACGCAATACGAGGAGCACTGACCGGTAAAAGGTCGCCGCGTCAGCGCACAACGATCGCCGACACATTGCAAATCGCCGGGCTTCCGGATAATCGAAAAGAAAACGAGCAAACCATCCGCCGCATCAACGACTGCGGTGCCTATCTGAAATTGGGGAAATCTCATGGATGCCTTTATCGCGCTGCTGCAGGTGCTTGCGATCGATCTCGTGCTCGCAGGCGACAATGCCATCGTCATCGGTCTTGCGGCAGCCGGACTTCCCAAGGAACAGCGCGGCAAGGCGATCCTGATCGGGATCGCAGCAGCCACCGTTCTGCGTATCATCTTTGCCCTTCTCGCCACGCAGTTGCTGCAGATCCTCGGCCTCCTGCTCGTCGGCGGCATTCTCCTCCTGTGGGTCTGCTGGAAGATGTGGCGTGAGCTGCGGACTTCTGCAAAGGAAGAAAACGAAGGCCTGGAAACACTGACCGGCGAAGATGTGGACAAAAGCGGCACCGTCGGCAACGGCGCGCCGCGCAAGACGCTGAAGCAGGCAGCCATTCAGATCGTCGTCGCCGACGTGTCGATGTCGCTCGACAACGTGCTGGCCGTTGCCGGCGCCGCGCGCGAGCACCCCAACATCCTCATCATCGGCCTTGCCGTCTCCGTCGCCCTGATGGGCATTGCCGCATCGTTCATCGCCAAGCTACTCGCCAGGTTCCACTGGATCTCCTATCTCGGCCTCGCCATCATTCTTTTCGTCGCGCTGAAGATGATCTACGAAGGCTTCATGGAAGTTGAGCCGCTGATCACGTCCTCGCTGATGTAAGCAGTTGAACGGCGGCAAGCAGCGAGACTTCGCGCCTGCCGCCAAGGTCCTGTCGAAAAGGGTCATAGGACGCTTGCTCAAAAGCGCCGGCGATTGCAGGCGGCGCCGCTTGGCTGTATCTCTCTCGCTATGGCTATATCGCAAAATCCCCCATCGACGTTTCCGGCCTTCGAGGCCGCCTCCAACCGCCTGACCATCGATCTTGGTGCGCTCGCTGACAATTGGCGCAAGATGAACAAGCTGTCCGGCAAGGCGCGGGCGGCAGCGGTGCTGAAGGCCAATGCCTATGGCATTGGGATCGAGCCTGCCGCCGAGACGCTCTACGGCGCCGGCGCACGGGACTTCTTCGTTGCCAATGCCGAGGAAGGCGCGGCACTTCGCCCGCTGGTCCCGGATGGCCGGATCTATATTCTCGCCGGCATGTGGCCTGGCAACGAGCAGCTTTTCTTCGACAACGGCCTGGTTCCGATCATCAACTCCGAAGAACAGCTTGCCTTCTTCATGTCGGCGCTGTCGGAGCGCGGCGATCATCCATGCGTCCTTCATGTCGATACGGGCATGAACCGCCTGGGGCTCAGCGCCGATGAAGCCCTGGCGCTCGCGAACGACCCTGCCCGGCCGGCCAGCTTTTCGCCCATTCTGGTGATGAGCCACCTTGCCTGCGGCGACGATCCGGGGCATCCGCTCAACCGTCGGCAACTGGAATCATTCCAGACGGTTACCACCGCTTTCGAAGGCATCGAATCAAGTCTTGCCAACTCGGCCGGCGTCCACCTTGGACCTGACTTTCATTTTGACCTCACCCGACCGGGCATTGCCGCCTATGGCGGAGAGGCTGTCAACGGTATGATCAACCCGATGAAGCCGGTGGTAACGGCTGAGGCACGCATCCTGCAGATCCGCCGCGTCAGGACCGGCGAGACGGCAAGCTATGGCGCCTCGGCGCAATTTGCTCGGGACAGCCGCGTGGCGATCGTCGCCATCGGCTATGCCGATGGCTACCACCGCTCCGTCTCCGGCGGCGGCGTCACCCTGCGCCAGGCAACGCCGTCCGGAGCCTTCGGCTTCTTGCATGGCCAGAAGATTCCCCATCTCGGCCGCGTCACCATGGATCTCAGCCTCTTCGACGTCACCGACCTGCCGGAAAATGCGGTTCGGCCGGGCGATTACATCGAACTCTTCGGCAACAATGTCGCGATCGACGACGTCGCAAGAGCCGGCGGGACGATCGGCTATGAGATGCTGACGAGCCTTGGGTCGCGGTATGAGCGGGCCTATATCGAGGTCGAATAGCTTTTCCAGATTGCGGGCTTGGAATCGAGAAAATGATGCTATAAATTGGAACAAAACGAGATCACCGTTATTTTTAACCGGCTGATCTGCTTCTGCTCTACCCTCGCGTCTCCCGTGTCCGCATCCTCCACCTCTGAAGACTTCCCCGAAAGCGAAATTTGATGGCGAAAGCCCGGACACAATTCATCTGCCAGAACTGCGGCACCGTTCACGCCCGCTGGGTAGGAAAATGCGAAGGCTGCGGCCAGTGGAATACCATCGTCGAGGAAGACCCGATGGGCGGCATTGGCGGCGGTCCGGGCCGGACGCCGAAAAAGGGCCGACCGGTGGCGCTGACGACGCTGTCGGGCGAGATCGAGGATGCGCCGCGCATCCAGACGGGCATTTCCGAGCTTGACCGGGCGACCGGCGGTGGGTTCGTGCGCGGCTCGGCAGTGTTGATCGGCGGTGATCCCGGCATCGGCAAATCGACGGTCCTGATGCAGGCAGCGGCCGCCCTGTCGCGGCGCGGTCACCGGATCATCTATGTCTCGGGCGAAGAGGCGGTGGCACAGGTGCGTCTGCGCGCGCAACGCCTCGGCGCTGCCGATACCGACGTGCTGCTGGCCGCGGAAACCAATGTCGAGGATATTCTCGCGACGCTCGGCGAAGGCAAGCGGCCCGACCTCGCCATCATCGATTCGATCCAGACGCTGTGGAGCGATACGGCCGATTCAGCACCGGGAACGGTGACGCAGGTGCGCACCGGTGTTCAGGCGATGATCCGGTTTGCCAAGCAGACAGGCGCAACCGTCGTGCTCGTCGGCCATGTCACCAAGGAAGGCCAGATCGCTGGTCCCCGCGTCGTCGAGCACATGGTCGATGCCGTGCTTTATTTCGAGGGCGACCGCGGCCATCACTACCGCATCCTGCGTACGGTGAAAAACCGCTTCGGCCCGACCGACGAGATCGGCGTGTTCGAGATGTCGGACAAGGGACTTCGCGAAGTCACCAATCCGTCGGAGCTTTTTCTGGGCGAACGCAATTCGAAATCGCCGGGTGCCGCGGTGTTTGCCGGCATGGAAGGAACGCGGCCGGTGCTGGTCGAAGTGCAGGCGCTGGTGGCCCCGACATCGCTCGGCACGCCACGCCGCGCCGTCGTCGGATGGGACTCCGCACGGCTATCGATGATCCTCGCCGTGCTCGAAGCCCATTGCGGCGTTCGGCTCGGACAGCATGACGTTTATCTCAATATTGCCGGGGGATACCGCATTTCCGAGCCCGCAGCCGACCTTGCGGTCGCTTCCGCGCTGGTTTCCTCGCTTGCCGGTCTTGCCCTTCCCTCCGATTGCGTCTATTTCGGCGAAGTCAGTCTGTCCGGGGCCATCCGGCCGGTTGCGCACACCGCCCAGCGCCTTAAAGAAGCCGAAAAACTAGGCTTTTCACAGGCCGTCCTGCCGTCTGCCTCCGCCGACCTGCCCAAGGGCAACGGCATGAGCTGGGCGGAGATGGAAAGCCTGCCGGATCTGGTAGCGCGCATTGCCGGCTCGAAGGGAGCGCTGAAGCAGGCGGACAATGATGACTAGGGAAACCGCTGTTTAAAACGGCGAATTCCTGTGAAAACAGTGTTCAATCACGGACCATCGAAAGACGCTTCCCGCGTCATGATATATGGTTCACGGAAAATTAACGCGGGGTCGCGCTGCAGCATGGCTTTTGAATCGCTGTCGATTTAAAAGCCATGCTGCAGATACAAAGGGGCTGCGTCCTTTGTGCGTCCGGCAGGATGCGCGGCGCAGCAGGCGGTTTCGGAGTAGGACAAATATGCCCATTACAATTCTCGACGGTATCGTTCTCGGCGTCGCGCTTTTCTCGGCTATCCTGGCCATGGTCCGCGGCTTCTCCCGGGAAGTCCTGTCCGTCGCAAGCTGGGTCGGCGCTGCCGCTGCTGCCTACTTCCTTTATCCATATCTCCTGCCCTACGCGAAGAACTACACCAGCAGCGATACCGTTGCGATGATCGGCTCGGCCGGCGTGGTCTTCCTCATCGCGCTGATCGTCGTCTCGTTCATCACCATGCGGATCGCCGATTTCATCATCGACAGCCGCATCGGCGCGCTTGATCGCACACTTGGCTTCCTCTTCGGAGCAGCCCGTGGCGTTCTGCTCGTCGTCGTCGCCATGCTGTTCTTCAACTGGCTGGTCGCGCCGCAGCAGCAGCCGGTCTGGGTGACGACCGCGAAGTCCAAGCCGCTGCTCGACAATCTCGGCGGCAAGCTGATCGCCCTGCTGCCGGAAAATGCCGACGCCACTATCCTCGACCGCCTGCGCGGCAAGGATACGACCGGCGAAGGCGAAAACGAAGGCACGGGCGGCACGACCACCCAGCCTCCGGCCGAAGAAACGCCGGCGACCAATGGCGCGGCGACCAACGGCTAAGGCCGCATGATAGAATGAGGGCCTGCTTTGGCGGGCTCTGTCCATTTTGCAAGGATGACATGTGAAACCTTCAGGTCTTCTCGACTTGAAGGCCTGCTGCATAATTCTTAAATCGAAATCGATTCGAGAATTATGCAGCAAATTAAAAGTGCTACAGCGACCTTTGCGCGTCATGAATGACACACGGCACTGTAGAGACCTGATACAATATGCGAAACGCGTTCCAGCCGTTCAACCAAAGGCCAACAGCGATGACCCATTTGCGAGCCGCAGAGATCAACGACGAAATCGATGGCGATACGCTGCACGAAGAATGCGGCGTCTTCGGCATCCTGGGGCATCCGGACGCGGCGACCTTGACGGCGCTCGGGCTTCACGCGCTCCAGCATCGCGGACAGGAAGCGGCCGGCATCGTCACCTTCGACGGCAAGCAGTTCCACACCGAAAAGCGAATGGGCCTCGTCGGCGACCATTACACCGATCCGGCCATCCTCGCGAAACTACCCGGCACCATCTCGATCGGCCATACCCGCTATTCCACCACTGGCGAAGTGGCGTTGCGCAACGTCCAGCCGCTGTTTGCCGAACTGGAAGTCGGCGGTATCGCGATTGCCCATAATGGCAACTTCACCAATGGTCTGACGCTGCGCCGCCAGATCATCGCCACCGGCGCCATCTGTCAGTCGACATCGGACACCGAAGTCGTCCTCCATCTCATCGCCCGCTCGCGCCATACCTCGACGGCCGACCGCTTCATCGATGCCATCCGGCAGATGGAAGGCGGCTATTCGATGCTGGCCATGACCCGCACCAAACTCATTGCCGCGCGCGACCCGACCGGCATCCGGCCTCTGGTCATGGGCGAACTCGACGGCAAGCCGATCTTCTGCTCGGAAACCTGCGCACTCGACATCATCGGTGCCAAGTACATTCGCGACGTTGAAAACGGCGAAGTCATCATCTGCGAAATCCAGGCCGACGGCTCGATCCAGATCGATGCCCGCAAGCCGGTCAATTCGCAGCCGGAGCGTCTCTGCCTGTTCGAATATGTCTATTTCGCCCGCCCCGATTCCGTGGTCGGCGGCCGTAGCGTCTACGTGGCGCGCAAGAACATGGGCATCAACCTTGCCACGGAATCACCGGTCGAGGCCGATGTGGTGGTTCCGGTGCCGGACGGCGGCACACCGGCAGCGCTTGGCTATGCGCAACAGAGCGGCATTCCGTTCGAATACGGCATCATCCGCAACCATTATGTCGGACGCACCTTCATCGAGCCGACGCAGCAGATCCGCGCCTTCGGCGTCAAGCTGAAGCATTCGGCCAACCGCGCCATGATCGAAGGCAAGCGGGTCGTGCTGGTCGACGATTCGATCGTGCGCGGCACGACGTCGCTGAAGATCGTCCAGATGATCCGCGAGGCAGGTGCCCGCGAAGTGCATATCCGTGTTGCCAGCCCGATGATCTATCACCCGGACTTCTACGGTATCGATACGCCGGACGCGGACAAGCTGCTTGCCAACCAGCATGCGGACCTTGCCTCCATGTGCAAGTTCATCGGCGCGGATTCGCTTGAATTCCTGTCGATCGACGGTCTTTACCGTGCCGTCGGCGGAGAGAAGCGCAATCCGGCCCGGCCGCAATTCACCGACCATTACTTCACCGGCGACTATCCGACGCGGCTTCTGGACAAGAACGGCGACAATTCGAGCCCCAAGCTGTCGATGCTTGCCAGCAAGGGCTGACACGCCTCTTTGAAACGAAAACGGTTCAAGGAAAGTGCCCTCGCCTGTTCAAAGTCTTGCTGCGTGGCTTGCGCATTCGCCCGAACCTGTGGCAGCAAGCCCGCATCAATGAATTCGGAGCCACCCAGACATGATCGATCTCAAGGGCCGCATAGCACTGGTCACCGGCGCATCGCGCGGCATCGGTTACTTTACAGCGCTTGAACTGGCCAAGGCCGGCGCGCAGGTGATCGCCTGCGCCCGCACCATCGGCGGGCTGGAGGATCTTGACGATGCCATCAAGGCTGCGGGCGGATTGCCGGCAACGCTGGTACCGTTCGACCTTGCCGACATGGCAGCAATCGACAAGCTGGGCGGCGCCATCCACGAGCGCTGGGGCAAGCTCGATATCCTCGTTGCCAATGCCGGCGTGCTCGGCGTCATCTCGCCGATCGGCCATGTCGAGGCCAAGGTTTTCGAAAAGGTGATGACCATCAACGTCACAGCCACGTGGCGCCTGATCCGCTCGGTCGATCCGCTGCTGACCCAATCCGATGCCGGCCGAGCACTCATCCTCTCCTCCAGCGCCGCCCACAAGTGCAGGCCGTTCTGGGGTCCCTACTCCGCCTCCAAGGCTGCCGTCGAGGCGCTGGCGCACACGTGGGCTGGCGAGACGCAGCGCCTGCCGCTGCGCATCCTCAGCGTCGATCCGGGCGCCACCCGCACCGCGATGCGGGCGCAGGCCATTCCGGGCGAAGATCCTTCGACAGTGCCACATCCTTCGGAAGTGGCCGCCAAGCTGCTGCCACTGGTCGGGCCGGATCAGACGGAGACGGGCAAGCTGTTCATTGTCCGGGAAAACCGGATCGTGGATTATAGATTGCCGGATTGAAGCTTTCCGGTTCCCACAAAAAAGGCCGCCCCGAGAAATCTGGGCGGCCTTTTATTCTGATTGGCAAACCGGCGGCCTAAATCTTATCCCCCGGCAGACCATCTTCTCCCGGCGTCGGGTGGTCCGGATGCAGCGGCCAGCTGCCGTATTTCTTCTTCCACTTGCGGGCACCGAACGGCAGGCTGGCGAGATAGCCGACCGCCGTGATCACCATCGTCTCCCAAGTAAAGCTCATCAGCGTCGCAACATAGAGCACGACGAAAAGGATGATCGGCAGGACGAGATCGCGGCGGACGCGGTTTTCCGATTTTCCGGACCATACCGGCAGGCGGCTGACCAGCAGGAAGGCGATCAGCACCGTGTAGCCGGCTGAGATGATTGCGATCGTGCGATCCGGTGCCAGGCCCAACAGGCCGAGATACATGGGCAGCAGGACCAGCATGGCACCTGCGGGGGCCGGCACGCCGACGAAATATTCCGACTGCCAGGATGCCTTCACCTCGCGCTCCGCCATGACGTTGAAGCGGGCAAGGCGCAGGCCGGCGGCGATCACATAGATCAACGCAGCGATCCAGCCGAGCGAGCGGGCCTGATCGAGAACGAAGGCATAGAGGACCAGGGCGGGAGCGACACCGAAATTGACGATGTCGGCGAGCGAATCCATCTGGGCGCCGAACTTCGAGGTCGCCTTCATCAGGCGCGCGACGCGGCCGTCGATGCCATCGAGGAAGGCGGCGACCAGCACCATGGCGACGGCCAGCTCGAAGCGGTTTTCAAAGGCCAGCCGGATGCCGGAAAGGCCGGCGCAGATGGCGAGCACGGTGATCATGTTGGGCACGATAAGCCGCAGTGGAATTTCCCTGAGGCGCGGACCGCGTGCCTCGTCGTTCGGGCCATTCGGTTCAAAAGACGGAAAGGGCGTTTCCATGGAGTGCTCCTGTTCCTGTTTCGATGGCAACGGCGTCATCAACCGCGACGGCTGATGACCGGCCCCTTTGCGGAGCCGAATTCCGCCAGCACCGTTTCCCCGGCGACCGCGGTCTGGCCGAGGCTGACGCGCGGCTGTGCGCCTTCAGGCAGGAAGACGTCGAGACGAGAGCCGAAACGGATGAGGCCGAAGCGTTCGCCGGCCTGCAGCGTATCATTCGGCGTCGACCAGCAGACGATGCGGCGGGCAACGAGGCCGGCGATCTGAACGACGCCGATTTCCCCGTGTGCCGTGTCGATGACAAGGCCGTTGCGCTCGTTTTCGTGACTGGCCTTGTCGAGTTCCGCATTAACGAACTTGCCGGCGCGATAGGCGATGCGGTTGATGGTGCCGCGCACCGGCGCACGGTTCACATGGCAATTGAAGACGTTCATGAAAACGGAGATGCGCAGCATCGGCGTGTCGCCAAGGCCCAGTTCCTCCGGTGGCGTCATCAATGCGATGGAAGACACGCGGCCGTCTGCGGGACTGATGACCAGATCATCATCGAGCGGCGTCATGCGTTCCGGATCGCGGAAGAAATAGGCGCACCAGGCAGTGAGGATGAAGCCGATCCACATCAGCGGCCCCCAGAGAAAGCCGAGAACCAGCGAAACGACGAAGAATCCGGCGATGAAGGGGTAACCTTCCTTATGCACCGGCACCAGCGTGTTGCGCACTGTATTGATCAAGCTCATCTTACGGCACCTCCTGCAAATTCGACGCCATGGACCTAGCGTGAAAACACCGCGGGAGCAATGCAGCGCGGCCGCTTTGCCGCCATGTTGACAATCACTGTTCGCCGGGAGAAAATCTCTCCGTTGCTGTAGGGCGCATCGGCAGGAGCCGAAGGGGCTATGCCCACCTACGACAGAAACCGTAGCAGCGCCCATGCCAAACCTCGAAAATCTGAAGAAGCAGGCCAAGCAATATCTGCGCTGGCATGGCGAACGGCACCATCCGGTGGCGGCGGTCATCCGCGCCACCCTGCCCCACTTCGGCCATCTCGCCGACCGCGAGGTACTGGACGCGCCGTTCTCGCTTGCCGATGCACAGGAGCTTGTCGCCCGCCAGAACGGGTTTGACCGGTGGACGGCGCTGAAGGCAGGAGCCCAAGCCATGAACGACCCGATCGGAAAGACATCTGAACGCCCCTTCCTCAGCGGAACGGAGGCAATCCTCTACGTAACCGATTTCGCCGCGTCCCTTGCCTTTTTCACCGCGAAACTCGGCTTCACCATCGATTTTGCCTATGGCGATCCACCGTTCTACGGCATCGTGGAGCGCGACAGGGCGCGGCTTTGCCTGCGGCTCGTTTCAGAACCCGTTTTCGTCCATGACAGCCGGCAGCGCGAAGAGCTGCTGTCGGCGGCGATCACGCTCGACAGCGCGGCTGACATCAAGCAGCTGTTCCTCGATTATCAGGCGGCCGGTGTCCCCTTTCACCAGACACTGAAGAAGCAGCCATGGGGCGCGCGGAACTTTATCGTACTCGATCCGGACGGCAATCTGATCCTGTTTGCCGGGCCGGGCGCCTGAGACCGTTCAGACTGCCGCCGCGCCGCGCACCACGACCCCCAGATCGTCGTTCTCGCGTACCTTCTTCAGCGTTTCCTCGGCCTGCGTTGCCTCGCGCTGGCGGTTCCACATGGAAGCGTAAAGGCCATCGCGGTCGATAAGTTCCCCGTGCGTGCCGCGCTCGGCGATGCCGCCGTCCTTGAGCACGATGATTTCGTCGGCATGGATGACCGTTGAAAGACGGTGGGCGATGACCAGCGTCGTGCGGTTCTGCGAAACGATATCGAGCGCTGTCTGGATCTCCTGCTCTGTGCGGGTGTCGAGGGCCGAGGTCGCCTCGTCGAGGATCAGGATCGGCGGGCTCTTCAGCACGGTTCGGGCGATCGCGACGCGCTGCTTCTCGCCGCCTGACAACTTCAGGCCGCGTTCGCCGACCATGGCGCCATAACCTTCCGGCAGGCTTTTGATGAAGCCGCCAATCTGGGCGATGTCGGCCGCGGTCTCGACCTCGGCCTGCGTAGCGGAGGTGCGGCCGTAGCGGATATTGTAGGCGACGGTGTCGTTGAACAGGACGGTGTCCTGCGGCACCATACCAATGACGGCGCGCAAGGATTTCTGCCTGACGTCGCGGACATCCTGGCCGTCGATGGTGATGGCGCCTTCCTGGACGTCGTAGAAGCGATAGAGAAGCCGCGACAGCGTCGATTTGCCCGCTCCGGATGGCCCGACGACCGCAACGGTCTTGCCGGCCGGCACTTCGAACGTGATGCCTTTCAGGATCGGCCGGGCAGGATCATAGGCGAAGTGCACGTCCTTGAAGGAAATTGCGCCCTTGCCGATCACCAATTCCTTGGCATCCGGGCTGTCCAGCACCTCGGCCTCTACTTCGAGCAGGTCGAACATCTGCTCGATATCGGTCAGACCCTGACGGATTTCGCGGTAGACGAAGCCGATGAAATTGAGCGGAATGGACAGCTGCATCAGCATGGCGTTGATGAAGACAAAATCGCCGAGCGATTGCTCGCCACGCTGCACGGCGAGCGCCGACATCACCATCATGATCGCCGTGCCGGCGCCGAAAATTACCGCCTGGCCGAAGTTCAGCCAGCCGAGCGAGGTCCAGACCTGCGTCGCCGAACGCTCGTAACGCGCCATGGATTGGTCGAAACGCTTCGCCTCCATCTCCTCGTTGCCGAAATATTTGACGGTCTCGAAGTTCAAGAGCGAATCGATCGCCTTGGTGTTGGCGTCGGTGTCGCTGTCGTTCATGGCGCGGCGGATGCCGATGCGCCAGTCGCTCGCCTTGATGGTGAACCAGATGTAGATCACGACCGTGACGGCAGTGATGAGCAGGTAGCTGAAGCCGTAGCCCCACCAGAAGATGATCGCCGTCAGCAGGAACTCGATGAGGGTCGGCACCGTGTTGAGAATGGTGAAGCGGACGATCGTCTCGATGCCCTTGGTGCCGCGCTCGACGATGCGCGACAGGCCGCCGGTGCGCCGCTCCAGGTGGAAGCGCAGCGATAGCTGGTGCATGTGGACGAAAGTACGGTAAGCGAGCTGGCGTACCGCATGTTGGCCGACGCTGGCAAACAGCGCGTCCCGCAGCTGGTTAAGCCCGGCCTGCAGCAGCCTTGCCAGATTGTAGGCGAGTACCAGCATGACGGCACCGGTAAAGAAGACCGGCAGGACGCCGACGAGATCGGTCTTGCCGTTCAACGCATCGGTCGCCCATTTGAAGAAATAGGGCACCAGCAGGAGGACGACCTTGGCAACCAGCAGGATGACCGTCGCCCAGACGACGCGCATTTTCAGATCGATACGGTCGCTCGGCCACATATAGGGCCAGAGGTTGATGATGGTCTGCAGCGGATTGCCCGCGTCCGCCGATACCGTCTTCTTCTGCGCTGCCACGTCTTGTCCCGCCTTCGTTCCCCAGCCGTCCTTCGCAGACAGCTGTCATTGCGCGCCCTGGATGTCATGAGGATGAAGGAACATCCGACGAAAGCGCACAAACGCAAATTTCCAATCAAAAGCGGCGCCTTTCTCAAGGCGCCGCTTTTGTGTTTCAGATAGGTCTCATAGTGGCCCATCGCAATGGAGCCATCAGCAAAAAGCCGTCAGGGCAGATGCTTTACGTGCTTGCGGTGCATCTCTTCCGATTCCGCCTCCGACATCGCCTTGTCCGGCACGCCGAAAATCTGGCCTGGCAAAATGCGGTCCGGATTGGTGATCTGGTCCTCATTGGCGAGATAGATCGTCGTGTAGCGCACACCTGCACCATAGACGCGGCGCGAGATCTGCCAGAGCGTATCACCACGACGGATGATGACCGAGGTCTTGCTCTGCTTGAGCGGCGCCTGCTGGACAGTTTCCGGTTCGGCAGCGGCCTGGCCGGTTGCCGTAGCGGCAGCGCCCGACTCTGCGGAAGGCGTGGCTGACTCTGCGGAAGGCTTCACGGCCGTTTCCGTCGCAGGCTTTGCGACATCGCTCTGTGTCGGCGTCGTGTTGGCAGCGGCGGCATTGTCCTCGGCCGGTGCCGGCTTCGCCGTTTCGGTCGCAACCGCATTGTTGCCCGTACCGTCGGTGCGCGGCATCAACGCCGAACCGACCGCAGCCTCGATCTTGCCGAGCGACGCCGAGACGCTGGCCGCGTCCTTGGGCAGCGCCTTCAGCATGGCGAGGGCATCGGTCGCGGCCTTCGCTGTCTTTGCAGCCATTTCCTTGACACTGGCATCCAGATTGTCGGCAACCTTGAAATCGGCAAGCGACTTCAAGGCGATTTCGGTGGCCGAGCGCGCAGCCGCCAGTTCCTCTGCCGAGGGCACCTTGCCATCAGCGAACAGACCCTTGAGCAGGCTGAGCGCCTTGGTGGCTTCCATTCTCAGACCATCGAAGCTGCCACCCTCGATCGGTGCGACCGTGCCCTGCGCATTGCCTTGAGCAACGGCTGCCACCTGATCGCCTGCCGGACGATCGAAGGGCACCGCAGCGCGCAGTTCGACCTTGCTGCCGTCTGCGCCCATCATGTCGGCGCGGATCGTATGGTTGCCGACCGGCAGGTCGATCGTGCCTTCAACGACGAAGCGGCCCTGCTCGTCGGCCTTGGTTTCGCCGACCAGCGTATCATCGGCATAGATGCGCACCAGCGCGCCGGCCTTGGCATTGCCAGCCACGAAGATCTTCTTGCCTTCGATTTCAACAGCGGAAACGGCCACGGCCGAGTTGTCGCCGGTTGCCGGAACTGCGGCCGCATCGCCTGTGGCTGGGGTTTGCGTGGCGGCGGCCGTATCAGCCGGCTTTGCGGTATCCGTTGCAGTCGCCGACGTGTCGGGCGCCGGCTCGGCCTTCGCCACCTCACCGGCCGCGGTGTCGGCAGGCTTTGCATCAGCAGGCTTGGCATCGGCGGCCTGAGCAGTCGCTTCCGCCACCGGCTTGGTGATGATGCGGCTTGCTTCACCCGGTTTCGAGACCATGGCGAGCAGCTCGCCAGCCTTGTCCTTGGGGATGGAGACGGTGGCGACTTCCTCCGAGGACTTGGTCACCCCGTTTTCGCCGACGCTGCGCAGCGTCAACTGATAATCGCCCGCCGGAAGCGGCTTGTCGAAGATCGCGGCAAAATCGCCGGTCGCACCGACATCCGCAGTACCGACGACCGTCTCGCCATTGACAATTTCGAGCTTGGTGTTGGGCTGTGCCCGCCCCGCAATGACGGTCGAGCCGTCCGGTTCGACGCGCAGGACGTCGAAGCCCGGCACGGTCCAGGCGGCGGCCGGATCGGCAGGCTTGGCATCGGTCGCTGTCGCATTGGCCGTTTCGCTCTCAGCCGTTGGCCGAGCGACCTTCGTATCGGCCAGTTTCGCCGGGCTATCCGCCGTGGCGTCCGCAGTAACCTTGTCCTTGTTGCCGTTGATATTGGGCATGACAAAGAAAATCATCAGCAGTGATGCAATTGCCAGGACGATAAGGGCCACCCAGCCGGCCTTGTTCTTCATCATGCACATCTCCAAATGGCCCGAAGCCGTCTGCGCCCAACACGGACGCGAAAGGACGGCTTACCCCAAGCCTACATGCCTGCCGCTTTCAATTTGCCTAATCCAGCGGAATCAGCCCCCGCACATATCGTCTGCTCATTCTTAAAAATTGCTAACGATTTCCGCTGCTTTCCACAAGCATCGCCGCATATTCAGTCGCCGCCATGACGCTGTTTCCCGTCATTTTTCTTGACGCCCGCCGCGGTGCAATGTCTCTTTGGACCTATGAACGAGAAAAATATCCCGATTCGATCCATTTGCGTCTACTGCGGCTCCCAGCCCGGGCGCGACCAGTCCTTTATCGATGCCGGCCGCATTCTCGGCAAATCCATCGCCGAAAACCACCTTCGTCTCGTCTATGGCGGCGGTACGAAAGGCATCATGGGAGCAGTCGCAAGCGGCGTTCTCTCGCACGGCGGCCGCGTTACCGGCATTATACCAGAATTCCTCATGGATATGGAGGCCACGCGCCATTCGCTGGGGCAACTCAGCGAACTGATCGTCACGCCTGACATGCACGACCGCAAGCACAAGATGTTCGAGCGCTCGGATGCCTTCGTGACGCTGCCCGGAGGCATCGGCACCCTGGAGGAAATCGTCGAGATCATGACCTGGGCGCAACTCGGTCGCCATCGCAAGCCGATCGTGCTCGTCAACATCAACGGCTTCTGGGATCCGCTGATGACGCTGATCCATCACATGGCCGATGCCGGCTTCATCCACACCGCCCATCTTGTCCAGCCGCTGGTCATCGATGCGGCCGACGAAGTTGTTCCGGCGCTGCTTGACCACTGGGCAAGCCAGGTCGATCGTGACGGCGACGACGGGATCATTGCCAAGCTCTGATGTTCTTCGGCAAACCCCGCAAGATTACTCGGCGGGGTTCGGCAAGGTCGCCCGGCGCGCGCGGCTTTCCATGATCATCGACGTCGAATAGACGGCGAGTGCCGCCCAGATCAGGATGAAGGCGATCAGCTTCGATGTGCCGAAAGGCTCGTGGAAGACGAAGACGGCGATGATGAAGATCATCGTCGGCGCGATGTACTGCATGATGCCGATGGTGGAGAGCCTGAGCAGCTTGGCGCCATTGGCATAGACCATCAGCGGGATCGCGGTGACGACGCCGCAAGCCATCAGCCATGCGACGTCAGCCCAGCCGGTATCGGTGAAATGGCCCTGCCCCGAGGCTTCGAGATAGGCGATATAGCCGAGCGCCGGGACGCTGAGCAGCAGAACTTCGAGGAAAAACCCCTGGTTTGGGCCGACAGGCAAAGTCTTGCGGAAGAAGGCATACAATCCCCAGGAGAGCGCCAGACCGATCGAGACCCATGGCAGCCCGCCCGCGTCGAAGGCAAGCACGACAACTGCAATGGCAGCCAGAACTATCGCGACGATCTGCGCCGGATTGAGTTTTTCCTTGAGAAGCACGGCCCCGAGGAAGATCGAAAACAGCGGATTGATATAGTAACCGAGCGCGGTTTCGAGCGCTCGCCCGGCGCCGATGGCCCAGACATAGATGCCCCAGTTGATGGTGATGAGTACCGCCGTCAACATGGCCATCTTCAGCATGCGTGGCGAACGCAGCGCCACCCTCACGTCATCCGTGCGGCCAAGCAGAATCAGCACGGCACCGGCAAGCGGCACCGACCAGACGATGCGATGGGCGACAACTTCAAAGGCCGGAATATGGGCGACGGCCTTCATGAAGAACGGCAGGAAGCCCCAGAGCAGGTAGGCCGTCAGCGCGAAGGCGAAGCCGCGCGGCGAATCGCCGTTCTGCACCACAGGGGTTTGTTTCGCATCAGCCATGGCGTTTCATCCCGTCAGGTTTTTATCGTTTGGGCCGTCCTACTCCAAAGACCGTTGATCAACCAATTCATTTCCGTGAACCTTGCATGCAGGAAAGCTCACAGCACCTGTCACGGCGGCGGCAAAATACCTGATATTTTGCGGGGTGCATTCCATGGCAGGCCGCTCTAGTTTCCCTTCAGGCAAAGACCGGTCAGACGAAGGGACTTCACGATGTCATCCATCCTCGCGCTCCATCCGATAACACGCCGCTCGCTCCTCGCTGGTGCCGCCGCCACGTCTGCCCTTGTCCTGCTGCATCCGTTTGCAGCGCGCGCTGCAGCAAATCAGGCACATCTGCGCATCATGGAAACGACCGACATCCACGTCCACGTCTTCCCTTACGACTATTACGGCGACAAACCGAACGATACGCTGGGCCTTGCCCGCACCGCCTCGATCATCGACGCGATCCGCGCCGAAGCCGGCAATTCCTTCCTCGTCGACAATGGCGACTTTCTGCAGGGCAACCCGATGGGCGACTACATGGCCTATCAGCACGGCATGAAGGAAGGCGACGTCCATCCGGTGATCAAGGCGATGAACGTGCTCGGCTATGAAGCCGGCACGCTCGGCAATCACGAATTCAACTACGGCCTCGACTATATGTTCAAGGTGCTTTCCGGCGCGAACTTCCCTTACGTCTGTGCCAACCTGACGAAGGGACAGCTCGCATCCAATCCGAAGGACGACGATCTGTTCTTCAAGCCCTACACGATCGTCGAGAAGACCATCACCGATGGCTCGGGGGCGGCAAGCGAGCTGAAGATCGGCATCATCGGCTTCGTGCCGCCGCAGATCATGCTCTGGGATATCAAGAACCTCGAGGGCAAGGCACAGACCCGCGACATCGTCGAGGCCGCCAAGGCCTGGATACCGGCGATGAAAGAGGAAGGTGCCGACATCATCATCGCACTCTCCCATTCCGGCATCGACGGAAGCGGCCAGAGCGAGCGCATGGAAAATGCTTCGCTCTATCTCGCCGGCGTCGAGGGCATCGATGCGGTGTTTACCGGCCACCAGCATCTTGTCTTCCCTGGCCCCAAGAGCTTTGACGGTATCGAGGGCGTTGATCCTGCCAAGGGCACGCTGCTCGGCAAGCCGGCCGTGATGGGCGGCTTCTGGGGCTCGCATCTCGGGTTGATCGACCTTTTGCTCGAAAAGGACGGCAACAGCTGGAAGATCGTCGATTTCACCACGGAGGCGCGGCCGATCTATCACCGCGAGGACAAGAAAGTGATTGCCGACGTGCCGGACCGGGCGGATGTTCTGAGCGCTGCCACCGCCGAGCATGAGGCGACGCTTGCCTATATCCGCACCCCGGTCGGCAAGACTTCGGCACCACTCTATTCCTATTTCGCTCTGGTGGCCGACGATCCGTCCGTCCAGATCGTTTCCAACGCACAGACCTGGTACATCAAGGACATGCTGAAGGACACGGAGTACAAGGACCTGCCCGTGCTTTCGGCGGCGGCCCCCTTCAAGGCGGGCGGACGCGGCGGCGCGGACTACTATACCGATGTCCCGGCCGGCGATATCGCCATCAAGAACGTTGCCGACCTCTATCTCTACCCGAATACGGTTCAGGCGGTCGTCATCACCGGGGCGCAGGTGAAAAACTGGCTGGAAATGTCGGCCGGCATGTTCAACACGGTCGAACCGGGTGCCAAGGACGTGGCGCTGCTCAACGCCAGCTTCCCATCCTACAATTTCGACATCATCGACGGGGTGACCTACCAGATCGACCTGTCACAGCCAGCCAAATACGACGGCGACGGCAACGCCATGAATCCCGATTCCAACCGTATCCAGGACCTTTCCTTCGAGGGCAAGCCGATCGACCCGGCACAGAAATTCGTCGTCGCCTCCAACAATTATCGCGCCGGCGGTGGCGGCAAGTTCCCGGAGATCGCGGCGGACAAGGTGGTCTTCGCTGCCCCCGATACCAACCGCGATGTCATCGTGCGCTACATCATCGCCGAAGGCACCATCAACCCATCGGCCGACGGCAACTGGAGCTTCAAGCCGGTGGAAGGCGCGACCGCCGTATTTGAGAGCGGCCCGAAGGCGCGGGGGCTGATTGCCGACGTCAAGGGCGTGAAGATCGAGGACGCGGGCGACGGGGCGGACGGCTTTGCGAAATTTAGGCTGGTGTTGTGAGGTAATCGTTTAAACGGGGTGCTCTGCATTCCTCCTCACCCTAAGATCATGGGATTATAGTTTCGACGGGACAACTATAATCTCGGCATGGACTTATACTTTTCGCCGCCGCCCTAAAATACACTTACACTGAAATGCTCCGGCGATCTAAACACCTTTTTTGCAAACGTGGACGGCAGATAATTTCTTCAAGCTGGGTAAAAAGACTTGGAAGAAGGGCACGCAGAAAATGGAGCTTGGGCGGGTCAAAATAACCTAGTTTTCTCAACCAAAATACGGGAGATTGGATTGAGAGACCGTATGTAAAGGGAAGTGATGCAGTTGAAAAATCTTTTGGCTATAATCGCCCTGACGGCTGGTCTGTTTGCTGTTTCCGCATCTGCTGGAGACAATAAAATTAAGGGCTATGATGATCGGCCGTTTACTTGCGGCGCAGTATTCAGAATATTGATGAATAATCACGTAAACGACAAAGACAAACAGATTTACAATAGGTACAAATCTATTTTTGATAAATTATATGCAAGAGCAAAGCAAAATTTCATAGAATCAGGCAGAACAGAAGAAGACGCAAGGCTAGAAATGCAAGAAAACATCGATTTCATCTGGAGAGCGTCGTCTCCGGAAAACCCTAATATCGAAACTATCGTCTCTTATTGCTATAAATTTGCTTATAGATAAAGTTTTGACTACCCTAGATTATTTTTTACTCATAACAGCCAACCGTCCCTCTACGTATCTATTCGAGGATAGAACTGGAGACACTTTAGAGCAAAGCATCCCATCACCTGCAGATCGGGGGAAGGTGGCCGGTGGACTGGCGGCGTCGCCGACCTCCAAAAGGACAACGGCCTCCTACTCCGCCGCGGCCAGCCCCGCCTGATCCCGGTTCTTCAACAGCTTGAATACAATCGAATCCATCAAAGCCTGAAAAGACGCGTCGATGATGTTGTCGGACACGCCCACCGTCCACCAGCGGGCGCCGGTGGCGTCGACGGATTCGATCAGGACGCGGGTGATGGCCCCGGTGCCGCCGTTGAGGATACGCACCTTGTAGTCCACCAGTTCCAGATCCTCGATCTCCGACTGGTATTTGCCAAGGTCCTTGCGGAGCGCCAGATCGAGCGCGTTGACCGGTCCATGGCCTTCAGCGACCGACATCATCGTCTCGCCGTCAACCGATACCTTTACCACGGCCTCCGAGACCGTCTTCAGGTTGCCATTGGCGTCGAAGCGGCGCTCGACCATGACGCGGAAACTTTCGACGTGGAAGAAATCCGGGACGGAGCCGAGCGTGCGCTGGGCAAGGAGGGCGAAGCTGGCGTCCGCCCCTTCATAGGCATAGCCGGTCGCCTCGCGTTCCTTAACGATGGAAATCAGCCTGTCGAGCTTCGGATCATCCTTGGAGACAATAATGCCGCGCCGTTTCAGCGCGTTGATGAAATTGGCCTTGCCGCCCTGATCCGAGACCATGACCTTGCGCAGGTTGCCGACGCTTTCCGGAGTCACGTGCTCGTAGGTGCGCGGGTCCTTCAGCAACGCCGAGGCATGGATGCCGGCCTTGGTGGCAAAGGCGGAGGCGCCGACATAGGGCATCTGGTGATCCGGCGAGCGGTTGAGAAGCTCGTCGAAGGAATGCGAAAGCTGGGTCAGTTCCTGCAACCGGTCGGCGTCGATCGCTGTCTCGAAGCGGCTGGTGTAGGCTTCCTTCAGCGCCAGCGTCGGGATCAACGTCACCAGGTTGGCGTTGCCGCAGCGCTCGCCGATGCCGTTCAGCGTGCCCTGGATCTGGCGCACGCCGGCCTCGACGGCAGCCAGCGAATTGGCGACTGCCTGCCCCGTATCATTGTGGGCGTGAATGCCGAGATTGGCTCCGGGTACGCCGTGCGCGATGACAGCTGCGACAATGTCGCGGATCTCCGGCGGCTGCGTGCCGCCATTGGTATCGCAGAGCACGACCCAGCGGGCGCCGGCATCATAGGCGGTTTTCGCGCAGGCGAGCGCATAGGCCGGGTTTGCCTTGTAGCCGTCGAAGAAATGCTCGCAGTCGATCAAGGCTTCCTTGCCGCTGGCGACGACCGCCTCGACGGAGGACTGGATCGATTCGAGATTTTCCTCGTTGGAACAGCCAAGTGCGACGCGGACATGATAGTCCCAGCTCTTGGCGACAAGACAGATCGCGTCGCTTTCGGCTTGCAAAAGGCTTGTCAGCCCCGGATCGTTGGAGGCGGAGACACCGGCACGCTTGGTCATGCCGAAGGCGACGAAGCGTGCGTTCTTCGTGCGCTTCTTGCTGAAGAACTCCGTATCGGTCGGGTTGGCGCCGGGGTAGCCTCCCTCGACATAGTCCACGCCGAAATCGTCCAGCATAGCGGCAATGGCGATCTTGTCTTCGACGGAAAAATCGATGCCGGGGGTCTGCTGACCGTCGCGCAGGGTGGTATCGAAGAGGTGGATGCGTTCTTTCATTGCTGCGCCTCCAGTGTGAGCGCACTTCGAGTTTGCCGCGCCTTACCCCCCTCTGTCGGCGACGCCGACATCTCCCCCACAAGGGGGGAGAT
>UCML01000040.1:0-54905 GCA_900473675.1 Hyphomicrobiales bacterium | reverse complement strand
TTCAACAAAATCGGCACAAAGCAGACCAATCATCTGCCCAAAAGTATCCGGCTAAGGAACCGTTCACAATCGAATTTGCTCCATCGCAAGATCGATATTTGCAACATCAGCCTTTTCAACCGCCTCAAGAGATTTTACAAACAAAAAACCGCTTACAACGGTTTGTTGCGAGCGGTTTCGGTATGCTTGCTTATCGGCTGGCTTCAAGAGTTCGATGAGCAGTCGACAGGCCCACCGTATCCCTCAGACCAGCCGGCTCTGCTCCACTGCCGCTTCGATGAAGCTCGCAAACAGCGGGTGCGGGTCGAGCGGGCGGCTTTTCAGTTCGGGATGGTACTGGACGCCGATGAACCAGGGGTGATCCGGGTATTCGACGGTTTCCGGCAGGACACCATCGGGCGACATGCCGGAGAAATCGAGGCCGCAGGCTTCCAGGCGGTCCTTGTAGTCGACATTCACTTCGTAGCGATGGCGGTGACGCTCGGAAATCTCGGAGGAACCGTAGATATCCGCGATCTTGGTACCCTTCTTCAGGCTCGCCTTATAGGCACCGAGACGCATGGTGCCGCCGAGATCGCCGGAGGCGGCGCGCTTTTCGAGCGCGTTGCCCTTCACCCATTCCGTCATCAGGCCGACGACGGGCTCGTCGGTCTTGCCGAATTCCGTCGAGGATGCCTTTTCGATGCCGGCGAGATTGCGGGCCGCTTCGACGACCGCCATCTGCATGCCGAAGCAGATGCCAAAATAGGGCACCTTGCGCTCGCGGGCGAAGCGGGCTGCCAGGATCTTGCCTTCCGAGCCGCGCTCGCCAAAACCGCCGGGCACGAGAATGCCGTGGACCTTTTCGAGGTACGGAGCCGGGTCTTCCTGTTCGAAGACTTCCGATTCGATCCACTCGAGCTTGACCTTGATCCGGTTGGCGATGCCACCATGGTAGAGCGCTTCGATCAGCGACTTGTAGGCATCCTTGAGGCCGGTATACTTGCCGACGATGGCGATGGTCACCTCGCCTTCCGGCGTGCGGATGCGGTTGGCAACGTCCATCCAGTTTTCAATGCGCGGGGCCGGGGCCGGCTCGATGCCGAAGGCGGCCAGAACCTCGTTGTCGAGGCCTTCCTTGTGATAGGCGATCGGGACGTCGTAGATCGAGGCGACATCGAGCGCCTGGATGACGGCGGACGGGCGGACGTTGCAGAACAGCGACAGCTTGCGGCGTTCGGCTTCCGGAATTTCGCGATCGGCACGCACCAGGAGGATATCGGGATGAATGCCGAGCGCCTGCAGCTCCTTGACGGAATGCTGGGTCGGCTTGGTCTTCAGTTCGCCCGCTGCCGCGATGTAAGGCATGAGCGTCAGGTGAAGATAGACTGCGGTACCGCGCGGCAGATCGTTCTTGAGCTGGCGGATCGCCTCCATGAACGGCATCGCCTCGATATCGCCGACCGTGCCGCCGATTTCGCAGATGACGAAATCGAAATCGTCGTTGCCTTCGGTGACGAAATTCTTGATCTCGTTGGTGACGTGCGGGATGACCTGGACGGTGGCGCCGAGATAATCGCCGCGGCGTTCCTTGTCGATGATGTTCTTATAGATGCGGCCGGTGGTGATGTTGTCGGTCTTGGTCGCAGAGCGACCTGTGAAGCGCTCATAGTGACCGAGATCAAGGTCCGTCTCCGCGCCGTCGTCGGTCACGAAGACCTCGCCGTGCTGCGTCGGGCTCATGGTGCCGGGGTCGACGTTCAGATAGGGGTCGAGTTTGCGAAGCCGCACCCGGTAACCCCGGGCCTGCAGCAACGCTCCGAGAGCAGCTGCGGCGATCCCTTTTCCAAGGGAAGAAACCACGCCGCCAGTGATGAATACATATCGCGCCATGGGCTTCACCGGATACCGTTTCAAAAATGATTCCGCCACCGAAAAATTCATCTTCCAGAATTTTTCCGTTCAAAAGGTTCGGGCGGCGGAATTCAAACAAAAGAAAACCGGCGGAAGACTGGCTTCCGCCGGCGATTATATCTGCGTTTGGCCTTACTGGCCGCTTGGGACTTCCGAACCGGATGTCGCCGGCTTTGTCTCGGTCGTCGAAGGCGTCTGGGTCGCAGGTGTCTCGGTCTGCGTAGCAGGCGTCTGCGTGGTCGCCGCCGGGGTCTGGGTATTGGTGCCGGACTGCGCAGGGGTCTCGCCTGCAGGCGGTGTGGTGCCGCCGCCGAGCGAATCAAGGACACCCTTGCCGTTGTTGGTCGTGCCGGGGATGCGGTCGAGGACGTCGGTCGCATTCGGCTGGTAGCGGGACAGAATGCCCATGCCGAGCGCCAGGACGAAGAACAGGGCTGCAAGGATTGCAGTGGTGCGGGTCAGCGCATTGGCCGTGCCGCGTGCGGACATGAAGCCCGAACCGCCGCCGATGCCAAGGCCGCCGCCTTCGGAACGCTGAATGAGCACGACGCCGATCAGCGCCAGCACAACCATGAGATAGATGACAAGCAATACGGTCTGCATTTTGTCCAGTCCTGCCTTAGACCACGCTTCGTCCGGCTTCGGGAAAGCCAAAGATCAGACACGCGATCGAGTGATCGTCCGGCATGGGAGACGCAACAACATTGCCAGGGCATGTTTCAGCGTCCGCTCCACGCGGCAAAGATTAGTGTTGGCGGCTGCATATACCAAGCCACCGCCTATTAAAAGCCCCTACCCGTCTCGCGACAGAGTTAGGCCGTCAATTCTTCATACGCCCGGTAGATGGCGAGGAAGTCGTCGGCTTTCAAGCTCGCGCCGCCAATCAGCGCACCATCGACATTGGCGACGCCCATCAGTTCGCGGGCATTGCCGGGCTTGACCGACCCACCGTAGAGAATGCGCATCTTGCCGCCTTCCGCGCCGAAGCGGGCGACGAGTTCGGAACGCTGGAAAGCATGGGCTTCCTCGACATCGGCAGCCGTCGGCGTCAGTCCGGTGCCGATCGCCCAGACGGGTTCATAGGCAATGACGGTGTTTTCAGCGGTTGCGCTATCCGGGACAGAGCCGGCCAGCTGCCGTTTCAGGACGTCCAGCGTCTGGCCCGCCTTGCGCTCGTTGCCGGTCTCGCCGATGCAGATGATGGCAATCAGATCGGCGGCGTAGGCGGCTTCGGCCTTGGCCCGAACCAAGGAATCGGTCTCGGCATGATCGGTACGGCGCTCGGAATGGCCGACGATGACATGGGTGCCGAAGCAATCCGCGATCATCTCAGCCGACACGTCGCCGGTATGGGCGCCGGACACTTTTTCGTGGCAATCCTGCGCCCCGATCAAAAGCGGGCTGTCGTCGCAGAGCGCGGTCGCAACATAGAGCAGCGTCGCCGGCGGGCAGATCAACGTCTCGACCTTCTCCGAGAGGCTTCCCTTGACGCCTTCCGCCATCGCCTTGATCTGGTCGAGCGAAGCCCGCAGACCATTCATTTTCCAGTTTCCGGCAACAAGCGGTCGTACGTCGGGCGTCATGTCGTCTCCTCAAGGGTGTTGTCCTTTTCCCGGCAAAGGCCCTAGCAAATAAGCTAGGCAAAGAAAAGCGCGTCCGGCAGCAGCCATCGCGAAACCGTGAGGGACTAAATGCTTGTTCAAACGCGTCCAAGCGAGAATGATTTGTTCCGAACCAACCGGGGAGACCTTCATGCTGCGCAACAGGCGGGACGCTTTTGGATGGGGCACGATCGCCCTGCACTGGACCATCGCTCTTCTCATCATCGGACTGATCGTACTCGGCTATGTGATGACCCAACCGAATATCGATCCGGCGCTGCAATTCGATCTCTACCAGTGGCACAAGTCCTTCGGTTTCACGGCTTTGGCTCTCTCCGTCATCCGCGTCGGCTGGTGGCTGGCGAACAAACATCCGGCGCCGGTTGCCGGCCTCTCCACGCTGGAGAAACGCGCAAGCGCCATTACTCACCGGCTGCTCATCGGCTTGACCATCGCCGTGCCGTTGGCCGGCTGGGCGTTGGCCTCGACCTCGACGCTGGGTATCCCGACCTTTTTCTTCAATCGTTTTGTTATTCCGCATCTGCCGATGGAAAAATCAGCTGGTGCCGAGGCGTTCTGGACAGACACGCACGCAATCCTTGCCTACAGCCTGGCGGGTCTCGTTCTGCTGCACGCAGGTGCTGCCTTCCACCACCATTTCCTGCGGAGGGACACTGTCCTGATGCGGATGCTGCGAAGCGAACGGCACGAAAGCTAGGAATATTCCGGCCGCATCCTGCGTCAAACGGAATGCAAATCAAGCACCGGGAAGGTCCGCACATGTCCATAGTCAGTTTCAGATTCGTCACCGCGACGTCGATGACGCTTGCAAGCTTCGCACTCTACGCTTCCGCGTCTGAGGCGAAAGCACCGTCCCTCGACGACGCGGCAGGCCGTTATGACATCGACAGCTCTTCGCAGATCAATTTCTCGGTCGACCAGGTCGGCGGTGGCGGCATTTCCGGAAAATTCGGCAAGTTTTCCGGCACCTTTCAGCTGGATGGGGGGAATATCGGCCGGTCCGTCGTCCAATTCGCGCTCTTCCCCGAAACGGTGCAGACAGGAGAGCCCCGCATCGAGAGTTTCCTGCGTTCCAGCGCCATCTTCGATACGGCGAACCACCCGAAAATCACCTTCCGATCAACGAAGATCACCCAGACGGGCGAGGATACAGCCGAGATCGAGGGCAATCTGACTGCGAAGGGCACCACCAGAACCGAGCATTTCGAAGCGAAGCTGACAAAATGGAACCGGAATGTCATCAGCTTTCACATCCAGGGCGGCGTCTATCGGACCCGCTACGACATGTCTGCGGGAATCCCGGTCTATTCCAACATCGTGCAGTTCGACATGATCGTGAACGGACAAAAGCACTAATACCAAGTCAAGCCGTTGCACGTCTCTTTCATCCTGCGCCCGCCGTTGCAGACGGCGGGATTCGCACCAGCCGCAGAACTGTTACTGCGGTAACATGCGGACGACCCCATCAACCATCATAATGCGCTGAGATTACGGGCCTTCCCCGACGGGGAATTGACGAGGTATAAATGCTCTCCTACTCTTCGTGAGCACTGCGCATTATTCACTTGTTTCATGGCCCGGAAAATTCGGGGCGGTCAGATGCAGTATACTTTTCTCAATGTCCTCGTTTTATTTCTCAGCGTTCTTCCAGCGGTCGCGAGCGCTCAGGAGGTATTGACCACGGCTACGCCGGGCCTTCTGGTGCGCTCGCTCAATCCCGTGCTGGTGCAAAAGGAAAAAACGCGTGGGTTGAAGATTGTCAGCGCCAAGGATCTGGAGATGATCAACAGTTACGGGGACAAGCTCGCAGCAACGGTCAATCTCGCGGTCAACTTTCACTTCGGCTCGGCCGAACTGACGCCGCAGGCACAGCGCCTGCTCGACAACGTCGGCAAAGCGCTCCAATCGAAGGACCTCGCATCCTATCGTTTCGTGATCGGCGGCCATACCGATGCGACCGGAACGGACAGCGACAATCTCGAACTCAGCCGCGCACGGGCCGCCTCGACGACGCAGTATCTGCTCACCCAATACAAGATCGATCCGAGGCGGCTGGTCTTGCGCGCATTCGGCGAGACAGCCCTGCTTTTCCCGGCCGATCCCGAGGATGGCCGCAATCGCAGGGTCGAGATATCCACGCTGAAGTAATATTGCCCACCTTGAAGAAGGTATGCGCACCACGCAGGAACTAAAAAGGGCACGGCGTTCAAAACGCCGTGCCCTTGGTTTATTTTCAGACGATCAGCCGATCTGGCTGCCGACGAAGTCCTTGACGATGCGGATGATGCCGCGACCGAGAAGATCGTCCAGCGCATCAACGAACTGGTCGACATGCTGGCGTTCGCAGATCAGCGGCGGCTCGAGCCGGATGACGTTGCGATTGTATTCGGTGAAGGCAACGAGTGTGTCGTAGTCGCGCAGGAGAAGCGCGCCGATAAAGCCGGACAGCGAACCCTTCAGCTTGTCGTCGAGAACAGATACGACCGGGCGAAGCACCATCGGCAGCGTCTGGCTGAAATCCTGGAATTCAAGGCCGACCATCAGGCCCTGGCCACGAACGTCCTTGATGATCTTCGGATATTTGGCCTTCAGCCCATTCAGCCGTTCCAGCAGGTATTCGCCCTGCACGGCGGCGTTTTCGATCAGGTCCTCGTCATACATGATGTTGAGGCCTTCGATCGCCGTGATGCAGGCCTCGCCGATGCCGCCGAAGGTCGCATGTGCGTGGATCATCGCCGTGTTCTTGGTGCCATAGGCCTTCATGTAGACATCGCGTTTGGCGATCATAGCCGCCATGGCTGACTTGCCGCCGCCGAGCGATTTTGCGAGCGCCGTCACATCCGGAACGACGCCGGCATGTTCGAAGGCGAAGAAGCGGCCGGACCGGCCCATGCCGCACTGAACCTCGTCAGCGACCCAGATGACGCCGTGCTTGTCGCAGAGCGCGCGCACCTCACGCCAGAACTCCGGCGATGCCTGGACAATGCCGCCGCCGCCCTGGATGGTTTCGAGGACCAGCACACCGATCGTCGGATCACGTTCGAAGGCGTTCCGGATTGCATCGATATCGCCGAACGGGACCTTGACGTTGTTATCGAGGAGCTTGAACTCGCCGCGATAGAGCGGACCGTCGGTGATCGACAGGACGCCCTTGGTCTTTCCGTGGAAGGAATTCTCGGCATAGACGATCCGCGGGCGCTTCGGGCCAGCCGCGCGCTCGGCAACCTTGAGGGCGGCTTCCATGGCCTCCGAACCGGAGGAGCCGAGGAAGACCATGTCGAGATCACCGGGGGCGATCGTGGCCAGGTTCTTGGCGAGCGCCGCCGCATATTGCGACAGAAAGGCGATCGCGATCTCGTGACGGTTCTCGTCCTGGAATTTCTTGCGCGCCGAAAGGATGCGCGGGTGATTATGGCCGAAGGCGAGCGAGCCGAAACCGCCAAAGAAATCGAGGATCTTGCGGCCGTTCTGGTCGGTATAATACATGCCCTCGGCGCTTTCGACCTTCACCTTGTTGAAGCCCAGCAGCTTCATGAAATGAAGCTGGCCGGGGTTCAGGTGATCCTTGAACAGCGTCGTCATGTCGGCAAGGCTCATGGCCTTGGCCTGCTCGACGGTAATCAGATCTGGCTTTTTGATGCCGCCATCAAGGGCGGGCGCGTCGATGGTGACGCGAGCTGGCTTATCGAGCATTGTGGTGATCCCCTGGTTCATTCTGCCGGCACAGCTGATGTGTGCGTGTAAAGCTTGCCCGCCTTCTTGGCGCGGTATTCGTCGTAGGCGGCGATCAGCATGGCGCCGTCATTGTACTCAGCCTTCCAGCCGAGCTCCTTCTTGAGCTTGCCGGTCTCGCGGATGCACATTTCGTCGGCGATCAGGTACTGTTCGGGATCCATGATCGGCAGGTTGACGAAATCGAAGGCGGCAAGTGTTGCCTTGACCGCAAATGCCGGCGTCGGCAGCAGGAACGACTTCGAGCCGGCGTGCACGATCAGGTCGCCAAGCAACTTTTTCACCGACGGCGGGTTGTCGGAGCCGAGATTGTAGGCCTCGTTCGGCACGCCGCCCTTCCAGGCGAGACGCGCGGCTTCGGCGCAGTCGAACACCGAGATGAACTGATACGGGTTCTTGCCCGAGCCGATCATCGGTACGGGAAGATTGGCGTCGATCAGCTTGAACAGCTTTTCCAGAATGCCGAGGCGGCCGGGACCGATGATCAGGCGCGGCCGGAAGATCGAGATATTCATTCCCTGCTTGCGCCATTCGGCGGCGAGCTGCTCGGTCGCCCATTTCGACTTGCCGTATTCGCCGAGCGGCTTGGCCGGATGCGCCTCGGTTTGCGGCGACATGACCGTGTGGCCGTAAATCATGTCGGTAGTGAATTGCACCAGCCGGTTGGCGCCGGACCGGGCCGTCGCCTTCATGATGTTCTCGGCGCCGTAATAATTTACCGGCCAGAAAAACTCCCAGCGCTTGGCGCGTACCTGCAGCGGCGACAGCATCTTGGCGGCCATGTTGTAGACCATATCGTCCGGGCCGATATCGACTTTCAGCACATCGTCCGGGTTGGTGACGTCGCAGCGGACAAAACGGGCACGGGCGTAGTGCGGCAGATCGGATTTTGCGATATCGGCGACGAGAACTTCCTCGCCGTCCTGAACGAGGCGTTCAGCCAGATGACGGCCGACGAAACCGTCACCGCCGAAAATGATATGTTTCATGATGCGCTCCCGATTTTCGCTGTTTTTGCGCCCGTGGCTTCAAGCGATGGCTGATCCTCATGCGAGGACATGCCGGACTGGGCGATGAGAATGGTTCCGACGCAGATGAAGCCGATGCCGGCGATGCGCCAGGCGTTCAGATCCTCGCGGAAGACGAAATAGGCAAAGACGGCCACCGCCACATAGGCGAGGCTCAAGAATGGATAGGCGAAGGAGAGTTCGACCTTCGACAGGACATAGAGATGCGACACCATCGAAATGACGAAGGTCGCAAGTCCGGCGAAGACCCAGGGGTTGAAAACCACCTGGAAGATGCGGGCAATGACAGTATCAGCCGTGAAGCTCAATGGTCCGAGCGACAGCATGCCCTGTTTCAGCATGACCTGTGCCGCCGCGTTGGTGAGCACGGTGAAGAGAATGAATAGAATATACTTCATGTCGATGTTCCCTGTTCCCATCCCGACCACTACACGCAAGAGCCGTATATTCCGTGAAATTCCCGTATTTATTTAATTCAAATTGTACCTATTCTCATTTCGGCAAAGCCAAGGCGGTTCTCTTCCAGAAGTTCGAAACCATTGCCGGATCGCGCAATTCCTCCAGTTTCCGCCACTGCGGGAACGAAGAATCAAAGGTTTGCGGGCTCATCCGGGCATCCTTGTAGGGATTGATGGCGCCGCCAACCTCGACAACCATCGCATCGAGCCTGTCGAGGAGCTTAAGGGTCCATTCACCCTGATTGGCGAAATCCAACGTCAGCGTGAAGCCCGGTCTCGGGAAGGATAAAAGTCCGCCCGATTTCTGCTCGCCGAACTTCTTCAGCACGGTGAGGAAAGAGGCATGGCCGGCCTTGCGGGCAGTCTCCAGCAAACGCGCCGTCAGTTCCGGTGCATTGTCCGCCGGATAGACGCTCTGGTGCTGGTAGAGGCCTTTCGGGCCATACAGCCTGTTCCAGCGGCCGATGGTATCGAGCGGATGGAAATAACCCGGCCATTTGACCGTCGTCACCGTCTCGCCGCGCTTTTCCTTGCGAAAGTAGAATTCGTTGAAAGCCTTCAGCGTCACCGTGTTCAAAAGGTTGAACGGCGGCGAAAACGGCACCGACAGTTTCATCGCGCGTGGCATGTCCGGAAACTCGCAAGACGCGTCCGCGTGATCGCCGGCAAGAAGAACGCCCCTGCCCGCCCGCTTGCCCGTCGCCAGCTGGTCGATCCAGGCGACCGAGTATTCATGCTCGCCGTCAACCGTTTCGACCATACCGAAATAGTCTTCCAGATTGTCGAAGCGGATCGCGTGCTGCTGGATATGGGCTGATGGAACCTTCATGAGTTGCAGGTCGATCGACAGGATCAGTCCTGTCAGACCCATGCCGCCGATGGTGGCGTAGAACAGTTCGCGGTTTTCGGCCGCCGAGCAGGTCAGCATTTCACCGCTGGAGCGCAGCAGCGTCAAACTGCGGACATGCTTGCCGAACGTGCCGCGCGCGTGATGATTTTTGCCGTGAACGTCGTTGGCAACCGCGCCTGCGGCCGTGACCGCAGCAGTCCCCGGGGTCACCGGCAGGAAAAAACGGTGCGGGATCGCCGTTTCGAGGATCGAATGGAGTGTCACGCCGGCATCGCAGGAAACAATTCCGGTTCCCGGATCGAAACCGAGGATGCGGGTGCGCATGCGGCTGTCGATCAGTCTGCCCTGATCGTTGTGACAGCTGTCGCCATAGGATCGTCCATTGCCGAAGGGCAGGAATGCGCCGGGCGCTGCCTCTTCCCTTAGGTTCTCATAGGCATCAGGCGACACGGCCTGCCGGGCGCGGCGATCGATCCGGCCCCAGCTATCAAATTCACCAGCAGTCATGGCGATCCCAGGGTACCGGCCAGCACCAGCGACGCGCCGATCGCCATGGTCACCAGGCTGCGCCAGTCGCGCATGATGAAGACCACCGGATCTTCATGCAGCATGCGGCGGCGGGCGAGCATCCAGATTCTGAGCAGCATGTACAGCACCAGCGGGCACAGCGGCCACAGCGCCCAGGGCAGCGTATACATCTCCTGCATTTCCTTGCTGTGGATGTAGAGCGCCAGAACCAGTGCTGAAGCAAAGGCTGAGGATACGCCGGCCTGCCCGACCATCTCGTAATCAACGGCCATATAGCCGCGGCCAGGAACCTGGTTGCCGTCGCGGCCGTCATATTCGTCGAGTTCGACATAGCGCTTAACCAGCGCCAGGCTGAGGAAGAAGAAAATCGAGAAGGACAGGAGCCAGAAGGACAGTTCCGTGTCGGTGGCAGCCGAACCCGCAATAATGCGAACCGTATAGAGCCCCGCCAGCGTGAAAACGTCCACCAGCAGCTTGCGCTTGAGTACGAAGGTGTAAGCCGTCGTCGCCATGGCATAGAAGCCGAGCACGAGCGCGAAATCGGGGGGCAGTACGGCTGTCAGCGACAGGGACGCGACCAGCAGGCAAAGTGCTAGCAGCAGCCCCATGGGAACGGACATCTGGCCGCTTGCCAAGGGCCTGTTGCGCTTTGTCGGGTGGCGCCGGTCGTTGGTGAGGTCCGACAGGTCGTTGATCACATAGACCGCGGAGGCAAGAAAACTGAAAGCGAAGAAGGCGAGGATGACATTGATGACCGCATCGAGGTGCAGGATGTCGTGGTTGAGCACCATCGGCACGCCGATCAGCACGTTCTTTGCCCACTGATGCACGCGGATCGATTTGAACGCCGCAAGACGGCTTGTCTTGCCGATATCGAGGCGCTCGGCATCATGAGCCCGGCGCCATTTTTCGGCCGCGGCATCCGGTGCTACGACGATCGCCTTGCGGGCCGCGTCGAACACTGGAACGTCGTCCCGGCTGTTGCCCATATAGTCGAAACCGCCCTCGCCGAACTGTTCGATCAACTTTTCGCGCTTGCGGCGGCTGGTCAGGTTGATTTCGGTCGAGCTGTGAAGAACGGACGAAAAGACGCCCGCATGGGCCGCAACCCCGAGGGCCACGCTTTCGGCGGCGCCGGTGGCAAGGATGACCTGCCGGCCGGTCTCGCGCTCGCGCGTCAACCGCTTGAGCACGGCTTCGCGATAGGGCCAGTCGGCGGCCTGACGACCGGAGCGCGCGGCCACCTCGTGTTTCAGCCGTGCCTTGCCCCTGGTCATCCAGTAAAGAACCGCAACCAGCATCAGCGGATTGCGCAAGAGAATGATCGCCACGCCTTCCCAGAGCGTGTCAGCGGCAAGCAACGTGCCGTCGAGATCGACGCACAGCGGAATATGCCGCGTTTCTGTCCGAGCATCCATACGATCAAACCCCGAGAATATATGCCCGGGACAGTCCCACGATGAGCTTTCAAAAAAGAAAACAACGGCCGCGCCACAGTTCAAAACTGCCGCGTTGGTTAATAAATCCCGGATATATCAGAGGTTTCAGTCAACTCCGATCCAGTTCAGCGCATCACGCCAGTCCGTCATGCGAACCGGGGTTCCGTGCGATCCGGTCTGGAACAGGACGAAGCGGCTCGGATAGTTCGCCGCCTTCAGCGAGCGGTAGAGCCCGATCTGGTCGGCCGCCGCATAGACGCTGTCGGCGCTGCCGTGACAAAAGAACATCGGCAGTTTTTTTCTGTAAGCGGCGCTCTTGCTGAAAGTCGGGTCCGTCGGGCCGCCCATGATCATCATCCCCTTGAGCGCTGCCACCGCCTGCGGATTGCGCGTGATGCCCCAGCAGATGAAACTGCCCATCGAGGCGCAGGCAAGCACCACCGGTTTGCCCGGCGACTGTTTTTGCGCGTGAGCGATCAGACCTGCGATATCGGCGACGCCGGCATCGTCGAATGAACGGACGCTCGGGGCATAGTAGACCCCGCCGTTTTCGACGGCGAGATTCTTCAGCCGGTTGAAATTGCCACCGAACGACCAGTCGTTGGCGCCGAGCCGCCGGTCGCCTCCCCGGCCGTGGATGAAGATCACCGAAAATGCGGCGCCTCGTTCCGCGCCGACGCGCGTGATATCGAGCGGTCGCCCTCCGGCCTCGATCGTCTCATTGACCTGTTCGCTCTTCACGCCGAGCGACACGTAAGCGCGCTTTACACGACGCTCGGGAATCTGGTCACGGTCGTTGATGTCGCGCATTTCCTGATAGTCGACGACACGATAATCGCCGCCATCCTTGGTTTCGACAACCGTGCCATAGGAAAACAGCTCATCCTTGAACGGCCTCAACGGCTGCGCCTGCGCCGGCAAAACCAGAGCGGCCGCCAAAGCGAGCGGCAAAAACACGCGAAACGACAAATGAGCTGTGGACATGTGCATCCGTAATGTTCCTCTTTTGGTCCAAGCCTTGCCATCGGACCTTCCGCAACGCAACAGTTGGGGCTATTGAAGGCAAGATCGGCGTATCTGCGGGTGTTCGACTGAGCCACATGGCGAGCTTTATCGCTCTGACGCCAAGAGTCTGGCAGAATTCCGGCGATTCGCGCTGACATTCATGACGGCTTTACCCGCTGACCCGGCCGAAGTCGCCACCACGGAAAGACCTCTGAACAGCCTATGACCGACAGCAACGATCTCTTCTCAGCATTGCCCCTGGTACCCAAGCCTGCGACGGATCCTGTGGTGCCGAAGCCGGTCACCGCACCTGTCGCGGCGCCAGTGGCAGAACAACGCAGCGGCGCCTCGACAACGCTGAAGGCCGATTCCGGTGACTACAATGCGTCGGCCATCGAAGTGCTCGAGGGACTGGAGCCGGTGCGTCGGCGGCCGGGCATGTATATCGGCGGCACCGACGAAAAGGCGCTGCATCATCTATTCGCCGAAGTCATCGACAACTCGATGGACGAAGCCGTCGCCGGGCATGCGAATTTCATCGACGTCCATCTCGATGCCGAGGGCTGCCTGTCCGTCACCGACAACGGCCGCGGCATCCCGGTCGAGAACCATCCGAAATTTCCCGGCAAGTCGACGCTCGAAGTCATCATGACCATCCTGCATGCGGGCGGCAAGTTCGACAGCAAGGTCTATGAGACATCCGGCGGTCTGCACGGCGTCGGCGTCTCCGTCGTCAATGCGCTGTCGGACATTCTCGAAGTCGAGGTCGCCCGCAATCGCAAACTCTACCGCCAGCGCTTTTCGCGCGGCGTTCCGCAGGGCGGGCTGGAGGAACTCGGCGACGTCCAGAACCGGCGCGGTACGAAGGTAAAGTTTCATCCGGACCCGGAGATTTTCGGCTCGCACGCGAAATTCGATCCGGCCCGGCTGTTTCGCATGGCGCGCTCTAAGGCCTACCTGTTCGGCGGAGTCGAAATCCGCTGGTCCTGTGATCCCTCGTTGATCGAAGGCACCGAGACGCCCGACAAGGCCGTGTTCCACTTTCCCGGCGGCCTGAAGGATTATCTGCAGGCGACGATGGGCAAGGAATTCACCGTTACCCGCGAGATCTTTGCCGGCAAGACGGAAAAGACCGGCGGCCATGGCGCGCTGGAATGGGCCGTCACGTGGTATGGCGGTGACAGCGTCGTGCATTCCTATTGCAATACCATTCCGACACCGGAAGGCGGCACGCATGAGGCCGGCTTCCGCATCGCACTGACCAAGGGGCTCAAGGCCTATGCCGAGCTGACGCAGAACAAGCGAGCGGCGATCGTCACCACCGAGGACGTGATGATCTCGGCGGCCGGCATGCTGTCGGTCTTCATCCGCGAACCTGAATTCGTCGGCCAGACCAAGGACAAGCTCGCGACAGTCGAGGCGCAGCGCATCGTCGAGAACGCGCTGCGCGATCCGTTCGACCATTTCCTTGCCGACAACCCGCAGGAAGCCCACAAGCTGCTGGAATGGGTGATCGAACGCGCCGACGAGCGGGTCCGCCGCCGCAAGGAAAAGGAAGTCAGCCGCAAGACCGCCGTGCGCAAGCTGCGGCTGCCTGGCAAACTTGCGGACTGCTCGCAGAATTCGGCCGAGGGCGCCGAGCTCTTCATCGTCGAAGGGGATTCGGCCGGCGGCTCCGCCAAGCAGGCCCGCAATCGCTCCAACCAGGCGATCCTGCCCTTGCGCGGCAAGATCCTCAACGTCGCCAGCGCCGGACGCGAAAAGCTCGGCGCCAACCAGCAGATTGGTGATCTCGTGCAGGCGCTCGGCTGCGGCACGCGCAGCAAGTACCGCGAGGAAGATCTGCGCTACGAGCGCGTCATCGTCATGACCGATGCCGACGTCGATGGCGCCCATATCGCCTCGCTGCTGATCACCTTCTTCTACCAGGAAATGCCGGAACTGATCCGGGGCGGCCATCTCTATCTGGCCGTGCCGCCACTCTACCGTATCACCCAAGGGGCAAAGACGCTCTACGCGCGCGACGATGTCCACCGGGTGGAACTGATGGAAACGGAATTCAACGGCCGCGGCAAGGTCGAGATCGGCCGCTTCAAGGGCCTTGGCGAAATGATGCCGGCCCAGCTCAAGGAAACCACGATGGACCCTGCCAAGCGCACGCTGCTGAAGGTCGCCATCGATGAGGTGGATTTCGAAGGCACGCGCGAAGCCGTGGACAATCTCATGGGCACCAAGGCCGACGCCCGCTTCCGCTTTATCCAGGAACGCGCGGTATTTGCCGAGAACCTGGATATTTAAGCAGGCCAGTTTGCAGTTTGATTCAACGCGCTATTGAATTGATTCACGTTTCCGCTCCAACTCACGGAGCGGAAACACTTTTTTCGCACTGATTAACTCAGCGTCAAGCGATCGTCTTTTCCATGAAAAGGCTGAGCGGATCCGGCTGATAAGTGCCAAACGGCTCGATCTCGACATAACCGGCGGTCTTGTAGAGACCGATGGCTTCGGGTTGATAGATGCCGGTTTCCAGCCGAATGGCGGACAGGCCGGAATCGCGACCGTGATCTTCGAGATGCTCAAGGAGCTTGCGACCGATCTTCAAACCGCGCGCCTGCGGATCGACAAACATGCGCTTGATCTCGGCGCTGCCGTCACCGGCATCCACCAGTGCGCAGCAACCGACGATCTCGCCCTCGTGGCGTGCGACGAAAAAAGCCACTGACGGTTTTTCGAGTGTCGAGACATCGACGAGATGATTGCTTTCGGCCGGATAGAGCGACTGCGCGTAGGCGTCGGATTGTTCGAGCAGACGCAGGACACCCGGCTGGCGCGGCGATTCTTTTTCAATGACGACTGGCAATTGGCGGTATTCCTTCACAGATCGAGTCATGCTGCTGGCGTCCAACACTAGAGCATTTTTGCTTTTCTTCGAATTGCGAAAACGCTCTATCTTTTTTGTTTTTACGCAATTCCGGACGCAAAACCGCTGCGCACTTTTGCTGGAATTGCTCTGAAAGCAGATTACCCAAAACGACAGACGGCAATTCTCGCGTGGCCGACAAACGCCGGTCAGCCTGCGAAACGGGCGGAAACAATTTGTTTCGAACCTGTTGTCGCGTTGCCTTACTTCCGAAGCAAACGGACCGTTAGGTCTGCGAAATCAGAATCGTGCCCATCCGAGGCCGATATCGAAATCCGTTTGGAGAAACATTCGCGATGGTTCCTGCCCTGATCGTCATGACAATTCTCGGCTGCGATGACAGCGTCAGCCAGTGCCACTACGTCTCGACCGTGAGCGGTACCTGGCAGTCGATTGCTGTGTGCGACGCGGAATCGCAAAAGCAGCTGCCGAAATTTTCCAACAGCAACTATCCGGTGATCGTCGCGGTCTGCGAGAAATCCGGCGAGCAGATGGCGAAGGCAAAAGACCCGGCGCCCGTGCCGATGGCCCAGCCCGCGCTCGATGAGACGCATCTGGTCACGCCGGATCCAGTCCCGACGCCGCCCACTGCCGAACAGCAGCAACCCAGCCTGCCGCGCCGAACACTGGCGATGGTCACCGGCGCCCTGCCCGACACGTCGACACTGCGCAACGCCGTGACCAAACCCGTTCACTATATCGAAGACGGCTATTCCTGGGTGGCGCGGAAATTCACGAAATAATCGGTCATACCAGCCCGGCGGCAATCAGGCTTTCGGCGCTGGCACGGATCGCTTCTTCCTCGGAGCGCGGCTTCCAGCGCAGCACGCGCCGCGCCTTTTCGTTGGACACGCGCGCGTCGCGGCCAAGCTCCCCGACGATCAGTTTCAGACCGGGATCGAAGCGCGAGGCAAGGCCCGCCAGCCAGTTGGGCAGCACGAACTTCGGCAGTTTTTTCGCATAGGCCGGAAAATCCCGCTTCAGAACGTTGGCGACATCCTTGACCGACAGCGCCTTGCCGCCAACGATGAAACGTTCGCCGGCAGCCTGCGGCACTGTCATGGCAAGAACATGCGCCGCGGCAACATCGCGCACATCGACCACCGGCACGCTGAAATTCGGCGTAGCAGGATAGCGGCCCTTCATCAGACTTTGCACGAGACCAACCGAGGTGCCGGTTTCCGTGCCAAGAATGGGTCCGAGGATCATGCCGGGATTGATGACTGAAAGCTCAAGATCGTTTTCGCGGGCAAAGCTCCAGGCGGCACGCTCAGCCAGCGTCTTCGATTTGTAATAGGGCGTGGCAAGCGGCCCACTGACGTCTGTCCAGTCCGACTCCGAAAAGGGCGCCCTGCCCGATCCATAGCTGATGGCGGCGATGGAGGATGTCAGGACCACACGGCGGACGCCGGCTTTTTTCGCGGCCCGCAGCACCCGCAGCGTCCCCTCGCGCGCCGGCAGAATGAGTTCATTTTCATCTTTGGGAACGCTTGAGGGGAAAGGCGAAGCTGCATGGATCACATCCGTCACGCCGGAAAATGCCGCATCCCATCCCTCGTCCGACAGAAGATCCGCAACAACGAACGAAAGTTTTCCACCCATGACACCTTCCGCGGACCGGATCGCTGCCTCGACAGACTTTGCCTTTTTCAGCGATCGCAGGGTTCCGCGAACCTCATAGCCGGCGCGCAGCAATTGTGCTGCGATATGGCGGCCGAGAAACCCGCCTATTCCGGTCACGGCGATCAGCCTGTCTGCATCCTTGTTCATCATCTACCTCTTCTCTGTCATTCTGACATTTTCAGTCTATTTTGTCAGTTTGACATTTTTAGTCCAAAATGTCAATTCAACGGAATGGACGAAAAGAAGCAGCACATCATGACGGCGGCCGCGGAGGTTTTTACCCGCTACGGCTTCAAGAAGGCGTCGATGCAGGACATTGCCGATGCTGCCATGATGTCGCGTGCAGCACTTTACCTGCATTTCAGAAACAAGGACGATCTTTTCCGGTCGCTGATGGACTGGCATCATGGCGAGGCCTTGAAAGCGGCGGAAGCAGCTTTTTCGTCCGATCGCTCCTTCATCCTGCGGATGGAAACCGCACTGACGAATTTCACCACGACGATGATGGCGCCCGCCAAGGCAAGCGCTTACGGACTGGAGTTGTTCGAGGCGAACATGATTCTGGCCAGCGACATCAATGCGGCAACCACGCTTCGCCTGCGCGTACTCATCGAGAATGCAGTCAAGACTGCGATCTCTGAGGATGAGATTTCACTCTCTGCAACCGGCCTTTCGGCCGAAGCGCTGGCCGATCTCATCTATGTCTGCCTGGACGGAATCAAGAAAGCACCGAACGGACTTGAGAAACTGGATCAGCGGCTGGCCGCCCTGATGCGCCTGCTCGATGCTTCAACACGGCCCTCCTGAAAAATCAGGCAGCTTCCCTTGAAGCAAGCAGTGCATAATCGCGGGCCGTCTGCCGCTGCTCGGCGATCGCTAGTTTCTCTATGATATCGGCAAGACTGCCGGACACCTCCGAGGCCTGGATTCTGCCACGCAGTTTCGACAACAACGCGGCGGAAATCGAGGTTGTCACGCCGGTGGAGCCAGACCGGTTTTCCCTGCGCCAGATCAGCACTGCCTCCGCGAAGAGAGCGCTCACATCACGGCCAAGGCCAGCGCTTTCAAACAGAGCGCGAATGGCATGAATGCGGCCGTCAGACAGGATCGAGCGCACGCGTTTGTCGGTCACTGCAGACAGGTTAACGATCGCCGCTGCGAAAAAATCGACCTTGCCGGAGCAGAGCGTATGCAGCAGGAAGGCCGGCGTCAGGCGGCCCGTGACACGAAGATGCTCCACGAGAGCAGGAATCTGATCGGCTTGCGCTGCCCCTGCCATGCCAACGGCGGCCCTATCGCAGGCTTCGCGGGTAATGCGTTCCACCCGGCGTTCACCGATCGCCGCCTGCACCAGGCCGAAACTGGAAAGCGCGGCGCCGACTTTTTCGACCAGCGCGTGACGCGCGTCGGCGGGAAGATCATCCCGATCGAGCAGGCAGTTGCGGATCGACCAGAGATGGCCGAGCCGGTCGCTGAGACGCTTCAACGTCCGGCAGGAAAACCTGGCATGCTGGTTTTCGAGCAGAATCAGCACTTCTTCCTCACCGCCGATTTCAGCGATGGCCGCAGCAACAGGCCGCGACATGGCCTGGCGCGCGGCAATAACCGCACGGGTCTCCGGCGTACCCTTGGCGGCGAGATCGACAAGATCCATGTCATTCAGCACAGGCGAACGCGAAATGACGGCATAGGCAGTTTCCGGCTGATCTTCGGCAAGCGAAAGGATGATCGAGCGCGGAACGCGCGAACAATCGGCAACCACTTCGGCAAGCGCCAGCCGCACCTTCGGCGACGGGTCATCGAGGAGAAAAGTCATCGCCATTTCGGCGGCGTGGTAGTCGAGCGTATTCATCTCCGCCGTCACATAGGCGCGACCCAATGCCGCCGCCGCCCGAACCCGATCGCCTGTTTTCGCGGTTTCGACCCAACGAAGAAATGCTTGAATGATCACCGACGCCTCACTACACACCAACCAGCCACATCATGGCACTTCGTACGTTAGCGATTAAAGGTTTAAGATTGGTTCACCATGTCCGTTAACCGCTTCGAAATCACGGCGTTGACGTTTTGTGCGGCGCCGGGCGCATTGGCCTTGGAGAACATCCTGCCAGACCGTTCCGTGACCGTGATCATCGACATCCGCGAATATTGGACAACGGAAAAAGCTTCTGCATCGGCGCGATCGGTGCTTGATCGCCGCCATTCGAAGAATGCGACCGGCTCCACACTGCTTCGCATCGGAAGACCGGACGATGACACCGGGCAGGATGCGATCGGACGGCTTGCAGCATTGCGACCTGATGGCTTCGTGCTCTCCGGTTGCCGCGGCGTGGCCGATATCCAGCGGTTTGACGTCATGCTGCGGGTTGCCGAGGCCGAATATGGATTGAAGGCTGGATCGATCGCCATTCTCGTGGAAGCCGGGCAAATGCTCGAGTTTTTTCTATCGCCCCAGTCGCTTCTTGGCGTATCGGACCGGCTTGAAGGTATTGTCTTCGACACCGCGGACCTGTTGCATGCGACGGCAAGCCAAGCCATCAGCGGGCCAGCTGCGAGAGCCGGTGCACCGCTGCTTTTTGCGCGCGCCGCTGCCGTGCTCAAGGCAAGGCAGGCAGACCTTCCCTGCTATGAATTGTTGCCCGAAAATCCACTGCCTGGCGACGACCCGAGAACCTTGCGTGACATCAGCCTTGCCGACGGTTTTTCCGGCGTGATCGCTCGGAGCATCGCCCAGCTGACGGCACTCTCTGCAAGCTGAGTCGCCTCCCCTAGCGCTTCGGACGAAACATCTCGAAAACGTCGCCAGCGTCGCAATAATCCATATATCCCATTCGCCCGACCGGCCGGACCCTGGCCATGTCGAAGCGTCCGTCACGGATCGCCTCCTCGCGAATGTGGATGCCGACGACCTGGCCGATCACCACATGGTTTTCGGAGAACGTTCCGTCAAGCGCCTTCGGCCGGAACATCTCCGTCACCTTGCATTCCAGCGCCGCATAGGCTTCGGCGACAAACGGCGCCCGGACCAGCGCGCCCTCGACCGGCGTCAATCCGGCAACCGCGAATTCGCTCTCCCCGTGCGCCACCGGAGCCGACGTCATGTTCATCGCATCCTTGAGATCGAAGCTGACGAAATTGGCGGTGAACTCGCCGGTTTCCTCGATATTGCGCACCGAGTCCTTGCGACCGGACGAGGAGAACATCACCAGCTTCGGCATATCGCTGATGGCGTTGAAAAAGGAATAGGGCGCGAGATTGAGGCTGCCGTCGGCCGCCCTTGAGCCAATCCAGCCGATCGGCCGCGGCGAGACGATCGCCTTGAACGGATCGTGAGCAAGGCCATGGGCGTTTTCTGCAGTCGCGTAGAACATCAGGCGTCCTCGCCGACCCATGTGACGATGTCGGCAAGTTCCGGCCGCGGACGTTCGGTCGGCGGAACTTGCGGTGTACCAATGTGAATGAAGCCTGCGATCTTCTCGCCGGGCCGGACGCCCAGCAGCGGATAGGCCTTTTCGTCGAAGGCGTACCATTCTGTCAGCCAGTTGGAGGCATAGCCATGGGCGTTGGCTGCCATCAGCAGATTGAGGCAGACGGCACCGGCGGACATGAGCTGCTCCCATTCCGGAACCTTGAAATGCGGCGCTGCCGTGCTGACGACCGCGACGACGACGGGCGCGCGGGTCAGGCGGGTATTTTCAACCTTGATCATCTCTTCCGAAAGATCGGGCCGGGCGGCCAGCGCCATTTTAGCCAGCTCGGCGCTCAGCCGGCCCCGCTCTTCGCCGCGGTAGACAATGAAACGCCAGGGCGCCAGCTTGCCGTGATCCGGGACACGGGATGCGAGCTTCAGCATCGCCTCGATCTCCGCCGTTCCCGGCCCCGGTCCACCCATCTGAAAGGCCGGTATCGACCGGCGGGTAGCCAGATAATCACGCAGACTGATTTCAGTTTTCATCGCCGTCCATTTCCATTAGTTTGCCACCGCACGTCGTCATTGCGCTTCACCACCAAAAAGGGCAGCCACGAAATCGCCATACCGGCGTTTCAAGTGGAGCCACACACTCAGGATGTCAACCACCTCATGCGCATCACAGCCGGTCACTTTCGCGCAGTCGTTACAGCGCTCGTTCTTACAGCTGTCGGCAGCCCAGGGCTGCAGGCGCAGGAACTCGCCGACCCCTTCAAGAGCTTCCCGGCGATATCCACTCCGCAGAAGAAAATGTCGAAGCTCAACAGCTTCAACCCGGTGGCTCCCGATACAGCAACGCAAGGGCCGACGGCAAAGGATATCCAGCTGGAAGCGCATCTGACCGAGAAAGGAAACCCTGTCGAACAGGGGCTTACCTGGCGTGTTTTCAGCCCTATTCCCGGCTCTGATGGCAAGTTGCCGCTTCTCGCGACCTCGGAAGGCGGATCGGCGGCGTTCCAGCTCATTCCCGGCGAATATTTCGTCAATGTCGCCTTCGGACGCGCCGGTGCCACACGAAAGATCAGAGTGGCAGAGGCCGGGCCTATCGAAAAGCAGGTTCTCGTGCTTGACGCCGGCGGTGTCATGCTCAACGCCGTCTCCGGCAGCGACGTGCGCATTCCGCCCGGTGAGCTGAGTTTTTCCATTTTCTCCGCGGATGAGAAGGAGGACGGCGAGCGCGCTTTGGTCGTTGCCGACGTCAAGCCGAACACGGTCATCCGGCTGAACACGGGCACCTATCACGTCGTCTCCAACTATGGCTCGGTCAATGCGGTGATTCGCGCCGATATCCAGGTGGAAGCCGGCAAGCTGACGGAAGCGACGATCCAGCACCGCGCCGCCAAACTGACGCTGAAGCTCGTCTCCGAGCCCGGCGGCGAAGCGATCGCCGATACGGCCTGGTCGATCCTTACCTCCTCCGGCGACGTTGTCAGCGAAAGCGTCGGCGCCTTCCCGACACTGGTTCTTGCCGAAGGTGGCTATACGGCCATCGCCCGCAACAACGAGAAGATTTTCCAGCGCGATTTCACCGTGAAGGCGGGCGTCAATACCGATGTCGAGGTTCTTTTGAACGACAAGGGCGCACAGGCAGCTACTGGAGCTGCCGACGCACAGGACTGATATCGGTCAGATCAGGACGCAGCCCTGCTGAGAAACCGGCGGCGAGGCGGTGCCATGGAAAACACCGCGTCATAAATCCGCGTCAAGATCTCCTTGCGATCCGGGATAACGCTGAGCTCGTCCCAGGCAATCAGCTTGCCGATGCGCGACGAGATCGTGGTGCCCGAAAGCCGGCGGAACTCGCGGATCAGCAGGGAAATGCGCAAGGTCATCGACACCTTGCTTGCCAGATGAAACAACCTGCCATTCTGTCCCTCGAAATAGATGGGAATGACACTCGCCTTTGCCGCCTGGATGAGCTTGGCGGGAAACATCTTCCACGGCAAATCCTCGGCCCTGCCGAAACCCTTCCTCGCCGTGGCCACGCCACCGGCCGGAAAGACGATCAGCGTCACGCCTTCCTTCAGCAGACGGACGGCCTCGTGGCGCGTCTGCATATTGAGCGCCAAGGCTTCCTTGGTTTCCTCAAACGAGATCGGCAGCGAATAGGGCGCCATTTCCGGCACCTTCAAAAGCTCGTTGTTGATCAGCACCCGAAACGGGCGGCCCAGCTGTTCGGCAAGCGACAGCACGGCAATGCCATCTCCGATGCCGAAGGGATGGTTGGCGACGATCACGAGCGGGGTATCCGGCAGATGGCGCGGCGGCCATTCGCCCTGAACGCGCATCCGCACGTTGATCAACTCGAGCATCTCACCGAAAATCCGGTCGCTCTTGCCGACGATTTCATGACGCCACCTGTTATAGAGCCTGGCGTAGCGGTTGCGTCCGGCAAGGCCCTCCATAGAGCGGATGAACCAACGCTTCAGCCGTCGATCGTTTTCGTTGGCGTAAGACAGCTCTTTGAACTGCACGTTGTTCCTCGTTCCATGAAAAGCGCGCCCGGAAGGACGCAGCACTGAAGCGTAAATTCTATCCGGATGGTGTTCTGGCGGCGGTTATTGCCTGCTCGCTGCCGAGCCCAATCGGATAGTCTGCCAATGTTACAGTTTTCTGACACAAAGACGATAGGTGCGCATTCTCGCGCACCTATACCTTGTCAATTCACGCACTCGCGGTGGGTCAGGCCGCAGCCTTCTTTCGCTGTTCGGCCTTCCGCTTGACGTCCGGCGGCGTCGCCTCCGACACCAGAGAGGCGATTGCCTCGTCCAATGTCATCGGCGTCTGCGCCTGCGAACCGAGCCTGCGGATATTCACCGTCCGCTCTTCCGCTTCGCGCATGCCGCAGACGATGATCACCGGCACCTTGGTAACCGAATGCTCACGAACCTTGTAGTTGATCTTCTCGTTGCGGAAATCGGTCTCGACCTGCAAACCAGCGTCACGCAGAAGTTCTGCCACTTCGCGGCCGTAATCGTCGGCCTCGGAGGTGATGGTGGCAACCACGACCTGCAGCGGCGAAATCCACAGCGGCATATGGCCGGCGAAGTTTTCGATGAGAATGCCGAGGAAGCGCTCCATAGAGCCACAGATGGCGCGGTGGATCATCACCGGCTGCGTCTTTTCCGAATTGCTGTCGATGTAGAAGGCGCCAAAGCGTTCCGGCAGGTTGAAGTCGACCTGCGTCGTGCCGCACTGCCATTCACGGCCGATGGCATCCTTCAGGGTATATTCGAACTTCGGGCCGTAGAAAGCGCCCTCACCCGGCAGAATGCCGGTCTTGATGCGGCCTTCCGACTGCGCTTCGATGGTCTTCAGAACGTCCATCATGACGCTTTCGGCGCGATCCCAGAGCGCATCATCACCGACGCGCTTTTCCGGACGGGTCGACAGCTTGACCACGACTTCCTTGAAGCCGAAGTCCTGATAGACCGACAGGATCAGATCGTTGATGCGCAGGCACTCGGCCGCCATCTGCTCGTCGGTGCAGAACACATGCGCATCGTCCTGCGTGAAGCCGCGCACGCGCATCAGGCCGTGAAGCGCGCCCGAGGGCTCGTAGCGATGGACATTGCCGAATTCAGCCAAACGGATCGGCAGTTCGCGATAGGATTTCAGGCCATGCTTGAAGATCTGGATATGGCCCGGGCAGTTCATCGGCTTCAAGGCAAAGACGCGTTCATCGTCGGTCTCGTCGCCGGCGACCGTCACCTTGAACATGTTGTCGCGATACCAGCCCCAGTGACCCGAGGTTTCCCACAGCGACTTGTCCAGCACCTGCGGCGCGTTGACTTCCTGATAGGTACCGGCAAGACGGCGGCGCATATAGGCGACCAGCGTCTGGAAGACGCGCCAGCCCTTGCCGTGCCAGAAGACGACGCCCGGACCTTCTTCCTGGAAATGGAACAGGTCCATCTCGCGGCCGAGGCGGCGGTGGTCGCGCTTTTCGGCTTCGGCCAGAATATGCAGATACTGGTCGAGTTCTTCCTGCGTGCGCCAGGCGGTGCCGTAAATGCGTGTCAGCATCGGATTGTTGCTATCGCCACGCCAATAGGCGCCGGCCACCCGCATCAGCTTGAAGGCATTGCCGATCTGGCCGGTGGAGGCCATATGCGGGCCGCGGCAGAGGTCGAACCAGTCGCCCTGGTAGTAAATCTTCAGGTCCTGATCCGCCGAAATGGCATCGACCAGTTCGACCTTGTACGCCTCGCCCTTGTCAGCGAAGACCTGACGCGCCTTGTCGCGCGGCCAGATTTCCTTGGTGAAGGGCTTGTTGCGCTGGATGATCTCCTTCATCCGCTTTTCGATCTTCGGCAGATCGTCGGGCGTGAAGGGCTCGTTCTTGGCAAAGTCGTAATAGAAGCCGTTCTCGATCACCGGACCGATGGTGACCTGCGTCCCCGGCCACAATTCCTGCACGGCTTCGGCCATCACGTGGGCCGTATCGTGGCGGATCAGTTCCAGCGCGCGGGCATCTTCGCGGGTAACGATCTCAAGCCTGCCGGTGACGACCGGATCGGACAGGTCGCGCAACTCGCCATCCAGCGCGATCGCGATGGCCTTCTTTGCAAGCGACTTGGAGATCGATTCGGCGACTTCGCGACCGGTCGTGCCAGCGGCGTAACCGCGGACGGAACCATCGGGAAATGTAAGGGAAACAGCGTCAGACATGTTTTCTTCCTTGTCCAGTCCCGCCAACGAATGCGGGTGGTGTTGATGGCCGGAAGCCCGGCAAATTGACGCGCGGGTGATAGAGCGTTTTTGTGACGGAGTAAAGAACAGGCTTGATCAGGCGTCGATCATATCGGCAAGACCGCGCACTGTGTTCCAGTTGCGAAAGGTGCCGGGGCCGAGGCGTTTGGTGGTCAATGCCGAGAGCAGCTTAGACTCGCTCGGTTTGCCGGGAAAATGGATCCAGAGGTCGCCGTCTGCGATCCGGATTTTCTCGCCACCGCCGCCGCGACGCTCCAAATCCTTTAATACACTATTGTCCAGGGGCGTCCGCATCACGCGCACCACGATGTGCGCGGCGTCCGCGTCACTCGCATCGGCAAACGGATTGCCACCGGCAAGTGCGATCCAATCAGCGGCCGTCCGCGCAATGATATCGACCTGTTTTCCAAAGTCGGCTTCAAAGGCCGTCTCGAGTGCCCGTTCCACCTCGGCGACACTTCCGGCGTCAGCGTCGAAAATAAGATTGCCGGTAGCCACCAATGTACGCGGCGAGCGAAATCCGACGCGCTCCACCGTCGCCCGCAAATCCGACATTACGACACGGCGTCCGGCACCGAGGACAATACTGTGGAGAAGAGCGACGTAGACCGTCATTGCGAAGCAGCCGCGGGCCGCCAGTAACGCCAGGGCGTATACCAGTGTTTCGATGGCGCAAGTTCTTCCGGCACCGGATCGAGCCCGCTCGTGCCCCCCGGGCCGCAGCGCATGAAACGGAACAACACCATCCAGCCACCCGGCCAGAAGCCGTGACGGGCGATGGCCTCGTAGCCATATTCAGAACAGGTGGGGATATGTCGGCAGGAATTGCCGATGAAGCCGGAGAGCGTCAGTTGATAGAGTCGGATGAACGCCATGCCGAAAAGCCGCCCGGGCGTCTTGCGAAAGGGGCCAGAATAGTTCCGGCCCGAATATGGTCTACGGACGGCCTGAACGTCATGTCCCTGGCATCCCGGCTCGTTGCACATCTCAGACAGCCGCCTTGACGAGACGCGCCGCCTCGATCTGGCCGATGGCATCGACCACGGCATCGAAGGTGAGCATGGTGGACGCATGGCGAGCCTTGTAGTCTTTCACGGGCTTCAGGAACCGCATATCCTCGAAACGGCCGGATGGCCCCTCGCCATCGGCCTTGAGCATGGCGAGCATGTCTTCGCGCGCCTGGCGGACTTCGGAGGCTGTGGCGCCGATCACATGACGGGCCATGACGGAAGAGGATGCCTGCCCAAGCGCGCAGGCTTTCACCTCATGAGCGAAGTCGGTGACCGTCTCTCCATCCATCTTCAGATAGACGCGGACCTTCGATCCGCAGAGCTTGGAATGGGCGTCGGCCTCCGCATCGGCGTCCTCCAGCCTGCCGCTTCTCGGTATATTGCCGGCAAACTCGAGAATCCTGCTGTTGTAGATTTCATCCATCATTCGACGCGATCCGCTTCTTTTTGCGCGTTTTCAGGCAAACAGCGCATGATTTTCTATCGTATCTGAGAAAAAAACACAGTGTCTCCATCTGCGCCCCTTTCACATGCCTCCCAGCCTATTATATGGTATGTCGTGTGGGGGCGACAGGTTCGCAAGAGCGAACAGTCGCCTGTTGTTTGGGAAACCGTGCCGGATGATCCAGAGCCCTTAACCTCTGCAAATCTGAAAGCCCCGGAGCCCGCCGACGGAAACCAGGCCTGAAAGCGTCAGGTCAATGGCCAGTGGCGAGTTGTCCGAAAAGATAAACGTCAAGTAACCCGTGTTACGCCAAGGGGCCATTATGGACGCTATAGTCAAGAATTTTCCCGCTTTGCCTGCCACCGACGGCAGACCGAGCCAGAAGGAGGCTGAGGACGCTGTCCGCGTTCTGTTGCGCTGGGCCGGCGACGATCCCGAGCGCGAAGGGCTTCTCGATACACCTGCCCGCGTTGCCAAATCCTACAAGGAACTGTTTTCCGGTTATGATCTTGCCGCCGAAGACGTTCTCGGCCGCACTTTCGAGGAAGTCGGCGGCTACGACGACATCGTGCTGGTGAAAGACATTCCGTTCTTCTCTCACTGCGAACATCATATGGTTCCGATCATCGGCAAGGCGCATATCGCCTATCTGCCCGATGGCAAGGTGCTCGGTTTGTCGAAGATCGCCCGTGTCGTCGATATCTACGGCCGTCGCCTGCAGACGCAGGAAACCATGACGGCCCAGATCGCCAAGGCGATCGACGATACGCTGCAGCCGCGCGGCGTTGCCGTGATGATCGAGGCGGAGCATATGTGCATGGCGATGCGCGGCGTCCAGAAGCAGGGCTCGACCACGCTGACCACTACCTTTACCGGTGCCTTCAAGACCGAGCCCGCCGAACAGGCCCGCTTCATGACCATGCTCCGGGGCTTCAAATAAGCTCCGTCAACCGGAGCTTTTCCGATGACAACTGAATTTGCCCCGCCGCCAGCTGACAAGGCGGAACTGGAATCCGGTTCCGCCTTCACGCCTCGCTTCGACAGCCATGGACTGATCACCGCGGTCGTCACCGACGCGGGAGACGGCGCTCTTTTGATGGTTGCCCATATGAATGCCGAGGCCTTGGCACTGACCATCGAAACCGGCATCGCGCACTACTACAGCCGTTCACGCAAGAGCCTCTGGAAAAAAGGCGAGACGTCCGGTAATCTGCAGAGCGTGGAAGAAATACGCACTGACTGCGATCAGGATGCACTGTGGCTGAAGGTGCGCGTTGCCGGCCATGATGCGACCTGTCACACCGGCCGGCGCTCGTGCTTCTATCGCGTCGTTGACGCTACGAACGGCGTCACGTCTCTTAACATTGTTGATACCGAAATTCATTTCCATCCGGGCGACATCTACGGCAAAAATTAAGCATCTGACGCTTTTTGGCTCAGTTTTTTCGTGGATTCACGATTTCGCAACCAGACTGGGAGCGTAATCTCGACAACAGGATGCGTTCCGGCGGGAACAACCGCACAGAATGGCCTGATGTAGATTGTGTCTTACGGCATGCGCTTGCAACGCAGTAATGCGAGACGTGACGGCCTGTAACAGTGTGTTCTGCGGCATGGAGGTGCCGGATGTTGAACTGGACATTTAATCGCAGCGGCATGACCGCAGATGCCTCAGCACCCGGCGGTCCTTCCCACGCTCTGAGCTCCCCTCCTCCCATCGAAATCAAACCAGCGAAATCGAAGATCGCTCTTGCCCTTGGCGGCGGTGCTGCGCGCGGCTGGGCCCATATCGGCGTCCTGAAGGCGTTGGACGAAGAAGGCATCGAAGTCGGCATGATCGCCGGCACATCGATCGGCGCGCTGGTCGGCGGCTGCTACCTTGCCGGAAAACTGGACGAACTGGAGGTCTTTGCCCGCTCGCTGACCATGCGGCGCATCGCCGGCCTGCTTGATTTCGCCATCGGTGGCGGCGGCTTGTTCGGCGGCTTGCGCCTGACGAAGCGCATGCAGGAACACCTGCAGGACATGTCGATTGAAAATCTCGACCGGCCGTTCGTCGCCGTGGCGACCGAGGTCAACTCCGGCCACGAAGTCTGGATCGGCCAAGGGTCGCTGATCACCGCGATCCGCGCCTCCTATGCGCTGCCGGGCATCTTCGAGCCGGTCAAATGCAACAATCGCACATTGATGGACGGCGCGCTCGTCAACCCGGTTCCGGTGTCGGTCTGCCGTGCTCATGAGCAGCAGCTCGTCGTCGCCGTCAACCTCAACTACGACCTCTACGGCCGTTCCGCCGTCATCAAGCACAATGCGGGAAGCCACAGCGCCGAACAGCTACAGATGCCGAAGCAACCCGAAGGCCAGGCCGGACGGTTGGGAATGACCAGCGTCATGGTCCAGGCCTTCAACATCATCCAGGACCGCATCTCGCGCGCGCGCCTTGCCGGCGATCCGCCGGACCTGGCGCTGCATCCCAAGCTCAATGATATCGGTCTGTCGGAGTTTCATCGCGCCGGCGAAGCGATCGACCGTGGCTATTACGAAACCAAGTCAAGGCTCAGCGAACTGCAGCGCCTCCAGGACGTCATGGTGCGCTGACACTGCGGCGGCACGCTGCCGGCGAAGCTTGACACTTCGCCGCGCCGTTCGCGTAAATACCTCGCCTTACAGGTGAACCATGTTCCCATCATGCCCGGCGATGTAGGCCTTGATGTGCTCGGCCTCGTTTTCGATCGCGCGAATATGATGCCGCACTGCGTCGCCGATCGAGACGATGCCAACGAGACGCCCGTTCCTTTCCACCGGAAGATGGCGCGCGCGCATGTTGTTCATGATTTCCATGATGTTGTTGATGGTCATCTCTTCCGTGCAGCGGTAGACCTTCGACCACATCACGGCGGAAACCGGCTTGTCCAGACATCCGGCGCCGTATTTGTCCATGGCGGCGACCACGTCGCGCTCCGTCAATATGCCTGCGATCTTGTCGCCGGGCTTGACGACAACCACGGCACCGATGCGATTTTCATGGAGCAGCCGAACGGCTTCGCGCACCAGCGACTGTGGATCGACCGTCATCACCTGACGGCCTTTTTCATTCAGGATTGCAGTTACAGACATTCACGACCTCCCGTTTCAGCGACCTGCGTCTGACCGGGACGTCGGTAAACCGCAAAAGCGTCTGTTGCGCCGTTGCGATCATGGACCAATCCGCAAGACAGATGTCATTCCTGTCGCGTTATTTGCCCGTCGGCTGCGAACCGAACTCCTCCCGGTTTGCAGCCTTCGGACAGGAATGGTGCGCTACAGCCTTGGGAAAATCAAGCGCTCTCGGTGAGATCGCCAATCTTTCGACTGGTCAATTTCGGGGATCGAAAAAGCCAAACAGCAGGAAGCCGAACAGGAAGCCGCCGATATGCGCTTCCCAGGCAATGCCTCCGGCTCCGCCAAAGGCAAAGAGACCGAGACCGATCAGCAAATTCGTCAGGAACCAGATGCCGGCGAAGACGACGACCGAGCGGTTCGACAGCGCCTCGCCCACCGTCAGGCGGCGGTTGAGATGGGCGAACTGCCGGCTGATCCGGCCGCTGGGAGAGAAAACAAAGCGAGCGGCCGCGCCCATCAAGCCGGCGACAACGCCCGAGGCTCCGACGACGACGATCATCTCGCCCCAATGGAAAGCCGTGTGCAACGCCACCGCCGCCATGGCAGACAAGCACCAGAAGACCGCGAGGCGCGACATGCCGATCCGGCGGATGACGGGCGCGCCGAAGGCAACCATCCAGAAGCCGTTGAAAACAAGATGCTCCCAGGAGCCGTGCAGGAATGAATAGGTAATCGGGCTCCAGAGCCAAGCCAGACTCTGGTCCGCCAGCGAATGATCGTATCGTGCGGGAAGGAACGCAAAATTGAAGATCAGTTCTTCATCGATGGCCAGCGGCAGCAGATAGGTGCGCGTTGCATGAACGGCCACCAGAAACGCCAGGATAGCGACAAGACCTGAAGGCAGATTGAACGCCGGTTCGCTGACCGGTGCCGCGTTGTCTGCCTCGTTGCTTTGCGGCGGCGTCGCGCCGTCCGGTTGGTCTGTCATACTCTTCACAATTCCTTCCACGGCTTCATTCGTTGCCGCCTCGATCAGTCCCCATCGCTCTATACGATTCACGGCCACGTCAAAAGCGGCGAGATGCGCGGCACTTGTTCGCACACGTTTCACCCCCGAGATCAATGAAGCGGAATTGGGAAGGGCATCGCATCCCGCCGAAAAAAAAGCCGTCCAGTCAAACAACTGAACGGCCGGTGAGCCCCCAAAAACCCCGAGCCCGTAAGTCTGTGTGCCGAAGGCAACCCTTCGTGAAGTGATGCCCTTTCATGCCATCAGAGCCGCGCGCTTTCAATCTAAACCAAATATTAACCCTAATATCGGGCTGGCACGGAAATCGCTCTACAAACTGTACGGGACCATTTTTCCCGCCGCATGTGCCAAAGCGGCACATAAGCGTTTCAAACGGAATGAGAGCATGCGCAGCAAGACCGCTATCGAGATTTACGCCTATTGGGACGAGTTGCGGGGGCATCGCGAAGTGCCGGCACGCAGCCAGATCGAACCTGCCCATATTCGCAATATCCTGGCGGACCTCTTCATCCTGGAAAAAACACCGCGTGGCGACATCCGCTTTCGCCTTGCCGGCACGCGCGTCTGCGCACTTTTTGCGCGGGAATTGCGCGGCTCGACATTCGATGCGCTCTGGCTTGCCGAACAGACCAGCCGTCTCGCGCGGATTGCGAGAGACGTCATGACACAGAAAGCGCCGGTCGTTCTCACTGCCTCGGCTCTTGCCGGGACAGCTGATCGTCTCCCGACGGAAATCATCCTTCTGCCGCTGAGGTCACCGGATGGCAATGTGGATCGGATCATCGGCGCATTAGCTCCATTGTCGAAGCCGCATTGGCTTGGAGCCACGCCCGTCAATTTTCTCGACCTTGGCGGAATTCGCGTGCTCGATACCGAAAAGACCAATGTGTTTCTACAGAACCGTCCGGAAATCCCCCTGCCCGCGGTCCCGTCTCATCTGGCCGATCAGGGCATAGCCGGGGCGATCCGTCGTGTCCTTCACCTTCGGGTCTTTGAAGGGGGCCGCAGGGATTAACACGGGTCAAATGTCACGGCTTAAAAAAACCTTCTGTTAACTGGAAGAGGTTAAAGCTGTGACTTGGATGGACATCGCACAAGTGTGGTCATGTATTCGTTTCAACAAGCACAGACTGCCGGCCCCAAGCAGCACAACGAAGGCGCGTTTCAGCGCGTTTCGGTGAACCTGACCGGCCGGCTCATGCTTGCGAACCACGACGAATTCGAATGCACAGCGATCGACATGTCGCCGGGCGACGTCCTTTTCACCTGCGACGCGCGACCGCGCACTGGTGAGCGCATCATTGCCTATGTCGACCATGTCGGTCGCCTGGAAGGCACCGTTTCACGTCTTGCCGAAAACGCCTTCGTCATCCAGATCAACGCGACCGACCGCAAACGTGAAAAACTCGCGGCGCAGCTGACCTGGATTGCCAACAAGCACGAACTCGGCCTGCCAGAAGACCGGCGCCACGATCGTCTCGCACCGCGCAAGACCCGGACGGAAATCACGCTGGAAGACGGCAGCAAATATGTCTGCCGTATCATCGACCTGTCGCTGTCCGGCGCTGCCGTCGATATGGAGACCCGCCTGCCTCTCGGAACAGCCGTCCTGCTCGGCAGCATGAAAGGCCGCGTCGTCCGGCACTTCCAGGAAGGTGTGGCGATCGAGTTCCTCGGCATTCAATCGCGTGAGGCTCTGAGAGAGTTTCTTTAGACGCACCTCTGCCGCGGGGATTTCCAGCCCTTTCCACGCGCCCGACCATACCCGGTCAGCAAGGCTCAGGACCGGTCAATCAGATCCGGACGATGACGGCAACCTCTACGCCTAAGAAGAGGGCGTAGGCGCCGGCGCCGTATCACGGAAAACTTTTCGCATTAGAGCTGAGTTTCGATCGCCGCCTTGTCTATAACCGACCAGACGATCTCAATCTTTTCTCCCTGGAATTCATAAAATACATTCTCGGCGAAGGAAATTCTCTTCCCGTTTACATCGAGGCCAAGGAATTTTCCCCTTGGCCTGCAGTCGAACCCCAGGCGGCTCGCTATGCGAGGCGGATCGGAAATCAGCAGCTGAATGTTGAAATAAAGGTCCGGAATTTCACGAAAGTCTCTTTCAAGCATCTCGCGATAACCCGATAACCCGATCCGCTTACCGTTGTAGCATGCGTCATCATGAACGAACTGCCCGAGCTTCGCCCAGTCCTGTTTGTTCAGGCAGGCAATGTACTCTCGATAGATGTCGGAGAGATCGGTTTTCATCACGGCATTCGCCCCTGTCTTCATAAGATCCTGCTGCAAATCAGACGGGATGGAATTCAGTAACCAGGAATAACATCCCGGAAATCGAGTGGTTTCCTCCCCCCATTTATCGCGCTCCCGAGCGTCACTTTGTGCATGGGCGGGCGCTGCCCGCCCCAATCTGGTACTGATCCAAGCGATGATGCCTGCCATTTTGGCGAAAACACAATCCAGCCACGTTTTTCCGTGCCGGAACAAGAAATAATTTTCGCCTATTTCTCAGTGTTTTTCGGCTGAAATCGGTCTTCGCATTGGTGAACGAAGTCTAAACCGGCGGACGTCTCGTCGCTTCATCCTGCGCCAGAGCTTCGGGTCGCCGCCCCAAGGGCATGATGCGATTCAGGCCCTGGCACTCAAAATAACCGATTTTACCATAGGATAGATGGTTTTCCATTGCTTAACGACAGACGCATCAGAATGGGAATGTATCAAAATTTACACGAATTTGAATCAAGTATGCCTCGATATTTACTCAAGTTTATCTTGACTTTTATACTTATTTCAATTTGTTTTGTACTTTATTTTACTTCCGATTTTCGCGAGCAATAAAAAACTCGGTGTCATTGTCAAACCAGAACGGGGAGACAAGCATGACAACGAAAACATTCCTGAAGGCCGGCCTGCTCGGCGCGTTTCTTTCTGCGGCGGCGACACATTCGGCTCTTGCCCTGCCTGCAAACATGATCACCGGCGGCACGACCAACCCGCCTGTCGGACACTATGAATTCTGCCGCAGCCTGCCGCAGGAATGCCGCGCCAATCCAGCCAGTTCCGGACCGGTCGTACTGACCCGCGACGGATGGAAGACAATCCTCGAGGTCAACTACGACGTCAACGAATCCGTGACGCCGCTGACCGACAAGGAAATCTATGGTGTCGAAGAACACTGGGCCTACCCCGACAAAACGGGCGATTGCGAAGACTATGTGCTGTTGAAGCGCAAGCGCCTGATGCAGGCAGGTTTCTCACCCTCGGACCTGCTGATCACCGTCGTCCTGCAGCCGAACGGCGAAGGCCATGCCGTGCTTACGGTCAGGACGGATCGCGGCGACTTCGTGCTCGACAACATGCGCAACAAGGTGCTGCTGTGGTCGGATACCGAATACACCTATCTGAAGCGCCAATCGGAACAGAATTCCGGCCGCTGGGTAAAGCTGCAGGACGGCCGCACGGTGGCTGTCGGTAGCGTCAGCCAATAGCATTTGAAGATACCAGACATACGCGGATCGGGCTCAGGATGCTTGGTTCGCGCATGAAAAGGGCTTCGGTCAGTCCCCAATCCCCGTCCCAGACCAAGGCCCTGCTGGCCGGTTCCGCTGTCCCCGGAACCGGCCTTTTCCTTGCCAGAAAATTCTGTTCTCGATCACTCTGCCGCCAGCACGAAGATCCCGACGCATTGCGTGACGACCAAGCCGTAGCAGCAGGCCCAGCCGCAGGCGATCACGAGGCCGAGAACGGCATCGCCAAATGCCAGGCTGCCCGACGCGCGCATCCGCCATACCGCCTGAAAGAACAATGCAGGCCCGGCAAACAGCGCCAGGAAAACAGGGAATGGCCGGAAGTTCTCGGCCATCACAATGCGAGCCGTGGGCCAGCGCCCGCGGGCGGCAACGCGGCTGACATCGAGCACGATGAAAGAGACGCCGAAGCCGGCACCGAGCAGCACGAAGATCATCGCCAAATTCATTGAAAATTAACCATGTTGAGACAGCGTTACGACTGTTCCTTCGACCAGCAAGTTCCGTGCCGCCAGGGCTGTTTCATTTCGGGACGCACGGAGGCCAAGGTTATACCTCCTGTTAACGACAGCAAGACTGCGATCCGCCCATGACAGCCAATCCCGCAGCCACCGGCAATGAAGATCATGCCCCGCTGATTTCGGCCCGGTTCGTCTACGGCCTGACGGCGGTGGTCGTCGGGCTTGCGGCCCTGACCGCCGCGATCAGCGTAGCCGGGCGCTGGTATGGCGAAAATCTGGCGCTTGCCGGACATACGACCAGCACCGAGGCCAATGACATATTCATCGGGCAGGATCACTTGCGGCTGCCGTCCAATGTCATTCGTTTCGACCAGCAGCGCATGACCGGCGTCGCCGAACGCACCGATCTGTATCTCACCTGGCCGGGCCTGCAGGGATATACCGACGAGACGAGGACGCTCTTCAATGATGTCAACCATCCGGAATCACTGATCTTCCTGGAAGTTTCCCAGAGCACGATGTCACGCGACATGTCGGGGCGGATCGAGCCGATCTACCAGCATCTTTTCGAAGGCGAAGCCCGGCCCGGTCCGGCCGGTTTGGTGCGCCACGAGATGAAGGAAAATTCCGGCTACGGTCAGGAAGTATTCTTTACCGCGAATCGCGACGGCGGCACCCCCTATGCCGTGCGCTGCATCCTGCCCGCAACCTCCGCCATGTCCACCAGTGCCGATTGCCAGCGCGATATTCATGCCGGCCGCGATCTTGTTGTGCTTTACCGCTTTTCCAGCCAATTGCTGCCACAATGGCACGCCATCGACAGCGCCGTCGCGAAATTCATGAGCGACAGACTGATACCCTGACAGCGGCCAAGCCCTGCGCAAGCCAATTTCTTAACATTGGTGCATGCGGGTCGCGTGTACCGAAATGCAAAAGAAGACGCGGAATATGGAAACCAATCATTCATCATAAACCGATTGGTAACGCTATCCCGATAGAGTTTTGAGAACGGTCGTTTCTGGAGGCCACGCCCGGACGACATCTGTGATATAGAATGAAGAGTAGTGTAGTGTCCAAATCCATAGTCAACGGCTCCGCTCCCCCTGTCCTATTCTTCAAGAGGGCTTGCCGGGTGCTGCTGGTATCACTGGTCGCCTCGTTTGCAGCCGTCTCCGCAGCCTCCGCCGCCCAATATGCCGGCATCGTCGTGGATGCGAAGACCGGCAAGGTGCTGTACAGCGAAGACGCCGACAGCCTGCGCTACCCTGCATCGCTTACTAAGATGATGACGCTTTACCTGACCTTCGAGGCGCTGGAAGCCGGAAAGATCAGCAAAGACACACCGGTTCCCTTTTCCAAGAATGCGTCAGCCGAGCCACCTTCGAAACTTGGCGTGCGTTCCGGCAATTCGATCACCGTCGAACAGGCGATCCTCGCTCTGGTCACCCGCTCGGCCAACGACGCGGCAACGGCGCTCGGCGAGATGCTCGGCGGTTCCGAAGAACGCTTCGGCCGGATCATGACGAACAAAGCCCGTGCCTTGGGTATGACCCGCACTACCTACCGCAACGCCAACGGCCTGCCAAACGATGCGCAGATGACGACGGCACGCGATCAGGCACGGCTCGGCATGGCGCTTCGCCAGCATTTTCCGCAGTATTACTCCTATTTCTCCACCCGCAGCTTCCGTTTCGGCAAGCAGACCATCGGCAACCATAACCGCCTGCTCGGCAATGTTCGCGGCGTCGACGGCATCAAGACCGGTTACACGCGTGCTGCCGGCTTCAATCTCGTGACGTCGGCCCAGGCGGACGGTCGCAGCATCGTCGGCGTTGTGCTGGGCGGCAAGTCCGGTGGTGCCCGTGATGCGCAGATGCGCGCGCTCGTTGCCAAGTACATGCCGGCGGCTTCGCGCCGTGGCGGTGGCAACCTTGTGGCAGAAACCGCAGACGCACCGACCATGCAGGCAAAGGCCGTCGAACAGCCGGCGGAATCGGTCCCAGCCGAAACGGCCGTTGTCGCGACCGGCGGAAGCTTCAATCTGCCGAACAACGGCCCTGTTCCGGATTTCCGTTACGACGGCGAAACCACCCAGAGCATCGAGGTTGCCTATGCCGAGCCGGTCAAGGCCAGCGCCAACCCTGTGCTGAACGACAAGGTCATGCCGAACACGCTTGAGGCGCAGAGCCGCAAGATCGCCAAGGCTGCACCGGTCCCGTCTGCAGACGTCGACAACCAGATCACCAATTCCGTTGCCAAGGCAGCGGTTGAAACTGCGGCGGCTACGGAATCCACGCCCGCCGGCTGGGTCATCCAGATCGGCGCGACGCCGGACAAGAGCCAGGCGATGACACTGCTTGAAAACGCCAAGGACAAGGGCGGCAAGGCCCTGCGCGGCGCAACGCCCTTCACCGTGGCCTTTGCCAACGGCGACGGCCAGCTCTACCGGGCACGGTTCGGCGGATTCACCAATCAGGACAAGGCCGTAAATGCCTGCAAGACGCTGAAGCGCAAGGGTTTTGCGTGCTGGGCGAGCCTGCAATAGTACGTATTGAAGTTTCGATCCCCGGTATGTGTTTGCCGGTGATCCTCCTCGGATTTGGTTTTGCGTAACGAGGTCAGTTATGGGAATGAACGAGAATGGACCGGGCATGACGCCCGCGCCGGACAAGAAGCGGAAACCGCTACGCTCCGGCCTGCATCCTTTGCATGAAGCCGCCATGCGCATCGCCGAGCTCGGCAGCCGTCCCCGGTCGAAGACCAAGGATCTGGTAACACTGCTCTTGACGCACGGGGCACGGGCGTGGCGCTCGACACAGCCGGACGCACAGATTCATGTGCATGTCACATCGCCATCTGGGCGCTATCCGATCAGATTGCGCATTCGGTAACCGCAATCATCATATCCAGAAACGATCAAAGCCCGGTATTGCCGGGCTTTTTGCATGATAGGGTTCGAATTTCAGAGAAGGCCGAGTTCGGCAAGTTCCCGGCGCAGTTCCAGCGGCATTTCGGCCGCTCCAGCGCCAAGAGCCGAAAGATCGCGCGGCGCTTCGCTTGACTGGAGATAGCGCCATCCCTGAAATGCGCGGCGAGGCTGATAGGCCGTTTCGATGACTTCCGGGCCGAGGATGAGATTGCAGCGGCCGATGCCGTCGGCATCGGTGAAGGTCTCGATGCCGGTCAGCCGCTGGCGTGCCTGCACCTGCCCCTTGATCACCCAATAAAGAGAGCCACCGTCCAGCAGCTCTTCCGCACGCTTGGGCACCATGCGCGTCGTGTGGGACGAATGTGGTTCGAGGCCGGCGGCGATTGCCGTCAGCGCCCGACGCGAAACCCACTCGCGAAGGTCTTCGATCGAGTCCGCGCCGACGCAGAGTTTGATGAGATGCAAGGCCATGGCCGGTGTTGAACACCCGCAGGGCGGTCGCGGTCAAGCCTGTTCTCGGCCGCTCCACAAATCGATGCGGCTCAGCACTCGACGACGTTGACCGCGAGGCCGCCCGTCGAGGTTTCCTTGTACTTGTCGTGCATGTCGACGCCGGTCTGGCGCATCGTCTCGATGCAGGCGTCGAGCGGAACGAAGTGCTGGCCATCGCCCTTGATCGCCAGCGAAGCCGCGGTGACGGCCTTGACCGCGCCCAGCGCATTGCGCTCGATACAGGGAACCTGAACGAGGCCGGCGATCGGATCGCAGGTCATGCCGAGATGATGTTCCAGCGCGATTTCAGCGGCGTTCTCGATCTGCTCGGGCGTTCCGCCCATCACCGCGGCAAGACCGGCCGCAGCCATCGCCGAGGCCGAGCCGACCTCGCCCTGACAGCCGACCTCGGCACCGGAAATCGAAGCGTTGAACTTGATGATGCCGCCGATCGCTGCTGCCGTCAGAAGATAATCGCGGATGCCGTGATGATCCGCGTCGTCATGGAAATGCAGGTAGTAGCGGATCGTGGCCGGAACGACGCCTGCTGCGCCATTCGTCGGTGAGGTGACGACGCGGCCGCCGGCTGCATTCTCCTCGTTCACGGCCATGGCGTAGACGCTCAGCCAATCGTTGGCGAGCAAGGGGTTCACCTTGTTGGAGCGCCATTCGTCCTGCAGCTTGTCATGGATCATGCCGGCACGGCGGCGCACCTTGAGGCCGCCAGGCAGGATACCCGATCCCGTCAAGCCGCGATCGATACAGCTCTTCATTGCCGCCCAGATCCGGTCAAGCCCCTCGTCGAGCTCTTCCCTCGACATCGAACATTCCTCGTTCGCCCGCTTCATTTGGGCAATCGACAGGCCGGAGCGCTCCGCCATCTCAAGCATCTGCTTGGCCGTCGAAAAGGGATAGGGAACCTTGACGCCGCCCGGCTTGGTCTTGCTGGCCTTCATGGCTTCGAGCTCGGTATCAGTGACCACGAAACCGCCGCCGATGGAATAGTAGACGCGCTTCAAGAGCAGCCTTCCGTCCTTGTCGAAGGCAGAGAAGGACATGCCATTGGCATGGCCCGGCAGCGGAACCTTCTTGTCGAACACCAGGTCGGTCTTCGGCTGGAAATCATATGCGGGATGCCCGGGCGGCGTGATCCGTCCCGTGCGCTCGACCTCTTCGATGATCGGATCCATCCGGTCCGGATCGACGCGGTCCGGACGCTCACCCATCAGCCCGAGGATCACCGCCCTGCCCGTTCCGTGGCCGATGCCGGTGAAGGCAAGCGAACCGTGCAGGCTGGACTTGATGGACGCAACGGCAGCATTGGCCGGACGCGGCCAGTCGCTCGACAGAATCAGATCGAGAAAGCGGTTCGCCGCCGACATCGGCCCCATCGTGTGCGAACTGGAAGGGCCGATACCAATCTTGAAGACATCAAAAACCGAAAGAAACATTCGAACTCCGCCCTGGGGACTGGATGGCCGCACAAGATTGCCGGACCAAGATCATTGCATCGAAACTAGGCCATCCTGCGTTCGCCATCAGGCGATCAACCGACATCCGCTCACGCGCGTGCGACACGAACGGCTAGCGGATGGCTGTAGCACGATTCCTCGCATATAAGTCGCCACGCCTCCCCGGCCATTTCAAGGGGCTTATCAAACTTTCGCAGCGCCTTGCAATTTCGGCAAAGCATGCCAAAAACGAGCCATGACACTTACGGACTATATTGCACTGGCGGTTTTCGCGATCCTCTGGACCGGTTACAACTGGGCCACGGATGGCAAGGTGCATTTGAAGCGCATCAGCCTGACCCGCTTGATGATGGAAAACCGGCGCCGCTGGATTCTCAATTCGCTGAACCGCGACCTGAAGATGATCGATACGCAGATCGTTGCCGGGTTGCAGGCCGGGACTGCGTTCTTCGCCTCGACCACGATCTTCGCGCTCGGTGGCTGTTTCGCGCTGCTCGGCGCGACGGAACAGGTCCAGACGATCATGAACGACCTGCCCTATGTGTTCCATGGCGGGCGCAGTGCCTTTGAACTGAAAGTCGGCGGTCTTGCCTGCCTGTTTGCCTATGCCTTCTTCAAGTTCGCCTGGTCGTACCGCCTGTTCAACTACTGCTCGATTCTCATCGGCGGCATTCCGATGATGTCGGACATGCTGCAGGACCGTGCCAGCGCCGAGCGGGCCGCCGGACGGGCCGTCAACATGAACATTCTCGCGGCCAAGCACTTCAATGCCGGCCTGCGCAGCGTCTTTCTGTCGATCGGCTATCTGGGCTGGTTCGTCAGTCCTTACGTCTTCATCGCACTGACGGTCTTCGTTCTCTTCGTGCTGACACGCCGCCAATTCTATTCGGAAGCGCGCGAAGCCCTTCTTGACGACACAAACCCCTGAAATTCTTGCCAAGAGCCTTGTGACGCGTTGCGCCTGACGCAAGCGCGCCGCGCTATGATCCCATGATTGGAAAAGATAGAGCCATGTCGATTACCAACGCAGTCACCGAAAGCGACAACGGGACGGCGCCACCGGCAACAGCCGGGCGGCGTGGCCGCATCTGGGCGATCGATGCCCTGCGCGGCGTCGCCCTGATCGCCATGGCGACCTATCATTTCTCCTGGGATCTGGAATATTTCGGCTATCTCGAACCGGGCACGGTCGGAACCGGCGGCTTCAAGATGTATGCGCGGCTGATCGCCGGCAGCTTCCTATTCCTTGCCGGCATCAGCCTTGTGCTCGGCCATTATCCCGCCATCCGGACGCGCGCCTTTGTTATCCGCTTTGCCAAAATCGCCGCAGCGGCGCTCGTCATCACCGTTGCCACCTGGTTTGCCTTTCCCGACAGCTTCATCTTCTTCGGCATCCTGCATTCGATCGCTGCGGCAAGCCTGATCGGCCTGCTTTTCCTGCGCCTGCCCGCGATCCTGACGCTGGCGGTCGCAGCCGCAGCCTTCGCCGCGCCGCTCTACCTGCGTTCGGCAATTTTCGATACGCCGGCGCTCTTGTGGGTCGGACTGTCGGAAACGCTGCCACGCTCGAACGACTACGTGCCGCTGCTTCCCTGGCTCGCGCCGTTCCTTGCCGGCATCGCAGCGGCGCGCGTGGCACTCGGCTTCGGATGGTTCGAAAAGTTGCGCACGGACGGCAGCGCGCGGTGGAAAACGGCCCTCTCGACAGCGGGTCGTCACAGCCTGATTATCTATCTGGTGCATCAGCCGGTGCTATTTGCGCTCGTCTATCTCTACTCGCTCGGATTTCCAGCGGCCAAGCCAGATCCCGTCGAAGCCTACCAGGCCAACTGCGTGGCGACGTGCAGCCTGCAGGAAACCGCAGCCATCTGCACGACCTTCTGCGGCTGCACGCTGGACAAGCTGATGGAAGAAAACCTGTTCGAACAGCTGAATGAAGGCAAAATCGACGTCAAGACGGACCCGCGCATTGCGCGAATCGCCGGTCAATGCACCATGGATGCTCAACCCAAGGAATAGGGACATGAACGCCTATCGCGCCAAGCCGCTGACCTATCCCTGGCCACCACTTCTTTACGTGGCGGCCATCCTGGGGGCGGTGGTCCTGGGGCGCTGGGTGCCCATGTCCGTGGTCCACAGCCATGGCTGGGTGCCTTGGCTAGCCGGCTTCGTCCTCATCGCCCTGGCTGTTTTCCTGGACATCTGGGCGATGAAAACATTGATCGAGCGAGGCACGGCCGTCCTGCCGCACCGCCGTTCGTCCTACCTCGTCACCTGCGGACCATTCCGCTTCACCCGCAATCCGATCTATCTCGGCTATACCATCATGATGGTCGGGCTCGGGCTGATCACGGTCAATCCGTGGTTCTTCATTATGGCAAGCGCTTCGGTCGCGGTGACGACAGCCTTTGCCATCCGCAACGAGGAACTGCACCTCCTGTCGCGCTTCGGCTTCGAATTCGAGCGCTACTGCCGCGCCACCAGCCGGTGGATATGAATCCACCGGCCTTGCATTTACTCAAGTCTCAGTTTCCAACCACACCATTGTCGTCGCGGGTAATCACGACCAGCGATGGACGTGCCGGCATACCGTCGGCAAAATCCGGCCACGCGGTCCCCGCGTCGGCGATCGTTGTCGCGTCCTCATTGTCAGACATCCGCAATTCGCCGGGATGCTGAACCGAGACGAAAACATTCGTGCCATCCGGCGTGAAGGTCGGCGAACAGCATTCCGAGCCGATCGGAGCAATGTAGAAGAGTTTCGGCAACGCCCTGCCCGGACCTTCGGTGTCCATCACATACATCGAATCGGCGATGCCTTCCGGTGGCGGGCCATCGGTCGTCACCCAGAGCCGGCCGGCGGGATCGACACCGAGATTGTCCGGGTCGGTGAACCAGCCGGAAGCCGTGGTCCCCGGATTGAACATCGCCTCGTCTTCCGTCTTTGTCGGATCGCCGCAGAGCACGAAGACGTCCCATTTGAACGTATCGGCCGCGTGATCTGGCTTGTCCGGCGCTCCGGGCGGCACGAGTTCGAGTAGATGGCCATGCGGGTTCGGTCCGCGCGGATTGGCGATGTTGACGGTCTCCCGCTCGTCGCCCTTGCCCGTCGCCAGCCGGTCCTCATTCTCCGTCATCGCCACATAAAGCTTGCCGGTGCCGTGATGTGGCACGAACCCTTCCGGCGCATCCATCGGCGTTGCGCCGACCAGATCGGCGGCAGCGCGCGTGTTGAGCACCACGTCGGCCTGGGTGGCAAAACCGGTTTCAGTCGCCAGCGGCCCCTGGCCTGCCACCAGCGGCAGCCACGTCATCGTGCCGTCGCTCGAAAACTTGGCGACGGACAAGGTGCCGTTGTCGAGAAGGTCCTTGTTGGCTGCGCGGTCGTTCGGGTTCCAGGGATCGCGGGTGACAAAACGGTAGAGGTACTCGAAATCGTCGTCATCGCCCATGAATACGACGACACGGCCATCGGGCGCCACGGTGACCTGCGCACCCTCATGGGTCATGCGACCGAGCGATGTCCGCTTCACCGGCTTGGCTTCCGGGTCAAACGGGTCGATCTCGACCACCCAGTCGAACCGCATCCACTCGTTCGGCTCTTCCTCGAACTTGAAGCGTGGGTCGACGCGGCTGACGGAGTAGATGTCGTTCTCATCCTCGTCCCAGCCCTGCCGCTCGACCAGTTCCTGGTTGGGCAGTGTCTTGTAGTCGCCGGCAAAGACGTCCATCGCGCCTTCCTCACCGGACAGCATGGTGCCCCAAGGGGTAATGCCGCCATTGCAGTTTGAGATCGTGCCGAACACCTTCTTGCCCGTCGGGTCTGCCTTGGTCTTCAAGCGGTCGTCGCCGGCGGCCGGGCCGGAAATGTCCATCTCGGTACCCATATGGATGCGGCGGTTGTACTGGCTGTCGAGAACGATCTTCCATTCCCTGCCCGTCTTCGCAACTTCGAAGACACTGGCCCCAAGACAGCCCATCAGCGCGCGGACCTGGTTATCGGTCAGCTTCTCGCGGTAATCTTCATCGGTGAGGCCGGGAAACATCAGAAAAGGCGTGGCATATTCATGGCTGACGACCATCAGGCCGTGATCCGACGAGGTCGAGCCCTGCGGCAGGGGCAGGAATTGGGTAAAGTCGTTATTGTAGCCGAACTGGCGCTCGGCGGCCTTGCCGTTGAGGCTGGCAATATCGAAGGCCGGGCTGTCGGCAAACAGCGCATCGCCCCAGCGGGCAAGGATCTGGCGGCTATAGCCCTGCGGCCAATGGTCGGCGGTATCGCGAACCCGCTGCAACTCCAGAAATGTCAGGCTGGAGGCCGCTGCGGCCTGCACTGGGCCGGCAGAAAAGCCATGACCGATGGCGGCGATCGCGGCCGATCCGAAAAGGCCCTTGAGAACCGTGCGACGATTGACGCCTTCTGCGAGAATTTCACCGTAGGATGAGGAAAAGGCGCGGCGCGGATTCGGCCGGGCGCGGGTTTTCTGGCGATCTGACATGCAAGCCTCCGATTTGTGTGACAAATGGGATATTGCATGCAGCCGTGAACCTGCTGTGACGCGGGGGGCGAGCGTCCGTTGCGGCCGAATCCGGAATGGCAGGAAAGGTGCAAGCCCGGCCCGAAAACGGGAGAACGCTTAGGTACCGACGCCGATTTCTGCCAGCCGTGTCAGGCAGGCCTCTTCGACATTGTTCAGCTCTTCCAGCGTTTCCTCGATGTCCTTGCGCTTCTGGTTGAGTTCGTCGCGTTTTTCTTCGACGCGCTTCATCAGCAGGCGCAATTGTCCCGCTTCTCCCGGCGGGTCCCGGTAGACCTGGATGATTTCGCGGATTTCGGCGATGGTGAAGCCGATGCGGCGGCCGCGCAGGATTTCCATGATCAGGCGGCGATCGGCCGAGCGGAACAGCCGGGTCCGGCCACGCCGTTCGGGATGGATCAGTCCCTCGTCCTCATAGAAGCGCAGAGTACGGGTCGAAACCCCGAATTCCCGTGTCAGCTCCGTAATGGTATAATACTTGTTCACGCCTGCCTCGCCTGGAACCGCTGTCCGGCACATCTGGCGCAAGACGCCGGAAAATACAGTCGCGGTTGAAGTGTCGCGCCGGTCAGCTCGTCTGAATCGAGGCCGTCACGATGTTGGGAGTCAGTCTGATTGACTTTGACGTAAAAGTCAAATTTTCCGAGCAAGCCTCAACTGACGCGGAACCACCAGGTGGCGAGCCCGAGGAAGGCGAAGAAACCGGTGACGTCAGTCACCGTCGTAACGAAAACCGCCGAAGAGACTGCGGGGTCCGCGCCGAAACGGTCGAGGAGCAGCGGGATCATGATACCGGCAAGGGCTGCAGCAATCATGTTGATCAGCATGGCAGCGGCGATAATGCCGCCGATATTATAGTCCTGGAACCAGGCGCCGGCGACGATGCCGATCAGCACGCCGAACAGCATGCCGTTCAGAAGGCCGACGCCGGCTTCGCGGCGAACGATGCGCCAGGCGTTATGGATATCGAGATCGCGGGTGGCAAGCGCGCGCACCGTCACCGTCATCGTCTGCGAGCCGGCATTGCCGCCCATGCCGGCAACAATCGGCATCAGCACGGCAAGGGCAACAATCTGCTGGATCGTCGCCTCGAACAGCCCGATGACCGATGCGGCCAGAAACGCCGTCAGCAGATTGACCAGCAACCACGGCACGCGCGAGCGCGAGGTGCTGCCGATCGAATCCGACAGTTCTTCGTCGCCAACGCCGCCCAGGCGCATCAAGTCTTCTTCCGCTTCCTCCTGGATGACGTCCACGACGTCATCGATCGTGAGGACGCCGACCAATCGATTGTTCTCATCGACCACGGCTGCGGACAAAAGGTCATACTGCTCGAACAGTTGGGCCGCCTCTTCCTGGTCCATTTCAGCCGGAACCGGATGATTGGTCTCCCGCATGATCGTCTCGATCTTGACCGAGCGCTTGGTGCGCAGGACACGATCGAGGTCGAGCGCGCCGAGCAGCTTGAAGGTCGGATCGATCACGAAAATCTGGGTAAAACTCTCGGGAAGATCGTCGTCCTCGCGCATGTAGTCGATGGTTTGGCCGACCGTCCAGAACGGCGGCACCGCAACGAATTCCGTCTGCATGCGGCGGCCAGCCGTGCTTTCCGGATAATCCAGAGAGCGCCTCAACCGGACCCGCTCGGTGAACGGCAGCTTCGACAGGATCTCTTCCTGGTCCTCCTGGTCGAGGTCTTCCAGAATGTAGACGGCGTCGTCGGAATCCATTTCGCCGAGGGCGGCGGCAATCTGCTCGTTCGGCAGATGCTCGACGATGTCGAGGCGGATCGCCTCATCGACTTCGGTCAGCGCTGAAAGGTCGAAATCGTCGCCAAGGAGCGAAACCAGCGCCCGGCGCTGATCCGGCTGGATCGCTTCCAGCACGTCACCCATTTCGGAGGCATGCAGGCGGGCGACGTGTTGGCGGAGATAGAGAAGATCGCGGTCGGCGATGGCAGCACCGACATGCATCAGGTAATCGGAGCGCACCGACCCGTCTTCGGCGTAAATGTCCGAGCCGTCATAGACATCGGCTTCCGAGGGATTGCGGTCTTTGTCCTGTTCGCCGGTACTGCTCATGTGCCCGCCCTCAAAAGAATTGCAGCCATCCAAGACGCCGGCGCAGAACCGGGCGAGAGCAGGAAGGCGATGCCGGTGATCGCGGCGACTTCGAAAAGCAAACCGCCACTCCCTGCTAACCCAACAAACGGATGAGGTCCACCACCTGCCGCATCAACCAGCCGATAGTGCCATGATTTTTGTCCAAGCTGTTGCAAAATCATATGAATTGTTTAGCTGTGATGCCGCTGCAAACGCGGAGGCTGATCTTGCCCATACAACCAATCCTGCGGTTTCCCGACGCACGGCTCAGCATGCCGGCGGCCCCCGTCGAGCAATTTGACGCGGGTCTCGAAGCACTTGCGGCAGATCTGCTCGATACGATGCGAGCGGCACCGGGGATAGGCATTACCGCGCCGCATATCGGCGTCCTCCGGCGGCTTACGGTCATTGAACTCGATGCTGCGTCCGGCGTGAAGACATACGTGAACCCTGAAGTTGTATGGTCGTCGAACGACACGACCGCACATGCCGAAGGCAGCGTCTCCATGCCGGGAGTTACCGACGATATCATCCGGCCCCGTTCGATCCGCGTCCGTTACCAGACGCTTTTGGGCGATGCTGTGGAAGAAGAAGCAGACGGCCTGCTATCTGTTTGCCTCCAGCACGAGATCGACCAACTCGACGGCATCTTCTGGCTGCAGCGGCTGTCCCGCCTGAAGCGCGAACGAGCGATCAAGCGCTTCTCAAAGCGGGGAAAAGCAGATCAATCCGCATGAGCGCGCGTATAAGCGAATATCATCGTCCGGCGATCCGTTACCCACAGTGGAGTGAAGACAGACCGGGGCGCACGGCGCTGAGGATTTGAGTTTTACTAGCCGGGAAGGCGCAAATCTTGGCGCCGGTATCTTGAAATTGACATGCGTTACTCTTAGCCTGCGCCGGTTAATTAATCAGAGGTTGCATACATGTTGGATAACGACGACGGCAACGCCGCGCCCATCGGGAACGACGTAACTCCAAAATCGGCTCCTATCCAAAAGATACAAGCTAGAGAGAAGCCGAACCCCCGGTGGAGCTCGCATTTCCAGAATAAGCTGCTGACGGTCCCGATCAAGCCGATTTTCAGGAAATCGGATATGGTTTTTACCATCGGAAGCTGCTTTGCCGAGCGCATTCGCGTGGCGCTGACAGCTGAGGGCGTCAATGTCGGCCCGCCGATGCAGGAAATCCCGATGGCGCATGACCGCTACCGGATCGACCGGCTGCCGGACCGGCCGCACAGTGACTATTTCAACACCTTCACGATTCGGCAGGAATTCGAGCGTCACATCGGCGAGTGGGACCGCGACCCGGACGACTACTGGATCGCAAAGGACAAATATTGGGGTGGTGAGACCTGCTACCAGGATCCCTACCGCCGCCTGATCCTGGCACGCACGCCGCAGGACCTGCTCGAGGCCAATGAACTTGTCGACAAGGCTATCGACAAGGGCATACGCCAAGCTTCCGTCTTTTTCTTCACCGTTGGCATGGCGGAAGTCTTCCGCAACAAGCGCACCGGCAAGATCGCCTGCCAGAAGCCCGGCTATGCCGGCGGGGCGGGCGAAGACGAAACCGAATTCCACATGTCCAGCTACGAGGAAAATGTCGAGAATGTTTCCAAGATCGTCGAGATCATCAACCGCGTCCGCCCTGACGCACAGATCGTCTGCACAGTGTCGCCTGTGGGCCTAGCACGAACATTCGGACCGGATGACATTCTGGTTGCGAATATGGAAGGAAAAAGTATTTTGCGCGCAGCACTCGGTGCCGTTGCCCGCAAATACGAGAATGTGACGTATTTTCCGTCCTATGAGATCGTCATGGCAAATTCGCCTTTCAGCTTCCGCGAGGATGATGGGCGCCACACGGCAAACTGGGTCGTCTCGCGCATCGTGGCGGCATTCAAGGCCGCTCACATGATCGCCGAAGACTAGGGCAACTGACGCAATTTTTATTCTTTTGAGGAGACATGAATGAACACTTTCCCAGACAAGCTTCTGATCGAAGCGCGGGATGCTTCCATTAACCTGGAAATGCTGGCGGTCGATGATCTGGATCGCAACATCGACGGTTACATTCAACCCAATTGGCGTACCCGCCGCATGGTCGAGGCATGGCGCAACTATGTCCTGACCAACGGCAAGAATACCGAGGCCGACTACCTCAATCTTCGCACCGCCTACACGGAAACGGAAGGCCGGAGCAACAAGGTCTTCTCTGACGTTCTTGCCACCCACATCCGCAACCTGCCCTACGACATGTCGACCACGATGTTTTCCGCCTATGTGCAGAAACCGGGTGAAAAGGGCGAAACGACTGTCACCATGGTAAACGGTGAAGACGGAGAAGACGACACCGCCGATGCTTGGACCAAGGTGATTAACGGTGCTGCACGTCACCTGGAGCTTCACGGCTGGTGGAAGTCCAAGGTTCTCGTCCCGGATGTCATCGTCAAGAGCCTGAAGAAGAAGATCGAGAATCAGCTGGTCAAGGAACACGGTGATGCCGTCGAAGCCGCAGTCAAGGGCAAGGACGGCGCCCCGATGCAGCTGAAGGTCGGCTCCCGCTACACGCAGAACTATGAAGAGATGTACGAGATTTCCTCGGACCCCTTCCTGCTCTCGGTCGTGCAGGCCTATATGGGCGTGCCGCCGATCTTCAACACGCCGGTGGCCTTCCTCAACTCATTCGTCAAGGCCAAGAACGCCAAGGCGCTCTCCGACACGGCACAGCTCTATCACCACGACATGCACCGCCTGGGCTTCGTCAAGCTGTTCATCTACCTGACCGATGTCGAGCTGCACTCCGGACCGCATACGCTCGTTCGCGGCACGCACCGCAAGCGCCCCTCGCATCTCTGGGCCGACGGCCGCCATACGGACGAAGCGATTGCGGCAGCGGGCCTCGCTTCGGATGAAACGCGCATCACCGGCAAGGCTGGCACCGTGTTCCTCGTCGACACGAGTTGCCTGCACAAGGGCGCGCATCCGGACACCGAATCCCGTCTGATGGCGCAGGTCCAGTATACGAACTCGCTCTTCGGCAAGCCGATCGCGGCTTCGGACCACAAGGTGGAAGCTTCGCTCAAATCGAAGAATGACGAGATCCATCAGGTAGCGGCACTCGTGCGCAAATATTCCATGCGCTCCGGTGCCCGCTTCATGCAGAATTTCATCTAAGAACAAGACCGGGGGCGTTTGTCGCCCCCGGTTTCCATTTGGAATCAAGACGACAGCGGCGCATTTCTGAATTGCTGCTGCACCATGTGTTTGATGCACCGCTTGCGGCGACACCGCCGACAGGCTGTCGACCGATCGGCCACTATCGCCCGTGACACCATAAATGTCCTTCAATCATCCGTGAGGCTGAACCGGTCTTGTTGCGCCCGATTCCGCCCAGCGGAGCGATGTACATCCGTGTGTCTTCGAAGGAATATGTTCCCGGCCGCTACCAATCACTCCGGGCTCAAAACAGATGAGGCCATCCGAAAAGAGTTGAAAGACAGAGGCTGGCAAAACAGCGCTCAACCGGGTGACGCCGTCCCGGCTCGGTCTCTGCGGGAAAGACAGTAATTTTCATTGTTTTGAAAAGACAACAAAAAACCCGCCGAAGCGGGTTTTAATGGTGCGGTCGAGAAGACTCGAACTTCCACGGGTTGCCCCACAGCGACCTCAACGCTGCGCGTCTACCAATTCCGCCACGACCGCATCGTGGTAGGTGCCGAATTGCTCCGGCGGGGGTGCATGTAGCAAAAGCATTTGGGGTGCACAAGGGCAGGATGACAGAAAGTTGACGGCTACCTCAACTATTTCAACAGGCTGTTTGCCGACCGCCTGAGAATGCTGGACTCTTGGCGTTTCGCATACCATTTAGAAAACAAATCAAAGGGATTGTCAGGCTCATGCAACGCGAAAACCTCGAGAAAACATTCTTTGCTGCCGATGGCTGTCCGCCGGTTCGATGGAGAATCGCCCCCTCGCTTGTCGAATATGCGGAAGCCATTGAGACAATGGAGCGTGAGGCGGCGGCAATTGCTGCCGGCGAAGCGGATGAACTCGTCTGGCTCGTTGAACATCCACCGCTCTATACCGCCGGCACCAGCGCCGATGCCGCCGATCTCGTCATGCCCGACCGGTTTCCGGTGTTCCAGACCGGCCGCGGCGGCGAATACACCTATCATGGGCCGGGACAGCGGGTCGTCTACGTCATGCTCGATCTCAAGCGCCGCAAGCAGGACGTCCGCGCCTTCGTCGCCGCCCTCGAAAGCCTTGTCATCGAAACGCTCGGCAGCATGAATGTTCGTGGCGAACGGCGCGAGGATCGCGTCGGCGTCTGGGTACGGCGTCCGGAGCGACCTGCCCTGCCCGACGGTTCGATGGCGGAAGACAAGATCGCCGCGATCGGCATCCGCCTGCGCAGATGGGTGAGCTTCCACGGAATGTCATTGAACGTCGATCCTGATCTTGATCATTTCGGCGGTATCGTACCCTGCGGCATTCGCGGCTACGGCGTCACTAGCCTGGTCGATCTCGGGCTGCCGGTGATGATGACCGATGTCGACGTCAAGCTTCGCCAGGCCTTCGAAGATATTTTCGGCCCCACCGTCAATGAAGACGGCTGTCTGCGGTCCGATCAGGAGAACAGCCGGTCCGTCGCATAGACGATGGCATAGCCGTGCAGAACCACCGCCGCGTAGAGGCCAAGTCCGCTGACGATGCGCTGGCCGTCCGTCATTTCATCGAGACGATGACGCGGCTTCACGCCGCCCTGCCCCATCATGCTGAGCAACGCGAAGACGGCAAGGCCCGCCAGCAGCGCCGGCGATGAGATGCCAATACGCCAGCCGACCCCGAGAATGACCAGGGTCACGAGGAAACTTCCCATCATCCGGCTGATGCGTGAACGGAACACCTGCCGCAGAACCTGACCGCCATCGAAACGGTTCATCGGAAGAAGATTGAGAAGATTGAAAGCGCCGAGGATCAGCAGGAAGACCAATATGGCCGGGCCTGACACGAAGGCCAGCACTCCTTCGCCGCCGGCCTCGTGCAGGGCAATGGCGACGGGAATGAAGAACGCCGACATGCCGGCCCCCATCAAGGCGCAAGTGGCGACCTCGAAAAGGGAATTATAGGGTCTGCCGCCGATGGCGATACCGCCGAGCAACGGTACGAAGATCATCCGGACCGTCTTGTGGCCGAAGGCGCGATAAGCGGCCATGTGTCCCAGTTCATGAAGTACGATGACAACGGTCAGCAGCGCCGACAACATCAGGCCATTGTGGGTGAGACCGAAGAACGGCCAAAGCAGCAACGTGGACAGGAGAGCGAGACCAAATTGGACAAGCGGATGCTCAAATGTGGCGCGCGCGGGCTTGCTCTGCCCGGTATCGAGCCATTGACGCAGCGCTTTCACTTCACGTCGCAAAGCGAAGAAGCGGAAGATCAGAAAGGCAAAGCCACGGTAGCGATCCGTCTGCTCGATTGTCAGGTGGACCGTGTCGCCATCTTCCACGATCCGGCGTCGCTCGCGGAAATCTTTCCAGAACGAAGCGTCGAGAGCGCTGTCGTCGAGAACCAGGGCTTCGTACTCGCTTCCGCCCGCCCTCTCCGTGATCTCGAAGGACCGGACGATCGGCTGGCCGTGCCGGTCCCGGTGTGTGTAGGTTTGCTGCACCCGATTTACAGCCTCAGGCAGCACGCGGCTGGTCAGAACAGAATGGTGCCAATCGGCCGAAGACCCAAGCGGAGAAACGGCGCTCCATACTCTACCCGCACCTGCCTGGAACGTTGCTCGCACCCGCACCGTGCGTAGCCCGAGCGGCACCGCCATCAGAAGCCATAGGAGGCCGATGTTGATGACCAGAAGCACGACCGCCGGTGTGTGCGTCGCCATGTGCGTTCTCCACTTGATCGTCAGCCGAACGCTAGCCGTAGAGCATGAACAAACCATGCAGGGATCCGGAATGGACCGGTTCCCCTGTTTTTAGAAAATCACGCCGCCGCGACATGGTCTCCCGGTAGACCCGTCAGGATGCCGATCTGATCGAGCATCCTGCGCTCACGTGCCGTCAGATGGCTGCCGCGCGACCGCGCGATCGCACTCATCACCCTGGTGATCAACAGGACATCCGCTTTCTGCAACCCATGCTGCCTGCTGCCGCGCAGCCCGGCCCAGATACCGACTTCCTCGGTCATCGCGACGCGGATCTGTTCCAGTGCAAATATCGAGAGACTGTCGGGAATATGCGTGGATAGATCGATAATATGAAACAGGAGGTCGAGTTCGATCCGTGAATTCACCACACCGCGCGTCGAGATCATCGCGATCAGCCAATCGGCATTCCATTCGTCCATCGCTCCCTGCGGATAGCAGGTGCGAACAATGAAATCTGTCATAGTGTCGATGAAGTAGTGATGCCATTCAGGGCATTTTTCACTGCAGGAACTGTTGATCGCCAGGAGGATCACCGCGTCTTGCGACGAAGTGAGCCCCTGAACGAAGACATGCTCGCGCAGAATGCCGATATCATCGGTCGTCAAGCGCATCTTCCCGGCGATCACACATGCCGGATAAGAAAGACGAAGTTCACCCATCGTTTCTCTCCTGTCTCATCATGAAACTGGGTCGAGACTAGGCCGAAGCCGTTTCCAATCCGGAAAGATTGAGTGTTAGCAAAGACTTGATGGATTCAATCAATTTTTACCATTAAACCAGCCCGACGTTCCCGCCAGATCATGAACAGGCCGGAGCCGACAATAATGGCGATGCCCAGCCATTTCGACAGCGTCGGGAACTCGCCAAAAATCAGGAACCCCAAGGCAGTCCCCGTAATGATCTCCAGGTAATGGAACGGGGCAAGCAAGGATACGGGCGCGGCCTGGAACGCCTTGACGACGAGGAGATGGCCATATCCCGAGATCGTGCCGAGCGCGACGACGAGAACCCAGCCCAGAGTGGAATGCGGCAGCGATGGGACGAAATCCACCGAGCCGGCACTGTAGCCGATGGCGATCGCCACGATCATGAACAAAGAACCGCCGATGCCGGCGATCGTCTGCATCGTCAACGGCGTGTCCGCATTACCGACGACCCGGTTCAACAGAAGATAGCAGGCAAACAGGAAGGCACAGAAGACCGGTAGCAGCGACTTCAGGCCGAATATCTCGAAGCTTGGCTGAATGACGATCATCGCCCCGCCGAAGCCGATGACGATTGCCATCCAGCGCCGCCAGCCGACCTTTTCGCGCAGCACAAGCGCCGAAAGGCAGGTGAGGATGAAGGGCTCGACGAAATAGATGGCGAAGACATCGGCAAGCGGCATGTATTTGACCGAAACGAAAAACAACAAAGCCGCCGCAGCAAGCAGGACTCCGCGCAGAAGATTGAACCAGAGCCGTTTCGGTTTCAGCGCGCGCAGGCCGCCGGTCGACAAAAGCATCGGCAGGACCGAAACCAGTTGGAAGAAGAACCGGTAGAACGTCACCTGCCCCGGCGACATGCCCTGATAGACTGCCATGTATTTGGCGATCGCATCCATGCAGGGCAGGATGATCATGGCGAACAGCATGATCGCGAGACCTTGCATGACGGTATGGACTGGCGCGCCTGCAGTTCGGGTGGAAGCGGTCAAACTGGAATTCCCATTTTCGGCATCGTCTGAAACCAGCATCGGCTAAAAGACGCTTTTGGCTGCATTTTTGGCGTGGAAGGGTGTCCAATCTGGCCGGAGGCCCTGTAAATTGCAACCGTGAAGTCTTCGACCGCAATCGCGGCCGCCCCGGAACTCGACCCATCCACGCCCAAAAGGCATAAGGAGAGACCGATGCGTTTATCGACCGATACCGTTCTGACCATGCTTCGCCGGCCAAGCGACAATGATACGCTCGGAGGCCGCATCTGGCGTGCCCGCGATGCGATAAATCTTTCGGCAAAAGAACTGGCGGACCGGCTGGGCGTTCGAACCGATACGATCTCCGCCTGGGAGCGCGACCGCTCCGAGCCGCGCACCAACCGCCTGTTCATGCTGGCCGGCGTGCTCGGGGTGACCCCGGCCTGGCTGATCGCCGGCATCGGCGAGGCGCCGAAGGACGATCTTTCAAACACCATTACCGGACAATTGCGCGACCAGCTTGCACAGGTCAAGAAATTGCACGAGCAGACCGGAAAAGCGATCACCGCCCTTGAGATGGAGATCAACCGCGTCCTACAGGACATGCAATAGATCACCAACCGATTCTGAGCCGATTCCGGCTTGAGCGCTGCCCAGCACTCTGCGATTGTGGCGCAAATTCATACGAGGGAGAACAACCATGGACGTACGCGCCGCTGTTGCCGTTCAGGCCGGCAAGCCATTGGAAATCATGACGGTTCAGCTGGACGGTCCGCGTGCCGGCGAAGTGCTGGTCGAGGTCAAGGCGACCGGCATTTGTCATACCGACGAGTTCACACTGTCTGGTGCCGACCCGGAAGGCCTGTTTCCCGCGATCCTCGGCCATGAAGGCG